>NZ_JBNNWQ010000030.1:0-1210 GCF_050281145.1 Paraburkholderia sp. NPDC080076 | reverse complement strand
TGCAGCGCAAACCGTAGCGCGCCTCGCCCAAGCGTCGCACAGTCACAGCAACGGCACGCGTCACCCACGCGTGCCGTTTGCTTTTGTTGCCGGCGGAGCGGCGTGAGCCGACATTCCGCACGCGATTGGTCGGGCCTCGACGAACAGTCCCGTCGATTCTTGCGCTCACTGAACGTCATGCTCGGCGAACGCATGACGTCTATCGCTTGCTGGCCTTGTGTGGCCGCCTCGCATTCGGTTTCCTCGCTCATCGCGCACAAATTGGCATAACCCTTGCAGAACGAAGGCTGAGCACCGCATCGTGCTCGCCTATCCACCTTCAGGAGTAACGCCATGAAATCCACGCTCATCATCAAAGACCTACCGCGCTCCGCGGATCACGTACACGACGAAATGACGCTCACCGCCGGGCAGATGAAGGCGCTGCGCGGCGGCCGTTCCGTCGTCGTCACAGTCGACCGTGGCCCGCTCGGTCACGTCGACGATTTTGAAATCAACACCGCCATTTTCGAAGGACGCATTGGCGGAACCTACTTATAGGACGCGCGAGATGTCCGCAATTAGAAACAGGCCTCCTTCACGTCTTCGCTGTTGGAGGGGGCCTGTTCATTGACGTGTTGAATGTCCCACGTCTCGTGTTCTTATCGATGCATGCCTCCTGCCAGGCAACCCGTTTCAAGCGGCGTCGGCTTGACGCTCACACTTCGACGCCACGACGTTGAACGACACCTCTTCGGCCACTGCTTCGTCCAGGCCAATCAATCCATCAAATTCCTCGCGCGAAGTCATCGAGTCTGCAACGGCATCGGGCGACCGTTGAAGCGATCCGCGTCTACGACGGCATAACAGCCGACCGCGCGGTGCCGCGAATCTCACGCGCTTTCTTCGATTCCAGATTGACACCTTGCGCATCCTCTCGAAGTCTGAACGCCACCGGTCAGGGCGGGTCCGTTCGCCACTGCCCATGTCGTGCGACATCCAACAGCATGCGGTGGTCTGTCGGGCATATGCCGTCAGTCGTTCATCGCTTCCACGCGGCTGTTCGCTACCGCGACCCCGGCACTGCAACGCGAAACCCTTGTGCAGCAGGCCTCCACCAGCTTTCTTAGGAACCGTGAATATAACTGGCACAGCCCGTGCATTAGTGATACCCGAGCAGACAAGTTGCTCGCACCCAACCGCAAGACCCTGACCTTTACCTTCTGGAGAC
>NZ_JBNNWQ010000029.1:0-2156 GCF_050281145.1 Paraburkholderia sp. NPDC080076 | reverse complement strand
ATTACGAAGCGCTGCTGCCGTGGAATTGCTCGCCAGTGAGCGCATCCTGACAGACCCGCCCCATCAGCAGTAGGTGGGGTTTATGGAGCGGTTACCTCCATAAACCCCACCTGCCCATAGCCCGCAGATCATTGGAAGCTGAACTCCCGTTTTCACCGGAGTTCATCCCATGATGCGTCCCGACGCCAAGGTGCAGAAGGTCTACCTCTACCCAAAACCCGTCGATTTCCGCAAATCCATCAACGGCCTGGCCGCTCTGGTCGAGCTGGACATCAAGGTGGAAGTGTTCAACCCCGTGCTGTTCGTGTTCCTCAACCGCACCCGCAGTCAGGTCAAGATCCTCTACTGGGAGCGCAATGGCTTCTGCCTGTGGCTCAAGCGTTTGGAAGCCGAACGCTTCAAGACCAAGCCCGATGCCGGCGACGAGGCCATCGAGCTGACGGTCGATGAGTTGAACTGGCTGCTCGACGGCATCGACCTGTGGCGCAACCGTCCGCACCAGATACTGACGCCGCGTTTCGTGACCTGAGCCGGTATAATCCACGGCCATGATCGCCGTGCCCGCCCCCCTTCCTGACGACCCAATCCTGCTCAAGCATTTACTGCTGCTGGCCAGTGAACAGGCGGCTGCGAAAGATGCTCGCATAGAACAACTTCAGGAACAGGTCGCCCTGCTGCGCCACAAGTTGTTCTCGCCCAAGTCCGAGCGCAGCCCTGAAGACGCCGACTCACCGCAGTTGGCCATGTTCAACGAGGTCGAAGAGCTGATCGAAGCGGCCGCTGCGCCAAGCGAAGCCGAAGCCGAAGCCGAAGCCGAAGCCGAAGAAATCGTTGCGCCGGTCAAGCGCCGTGGCAAGCGCAAGCCGTTGCCGGCCAACCTGCCGCGTGTCGAAGTCATCCACGACCTGCCCGAGCACGAGCTGACTTGCGCCTGTGGCGCCTGCAAACAAGTCATCGGCGAGGAGACCAGCGAACAGCTGGAGATTATCCCGATGCAGGTGCGGGTCATCCGCCATATCCGCAAGACCTACGCCTGCAAGGCCTGCGAAGCGGCGCCGCTCACTGCCGACAAGCCGGCCCAACTGATCGAGAAGAGCCTGGCCAGCCCCAGCGTGTTGGCCATGCTGCTGACCACCAAGTACGCCGACGGCATCCCGCTGTACCGCTTCGAGAAGATGCTCAGCCGCCACGGCGTCGACATACCACGCCAGACCCTGGCGCGCTGGGTGATCCAGAGCGGTGAACAGCTGCAACCGCTGCTCAACCTGCTGCGCGACAAGCTGCTCGAATACCCCGTTTTGCACTGCGACGAAACGCGCCTGCAGGTGCTGCATGAACCGGGACGCGATCCCACCGCGCAGTCCTGGATGTGGGTACAAAGCGGTGGACCACCGGATAAGCCGGTGATCCTCTTCGACTACACCGCCAGCCGCGCGCAGGAGGTGCCGCTGCGCTTGCTCGACGGCTATCGCGGCTACCTGATGACCGACGACTACGCCGGCTACAACGCCGTGGCCGCGCAAGAAGGCATCGAACGCCTCGGCTGCTGGGCGCATGCGCGGCGCAAGTTCGTCGAGGCGCAGAAAGTGCAACCCAAGGGCAAAACCGGCCGTGCCGACATGGCGCTGAACCTGATCAACAAGCTCTACGGCATCGAGCGTGACCTGAAGGACGCCTGCGATACCGAGCGCCTGGTCGCCCGTCAGCAACGCAGCCAGCCGCTGCTCGATCAACTCAAGACCTGGCTGGACAAGACCCAGCCGCAGGTCGTCGGGCAGACGGCGCTGGGCAGGGCGGTGAACTACCTGGCCAGCAACTGGAGAAAGCTGGTGCGCTACGTCGAAGGTGGACATCTGCCGATCGACAACAACCGCGCGGAGAACGCCATCCGCCCGTTCGTTATCGGGCGCAAGAACTGGCTGTTCAGCGACACGCCCAAGGGGGCCACGGCCAGCGCACAGATCTACAGCCTGATCGAAACCGCCAAGGCCAATGGCCAGGAGCCTTACGCCTGGCTGCGCCACATCCTCGAACGCCTGCCGGCCGCCAATAGCGTCGAGGATTACGAAGCGCTGCTGCCGTGGAATTGCTCGCCAGTGAGCGCATCCTGACAGACCCGCCCCATCAGCAGTAGGTGGGGTTTATGGAGCGGTTAC
>NZ_JBNNWQ010000028.1:0-3973 GCF_050281145.1 Paraburkholderia sp. NPDC080076 | reverse complement strand
CTGGCGATGATCCCGGAAATCGTCCTGACGCCCGCTCCGACATTTCCGGCGCCGCTATCGCCGGGCATCCCCGGAATGAATGTTCCCTTCCCGTCGAACTCGATTGAGATGGTGATGTCCTTGTCGACCAGTTTGGCTGGGACGATCTGCAGTCTGGTGTTGTACTGGGAAAGCCCCGGCGTGTACGTTGTCGCCATGTCCAGCGTGTACCTGTACAGCTTGCCGAGCGCCTCGGTGCCACGCAGCCGCACGGGAGACAGGACTGGCACACCGCGATCAACCGGGAACGCCTCGCACGACACGCTCAGGGTGCGTGACTGGCTGGGGTTATACATGGACACTCCCTGGACTGACTTGCACCAGTAGGCCTTCGCATGCCCTCATACGCTTTACCTTGCTCAATTTGACGTTTTCATTATCAAATTGGATTTTGTTAGGCGTATATAGGATCACCGTAAAAATTGGTCAAACCGATTAAATAGATAGGTATTTCGCATAACCAGGCGAATGATTGATCGAAAACATAAGCATGGGGAACCGTCTAAGGCAGGGCTGAGAGTTTTCTGACCAGATGCTTTGCGCGAGGTTGTCGAATCGCACGAATCGCAGGTTAGAAAAAAGGAGGGTTTCCCCCGACGTTGCCCCCGTGCGGGGCAACGATAATAGACCGACATGAATTGAAGGAAGGCCAACACCACAAGACCAACCCCAATAAAAAACCAAAAAATTCAAACCGCCATCACCGCCCGCTTCCTCTCCGCCCGCTGCATAAAATAATTAGCGACCACAACCCCAACTGTGACCACCGCAATAAACAAAGTAGCCAAAGCATTCATCTCCGGATTCAACCCCAACCGCACGCGGGAAAAAACCACCAGCGGCAAAGTAGTCGACCCAGGCCCCGACAAGAACGCCGACAACACCAGATCATCGATCGACAGAGTAAACGACAGCAACCACCCGGAAACGAGCGCTTGAGAAATCAACGGCAACGTAATAAAGAAAAACACCCGCAACGGCGTAGCCCCAAGATCCAGCGCCGCCTCTTCAAGCGAAGGATGCAACTCCTTCACCCGCGACTGCACGATGATCGCCACATAAGAAATACACAGCATCACATGCCCGATCCAGATCGTGAAAATGCCACGCCCGGCCGGCCACCCCAACCACTTGGCCATTTCGATGAACAGCAGCAGCAGCGAAATCCCCTGAATCACCTCGGGAATCACCAGCGGCGCATTGATCATCCCGGTATACAGCGTGAAGCCGCGAAACCGCCCCATCCGCGCGAGCACGAAGCCGGCCCACGTGCCGATGATCACCGATGCAAACGCCGTCAACAACGCCACCCGCAACGACAACCACGCCGCCGCGATCAGCTCGTCATCCTGCAACAACGCCGCATACCAGCGCGTAGAAAACCGCGTCCACACCGTGACCAGTTGCGATTCGTTGAACGAATACACAATCAGACTGACGATCGGTATATAAAGAAACAGAAACCCGATCCCCAGGGCAATCAACTGCAAAATCCGGTTCGGCTTCATCAGCGCCTTTCCTCCATCGCCTTCGCCTGCGCGTACTGGAAAAACGCCATCGGCACCAATAACAGCAACACCATTGCGCACGTCACAGCGGACGCCATCGGCCAATCGGCATTGTCGAAGAACTCATTCCACATCACGCGGCCAATCATCAACGTGTTCGCGCCACCCAGCAATTCGGGAATCACGTACTCGCCCACCGCCGGAATGAACACCAGCAGACAACCGGCGATAATGCCGTTCTTCGAGAGCGGCAAGGTGATCTGCCAGAACGCCTTCCACGGCTTCGCGCCGAGGTCGTAGGCGGCTTCGAGCAGCGTCATGTCCATCTTCACCAGATGCGCGTACAACGGCATGACGAGGAACGGCAGATACGAATAGACCATGCCGATATAGACGGCGGTATTCGTGTGATACAGCTCGATCGGCGTGTGAATCAGCCCGATCGACATCAGGAAGTTATTCAGCAAGCCGTTGTTCTTCAGAATCCCGATCCACGCATACACGCGAATCAGAAACGACGTCCAGAACGGCAGCATCACGGCCATCATCAGCAGATTGCGGCTGGCCGGATTCGATCGCGCGATGTAATACGCCATCGGATAGCCGATCAGCAAACAAAACAGCGTCGAGATCGCGGCGACCACCACGGAATTCACGTAGGTCGCGAAATAGAGGCTGTCGGTCAGCAGAAACGCGTAATGCGACAGGTCGAGCGTGATGTGAATCGCGCCGTCCGCGAAGTTGGTCAACTCCGTGTAGGGCGGAATGCCGAGCTGCAAATCGGCAAAGCTGATCTTGACGACCAGCAGGAACGGCACGAGGAAAAACAGCAGCAGCCAGATGAACGGACCGGCCACCACCGCGGTGCGGCCGGTCAGATTGAAACGCCGCACCGGCCACGTGGCGAAAGAATTGAACGAGCGCTTCATGACGTCAGCACCACGCCGGCCGATGCGCTCCAGCGCACGTACACTTCATCGCCCCACGTAGGCGGATCGATCTCGTTCAGCGCGAGGCTCGTCACGTTGGCGATCACGGTTTTGCCGGCGTCGAGTTTCACGTGATAGAGCGAATAGCCGCCCATGTACGCGATATTCGTGACAACGCCCTTGCCCCAGTTGTACGCGCCTTCAGGCGGTTTGCGCGTGAGCGCGATACGCTCGGGGCGCACCGAAATCGTCACCGGCATGCCGAGCGGACCGGTGATGCCGTGGCTCACATACAAACGGCACGGCAGGTCGGGCGTTTCGATGAACACATGATCGGGCTCGTCTTCGACGGTATGGCCTTCGAACAGATTCGTCGAGCCGATGAACTCGGCCGAGAAACGGCTATTCGGATACTCGTACACTTCGTGCGGCGTGCCGAGCTGAACGATCTCGCCTTCGCTCATCACGGCAAGGCGGTTCGCCATGGTCATCGCCTCTTCCTGATCGTGCGTCACCATCATGCAGGTCACGCCGACCTTGTCGAGAATGTTGACCAGTTCGATCTGGGTGCGCTGACGGATCTGCTTGTCGAGCGCGGACATCGGCTCGTCGAGCAGCAGCAGCTTGGGCCGCTTAACCAGCGAACGCGCGAGCGCCACGCGCTGCTGCTGGCCGCCCGAGAGCTGATTCGGCTTACGCTTCGCGAAGCGGCCCATCTGCACGAGTTCGAGCACGGTCTGCACGCGATCCTTCAGTTCGGCCTTCGGCACACCTTCCTGCTTCAGACCAAAGGCGACATTTCCCTCCACCGTCATGTGCGGAAACAGCGCGTACGACTGGAACATCATGTTGACCGGCCGGCGGTACGGCGGCAATTGCGCGAGGTCTTCACCGTCGATCAGAATCTTGCCCGAGGTCACGCTTTCGAGTCCGGCCATCATGCGCAACAAAGTGGACTTGCCGCAGCCGGAACTGCCGAGCAGCGCGAACAGCTCGCCCTTCTTCACCGACAGATTGACCCCTTTGACCGCCACGGTCTCGCCGAACTTCTTCACGACATCGACGACCTGGACGAAGTTCTCCGTGGCGTCGTCTGTAACGGCGTTCAGGCTCGGGGACGGCGCGACGGCCCCTGCCAGCGCGCCCGACTGGTCACTACTCATCACAATGCTTTACTCCGGCGTTTGACGAACAAAGCCCCCGGTGAACACCGAGGGCTTCATGATGATGCTTACCCGTTCACTCTGGCCGCGGGTCAGCGGCCGGACTTGAATTCAGTCCACAGCCGCGTTTGCAGCCGCTGGATTTCCGGCGGCAACGGCTTGAGCAGGAACAGGGTCTTGATGACGTCAGGCGGCGGATACACGGCCGGATCGTTCGCCACGTCCTTGTCCACGTACTTGCGCGCTTCGAGGTTGGCGCTCGGGTAGTAGACGGCGTTGGTGATCGCGGCGTGAACCTGCGGCGTTTCGATGTAGTTGATCCACTCGAGCGCGG
>NZ_JBNNWQ010000027.1:1861-4457 GCF_050281145.1 Paraburkholderia sp. NPDC080076 | reverse complement strand
GGGGGTGGGATGCGCGCAAGTGCTGAAGCACTGACGGTCATCGCAAAACACACCGGTTATAGGATCAAGCCTTACGGGCAATTAGTATCAGTTAGCTTAACGCATTACTGCGCTTCCACACCTGACCTATCAACGTCCTGGTCTTGAACGACCCTTCAAGGGGCTCGAAGCCCCGGGGATATCTCATCTTAAGGCGAGTTTCCCGCTTAGATGCTTTCAGCGGTTATCTCTTCCGAACATAGCTACCCGGCGATGCCACTGGCGTGACAACCGGTACACCAGAGGTTCGTCCACTCCGGTCCTCTCGTACTAGGAGCAGCCCCCTTCAAATATCCAGCGCCCACGGCAGATAGGGACCAAACTGTCTCACGACGTTTTAAACCCAGCTCACGTACCTCTTTAAATGGCGAACAGCCATACCCTTGGGACCGGCTACAGCCCCAGGATGAGATGAGCCGACATCGAGGTGCCAAACACCGCCGTCGATATGAACTCTTGGGCGGTATCAGCCTGTTATCCCCAGAGTACCTTTTATCCGTTGAGCGATGGCCCTTCCATACAGAACCACCGGATCACTATGACCTGCTTTCGCACCTGCTCGACTTGTCGGTCTCGCAGTTAAGCACGCTTATGCCATTGCACTATCAGCACGATTTCCGACCGTACCTAGCGTACCTTCGTACTCCTCCGTTACACTTTGGGAGGAGACCGCCCCAGTCAAACTGCCTACCATGCACTGTCCCCAGTCCGGATAACGGACCAAGGTTAGAACCTCAAACAAACCAGGGTGGTATTTCAAGGTCGGCTCCACGCAGACTGGCGTCCACGCTTCAAAGCCTCCCACCTATCCTACACAGATCGGTTCAAAGTCCAATGCAAAGCTACAGTAAAGGTTCATGGGGTCTTTCCGTCTAGCCGCGGGGAGATTGCATCATCACAAACACTTCAACTTCGCTGAGTCTCGGGAGGAGACAGTGTGGCCATCGTTACGCCATTCGTGCAGGTCGGAACTTACCCGACAAGGAATTTCGCTACCTTAGGACCGTTATAGTTACGGCCGCCGTTTACCGGGACTTCAATCAAGAGCTTGCACCCCATCATTTAATCTTCCGGCACCGGGCAGGCGTCACACCCTATACGTCCACTTTCGTGTTTGCAGAGTGCTGTGTTTTTATTAAACAGTCGCAGCCACCAGTTTATTGCAACCCCTTCACCCTTCTGGCGCAGGCCAGTCAAGCTACAGGGGCGTACCTTATCCCGAAGTTACGGTACCAATTTGCCGAGTTCCTTCTCCCGAGTTCTCTCAAGCGCCTTAGAATACTCATCTCGCCCACCTGTGTCGGTTTGCGGTACGGTCTTGTTAAACTGAAGCTTAGAGGCTTTTCTTGGAACCACTTCCAGTTGCTTCTTCACCGAAGTGAATGGCGCCACGCCCTTGAATTGCGCACCCGGATTTGCCTGAGTGCCTTCTCCAACGCAGCGACCGGGACTTCCAACACCCGGACAACCTTCCGCGATCCGTCCCCCCATCGCATTTAACAATGGTGCAGGAATATTAACCTGCTTCCCATCAGCTACGCATTTCTGCCTCGCCTTAGGGGCCGACTCACCCTACGCCGATGAACGTTGCGTAGGAAACCTTGGGCTTACGGCGAGGGGGCCTTTCACCCCCTTTATCGCTACTCATGTCAGCATTCGCACTTCCGATACCTCCAGCGCACTTTTCAATGCACCTTCGCAGGCTTACGGAACGCTCTCCTACCATGCATATAAATATGCATCCGCAGCTTCGGTATATTGCTTAGCCCCGTTACATCTTCCGCGCAGGACGACTCGATCAGTGAGCTATTACGCTTTCTTTAAAGGATGGCTGCTTCTAAGCCAACCTCCTGACTGTTTTAGCCTTCCCACTTCGTTTCCCACTTAGCAATATTTGGGGACCTTAGCTGGCGGTCTGGGTTGTTTCCCTCTTGACACCGGACGTTAGCACCCGATGTCTGTCTCCCGTGATTGCACTCTTCGGTATTCGGAGTTTGCTATGGCGTAGTAATCCGCAATGGACCCCACAACCATGACAGTGCTCTACCCCCGAAGGTGATACACGAGGCACTACCTAAATAGTTTTCGGAGAGAACCAGCTATTTCCAGGTTTGTTTAGCCTTTCACCCCTATCCACAGCTCATCCCCTAACTTTTCAACGTTAGTGGGTTCGGACCTCCAGTACGTGTTACCGCACCTTCATCCTGGCCATGGATAGATCACCTGGTTTCGGGTCTACACCCAGCGACTGAACGCCCTGTTCGGACTCGCTTTCGCTACGCCTGCCCTAATCGGTTAAGCTTGCCACTGAATGTAAGTCGCTGACCCATTATACAAAAGGTACGCCGTCACCCCCTTGCGAAGGCTCCGACTGTTTGTATGCATGCGGTTTCAGGATCTATTTCACTCCCCTCCCGGGGTTCTTTTCGCCTTTCCCTCACGGTACTGGTTCACTATCGGTCGATCACGAGTATTTAGCCTTGGAGGATGGTCCCCCCATCTTCAGACAGGATTTCACGTGTCCCGCCCTACTTGTCGTACACCCAGTTCTTCCACG
>NZ_JBNNWQ010000026.1:0-8382 GCF_050281145.1 Paraburkholderia sp. NPDC080076 | reverse complement strand
TCGCTGAGCGATTCTGACCTCGGGAGCTCACTGTAGACGAAGGCCATCGTTGCCATGAAACAGGAACAGCCGTCCCGCCGGGAAAAGCGAAATGGACCTCCACTACGGCGGTCGGTCCGCAGCTGGAAGACCCGGCTGTACCGATCGTACGGCGAGCACTAATCCAGTATGTATTCCATCATCTGCGCACAGTGCAACGTAGCCGCGCGCGACCAGTCACCGGATCATCCGCCTGATCATCCGCCTCGGTGAGATTGAAGCCCACGAACAACTCGCTGCCTGACGGAACGAACGGAGAGCGGCCATGACGAGAAGGATTGCACGGCTCTTAAGCATCAGCCTCATCGTCGTGTTGACGGGCTGCCCATCGAAGCAACAGGATCAGCAGGCTCAGACGCAGCCCGCTTCAGCACCGGCCGCAGCCCCGGCCTCTGCCCCGGTTGCAGCCTCTGTTGCGGCCGCAGCGTCCGTGCCACTCCCAGCCTCGGCGCCCGAGCCTCAGGCCCAGCAATTTCCACCGGAGGAAATCGAGGCGCTGGTCGCGCCGATCGCGCTCTATCCCGACTCGCTGTTATCGCAAATCCTGATGGCGTCGACCTATCCGCTCGAAATCGTGCATGCTGCCCGCTGGGTGAAAACGCACAAGGATTTGAAGGGTGACGCTGCTGTGAAAGCGGTGCAGGACCAGCCGTGGGACGTCAGCGTGAAGTCACTGGTGGCATTTCCACAGGTGCTGGAACCAATGAACGACAAGCTCGACTGGACCCAGAGGCTCGGAGATGCGTTCCTTGCGAATGAAAAGGACGTGCTCGACGCTGTGCAGCGATTAAGGATGCGTGCGCAAAAAGCCGGACACCTGACGTCTAACGCGCAACAGAAGGTGGTTGTCGAAGCGCCGGCCCCGAGTGAAGGCGGCCAGCGCCCACAAGGTGGCCAGACGCCGCAAACCATCGTGCGCATCGAGCCATCCAATCCCCAGGCCGTCTACGTGCCCTCCTACAATCCAACCGTCGTCTACGGCGGCTGGAGCGCTCCCGCTTACCCGCCGACCTACTGGCCGCCGTATCCGGCTTACTACCCCGGCGCCGCTCTTGCGACCGGGTTCGCATGGGGGGTCGGCATCGCGGCTGCGGGTGCACTCTTCGGCAATTGCAACTGGAATAACAATGACGTCAACATCAACGTGAATAAGGCCGCCAACATCGACCGCAATTTCGACCGTACCAAGGTAGAGGGCGGCAAGTGGAAGCACGACGCGGGACATCGTCAGGGTGTCGCCTATCGCGACAACGCGACGCGTGACAGGTACTCGAAGGGTACGCAGGGCGCCGACGCGCGACGCGACTATCGCGGTCGCACCGGCGGCGCTACCGAGCGTGCGAGCGTCGCCAACCGCGCGGAAGCCGGAAATCGCACGGGTCGCCAGAACAACGCGACCGCCGCCGACCGTACAGGCCGAACGAATACCGCGGGTGCCGGCGATCGGGCCAACAAGTCCGATCGAGGTGCTACAGCCAGCAATCGGGCACAGACGTCCAACCGCAACGCCGCAGCCGGCAATCGCGCACAGACGTCCGATCGAAGTACGGCGGCGAGCAATCGCGCACAGGCGTCGGATCGAGGTGCGGCGGCGAGCAATCGTGCGCAAACGTCCGCTCGTGCCGCTCCGTCAAACGCACAAACCTTCGACAGAAGCGGCGGCGGTTACTCGGGAGGTGGCCGCGACTCGGCATTCCAGGGCGTCGGCGGAGGCACCGCGACGCAGCGCGACTACAATCGCGGGCAAGCGAGCGCGCAGTCCTCGAACTATAACCGTGGGGGCGGCGCAGCCCGTGGTGGTGGCGGCGGTGGCGGAGGCGCACGCGGCGGCGGCGGCCGGCGCTAGTTCGTCATACGAAGGGAAGCGATCCCAGCTGAACCAGCATTTGATACGGCTTTTCTGGACCCACTGCATAAGCGGCGTTCACCCGCGCAACTGTTGGAGAATCCGTTTCCACCTGCGAAGTGGGCGCCGAAGCGCTGCCTGGCTCGAGAATGCTCGACGAATGGTAAAGACAGATCCACTCGTGCTCGCCCGCGTTCGACATGTCGGTTTCGAGCATCCAGTTGACCCCGCACTGAAGACAGCGATATCTGCACACTTCGAGCGGGCGGCGACCCAGTGGACGCAGCCACGTCGAACAGTCTGATTTCTGCAACTGTGGATGGGGCGCAGGAATAGCGCTTTGCAGCATTCTCTCGCACGCGTCGCAAAACATGGGAGTCAGGATCGCAGAAGAATGACGGAACAACTATAGCACCGGGGATTGCGGGGTTGGGCGGCTAGTCCCGGTGCGTGGCTTGCGGAGTTGGGAACACTGCGGCGGCTACTTCTCATCACCAGGTTCAACGCGAAAACCTGGCTTCACGCGTCACCGGCGCAGCCAGGAAGTAAACGGTCATCGCGCGCGAACTGATCGATGCGTCAACAGGGTTGCACGCGCAGTGGCTGTGAACTGCACGCGAGGCCTCGCGTACGTTGCGCGCAGATGTTCAACAAAGACGGCCGCCCCTCGAATCGATCCAGCCCAGATCCTACGGACCCACACGCGATGTCGAAGCCGCCGTGCCCCATGGTCAGTTCCGCGAGTATCAGTGCGAGACCCGTGCCAGCACGAGCACGTAGAGCGCGGACGCCGCGAGTTGCACAAGTGTCACAGGCAGTCCATAGCGCAGAAACGTCGCGAACGTCACGGGTCTGCCTTCGCGTGCGCAGATACCCGCCGATACGATGTTCGCGGCCGCACCGATGAGTGTGGCGTTGCCTCCGAGCGTCGCGCCGAACATCATCCCGACGAACACCGGAATGGTGACTGGCGGCCATTGGGTGAACTGGTCGGACAACGCAATGTCGGGTACGAACTCCGCCGCAACCAGGTATCCCTTGACCATCACAATGGACGCCGCTGCAACCGGTACGTTGGCGAGCAAAGACGACAGCAGTCCAATTCCGGCGATCATCACCAGAGCGACGAGCGACAACTGGGTGCCGAATTGCTGATAGAGCTGGAGTGCCATGACCTGAAGCAGACCCGTCCTGGTCATCGCCTGAACCAGACAGAAAACCGCGCCGAGGAACACCAGTGTCTTCCAGTCGACCTCCCGCAGCACGCTATCGGTAGACTCGACCCTGGACGCGTAGCCGACCAGCAGCGCCAGTGCGCTGGCAATCAGTGCAACCGCCGGCGGAACGATGCGCGTGGGCAAGTCCTCGCCGAACACGAACAGCGCCATCATCGTCGCGAGCACGACGAGCGACACGCCCGCATAGATAGGCCGCTGGAGCCGCGCACGCGGTTCACGGGCCGGCAAGGTCCGCCGGATCTGCCATATGTCGCGCATCAGGAGCGGAAGCATCGGCACCACGACACCAACGGCGACGACACCGCCCAGGCTGACGCGCCGCAGGTACTCTCCAAACGTCATGCCGATCGAACTGCCGACGAGGAACGTCGCCGGATCGCCGACCAGCGTGAGCAGTCCGGCTGAGTTGCTGACGATGGCGGTCAGCACCATCGGAGCAACGATGTCCACCTCGAGCGCCACGGCCACGCGGATGATGATGGGGGCCAGCAGAACGACCGTGGTCGCGTTCGGCAGGAACGCGCACAGCGGCGCGACAATCGCAATCAGGAGCAGCAGGAAGCGCTTACCGCTTCCGCCGGTGGCCCGCAGATACAGGTCGCCGACCAGGTCGAACAGGCCCGTGGATGACAGGATGCGCGCGACCACCATGCCGCCGAACAACAGACTGATCGGACCCGCGGCGGTTCGGGCTGCGCTCAGCATGTCCTGTTCGTCGAGTATGCGCAGCGCGATCAGAACGCTCACGCCGACAAGCGCGGCGACGGCCATATCGATCACGTTGAACGCGATCACCAGTATGACCGTCGCGAACACGCCGAGGACAATATAGACCTGCAGTTCGCTCATGACGCGCCTCGCTGGGTTCAGCGCATCGGCGGCGCATACATCAGCCCGCCATGCGTCCACGATTCGTTGATCCCGCGTTCGAGCCGCAGCGGACTGCGCGCGCCGAGGTTTCGGTCAAACATCTCTCCATAGTGACCAGCGCTTCGCAACGCCCGAAGTGTCCACTCGGGTTCGACACCGATCGCGCGGGTGACTGTATCGTCGGGAACGAGCGCCTGCCGAACAAGGGGATCGCGCATCCGTTCCTGCACGTTCTCAGAGGTCACGCCCAGTTCTTCTGCTGCGATCAGCGTGAACAGCACCCAGCGCACGAGAATCAGCCAGGAGACGTCACCGCCCTGGACAACCGGGCCAAGTGGCTGTTTCGAGATCCGCTCCGGAAGGATGACGACCGATGCCGCGCCGCCTGGCGCATGCAAGCGTATGGCAGTCAGGTAGGACGCGTCGGCCGTGTATGCGCCGCAACGCCCGGCGAAGAATGCCTGTTCCAGTTCAATCGCGGATTTCAGCACGAGCGGCTTGATGTCGAGCCCGTTCGCCGCCGAGTAGGCAAGCAGATGTTCTTCGGTGGACGTCTCCTTCTGTACGCACACCGTGGCACCCTTGAGTGAGGCAAGCGACTGTGCTCCGCCCCGCCCCCGCACCATGAATGCCTGGCTGTCGTAAAACAGAACACCTGCGAACTGGACCTTGAGAGCCCCTTCACGAAGCAGGGTCCACGTTGTGTTGCGCGCGAGCAGATCGACCTCACCCGTCAAAAGCGCCGGAAAACGCGCTGACGCCGTGAGCGGAACAAATGCGACCTGTGCGGGGTCGCCGAGGGCGGCGGCCGCCACGGCGCGGCAGAAGTCGACATCGATACCCGACCAGTGTCCCGCGGCATCCCGTACGGAAAAGCCGACAATCCCCTCGCTAACGCCGCAGCGCAGCGCACCGCGCGCCTTCGCAATCATCAGGGTTTGCCCGTCCGCCGCTTCGACTCGCGACGGCAGGCACATCACAGCGAGCAGCAGCAGCCATATCGCCCTCACGATTCGGCCTCTCGTTGCCATGACGTCATCCCTCCGTCCGTGTGGCGTGATGCTGTGCTCGATGCCCTATTCACCCTCATCGTCGAACGAACGCCTGAGGTGAGGTTCAGGATGTTCTGATTTCGTTCGAAAGAGGTTGGCCCGTTTCGAACTCGGTGACGCTTCGCAGGGTTGTTTGGCAAATCGTCGTCACGGCTTCACGCGTGAGGAACGCCTGATGACCGGTGACGATGACATTCGGGAACGAGATCAGGCGTTGAAGAACATCGTCGGTAATGATGGTGCTGGAAAGGTCGCGAAAGAAAAGTTCTGCTTCCTGCTCGTACACGTCGAGCGCCGCCCCTCCCAGTTGCCCGCTTTTGAGTGCCTCGATCAGCGCTTCGGTGTCCACCAGCCCACCACGACTGGTATTGACCAGCAATGCCCCGCGCTTTGCCCGGCCCAGACTGTCGGCATTGATGATGTGAAAGGTTTCCGGAGTCAGCGGGCAGTGCAGCGAAATGATGTCTGCGCTCGAACCGATTTCCAGGGGACGCGCGTAGCTGGCACCTAACGCCTCGAATTCGGGTGACGGGAATTTGTCGTAGCCGATGACCTTGCAGCCAAAGCCAAGCATGATCCTGGTGAAGACACGGCCAATCTTGCCTGTACCGACCACGGCCACTGTCTTGCCGCAAAAATCAAAACCCATCAGCCCGTCCAGCGCAAAATTGGAATCCCGCGTTCGGTTATAGGCCCGGTGGATCCGCCGATTGATCGCCAGCAGCAATGCAACCGCATGCTCCGCAACCGAGTTGGGCGAGTAATCCACGACTCGAACCACCCTCACCCCGAGACGGTCGGCGGCTTTGAGATCCACGTTATTGAAGCCGGTGCAGCGCAGCGCGACGAGGCGTGTTCCCCCGCGCTTGAGTGCGTCGAGGACCGCTGCATCCGCAGTGTCGTTGACGAAGATACAGACGGCGTCATTGCCCGTGGCAAGTTCGACGGTTTCCAGTTCTAACGGGTCGTCGAAGTACTTGAGTTGATGGCCCTCGGCAACGTTCGCGGCATTGAGAAATTCGCGATCGTAGGGCTTGGCGCTGAATACGGCAATTTTCATCGCGTGTCTCCCGGTTTCATGGAGGTCCGGCTTTTCGCCAAAAGCCTGGTCGGCTATCCGCCGACCAATGCAATAGCGATCTGCGCGAACAGGATTTTCACAATAGTCATCGAAGGAAAAATCATTGCGTAACCGACGTCCGGCCTGTCTGTGGGAGCAACGCGATTGGCGAAGGCCAGGATGGCCGGATTCCCCGTCGCGCCGCTGATGATTCCCACCGTCGCGTCAAACGGCAGCTTGAAAACCCACAGGCAGAAGAACGCTGTAATCAGCACCAGTGCGAGAAGAATCGCAACTCCGCAGAGGAGAAACGAAATGCCGGTCGCGCCGACTGTCGCAAAGAACTTCGGCCCGGAAGCGATCCCCACCTGGGCGAGAAAGATCGTCAGGCCGAAATTGCGCAGGACCAGATTGGCCGAGAGAGGCATGGTCCAGACGAACGGTGGGGAACGGCGAATCTTGCCGAGGTAGAGCGCAACCAGCAGCAGCGCAGCCAGCCCGAGGGTCAGCCTGCCGACCCCCGGAATAGGGATCGGGATCATGCCGATGAGTAGTCCCACGGCTGCGCCGGCGCCGATGGAGATGAAGCTTAGCTCCGCGGTGCCCTTGATAGAGTCGCCGAAGAATCTACGGATCGCCTTCATCTGAGCTCGATTGGCGAGCAGGCCGACCCGGTCGCCGAACTCGAGGATCAGGTCGGAACTGGGCAAGATGTCGGCATCACCTCTACGTACATGAGCAATCGAGCAGATCACGCCATCAGGGAAGGCGATGTCCCGAAGCGATCGCCCCACCACGGCCCGGCTCGACGCAAATACGCGCGCATAGTCGAGATCCTCCCGGTGACTGGTCATCCTCCCCGGCTGCAGTTCTCCGACAAGAGCGGCTGCGTCCTTGAGCACCGCGGGGTCCATAGAAGTGGCAAGCAGGACATCATCCGTGTGCAGGACGAGGTCGTCCCCCGGCAGGAGATTGTGGTGTTCGCGACGCACGGCTGCGATTGCCACACCGGCCGGCAGTCGTGCCGTCAACTCGGAAAACCTGAGACCGATGAATGCGCCGTTTTTCAGCGCGATTTCAGCGGTTTCCATGAGCTTTTCCGGCGGCTGCTCGACCTTCACTTTTAGCAGTGCGCTAAGCATGTAAATGAGCAGGATGGGACCTGCAACGCCGAACGGGTAGGCTACGCTATAGCCGACAGCGGCGCCGTCGCTTTTCGTCGCTGCGATGATCGCCTGCAAGGTTGCTGTGCTGGTACCCGAGCCCGCGAACATCCCGAGTGACTCATCGAGTTTGACGCCAAACATCGGAACGAGAGCCAAAGACACGAATCCCGCGCCAACGACTCCCAGAGCGGCTGCCGCATTGGCGCGCAGTCCATCGGCGCTGGTGAGGCCCTTAAAGAACTGGGCCCCGTACTGGATGCCGATGCCATAAAGAAATAGCAGCAAACCAAGGGTTCCGAGAAGGGCAGGCGGCGACGACCTGGGCGCGAATCCTCCGATCACCAGTCCCACGAAGAGGACCGCGCCCGATCCGAGCGAGACGCCCTTTATGCTGAACTCGCCCACGACATAACCCAATCCGATAGTCAGGAACAGCGTGAACAGCGGCTGAGTTTCGAGCAGAGCCCTGAGTGTATCCATAGCGGCCTCGTTGTTAGACGACCGGCACGATAGCGCGACGATGCGAAGAAGAACTTACTCCCACGTGCTCAGGATTCGATCGGGCTGCCGTGTCTGCATGGCATGTGCACGCGGTGTGCTGCTCGACAGATACTGGCAGCGCCTGACACCGGTCAGGGCAAGGCCGGCTTGAGCGAATAATGTTCGATGCTGGGACCCCGCGCGACAATGGCCGCACTCTTTCGAATTTCCTCCCGAGCGCCGGGCAGGTCGATCAGCGAGTGTTGAGCAACGCACAGCACGGTCTCAAGCTGAATGGGATCGCCTGTCCAAGCCAGCCGGCGATACATGGAAAACCGTGGCGCATCCGTGAACAAGCCCGCCAACACTCCAATACGGCAACACTGGCGCCCGGTGTTCCGACAGCCGCTGGACATGCCACATCGAGCGGCGTGTGCCTGGTGCGATGGCGGCGATCGAACCGAACCATGCTGGTGACATGGCGACCTCCTGATCGGCCGACTACGAGCAGACGCTTGCAGCATACGGCGTTCGATGTGGCGACGATATTGGACCAAGGTTGTATGGCATTGCTTTACGCCGAGACCTACATTGGTAAGGGATCTTCGGAAAATTACTCAGGTCAACGTGC
>NZ_JBNNWQ010000025.1:0-8909 GCF_050281145.1 Paraburkholderia sp. NPDC080076 | reverse complement strand
AGCGGGTCGTCGTGCAGGCCCAGCTCTTCCAGCACTTCGTGGCAGGTTTCGCGCATCAGCTTCGCACGCGGGTCGTAGTTCTTGTAGACGCGGTGACCGAAGCCCATCAGCTTCACGCCCGAGTTCTTGTCCTTCACCTGCTTGATGAACTCAGGAATGTTGTCGACCGAGCCGATTTCTTCCAGCATGTTCAGTGCGGCTTCGTTCGCACCGCCGTGCGCCGGGCCCCACAGACACGCGATACCCGCTGCGATACACGCGAACGGATTCGCGCCCGACGAACCGGCGAGACGCACGGTCGAGGTCGATGCATTCTGCTCGTGGTCCGCGTGCAGGATCAGGATACGGTCGAGCGCGCGCACCAGCACGTCGTTGACCTTGTACTCTTCGCACGGGTTCGAGAACATCATGTGCATGAAGTTCGCGCTGTACGACAGGTCGTTCTTCGGGTACGCAAACGGCTGGCCGATGCTGTACTTGTACGCCATCGCCACCAGCGTCGGCAGCTTCGCGATCATGCGAATGGCCGACACTTCACGGTGACGCGGATTGTTGATGTCGAGCGAGTCGTGATAGAACGCCGACAGCGCGCCGACTGCGGCGACCAGAATCGCCATCGGGTGCGCGTCGCGACGGAAACCACGGAAGAAGAAGTGCATTTGCTCATGCACCATCGTGTGGTTCGTGACGGTCTTCACGAATTCGGCATTTTGCTGTGCGTTCGGCAGTTCGCCCTTCAGCAGCAGATAGCAGGTTTCGAGGAAGTCGGCGTTTTGCGCGAGGTTGTCGATCGGGTAGCCGCGATACAGCAGCTCGCCCTTGTCGCCGTCGATGTACGTGATCGCCGAATTGCAAGCCGCCGTCGACATGAAGCCCGGGTCGTACGTGAACTTGCCGGTCTGGCCGTACAGTTTGCGGATGTCGATCACGTCCGGGCCGAGAGTGCCCTTGTAAATCGGCATTTCAACGCTCGGCGAATTGTCGCTGAACGATAGCGTGGCTTTAACATCTGACGGGGTCATAGCACATCCTCAATCGAAGTATGGAAACAGGGTTTCGATAATTGCACGCCTGGGACAACGGACAAGCGCGGACAAGCAGCGCTCAAGCCGGTCATGCCGGTCAGGCATTACGCAGCAGCTCCAGCACCCGGATCACATCCGGGTCGGCAAGGTCGCCTTCCGGTTCCTTGCGCACGAGCAGCAAGTCCATCAGGTCGTTATCGCTCAGCTCGAGCAGCCGTGTAAGTGCGCCCACGTCAGCATCGCTGAGGTCATGCTCATATCGGCCGAAAAAACGTTCAAAGATCAGATCGTTTTCCAGCAGGCCCCGCCGCGCGCGCCAGCGAAGGCGCGCGCGGCGGAGAGGGTCGGACTGATGCGATGTTGATTCCATCTCAGACCGCGCGGCGAACCATCAATTCCTTGATCTTGCCAATTGCCTTGGTCGGGTTCAGGCCCTTCGGGCAAACGTCGACGCAATTCATGATGGTATGGCAACGGAACAGACGGTACGGATCTTCCAGGTTGTCGAGGCGTTCGCCCGTCGCTTCGTCGCGGCTATCCGCGATGAAGCGGTAGGCTTGCAACAGGCCTGCCGGGCCGACGAACTTGTCCGGATTCCACCAGAAGCTCGGGCACGAAGTCGAGCAGCTGGCGCACAGAATACATTCGTACAGGCCGTCGAGCTCGTCGCGTTCTTCCGGCGACTGCAGACGTTCCTTTTCCGGCGGCGGCGTATCGTTGATCAGGTACGGCTTGATCGAGTGATACTGGTTGAAGAACTGCGTGAAATCGCAGATCAGGTCGCGCACGACGGGCAGGCCCGGCAGCGGACGCAGCACGATCTTTTGCGGCAGGTCGTTCAGGTTCGTGAGGCACGCCAGACCGTTCTTGCCGTTGATGTTCATTGCGTCCGAACCGCACACGCCTTCACGGCACGAGCGACGGAACGACAGCGTTTCGTCGACAGCCTTCAGCTTGACGAGCGCGTCGAGCAGCATGCGTTCGTGCGAATCGATCTCGATCTCATACGATTGCATGCGCGGCGCTGCGTCCTTGTCCGGGTCGTAGCGGTAAATTTCAAATGTACGCTTTGCCATTTCTGAATTCCTTTGACTTGTGCCTTAGAAGGTTCGCGCTTTCGGCGGAACCGATTCGACCGTCAGCGGTTGCATGTGAACCGGCTTGTAGTCGAGGCGATCGCCTTCGCTGAACCACAGCGTATGGCGCAGCCAGTTTTCGTCGTCGCGATGTTCGAAGTCGTTCTGCGCGTGCGCGCCACGGCTTTCCTTACGCGCTTCGGCGGAAACCATCGTGGCGCGGGCCACTTCGATCAGGTTCTCCACTTCCAGCGCTTCGACGCGGGCCGTGTTGAACACCTTCGACTTGTCCTTCAGGTAGATGTTGTCGACGCGGTCAGCCACTTCCCGAATACGCTCGACACCCTTGGCCAGCAATTCCGATGTGCGGAACACGCCAGCGTGAGCCTGCATCGTGGAACGGATCTCAGCCGCGACGTCTTGCGAGTATTCGCCCGACGAGGACTTCTCCAGCTTGGCCAGACGTGCCAGCGAGAAATCGGCGGCGTCTGCCGGAAGCGGCTTGTGCTCCTTGATTTCCTTCACGTGCTTGACGATGTGGTTGCCGGCCGCGCGGCCGAACACCACCAGGTCGAGCAGCGAGTTCGTGCCGAGACGGTTCGCACCGTGCACCGACACGCACGAGCATTCGCCCACTGCGTAGAAACCGTTGACCGGCTCTTCGTGACCCTTCGACGTGCCCACCACCTGGCCGTGGATGTTCGTCGGGATACCGCCCATCTGATAGTGGATGGTTGGCACGACCGGGATCGGCTCCTTGATGCAATCGACGTTCGCGAACTTCAGCGCGATTTCGCGGATCGACGGCAGACGCTTCATGATCGTCTCGGCGCCGATGTGCGACAGGTCGAGCAGCACGTGATCCTTGTTCGGACCGACGCCGCGGCCTTCCTTGATTTCCTGGTCCATCGAACGCGACACGAAGTCACGCGGCGCCAGATCCTTCAGGGTAGGCGCGTAGCGTTCCATGAAACGCTCGCCGTTCGAGTTACGCAGAATGCCGCCTTCACCGCGCACGCCTTCGGTAATTAGCACGCCCGCGCCGGCCACACCGGTCGGGTGGAATTGCCAGAATTCCATGTCTTGCAGCGCAATACCCGAACGCGCCGCCATGCCCAGGCCGTCGCCGGTGTTGATGAACGCGTTGGTCGATGCCGCGAAGATCCGGCCGGCACCGCCCGTGGCGAACAGCGTGGTCTTGCCTTCGAGGATGTAGACGTCGCCCGTTTCCATTTCCAGCGCGGTCACGCCGAGCACGTCGCCGTCGGCGTCGCGGATCAGATCCAGCGCCATCCATTCGACGAAGAATTGCGTTTTCGCAGCGACGTTTTGCTGGTACAGCGTGTGCAGCAGCGCGTGACCGGTACGGTCAGCGGCCGCGCAAGCGCGTTGCACAGGCTTTTCGCCATAGTTCGCCGTGTGGCCACCGAACGGGCGTTGGTAAATCGTGCCGTCAGCGTTGCGGTCGAACGGCATGCCCATGTGTTCGAGTTCGTAGACGGCGTTCGGTGCTTCGCGGCACATGAACTCGATCGCGTCCTGGTCGCCGAGCCAGTCGGAACCCTTGATCGTGTCGTAGAAGTGGTAGTGCCAGTTGTCTTCGCTCATGTTGCCGAGCGATGCGCCGATGCCGCCTTGAGCAGCGACCGTGTGCGAACGCGTCGGGAACACCTTGGACAGCACGCAGACCGACAGACCGGCGCGCGCGAGTTGCAGCGAAGCGCGCATCCCCGAGCCGCCTGCGCCGACGATAACCACGTCAAACTTGCGACGCGGCAGAGAATTCTTGATTGCAGCCATTCTTTTACACTCTCCAGAGAATCTGCGCAGCGTAGCCCGCACAGGCGAGCAGCCAGACGATCGTCAGCGCTTGAAGCAACAGGCGGATGCCAACGGGCTTCACATAGTCCATCCAGATGTCGCGGATACCCACCCACGCGTGATAGAACAGCGAGAGCAGCGTGACGAACGTGGCGAGCTTCATCCACTGCGTGGCGAAGATCGACGCCCAGCCGTCGTACGAGAAATCGCGCGCGCCGAAGAACCACGCGAGCAGGATCACCGTGTAGATCGCCATCACGGCGGCGGTGATGCGCTGGGCCAGCCAGTCGCGCAGACCGTAGTGAGCGCCGACAACGAGACGCTTCGAACCGATTCGGTTATTAGCTGACATTTTTTAGAATGCTCCGAACAGTTTTGCCGCGAATGCGATGGTGAGCAGCGACGACACGACGAGAACGACGATGGAAGTCGATTTGCCTTTTTCCTTCGTGACCGCGTTGTGGTTCGTGTCCATCACGAGGTGACGGATGCCGGCGCAGAAGTGAAACAGGAAGGCCCACGCCAGAACGAGCGTGATGAGCTTGACGATGATGTTGGAGAGGAAACCTTTGAAGACTTCGAAACTAAGTTCCGATGTCAGACTCTGATCGAAGAGGTACAGCAGGAACGGAAGAAAAACAAAAAGCAGACCACCGCTCAAGCGGTGCAAGATCGATACTCGCCCCGCTAGCGGGAGACGGTATGCCGTCAATATCTGCCCGATACCGATGTTCCGGAATTCCGGCCTCGGTTTTTTTACGGCTTCAGCCATGCTAGACCCCTACTATGTAGTCACACTAATCCGCAATTTTAGCGCCTTTTTATATCGCGCTGCAGCGAAAACCACGACAGGTCCGTTACAGCGCGCGCGATAAAGGCGCCTTCAAACAGGCGCGCGTGTGGGACGCAGCGCCCTCATTCAGCCCGATTCAGCTTAGATCGTTCTGATAGTAGTACCCGGTTGTGACATACCAACCACGGCGCACTTCGACCGGCCGGTCTCCATAGGTATAGGACACGCGCTCGACCGATAGCAGCGGAAAACCCGCCGGCACATGCAGCAGATCGGCGACGGAAGGCTCAGCCGCCACCGCGCGAATCTTCTCCGTTGCGCGGATCATGCGGGTGCCGAATTCCGTCTCGAACATCGCGTAGAGGGGACCTTTATACTCCGACAGCCGCTCGAGCGTCAGGCCACGGAACACGGCGCCGGGCAACCAGATTTCATCAAGCACGGTGACTTCGCCGTCGAACTGCAGCAAGCGCTTGATCAAGACGACCGGATCGGCCGGTTTCAGATCGAGTTGCCGGGCGATGTCCGCCGAAGCGCGCAAGCGCCGGCATTCGAGCAGGCGGCTGACGTGCGGGTGTTCCGCGCCGTCATCGGCCAGTAATCTGAGGAAGCGAAACTGGGCGCGGTCTTCGTTGTGCGTTGCAACAAACGTGCCCTTGCCCTGGCGGCGCACCAGCAGGTTGTCGGCGGCAAGTTCGTCGATTGCTTTGCGCACCGTCCCCTGACTGACCTTGTATCTGGCCGCCAATTCGACTTCACTAGGAATGATCTCGCCTGGCTTCCACTCGCCGCTTTCGAGGCCCTGCGTGATCAACCCCTTGATCTGCTGGTACAAGGGGCTGAAAGTGGGCGACGTGGCCGGAGGCGCAGCAGGTACACCCTCGCCCGCGACCCCTTGGCCGCTCGGATTCGTGGTGTTCGCCGGGTTCGAATTCATCCGCGCATTTCATCATAAAGGGCTAGGCCGCGTCTAGGGTTTTCCCCGCAATAGATATGTCTTATATAAGACATAAGATAATGTTGACTTTGTGTCTGACGACTCCTACACTCCTTGTCGAGCAAGGGTTTGCGGGTTTTTCGGCGGCTGTTTTGATGCAGCGCCGCGACGCACCGGCAGCCACTGTGCACCATGCTGTTCCCACGCAGTTCAGGTTTCGATTTCGCCGCCATTCGTTGGTCAGACGCTTGCCGAAACGCGCTGTTTGCAGGAGCCCGCACCGTGCAGCGGCTACCCGGCGCTTCATATTCCGCTCCCGTGCTGTAGTGCAGATTTCCGGCATGGCGGTCTTGCCGCAACGCGCCGCTCGGCCTCGGCAATTGGCGAGGCAGTCCGCGACAGTGAATTCCGCCCTGTTTCACAACGCTTCGCTGAACGCGCATATAGAATGGCGTTTTCCCTAGCGTCTAACGCATCGTCCTGGAGATTTCTCAATGGCTAAGCCCGCAAAGCGCGTTGCCGTCACCGGCGCCGCAGGTCAAATCGCTTACTCCCTGCTGTTCCGCATCGCCAATGGCGACCTGCTCGGCAAGGATCAGCCGGTGGTCCTGCAATTGCTCGACCTGCCGCAAGCGCAAGGCGCCGTCAAAGGCGTCGTGATGGAACTGGATGATTGCGCATTCCCGCTGCTGTCGGGCGTCGTGATCACCGACGATCCCGAAGTTGCATTCAAAGATGCAGACGTGGCTCTGCTGGTCGGCGCGCGTCCGCGTTCGAAAGGCATGGAGCGTAAGGACCTGCTGTCGGCGAACGCCGAAATCTTCACGGTTCAGGGCAAGGCGCTGAACAAGGTCGCGAGCCGCGACGTGAAGGTGCTGGTGGTCGGCAACCCGGCCAACACGAACGCTTACATCGCCATGAAGTCGGCGCCGGATCTGCCGAAGAAGAACTTCACCGCCATGCTGCGCCTGGACCACAACCGCGCGCTGTCGCAACTGGCCGCCAAGTCGGGCAAGCCGGTCGCGTCGATCGAAAAGCTGGCTGTGTGGGGCAACCACTCGCCGACCATGTACCCGGACTTCCGCGTCGCAACGGCAGAAGGTCAAGACCTGACCAAGCTGATCAACGACGAAGAATGGAACCGCAACACGTTCATCCCGACCGTC
This sequence comes from Paraburkholderia sp. NPDC080076, assembly GCF_050281145.1. Lineage (NCBI taxonomy): Bacteria > Pseudomonadati > Pseudomonadota > Betaproteobacteria > Burkholderiales > Burkholderiaceae > Paraburkholderia > Paraburkholderia sp. NPDC080076. Next base: position 2,091 of record NZ_JBNNWQ010000025.1, on the reverse strand, counting down.
GGCAAGCGCGGCGCGGCGATCATCGAAGCGCGTGGCCTGTCGTCGGCAGCGTCGGCGGCCAACGCTGCAATCGACCACGTGCGTGACTGGGTGCTCGGCACGAACGGCAAGTGGGTCACCATGGGTATCCCGTCGGACGGTTCGTACGGCATTCCGGAAGACATCATCTACGGTGTGCCGGTCACGTGCGAAAACGGCGAGTACAAGCGCGTCGAAGGTCTGGCAATCGACGCGTTCTCGCGCGAAAAGATGGACGGCACGCTGAACGAGTTGCTGGAAGAGCGCGAAGGCGTTCAACACCTGCTCGGCTAAGCGGCTGATGCAAACGAACCGGAACTCGTGAGACAACGCCAGGCCGCCTTCGGGCAGCCTGGCGCGATGCGAAATGTCCGGGGGCGCTCACAGGCGCCACCGCAGCAAGTTCCGGTTTTTTTACGTGCGAATGCAGCTATTCGCATCTGATCCGAGCGCGTTTTGCTCAGTTGCCGTGACGGTCCGGCAGAGCGCGCCCGAATCAGATTTCTCCAAACACTACCCACGCCCCTGACGCCGAAGATGCGCGCCCTCACACCCGCCGAAGTGCTGTTTGACGGCGAAGTGCCGCCCGCTGTGCTGCCTGCCTGCGATCACTACGCCGGCAGCGAAAAGCTGATGCTGAAATCGTTGGCATTGCAGCAGCAGTTGGGTCCCGTGTTCGACATCACGCTCGATTGCGAAGACGGCGCGCAGGTCGGCCGCGAAGCGCAACACGCTGAGCTGGTCGCCTCGTTGTTAGGCAGCGAGCACGACCGCTTCGGCCGCGTTGGCGTGCGGACTCACGACTTCGATCACGCGCACTGGCGCGACGACGTCCGTCTCATTCTGCGTGCCGCGAAGCGAGCGCCTGCTTACATCACTCTCCCGAAGATCCGCAACGTCCCCGATGCCGCCGAAATGGTCGCGTTCATCGAGGCGACGCGGCGCGAGCTCGGCATTGCGCAACCAGTGCCGGTGCAGTTGCTGGTCGAAACGCACGGCGCGCTGACGCGTGTGTTCGATCTGGCCGCGCTGCCCGGCGTGGAAGCGCTGAGCTTCGGCTTGATGGACTTCGTCTCCGCGCACGACGGCGCGATTCCCGATACCGCCATGCGCTCGCCCGGCCAGTTCGACCATCCGCTGGTGCGGCGCGCGAAGCTGGAAATCTCGGCGGCCTGCCACGCGTACGGCAAAGTGCCGTCGCACAACGTCAGCACGGAAGTGCGCGACATGAGGGTGGTCGCCAACGACGCCGCGCGCGCCCGTAACGAATTCGGCTACACACGCATGTGGAGCATCCATCCGGCGCAGATCGAGGCGATCGTCGCCGCATTCGCGCCGCGCGACGAAGAGATCGCCACGGCCACCGACATCCTGCTGGCCGCGCAGTCCGCACAATGGGGCCCGACGCGCCATCACGACACGCTGCACGACCGCGCCAGCTATCGCTACTACTGGTCGGTACTGCGCCGCGCACAAGCCACCGGTCGCGCCGTCCCGCAAGACGCCGCGCCGCTTTTCACGAAAGTGGGCACTGGCGTGCAAGCAGGATCATGAGCATGAAAGTCGCTGCGGCAATCGGCGCGGCTGCGGTGAGCGGCAAATGCGCACGCCGCCAGGCAATCGAAGCACGGCATCATGTGGCGCTGCAGACGGCGAGTGTCGAACGCATGGGTCAATCAGAAGCATCGAGCAGGCACAAAGGAGATTGCGGGAGATGAGCGAGACGACGCAAACCGCCGGTGCACAAGGCGGCAACGAACCCCAAAGCGGCTTCAAACCGAAGAAATCCGTCGCCCTGTCGGGCGTGACGGCCGGCAACACGGCCCTTTGCACGGTCGGCAAGACCGGCAACGACCTGCACTACCGCGGCTACGACATTCTCGATATCGCCAGCGCCTGCGAATTCGAAGAGATCGCGTACCTGCTCGTGCACGAAAAGCTGCCGACCCCGGCCGAACTGACCGCCTACAAGACGAAGCTGAAAGCGCTGCGCGGCCTGCCCGCCAACGTCAAGGCCGCGCTCGAATGGATTCCGGCCGCCGCCCATCCGATGGACGTGATGCGCACCGGCGT
>NZ_JBNNWQ010000024.1:0-16799 GCF_050281145.1 Paraburkholderia sp. NPDC080076 | reverse complement strand
GTGATGCCCGACTCGACGCTCGAAGGCGACGCGAACCTGCTGGTGCTGCCGAACATCGACGCGGCCAACATCTCGTACAACCTGCTGAAGACGGCCGCGGGCAACAACATCGCGATTGGTCCGATGCTGCTGGGCGCGGCCAAGCCGGTGCATGTGCTGACGGCCTCGGCGACGGTGCGCCGGATCGTCAACATGACGGCGCTGCTGGTGGCGGACGTTGTGGGCGGCCGCATGAACGGTTGATTCTTGCGCCTCGGCTTGGTCACGCGGGGATGCAGCAAAGCAATCTCGCGTTGCATGATGCCCATGAGGGTACTCTCGATTCGACATCGCGAGCCGGCCTTACTTCGAACGAAACCTGCGCGTATGTCCGGATGGGCGTCGACGGGCCCAAGCCAGGCGCTCCGTTTCACAACCCGCACTACGACTTCAACGACGACGCATCGGCTACCGGTGCCTCATATTGGGTGAACGTCGTGAAGGCGTTTGGCGCTTCGCATTTGTAAAGCTTCGCGGCTGTCCTGTGCGACTGTGTGATCCGTAAGGGCCGCGCGACGCCGACGCCTGAAGACACTATGACTTTCCGTGAGGCAGAGGCTGGCGCGCCTGCTGCGAGGCGGTTTCGATCGTCACTTCGCTGTGCAGCAGGAACGTTGCCAATTCCGGCGTGCCCGGTTGAGCATCGGTCACCAGGGTCCAGTCGCGTTCGAGTGGGGTCCAGTGCTGCTGGCTCGCGCGATCCAGTTTGTGCGACGTCACCAGCACGAAGACGTTGGCCGCCTGCCTGATGATGCATTCCTTCAGATAGGCCTGCTCGGCGGTCGCCTCGCAGAGCCCACGGCCGGCGACCACGCCGTCCGCGCCAAGAAAAGCCTTGTCGACGGACAGGCGGTTCAACGCGATCTGCGCGAGCGGCCCAAGCGTGCTCATGCTTGAGGGCCGCAGGTCGCCGCCGATCAGCGTGACCGGCACGTCGCTCGACGCAAGCAGGCCTATTGCCAGCAGGTTGTTGGTGACCACGCGAATGTCGCGGCGGCCGGCCAGCAACCGGGCCATTGCAGCGGTGGTGGTGCCGCCGTCGAGAAAGATGGTGTCGCCGTCCTGGACGTGGCTTACCGCCACCTGCGCGATCGCGTCCTTTTGCTCGCGGAAGCTTTCGCGCCGCAGATCGAGCGACTCCTCGGGTTCGTGAATCCCGACCGAGGCGGCCGCGCCTCCATACGTGCGCACGATGAGCCGTTCGTCGGCGAGCGCGCGCAGGTCGCGACGCACGGTTGCTTCGGACATGCCGAAATGCTCGCACAGGGCGCCCACGTCGTTCATGCCGGACAGGACGGCCTTCAGCATCGCCTCGCGGCGGTTCGTAACTTTCATGGTGATAGAGGGTAGCGGGTCATCCGAATGCTGCGCGCAATAGAGAGGAGAGGCGCCAACGGGCGTAAGTGTAATCAAACCGGCTGCTGGAGCAACGCCTGCGGAGCGGGGCGCGCTGCGCCCGCGACGTCGTTACGGCATACAAGTATTTTTGGCTCAGTGTGATCGATTCAATCAAATTCGGCCCCATTACGCCTGGACGTGCTCCTTTCTGGCGAATTTACCAGCCTCGACAGCTTGTTAATGAGCGGATTGCGCAGGGGCGTCTCGTGGCGTACACTCCGAATGACTGAATCAGTCATTTATAAATGATTGTTTCGATCATTTCCATACAGGAGACAATGATGGCCCAAGTTCCTATCAAGCGCGCGATCGAACGCGTTCCGGGCGGGATGATGATCGTCCCGCTACTGTTCGGCGCAATGATCGCCACCTTCTTGCCGGGCATGCCGAAGTTCTTCGGCTCGTTCACGAATGCGTTGTTTACCGGCGCGTTGCCGATTCTCGCCGTGTTTTATGTGTGCATGGGCGCGTCGATCGATGTGAAGGCAACGCCTTATCTGCTCAAGAAGGGCGGGGCGCTATTCGCGGCGAAGGTCGGGTCCGCGATTGTGGTGGGTGTCGTGCTGGGCCACTTTTTGGGTGAGCAGCCGGTTTCGTCCGGACTGTTCGCGGGAATGTCGACGCTGGCGGTGGTTGCCGCGATGAACGACACGAACGGCGGCCTGTACATGGCGTTGATGGGTCAATATGGCAAGTCTGAGGACGTCGGTGCCTATACGATCATGTCGCTCGAATCCGGCCCGTTCCTGACGATGGTCACGCTCGGCGTAGCCGGGCTGTCGGCGTTTCCGTGGCAGACGCTGGTCGGCAGCATCCTCCCGCTCGCGGCCGGCATGCTGCTCGGCAATCTGGACCGTGAGATGCGCAACTTTCTCGGCCGCGCGGTGCCTGTGATGATTCCGTTCTTCGCCCTGGCGCTGGGCGCGAGCCTCGACCTGCACAAAGTATGGCAAGCCGGCTTGCTCGGCATTGGCCTCGGCGTCGCGGTGGTGATCGTGACAGGCATCCCCCTGTATTTGACCGATCGGCTGACCGGCGGCACGGGTGTCGCAGGCGTGGCGGCAGCCAACACGGCTGGCAACGGAGCGGCTGTGCCGGCGCTGATTGCAGCGGCCAACCCGGTCTATGCCGAGGCCGCGAAGAGCGCGACTTTGCTGGTCGCCTCATGCGTCGTCGTGACCGCAATCGTGTCGCCGATTCTCACTGCGGCCGTCGCAAAGCGAATTGGCAAGCAGGCCGACGCCAGCCGCGCGGCTGCATTGGAGGCGACCCGGTGAGCAGCACGAGCATTCTGATTATCGCCGACGACCTGTCCGGCGCCGCCGACTGCGCGATTGCATTTGCGGGAGCGGGGCGCAGAACGGCGGTGACGCTGAACGCGTCACGCGCGATGGGCGCGGCGGAGGTGATCGCGGTGGATACCGACACGCGCCGCATGCCGCCGGCCGAAGCTGCACACTGCACCAGCGCCGCGTGGCTGGCGCAGCGCGGGCCGGGTCGGCGTCTGTACAAGAAAATCGATTCGACCTTGCGCGGTAACTGGGCCGCGGAAGTAGCCGCGTTGCAGCCGCTCGCGGGCCTCGCCATCGTCGCCACGGCCTTTCCTGCCACTGGGCGCACCGTCCGTGAGGGCCGCGTATTCGTGCGCGGCGTGCCGCTCGAAAATACGGAAACGTGGCAGCTCGAACACGCCGCGCACTCCGCCGACCTCAACGCCATGGTCAAGGCGGTCGGCTTGCGCACCGCGGCCCTGGGTGTCGACGCGCTGCGTGGCGATCCCACAGCGTTGCGCGCTGCCATTGCCGCAGTGGCGGGCAGTGGCGCGCAGGCGCTCATCGTCGATGCGGAAACGGATGCGGATTTGAGAGCACTCGCGCAGGCGACGGCGTCGATGGACGAAGCCCTGTTCTGGGTCGGCTCAGGCGGTCTGGCTCGCGAACTGGCGTCGTTGAGTGACCTGTTCGAGGTTGCCACGGAAGCCGCGCAAGACGCGCCGCCGAAGCCGGACCAGCAGAGAAGCGCGATCCTGATCCTGGTGGGCAGCCTGTCGGCCGTCTCGGAACAGCAATGCGCGATGCTGCGCGAGCGTGCGGGCGTGGGCGAGTTGATCGTGCCGCCGGTCGTGCTGCGTGTGGGCGAGTCTCATCACGAGTGGGCGGCCTGGCAAGCACGCGTTGGCGCGCATCTGAGCGCGCACACCGACTTGCTGGTGCGAATTGGTCGCGACGATCTGTTCGATCCCGCCGAAGGCGCGCAATTGTCTGCGTCGCTCGCTTCGCTCGTCGCACCGTTTTTCACGCATCTGAGCGGTTTGATCGCGACGGGCGGCGAAACCGCGCGCGCGATGCTCGGTACAGCCGGCATCGACAGCCTGCAATTGCTTTCGGAAATCGAGCCGGGCGTGGCAGTGGGCCGCCCGCACGGCGACCCGCGCCTCACCGTCGTCACCAAAGCCGGCGCATTTGGCAGCGAGCATGCGCTGTACGGCGCCTACCTTCATCTGCGGGGCACACCGGAGTTCGCTGACAACGAGTCCGGCTCGGCTCACCCGAGCGGCAACACAACATCTTCGCCGGCTCGCGAAACGAACCAACGTCATTCAGGCAAAACATCATGAGCAACTATCTTCCAGTCATCGGCATCACGATGGGCGACGCAGCGGGCGTGGGTCCGGAAATCGTCGTCAAGAGCTTGACGCACGAGTCCGTCTACCGGCAGTGCCGCCCGCTCGTTATCGGCGATGCGGCGCGCCTCGAGCAGGCCAACCGGATTGTCGGCGGCAGCACGAAAGTGCGCCGCATCGCGAAGCCGGCGGATGCGCAATATGAGCAGGGCACCATCGACTGCATCGACCTCGCGCTGATTCCCGCCGACCTGCCTTTCGGCGCACTGTCGGCGCTCGCAGGCGACGCCGCGTATCAGTACATCGCGCGCGCCGTCGAACTCGCGAAGGCCGACGAGATCGATGCGATCTGCACGGCGCCGCTGAACAAGGAAGCGTTGCACGCCGGCGGTCACAAGTATCCCGGCCACACTGAAATGCTCGCGCATCTCACGGGCATCGAGGAGGTGTCGATGATGCTGGTCGCGCCGAAACTGCGCGTGATTCACGTGACGACTCACATCGGCATTATCGATGCGATCCGCAAGATCGAACCGGGCCTCGTGCAGCGCACGCTGGAGCGAGGCCATGCGACGCTGGTGAAGGCGGGCATTGCCAATCCGCGCATCGCCGTGTGCGGCATCAACCCGCATGCCGGCGAAAACGGCCTGTTCGGTTATGGCGAGGAAGAGGAAAAGATCGTTCCGGCCGTGCAGGTCTTGCGTGAACGCGGCTGGGACATCGAAGGCCCGCTCCCGGCCGACACGCTGTTCTTCCGTGCGGGACGCGGCGACTTCGATCTGGTGGTGGCGATGTACCACGATCAGGGCCATGGTCCGGTCAAGGTGCTCGGCCTAGAAGCCGGCGTCAACGTGACGGTCGGACTCGATGTGATCCGTACCTCGGTCGATCACGGCACGGCGTTCGATATCGCAGGCAAAGGCATCGCTGACGAACGCAGCCTGCTCGAAGCACTGCGGCAAGGCGCCGAACTTGCGACGCGCCGCGCCTGACGCGGCTTGAAATCGATGTACGTGCGCGGTGCCGCCCGCTCGCGCTCAGCGGCACCGTGCCCTTAGGGCTGTAGTTGTCAGGGTTATGCAAACACGACGCACTGAAGACTTTCGCGAAAGGCTACTCGAAGCGGGTGTCGCGCTGTTCGCCGAAACGGGTTATCACGGCACCGGCGTAAAAGACATCGTCGAGCGTGCCGGCGTGCCGAAGGGCTCGTTCTACAACTACTTCGAGAGCAAAGAGGCATTCGGCGCGGCAATCCTGCACCACTACGCGCAGGAGCAGGCCGCTGAATGGAAGCGGTATTCGCGCGAAGCGGCATCGTCCGATCCGCTGCTCGCGCTTCGCGGCATCTACGCATGCATCGTTGCCGACTACGAAGCCTGTGACGACCGCTACGGTTGTCTGGTCGGCAACTTTGCAGGCGAGATCGCGCAGTCGAGCGATCTGTGCCGGCTCGCCGCGCGCAGGACGGTCAATGAATGGCGTGTCGGCTGTGCCGATTATCTGCGGCGCGGCCAGGAATACGGCTCCGTGCGGCGCGATCTTTCGGCTGATGCAATGGCCGACCTGTTCTGGAATGCGTGGGAAGGCAGCTTGTTGCGCATGAAGCTGGATGACTCCGTCGAGCCGCTGAAGGCTTGCGTGCATTCAATGTTCGATCTGTTTTTCAAATCCCCGCAGTAACGGTCGTGGCTGGTTTGAACGGTGCCTGGTGTCGATCCGGGTAGCCGTTTATTCCGTTTTGAGACGACCGGTCATTTCAATGTAAGGAAGAGAGATTCAATGCAGAACTTTACGTTTCATAACCCCACACGAATCATTTTCGGCGAAGGGCAGATCGCCGCACTCGATGCGCACGTCCCGCCCAACGCGCGAGTGCTGATTACCTGCGGCGGCGGCAGCATCAAGAACAACGGTGTGCTCGCGCAAGTGCAGGCGGCGCTCGGTGAGCGCGCGTGGCACCTGTTCGGCGGCATCGAGCCGAATCCCACGTACGAAACGCTGATGGAAGCGGTCGCGCTCGCCCGTGAGGGGAACTTCGATTTTCTGCTGGCGGTGGGCGGCGGTTCGGTGATCGACGGCACCAAGTTCATCGCTGCCGCAGTGAAGTTCGACGGCGAACCGTGGGACATTCTCGCGAAGCAGGCCGAGATACGCGACGCGGCGCCGTTCGGCAGCGTGTTGACGCTGCCCGCCACCGGTTCGGAGATGAACAATGGCGGCGTTATCAGCCACCGCGCGAAGGGCGACAAGCTGCCGTTCCGTAGCGAGGCGACCTATCCGGTCTTCTCGGTGCTCGATCCAACCACGACCTATTCATTGCCGCCGCGGCAGATTGCCAACGGTGTCGTCGATGCGTTCGTTCATATCGTCGAGCAGTATCTGACCTACCCGGTGGACGCCAGGGTACAGGACCGTTTCGCCGAAGGCCTGCTGATTACGCTGACTGAAGTCGGCCCGCAAGCGCTCGCCGAGCCGCACAACTATGCGGTGCGAGCCAACCTGATGTGGACGGCAACGCTGGCTTTGAACGGTCTGATCGGCGCCGGCGTGCCGCAGGACTGGGCGACCCACATGCTCGGCCACGAGATCACGGCGCTGCACGGACTCGATCACGCACAGACGCTCGCCATCGTGCTGCCTGCCATGCTGAGCGTGCGCCGCGAGTCGAAACGCGGGAAGTTGCTGCAGTACGCCGAACGAGTCTGGAACATCACCGAGGGCAGCGAGGACGAGCGTATCAGTGCGGCGATTACGGCGACGCGTGTGTTCTTCGAACGCATGTCGGTGGGAACCCGCTTGCGCGACTATCAGATCAGCGGCCAGTCGATCGGCACGCTGATCACGAAACTCGAAGAGCACGGGATGACGGCACTGGGCGAACACGGCGACGTGACACTCGACGTGAGCCGTCAGGTCTATCAATTCGCAGTCTGAACAGGCCCGCCTTCGCGCGGCCGATCATTTGGAATGGCATTATGAAAATTGGATTTGTAGGACTTGGCTCGATGGGCGCAGCGATCGCGAAGAACCTGATCGACGCCGGGCACGACGTGCAGGTTTTCAATCGTAGTCCAGCCCGCGCCGAACCGTTGCGCGAAGCGGGGGCGAGTGTCGCGTCGAGTCCCGCGCAGGCGGCGCTGGGGGCCGACGTAGTCTTCACGATGGTGGCCGACGATTCCGCGCACGCAGCGGTCACGTTCGGCGAGGCGGGCATCGCCACCGCACTGAAGCCGGGTGCGCTGCACATCTCGATGAGCACGATCAGTGTTGCCGCCGCGCAGGATCACGCTGCGAAGTACCGTGAAGCGGGTCTTGCCTTCGTGTCCGCGCCGGTGTTCGGCCGGCCCGATGCCGCGGCGGCGCGCAAGCTGTTCATCATGGCGGCCGGCGCGAACGAGCACCTCAAGGTTGCCGTGCCGCTTCTCGAAACGCTTGGGCAGTCGGTCGGCATTGTCGGCGAGGATCCTTCGCAGGCGAACCTGGTGAAGCTGATCGGCAATTTCATGCTGTCCGTGATCATCGAAACGCTGGGCGAAGCCTGTGCCGTAGCGGGCAAGGCCGGCATCGATCCGATGCGTCTGGTCGAGCTGCTGACGAGTGCAAACTTCAATGCGCCGCCATACAAGATCTACGGCCCGCTGATTGCGTCGCAGCAATTCCAGCCGCCTGGCTTCTCGTTGCCGCTCGGCCAGAAGGACAACCGCCTGATGCTGGCAGCCGCTGAGGCACTGGGCGTTCCGCTGCCGCTGGCAAGTCTCGTCCACGACCGGTTCTTGACGTTGCGCTCGCAAGGAATCGGCGCTGAACATGACTGGTCGGCGGTGGCACTTTGTGCGCTGTCCGATGCCGGCTTGAGCAACGCGCTTCACGGCGGCTGAGCGCAATGGGCACAATGCCGCTCGCCAGGAGCGGCATTTCACATGCCGACCAGCGCGCGAGTGGGGATGTCGAGCACGAGCGGATCCAACGTGCTATCCCAGGCTCAGCTACGGCCCATATTCGGCTCCGCCGTCGTAGTCGCGCGTTTCGAGCCTGACACCTCGCACGACCTGTATCAGAGAGTGGTCAGTGGCGATCTCGATGCCGCGGTCGTCGCACGGCCACCATTCAATCTGCCGAAAAGTTGCGACTGGCACACGTTTCAGGGAAGAGCCGCTCGTACTCCTGAGCCTGCCGCGATGAAGGTGACGGATCCGCACGTCACATTGCAGACGGAACCGTTTCTCCGTTACGACCGCAATGTTGTCGGTGGGCAACTCGCCGAGAGCTACCTTCGGCAACATTGCATTACGTCGCATCAACGCTGCGAGCTCGACGGGCTCGGTGCGTATCCGGTTGATCCAGGCTTTCTTGCAAGTGGCCTCGGAATTCGATTGTGGCTAAGCGGCACAGTGCCGTTGCAAATTTATCGTAAATGCAGCCTCGCCGATATCGCTATAGAATTGACGCGACCCAACCGTGAATGTCGATGATTCGCGAGTCAGCAGGGCCGTTTCGCAACTCTCTAGTCGATACACTTTCAATGTCCCATAGCACTCGCCGGCCCACGGGCCGCGTTTCTTTTGGTCGGCGTCACCTGAGCAAGGAGATGCTGCTCCCAATGACGAGGCGAGCTGCCTCTGATATCTCGCTCGCAAATCACCTTGCGCTTGCGGTCTGCCGCAAAGGGCAAGGAAACGCTCATCTGATCAGTGAGCTGAACAGAGCCGTCTATCTGACGTACTACTTACAAGAGGCCGGATTCGGTAATGCATCTGTCGATTTGTATCGGCGTGCCGAGGCCGCATTGGATCAAGCTGCTGGCAGGGCACAGTGTGACGGCGTGTGGCAAGTCAGTGCGGAGGTCGCGAGTATGCTTGAGGAAATTCTCGCCATTCACGATCAGCAACTGACGGCGGCTGCGACCAGACACGTGATCGAGGCCAAAGCGCGGTTTGCCAGGTTGAACAGAAGCAACCACCGTTCGCCGGTTTCGGAACACGCACGGCCAACTGATCGCCGCGACGACTCCGGGTTCAACGTTTCCGCGACCGCCAACAGGTTGCAATAGTCCGGACAGGGAACGCGCTCCGAAGTAGCCAGCAATTCGGGGCTGCCGTTCCCGCGCCGTGTAGCGGCGGTCAATTCGCGCTGGGTGCCGTTGCCGTTGCTGTTGCGACGAGTGCCGGCGCCGCAGCCGCTTGAGCCAGTTCGTCGCTTGACCATCCACCGCCGAGCGCATGCAGGAGTTGCACGTTCGCACTCAACTGGCGCGTCTGGATATCGAGCACGCTGCGTTGCGCTTCGAGTGCGACCGTCTGTGCCTGCACGACATCGAGGTAGCCCACCACGCCCTGGCGATATTGACGCAACGCGAGGTCGACCGAGTACTGTGCGGCGTTGGCTGCGTCCCGTTGCTCACCCAACGCAGTACCGAGATACGACAGCAGGGCAAGGTTGTCTTCAACCTGCTGGAATGCAGACAGTACTACGCCGCGGTAGCGTTCTCCCGCTTCTTCGGTTGCCGCCTTGGCGGAATCGAGTTGCGCACGACGGTACCCGCCGTCGAACACGTACTGCACGAGCTGCGGGCCGACCGCCCAGAACAGATTGGGCGCGCTAACGAGGCCGGCGTAGGCTGCGCTTTGCACACCGCCCTGCAAGCTCAGCATGATGTCCGGGAAGTAGGCCGCCCGCGCGACGCCAATCTTTGCGTTGGCCTCGGCCACCCGGCGTTCCGCCGCAGCGACATCGGGCCGGCGCTGCAGCAGCGTCGACGGCAGGCCGGTGGGAATCGCCGGCAACGCGATGGCGGCGGTCTGGGGCGGCAGGCTGAATTCGGACGCAGAGGTTCCGACCAGGACCGCGATCGCGTGTTCAAGCAGAGCCCGTTGCGCCAGGTTCTGCGACAGCTGCGACTTCGCTGACGAAAGTTGCGTTTGCGCTCGGGAAACGTCGAGGCCCGACACGATTCCACTGTTATGCAAAGTTTGCGTGAGTTGCAGGGCCTTCGTATACGCCACGACAGTTTCGTTCAACAGCTCGGTTTGCTGGTCGAGGCCGCGCAAGCGGAGGCAACTGTCCGCGAGTTCGACCTGCAGGCTCAGCCTGACCGAGGCCAGATCGGCCTGGGTCGCCTGCGCCTCGTCCTTGCCGGCCACCACGGAGTCGCGCACACGCCCCCAAAGGTCGAGGTCATAGTTGATTTCGCCGCCAAGCGTGACGGAGTTGTAGTCGTTCGGGCCGCCCACGCGCAACGGCCGGTTGTCAGACTGGCGCTCACGCAGCGGCACGGCGCTCACACTGACCGACGGGTACAGTCCCGACTCGACCTGCGCCACGAAAGCCTGCGCTTGCTCATAGTGTGCGTACGCCGCGCGCAAGTCGGTGTTGTTGGCCAGCAGACGCGCTTCGAGATCGTCGAGTTGCGCGTCGCCATACATCTTCCACCAGCCGTTGCGGTCTATCCGGTCGGCGGGCTGTGCCGTGGTCCACGGGCCGACCGTCTTGTATTGCGCCGCGATCGGCGTCGGCGGGACGTGATATTGCGGCGCGAACGAGCAGGCGCAGAGCGCGACGACGCTCGCGAGAAGCGCCGGAAGTCCATACTTAACCATGTGCAGCTGCCTTCTTGTCGGTCGCCGTCGCCACCTCCACGCTGTCGCCGTCGGCGAGTCCGTCGGGCGGTGTATCGATCACGCGATCGGTTGCGGCGAGCCCTGAGCCGATCTCCACCGAGTCGCCCAGGTCGCGATTGATCTTCACCTGTTTGAACAGCACGTGACCGTTCGCGCCAAGTGTGGCGACCACGACGCCGCGGCTATCGAAGACGAGCGCGCTGGCCGGTACACGGACCGAATCGGCGGAAGCGGGCAACGAGAATTTCAGGCTGGCGAAGCCGCCCGGCAGTAGCTTGCCGTTGGCGTTGTCGACCAGTAGTTGAACCAGCGTCGTTCCCGAACTCGAATTGACCGAGTCTGCCGCCGCCACCACGCGCGCGGTGAACTGCTGGTCGGGATACTCCGGGACGGTCAGGTTGGCGGTCGTGCCGTCGTGTATCGCCGGTGCGTAGTTCTGCGGCACCTGGACATACACGCGTAACTGCTTGACGTCGGAGACCGCGAACAGCTCCTGTCCGACCCCGCCGCTGCCGGCGTTGACCAACGCGCCGACGTCGGTATCGCGGGCGGTCACCACGCCGTCGAATGGCGCGACGATGCGCGCGAAAGCCTTGGTGGCGACGAGGCGGTCCACGTTGGCCTTCGCGGCCGCGACGATCGCTTCCTTGGCGGCGTAATCGGCCGTGCGCTGATCGACATCCTGCTGGGCGACGGAATCGGTGCCGCTTAGCGCTTCCCAGCGCTTGGCAGTCGTACCCGCAACCAAAGCATTCGCCTGTGCACTCTGGAGATCCGCGCGCGCTTGCAATAGTTGCTGGTCGAGCTCGGGCGTTTCTATTTCGGCGAGTACCTGGCCCGCTTTGACCGGCGCGCCGATATCGACATTCCATGATTTCAGATAGCCGCTGACCTGCGCGAAAATCGGCGCCCGCGTAAACGCTTCGAGGCGGCCGGGCAGTTGCAGCGAGGGGCCGTTGGCGTCGCGCAAGGGCTGGATCACGTTGACGGTCGGCACGGCCTGGGCGTCAGTCCAGGTTTTCAGTTTGCGGGCATCGGCGGCTCGCAGCGTGAGACCGGCGACGACAATGCCTAAGACGACCAGCAGGCCGACCACGCCTGCTACCAGAAGCGGGCGGCGCGACGGTGTATCAGTGGGAAAAGTAGATTCAGACGACATGAGCAGGACCTCCCGAGACGGATGCCGGGGTAGCCGCGCGCCCGGGGCGCGCGTGAACGATACAGAAAATGACGGGGACGAGGAACAGCGAAGCGGTGGTGGCAAACAGCAGACCGCCGATCACCGCGCGGCCAAGCGGCGCGTTTTGCTCGCCGCCTTCGCCTAATGCAAGCGCCATCGGCATCATGCCGATGATCATGGAGAGCGCGGTCATGAGCACGGGACGAAAACGCGTAAAGCCCGCTTCGAGCGCGGCCTTGAATGGGTCGCCGTGGACGGCAAAACGTTCGCGGCAGAAACTGACGACCAGAATCGAGTTGGCCGTCGCCACCCCCATGCACATGATCGCACCGGTCAATGCAGGTACCGAGAGCGTCGTGTGGGTCGCGAACAGCATCCAGACGATACCCGCCAACGCGGCAGGCAACGCGGTCACGATCACGAACGGGTCGGCCCACGACTGGAAGTTGACCACGATCAGCAGATAGATCAACACCACCGCACCAAGCAGGCCGAACAGCATGCCGGCAAAGGCGCTGTTCATCGTCTGGACCTGGCCCAGCAGTGCAACGGAGGAGCCCTTGGGCAAGGTGCCGGCGTTGTCGTGCACGATGCGCTGGATATCGGACGCCACCGCGCCGAGGTCGCGGTCCTGGGTGGTCGCGAAGATCTCGACCATGGGCTGGATGTTGTACTGGCTGACAACCTCATTGCTGCTGGTGCGCTCGACTGTCGCCAGACCACCGAGGATCTGGGCGGTGCTTCCGCCGCTGGCCGTGATCGGCAGATTTTGCAGCGCGGCGAGCGAATCGAGGCTGTATTGCGGCGTCTGCATCACGATCGGATAAGACACGCCGTTCGCGTTGTTCAGCCAGAACGTGGGCGCGACCTGGCTGGAACCCGCGAGGTTCACCACCATACTGTTCGTCACGTCACGCTCGGTGATGCCGAGCAATTGCGCGCGCGTGCGGTCGACATCGACGTTGAAGGTCGGGTTGCCGTGCGACTGCTCGATCCGCGCATCGACCACGCCCGGCACATCGCGGACCTGGCGCAGCAGACGGTCCGCATACGCGTAGTTGGCGTTCAGGTTATTGCCGCGAATCTGCAGGTCGATCGGCGCCGGCGAGCCGAAGTTCAGGATCTGACTGATGATGTCCGCTGGCGGGAAAGAAAACGTGACGCCCGGGAATTCTCGCGGCAATCTCTCGCGCATGACGCGAACATACTCGTCGGTTGGACGATGGCCTTCGTTCAGCGCGATCTGGATGTCACCGTCCTGCGAGCCGACCGTACCGGTGTTGTTGTACGCGGTATTGATGCCGCTGACCGGCAGACCCATGTTGTCGACCACGGTGCCGAGATCCGCGGGCGGAATGATCTGGCGGATCGCGCCTTCGACATTCGCAAAGATCTGCGCGGTCTTTTCAACCCGAACGCCGACCGGTGCGCGCACATGCATCAGGATTTGTCCGGAATCGACGGAAGGGAAGAAGTTGCGGCCGAGGAACGGCACCAGCGCGAAGGAGAGGGCGACAAAGCCGAGGAAGCCGCTGACGAACGGACGCCGGTGGGTCAGCGCGAGTTCGAGCAGCCTGCGGTAGGCGCTGCGCACCTTTTCAAAGCGCGCTTCGAAGCCGCGCTGGAAACGCCCGAGCGGGCCGGGGCGCTTTGTGTCCTCGGCGTGCTCGTCGTGCACATGCTGTTTCAGCAGGTATTTCGCCATCGTCGGCACAAGGGTTCTCGACAGGATGAACGACGAGATCATCGCGAAGATCACCGCTTCAGCCATCGGCACGAACAGGAAGCGCGCAACGCCGTTCAGGAAGAACATCGGTACGAACACGATGCAGATACAGAGCAGCGAGACGAACGCCGGCGTGACGATCTGCGCTGCGCCGTCGAGAATAGCCGTCTCCACCTCCTTGCCATGCTCGAGGTGCCAGTTGATGTTTTCGATGGTCACCGTGGCGTCGTCGACCAGAATCCCTACCGCTAACGCGAGACCGCCGAGCGTCATGATGTTCAACGTCTCGCCGAGCGCGGACAGCGTGGCGATGGAGCCAAGGATGGCGAGCGGGATTGAGGTTGCGATGATGATCGTCGAGCGCCAACTGCCAAGGAACAGCAGGATCATCAGGCTCGTCAACACAGCCGCGATCACTCCCTCGCGCGCCACGCCGGTGATCGCCGCCCGCACGAACAGCGACTGGTCGCCGATGGGCTCGATCTGCAGGTTATCGGGCCATGACGCCTTACCTGCAGCAATCCGCTGCTTGATGCCGGAAATGATGCCGAGCGTCGACACCGAACCGTTCTTGAGCACCGACATCAGTACCGAACGCCGGCCGTCCACGTGCACGATATTGGTCTGCGGCGGGCTGCCGTCGCGCACGTTCGCAATGTCACGAATATAGACCGTGGTGCCGTTGGCCGCCTTGACCGGCAGATCGCCCAACGCTTTGATTTGCGACGGTGCATTGTTCAGTTGCAACGTGTACTCGTAGTCACCGATCTTTTCCGTGCCGACCGGCGTAATCAGGTTCTGGCCGGCGAGCGCATTGGCGACATCCTGTGCGGACAAGCCCCGCGCCTGGAGTGCCGCCGGGTC
This sequence comes from Paraburkholderia sp. NPDC080076, assembly GCF_050281145.1. Taxonomy (NCBI): domain Bacteria; kingdom Pseudomonadati; phylum Pseudomonadota; class Betaproteobacteria; order Burkholderiales; family Burkholderiaceae; genus Paraburkholderia; species Paraburkholderia sp. NPDC080076. Next base: position 2,352 of record NZ_JBNNWQ010000024.1, on the reverse strand, counting down.
GACGTCGATTTGCACCTGACGTGTCTTGCCGCCGAACGGGTAAGGAATCGCTGCGCCTGCTACCGTCGTGAGAACCGGGCGCACTGCATTCAGGCCAAGGTCACCGAGATTCTGTTCGGAGAGTCCCTTGCCGGACAGCGCCAACTGGATGATCGGCACGGTCGACGCGTTGTAGTTCAGGATCAGAGGAGGCGTCGTACCTGCAGGCAACTGCCGCAATTGAGTTTGCGCAACCGAGGTCACCTGCGCGTTCGCCGTGCTGATATTCACGCCCGGCTGGAAGAAGATCTTGATGATCCCGAAGCCGGCGACCGATTCCGCCTCGATATGCTCGACGTCGTTCACCGTGGTCGTCAGCGTGCGTTCGAATGGCGAGGTGATGCGGCCGACCATCTGGTCCGGGGGCAGACCCGTGTACTGCCACACGACGCTGATCACGGGAATCCTGATATCCGGAAAGATATCGGTTGGCGTCCTCATCGCGGACAAAGGACCGATGATGAGAATGAAGATCGCCAGGACTACGAAGGTGTAGGGTCGCCGAAGGGCGATACGGACTAGGCCGAGCATGAGAATTCCAGAGCTTGGGGTAAAACGTAAGAGTGTCCTGGCGGAGGCTAGCGCGGCGTGCGGTGGCGCGCAGCCGCGTGCTTGTACCTGCCACAAGCACAAGACGCACTTGAGCTGACGGCATATTCGACCGTGACGGAATACTGGATAGGGCTACGCATAATCTGCATTTCTTGAGAATTGCTCTGCTGCTTACGATCAGTCAAAAAGCTTGCGTGCATCTTTCAATCGCCCGGCGTTTGGAAGAGAAAGACATGCGCAACGAAGAGGGTCGCCTTGGGCCACGTGCCGATGTGCTGCAACGCAACTCAAGCGCGAATGTACACAAAGCTCGGCATTCCTGCTGAAGGACAAATAAGAAGTCAGGCACGTATGAATGCGGGGTGAGTCCATTTCTCTTTACCCGCAAATGCCGGGAATACCTTGTCATTGTTGGGCAGAGGGATGTCTGGTGGGAACCGCACACAGGCGTGCGAGCGCCGTTTCCTGAGAAGGCTAAACCGTCAGCGTTTTTTATTACCGATTGTTCGAGAGGTCCACATGTGCTCTTGACACCATTTGCTAAGTGGCATTCAAAGAGTCGCCACATCATTCAAGATGAAGGTCACGGTAAAAGCGATGTTTTGCACAAAACAGTTGTGCGGAAAACATGTGGACTAGAAAGCGGTTTTCACGCCCCCGAGTCGGTCGTTAATTGGCGGAGAACGATGCTTTCAATCGCATGCCGATCTCCCTTTCTCTTCTGAAATGTTCAGGGTCAATGTTGCCCGCGGGCCGCATAAATTTGCTGGATTGAAGATTCAGTAATGGATAAGGGCCGAAGGAAAGTTTAGCTAACCGTCGCGTAACTCAAGGCTTGGGAGCGCGTCTTACACTTCAGTCCTTGCTTGATTCTGGAGTGCTCCATGGCACCGCGACCCTCTCTTGCGATCGACTCCGTACGTGGCTTCGAATTGACGGGCGACGGTCAGTATTTGATGTTGAAAGCCAATCAGACTTCCGGCATTGCGTTGCATTGCTCAGTCATGCACGAGCTGCTGGCAGCGTTGTCGAACGCGATTGGCGTGTCGGAGCGGATTCGCAGCAAGAAAAAGAGTGTGAAATTCGCGATGCCGTGTGAGGCCTGGGAGATCGGCAAGGACGCCGGTGCGGCAGCCCATCTGATTCTTACATTCCGTCTGCCCGGCGGCGCGGAACTGTCGTTTCGCATGCAACGCACTGAGGCCGCACACATGACGGAAGTTCTGGCGCTTGTGAGCGGCATCGCAAAGATTGGTGATCTGTCCGCCATCACGGTGCAATAGAGCTCGCACCTGAATCACCCGCGCCCTAGATCGATACGCGACACAGCGTATTGAAGTCGGCTCTCCACGTTGTGTCTCTATCATTTGGCTTCCCTTTGCATGCTTGTTCAAACTTCAACTGCACGCCGTAGCAGGGCGGTGACTCTTGTCGGCCTAAGTGTGACAGCAATGTCGGCCCACGCGAGCGACTCGTTCGTGATTCGCGATATCCGTCTTGAGGGATTGCAACGCGTCGAACCTGGTACCGTGTTCGCCTATCTGCCCATCAAGCAAGGCGACACCTTCAGCGACGACAAGGCATCGGAGGCGATTCGCGCCCTGTATGCCACGGGCTTCTTCAACGACGTCAAGATCACGACCGAAGGCAACGTCGTCATCGTGCGGGTGCTGGAACGTCCGGCCATCGGCACGATCGACTTCGCCGGCATTCATGAGTTCGACAAGGAAAACCTGACCAAGGCGCTGCGCGCCGTGGGTT
>NZ_JBNNWQ010000023.1:0-18194 GCF_050281145.1 Paraburkholderia sp. NPDC080076 | reverse complement strand
TCAACCCGATCGCGATGGAAGAAGGTCTGCGTTTCGCAATCCGCGAAGGCGGCCGTACGGTCGGCGCAGGTGTGGTTGCCAAGATCCTCGAGTAACGCCAGATAGTTCTCGTTGATCGGTAGTTTCGGGGTTGGCGGTGTCGTCAACCCCAAATGGTTTAGGGGTATAGCTCAACTGGCAGAGCGTCGGTCTCCAAAACCGAAGGTTGGGGGTTCGATTCCCTCTGCCCCTGCCAACTCTCGCGCCGTATGTGGCGCTTCGTTAAGGTGTTATGGCGAATCCTTCCGTCGAAACTGTAAATACATCCGGCGACAAGCTGATGCTCGTCGGGGGCGTATTGTTGGTCTTGGCCGGGTTCGTGGGGTTCTTCTGGCTTAGCGGCCAGGAATGGTACGTCCGCGGAGCTGCCTTGGCTGTTGGTGCGATCGCGGGTGTTGCAGTCGGTCTTCTCTCCGCGCCTGGCAAGGGTTTCATCGCTTTCGCCAAAGATTCGTATAAGGAAGTCCGCAAGGTTGTTTGGCCGACTCGCAAAGAGGCTACCCAGACAACGCTCGTAGTGTTCGGCTTCGTGTTCGTCATGGCGATCTTTCTTTGGATTAGTGATAAATCCATCGAATGGGCGATTTTCTCGGTGATTCTGGGTTGGAAATGATATGAGCGATACTCCGGCATCCCCGAGCGGCAAACGTTGGTACGTCGTGCACGCCTACTCCGGCATGGAGAAGAGCGTGCAACGTGCGCTTCAGGAGCGCATCGAACGTGCTGGCATGCAAGACCAGTTTGGTCAAATCCTTGTTCCGACTGAAGAAGTGGTCGAGGTGAAGGGCGGTCACAAATCGGTGACCGAGCGTCGTTTCTTCCCGGGCTATGTGCTCGTGGAGATGGAAATGACTGACGAGACGTGGCACCTCGTGAAAAATACGGCAAAGGTGACGGGTTTCGTTGGTGGTGCGCGTAACCGTCCGAGTCCGATTTCCCCGCGGGAAGTTGAGAAGATCATGTCGCAAATGCAGGAAGGCGTGGAAAAGCCGCGTCCGAAGACCCTGTTCGAAGTCGGCGAGATGGTGCGGGTGAAGGACGGTCCGTTCACGGATTTCAACGGCAGCGTCGAAGAAGTGAACTACGAAAAGTCGCGCGTCCGTGTTTCCGTTACGATTTTCGGCCGCGCAACGCCGGTCGAGCTGGAATTCGGCCAGGTCGAAAAGCTGTAATCCAAAATTCTACGGAGCGCACCAGTCGGTGCGTTTCGTATTTCGCGCTTACGGTCCGCGTAATGGCCGTTGAGGAGCGTAAGTACCCAGTTTTTCGGCGAACGCGCGCTACTACTCACTGAACTCCCGCATGTACCCATGCGGTGTTCCAAAGAGGTTTTCAACATGGCAAAGAAAATCATCGGCTTTATCAAGCTGCAGATTCCTGCAGGTAAAGCCAATCCGTCGCCGCCGGTTGGTCCGGCACTGGGTCAACGCGGCCTGAACATCATGGAGTTCTGCAAGGCGTTCAACGCGCAGACTCAAGCGCTGGAACCGGGTCTGCCGATTCCGGTCGTGATCACTGCGTTTGCGGACAAGAGCTTCACGTTTGTTCTGAAGACGCCGCCGGCTACGGTTCTGATCAAGAAGGCAGCGAAGATCGACAAGGGTTCGAGCAAGCCGCATACCGACAAGGTCGGCAAGATCACCCGCGCTCAAGCTGAAGACATCGCCAAGACCAAGATGCCCGATCTGACGGCAGCTGATCTGGACGCAGCGGTTCGTACGATCGCTGGTAGCGCCCGCTCGATGGGCATCACCGTGGAGGGCGTGTAAATGGCTAAGCTTTCAAAGCGTCTGCAAGCATTTGCAGCCAAGGTCGATCGTCAAAAGCTGTACGCGATCGACGAAGCTCTGTCGCTCGTGAAGGAATGCGCAAGCGCGAAGTTCGACGAGTCGATCGACGTTGCAGTGCAACTCGGCATCGACGCGAAGAAGTCGGACCAAGTGGTTCGTGGCTCGGTCGTTCTGCCGGCAGGTACCGGTAAGTCGGTCCGCGTCGCGGTATTCGCACAAGGCGAAAAGGCTGAACAGGCCCGTGCAGCCGGCGCGGAAGTCGTCGGTATGGAAGACCTGGCTGAACAAGTCAAGGCTGGCAAGCTGGACTTCGACATCGTGATCGCTTCGCCGGATACGATGCGCGTTGTCGGTACGCTCGGTCAGATCCTCGGCCCGCGCGGCTTGATGCCGAACCCGAAGGTCGGTACGGTTACGCCGGACGTCGCGACCGCGGTCAAGAACGCCAAGGCTGGTCAGGTGCAATTCCGTGTCGACAAAGCCGGTATCATCCACGCCACCATTGGCCGTGCTTCGTTCGAGCCGACGGCTCTGCGTAGCAACCTGAACGCTCTCGTCGACGCGCTGCAAAAAGCGAAGCCGGCAACGAGCAAGGGTATCTACCTGCGCAAGGTTGCGCTGTCGAGCACGATGGGTGTCGGCGTTCGCGTCGACCAGGCATCGCTGGCAGCACAGTAAGAAAATTCATCGCCTCGGCGAAAGTCGGGGCGGTTTTATGGGCTTTGGGCGGTTGTGAAATGGCAGTTTGCATGGCACAGCCGGTTGTCAAAGACCGTTGGCGGGCACGCAGCAGGCGGGCGAGTCCTTAATGCAAAGCCAACGCAGATGGCGAACCCGAAAAGGTTTTGTAGTGATGAAGCCGGTCGATCTCCGCAGCAACGCGGGTGTTGGGCGGTCGAAATACTCCTGACTGGTCGGACGCCGTTATTGAACGCGGTACACAAGGCGCACGCCGCGTGTATCGAATCTGGAGGTTAACCGTGCCACTCAACAAAGAAAGCAAGCAGGCCGTCGTCGCTGAGGTTGCCGCGCAAGTCGCGAAAGCCCAGACCGTGGTTCTGGCTGAGTATCGTGGAATCGCGGTTGGCGATCTGACCAAGCTGCGCGCGAAAGCGCGTGAGCAACAGGTTTACCTTCGCGTGTTGAAAAACACGTTGGCGCGTCGCGCTGTCGAAGGTACCCCGTTTGCTCCGCTGGCAGAGCAGATGACTGGTCCCCTGATCTACGGCATCTCGGAAGATGCAATTGCTGCTGCTAAGGTCGTCAACGACTTCGGCAAAACCAATGACAAGTTGATCATCAAGGCTGGTTCCTACGAAGGCAAGGTGATGGACAAGGCTGGCGTGCAAGCGCTGGCAAACATCCCGAGCCGCGAAGAACTGCTCTCCAAGCTGTTGTACGTTATGCAGGCACCTGTTTCCGGCTTTGCGCGCGCTCTGGCCGCGCTGGCAGAAAAGAAACAAGGCGAAGAAACCGCTGCGTAATGCACTTCAGTCGAGCGTGATTGATCGCTGGCTGTATCCGAATTCAATTTAGGAGTATTTCAAATGGCAATCGCAAAAGAAGACATCCTCGAGGCAGTAAGCTCGATGTCGGTTCTGGAACTGAACGAACTGGTCAAGGCGTTCGAAGAAAAGTTTGGCGTGTCGGCAGCTGCTGTTGCAGTGGCAGGCCCGGCAGGCGGCGGCGCTGCTGCTGCTGCTGAAGAGCAAACCGAATTCACGGTCAACCTGACGGAAGTCGGCGCGAACAAGGTTTCGGTCATTAAGGCTGTTCGTGAACTGACGGGTCTTGGCCTGAAGGAAGCGAAGGACCTGGTCGACGGCGCACCGAAGCCTGTTAAGGAATCGGTACCTAAGGCTGCTGCTGAAGAAGCCAAGAAGAAGCTGGAAGAAGCCGGCGCGAAGGCTGAAATCAAGTAAGTTTCAGCGCGCTGTGCGAAGGCTGGCGGTTTTCCACCGCCGGCCTTTTTGTGCTTTGTGGGGACTACGTTTTTGCCAGCTAATTTCGGCAAGAACAGACGCCCCAGAAGCCAAAGAAAACCGCCTTTCGGCAACATTGACCGGCGTTTCTCTTTGTCTTCTGAAGCGACTGCAGAAGGCAAGTTTGGTCGGGTAGCGGGCAACATAGGCATCCGCTGCCGTCAGCCAGCGGTTGGTAGCGGCCAACCACCAAGCTTCTAGGCTCGTTCAAGCCATCGGACGGCCATCGGGTCTCAGTCGGTGAACACTCGGGTTGTCTCATCAAGGTATCCTGCCTCGACAACAATGCCCGCCGTGATTCGGAGATCGTATGCAATATTCCTTCACCGAGAAGAAGCGTATTCGCAAGAGTTTTGCGAAGCGCCCCATCGTTCACCAAGTACCTTTCCTGCTGGCTACCCAGCTTGAATCATTCAGCACGTTTCTGCAAGCAGACACGTCGTCCACGCAACGCAAGCCGGAAGGCCTGCAAGCTGCGTTTACCTCCGTTTTTCCGATTGTTTCGCATAACGGGTTCGCTCGTCTAGAGTTCGTCAGCTACATGCTGTCGCCGCCGGCATTCAACATCAAGGAATGTCAGCAGCGCGGTTTGACGTACTGCTCGGCCCTGCGCGCGAAAGTGCGTCTGGTGCTGCTCGACAAGGAATCGCCGAGCAAGCCGGTCGTCAAGGAAGTGAAGGAACAGGAAGTGTACATGGGCGAAATTCCGCTCATGACGCCGACAGGCTCGTTCGTCATCAACGGCACGGAACGTGTGATCGTTTCGCAGCTGCACCGTTCGCCGGGCGTGTTCTTCGAACACGACAAGGGCAAGACGCACAGCTCGGGCAAGCTCCTGTTCTCGGCACGTATCATTCCTTACCGCGGTTCGTGGCTCGATTTCGAGTTCGACCCGAAGGACGTGCTGTACTTCCGCGTCGACCGTCGCCGCAAGATGCCGGTCACGATCCTGCTGAAGGCAATCGGCCTCACGCCGGAACAGATCCTCGCAAACTTCTTCGTGTTCGACAATTTCACGCTGATGCCGGAAGGCGCACAGATGGAATTCGTGCCGGAGCGTCTGCGTGGCGAAGTCGCGCGTTTCGACATCACGGACCGTGATGGCAACGTGATCGTCCAGAAGGACAAGCGGATCAACGCGAAGCACATTCGCGACCTCGACAACGCCAAGACCAAGTTCATCTCGGTCCCGGAAGACTATCTGCTCGGCCGCGTGCTGGCGAAGAACGTCGTCGACGGCGACACCGGTGAAGTCATCGCCAACGCGAATGACGAAATCACGGAAACCGTCCTCGAGAAGCTGCGCGAGTCGAAGATCAAAGATATCCAGACGCTCTACACGAACGATCTGGATCAAGGTCCGTACATTTCGTCGACGCTGCGTATCGACGAAACCGCGGACAAGATGGCCGCGCGCATCGCGATCTACCGCATGATGCGTCCGGGTGAACCGCCGACCGAAGAAGCGGTCGAGGCGCTGTTCAATCGTCTGTTCTACAGCGAAGACGCATACGACCTTTCGAAGGTGGGTCGTATGAAGTTCAATCGCCGTGTCGGCCGCGACGAAATCGTCGGTCCGATGACGCTGCAAGACGACGACATCCTCGCCACGATCAAGATCCTGGTCGAGCTGCGTAACGGCAAGGGCGAAGTGGACGACATCGACCACTTGGGCAATCGTCGTGTGCGTTGCGTCGGCGAACTGGCGGAAAACCAGTTCCGCGCAGGTCTCGTGCGTGTCGAACGTGCTGTGAAGGAACGCCTCGGCCAGGCCGAAAGCGAAAACCTGATGCCACACGACCTGATCAACTCGAAGCCGATTTCGTCGGCGATTCGCGAGTTCTTCGGTTCGTCGCAGCTGTCGCAGTTCATGGACCAAACGAACCCGCTGTCGGAAATCACTCACAAGCGCCGTGTTTCGGCTCTTGGCCCGGGCGGTTTGACGCGTGAGCGCGCTGGCTTTGAAGTCCGCGACGTGCACCCGACGCACTACGGTCGCGTGTGCCCGATTGAAACGCCGGAAGGTCCGAACATCGGCCTGATCAACTCGCTCGCTCTGTATGCGCACCTGAACGAATACGGCTTCCTCGAAACGCCGTATCGCAAGGTCGTGGACAGCAAGGTGACCGATCAGATCGACTACCTGTCGGCGATCGAAGAAGGCCGTTACGTGATCGCTCAGGCGAACGCGGCGGTTGCTGCTGACGGCTCGCTGACCGACGAACTGGTGTCGTCGCGTGAAGCAGGCGAAACGCTGATGGTCACGCCGGACCGCATCCAGTACATGGACGTGGCGCCGTCGCAGATCGTGTCGGTGGCAGCATCGCTGATTCCGTTCCTCGAGCACGATGACGCGAACCGCGCATTGATGGGTTCGAACATGCAGCGTCAGGCTGTGCCGTGTCTGCGTCCTGAAAAGGCGGTGGTCGGTACGGGTATCGAGCGCACGGTGGCGGTCGACTCGGGTACGACGGTTCAGGCATTCCGCGGCGGTGTGGTCGATTACGTCGACGCAGGCCGTATGGTGATCCGCGTGAACGACGATGAAGCCGTTGCTGGCGACGTCGGCGTGGACATCTACAACCTGATCAAGTACACGCGTTCGAACCAGAACACGAACATCAACCAGCGCCCGATCGTGAAGGTCGGCGACATCGTGTCGCGTGGCGACGTGCTGGCTGACGGTGCATCGACCGACCTCGGCGAACTGGCTCTCGGCCAGAACATGCTGGTCGCGTTCATGCCGTGGAACGGCTACAACTTCGAAGACTCGATTTTGATCTCGGAGAAGGTGGTTGCTGACGACCGTTACACGTCGATCCACATCGAAGAACTGAACGTCGTTGCTCGCGATACGAAGCTCGGACCGGAAGAAATCACGCGCGACATCTCGAACCTGGCTGAAGTGCAACTCGGCCGCCTCGACGAGTCGGGCATCGTCTACATCGGCGCTGAAGTCGAAGCAGGCGACGTGCTGGTCGGCAAGGTCACGCCGAAGGGCGAAACCCAGCTGACGCCGGAAGAAAAGCTGCTGCGCGCGATCTTCGGCGAGAAGGCTTCGGACGTGAAGGACACGTCGCTGCGCGTGCCGTCGGGCATGAGCGGCACGGTGATCGACGTCCAGGTGTTCACGCGTGAAGGCATTCAGCGCGACAAGCGTGCGCAGCAGATCATCGACGATGAACTGAAGCGCTATCGCCTCGACCTGAACGACCAGCTGCGTATCGTGGAAGGCGACGCTTTCCAGCGTCTCGCACGTATGCTGACCGGCAAGGTCGCGAACGGCGGTCCGAAGAAGCTCGCGAAGGGCACGAAGATCGAACAGGCTTACCTGGAAGATCTGGATCACTACCACTGGTTCGACATCCGCCTCGCGGACGAAGAAGCAGCGGCACAGCTTGAAGCTATCAAGGACTCGATCGAACAGAAGCGTCACCAGTTCGATCTGGCGTTCGAAGAAAAACGCAAGAAGCTCACGCAAGGCGACGAACTGCCGCCGGGCGTGTTGAAGATGGTCAAGGTTTACCTGGCAGTCAAGCGCCGCCTGCAGCCTGGCGACAAGATGGCCGGCCGTCACGGTAACAAGGGTGTGGTGTCCAAGATCGTTCCGATCGAAGACATGCCGTACATGGCCGACGGCCGTCCGGCTGACGTCGTTCTGAACCCGCTCGGCGTGCCGTCGCGGATGAACGTGGGTCAGGTTCTCGAAGTGCATCTGGGTTGGGCCGCGAAGGGTCTCGGCTGGCGTATCGGCGAAATGCTGCAGCGTCAGGCGAAGATCGAAGAACTGCGCGAATTCCTGACCAAGATCTACAACGAGTCGGGCCGCGCCGAAGAGCTGGACAGCTTCACGGACGACGAAATCGTCGAACTGGCGAAGAACCTGCGCGAAGGCGTGCCGTTTGCCACGCCGGTGTTCGACGGTGCGACGGAAGAAGAAATGTCGCGCGCGCTGGATCTGGCATTCCCGGACGACATCGCGAAGAACCTCGGCATGACGCCGTCGAAGAACCAGGTGCGTCTGTACGACGGCCGCACGGGCGAAATGTTCGAACGTACGGTGACGGTCGGCTACATGCACTACCTGAAGCTGCACCACTTGGTCGACGACAAGATGCACGCGCGTTCCACGGGCCCGTACTCGCTCGTGACGCAGCAGCCGTTGGGCGGTAAGGCGCAGTTCGGTGGCCAGCGTTTCGGTGAAATGGAAGTGTGGGCGCTCGAAGCGTACGGCGCATCGTACGTGCTGCAGGAAATGCTGACGGTGAAGTCGGACGACGTGACAGGCCGGACCAAGGTTTATGAAAACCTGGTCAAGGGCGATCACGTGATCGACGCCGGCATGCCGGAATCCTTCAACGTGTTGGTGAAGGAAATCCGCTCGCTCGGTATCGATATCGACCTCGACCGCAACTAATCGGACTACGGAGAGAAAGCAATGAAAGCTCTGCTCGATCTATTCAAGCAAGTCCAACAGCCTGAAGTTTTTGACGCGATCAAGATCGGTCTGGCTTCGCCGGACAAGATCCGTTCGTGGTCGTTCGGTGAAGTGAAGAAGCCGGAAACCATCAACTACCGGACGTTTAAGCCGGAACGCGATGGTTTGTTCTGCGCGAAGATTTTCGGGCCGATCAAAGACTACGAATGCCTGTGCGGCAAGTACAAGCGCCTGAAGCATCGTGGCGTGATCTGCGAGAAGTGCGGCGTTGAAGTGACGCTGGCGAAAGTGCGTCGCGAACGCATGGGCCACATCGAACTGGCCTCGCCGGTTGCGCACATCTGGTTTTTGAAGTCACTGCCGTCGCGTCTGGGCATGGTGCTCGACATGACGCTGCGCGACATCGAACGCGTGCTGTACTTCGAAGCATACGTGGTGATCGATCCGGGCATGACGCCGCTGAAAGCGCGGCAGATCATGACCGAAGAGGATTACTACAACAAGGTCGAAGAGTACGGTGACGAATTCCGCGCTGAAATGGGCGCGGAAGGCGTGCGCGAACTGCTGCGCGCGATCAACATCGACGAACAGGTCGAGATGCTGCGCACCGAACTCAAGAACACGGGTTCGGAAGCGAAGATCAAGAAGTACGCGAAGCGCCTGAAGGTGCTCGAGGCTTTCCAGCGTTCGGGCATCAAGCCTGACTGGATGGTGCTCGAAGTGCTGCCGGTGCTGCCGCCGGAACTGCGTCCGCTGGTGCCGCTGGACGGCGGCCGTTTCGCGACGTCGGACCTGAACGACCTGTATCGCCGCGTGATCAACCGTAACAACCGGTTGAAGCGTCTGCTCGAATTGAAGGCGCCTGAAATCATCGTCCGCAACGAAAAGCGGATGCTGCAGGAAGCCGTCGATTCGCTGCTCGACAACGGTCGTCGCGGTAAGGCCATGACCGGCGCGAACAAGCGTCCGCTGAAGTCGCTCGCTGACATGATCAAGGGTAAGGGCGGTCGTTTCCGTCAGAACTTGCTCGGTAAGCGCGTTGACTACTCGGGCCGTTCAGTGATCGTGGTCGGCCCGACGCTCAAGCTGCATCAGTGCGGTCTGCCGAAGCTGATGGCGCTCGAACTGTTCAAGCCGTTCATCTTCAACAAGCTGGAAGTGATGGGTGTGGCTACCACCATCAAGGCTGCGAAGAAGGAAGTCGAGAACCAGACGCCGGTGGTGTGGGACATCCTGGAAGAGGTGATCCGCGAACATCCGGTCATGCTGAACCGTGCGCCGACGCTGCACCGTCTTGGCATTCAGGCTTTCGAGCCGGTGCTGATCGAAGGTAAGGCAATCCAGCTGCACCCGCTCGTTTGCGCGGCGTTCAACGCCGACTTCGACGGTGACCAGATGGCTGTTCACGTGCCGCTGTCGCTGGAAGCGCAGATGGAAGCGCGCACGCTGATGCTGGCGTCGAACAACGTCCTGTTCCCGGCCAACGGCGATCCGTCGATCGTGCCGTCGCAGGATATCGTGCTCGGTTTGTACTACGCGACTCGTGAAGCAGTGAACGGCAAGGGCGAAGGCCTGACGTTCACGGGCGTCTCGGAAGCGCTGCGTGCTTACGAGAACAAGGAAGTTGAGCTCGCCTCGCGCGTCAACGTGCGGATCACCGAAATGGTCCATAACGAAGACAAGTCGGAAGGTGCGCCGGCGTTCGTGCCGAAGATCACGCTGTACCCGACCACCGTCGGCCGCGCAATCCTGTCGGAAATTCTTCCGCCGGGCCTGCCGTTCTCGGTGCTCAACAAGCCGCTGAAGAAGAAGGAAATCTCGCGCCTCATCAACACCGCATTCCGCAAGTGCGGTCTGCGTGAAACGGTGATTTTCGCCGACCAGTTGATGCAGTCGGGTTTCCGTCTGGCAACGCGCGCTGGTATCTCGATCTGCGTCGACGACATGCTCGTGCCGCCGCAGAAGGAAACCATCGTCGGCGACGCCGCGAAGAAGGTGAAGGAATACGACCGTCAGTACATGTCGGGCCTCGTCACGTCGCAAGAACGCTACAACAACGTGGTCGACATCTGGTCGGCAACGTCGGAAGCGGTCGGCAAGGCGATGATGGAGCAGCTGTCGACGGAACCGGTCACGGATCGCGACGGCAACGAAACGCGTCAGGAATCGTTCAACTCGATTTACATGATGGCGGACTCCGGTGCTCGTGGTTCCGCGGTTCAGATTCGTCAGCTGGCCGGTATGCGTGGCCTGATGGCGAAGCCGGACGGCTCGATCATCGAGACGCCGATTACGGCGAACTTCCGTGAAGGCCTGAACGTGTTGCAGTACTTCATCTCGACCCACGGCGCACGTAAGGGTCTGGCTGATACGGCACTGAAGACGGCAAACTCGGGTTACCTGACGCGTCGTCTCGTCGACGTGACGCAAGACCTGGTGGTGGTCGAGGACGATTGCGGTACGTCCAACGGCGTCGCCATGAAGGCGTTGGTCGAAGGCGGTGAAGTCGTCGAAGCGCTGCGTGACCGTATTTTGGGTCGCGTGACGGTGGCTGACGTCGTCAATCCGGAATCGCAGGAAACGCTGTACGAAACGGGCACGTTGCTCGACGAAGATGCGGTCGAAGAAATCGAACGCCTCGGCATCGACGAAGTGCGCGTGCGTACGCCGCTGACTTGCGAAACGCGTTACGGTCTGTGCGCAGCCTGCTACGGCCGCGACCTGGGCCGCGGCTCGTCGGTCAACGTTGGTGAAGCAGTCGGCGTGATCGCTGCGCAGTCGATCGGTGAACCGGGCACGCAGCTCACGATGCGTACGTTCCACATCGGTGGCGCGGCATCGCGTGCGGCAGTGGCTTCGTCGGTTGAAGCGAAGTCGAACGGCACGGTGCGTTTCACGGCAACGATGCGTTACGTCACCAACGCGAAGGGCGAGCAGATCGTCATCTCGCGTTCGGGCGAAGCGATGATCACCGACGACCACGGTCGCGAGCGCGAACGTCACAAGGTGCCGTACGGCGCGACGCTGTTGCAACTGGACGGCGCGCAGATCAAGGCCGGCACGCAACTGGCAACGTGGGATCCGATGACGCGTCCGATCATCACCGAGTACGGTGGTATGGTGAAGTTCGAAAACGTCGAAGAAGGCGTGACGGTTGCCAAGCAGATCGACGACGTGACGGGTTTGTCCACGCTGGTCGTGATCGACGTGAAGCGTCGTGGTTCGCAAGCGTCGAAGACGGTGCGTCCGCAGGTCAAGCTGCTCGATGCGAACGGCGAAGAAGTCAAGATCCCGAACACCGAGCACTCGGTGCAGATCGGCTTCCAGGTCGGCGCTCTGATCACTGTGAAGGACGGTCAGCAAGTGCAGGTCGGTGAAGTGCTCGCACGTATCCCGACTGAATCGCAGAAGACGCGTGACATTACCGGCGGTCTGCCGCGTGTGGCGGAACTGTTCGAAGCACGTTCGCCGAAGGACGCAGGTATCCTGGCGGAAGTCACGGGTACGACGTCGTTCGGTAAGGACACGAAGGGCAAGCAGCGTCTCGTTATCACGGACCTCGAGGGTAACCAGCACGAGTTCCTGATCGCGAAGGAAAAGCAGGTTCTGGTGCACGATGGTCAAGTCGTCAACAAGGGCGAAATGATCGTCGACGGGCCGGCGGATCCGCACGACATTCTGCGTTTGCAGGGCGTCGAAGCGCTGTCGCGTTACATCGTGGACGAAGTGCAGGACGTGTACCGTCTGCAAGGCGTGAAGATCAACGACAAGCACATTGAAGTGATTGTTCGTCAGATGCTGCGCCGCGTGCAGATTACGGACAACGGCGATACGCGTTTCATCCCGGGCGAACAGGTCGAGCGGTCGGATATGCTCGACGAGAACGATCGTATGATCGCGGAAGACAAGCGTCCGGCAACGTACGAAAACGTCTTGCTCGGTATCACGAAGGCCTCGTTGTCGACCGATTCGTTCATCTCGGCGGCGTCGTTCCAGGAAACGACCCGCGTGCTGACCGAAGCGGCGATCATGGGCAAGCGCGACGACCTGCGTGGTCTGAAGGAAAACGTGATCGTCGGCCGTCTGATTCCGGCCGGTACGGGTCTCGCGTTCCACAAGGCACGCAAGAGCAAGGAACTATCCGACCGCGAGCGTTTCGATCAGATCGCAGCGGAAGAGTCGTTCGAATTCGGTACGCCGGAAACCCCGGCCGCCGAACAGCAGCACTCAGGCGAGTAAGTCCTGGCGGCGCAAGCCGCTTGGGGCTGATCAGCCAGCGAAGCCGCTCAGTTTCGACTGAGCGGCTTTTTTTATGCGCTTTTCTTTTTTTGCGTTTCTTTGCGGATTCGTAGGCCAAACGGCTAACGCTGCATCAAAGCGCGGGCGCAGCACGAATGCGTTGGTAAAATTCGTGTCACCGGCATCACGCTGCTTCTCTCAAATTCATGTCCCGTCCCCTCGAAATCCTCAACGAAGTCTTCGGTTACCCCGCGTTCAGAGGGCAGCAGGGTGAAATTGTCGAGCACGTCGCCGGCGGCGGCGATTGCCTCGTATTGATGCCGACGGGCGGCGGCAAGTCCCTCTGCTATCAGATTCCGTCGCTGGTGCGCCGCGAAGGCGGTTTCGGCACGGGCATCGTCGTCTCTCCGCTGATCGCGTTGATGCAGGATCAGGTGGCCGCGCTCACTGAAGTGGGCGTACGCGCGGCGTATCTGAATTCGACGCTGTCGAGCGCCGAGGCGATGGCAACGGAGCGCGCGTTGCGCGACGGTGATATCGATCTGCTCTACGTGGCGCCGGAGAGGTTGATGACGCCCCGTTTCCAGGAACTGCTGGAGCGCACGCGCATTGGCTTGTTCGCCATCGACGAGGCCCATTGCGTGTCGCAATGGGGGCACGATTTCCGGCCGGAATACATTCAGCTATCTGTGCTGCACGAGCGCTTTCCGAACGTGCCGCGAATCGCGCTCACGGCCACCGCGGATGCCATCACGCGCGATGAGATCATCCACCGGCTCGCGTTGGATGACGCGCGCATTTTCGTGTCGAGCTTCGACCGGCCGAACATCCGCTATCGCATCGTCGAAAAAGACAACGCGCGTACGCAATTGTTGGACTTCATCCGCGCCGAGCATTCAAAGCCGGACGGCACGACCGACGCCGGCGTGGTCTATTGCTTGTCGCGTCGCAAGGTCGAAGAGACGGCGGAGTGGCTGAAGGAAAAAGGCATGCGCGCGCTGCCGTACCACGCCGGGATGGAGTTCGAAATCCGCCAGAAGCATCAGGAGATGTTTCAGCGCGAGGAAGGGATCGTGATGTGCGCGACGATCGCGTTCGGCATGGGCATCGACAAACCGGACGTGCGCTTCGTCGCTCACCTCGACTTGCCGAAGAGCGTCGAAGGCTATTACCAGGAAACGGGCCGCGCGGGCCGCGACGGCATGCCGGCCAACGCGTGGATGGCGTACGGTCTCGGCGACGTCGTGCAGCAGCGCAAGATGATCGACGAATCCGATGCCGACGACGCGCACAAACGCGTACAGACCGGCAAGTTGGATGCGCTGCTGGGACTGTGCGAAGCGGCGACCTGCCGGCGTGTGCGGTTGCTCGCGTATTTCGGGGAGTCGAGCAAGCCGTGCGGCAACTGCGACAACTGCATTGAACCGCCAGACACATGGGATGCGACGCGTGAGGCGCAGATGGCACTATCGTGCGTGTTCCGCGCGCAGCGAGCGAGCGGCTTTCATTTCGGTGCCGGCCATCTGATCGACATTCTGCGCGGCAACAGCAGCGAGAAAATCCTGCAGCGCGGTCACGAGAAACTGACTACGTTCGGCATCGGCTCGGCGCTGGGCGAGCCGGAGTGGCGCGCGGTATTTCGCCAACTGGTCGCATTCGGCTATCTAACGGTCGACCACGAAGGCTTCGGCTCACTGGTCCTGACCGAGGCAAGCAAGCCGGTGCTCAAGGGCGGGCAGAACGTCACGATGCGTCGTTATGTGAAGCCGACGCGCACGCGTCAATCGTCCGGCCGTACCAGTGAGCGCGCCGACCCGACGATCGGCATGGGCCCGCGTGAACGCGCGCGCTGGGAGCGTCTGCGCGCGTGGCGCACGGAAACGGCCAAGAGCGACGGCGTGCCGGCATATGTGATTTTCCACGACGCGACCTTGGCGGAAATTGCTCGCAACGGCCCCGACTCGATCGAGGATTTGCGCGGCATTCCGGGTATGGGCGCGCGCAAACTTGACCGTTTCGGCGACGAATTGCTGGAAGTCGTCGCCGCCGACTGAGCGCTCAGCGAGTGCCTGAGCGGGTCGGCAGGGATGCGAAACATCGCAACCTGTTGACTCCCTTAGTATTTTCGGAATATTATGCTAGGTTCCGGTTCTTGGAATGCCTGCGCGCGAAGTCGATTCGTACGCCGACTACCGGTCCGGAAGTTCGATGCGCAATCGTTTCTGCTTTGCCCGGAAACAGATGCGTCGATTTTGTTCAATTTCAGGAATAAACAATGCCAACCATCAATCAACTGGTTCGCAAAGGCCGCGCGTCGGAAACGACGAAGAGCAAGAGCCCGGCTTTGCAGGACTGCCCCCAGCGTCGCGGCGTGTGCACCCGTGTGTACACCACGACGCCGAAGAAGCCGAACTCGGCACTCCGTAAGGTTGCGAAGGTGCGCCTGACGAACGGCTTCGAAGTGATTTCGTACATCGGTGGTGAAGGCCACAACCTGCAGGAACACTCGGTCGTGCTGATTCGCGGCGGCCGTGTCAAGGACTTGCCGGGTGTGCGTTACCACATGGTTCGCGGCTCGCTGGATACCCAGGGCGTCAAGGATCGTAAGCAGGCTCGCTCGAAGTACGGTGCGAAGCGTGCCAAGGCTGGCAAGTAACTAGCCGGTCAGTAGTTTCAGGTCGCCTGCAAGGGCGGTAATAGCGGTGGTGCCGGAATCGCCGGCGCTGTCGAGTAAGTGGTCACCCGACCAGGCTGGTAAGTCGTTAGAGATGAATCGGGTTAGTTGGTGGCCGCGGGGCTAAAAATAGCTCCAACTGAAAAGTTAAAGGAAGAAACATGCCGCGTCGTCGCGAAGTCCCCAAGCGGGAAGTGTTGCCGGATCCGAAGTTCGGCAACGTTGATGTAGCTAAGTTCATGAACGTGCTGATGCTCTCTGGCAAGAAGTCGGTTGCCGAGCGTATCGTGTACGGCGCTTTCGAACAGATCCAGACCAAGGGTGGCAAGGACCCGCTGGAAGTGTTCACGGTAGCGCTCAACAACGTCAAGCCGGTGGTCGAAGTGAAGAGCCGCCGCGTTGGTGGTGCGAACTATCAGGTTCCGGTCGAAGTGCGCCCGTCGCGTCGTATGGCATTGGCGATGCGTTGGCTGCGTGAAGCCGCGAAGAAGCGCAGCGAGAAGTCGATGGCCCTGCGTCTGGCAGGTGAACTCTCCGAAGCGGCCGAAGGCCGTGGCGGCGCAATGAAGAAGCGCGACGAAGTTCACCGGATGGCAGAAGCCAACAAGGCGTTCTCGCACTTCCGTTTCTAAGCTTCCCGAACCCGGGTTTAGCAGAAAAAACGGAAAGAAATTCCGGGCGGGTGCGCTTGCAAAGCGCCTCGCCCGTTTGTGTTACAGCGCGATGGGCATTTTCTCGCATCGCGTCATCCCAATAGAGGATCAAAGTGGCTCGCAAGACACCTATCGAGCGCTACCGTAACATCGGTATTAGCGCTCACATCGACGCCGGCAAAACGACGACGACCGAGCGCATCTTGTTCTACACCGGCGTGAACCACAAGATTGGTGAAGTTCACGACGGCGCTGCCACCATGGACTGGATGGAGCAGGAGCAGGAACGCGGCATCACGATCACGTCCGCTGCTACCACGGCGTTCTGGAAAGGCATGGCCGGCGACCGCGCTGAGCACCGCATCAACATCATCGACACCCCGGGCCACGTCGACTTCACGATTGAAGTTGAGCGCTCGATGCGCGTGCTCGACGGCGCGTGCATGGTCTACTGCGCTGTGGGCGGCGTTCAGCCCCAGTCGGAAACCGTGTGGCGTCAGGCTAACAAGTACAAGGTTCCCCGTCTCGCGTTCATCAACAAGATGGACCGTACCGGCGCGAACTTCTTCAAGGTTTACGACCAGCTCAAGCTGCGTCTGAAGGCGAACCCGGTTCCGGTCGTGGTGCCTATCGGTGCGGAAGAAAACTTCACGGGCGTCGTCGATCTGCTGAAGATGAAAGCGATCATTTGGGACGACGCGTCGCAAGGCACGAAGTTCTCGTATGAAGAGATCCCGGCGGAATTGCTCGACTCGTGCAACGAGTGGCGCGAAAAGATGGTCGAAGCGGCTGCTGAGTCGAGCGAAGACCTGATGAACAAGTACCTCGAAGAGGGCGAGCTGACGGAAGCGGAAATCGTTAAGGGTCTGCGCGACCGTACGATCGCTTGCGAAATCCAGCCGATGCTGTGCGGTACCGCGTTCAAGAACAAGGGCGTGCAACGTATGCTGGACGCCGTGCTCGACTTCCTGCCGTCGCCGATCGACATCCCGCCGGTTACTGGCGAGCTGGAAAACGGTGAAAAGGGTGAGCGCCGCGCTGCCGACGACGAAAAGTTCTCGGCACTGGCATTCAAGATCATGACCGACCCGTTCGTCGGCCAGCTGATCTTCTTCCGCGTGTACTCGGGCGTTGTGAATTCCGGCGACACCGTGCTGAACGCGACCAAGGACAAGAAGGAACGTCTGGGTCGTATTCTGCAGATGCACGCGAACCAGCGCGAAGAAATCAAGGAAGTCCGCGCGGGCGACATCGCTGCTGCGGTCGGCCTGAAAGACGCAACGACCGGCGACACGCTGTGCGATCCGCAAAGCCCGATCGTGCTCGAACGCATGATTTTCCCGGAGCCGGTGATTTCGCAGGCTGTTGAGCCGAAGACGAAGCCTGACCAGGAAAAGATGGGTCTGGCGCTGAACCGTCTGGCACAGGAAGATCCGTCGTTCCGCGTTCAAACGGACGAAGAATCGGGCCAAACCATTATTTCGGGCATGGGCGAGCTCCACCTGGAAATTCTGGTTGACCGCATGAAGCGCGAATTCGGCGTGGAAGCGACCGTCGGCAAGCCGCAGGTTGCTTACCGCGAAACGATTCGCGGTAAGGCGGAAGACGTTGACGGCAAGTTCGTCAAGCAGTCGGGTGGTCGCGGCCAGTACGGTCACGCGGTCATCACGCTCGAGCCGAATGAGCAAGGCAAGGGCTACGAGTTCCTCGACGAGATCAAGGGCGGCGTGATTCCGCGCGAATACATCCCGGCGGTGGACAAGGGTATCCAGGAAACGCTGAAGGCAGGCGTGCTGGCAGGCTTCCCGGTCGTCGACGTCAAGGTTCACCTGACGTTCGGTTCGTACCACGACGTTGACTCGAACGAAAATGCGTTCCGCATGGCCGGTTCGATGGCGTTCAAGGAAGCAATGCGCAAGGCTCAACCGGTCATCCTCGAGCCGATGATGGCTGTGGAAGTCGAAACGCCTGAAGATTACATGGGCAACGTGATGGGCGACCTGTCGGGTCGTCGCGGTATCGTTCAGGGCATGGACGACATGGTTGGCGGCGGCAAGATCGTTCGCGCCGAAGTCCCGCTGTCGGAAATGTTCGGCTACTCGACGTCGCTGCGTTCGCTGACCCAAGGTCGTGCAACGTACACGATGGAGTTCAAGCACTACTCCGAAGCACCGCGTAACGTGTCCGAAGCGATCATCAACGCGAAGTCGAAGTAATCGCGCGGCAAGTCATTCAACGATTAACTTTTTGAAAGAAGAGAAACATGGCTAAAGGTAAATTCGAACGGACCAAGCCGCACGTGAACGTCGGCACGATCGGTCACGTTGACCACGGCAAGACCACGCTGACGGCAGCGATCACGACGGTTCTGACGCAGAA
>NZ_JBNNWQ010000022.1:0-18608 GCF_050281145.1 Paraburkholderia sp. NPDC080076 | reverse complement strand
AGATCTGCTACCTGTGGGACGTGGACAGGCCGAAGGACGAGAACGCGAGCTGCTGGGTACGCGTGTCCTCGCCGTGGCAGGGCAATTCGTTCGGCACGATCTACGTGCCCCGTATCGGGCAGGAAGTGACGATCAACTACCACGAGGGCGACCCCGACAAGCCCTATATTGCCGACCGGATGGTCAACCGGTTCAGGCAGCCACCGTGGTTACTGCCAGCCAACTACGCACTGAGCGGCACGCGGACGCAGGAACTGAAAGGGTTCCAGGCCAACCAGATCGTCGCAGACGACACGCCCGGCAAACTTCAGGTACAGGTCAGCAGCGATTACGCGCAGTCGCGGCTGATCGTCGGCTACAACACGCGCATCGACGGCAACAAGGGGCGCACGGAAGCGCGGGGCGAAGGCTGGGAACTGGCGACAGACGCATGGGGTGTGGCGCGCGCCAACAAGGGCTTGCTGGTTACCACCGAGACGCGATCAGGTGCCACCGCTCCGGTAAAGGACATGGGCGAGACCGTGCAACGGCTCACGCAGGCGCGCGAACAGCATGAGGACCTGGCGCAACTTGCGCGGCAGCACAAGGCGCAGGATGCACGGGCGAGCCAGCGCGATGCAACGCAAACCATCAAGACGCAGAACGATGCAGTCAGGGGCGGCGCGCAAACCCATGACAATCCGTCGCCTGAAATGACCCGCCCGGACCTGCTGCTAGCGAGCGCAGCAGGGCTGGCGACAACAGCGGCGGACAGCACGCACCAAGCCAGCATGAACGATCACGCAATCACGGCAGGCCGCGACTACAGCCTGTCGGCGGGGCGGTCGTATCACGCCTCGGTGCGAGGCTCGATCTCGCTGTTCGCCTACCAGGACGGCATGAAGTTCATGTCGGCTAGAGGCCGGATTGACATGCAGGCACAGGGTGACGAGATGGGGCTCGCTGCGCTGAAAGACCTCACCATCACCAGCACCGACGGGAAGATCGTTATCTCGGCATCGAAGGAAGTGTGGATCGGCGCGGGTGGTTCGTATATCCAGATCAACGGCAGCGGCATCGTCAACGGCTCACCGGGGCCAATCCTGGAGAAAGGCGCGTCGTGGGACGTACCGGGACCCGATGCGAAGCGGGTGCCAATGCCATTTTTGCCTTCTTCTGATGAAGAAGTTATCGAACAAAGCTTTAGTTTACTGCGCGACGGGGTTACGCCCGTAGATGGATACCACTACGACCTTTACAGCGATGGGGATGATCTCCATACGCGCAAAGGGAAATATTCTGATGGCGAATCGGTGAAATTTTTAGGGCAATCGCCCCTGAAACTTGTTACATGGATTGCGCGAGACTCAGCGAGGAAAGATGCATGACCGATTCCAATCCTTTGAGTACACCACAACCGGCAAGTGGAGCGACACCCCCAAGTGCGCCAGCTGCGGCACAACCAATCGATGCCCAGACAAGGCAACTTGCAGCGATGGCTTATGGAGAGGCATCTTTGCAGGACAATGCCGATGAAATGATGGCTATTGCTAGCGTGCTTAAACGACAACGCGACGCCCGTGGTTATTCCGACATGGCTACGTTTGTAAATAACGAACCGACGTTTTCGTTCGTGGTCAGTGATGGTAATGCACGATACAACGGGCTGATGAAGGCGACGAATGACAAAATAGCCAGCAATCCAGCGATGCAGGCCGCGATTGCTGCGGCACGCAATGCGCTAGCCGGGGGCCCGGATAAATCGAATGGTGCTTATTTTTGGGACGGTGCCGATATCAAAACAAATTATTCCCATCATTTCAAGGTAAGGCAGGGGATCAAGATTGCTGACCCCAGTCATAACATCTACGACATCAAAGATTCGACCCACCTCGTAATTCTGTATAAGATCACGAAGATAAAGAACAAAAAAACACACAAAGTGACAATTAAGAAAGAAGAAATAGGACGCTACGATCACGTCTACGACTCGACGGCTGGCGTGGGCGGCACGATCTTCTGGAAATTTGATCGGCAATACATAGACACTACGGGCGCGAAGGAATACAAATGAACAGAGTCGCCTTTGCTGCGCTGATGAGTCTTATCGTGTCTGGCGTGAGCTGCGCTGCTCAGCCAGATAAAAATATAGTGAAAAGTTGTCTTCGGGCGCAGGCTATCGTTCCCTCTGTCACTATCGAAAGGCTCAACACTGAAGAGATTATGAGAGAGGAAAAATACGCCAATGGCTTCGATGCACTCTATATGTTCGAATATCGTGGTTCCGATGTAGGTTACGCGGAGAATAAAGACGACCAAGCATTGATCTACTTGGACAAACTCTACCGACTATCCAAGGCGATACCATTGGGCGATAATCATGACATCAAACCTGGCGCATTCAATCCAGCGTTGGCGCAATGGATTATTGCAAAGGGTAAGAATAAAAAATATTTCTGCGTAAGTTTTAATTTTGATGGCCTGGGGCGGAGCGGAGGTTTTCAAAATGTACACGGCGGGTATTTATTGGATACGACGACGAAATTTTTGTATTTCGTCGTGAGAGATATCCGAAAGTGATATATCAATCTGGTCCCAATAAGCATTAATTGATGACCGATCTTATCCGACTCGGTGACACCACCGACCACGGCGGCGAAGTCGTCACCGCCTCTCAAACTATGCGTTATGCCGGGCGGTGCGTGGCCCGCGAGGGGGACCTCGTCAAGTGTGGACACTTTCGTGTTTTCAGACGGCCCTATTACCCAACCGAGCTGCAGCGTAACGAATTCCTCGATTGCCGTAACGCTACCTTCGGCCGACGCCGCTTCGCTCTCTGCCCAAGGCGCAACGACGGGAGCCACGCCATTCAATATCGCACTAAACAATTGCGACCAAGGCACCGCCGTCAGCGTAACGCTCACCGATGCGTCCAATATCTCGAATCGTTCCACCACGCTGAGCCTTGCGCCAGACTCTACCGCGGCGGGCGTCGGCCTGCAGCTGCTGAATGGATCAACGCCTATCGCCTATGGCCCAGACTCCGCATCGGCGGGCAATCAGAATCAATGGTTTGCCGGCACTGCGTCAGGCAGTTCGATGACGATTCCGCTGACCGTTCAGTACGTCCGTACTGACGACGCGCTGACCCCCGGCACGGTGCGAGGTCTGGCGACTTTCACGATCGCGTACGAGTAGGATCACTAGGCATCATCAAGCAGACCTTCCGCTCGATGTCACTCTCCGATACGTGTGAGGTCAGTTGCAGGTCGCGTTGTTTGATGCGGAATGCGAACAGTGCAACTTTGTCCGAAGGCCAACACAATAAGAAACAAACCAGAACAAGAACCAAAAAAACTCAAACCTTATACCCAACCCGAACCCCACCCCAATGCCGCCCGTTAACAAAAACAGGCGCCGACGCATCCTTCATCAACACAAACTCGCCACCGCCCATATCCCGCCGATATGTCTGCAGCAAAAACCGCTTGGTATGTGAAGCCGCAGCAATCCCGGTCCGGTCATCGAACATCCGCCGGTTCCGGCAATTTGCCGTATTCCAGACCACATCACCATCACGCTGCGGCAAAGAGAACTTCAGATTATGCGTTGGCAAATAACCCCGCAAATCGATCGCCGCACAAAACGCGACTCGCGGATCGAGATCAAGCAAAGGCTCCTGAATAGCCGGCAACACCCGGTCGGTCAACGCAGTAAACCGCGTCAAAAACTGCGGGGGGTTACTTCCAGCCACCGGTACATAGTGCTGATCGAACAGATCCTCGAGCGAGACTTCACCACGCGCCACGGCCGTTTCGAATGCCTTGCTCACGGCGGCTGCCGCCTGCTGCACGGCCTCGATGAAACGCGTATCCGCCGTTTCCACACCGGTCGCGGCGGTCAGCTCGATCAGGGTTTCGGACACACCGAGCAGATTCCCCAAACGGTCTTTCGCCTGCACGAAGTTTTCGCTCGAATCCTCGACGCCGCTCGCCATTTCCAGCACCTGCGCCTCGAGTCCGCCGCACTGCGATTCGATCTCGCCGGTCAGCACGGCGATCTGTCCCGCCTCGTCGTTCAGATGCGCGATCGCATCGCCAGTTGCATGCACGACGTCGCCGATCTTGCGCGTGCCTTCGCGCACCCGGTGCGCCCGCGCGGTGTTTACGGAACCTTCGCTGATCAACTGCTCGGTCTGTTGCGTGAGCTGCGCCAGCGTCGTCTCGATCTGTCCGGTGGCTTGCGCGGTCTTCGCCGAGAGGTTCTTCACCTCCGCCGCGACCACCGCGAAACTCTTGCCGGAGTCGCCGGCGCGCGCGGCTTCGATCGCGGCATTCAGCGCCAGCAGATGAGTCTGACGCGCGATCAGCGAGATCTCCTCGGAGACGCGGCTCACGTGCGCCAACGCGCTGCGCAGTGCGCCGATCTGGCTTTCGATGACCGTTACGCCTTCCACGAGGCCGTGGATGTCCGCCAGCGACGCTTCGAGCGTCTGCTGCGATTCCTGCACGCCGGTCGCGGCTTCAGTGGATACGTGGCTCATTTTCCGCGCGGCAGCGGCAATGCGATGATTGCCGGCGAGCGTCTGCGCAGCCGATTCGCGCAGCGCGCGGCATACTTGCGCCTGACGTTGCACGCGCGCGGCCACTTCCTCGACGTGTCCCGATACGTCGCAGATCTCGATACCCAGTTTGCCGGCTTGCGCGGCAATATCGCCGACGACCGTGTGCGAACGGGCCGCCCGGCGAAAGCTGAAACGCGTCATGGTGGTCTCCATTGTCGACCAGAGTTGGCGCTTTAGCGCTTACTCTGGTCCCATGCAAAGCGGTCGACCAGAGTTGGCGCTTTAGCTGTCGGCCGGAGTTCGCGCTTTGCGCGTTACTCCGGTCCCATGCAAAGCACTTACTCTGGTCCCATGCAACAGTTTGCTGATGGCGCGCTCGGCGCATTCAGTTGGCGCAGCCACCCTGAACGGATGCAGCGTCTTCTCGATGCGTTTACGGCGGACTTTCAAGCGACTTGATACGGGGTATCCCGCAGTCGTTATGATGTGCGGTCAAACTGTGATCCACAGCCTTACCCGCAGACCTTTCCGTTTCTTACCGGCAACCGATGATCGACTCCTTCGCGCGCGTTTCGGGCTGGCAACAGCTCTATCACCTGTGGCAGCTGATCGTCATGCTCTGCAAATTTCTCTGGGGACTGTTGCGTTTGCTGGGCGGCGGCTGAGCGCGTCGACGCGGCGCGAGGGAAGGGCGTGCGAGATCCGCGCGCGACGTGCACGCGCGAAGCATCGATCGAATGATTGGAACAACAGGAAGAAAGCAGCCAGGTCAGGCCGGCGCGCGACGGGTGCCTTCGTCAACTGAAACACCCGCGCCGCGCGTGCCGAGAAACGCGCGCAGATCGGCCATCACGCGCTCGGGCGCTTCTTCCATCGGAATATGGCCGAGCCCCGGATACATGACCGACTTCGCACCCGGAATGCGGCTTGCGAATTCGGCTGCGTGCGCAGTCGGAATCCAGCGATCCTTCGCACCCCACAGCACCAGCGCCGGCACATCGAGTGTCTTCAGCACGTCGGTGTCGACGTCCTTGAAGTCGAGCGTGGGCACCATCTTGCCGATCGCGGTGCGCGTGTCTTCACCGTGGAAGAACTCGACGTAACGCCGCAGCGTCACCGCGTCGATCTTGCGCGGATCGCCATAGACGTTGCGCACCGCGCTCTTGACGATGACTTCAGGCAGCAACCACGGCGAACTGACCCGCACCAGCGCGCTGTTGAACAGGGCGATGTAAATCGGCAGTTTCATCGGAAAGCCGGCCGAGTCGATCAACACGAGCCGTTCAACGGCTTCGCGATGGCGCACCGCATAGTCCCACGCAATCAGCCCGCCGAGCGAATTGCCGATGAAGGTCGCGCGCGAGATGCCGAGTGCCTGCAGGAACGTGTCGATGAAACGCCGATAGGTGGACAGATTCATCGTTTCGATTTCGCCGCTGCCGGAGCGCAGCGGTCCTGTCACGCCGAACGGCGGCAGGTCGAGGCGGATCACGCGATACTCGCGCCTGAGTTCATCGGCGACGCGATTCCACGTGTGCAACGAAGACGCGAAGCCGTGAATCATCACGATGAGTTCGCCGCTGCCTTCGTCGACGTAATGCACGTCGGCGCCCATGATCTTCACGAATCTGGAGCCGCTTTGCGTGTAGCGCCGGCGCAATTCGTCGCGCGGCACGCTGGTGATGCCGAGGCGCGCGGCGAGCGAGCGCGGCGGCAGCGGGGATGTCGAGGCGGGCGTGCCGGAGTCGATACTTGCCATGTTTTGTTGTCTCCCGTGCAGTTCGATTTTGTGGTTCGCCTGGCCGCGAATCGGATTGCATTGGCGGCGTCTCGCTCTCCCAGTCCATCAGCCGCAGCGCATGGCCTCAGGGCGCGAAGCGATAGTCGTGCGGACGCACACGCCGCGTCCGTTTGCGAAAGCTGAAGGTGAAGCCGGGCCACAAGGCGGTGACCTTGCCGCTGCGGGTCTGATACCAGCTACGACATCCGCTCGCCCACACGGAGTGCTGCATATCCTTCTGCAAACGCGCGTTGAATTCGCGTTGCACGTCGGGCCGCAGATTCATCGTGCGTGCGTTGCGGCGACGCAGTACGCGCAGGCAATCGGCGATGTACTGCACCTGCGACTCGATCATGTAGAGCAGCGAGTTGTGGCCGAGCCCGGTATTCGGGCCGACGAGCATGAAGAAGTTCGGGAAGTTCGCCACGCTGACGCCGAGGTAGGCTTCCGGCCCGTCGCGCAGCCACAGGGCGCTGAGATCCGCGCCGTCGACGCCGGTCACGTCGAACGGCGCGCCGACGTCGTTGACCTGAAAGCCCGTGCCGCAAATGATCGCGTCGGCGGGGTGATGCACGCCGTCTTCGGTCACGATGCCGTCGGCGACGATCTCGCGGATGCCGCTCGTCACCACGTCGACGTTGGGCTGGCTAAGCGCGGGATAGTAGTCGCTCGAGAGCAGCACGCGCTTGCAGCCGAACCGGTAGTTCGGCGTGAGCTTGGCGCGCAGGGCAGGGTCCTTGACGCGTCGTTCGAGATAACTCAGGCCGAACTTCATCGGCACCTTCATCAGTTTCGGATTGACTACGAACGCGATGGCGCGCGATTCGAGCTGCCAGTAGATCGCGCTGCGCACGAAGCGCTGCGTGAACGGCAGATGGTGGAACAGCCAGCGGGCACGCGCGTCGATCGGCTTGTCGGGCTTGGGCATGACCCAAGGCGCGGTGCGCTGGAACAGATCGAGTCGCGCGACGCGCGGCTGGATTTGCGGCACGAACTGGACCGCGCTCGCGCCGGTGCCGATCACCGCGACGCGTTTGCCTTCGAGCGCATACGCATGGTCCCAGCGCGCCGAATGAAACAGCTTGCCTTCGAAGCGCTCGAGCCCGGCAATCCGCGGCATCGCCGGACGGGACAGCGGACCGCTTGCGGCGATCACCACATCGGCCTCGATGGTTTCGCGCACGCCGTTCACGTCGATCTCGACGTGCCAAACCTGGCGCGCTTCGTCGAAACGCGCCGCAGCCACGCGCGCGTTGCAGCGCACGTAACGCTCCACGCCATATTTGCGGACGCAGTGCTTCAGATAGGCGAAGATTTCCGCCTGGCCGCCGAACGCGCGCGACCACGCGGGATTCGGCTCGAACGAAAACGAATAGAGATGCGAGGGCACGTCGCAGGTCGCGCCGGGATAGGTGTTGTCGCGCCAGGTGCCGCCGATATCGCCAGCCGCCTCGTAAATCGTGAACGACGTGATGCCCATTCGCAGCAGACGAATCGCCATGCCGATGCCGGCAAAGCCGCTGCCGACAATCGCGATGCGTGGCGCGGCAGGTGGGGCGGATGAGGCAGGCGTCACGGCGGTCTCCGGCAGGGGGCGAGTTTCAGGCGTCTACATGTGTCTACTGCAGCATAACGCGCAGGGTAGACAACTGTGCACCTAACGTCAAGATCGTTTAGAGTACTGCTATTAAACGCGCCAGGCGCGCATCGATTGAAAACACATGACATCCGTACCGGAAGCGGCAGCCGCCGCGGAGCACGGCGCTGCCGCGGGCCAGGAATTGCCGGCCGGCAAGCGCAAACTGATCGAAGCCGCGTTGCGTCTGACCGCTGGCGGCCGCAGTTTCACGAGCCTGGGTTTGCGCGAACTGGCGCGCGAGGCCGGGCTCAATCCCAATACGTTCTATCGTCATTTCGACACGCTCGACGATCTGGCGCGCGAAGCCGTCGAATCCGTGAGCCGCCGTTTGCGGCCGATGCTGCGGCGTGAGCGCTGGCTCGCCGCGCACGACGAACCGCATAGCGTGCCGCGTCGTGCCTGCGTCGCGTTCTTTGCGTTCGCGCTGGAAAACCGCGAGGCGTTTCTGAGCGCGCTCGCCGAATATCATGGTACATCGCGGGCATTGCGCGAGGCGGTGCGCGCGAACCTGCGCGAGGTGTCGGCGGAAATGGCCGACGACGTGGTGCAACTGGAATTGATGCCGACGCTCACGCGTGAAACCGTCGACGAAGTCTGCACGCAGATCGTGCTGCAACTCTTTCATTTGTCGGCTGACTATATCGACGCGGACGACGCGGACGACCCACGCCGCGATGCGCTGATCGCGTATGCCGAGCGCTTCATCGTCAGGCTGTTCGCGGGGGCGGTGTTGATGGCGCAGCACGAGCCGGAAAGGGCGTTGGCGCCGATACACGTGTGAAGCCTTAACGAATCGCCATAACGAAACAGGCTCCGTAATGGAGCCTGTTTTCGTGACGCATGCTTGTCCGGCTGATTCGATTTCAGCCGCGCAGCGAAGCTCAGGTGTTGTCGTTCCAGCTGCCGGAGTCGTCGCTGCTGCCCAGGTCGACACCGCCGCCGTTGTCGTTCCAGTCGTTCGAGCCTTGGCCGAAGTCGAGGCCGCCGCCATTGCCGCCATCGTTGCCACGGCGGCGCGCTTCGTCGTCGACGACCACGTCGCGCTCCACTACGCGCTCACGCCCGGAGTTCAGCGCTTCGCCGAGCAGCACACCGGTCAGCAGACCGCCCATGCCGCCGCCGAAACCACCGCCGCCTTGCTGCACGATGACCGGCGGCTGTTGCTGATACGGTCCTTGCTGCGGATAAGGCGCTTGCGGCGGATTGCCGAAACGTTCGGCTTCCTGCGCATACGGCGACTGCTGCTGCGAGCTGGCGGCCGGCGCGGCATACGGATCGGGCCGGCCTTCGAGGCGCGCGCGCATGCTGCCGAGGCGTTGTTCGAGTTCGTCGAGCTGATACGGCGGCAGCGGATTCTTGCTGACCGACAGTGTTTCGACGAGGCCGCGCAACTGGTCTTCAGTCGCTTCGACTTCCTTCTCCAGCGCCTCATGACCTTGCACGGTGGAGAGCTTCACATCGAGCTTGAGCGAACGGACGGTGTTGAGCATCTCCGTGGCGCGCTTGAGTTGCACGCGACGCTCGTCGTCGGCGCGCGTATCGCCTTGCGTGCGGGCGCGGCGCAAGGTCCAGCGCAGCACCAGCGCGATCACGCCGACGAGGATGAGAATGCCGATCCACATACCCATGCCCGGACCATGCCGTTGCGGCGCTTGCGGGACCATCGCCGACTGTTGCTGCACGGACGGCGCCGTCTGCTGCTGCGCGAACGGGTTGGGCGCGTGGCTGGTCGTGTTGCCGCCCGCGGCGCCTGCGCGTTCCGCGTCCTTGCGAATACGCGCTTCGGTTTGCGCGAAGCGGGTCGGGTCCGTGAAGCGGATTTGCGGGTCGAGTGTCTTGGCCTGCTGGACCTGGGCGAGCGCGTCGGCGGAACGGCCTTCGCGATCGAGCACCTGGGCGTACAGATAGTGGGCGCGCGCATTGTTCGGATGCGCCTGCAGCACTTCGCTCAGACCGGCGTCGGCCTGTTGCCAGTTGCCTTGCGACATGGCCGATTCGATCTGCTGAACGGTGGGCACAGCGAACGCCGCGGCCGACACGAACAGCAGTGAGGCAAACGCGGTTGCGAGAAATTTTTTCATTTACGGACCGGGCGCATTGCGCCCGTCTCCTTCAGTCGATTCCGGCGGCTCACACGAAGGCCGCCGGTATGTACTGCTGCCGACGCAATTACTGGGCCGGCGTATTGATCTGCTTCTTCAATGCTTCGAGACGATCTTCGACGGACGGACCGCGGTTCAGATCCGCGAGCTTGTCCTCGAGCGCCTTGCCGCTCTTCACGTCAGCCGAATTCAGGCGTGCGTCCGAACGGGCATTCGACAACGCGACCTTGTCTTCGAGCTTCTGGAAATCTTCGGACAGATTCTTGCCGCCGATGCCACCCAATGCCGTGGCTGCCACGTCTTTCGCCTGCGCGATCTGCTGCTTGGCTTGCAGAATGTTCGAGCGTGCGTTCAGGTCGTTGCGACGCGTGCGCATGTCTTCGATCTGACTCTTGAGCTGCGCCACCGACGGCTCCAGCGTAGTCAGTTCCTTCGCGAGCGCATCGCGTTCGGCTTCGGCCGTGGCTTGCGCGCCGAGGGCTTCGCGGGCGAGCGCTTCGTCGCCGGATTGCAGCGCGCGTTTCGCGCCGTCTTCGTATTTCTTCGCCTTGTCCGCGGCAACATCGCGCTTGCTTTGCTGCGTGGCCACTTGTGCCTGGATCTCGATCAGCGAGTTCTCGGCTTTGGCGATGCTCTCGTCGAGTTCGCGCACGATCTGGCGCGAGTCGCGCGACGGATCCTGCACGGAATCGGCTGCGTCGTTCAGGAGACCTTTAAGCGTGCGCGAAATGCTGTCAAAAAGCGACATGAAAACCTCCAAAGAATGTAAACGGCGCTGAATAATCCCGCGCGCTTAACTGCATTCAACTGCTACTTTACGCCGCTGCGCGCGAAGCTGCGCAACGTTCGGACCGGAGTTCGGGGCGTGCGCGCCGATTGCAATAGCGGCGACGTAAATTGTTCGATTCGAATATCGAGTGACAAACAGCTCAAAGGTTAAATCGCGCGGCGCGTCATTCAGCCGCCCGCGGATATTACACCACGCGCTCTCTTAAAACCGACTTAAAGGGCGCGATGACAAATTGGCCAACTTTGCGCGCGGCAAGTGTCGCTGGCGTGAATGGACGCGGTGCGCGTGTGCCGTGTTTGCGTCCGTTGTCGCCGCAAGCGAGTAGGGCTGAATACGTCCAGTAGCCGTGCATTCAACGACACTAAAGACGTCTATGCCGACGGTATTTTCGACGCGCAACAGCCGCTGCCAATCGCTCGGTGAATGCCAGGCTTGCAATGCCGAAAGCTCGCGCATTTTGAATGACGCCGATGTAACGATATGCAACGCGTCGCCACACGTCGTGCGATATGCGGCGCACGTGCTCACTACGCGAAACGGCCGCCTTTCGTGCTCGGATCGCCGAGCGGATCGTCGTCGTCGCGTGGTGTGTCGAGGCGCGGGCGTTTGAGCACGCCGCGCAATTGCGCTTCCGGATCGGTTTGCTGGGGCGTGGATCCTTCCGCCGAAGCTGCTTCGGCCGCTGCCATGCGCGCGACGGCTTCGGCGGTTGCCGCGGCTTCCTCGTCGATGCCAGCGGCGAGGGCAGCGGCCAGACCTGCCGGCAACAACGGCGCGGGTTCAGCCTCTGCTTGCCGTGCCGGCGCACCCGGCAACACGTTCGCAGCCGGCGCCGGCGCATTGGAACCCGCCGCGTTATCCGTGGACGCCCCTGTCGCACCGTCACCGCGCGTTTGCAAAGCCGGCGGCAATACGGCGCGCGCATGCCGTGTGCCGCGCGCGACCCGTTGCAGCGCGGCGTCGAGCGCGTCCGGCGCGCGGGGCGCGCGCAACCGGTCGACGATGCTCGCCGCTTTCACCTGCTCGCTGGTTGCGCCGAAGCTCAACACCGCGCGCCGCATCAGCTCGCTGACGCTAATCCCCAGATTCTCGGCGGTGGAAGTGATCGCGCGTTTCTGCGCGGTTGTGACGAATACGACGATGCGTTCGCTGGGCTTGTTCATAGTCGGCTCGCATACTTGTTGGCATGGGCGGTTCAAAGCGTGCATTTGGCGGACGCCGTGGCGCGAGCGGGTGTTGGCGCGCGCCGAGTCCATCATATGACGAGTTGCCCCGATGCGGAACGGGCGCGACATGAAAATCCCGTGACATCAATGAGTTGTAGCGTTTGCGGGCGGCTTGTCCACAGGCCTTTCAACATTTTCTGTGTATAACTCCGGCCACGTGGAAAACGCTCGCAAGACTGCCCGGAACTACAGACTCCTTTCGCGCGAAGGGAATTCTTACAAAAAAACTAACTTGGACCGCGCGTGATTTCTTTTAAAATGCGCTGTTACGTTGCGCCGGGCCCGCTCCAGGCGCGCCGTGCGGCCGGCCGGGGGCAAAGGGCCGCGCGGTGGTTTGCGCCTCAGGCTACGATGCTCGATCACGATCCATGTGTGCGCCAGGAGCGCATGCAGAAAGGCGTTCAGTCATGCGCCCACTACTCCAGTCATGCCAATCATCAAACGACCGCATTCATCCAATTCTCCGTCTGGTGAAGACAGGGATTCCTACCAACGCACTCCAGGACGCAATGCAGCTTCGCGCGACGCCGAGGCCGGCCGCCGTTCCCTCGGCGCGACCATTGCCATCTGGTTCGCGAGCCTGCTTGCGACCATCGCGGTGGTGGGCGCGCTGATCGTCGGCTATGCGCTGGTGGTGATGGGGCCGCAACTGCCGTCGCTCGACGCGCTGACCGACTATCGTCCGAAGGTGCCGCTGCGGGTCTATACCGCCGACCATGTGCTGATCGGCGAATTCGGCGAGGAGCGGCGCAGTCTCGTGCGCTTCCAGGACATTCCCGATCAGATGAAAAAAGCGGTGCTCGCGATCGAAGACTATCGCTTCTACGAGCACGGCGGCGTCGACTTCCTGGGCATTCTGCGCGCCGGTTTTGCCGACCTCGCGCACGGCGGCGCGTCGCAGGGCGCGAGCACGATCACTATGCAGGTGGCGCGCAACTTCTTCCTTTCGAGCGAGAAGACCTACACGCGCAAGATCTACGAAATGCTGCTCGCGTACAAGATCGAGCGCGCGCTGACCAAGGATCAGATTCTCGAGCTGTACATGAACCAGATTTATCTGGGCGAGCGCGCCTATGGTTTCGCGGCGGCCGCGCGCGTGTACTTCGGCAAGGATCTGAAAGACATCACGCTGGCGGAATCGGCGATGCTGGCCGGCTTGCCGAAGGCGCCGTCCGCGTATAACCCGGTGGTCAATCCGAAGCGCGCGAAGATCCGTCAGGAGTACATTCTGCGGCGCATGCTCGAGCTGAGATACATCAGCCAGGATCAGTACGATCAGGCCGTGAAGGAAGAGATTCACACCAAGAATCCGGGCAACGAATATAGCGTGCATGCCGAGTACATCGCCGAAATGGTCCGGCAGATGATGTACGCGCAGTACAAGGACGAAACCTACACGCGCGGCCTGAACGTCACCACCACGATCGACTCCGCCGATCAGGACGCCGCCTATCGCGCGGTGCGCAAGGGCGTGATGGATTACGAGCGGCGCCACGGCTATCGCGGGCCGGAAGGTTTCGTGCAACTGCCCGCGCCGGGCGACGACCGCGATCAGACCATCGACGACGCGCTCACCGATCACCCCGACAACGGCGAGATCATCGCCGCCGTGGTGACGGACGCGAGTCCGAAGCAGGTCAAGGCTCAACTGGTGGACGGCACGCAGGTGACGATCAGCGGCGACGGTCTGCGCTTCGTGGCGGGCGGGTTGAGCGCGCGCGCCACGGCGGCCACGAAGATCAAGCCAGGCTCGATCGTGCGTCTGGTTGCCGACGACAAGGGCAACTGGCAGATCACGCAATTGCCGCAGGTGGAAGGCGCGCTGGTGTCGCTCACGCCGCAGGACGGCGCGATTCGCGCGCTAGTGGGCGGCTTCGACTTCAACAAGAACAAGTTCAACCACGTCACGCAGGCGTGGCGTCAGCCGGGTTCCAGCTTCAAGCCGTTCATCTATTCGGCCGCGCTCGACAAGGGACTCGGACCGGCCACGATCATCAACGACGCGCCGCTGTATTTCCCGTCGAGCACGCCGGGCGGCGACGCGTGGGAGCCGAAGGACGACGACCAGCCGGACGGTCCGATGCCGCTGCGTCTCGCGTTGCAGAAGTCGAAGAACCTCGTGTCGATCCGTATTCTGTCGTTCATCGGCACCAAGTACGCGCAAGACTTCGTCACGCAGCGTTTTGGTTTCGACGCCGACAAGACCCCGCCGTATCTGCCGATGGCGCTCGGTGCGGGCCTCGTCACGCCGTTGCAGTCGGCGGGTGCGTATTCGGTGTTCGCAAACGGCGGCTTCCGGATCAATCCGTATCTGATCAACGAGGTGACCGACGCGCGCGGCGAACCGCTCTCCAAAGCGCAGCCGCTGACCGCTGGACGCGATGCGCCGCGTACACTCGAACCGCGTAACGCGTACATCATGAACAGCCTGCTGCATTCGGTGGCGACGGCCGGCACGGGCGCGGGCACCAACGCGCTGCATCGTTCGGACTTGCAGGGCAAGACGGGTACGACCAACGACGCGAAGGACGGCTGGTTCGCTGGCTATCAGCAGTCGCTCGTGGCAGTGGCCTGGATGGGTTATGACCAGCCGAAGAGCCTCGGCAGCCGCGAATTCGGCGCGCAGCTGGCGTTGCCGATCTGGGTGGAATACATGCAGCGCGCGTTGCGCGGAGTGCCGCAAGGCGAACCGGCGCAGCCGGACGGCGTGACCTCGGTCGACGGCGAGCTGTTCTATACCGACATGACGCCGGGCAATGGTTTCGTGGCCAGCATCGGTCTGGATTCCGCGAATCCGACCGCCGGCGTGAGCGATGCGGTCGGCGGCGTGGGCCCGGCGGGCATGACTCCGCCGGCGGTGCCGCCGCCGAGTGTCTCGTCGAACGAGAAGAAGCAGATCATGGATCTGTTCGAATCGAACAAGCCTTGATGTTCTCCAGGGGATACCCTTGGAAAGCAACGGAGACTTGCGGGCCGTGTGAGTCTTGCGGCCCTGCCCACGCAAGGTTTTGAAAGAGCAGGAAAGCGCCGCCCGGTGCGGTTTTCGCGCCGCTTCTCGGGTGGGCCGCCCAGCAGATTGTGTGCCCGGCATGCGCGGTGTGTTCTAATCACACTGGCGGTGCTTTTATCAAGGGTCCTGAAGGACGCCTGATCCCTAACCGGTTTCGGTCTCCAGCACCACTGCATCTCGCCTCGAGCGAGACGTCCATTCTCGAACCCCCGCGCCGCGCGAGACCCGGTATGACGCGCGCGCATGTCACTTCGTCCGCTGGCAATGTTGAGGTTGCCGCGGCCGACGTGTTTGCCATCCAGCATCCACCGGGTCCCGCCTTGTGAAAAGTCGAATCCTGATCTGTCTGATGACAGGTCTGCTGCGCGCATTTGCCTTTCTGCCGTATAGCGTTGTCGCGCGAATCGGCAGCGGTATCGGCGCGTTGCTGTACCGCATTCCCAGCACGCGCCGGCGTGTCGTGCATACCAATCTGAAGCTGTGTTTCCCGGACATGAGCGACGAGGCGCGCGAACGTCTGGCGCGCGCGCACTTTTGTCACGTGATCCGCAGTTATGTCGAGCGCGGGCCGCAATGGTTCGGCAATGCGCAGGCGCTGGCACGCCTCGTCGAAGTGGAGAGCGCGATCGATCTGTCCGACATGGCGGGTCAGCCGACAATTTTCGTCGGCTTCCATTTCGTCGGTATCGAGGCGGGCTGCATGATGTACTCGACGCGGCATCCGGTCGCTTCGCTCTATACGCCGATGTCGAATCTCCTGCTCGACGCGATGGCCAAGCGGCAGCGCGGCCGCTTCGGCACGGAGATGATTCCACGCAGCGATAGCGTGCGGCGAGCGTTGCGCGTGCTGCGCGACGGCAAGCCGGTGATGCTGGCCGCGGACATGGATTTCGGCTTGCGGGATTCGGTGTTCGTGCCGTTCTTCGGCGTGCCGGCCTGCACGCTGACCTCCGTCTCGCGGATGGCGCGCGCGGCGAATGCGCGGGTAGTGCCGTTCGTGACAGAAGTGCTGCCGGACTATCGCGGGTACAAGCTGAGCATCTTCGAAGCGCTAAGCGATTTCCCGTCCGACGACGTGGCTGTCGACGCGCGGCGTATCACCGAGTTTCTCGAGACGCAGGTAAGGCGGATTCCTGACCAATACTATTGGGTGCACAAGCGGTTCAAGAATCGGCCGGCAGGTGAGGCGAGTGTTTATTGATGCGGGGCGGCGCTAAACGCGTCTGGAACAGTGCGCCTGGTCCGGCAGGTTGAAGTCTAGCACTACCCCCGGCTCCGCGCAGATCACATCATTCCTCATCGACGGGTAGCGCCCGCTGCACTGCGATGCGCAGGATCTCCTCGGAGAGTTCCGTCGCCTCATGCAGCCAGAACATGCTCACTTCAAGTGACTTCATGTCCTCGATGTCCTGCTGGTCCTCCAGCGCGATGAACAGCACTGCAAAGCGCACGCGCGTGCCGTCCAGCAGCGGGAACGTGTACAGCCCCTCCATCGGCGCAGTCAGCTTCACGTCGCCGAACCCGTGCGGCATCCAGTCCTGCACGGTCTTCAGCGTAGCCGTCTTCAGCTTCGAGTAGGTCGCGTGCGCACAGGCGAGACGCAAGCGCCGCACCCCCTCGCGGTCGGCAGGCTGGAGCTTGCACCGCAACAGCCCATCCATGGACGCGCCGACCGACTTGCCGCCGCCAGACGGACCTGCAATGGCCTTGATAAACGCGTTCGAATTGTGCAGCGCGAGTACCATCGGCGACGTGCGATAGTCGGCCAGAATCTCCGGTAGCGGCGCGACGCGCAGCACGAGATCGAACGCGAGCGAACCCCGTGACGCCTTGGCGAACTCACGCGGTTCGGGCGGGGCGGTTCATCCACGATGTTCTCCCGGTGAGCGCAGCTCATTGAGGAGCCGGCGCACTGCGACACGGACAATCTGCTGGATCGGGCGGTGCGTCGCCCTCGAGACCGCGCGCAGCTCATCGAGCAGTTCCTGCGGCAGGTACTGGCGATACGAAGGGTTGCGGTAGCGACCGGCCATGACTGCGCAACCTCCGATGTCCGCTGCAAGTGACTTTCCTACAGCTCCAGCACGTCCGCCGACATCAGCCGCGCGCGGACCAGCTTGTAGTGCGCGCAGGCGAGCAGCTCGCCTGCGACGGCGGGCGGTGCGTCGCCGAAACCGAACACGGACATCGCGTGCGAATCGAGCATCACGACCGCGCCCCTGATGCCTTCATGCTCGCCGTGCTCGATCGCATCGGCCAGGCGTTGGAGCATCCCCACAATATCGGAAAGCGACACTTCACGGATTGGCATGACCTTCAGATCAGGCATCGCGCACTCCTGAGCAAAGCACTAATACGGTACATATCCATGCCCCATGGCAACGTCAACCGTTGTCGCTACCGGGTCAACGAGTGCCACGCGAGCGTGGCTCCAGCAGAAAGTGACGCTGCGAAGCCTTTTTTCAGTGCATCACCGTTTTGGAACCATCAACCTGAACCAGCAGGAATGAGCGGATCATGTGTTACCCATGTCTCCGGTCCATACAATAGGTGAAAAAGATTTCACCATTCCGTGAGGTTTGCCGTGGTAGCACAGAGAAGAAAATGGAGTGCCGAGGAAAAGGAAGCGATAGTGAAGGAAAGCATGGTGCGCGATACCGTAATCGGCGATGTTGCAGCCAGGTATGGCATACCCATGACGGTACTGTCGCGCCGGCGCGGCCAGTAAAGGGCCGATGCATTCTGTTTCCTTTCAGGGCGGCAGGTAAGGGTAGAACTGCAAAAGGCACTCAGACGGATCAGTGACCTTGAGCAGCGTCTTGCAGAAACAGCCGGGGACAGTCGCCCTATCACGGGCCGTTTGCTGCTGGTCACCTGATCCGCTTGTTGGAGTCGTCCTATCGCAGCAGCGCGCGCACGACACCTACATTGGCGTGTCCTCCGTGAGGGTTATCCAGACTCTCTCGACCGCCGTCGTTACCTTTCCCCGGAAGCGTAGGGCTTCTTCTCGGACTCCTCGTGCGGGCCTTTTTTATTGCCCGAAACGAAAAATAACAGGGAGTGATTTCCGGGGCGCTGCATGAACCATCGACCCCGCACGCTCGCATACCTTGAACAGTTAACCTGGTCCATGATTCATATCAACGGCCTGCCTGGTTATGCGAAGTACCTGTCTGTATTTTCGTTGTGACCAGATTTTACAGTTGTCCTATATACACCTCGTAAATGTCCCTTTGATAATGAGGAAGAATATTTTGAACGGGGACAGACGTATGAGGTCATGTAGAAGCCGGTTGTATCAGGTCAGTCCAGGGAGTGTCCATGTATAACCCCAGCCAGTCACGCACCCTGAGCGTGTCGTGCGAGGCGTTCCCGGTTGATCGCGGTGTGCCGGTCCTGTCTCCCGTGCGGCTGCGTGGCACCGAGGCGCTCGGCAAGCTGTACAGATACACGCTGGACATGGCGACAACGTACACGCCGGGGCTTTCCCAGTACAACACCAGATTTCAGATCGTCCC
>NZ_JBNNWQ010000021.1:0-28484 GCF_050281145.1 Paraburkholderia sp. NPDC080076 | reverse complement strand
TCGGGCGTCGCCGAGCGTCCGATCGAGGACATGGAAGCCTACGAACAGCATCTGCAGCAGTTCGTGTATCACAGCGGCACGACCATGAAGCCGATTTTCCAGCTCGCGCGTGGCGTCGAGCCGGAGAAGAAGCGCATCGTGTTCGCGGAAGGCGAAGAAGAGCGCGTACTGCGCGCGATGCAGATCATCGTCGACGAGAAGCTCGCCAGGCCGATCCTGATCGGCCGGCCGGCGGTGATCGAGCAGCGCATTGCGCGCTACGGGTTGCGTCTGGTCGCGGGGCAGGACTACACGGTCGTGAACACCGACCACGACGAGCGCTATCGCGACTTCTGGCAGGAATATCACAAGATGATGTCGCGCAAGGGCATCAGCGCGCAGATGGCGAAGCTCGAAATGCGCCGCCGCACCACGCTGATCGGCGCGATGCTGGTGGAAAAGGGCGAAGCGGACGGCATGATCTGCGGCACGGTGTCGACCACGCATCGTCACCTGCACTTCATCGATCAGGTGATCGGCAAGAAGGAAGGCGCGAAGGTCTATGCGGCGATGAACGCGCTGGTGCTGCCGAACCGGCAGATTTTCCTGGTGGATACGCACGTGAACGTTGATCCGACGCCGGAGCAACTGGCGGAAATCACGATCATGGCGGCTGAGGAAGTGCGCCGTTTCGGTATCGAGCCGAAGATCGCGCTGCTGTCGCATTCGAACTTCGGCACGAGCAACGCGCCGACCGCGCAGAAGATGCGCGACACGCTGGCGATCCTGCGCGAACGCGCACCGGACCTGCACGTGGACGGCGAAATGCACGGCGACATCGCGCTCGACGCGAATCTGCGCCGCGAGGTGATGCCCGACTCGACGCTCGAAGGCGACGCGAACCTGCTGGTGCTGCCGAACATCGACGCGGCCAACATCTCGTACAACCTGCTGAAGACGGCTGCGGGCAACAACATCGCGATTGGTCCGATGCTGCTGGGCGCAGCCAAGCCAGTGCACGTGCTGACGGCGTCGGCGACGGTGCGCCGGATCGTCAACATGACGGCGCTGCTGGTGGCGGATGTGATCGCGGCCCGTTAATCCGCGATCCGGTCGAAGCATGGCGCCGGTTTGAAGACCGCGCGCCATGCAAAAAAAAGGCGCGCCCGCAACGGGCACGCCTCAGGGTGCACAGGGGAATGCCACCCAAAAAACGGCAAGTCATACAAGATTCCGCCTTCAAGAGCGTTCAAGGGCTCAAGACCCTTGCCACGGGGAATCAAGGTTTGCTGACTCATGCAAAGCGGCCTGCCGTCCGCTCCCCACTTGCCTGCCTTCCCTCGATTCGCACCGTTGAGCTAAGTTTAGCTTGACTAAGCTAAACATTCTGTCAAAAGTCGTCAAAGCCGCGCCGGTGGCCCTTTCGCGCCTGATCGGAGGATGTCGGCCGCCCGGCGAACGTTGATTCCGGGGGCCATTAGCGATACCCTTACGACTTTCATGGTCGTCAAACTCGTGAGCTAACAGCGGGGAACCTTGATACATGGCACGCAAGTGGCAACGCATGAAAGGCGTGCTGATCGGTGCTGTTACGCTGTGCGCTTTATCCGGCCCCGTGCCTGGCGCGTTCGCGCGCGATTCCACGGCACCCGCCGAGGCGGACGCGCAGTCGCAGGGCACCGTCGCACTAGCGCAGTTGCCACATGAAGCGGTCAATACATTGAACTTGATTGCCGCGGGCGGGCCTTACCCGTATGAGAAGGACGGCATCGTATTCGGCAATCGCGAACGGTTGCTGCCGGCCCATCGGCGCGGCTATTACCACGAATACACCGTTCCCACGCCTCGTTCACGTAATCGCGGGGCGCGTCGCATCGTCTGCGGAGGTCCGCTGAAGCGAACCGACAATTGTTACTACTCGGACGACCACTACACCAGTTTTAATCGTATTGTTGAATGACATCGGGATGAACGGCATGAGCGACAACGTCTACGCGCACGACTCCGGAGTCGCGACGGATCTTTTCGCGGCCGGCGACGGCAATTTGTTCCAACGCGTCATGCAGATGCGCGCCGGCGATCAGGGCCGCGAGAACCAGAGCGAAGCAGGCACTGTGGTTTCATCGAACGAGGAGCCCATGAGTCTTTTCAAGACCGTACGACCGAACATCGTACAGTCGATCCGCGCGTTCCGCGTGCAGGATCTCGCCGACGAGGCCAACCAGCTCGGCCAGCATTTTCTCTATGCGTATTGCGCCAATGCGCAGTCCAAACAGGAAGTGCTCGAAACCATCGCGACGTCGTTCCTGTTTCCGAAACATTTCGGCAAGAATTACGACGCGCTGTACGACTGCCTGACCGATCTGGTTCAGAAGGCGGGCGCGCAGCCGGGCTTTGTGATCGTGCTCGAGCAGTTGCCGGTCGCGCAGAAGTTCGACAAGGAAGGGCGCGAGACACTGCTGGACGTGTTCCGCGAGGCCGCGGAGTTCTGGGCCGAGCGGAAGGTGGCGTTCCGGGTGTTTTACTCGTTTGCTTAAGCTTTTGCTTGAACGTTGCCTGTTTAGGCTAAGCAGAAGAAAGGCCCGCCAATCGGCGGGCCTTTTGCTTTTGATGCTGCGGTCGACGTGACTTGCCGCCCTTAACCAAGGCGATCCAACGCGATCGGCGCGCCACACAAGCGGCTTACCAGCCGCCCCAGCCGGCCGCCAGCGCCGAGAGAACGGCGATGCCGGCAGTTTCTGTGCGCATCACACGCGGGCCGAGGCCGACGGCGGTGAAACCGTAATCAGTAGCGGCCGCTTCCTCGGTAGCGGAAAACCCGCCTTCCGGGCCCACCAGCACCGTCACGCGTCCTTTCGGCGGCTCGGCGGGCAGGGCGGAAAAGCTGATGCTGGCGCGCGGAGAAAGCAGAATGCGCAAGTCGCCTTCCTCGGGCGTACGCGGCATGGTACCGAGCCAGGTCGCGATTTCGCGCACCGGCATTACTTCCGGCAGGCGATTGCGCCCGCACTGCTCGCACGACGCCCGCACGATGCCCTGCCAGTGCGCATGCCGCCGCTGCGCGCGTTCGCCGGTCAGACGCACGACGCTGCGCGTAGTGGTCAACGGCACGAAGCTGGACGCGCCCAGTTCGACGGCTTTCTCGATCAGCCAGTCCATCTTGTCGCCACCGGCAATGCCCTGCGCGAGCGTGAGCCGATACGGCGCCTCGACTTCGATATTGCGGAATTCGCGGATTTTTACCATGGCCGAGCGCCTTTCGACTTCGACGAGTTCAGCGCTGTATTCGCCGCCTTCGCCGTTGAAAAGGACGATCGAATCGCCTGGCTGCAGACGCAGCACGAGCACATGCCGAACGACGTCATCGGGAAGCGGCATGACGTCGTCGGGCTGGAGAGGCTTATCGACGAAAAAGCGTGGCATCAGAAAAATACTCATTGGTTCACGAAAGGTGGCGAGCGAGCGCCCAGCGGTAGCCGTCCAGATCTTCGACCTGGGCGAAGCGGTCGCCCCAGAACTGATCCTGTGGCTCGCTCAGCGATTTTGCGCCGGCGGCCAGCGCCCGCGCGTAAATCGCGTCGACATCGTCGACATAGACATAGAACGATTGCGGTGCGATCGCGCCCGCGCTTTTGGGTGTTTTCGCCGCCGAGCCGAACGCGCCTTCCGGAGCGAACATCACGATTAACTGGCCTTGATAGGTCATCTCGACATGCATGACGACACCGTCGTCCTGGACACTGTCACGCACTTCGAAGCCGAACGCCGCTGAGAAGAACGCGGACGCGGCACTTGCGTCGCGCACCGTCAGATAGGGGGTCAACCAGGGCACACCGGCTGGGCGGGAGGCGGTCATGGGATTCTCCGGATCATGAGGTTGGCGGGGCACATGCTGCGAGTCCAGGCGGAAGTTTGCATATCGATACGCCCATAGCGCAATCCGACGGAGTCGTGCATTTTGCCCACGCGTTAGCTTGCTGGCTTTAAGAATTGACTTAGTTTATCGCGCACTGAACTGGATGCCGAGAACAGTCCGGCGTGCATGACCGCGTTGTAATGCATCAGGGTGTCGATTCCGCGCGCGGCGAGGCGTTCAGTGAGCGTATCGACGGTGAGTGCGGCGGGGTCGAGCGTGTCGCTGGCGGTCGCCATCATCCAGAGCGAGCCGTACAGCGGTACGAAAGTGCTCATGGTGCGGACGACCACGAATGTCGCGCGCAGATCATCGAGCAGGCGCGCGACGCGTTCGGCATGGAAATACGGCGAGCCGAGATGCACGGAGACTGCGGCAGTCGGGCTCATGACCCGCTTGAGCTGCTGATAGAACGCTTGCGTGTAAAGACCGGCGGCGGGTGAGTCCGGCGGCGTCAGGTCGAACACCACGAGATCGAACTGTGCCGGCGCGGCTGCCTCGACGTACTGCGCAGCGTCGCCGATCACCAACTCGACGCGCGGATCGTCGAATGCGCCGCCGTGCACCTCGGGCAAATGCTCGCGCGTCAGACGTACGACTTGCGCGTCCAGCTCCGCCACCACAATCCGTCCGATGCCCGCGTGCTTCAGCAATTGCCGCGCGGCGCCACCGTCGCCGCCGCCCAGCACCAGCGCTGCGCGCGGCGCCGGATGCGCCAGCGCGGCCGGATGCACCATGCATTCGTGATAGATAAACTCGTCGCCGGTGGACGTCATCGGACGGCCGTCGAGTGTGAAGAGCCGGCCGAGCTGCGGCGTGTCCCAGACCTCGATCCGCTGATATGGCGAATCGACGCGCGCCAGCCGTTTCGCGTGCGGAAATCCGTAGACGGCGTCGGGACTCGGTTGGAACAGCAGCGGAGCGCTCACGGATGGCGGGCTCCGTCCGGAGCGCGGTAGGTTCTGGTTGTGCAATTGTAAAGGCCGGAGCGCGGCGTGGCAGCGGCGGGCGCGTCGAGCCACACGGCCGGACGGCTTTCGGAGCGGGGCGCGGGCAACGATCTGTTAGAATGTCACGCTTTCAGCCTTGTCCGTTTGCTCTGCCCGTTTCGCGTCTACCGGCGCCGCATCGTGCGCCGAAGTGAACCGGCATTCGAGCATCCGGGCCTCAAGCGCGCACCGCTTTCTGACTCTGTCTCCGGACTCGACATGACGACCCCGTCTCCCGCACACACCTCCTTGATGGCCAACGCAATCCGCGCGTTGTCCATGGACGCCGTCCAAAAAGCGAATTCCGGCCACCCCGGCATGCCGATGGGCATGGCCGAAATCGGCGTGGCTTTGTGGTCGCGTCATCTGCGTCACAACCCGAAGAACCCGCAATGGGCCGATCGCGACCGCTTCGTGCTGTCGAACGGTCACGGCTCGATGCTGCTGT
The DNA here is from genome assembly GCF_050281145.1 of Paraburkholderia sp. NPDC080076. Lineage (NCBI taxonomy): Bacteria > Pseudomonadati > Pseudomonadota > Betaproteobacteria > Burkholderiales > Burkholderiaceae > Paraburkholderia > Paraburkholderia sp. NPDC080076. The sequence goes on along the minus strand of NZ_JBNNWQ010000021.1, from coordinate 23,155 downwards.
ACTCGCTGCTGCACCTCACCGGCTACGATCTGCCCATCGACGAGCTGAAGAACTTCCGTCAGATGCATTCGAAGACGCCGGGCCACCCGGAATACGGCATCACGCCGGGCGTCGAGACGACCACCGGCCCGCTCGGCCAGGGTCTGGCGAATGCGGTCGGCATGGCGCTCGCGGAATCGCTGCTCGCGACCGAATTCAACAAGCCTGACGCAAAGATCGTCGACCACCACACGTATGCGTTCGTCGGCGACGGCTGCCTGATGGAAGGCATCTCGCACGAAGCCTGCTCGCTGGCGGGCGTGCTGAAGCTGAACAAGCTGATTGCGTTCTACGACGACAACGGCATCTCGATCGACGGCGAAGTGGTGCACTGGTTCCACGACGACACGCCGAAGCGCTTTGAAGCGTATGGCTGGAACGTGATCCCGAACGTGGTCGGCCACGACGTCGAGGCAGTGGACGCGGCGATCAAGCAAGCCAAGCAATCCGACAAGCCCACGCTGATCTGCTGCAAGACGGTGATCGGCGAAGGCTCGCCGAACAAGGCCGGCAGCCACGATTCGCACGGCGCGGCGCTCGGCGACAAGGAAGTCGCGGCCACGCGCGAAAAGATCGGCTGGAAGTGGGAACCGTTCGTGATCCCGCAAGAAGTCTACGCAGCATGGGACGCGAAAGAAGCCGGCGCACGCAACGAATCCGAGTGGGACAAGGCGTTCGCCGCGTACGCAGCCAAATACCCGCAGGAAGCCGCTGAATTCAAGCGTCGCGACGCGAAGCAATTGCCCGCCGACTGGAAGGAAAAGGCCAAGGCGATCATTGCCGGCGCGAACGAGCGCGCGGAAACCGTCGCGACGCGCAAGGCATCGCAGCAGGCTATCGAAGCTTTGTCGGCCGTGCTGCCGGAACTGCTCGGCGGCTCCGCCGACCTGACCGGCTCGAACCTGACCAACTGGAAGGCTGCCAAGCCCGTGCGTGTGAACGCGGAAGGCCACGCCGCCGGCAACTACGTCAACTACGGCGTGCGCGAATTCGGCATGAGCGCCGCGATCAATGGCATGGCGCTGCATGGCGGCTTCAAGGCGTTCGGCGGCACGTTCCTGACGTTCTCGGATTACAGCCGCAACGCGCTGCGCGTCGCCGCGCTGATGAAAGCGCCGTCGATCTTCGTGTTCACGCACGACTCGATCGGTCTCGGCGAAGACGGCCCGACCCACCAGTCGATCGAACACGTTGCAAGCTTGCGTCTGATTCCGCACCTGCAAGTGTGGCGCCCGGCTGATACCGTTGAGACTGCGGTGGCCTGGACCCACGCAGTCGCACACCACGGCCCGTCGTGCCTGATCTTCAGCCGTCAGAACCTGCCGTTCTCGGAGCGTACCGACGCGCAGATCGCGAACATCGAGAAGGGCGGCTACGTGCTGCGCGACTGGAACGACGAAATCGTCGCGCGCAAGATCATCCTGATCGCAACCGGCTCGGAAGTCGAACTGGCACTGAACGCGATCGAGCCGCTGGCGCGCGAAGGCATCGCGGCGCGCGTCGTGTCCATGCCGTCGACCACCGTGTTCGACAAGCAGGACGCCGAGTACCGCGAACGCGTGCTGCCGCATGGCGTGCGCCGTGTCGCGATCGAAGCGGGTGTGACGGATTTCTGGCGCAAGTACGTGGGTCTGGAAGGCGGCGTGGTCGGCATCGACACGTTCGGCGAGTCGGCCCCGGCGGGCGTGCTGTTCAAGCATTTCGGCTTCACTGTCGAGCACGTGGTAGAGACGGCAAAAGCCGCACTCGGCTGATTTTCGATCAAGCGTTGCCGCTTGCGTGCGAACGCGCGGCAACGCGGTCAGTCAGACGAACCTGGACGTATTTTTTCAGCCCTCAGGAGATAGACCATGACGATTCGCGTCGCAATCAACGGCTACGGCCGGATCGGCCGCAACACGCTGCGCGCCTTCTATGAAAACGGCAAGAAGCACGATATCGAAATCGTCGCCATCAACGATCTTGGCGATGCCAAGACGAACGCTCACCTGACGCAATACGACACGGCGCACGGCAAGTTCCCGGGCGAAGTGTCGGTGGACGGCGACTACCTGGTTGTCAACGGCGACAAGATCCGCGTGCTGGCCAACCGCAACCCGGCTGAACTGCCGTGGGGCGAGCTGAACGTCGACGTCGTGCTGGAATGCACGGGCTTTTTCACGACCAAGGAAAAGGCCAGCGCGCACATCAAGGGCGGCGCGAAGAAGGTGATCATCTCGGCGCCGGGCGGTAAAGACGTCGACGCCACGATCGTCTACGGCGTGAACCACAACGTGCTGAAGGCCTCGGACACGGTGATCTCGAACGCATCGTGCACGACGAACTGCCTCGCGCCGCTCGTCAAGCCGCTGAACGACAAGATCGGTCTGGTGAACGGTCTGATGACCACGATCCACGCGTACACGAACGACCAGGTTCTGACGGACGTGTACCACGAAGACCTGCGCCGCGCGCGCTCGGCCACGCACAGCCAGATCCCGACCAAGACCGGCGCGGCTTCGGCGGTCGGTCTGGTGCTGCCGGAACTGAACGGCAAGCTGGACGGCTACGCGATTCGCGTTCCGACGATCAACGTGTCGGTCGTCGACCTGTCGTTCATCGCTGCACGCGACACGACGGTCGAAGAAGTCAACGCGATCATGAAGGAAGCGTCGGAAGGTTCGCTGAAGGGCATCCTCGGCTACAACGACGCACCGCTGGTGTCGATCGACTTCAACCACAACCCCGCTTCGTCGACGTTCGACGCCACGCTGACCAAGGTGTCGGGCCGTCTGGTGAAGGTGTCGAGCTGGTACGACAACGAGTGGGGCTTCTCGAACCGCATGCTGGACACGGCTGTGGCGCTCGCCAACGCGAAGTAAGTCTTCGTGCCTTGACCTGCAATGCCGGCTTCGAGCCGGCGGCAGGATTAAAAAAGCCGCTCTTCGGAGCGGCTTTTTTTACGCGTGCGGCGTCGGGAAATAGACGCCGGCGCGCTGCGCGGCGTTAGAGATATGCGTCTCGATGGCTTTGCCGGCCGCGGCGGAATCGCGCGCCTTGAGCGCGTCCAGAATCACGCGATGCTCGTTGTAGGTGGACAGCACCAGTTCGCGCCGATAGAACGGCATGCGCTGGCTTTCCTTCATGATCTCCGCACTGCTGCTCAGAATCGATTCGATCGCCGCGTTGCCGGCAATGTTCACGATCCGCATGTGGAAGTCGTAGTCGAGGCGAGCGGCTTCGTCGAGTTCGTCGCAGGCGAGCGCCGTTTGCATGGCTGTGATGTTCTCTTCGAACCAGGCAAGGTCGGAATCGCTGACCGCCAGCGCCGCCATGCGCGCGATAAAACCTTCCAGCGCGAAGCGCATCTGATAGGTGTCCGGCAGCGACGACTGCTCCGCGAAGCGCCACGCTTGCGCGGCCGAGGCCTGCGCGCTTTCCACGTACACACCCTTGCCGGGCCTGATCACCAGCAGACCGAGCGCCTCGAGCGTGGAAAGCGCTTCGCGCAACGACGCCCGGCTGATCGCGAGTTCTTCGGAGAGTTGACGCTGGGCCGGCAGCAAACTGCCCACGGGATAGGCGCCCGCTTCGATCCGTTCGCGGATGGTCGCGATGGCGGCATCAGTAACGGTATGCGGCACGTTTTTCATCGTTGGCTCACTTGAAAGCGCGGTCTGACCAGCATTGTAATACGCGGTCTGAACGCTCGTACGGCTTGCCGCTCGCCGCTGCCGATCCGACCCGAAACCGCTTGAAAAACAGCGGGTAAACACTGTTCTATGAATCCTTGACGTCAGTATATCGGCTTCCTACTATTCGAGATAACAGTACTGGTCGGACCAGTCTGAACAGATGTGAATCGCAACCAGGAGGAAGCCGTGTTGAAATTTTTCAATTCGCTGTTTGGCCGGGTCGTCATAGCGCTGGTGGCGGGCATCGTAATCGGTGCCGTCTTCCCGCATTTCGCCCAATCGCTACGCCCGCTCGGCGACGGCTTTCTCAAGCTGATCAAGATGGTGATCGGGCCAATCGTCTTTTGTGTGGTGGTCAGTGGCATGGCGCATGCCGGCGACTTGCGCAAAGTGGGGCGGGTCGGCCTGAAGGCCGTGATCTACTTCGAGGTGATGACGACGATCGCGCTCGTGATCGGCGCGATCCTGGCGTATGTCACGCGCCCCGGTGTCGGCATGAACATCGATCTGCACTCGCTTGATCCCGCCTCGCTCTCGACCTACACCGAGCATGCGAAGAGCCTCAAGGACACCGCCGGCTTTCTGCTGAAGATCATCCCCGACACGGCGATCAATGCGTTCGCCACCGGCGACATCCTGCAGATTCTCGTGTTTTCGGTGCTGTTCGGCTCGGCGCTGTCGCTGCTCGGCAACAAGGCGCAGCGAGTGAGCAACCTGATCGACGAACTCTCGCAAGTGTTTTTCCGCGTGATGGGTTTCATCATCAAGCTCGCGCCGCTCGGCGTGCTCGGGGCGATCGCGTTTACCACCGGCACGTACGGCGTCGAATCGCTCAAGCAGCTCGGCATGCTGGTGCTCGTGTTCTACGTGAGCTGTTTCGTGTTCGTGGCCGTCGTGCTGGGCGTCGTCATGCGTCTGGCCGGCTTCAGCATCTTCAAGCTGATTCGCTATCTGCGCGAAGAACTGTCGATCGTGCTCGGCACCGCTTCATCGGACGCCGTGCTGCCGCAGATCATGCGCAAGCTCGAATGGATGGGCGTCAAAGATTCGACCGTCGGCCTCGTCATTCCGACCGGCTATTCGTTCAATCTCGACGGGTTCTCCATCTATCTCACTCTCGCGGTTATCTTCATCGCGCAGGCCACCAACACGCCGCTGTCCATGCATGACCTGATCGTGGTGGTGCTGGTGTCGCTGGTGACGTCGAAGGGCGCGCACGGCATTCCCGGCTCGGCCATCGTGATTCTGGCCGCCACGCTGTCCGCGATTCCCGCGATCCCCGTGCTCGGCCTCGTGCTGATCCTGCCGGTCGACTGGTTCGTCGGCATTGCCCGCGCGCTGACCAACCTGATCGGCAATTGCGTGGCGACGGTGGTGGTCGCCGTGTGGGAAAACGATATCGACCGGGCGCGCGCCCACCGCGTACTGAACCGCGATGCGGCGTTGCGCTTCGTGCCGGCCGGTGACGACGCCGAGCCTGCCGCCGGCGAACACGCTCACGCCGTCTGAACCTGAGAAACCGTATCCAGATCCGCGCGCCAATGCAGCGCGCTTCCAGCGCCGGCAGATTCCAAGAACGCCGGCCCTCCTTCACTTTTTCGCTGCCTGACCGAGACTAGAGACTATGGCCAATCCGATCCTCGACCCCAACGCTCCCGCTTTCACCCGTCGCTACATGAATCTCGCCGACCCGCGCCTGGGCGCGAAGGCGCTTTTCGCCAGCGACGAATTCTTCGCCCCGAAAGAACGCATGCTGGAGCCGCAGCCGGCGGTGTTCATCCCCGGCAAATACGACGACCACGGTAAGTGGATGGACGGCTGGGAAACCCGCCGCAAGCGCACCACCGGCCACGACTCCTGTGTGATCCGCCTCGCGCATCCGGGCGTCGTGCACGGCGTGGATCTGGACACGAGCCACTTCACCGGCAACTTCCCGCCGGCGGCGTCGATCGACGCCTGCTACGTGGATGGCGAAGTGCCGCCCGATAGCGCCGACTGGCAAACGCTCGTACCGGCCACCACGCTGCAGGGCAATCAGCACCACTACGTCGACGTGAACGACGCGCGCGCGTTCACCCATCTGCGTGTGAATCTGTACCCGGACGGCGGCCTCGCGCGTTTGCGCGTGTACGGCCAGCCGAAGCGCGATTGGGAGCGCGTGGAGCGCGGCACGCTGCTGGATCTGGCGGCGATCGAAAACGGCGCCTATCTGGTCGCGGCGAACAACCAGCACTTCGGGCCGGCTTCGCAGATGCTGATGCCGGGCCGCGGCGTCAACATGGGCGACGGCTGGGAAACCCGGCGCCGCCGCGAGCCGGGCAACGATTGGGCGATCGTCGCGTTGGCGCGGCCGGGCGTGATTCGCAAGATCGAAGTGGATACGGCGCACTTCAAGGGCAACTTCCCGGACCGCTGCTCGCTGCAAGCCGCGTCGGTGACGGGCGGCACGGACGATTCGCTCGTTACGCAGGCGATGTTCTGGCCGGTGCTGCTCGGCGAACAGAAACTGCAGATGGACCACGTCCACACCTTCGCGGATGACCTCGCGTCGCTCGGCCCGGTCACGCATGTTCGTTTCAATATCTTTCCGGACGGCGGCGTGTCGCGCCTGCGCCTGTGGGGCGAAATCGCATAACGGAGTCGTCGATGAAGACATTGCAGATGGAACGGCTCACGCGCGCGACTTTCGCGCCGTTCGGCGACGTCATCGAGTTGGACGGCGCGCGTCATTTCGCCATCAACGGCGGCACGACCGAGCGCTATCACGACCTGGCCAGTGTCGATGTGACGGAGAACGGCGGCCGGCCGCTGATCAACCTGTTTCGCGCGCAGCCGCGTGCGCTGCCGGTCGAGATCACGATGATGGAGCGGCATCCGCTCGGCAGCCAGGCTTTCATTCCCTTGACCGCCGGCCGCTATCTGGTGGTCGTCGCGCCGGCCGGCGAGTTCGATCCGGCGCAGATGCGCGCCTTCTGGACCGACGCGTGGCAGGGCGTGAACTACGCGAAAGGCGTCTGGCACCACCCGTTGCTCGCGCTCGATCGGGTGAGCGATTTCGTGGTGGTCGATCGTGGCGGCGAGCAGCCTAATTGCGACGAATTGTCATTGGCGGAGCCGTGGCGGCTGACGTTCGAAGCCCGCGCCGAGCTGGTGGAATAGGGTCGTAACGGTTCCCGCAAAAAGCGACGCTGCAGACGAAAAAAGACCCGGCCGATTGGCATCGGCCGGGTCTTTTTTTGGCCACCTGACCGCGCACCCCAGCGCGGCCGGCACCGCATCAATGCTTGCGATGCGGGCAATTCTCCTTCGTGCAGGCGCCGTACAGCGCCAAAGCGTGTTCTTGCAGCTTGAAGCCGCGTTCTTTCGCGATGGACTGCTGGCGGCTCTCGATTTCGGAGTCGAAAAATTCTTCGACGAGCCCGCAATCGAGGCACACGAGGTGGTCGTGGTGTGACCCTTCGTTCAGTTCGAACACCGCCTTACCCGACTCGAAATTGCTGCGCGAGAGCAGGCCCGCCTGCTCGAATTGCGTTAGGACGCGATACACGGTTGCAAGACCGATATCGAGTTCTTCGTGCAGCAGGTTGCGGTACACGTCTTCGGCCGTCAGGTGGCGCACCGGGCTGTGCTGAAAAATCTCAAGGATTTTGAGGCGCGGAAGGGTCGCCTTGAGCCCGATATTCTTGAGATCGGTTGGATTGGTCATGACAAGGGATCCCTAGAGTACAATGCTGGGCTCTCATAGTAATGTGTTTTTGCCGTTCTGGTCATCTTCGATGGAATGAAACTCGCGCGGCTCGTCAGCGGGCCCGCACGGTGAGTGAAATGATTTCAAAATCTCAATTGATCTACCGGGGGAGCCGCATGCGGGGTACCTTGATCGCTGTTGCGACTGTCGCGGTTCTTGCCGGATGTTCCACTTACGACAGCCTGACGCAGCGTGTTGCCCAAAGCATCACGCCGTACCGGATTACAGTGGTGCAAGGCAATTTCGTCTCGAAAGAAGCGGCAGCACAGATGCAGGTCGGCCTGTCCCGCGCGCAGGTCAAGCAACTGCTCGGCACGCCGCTCCTGACCGACATGTTCCACGCCGATCGCTGGGACTACGTGTTCTATTTCAAGCGCGGCTCGACTAACGTCGTGCAGCAGCGCGACTTCGTGGTCATATTCGCGGGCGACCGCGTCGCCAGCTGGTCGGGCGGCGACGATCTGCCGTCCAACCTCGAGTTGCTGGCTGAAATCGACGGCGACAAGTCGGGCAAGAAGAAGGCGGCAGCGGCCGTGGCGAGCGGTGCCAGCGGCGCGAGCGCGCCGGCGGCTGCGGCCGTGCCGACCACGCCGGACACCGTGCTTTCGCCGTCCGTGGCCGGCGCTGCCGCAGCGGGTGTCCCGTCCACGGACGCCAACGCGGAAGCCGCGCAAGCCGCCAATCGTGCGACCAATGCAGTGCAGTTGTCGCCCAATGCGCGTCCGAGCGTGCCGAGCGCGCCGACCGCCAACGGCGGCGGCATCCCGCAGCAAGGCCCGACGGCCGCGGGTCAGCCGCAGTTCCAGTTCCACCGTCCGCCGCCGCCGCAAAATCCGGGTACGGACAACAGCAATCCGGTTGGACCGACGGGCCCGCAGAGCAGCAACAGCAGCCCGGCGCACAACGCGCCGCTGACCTCTTCTCCGGCTTCGGGAACGGGCGGCTAATCGCGCTGTCCGTGTCTTAAGACGGGCGCTGCGCGCGGGCAACCGCACCGTGCAAAGCGTTCGTCCGGTTCTTCGTTTTTTCAGTCATGCGCGGCGCTTGGGTGTGCTGCCCGCCGCCGCTTTTACCCGCCTTTGCCGGGTTTTGCCTTTCGAACCCTCGTAGCCATGAAAATTGCCATTGCTGGCGCATCGGGCCGTATGGGCCGCATGCTCATCGAAACAGTCCTTAACGATTCCGGCGCCACGCTGTCCGGCGCGCTCGACCGCGCGGGCTCCCCGCAACTCGGGCAGGACGCCGGCGCGTTTCTGGGCAAACAGACGGGCGTCGTGCTGACCGACGACGTCGAGCGCGTGTTCGCCGAATCCGATTACCTGATCGACTTCACGCGCCCCGAAGGCACGCTGATGCATCTCGAAGCGGCGCAGCGTCACAACGTGAAAATGGTGATCGGCACGACCGGCTTCGACAACGAGCAGAAGGCGCAACTGCGCGCCGCGGCGGACAAGATCGCCATCATGTTCTCGTCGAACATGAGCGTGGGCGTGAACGTCACGCTGAAGCTGCTCGAATTCGCGGCCAAGCATTTCGCGACCGGCTACGACGTCGAAATCATCGAGGCGCATCATCGTCACAAGGTCGACGCGCCGTCCGGCACGGCGTTGACCATGGGCGAGGTGATCGCCAATGCGCTCGGCCGCAATCTCGACGACTGCGCGGTGTACAGCCGCGAAGGCGTGACCGGCGAGCGCGACCCGTCCACGATAGGTTTTTCGGCGATTCGCGGCGGCGATATCGTCGGGGACCATACGGTGCTGTTCGCGGGCATCGGCGAGCGCATCGAAATCACGCACAAATCGGCGAGCCGTCTGTCGTACGCGCAAGGCGCGCTTCGTGCTGTGCGTTTCCTCGAAGGCCACGCAACTGGCTTCTTCGACATGCAGGACGTGCTCGGTCTGCGTTGAGCTCGTCCTGAGCGAACCGAAGGGGCATCGCTCCACGTGTTCGCGCCCCTGAAATCACTACTCCACGGCGAGGTCAGATGGCAGGCAGCAGCGGCATCATCCATTACCTGCAAACCAGCGATGCGATCACGCATGGCGTCGCGTACGTGCTGCTGGCCATGTCGATTGCGAGCTGGTGCTTTCTGATCGTCAAAAGCTGGATCCTCACGCGCGCCAAACGTCAGGCCACGCGCGCGCTTGCCCAGTTCTGGCAGGCGCCCACGCTGGCCGAAGGCGTCGCGGCGTTAAAGCGCGCGGACCGCGAGCGCGTCTTCACGCCGCTGGCGGAAGCAGCGCTGCATGCGTCTGAGGTGGATATTCCGGGCGCGCTGCTCGCGCGCGTCGAACGTGGCGAGCGGGTGTTGCGGGCTCTGCGTCAGGCGCTCAACGCGTCGCAGCGACGGCTCGAATTCGGCCAGGTGCTGCTGGCCTCGGTGGGCAGCACGGCGCCATTCGTCGGCCTGCTCGGCACCGTGTGGGGCATCTATCACGCGCTCGGCAGCATTGCTGCGAGCGGTCAGGCGCAGATTGAAAACGTCGCCGGGCCGGTCGGCGAGGCGCTCATCATGACCGCATTCGGCCTCGTGGTCGCGATTCCGGCCGTGCTCGCCTACAACGTGCTCGGGCGGATGGTGCGGCAGTTGACGGAAGACCTCGACGGCTTCGCGCACGACCTGCACGCCTACGTCTGCGCGCCGGCGGAGCAGGGTCACACGCAGGCGCCGGCGCGGGCTCAGCAGGCCTCGACTCACTAAGCGCGCCGCTCGGACAGAAGGAGGCGATATGGCATTCGGCGGACTCGAGAAAAAGCAGACGGCCGCGCCCATGGCCGAGATCAACATGACGCCGCTGATCGACGTGATGCTGGTCCTGCTGGTGATTTTTATCATTACCGCGCCTTTATTCACGCACGCGATCCGGCTCGATTTGCCCAGAGTCGCGGCCGCGCCCGCGCGCCAGACGCCGCAAACCATTTCCCTTTCCATCGACGCCGCCGGCAAGCTGTACTGGGACGGCAGTGTGATCACGCTCGAGCAGATGCGCGCGCGCTTCGCGCAAGCGGGCAAGCAGAGCGACCAGCCGGAGATCCAGCTACGCGCCGAGCGCTCCACGCGCTACGAGGTGATCGCGCAGGTCATGGGCGCGGCGCAGCAGAGCGGGCTCGAGCGGATCGGTTTCGTGACGGCCCCGCCGCTGCCGGCAGCCGCAACTCCAAAGGCGCCATAGCGCCGTTGCCGCGGTCCGCGAGGGGGCCAGTTCGGCACGCCATCTCGCCGGGACTGCGAACCCGCGGGCTCGCTCCCGCGCGACGCGGTCAAACCCATGCGGCACGCCGCGCGGCGTACCCGTCCGCGGACGGTATAATCAGCCCTTTCCCCCGCCGAAGGGGAAACGACGCCATTTCATCCAGCAGAGCACCAAAGCGGCCGGTGCGAAAGCACCGACCCAGCGATCCCATCACACCATGCACGAAAAATACGTTCCCTCCGACGTCGAATCCGCCGCGCAAGGGCAATGGCGCGCCATCGACGCGTACAAGTCGACGGAAGTCACCGACAAGCCCAAGTTCTATTGCGTCTCGATGCTGCCGTACCCGTCGGGCAAGCTGCACATGGGTCACGTGCGCAACTATACGATCAACGACGTGATGTACCGCTATCTGCGGATGAACGGCTACAACGTGCTGATGCCGATGGGTTGGGACGCGTTCGGCATGCCGGCGGAAAACGCCGCGATGGCCAACAACGTGCCGCCGGCCAAGTGGACCTACGACAACATCGCTTACATGAAGAAGCAGATGCAGTCGATGGGCCTCGCGATCGACTGGTCGCGTGAAGTCGCCACCTGCAGCCCGGACTACTACAAGTGGAACCAGTGGCTGTTCCTGAAGATGCTGGAAAAGGGCATCGCGTACAAGAAAACCGGCACCGTCAACTGGGATCCGGTCGATCAGACCGTGCTCGCCAACGAGCAGGTGATCGACGGCCGCGGCTGGCGTTCGGGCGCGCTGGTCGAAAAGCGCGAAATCCCGATGTACTACATGCGCATCACGCAGTACGCGGACGAACTGCTGAACGACCTCGAAGGCCTCGGCTGGCCCGAGCGCGTCAAGATCATGCAGCAGAACTGGATCGGCAAGAGTTTCGGCGTGAACTTCGGCTTCCCGTACGAGATCGACGGCGAACAGAAGCTGCTGCGCGTGTTCACCACGCGCGCCGACACGATCATGGGCGTCACCTTCTGCGCGATCGCCGCTGAGCATCCGCTCGCCACGCGCCTCGCGAAAGACAAGCCGGAGTTGCAGGCTTTCATCGAGGAATGCAAGCGCGGCGGCGTTGCTGAAGCCGACGTCGCGACCATGGAAAAGAAGGGCATGGCCACCGGCTTCTACGTCACGCATCCGCTGACGCAGGAACAGGTCGAAGTGTGGATCGGCAACTACGTGCTGATGAGCTACGGCGAAGGCGCCGTGATGGGCGTGCCGGCGCACGACGAGCGCGACTTCGCCTTCGTGAAGAAATACGATCTGCCGATCAAGCAGGTGGTCGCCGTTCAAGGCAAGGAATACTCGACCGACGCCTGGCAAGAATGGTATGGCGACAAGACTGGTACGCTGATCAACAGCGGCAAGTACGACGGCCTCGGCTATGAGGCAGCGGTCGACCAGATCGCCGCGGATTTGAAGGAACTCGGTCTCGGCGACAAGCAGATCACGTGGCGTCTGCGTGACTGGGGCGTGTCGCGTCAGCGCTATTGGGGCACGCCGATTCCGATCATCCATTGCCCGACGTGCGGCGACGTGCCGGTGCCGGAAAAAGATCTGCCGGTGGTGCTGCCGGAAGACCTCGTGCCGGACGGCACGGGCAATCCGCTCGCCAAGTCGGAAGCGTTCGTGAACTGCACCTGCCCGACCTGCGGCGGCGCCGCCAAGCGCGAAACCGACACCATGGACACCTTCGTCGATTCGTCGTGGTACTTCTACCGCTACGCGTCGCCGGATGCGAAGACCATGGTCGACGAGCGCACCGACTACTGGGCGCCGATGGACCAGTACATCGGCGGCATCGAGCACGCGATTCTGCACCTCTTGTACTCGCGCTTCTGGGCGAAGGTGATGCGCGATCTCGGTCTGGTCAAGTTCGGCGAGCCGGCCAAAAATCTGCTGACGCAGGGCATGGTGCTCAACGAAACCTACTACCGTGAAAACGAAGCGGGCAAGAAGACCTGGTATAACCCGGCCGACGTGACCGTTTCGTTCGACGACAAGGGCCGCCCGGTCGGCGCCGTCCTGAATGCGGACGGCCAGCCGGTGGTGCTCGGCGGCGTCGAGAAAATGTCGAAGTCGAAGAACAACGGCGTCGATCCGCAATTGCTGATCGATCAGCACGGCGCGGACACCGCGCGTCTGTTCGTGATGTTCGCCGCACCGCCCGAGCAGTCGCTCGAATGGTCCGGCTCGGGCGTGGAAGGCGCGAGCCGCTTCCTGCGCCGCGTGTGGAACTTCAGTCAGACGAACGAAGCTGCGTTACGCCAGGGCGGCACGTTCGACGCCGCTCAACTCAACGACGTCGAAAAGGCGCTGCGCCGCGAGATCTACAGCGTGCTGAAGCAGGCCGACTTCGATTACCAGCGTTTGCAGTACAACACGGTGGTGTCGGCCGCCATGAAGATGCTCAACGCGCTCGACAGCGCGAAGGGCGCCCGCCCGGCCGTGCTGCGCGAAACGTATAGCGTGATGCTGCGCGTGCTGTATCCGGTCGTGCCGCACCTCACGTTCCAGCTGTGGCAGGAACTCGGTTACGCCGACGAACTCGGCTCGCTGCTCGACGCGCCGTGGCCGAAGGTCGACGAGAAGGCGCTGGAGCAGTCCGAGATCGAACTCGTGCTGCAGGTGAACGGCAAGGTGCGCGGCGCGCTCACGGTGGCGAAAGACGCCTCGCGTGAAGCGATCGAGCAGCTCGCCGCCGCGCACGAGATGGTCGCGAAGTTCAGCGAAGGCAAGGCGCCGAAGAAGATCGTCGTGGTGCCGGGCCGCCTCGTGAACGTGGTCGTGTGAGTTTCGACGAAGACATGACAGCAGGCAGGACGCCGCCGCGCGCGGCGGCGCTTGTCCGTGCTGGGGAATCTACTGCGAACCAGGAGCCAATGTGACTCGCAGATCGTTTTTGACGCTGGCTTGCAGCGTGCTGATGTTGTCCGCCTGCGGCTTCCAGCTGCGCGGCCAGCAGGACTACGCATTCAAACGCCTCTTTATCGCCGGCGGTTCGCCGGCGGCGGCCGCGCGCTTGACGCGTATCGTGCAAGGCGGCAGCGACACGGTCGTGGTCACTTCGGTCGCGAATGCCGACGCCACGTTGCAGATCACGGAAGGCCGCGGCACCAGCACGCTGACGCTGAACTCGCTGGGCCAAGTCGAAGAGTATCAATTGAATCTCAACATGAACTATTCGCTGATCGCCAAGGACGGCACGCTGCTGATTCCGCCGAGCGTGATCGCGTTGAACCGCGCGATGACCTATAGCGACCAGTTCTCGCAAGCGAAATCAGCCGAAAGCGAGATTCTCTTCGCCGATATGGAAAACGACGCGATCGACCAGCTCACGCGCCGTCTGGGCGTCGTGCGCTCGATGCATCCGGCGCCGGGCCAGGAAGTGCCGTCGGTTGCGCCGCGCGCGCCGTTGCCGCCGCCGCCGCTGTGAGCGTCGTATTCCGTTCACTTTGTTCAATGTGCCGCACCTGTTCAACCTCGCCGATCGGTAGCCATGCAACTGCGACTTGACGCGCTCGAAGCGCATCTCGCCAAGGGACTCGCCGGACTGTACGTCGTGTACGGCGACGAGCACCTGCTCGCGCAGGAAGCATGCGACCGCATTCGCGCCGCGGCGCGCGCGGCCGGCTTCACCGACCGCTCGGTGTTCACGGTCGAACGCGGGTTCGACTGGAGTTCGCTGCTGGGCGCGAGCCAGTCGATGTCGCTGTTCGGCGACCGTCAACTGGTCGAGTTGCGTATTCCGTCAGGCAAGCCCGGCAAGGAAGGCGCGGACGCGCTGAAAGCGCTCGCTGCTGCCGTCAATGACGACGTGCTCACCATGATCACGCTGCCGCGGCTCGACGCGGCCACGCAGAAGTCGGCGTGGTTCACGGCTTTGTCCGACGCGGGCGTCGCGTTGAAGATCGATCCGGTCGAGCGCGCGCAGTTGCCGAATTGGGTCGGCCAACGGCTCGCCGCGCAGGGCCAGCGAGTTGCCGCTGGCGAAGAAGGGCGGCGCGCGCTGGCGTTCATCGCCGAGCGCGTGGAAGGCAATCTGCTCGCCGCGCATCAGGAAATTCAGAAGCTCGGCTTGCTGTATCCGGCTGGGCCGCTCAGCTTCGAACAGGTTCAGGACGCTGTGCTCAACGTCGCGCGTTACGACGTTTTCAAGCTGAACGAAGCGATGCTGGCCGGCGACGTCGGCCGCTTGTCGCGCATGCTCGACGGACTGCGCGGCGAAGGCGAGGCCGCGGTGCTGGTGCTGTGGGCCGTGGTCGAAGAAGTGCGCACGCTGCTGCGGATCAAGCGCGGCGTCGCGGCCGGCAAGCCGCTGGCGATGCTGGTGCGCGAAAACCGCGTGTGGGGGCCGCGCGAGCGGCTGATTGGACCGGCGTTGTCGCGTGTGAGCGAAGGTGCGCTGGAAAAAGCGCTGGCGCTGGCGGCGCGGCTCGATCGGCAGGTGAAGGGTTTGTCGGGCGGCACGCCCGGCAATCATCGCAACGATCCGCCGCCCGATCCGTGGGATGGCCTGTTCGAGTTGGCCATGACAGTGGCTTCGCCGAAAGCGGCGCCGGTGCCACCGCCACGACCTCGAAGCGCGGCAGCGGCGCCTGCTCGAAGGCCGGCCTGAGCCACAACGGCAAGCCTGCCGGGCGAGCGCCTAGCCGCTGCCGCTAGCGCTTCGAGTAGCGCTCAAGCGTGCGACGTTTTCGGCATATGGCGGCCTAGGCTACAAGGATTGCACTGGCCGGCGCCGCAAGCAAAGCGCCTTCACCCGACATACAATCGTCTCATCTTTCGCTCATTCTGCCTGTCCGCCGCACGTCGACGTGCGCGGCACCACGAGAATCACCATGGATATCGACCAGTACATGACCGACCTCGGCCGCCGCGCCCGCCAAGCTTCGCGGGCGATGGCACGGGCGTCGACGGCGGCGAAAAATTCCGCGCTCGCGGCCGTTGCGCAGGCAATCGAACGCGATGCCGCGCTGCTGAAAGAAGCCAACGCGCGCGACGTCGCGCGGGCTCGCGAGAAGGGTCACGATGCCGCGTTCATCGATCGTTTGACGCTGTCGGACAAAGCGCTGAAGACGATGGTCGAAGGTTTGCGGCAAGTCGCTGCGCTGGCCGATCCGATCGGCGAGATCAGCAATCTGAAGTACCGGCCGAGCGGCATTCAGGTCGGCCAGATGCGCGTGCCGCTGGGCGTGATTGGCATCATCTACGAATCGCGTCCGAACGTGACGATCGACGCCGCCGCGCTGTGCCTGAAGTCGGGCAACGCGACGATTCTGCGCGGCGGTTCGGAAGCGCTCGAATGCAATACGGCGTTGGCGAAGCTGATCGGTGAAGGGCTGGAAGCGGCCGGTTTGCCGCAAGATGCCGTGCAAGTGGTGGCCACCTCGGACCGTGCGGCTGTCGGCAAGCTGATCACGATGACCGAATTCGTCGACGTGATCGTGCCGCGCGGCGGCAAGAGTCTGATCGAGCGCCTGATGAACGAAGCGCGCGTGCCGATGATCAAGCACCTCGACGGCATCTGCCACGTTTACGTGGACGACCGCGCGGATCTGGCCAAGGCGCTGACTGTCTGCGACAACGCCAAGACGCACCGCTACGGCACCTGCAACACGATGGAAACGCTGCTGGTCGCGCGAGGCATAGCGGCCGAAGTGTTGCCGCCGTTGGGCAAGCTGTATCGCGATAAGCAAGTCGAGCTGCGAGTGGACGCGGCGGCGCGCGCTGTGCTGGCGGATGCGGGCGTGGGACCGCTCGTCGATGCCACCGAAGAAGACTGGCGCACCGAATACCTCGCGCCGGTGCTGGCGATCAAAGTGGTCGACGGCCTCGATGCGGCGATCGACCACATCAACACGTACAGTTCGCAGCACACCGACGCGATCGTCACGGAAGACCACGATCGCGCAATGCGCTTCCTGCGCGAAGTGGATTCGGCGAGCGTGATGGTCAACGCATCGACGCGTTTCGCGGATGGTTTCGAATTCGGCCTCGGCGCGGAAATCGGCATTTCGAATGACAAGCTGCACGCGCGCGGGCCGGTGGGTCTGGAAGGGCTGACGTCGCTCAAGTACGTCGTGCTGGGCCACGGTGAAGGCCGGCAATAAACGAGAGGACCGCTGATGCTTTGGGTAAAGACGTTTCACATCGTTCTGATTGCTTCATGGTTCGCCGGCCTGTTCTATTTGCCGCGCATCTTCGTCAATCTGGCGATGGAAACGGAACCCGCGGCGACGGCGCGTCTCCTGACGATGGCGCGCAAGCTGTTCCGCTTCATGACGTTCATCGCGGTGCCGGCGCTGGCGTGCGGGTTGTGGTTGTGGCTGGTGATCGGCATCGGGCGCGGACAGGGTTGGATTCACGCGAAGGTTGGCGTGGTGGTGCTGCTGATCATCTATCACGCTTATTGCGGCGTGCTGCTGCGGACCTTCGAGCGTGGTGAGAATCGGCGGTCGGATAAGTGGTATCGGATGTTTAATGAGCTGCCGGTGTTGGGGATGTTGGCGGCGGTGGCGTTGGTGGTGATTAAGCCGTTTTAGGACGCGGGCGGGCGGTGTTTGGGTTCTTCGGATGCGAGCTTTGAATTGTGGAAAGGGCGGTTTGCTGGATTCGGCAAACCGCCCTTTTTTATTATTGGCGCGAGTGCGACGCGTGGTCTTAGGCCGAATGGCTAGCTCGGTTGTTCGGCTAAATTGGGACGGCCAATGCGCGTGCGGCCTGATTTATAATTTCCGAACCACCGGCATCAACCGGTGGTCAGGTTTAGCAGCCTGCGCCAAAAACCGCACACCCGCCTAGGCGGGGCGTGCGTCTGCCTCTGCACGCCTTATTTCAATGGGCGGGCCGTGGTGGGGAGCCGAAAGGCTCGCCGGTTTGTTTTTGGCCCGGTCTGCTAACCCGCTACATGCCCGCTCACCCTCCTTGCAAGCGAGTGTCGGGCGATCCAAGTAAGTCTTAGGGAGATCGCACCATGAGCAAGTCCATCAAAAATCAACCTGCCTCACGCCCGCCAGTCGATGCCTTGCAGTACGAAAAACTCGCTCTGTCGGCATTCGGTTCGTGCGAACGGCAACTGACTCAACTCAACAGACTGGCTACACTTGCGACCTCGATATATAGGAATCCTGCATTGACGAATCACGAGCGGCGTAGCCGGCAAGTGCTACTCGAGTTGCTGGTCGAGACATGCGAGGAGTACGAGCGAGAAGTGGAATGCGACCGCGAACTGTATCAGGTGATTGCGCTCGATGCGCGTGGCATCGCTCATCGTCGAATTACGGCAAGTGCTGCGGCGAAACTTCTTGCGAAAGCGGGGAAGGAAACCAAGAAGGACGATGCGAGCGTTGCACGAAGCGTGACCGCGACGCGTAAGTCGGCACGGCGTGCGGCCGATGTAGCCGTTGCTGCGACTGCACACTGAGACTGACTGCAAACACGTTTCAGCACGTTTCCACGCC
This sequence comes from Paraburkholderia sp. NPDC080076, assembly GCF_050281145.1. NCBI lineage: Bacteria > Pseudomonadati > Pseudomonadota > Betaproteobacteria > Burkholderiales > Burkholderiaceae > Paraburkholderia > Paraburkholderia sp. NPDC080076. The sequence goes on along the minus strand of NZ_JBNNWQ010000021.1, from coordinate 5,018 downwards.
GCGCTGAAGTCTGCCACACGGCGCTCCTGCGCGGCGGCTCAACAATGCTCGACTGCAGCACGGCGCTTGCGAAGTTGATTGGTGAAGGGCGGTAAGCGACTGGCCTGCCGCAAAACGCCTATGCAACTGGTGGCCGCACCAGATCGTGCGGCCGTCAGAAAATCTGATCACGATGACTCAATTCGTCGACGCGATCGTGACGCGCTGCCCGTAGCGGGCGGCTCATCCTTTGCAACCCGCTGGTCACTCTTGGTCAGGTGAGTTCGCATCTATTTATCTGAATCCGGATCGGCCGATGTGACGTCGCTCGCCGGATGGCAGGAATGCGCGGCGTGCATTGCGTCACTGCGTTTGGGCGCTCAACGCAGATTCGCCGTTTTGACTTGAATTGCTGATTGCATCCCGCACACCGATGCTCAATTTAGGGCGCGATTTATCGCTGCTTCGATTAAGACTTTTCCGAACATGACGCAATAGTTTCGCCACAAATGTCCGCTGCTTAGCAAGCGTCAACGCTGCCATTTCGCGGCCTACAGTTCAGCACATTCCTATTGTCCGCGCGTCTTGCGTAACGGACGTCTACAGCTCTTCATCTCTCGACTGCCGACACCGCTGTCGCCGTGACAGTTGCACAAACAATCTGCACTCAAATCTCTCGTCTCCTTTGTCTGAAATGCCCGCGCGTCTCTGAGGCGTTTTAGTCCTTGTCTGATTCCGTCTGCTTCTCTCGTCTCATATTCTGCAAATCGAACATTAGCAAAGCACGATGGCCCTAGCCACGCTTCGCTCGATGTCGGGCCGCAAACGTGGTTGTCGTGTTTTTAATTTTTACTGTGAGTATTCATGAACAAGAATCGATTTCGCCGGGTATTTAGCAAACGTCTCGGCATGCTGGTCGCGGTTGCAGAAAATGTCGTGAGCCAGGGCAAGGCGGCTGCGGGTGAAAGCGCTGCAGCCGGCGCATCGGGTGGTGAGCTGGGGGTCGTGTCGTCGTTGACGGCGACGGCGGTGCTGGCGCTGTTGGTGCTGGACCCGTCGATCGGTCATGCGCAAGCTCTGCCGACCAACGGTCAGGTGGTCGTGGGCCAGGCGAGCATCGCGCAGTCCGGCGCGAACATGAACATCAACCAGGGCAGCCAGCGCACGATCATCAACTGGGATACGTTCAACGTCGGCCAGGGCAACACGGTGCAGTTCAATCAGCCGAACGCCCAGGCGCAGGCGCTGAACCGCGTGGTGACGGGCGCGCCGTCGAACATCCAGGGCACGCTGCTGGCCAATGGGCAGGTGCTGATCCAGAACGCGAACGGCGTGCTGTTCGGCAAGGGCGCGGTGGTGAACGTGGGTTCGCTGCTGGCGACGACGAAATCGGTCGACACGAACCAGTTCATGGCGGGTGGTCCGCTGCAACTGGGTTCGACGGGCACGAACGCAAGCGTGGTGAACGACGGCCAGATCCAGGCGCAGGGCTTCGTGGTGCTGATGGGCGACCAGGCGCGTAACACGGGCACGATCACGACGGCGAAGGGCGGCCAGGTGGCACTTGCCGCGGGCGATAGCGCGACGGTGGCGCTCGCCAACGGTCAGGGCATCCAGCTGACGCTGACGAATGCAACCGCCAATGCACTGGTCGAAAACAGCGGCACGATCAAGGCCGACAACGGCAGCGTGCTGCTGACGGCACGCGGCAAGGACACGCTGCTCAACACGGTGGTGAACCTCTCGGGCGTGACGCGCGCGGGCACGGTGGTGGCCGATGCAGGCGCGACGGGCGACGTGGCGGTGACGGGCAAGATCGATGCGTCGAACAAGGCGGCAGGTGGCGTGGGCGGCACGGTGGTGCTGTCGGGCGACCGCGTGGGCGTGTTCGGCAATGCATCGGTGGACGTGAGCGGCGATGCGGCTGGCGGCAAGGTAATCATGGGCGGTGACAGCCTGCACCAGCTCGCGGGCACGCAGGCGCAAACGATGCTGCAGGACGGCGTGAACTTCGCGAACTACACGCAGGTGGATGCGGGCGCGACGATCAAGGCGGACTCCGTGCATGGCAATGGTGGCTTTGTCGAAACGTCGGGTCACAACCTGGACGTGGAAGGCGCAGTGAGCGCAGCGGCAGCGGAAGGCAAGGCCGGGCAGTGGCTGATCGACCCGACGGACGTGACGATCAGCACGGGTGCGGACGCGGGCTATACGGGCAACGTGACGGGCGGCTTCAGCGGCACGGGCAACACAGCGACGGTGAAGAACGCGACCATCAGCAACGCGCTGACCGCGGGCACGGACGTGACGATCACGACGGCGAGCGCAGGCACGGCGACGGGCAACATCGTGCAGCAGGCGGGCGCGGACATCACGAAGACGGGAGGCGGGGCGGCGAACCTGACGCTGGCAGCCAACGGCAGCATCACGCTGAACGGCAACATCACGTCGACGTCGAATGCGCTGAACCTGAACCTGACGGCGGCCATGGGCCGGGCCAACGGCTCGGTGCAGACGAACGCCGGCACGACCCTCGATCTGAACGGCGGCAACCTGACCATCTCGGGCAATACGACGGGTGGCGCGGGTAATGCCATCACTCTGTACGGTAACCAGTTGAACGTCGGCGGCGCCACGATCACGGGCGCGGCCAATACGGGCGCAGGCGTAGCCTTCGCTAGTAACTTCACGGAGATCGGCAACGGCCCGGTGACCGTGTCGGGCACGTCCAATACCGGCGATGGCGTTCAGTTCTGGTCCGGCAACATGTCGATGAGCCAGGGTTCGACGCTCAACGTCAGCGGCCGAACAGCCGGTGGAAGCGGGCGCGGGGTTCTCCAGAATGGTGGTGAGACGATCGATCTGCACGGCGGCAACCTCACGATCACGGGTAATACCACGGGCGGGGCAGGCAATGCGGTCGAGCTCGATGGTACTGTCACGAACGTCGGCGGAGGCGCGATTACCGGTGCTGCAAATAGCGGTGCTGGCGTTCAGTACAACTCGTTGACGGAGATTGGAAGCGGACAGTTAAATGTGACGGGCACATCCGTCAGTGGTTATGGTATTCGAGCGGGAACGACCAATGTGACGCAGAGCGCGACGCTGAATCTTCAGGGGCGCTCAGATACCGGCTTTGGCATTACTACGGGAGTCAGCTGGGGATACATTGGCGCTGAATTTGATGACTTCGAAGCAAGTACGTGGGGCTCTCCTCATTTCAACATATCCGGCAACGGGAAGGTCAACATCAGCGGGGTTTCCAACTCCTCATTTGGCGTAGCAGACGGGGCTCAATATTCTGTTAGCCAGAACGGCAGCGTAAACATAAATGGAGCAGGCGAGGGCGGCTATGCCGCCTTCGCCAGTGTGAACGTTGGGGACAACGGGACATTCCATATCACCGGTCACGGAACTGACTCGTGGGGCGTTTTCGCTCCAGTAGTCAACGTTTCGGGTAATGGTAAGGTCAGCATCGATGGTACTTCCGACAGCGCCCCAGGTGTCGAAAAAGCATCGTATGTAGGCACCGACAGCGTTTCGGACAGCGGGACGCTCACCATAAATGGCAATTCCAACGCCGGCCGGGGCGTGGAGCTTTACGGCGATGTCAACGTTGCGGGGAACGGGACATTGGCCGTTACCGGTAACTCGACCAGTGGTTCCGGCGTAGTCCAGACGGACGGCACCATCAGCGTCTCTGGCAATGGGGCATCGATTATTACTGGAAATTCATCTACCGGAGACGGCGTCGACCAGTCTGGCGTGATCATTGTCACGGATAACGGCACGAGCATTATCTCGGGCACGTCGGGCAATGGTACGGGTGTCGCGCAGAACGGTTCGATCAAAACGTCGGACAACGGCACGACGGACATCTCGGGTAACTCGACCAACGGCACGGGTGTGATCGTCGATCCGAACGGTTCGGTCAACACCACCGGCAATGGCACGACGAACATCTCGGGCAACTCGACCAACGGTGACGGCACGGACATCAACGGCTCGGTGAACACCAGCGGTAACGGGACGACCGATATCAGCGGTAACTCGACCAACGGGTCGGGCGTGGTCGTCGATCCGAACGGTTCGGTCAACACGACGGACAATGGCACGACGAACATCTCGGGCAATTCGACCAACGGTGACGGCACGGACATCAACGGCTCGGTGAACACCAGCGGTAACGGGACGACCGATATCAGCGGTAACTCGTCAGGTAACGGTACGGGTGTGATCGTCGATCCGAACGGTTCGGTCAACACCACCGGCAATGGCACGACGGACATCTCGGGTAACTCGACCAACGGTGACGGCACGGACATCAACGGCTCGGTGAACACCAGCGGTAACGGCACGACCGATATCAGCGGCAACTCGACCAATGGCACGGGTGTGATCGTCGATCCGAACGGTTCGGTCAACACCACCGGCAATGGCACGACGAACATCTCGGGCAACTCGACCAACGGTGACGGCACGGACATCAACGGCTCGGTGAACACCAGCGGTAACGGCACGACCGATATCAGCGGCAACTCGACCAATGGCTCGGGTGTGATCGTCGATCCGAACGGTTCGATCAACACGACGGACAATGGCACGACGAACATCTCCGGTGATTCGGCCAACGGTTCGGGCGTGGTGGACAACGGCTCGATCAACACGAGCGGTAATGGTTCGACCAACATCGACGGCAACTCGACCAACGGATCGGGCGTGGTCGTCGATCCGAACGGCTCGGTCAACACGACGGACAATGGCACGACGAACATCTCGGGCAATTCGACCAACGGTGACGGCACGGACATCAACGGCTCGGTGAACACCAGCGGTAACGGGACGACCGATATCAGCGGCAACTCGACCAACGGGTCGGGTGTGATCGTCGATCCGAACGGTTCGGTCAACACCACCGGCAATGGCACGACGGACATCTCGGGCAACTCGACCAACGGTGACGGCACGGACATCAACGGCTCGGTGAACACCAGCGGTAACGGCACGACCGATATCAGCGGCAACTCGACCAATGGCAC
>NZ_JBNNWQ010000020.1:0-35313 GCF_050281145.1 Paraburkholderia sp. NPDC080076 | reverse complement strand
GCGCGCACCAGATGGTCGGAACCCGCCTTGGTGGCCGAGTAAGGGCTATTCGGCGCGTACGGCGTGGTCTCGGAGAATTGCGGATCGGTAGCGGAGAGCGAGCCGAACACTTCGTCGGTCGATACGTGCAGGAAGCGGAATTCCGCTTTGCCGGCGTCGTTCAACCTGCTCCAATACGAGCGAGCCGCTTCCAGCAGCGTAAAGGTACCTACGACATTGGTCAGCACGAAGTTCTCCGGCCCGTGAATGGACCGGTCGACGTGAGTCTCGGCCGCCAGATGGATGATCGCGCGCGGCTTGTATTCGGCGAGCAACTCGTCCATTGCAGCGCGATCGCATATGTCGGCGCATATGAAAATATGCAATGGATTGTGCTGCAGAGATTTCAGCGTGCGTAGATTGCCTGCATAGGTGAGCTTGTCGACATTCACGACGGGTTCATCGAAGATTTGCAGCCAGTCGAGCACGAAGTTGGCGCCGATAAAACCGGCGCTGCCTGTCACCAAGATCATGGAAGCCCTTTGGAAGCCGCCTTCATGCAGTTGCGCGGAAGGTCGATTGGAGTCTGGCTGACATCCGTTGAACGATGCGTCCACGGGACGTCGGTAAGCAGCTTTGATATAGCTTTCCATCGCGACTTCCAGCGCCGCGAACAGATGCAACCAGCTTAGTGTAGGGTTCTAGAAATCTTGTTTCAGTGCGGAAAGCAACATACACGCTTTCTCCCGCACTAACGGGGGTAAGGAGGAGAGCTTCGGCGGTCGGGCAACGCTTGCAGTGTTCGCGTTGCCCGTATCTCCACCACATGGCGTTGCCGGGGTTCGGCCTTATCGCCGATTGCCGGCCATTTCTTTTGCTGAGAGCCGCGTCTGCGTCGTCGCGATGATCGGCGCGGCCTTCATGGTTTGCGGCAGATGCCCCTGCCGATGCGCATCGGGACGCAGGCTGCCTGCGCGTCCCAAAGAAAGAGTTAGTTATCGTCTCGTGGCGTTCTGGAACGTGCGACACATAATGCGCATACGAAAACGCCAATCACCACGCCGAATATGAAGCATAAAAAATGTGTCAAAACGCTCGACATTTACCTGGTCCTTTCAATTGAGGCGAGATTGAATTTATAACGATTCACCTCCTTCGCGATTCACCGGAAGTCACCGCGCGCAGCCGGTAGAACGTCAAAGACACACAGGCAGCAGCGATGGTATGACGCAGCGGTTAGCGCGCCAATCATCATACTTTACTAGAATCGCGACCAGGTCGGAAAACGGCACAACTGAAGCAGTACGCGTATGGCGTGGCAGTGGATGCGACGTCAGGCACCAGACGGATGCGGATGATCGCGCCCGTTGGAGGTCACAGCGTGAAGCCAGCCGCGCATACGAGCATGGCAAAGTCGGCGAAAGCGCGGATGTAATGCGACGCGAGGCAAGAACTGCAGGCCGCCGCGTAATGACAGTTTGACAGACAAAGCAGACGACGAACGGCAACTTCCGATCAGATCGCGCGGCCTATGCAAGGGCAGTAGGCCGACGAGTCGCGGGCGGGCGCTCCGCGCGAGAGTGATTGCTGACACGCGCGAATAGCTCTCCGTAGGAGCAGAAACTGCCGCGCACGATCCCGAGCACACGGACCACGGCACGGTATTTCGTTGGCCAGTGCCTGACCATTTGTCTCCAGGCCTTCTTTCTTCTTGCGCTACAAGCACCGCGGCCGATGAATCGCGAGCTTACCGATATCACGACACGTGAGCGGCAAGCCTACTCTTTCCGATACCGGCGTCAGGCTCCCTGAAGCCAGGTGCTCGCCACCTTTTATAGTTCCGCAAGGCCAGCAATCTGTGCGAACACACAACATATTGCTGGCCGTCCCAGACTTCAATTCGATTTGTGAATACGGCAAAACCCTCAGCGCGTGACTTCCATCGCGTTGATACGCGGCAATAGCCGATCGAATTCGCGTTTCACGATCTCATAACATTCGCATGAGCGCGCCTCGAGCCCGGTCCGATCGAGGATCCGCACACGGCCACGGCTGTGATGGATGAGATCGGCTTCGCAAAGCTTGCCGGAGGCCTCAGTCACGCCTTCACGACGCACGCCGAGCATGTCGGCAATGAGTTGCTGCGTGACTTGCAAATCGCTTGTGCCCGAACGGTCGATATCGACCAGCAGCCACCGGCACAGTTGCTCGTCCAGTCGATGCAGCCTGTTGCACGCCGCAGTCTGTGCGACCTGCGTGAGCAGGGCCTGCATGTATAGCAGCATCAGTGAGCGCAGCGAAGCGCAATTGCGCAACGCTTCGCGCAGTGCTGTAGCGCTGATTCGATAAGCGAAACCCCGGCATTGAGCCTGAACGCTGGCTGGCATGGTGTCTCCGCCCGTCAGGATCGGCACGCCTGTCGTGCCATCCCTGCCGATCGCGGCAATTTCCACCGAACTGCCGTTTTCCATGGTTTGCAGCAGAGACACGATCGCTGTGGCCGGAAAATAGACGGTTCGTATGAGTTCACCGGATTTCGACAGCAGTTGCCCCGGACTCAATTCGACGAGTTCAAGATGAGGAAGTATTGCGTCCCATTCATGCGTTGGGAGCGCCTCGAACAGACGGTTGCCACGGCGGTATGACTGGAATGTCGTCATCATTTCCCTCACGTAAGTATCGCAGCCCGCCTTGGTACGGCAGGCCTCGCTCGAATCGAGGAACCAATGACGATGCATTGCCCTCATTCGCGCGGTCGGCAAACAGAAGCGGTAATGGAGACGATCAAAGCTTCGCATTGGTCATCGCGTTGCATTCGATGTCGCAGTGCAGCATAGCCGCCAAAGAAGGTCGCGCCAATAATGCTGGCGGAATAGCCCGCACGATCGGCGGATATAAGAGGACTTATTTGCGTTGAACGTTCGTTGAAACGCTGGACGCCAATGTCACTTTGCTGCAGACCGAAAGGACCCCGATGCTAGCTGAAGTGTCAATAGGTCGTAGTGTGGATTCACAACATGTCCAGTTTATTAAGGAGGTCTATGGGACGACATAAAGCGGACGAACCCGCCCTATCTCAGCGACTCGAGTCGGTGAGCCAGTGTGGTGCTGAGTGGACATGCTTGCCCGTCAGTCAGCGGCGATGGTCCGCTCGACCGCGACGGGGCCGGCCCCCGGCATGTGTGTCGTCATCCGCCGTCGCGATCATTTCCGCTTCCTGTGCAACAGCCTTCTCGGCCAGCGCTTTCAGAACGCCGGTCAGAATCCGCTTGCCGATTTCATGATGAAAGATCCAGACGCCATGGATTCGTCCGGTGAATGCGGCCTCGCTCCCGATCTCCGGGTCGGGCCGAAAGCCGGAACCCAGCCCAAACGTGAAGAGTCCGCGTACCACTTTGCCGTCCATGTCGAGCGGACGGCCGAATTTGTCGACCTCGATGCCGCCCTGGCGGAACAGCAGAGGAATCTCCGCCCCTCGATGGTCGACCAGTACGGACATGTTGGGCCCATAGCCGGCGCTATGAACCACGCCACATGACTGCGTGAGACAGGTGGCAGCACGGGCGCGCTCGCCTTCCCCGGAGGCGGCATCGATCAATTCGACACGCGGCTTCGTTCCCGCGACGCGGCCCTGCGACATCACCGAACATGCAATCTCGAACGCGCGGTAGCGCAGACCGCTCGAGCGATTAACGCGCCGCGTGATCGGGCAAATATCGTTGACTGGGTCGACCATATAACCCCATGCGCGCGCTTCCTCCTCGGTTTCAAAAAACAGCCGGATCGGCGAGCGATGAATGATGGCGATTTCATCGAGTCCGGCGCCGCCGAGATCAGTCGCAAGACGCTCGGTCATCGTGAACGCGCTATGCGAGCCGCCGATGATCGTGATCCGGTTCGTACGCCGGGCTGCGGCAGGGGCGAACACGGGCGCGAAGGTGTCGACCAGTTGCGTGCTCGTGAGGCGAAGCAGTTCATCCGACGTGCAGGTGATGACGCCGTTGCCCGGCAATGGAATGTCCAGCGAGCGGCACAGATCATCGACCTCTTCGACGCGCTGCGTTCCGCCGAGATTCATCACGACGGTGTCGCTAATCACCATGCGGCGTGCCGCGGGTCGGCGCGTGTCGTGATAAGCGATTTCGAAGCGGCCGTCCCGGTCGTGACGAATCGCATCGATTTCGTGTCCGCGCAGTACATCGACGTCGAAATGTTCGACGAGGTGCGCGATGAGTCGCTCGGCAGCCAGCGTGAGCAGTTCGCCGACCTCGGAGAGCAGCGGCGCACCGTCGGGGTCCGCGGCCAGTTTCCTATGCAACTCGTTGTATTCGCGGATGTCGCCGAACACCTCGTCGAAGCGTTCGTGCTCGAGGCACGCGAGGAAGGATTTTGCGACCGAGTTGCCTGTAACGTTCACATAGTCGCCGAGCTTGCCTGCTCCGAGGCTCGCGCGTTTGTCGATGATCAGCAGCCCGTTTCTGGCCACCTCTGCCAGCTTGCCGCTCTTGAACGCGTAGAACAGGAAGCCCATTCCTGCCGGGCCGGCGCCGCACAACACACACGAGTAATCGCTTGGTACGCTCCCGGAACTATCCGGATCTACTGCTGAGGACCTCTGCATGACTTTTGGGCTCGATAGTTGTCCGCTGTGAATTAATGCGCCCCATGCGCGTCGCCGGAGTCGAGGACATTCCTCGGATCGGATTCAACACACAATATCCCTTAACGAGACGCATCGCTCTGTGCGCTCGCGCACGGACAAAATTTCGAAACCTTACTGCAAGGTATCTATAGCCCAACATTTTGCTGTACGGAATAAATTTCCTGCCAAGCATTGCGTCGGGAAATTGTTCTTTTGGCAAGCAATCGACGTACCACAAAAACATAAAATGCCACACATATGGGCACATTTTACAAAATCTAACAATTAGGATTTCTTAATTAAATTGCTGTTAGTGCCCTGTTAAAACCGGCACTCGCGAACAACGCGAGCGCGGCCCCTCTGCCATTACGCCATCTGGAATACCGCCACGGCGTCGCGCAATATGGTCGCCTGCTCTTCCAGCGACTTCGCCGCCGCAGCTGCCTCTTCCACGAGCGCCGCATTGTGTTGCGTGACTTCGTCGATCTGCGAGACGGCCTTGTTGACCTGTTCGATACCGTCGCTCTGTTCGAGTGCGGACGCCTCGATCTCGTTCATCACGCCAGTCACTCGCTCGACGGCGCTCATGGCTTCGTGAATCGTCTTCTGCGCGTCGGACACGAGGGAGGCACCCTCCTGAACCTTGGCGGCCGATTCGCCGATCAGTTCCTTGATTTCCTTCGCCGCCGCACCCGAGCGCTGTGCGAGGCTGCGCACTTCCGAAGCCACCACCGCGAAGCCACGCCCCTGCTCGCCGGCGCGCGCCGCTTCCACCGCGGCGTTCAGCGCCAGAATGTTGGTCTGAAACGCAATCCCCTCGATCATGCCGATGATTTCGGTCACCTTGCGCGACGACTCGCTGATCCCATCCATCGTTTCAGTGACACGCGAGACCACTTTGCCGCCACGCGTGACCGTGTCGAGCGCGCCGTGCGCGAGCCGGTTTGCCTGCTTCGCGTTGTCCGCGTTCTGTTTCACGGTGGCCGACAACTGCTCCATGCTCGCGGCGGTCTGTTGAAGCGCCGCTGCCTGCTGCTCGGTGCGCGAAGACAGATCCGCATTGCCCGACGCAATTTCGTTTGCCCCTTGTGTGATCGCCGTCGTGCTGCCGCGCACCTTGGACACGGTTTCGACGAGGCCGTCGCGCATCTTCGTCAACGCGCCCAGCAGCTGGCCCATTTCGTTGTGCGATTTGATCTTGATGGCGACAGTCAGATCACCGGCGGCGATGCGCTCGAAGTGTTTGACGGTTGCGTTGACCGGCTTGATCAACGCCACCGACAAACCAATGCGCGCCGCCACGCCGATCACGAGCGCGATAGCACCGATCGCGGCGAACAGCAGCGTCGCGATCTGGAAGCGCTGCGCGGCCGTTTCGGCTTGCCGATGCTGGCTGTCGATCCGCGAATGTTCGAGCGCGTCGATCGCTTTCGAATAGGTGGCGTAAAAGCCGTTCGCCGTCTCGCCCTGAATGTTGCGGAAGGTATTGAAATCGAAGTCGGCCAGCGCCTTGAACTCCGGCTCGATCGCCTTATCGACCAGCGCGCCGCGTGCCTGCTCCACGTTTTGCGCGAGCTTCTGCTCGTTTTCGTCCGCGAACGGACCGGCCATGTAATTGCGGAAGTCTTTGTTCGATTCGACCAGCACTTTGTGCGCGGCCGGCAACAGGTCATCGGTCTGCTTGCCGACGCTAAAGAGCGTCTGATACGAACCCAATGCGAGTTGCACTTGCAGCAGCTTCTCGGAGCTTGCCTTCAGATGCGACAGCGCGGCCGCACTACGCTGCGTGTCGTCGAGGCTGCTGTTGGCGAGCTTGAGCGCGCCATAGCCGACACCGATCACTGTCAGCAGGAAAGCGACGAATACGCTGATCACCAGCGTCAGGCCGCCACGAATTGTGATGTTATTTAGCATTGGGTCTCCGGAACGTCTTGCCGATCGGCGGCGGAACAGATTGGCAGGCGCGCGCGCCGTCTTTTTTTGCGCGTGACTTACTCTTCGCCGCATCCAGGTTAACGACCTCGCACGAACCCTGCTAAATAGGTGGAATCCATGACCGGCGGGCGTTTGCGAGTGTCTTTCACCTCACTATCTGGGATATTCGTGCGACTACGCCGCATCGCTCGTTTTCCGGGCGTTGTGCGTTTCGTTTGTATAATTCGGCGTCTTCGCTCAGGCCCACTTTCATGCTTAGTTTTGCGCTCGGCTTTCTCGTTTCACTGCTGATCACGCTGTTGATCGTGCGCTACGCGCATCTGCATGAAAAATTCTCCACCGACACCGATCTGGCCGGCGTGCAGAAATTCCATGTTCGCCCGGTGCCGCGCATCGGCGGGACCGGGATTCTGCTCGGGCTGATCGTCTCCGCCGTGCAGTTGCATCACGCGTATCCCGCCGTGTCAGGCGGCATTCTCGGGCTGATTGCGTGCGGCATGCCGGCCTTCGGCTCGGGTCTGGTCGAAGACCTGACCAAGCGCGTGTCGCCGCTTGCAAGGCTGGTCTGCACGATGGCCGCGGCCGCGCTCGCCTATTTCCTGCTGAACATCGCCGTGACGCGCATCAGCGTGCCGCCGCTCGACTTCCTGCTCTCGTACGCGGTGATCTCCTGCGCGGTCACGGTGCTGGCGGTTGCCGCGCTCGCCAACGCGATCAATATCATCGACGGCTTCAACGGACTCGCGTCGATGGTCGCGTTCATGATGTTCGCCTCGCTCGCCTACGTCGCGTTCCAGGTGTCCGATCCGATCGTGCTGTCCGCCTCGTTCATGATGATGGGCGCGGTGCTCGGCTTCTTCATCTGGAATTTCCCAGCGGGGCTGATCTTTCTCGGCGACGGCGGCGCGTATTTCATCGGCTTCATGCTGGCCGAACTGTCGATCATGCTGGTGATGCGCAATCGCGACGTATCGGCGTGGTATCCCGTGCTGCTGTTCATGTATCCGATCTTCGAGACCTGCTTCTCGATCTACCGGAAGAAATTCATTCGCGGCATGTCGCCGGGCATTCCCGACGGCGTGCATCTGCATATGCTGGTGTACAAACGGCTCATGCGCTGGGCGGTCGGCGCGCGTACCGCACGTGAATTGACGCGGCGTAACTCGCTGACGTCCCCGTACTTGTGGCTGCTGTGTCTGATCGCGGTCGTGCCGGCAACGCTGTTCTGGCGGCATACGCTGCATCTGTTCTGCTTCGTGGTGGTGTTCGCCGCAACGTATGTCTGGCTCTATGTGAGTATCGTGCGGTTCAAGTCACCACGGTGGATGGTGGTCAGGAAGACCAGGCGGTAACAAAAAAAGGCGCTCGAATGAGCGCCTTTTGCTTTGTGACTTTCGAGACGTCCGCCTTGCGGTGTGAGGGCGCCGCGAAAGGCAGCCTCACAGGTTCATGCTCACGAAGCCCGCGTTGCCGGCGTCACGCTATGTAACGCCGGCGCGGCAGCCGGTTGATACTCCGGCACCCAGCGCCGCAGATCGCGGCGCACTTCCTGGTCGCTCGGCACACGATGCTGCATCAACCAGGGCAGCAGTTCGTCGAGCAGATTGTCGGGCGCTTCACGCGCCTGCGCGATACGTAGTTTCGGATGCGGCGTGCGCGTGGTCGCTTCGTCGTCGGCCAGCAGTTCCTCGTAGAGCTTCTCGCCCGGACGCAGGCCAGTGAAGACGATGCGGATATGTTCCTCGCTGAAGCCATACAGGCGGATCAGGTCGCGCGCCAGATCGACGATCTTGACCGGTTCGCCCATGTCGAGAATGAAGATCTCGCCGCCGTGTCCCATGCTCGACGCTTGCAGCACGAGTTGCGATGCTTCGGGGATCGTCATGAAAAAGCGCGTGATCTCCGGATGCGTGACCGTGACCGGCCCACCCTTCGCGATCTGTTGCTGAAACTTGGGAATGACGCTGCCCGCGCTGCCGAGCACATTGCCGAACCGCACCGTCTCGAACTGCGTGCGCGTGCTCGTCTGCTGCAGCGCCTGACACGCCATTTCCGCGAGGCGCTTGCTCGCGCCCATCACGTTAGTAGGGTTCACCGCCTTGTCGGTGGAGATCAGCACGAAGTGCTTCACGTCATGGCGAATCGCCGCGCGCGCGACACGGTACGTGCCCAGCACGTTGTTGCGCACCGCCTGCCATGCGTTCAGTTCTTCCATCAGCGGCACGTGCTTGTAGGCCGCCGCGTGAAAGAGAATGTGCGGCGTATAGCGCGACAGCACCTGGTCGAGCAGCAAGGAATCTTTGGCGTCGCCGATCACCGGCACCACGGAGAGCTTCGGAAAACGGTCATGCAACTCTTCCGTGAGACGGTACATCGCGTACTCGGACAGATCGAACGCGATCAACTGCGCGGGTTCGAAACGCAGGATCTGTCGGCACAGCTCCGAGCCGATCGAGCCACCCGCGCCGGTCACCATCACTACGCGGCCGCTCAACAGCGCTTCGACGTGCGGCATGTCGATACGTACCGGTTCGCGCCCGAGCAGGTCTTCCAGATCGATCTGACGCACGCGCGACAGGAACGCTTCGCCTTGCGTCAGCGTGGTCAACGCGGGCAGCACCATGGCCCGCACACCGGCGCGCACGCACAGCGTTGCCACGCGACGCTGCGCGTCCACCGACGCCGAAGGGATCGCGATGATCGCGTGCTCGATCTTCATGTCCGAGGCCCACTGCTGCAGGTCGCTAATCGGCCCCCACACCTTGTAGCCGTAAATTTCGCGACCCTGCTTGGCCGGATCGTCGTCGAGCAGGCCTACCAGCCGCCATTCGCTCGAACGCGACAGTTCGCGGGCCAGGCTCGCGCCCGCGTTGCCCGCGCCGAGCACCACCACCGGCTTGCCTTGCCCGACCAGGCCGCCATAGAGATAGAACTCCTTGGAGGCGCGATAAAGCGCGCGCGAGCCACCCATGGCGAGGAACAGCAGAAGTGGAGAAACAGCGAGGACGGAGCGCGGAATGATGGGATGCGGCTGCGCCATGACGGCCACCATCATCATCAGGAATGCGCCGGCCAGCACCGCTTTCGCGATGCGCATCAGGTCCGGCAGGCTCGCAAACACCCACATGCCCCGGTACAGGCCGAAGATGCGGAACATCACACCGTAGACAGGGAGGGCCCAGAGCAGGGTTCGGACGGCGCCGGACCAGAACTCGACTGGAACGTAGCCGTTGAAGCGAATCAGGTATGCCGCAAGCCAGGCGCCTGCGACCGCGCATAGGTCGAAGGCGAAAGCGCTAAATGATAGCCATGAGGCTTTGTGTCGAAACATCGGCGTCACACCTCAGGTTGTTCGGAATCTGCTATCCGGAATCGACGCCAGCGTGAATCGACTCCGATACCAAGCAATACCAGCACGATCACCCATGCGCCCACGCTACACCATTGAAGGGCCGAAGACCAGCCAAGCAACACGACAGCAAGTACTATACCAGCCGCCATTACTGCATACCATAGGATGGCCGTCTTCGAATGCCCAAGTCCGTACTGGACCATGCGTTGATAGTAGTGCTCGCGATGCGCCTGCCAGATTTTCTCGCCGCGCAACAACCGTCGCAGCAGCGTCACCGAAGCGTCGCCGATGAACGGCGAAAAAACCAGTGCGGGAAACCAGATCGGCCAGACGCCGTCGCTCCAGCCCCAATAGCCGAAAGCGCCCGCTAGAAAGCCGAGCGGAATCGATCCGGCGTCGCCGAGGAAGATTTTCGCGGGGTGGAAGTTAAAGAGCAGAAAACCCGCGGCGGCGCCTGCCACGGCGGCCGAAGCCAAGCTGAGCTCTGGTGATGGATGCGCGGTGAGCGCGGCCCCAACGGCGTAGCCTGCAAAGCCGAACAGCGTCATGCCACCGGCCAGGCCGTCCGCGCCGTCCATAAAATTGTAAAGATTGACCAGCCAGAGCAGTAAAAACGACAGGGCCGCCAACAGCCAGACCGGCACCGGCGCCGGATGTGCCCAGACGAAGACCACCACCGCGGCCAGGTGCGCCGCGAACCTGACCCGCGCGGGCAGTCCGCGCCGGTCGTCGATCTGCGAGACCGCCGCCAGCACGGCAGCGCACAGCGCGGCAAGCCAGAGGTGTGGCGCGACGATCAGCGTCGCCACGACCACCACCGGAACGATGCCCCAGCCGCCCACGCGCGGCGTGGGCCGTGTGTGCAACGAGCGGTCGTTCGGAATGTCGGTGGCCAGACGCCAGGCGAGGCCGGTTCTGAGCAGCGTCCACAGAATCGCCGCGCAAGCGCAAGCGCAGCCGAGCGCGATCAGAATCACGCTCGTCCAGCCCGGCAACGTGGAATGGGACATCAGCATGCGCGCCTCAATGCGTGGATCGGTACCAACGGGCTGTCGCGGCCAGCCCTTCATCGGCGGAATGCGGCGCCCGCCAGCCCAGCACCGTGCGGATCCGGCCTGTATCCAGCTGCAAGGATCCCACCAGCCGGTCGACGGCCGCTGTGCGCCCCGTCACGCGGCCCGCCAGCCTCAGCCAGCTCGCGGGCACCGGCAGCAAGCGGACCCGCTTGTGCAGATGCCGCCCGAGCGAACGTGCGAGCTCCGCCACGGTGAGCGCATCGCTGTCGGCGACATGGAACGTTTGACCCGCGGCGCGCGGGTCGGTCGCGCAATGCATCAGCGCGTCCGCCAGGTTGTCGACATAGACGAGGCTGCGGCGCGCGTCAATCGCGCCGAGCGGCAGCGGTACGCCTTTCCAGATCGCGTCCATCAGCCGCAAGAAATTGGCGCGCACTCGCGGACCATAGACGAGCGGCAAACGCACGATCACCACCTCCAGGCCGGTTTCCTCGCCGTAGCGCACCAGCGCCTGTTCGGCCGCGAGCTTCGAGCGCCCGTAGGCGTCCTGCGGCGCCGGCGGGTCATCTTCCCGCAACGGACGACCCGCGTCCCCCTCGGCCAGCGCCTTGACGCTGCTGGCGAAGACGAAACGCCGCGCGCCATAACGCCACGCTGCCTTCGCGACGCGCAAGGCGCCCTCGACATTGGTGGCGTGAAACGCGGCGTCGGGATCGGCCGCGGTGTCATGCATCACATGCACGCGTGCCGCCAGATGCACGACACAATCGACCTGAAGCGCGGCGGGCCAGCCGGCGTCGACGCCGGCAAAATCCGCCTGAGCCTCGACCCACTCGCTTACGCCCCGCTCGAGCTGCCCGGCCTGACGCACGAGTCCGCAGACCGTATGGCCGGACTGCATCAAGACGCGGCACAACGCCTCGCCGACAAACCCATTGGCGCCCGTCACCAGCACGCGGCTCATAGCCACTTCCAGCCGAAGCGGTTGAAGAACTTGTACGCAGACGCCAGGAACATCCGGACGTGCGCGGAGCCTTTGCGCGCGGCGCCGCCGCCGTGATGCAGCACGCGCACCGCGGGCGCGTAGGCGACACGGGTAACGTCATGCGCGCGCAAGCTCAAATCGTAGTCCTCGAAGTACAGAAAATAGCGTGTGTCGAAGCCTCGAAGCCTTTCCAGCACGCTCGTTCGAAACAGCATGAAACAGCCGCTGACAATGGGCGGATCCCAGCAGATGTCCCGGTCGTTGATCACGTCGCGCATCTCGTAGCGGGCAATGCGGCGCTGGAACAGCCGTCGCAATCCTGCCGGCAGAAAGCCGCGCACGAACAGGTCCAGCAACGTCGGATAGCGGCGGCAGAGGAACTGCTGATGCCCTGCTTCGTCGCCGATCCACGGCGTCAACAAGCCCGCGGCCGGATTGGCCTCGAAAAATTCGAGCGCGCGCAGCAGCGCGTGGCGGTCCAGGTCGATATCCGGATTGAGCACGAGGTGGTAACGGCCGACGGCGCGCTCGATGGCCAGATTGTGGCCACGACCGTAGCCGACATTGCCGTGACCGCTAAGGATCGTGCTGGTGACGCCTTGGGCGCTCAATGCGTCCAACGCCGCACGTTCGTCCGGCAGGCCGCCGTTGTCGACGAGATAAAGGTGAACCGGCAGGCCCGGCCGCGTGGCGCGAAGTGCCGCGCAGGCATGACCGAGGCTGGCGAACGTGGTGGCCAGTTGTGCCTGATCCGGCCGATAGACGACCACGGAAACAGACAAGCCCTCGAGTTCAGGACGCGGCGCGCTAGTAGCATTCATGTAAGTTGGACTGCGTGCCTTATGGACGACACTTGGGAACGACAATTCGTTGTATGGCCGCAACAAGGCCGCAGTTTGCGCAAATCCGCCGCCTTCGGCAACTGGCTTTTCCTTTTGTTACGGCTGGCCGGATACGGTTACCGTCGAGCCTGAAAAAGGGGACCATTCGCGCGGCGCTGCCGCCCCGGTGGGACTCGGCGGCGCAGCCCTCACTGCGCAACCGGCCACTGGCCGTGAACCGGCGCTATTTTATGCTGGATTCGTCTGGCCGGGCCGTCTCTCGGCCTCCTGCGGCATCGTGCGCGCCGCCCACAAACCGGCCGCCCGCCGCTCATCCAATAAATGGGACAGGATTGGCCCTGTCCGGTTCGTGAAGGCCGGGTTTCGCACGATCCGCCCTCAGGTTCGGAATACACCGCCCTGTAGAATGTCGCCTTTTCCGAAGTCCACGACACCTTCATCGTGACGATGAACGACACGGTTCGCACGTCAGAACCATAATGAGATGCCGCGACATGCCAGACATAAAAGATACGGGCGATTCAACGCACCGCATTGCCATCACCGCTGTCATTCTGTTATGCCTTGCTCCGCTGCTAGTCAAAGCGCCGCTATTACTCGGCCTGCTGAACGCTGATCCGACCTTGCTCTACGCGGGTCTGCAACAAGGCTTGCAGCACGGTCCGTTCGGCGGCTTCCCGCCTTACCCCACCATCGACCCCAACATCGCGTTCACCAGTCACACGCTGGGACATCGCGCGATTCTGGACATCTTGCACGGGCAGTGGCCTTGGTGGAACTACTACGAAGGCGTCGGCACGCCGCTTGCCGGCGAAATGCAGTCCGCGGCGCTGTTCCCGCTGACATGGCTGCTGTACTTCGAGAATGGCCAGCTGTACATGCACCTTGCGTTGCAGATCATCGCCGGTGTGTCGACTTACGTGCTGTTGCGCAGAATGCGGATCGCGCAAGTCGGCTCGGTCGCCGCCGCGCTCGCCTTCCAGTTCAACGGGACGTTTGCGTGGCTCGCCAACGCGGTCATCAATCCCATCGCATTCTTGCCACTCACGCTGATCGGCGTCGAGATCGCCCTGGAACGGGTTGCCAGCGGTCGCCGCGGCGGTGCCTTCTGGATCACGATCGGGCTCGTTGCGGCGTTGTACGCTGGCTTTCCGGAGGTGGCGTACCTCGACGGGCTATTGATCCTTGCCTGGACGCTTGTGCGAATGATGGCGCTTCCTTCGGCGCTGCGCGTGCGTTTTCTGTTACGCGTCAGCCTTGCCGGCGTGGCAGCGCTCCTATTGTCGGCACCTATCCTGGTCGCATTTTTTGATTATCTTCCTTTGGGCTTTACCGGCGACCACCTGGGCAATGGATATGCATCTGCACACCTGCCAGCGACGGCCTTGATAGCAACGCTGATTCCCTACATATTCGGCGGTATTTTTCAGGATCGCGCACTCACGGGTTTTTGGGGTGCTGTCGGCGGCTACGCAGGCATTACGCTGATGATGCTCGCACTTTGCGGTATCTTCGGACAGCGCTACCGTGGGCTGCGGATCATGCTCGCCCTGTGGGTCTTCGCGACCGTCTCGCTTTCTTATGGGTTACCCGGCGCGAGCATACTGGCATTGATCATCCCTGGCCTCAAGCTCGCTGCGTTCTACCGATACCTCCCGCCCTCCTGGGAATTCAGCCTCTGTGTCCTGGCGGCGCTGGCGCTCAACGATGTAGCGCGTTCGGCCCTGCAAAAACGGCTCAGATACGCTTATGGCGTGACGCTGATTCTGATCTGTGCGGGATGCGTCGTCGCGCATGGCGCGGGAATCAGGCCGCATGGGCGTTATGTTTTATGGGCGTTGATCTTCGCTGCGCTAGTGCTCGTCTCGCTTGCGATCATCCTCTTCCGTCGCAACGCGAGTTCAAGCCGCGTCGCCCTCGCTGTGTCGATTGTCCTGGCGTGCGAAAGCGCAATGTACTTCGCCGCGCCGGTCATGAGCAATCCGTCGCGAGGCATGGTGGATCTCGTGGGCGTCCGATTCCTGCAAGCCAATCTCGGCATGCAGCGTTTTGTCACGCTCGGTCCGTTGGCACCGAACTACGGCTCCTATTTTGGCATCGCTTCGATCAACCACAACGATCTGCCGATTCCCCGCCTCTGGACCGACTTCGTCGCCAGAAAACTCGACGCCAATGCCGACCCGATTGGGTTCACGGGTTCAATTCGCGTGGATCCGGCCGGACCGTCCTCGCAAGAGAGCCTGCTCAAGAATTTGCCCAACTATCTGGGTGTCGGGGTGCGCTATGTGTTGGCTCCGTCCTCTGCCCCGCTGCCGGAAGAAACCAAAGCGATCGGCATCAAGCAAGTCGCCGCCGACACCAACATGCGCATCTACGAACTGAGCAACCCGCGTCCGTACTTCGACGCACCGGCGTGCTCGCTGGAAGCGGCAACGCGCGGCGAACTTCGCGCCAACTGTACGCAACGCACGACGCTCACGCGGTTGGAGCTCTATATGCCGGGCTGGCGAGCCTTCGTCAACGGACAGGAAACCGCGATTCGTCAGGTTGACGAAATTTTTCAGCAAATCGACGTCCTCGCGGGCACATCCAAGGTTCAATTCGTTTTCCGGCCTCCGCATATCGAATGGGCGTTCGTTGCGTTCGCAATCGGCCTGCTGATGATGCTGGTGGAACTTGGCATGTCAGCCACATCGAGACGCGCCGCCATGCGCGTCTGACAGACCAACCGGAAAGAGCCGGCTTTCGTATGCGCTACCATTACGCCACTCGCCGAATTTGCGTCTGGCCCGCATAACACGCTTCGCGGCCAGCGCAAAAGCAGCTCGCCGCACTTTAGACCGTCAAACCAGAACACAATCGCCAATGCAAGACTTCAACCCAGGCACCGTCGCCGTCGTGATTCCCTGCTACAACGAGGCAGCTACGATCGCCACGGTGGTTCGCGATTTTCGACGCGCGCTCCCCGAGGCTTCCATCATCGCTTTCGACAACAACTCGACGGACGACACCGCACGTGTCGCTCGCGAAGCGGGCGCGGACGTCATCAAGGTTCCGCTGCAGGGCAAGGGCAATGTCGTGCGCCGCATGTTCGCGGACGTCGAAGCCGACGTGTACGTGATGGTGGATGGCGACGCGACGTACGACGCATCCGTTGCGCCTGCATTGATCGGCAAGCTCGTCGAGGAGCGGCTGGACATGGTGGTCGGCTCACGCGTCAGCGACGAACAGGCCGCTTACCGATTGGGCCACCGCTTCGGCAATGTCATGCTGACGCAATGCGTGGCATCGATTTTCGGCCGCACGTTCAAGGACATGCTGTCGGGTTACCGGATCTTTTCGCGCCGCTATGCAAAGTCGTTCCCGGCCCATGCATCGGGCTTCGAAACCGAAACGGAATTGACAGTGCACGCGCTCGGCATGCGCATGCCCGTGGCCGAACTGCCCACGCGCTACATCTCGCGCCCAGAAGGCTCCGAGAGCAAGCTGAACACCTATCGCGATGGCTTCCGTATCCTGATGACCATTTTCAAACTGGTCAAAAGCGAGAAGCCTTTCGCGTTCTTCACGGTCGGCTTCGCGATCTGCGCGCTGCTGTCCATTCTGCTGGCAATTCCGGTCTTCGAAACCTACGTCGAGACCGGGCTCGTGCCGCGCCTGCCCACCGCGTTGCTCAGTACCGCGCTGATGCTGCTCGGCGCAATTCTGCTGATCTGCGGCATCGTGCTGGATACCGTGACGCGCGGCCGGATCGAGGTCAAGCGGCTGGCGTACCTCGCCATCCCTGCGTCACGCAAGCAGGAGCAAAACCAGTAAATGCGCACCCAGTTTTTCAGGTTCGCCATTGCCGGCGCCATCGGCTTTCTGGTGGATGCCGGCGTGCTGTATGTGGCGCTGGCAATCGGCCTCGGGCCATATCTCGGCCGCGCCGTCTCCTTTCTCTGCGCAGCTTTCGCAACGTGGCAGATCAACCGCCGCATGACCTTCGTGGTGAAGCGCACGGAATCGCTCTGGACCGAATGGGTGCGTTATCTGGCCGCCATGTCGGTGGGAGGCGCATGCAACTACGGGACCTATGTGGTCATGCTGCTGTTCCTGCCGAAGGTGACCGTCGCGCCGCTCATCGCACTGGGGGTGGGCTCGATCGTCGGCATGTTCGTCAACTTTGCGTTCGCGAAGTGGTGGGTCTTTCGCGCCCAGCATTGAACGACAGCGCCGCAAGCTGTCAGGGATTATCGGCGTGTTATTGCATGCTGATAGCTTGCTAAATCAGTACGCCCACACATCTGGCCTTCCGCGGCCAATCAGTGTCCCGCTCCGTCACGAACGAACATTCACCCCATTCGCCGAATAAGCCGCCGTTTTCGGCGAGAACTTACGCCGCAAAGCTCGCGCGCCATTCTGCGAAGGCACTTCGACCAGCTTATTCATCGCGTAACCGAGGATAAGCGCGCCGAAGACAGTCGCGAACCAGACTGGCACGGCGCCGAAGCGCGGATAGAGAATCACTAGCGACACGCTCAATACCACGTAGTGGTTGAGATACAGACTGTAGGAGATCTTGCCAAGCCAATGGCCCACGCTGAAGATCCGGCCCGGCTTGATCGTAAAGGACAGCGCCATCAACAGGAACGCGCCGGTCGACGAACCCAGATCGCCGAAGATGCGAGCGCCCATGCTCCAGGGATTGTCGAACGGATACGCGAACAGGGCCAACGCAACGATCCACAACATGGCACGAGACGCCGGCCGCAATGCGTGCGCCCAGGCCAGGATCCTGGAGCGGCATGAGTAGAACCACGCTCCGATCACGAAGAAAGTGCCGTAGTGCGTGGTCAATAGCGCATCCTGAAGCGGCCATGGAATATGGCTCGCCGATCCCGCCAGTGCCGCGATACCGATCAGCGTGGAACTGACGACCGCGAGAATGACCGCCTTGAATCGAAGATGCAGCACGAGAAACGCAATCACCGGAAACGCCAGCGACAGTCTCATCTCATGCACGATCGACCACATGGGCGGATTGATGATCGAGGTATCGTAGCTGCCGATCAATTTCAGATGGTCGAAGATCATCTGTTTGTCCGGATGCGGATGCGCCGTGTACATCCAGCCTTTTTCCCAGACGAAGCCGGCGCGCGCAACCAGCCAATAGAGGCCTAGCGCGACCACGAGCGACGCGACAAACGGCGGATACAGCCGCACGACTCGCGCAGCGGCAAAGGTCACGTAACGGCGCGCACGCTGCTCGCCATACATGTGCGCGAGTGCATAGCCGCTAAGCATGAAGAAGACGATCACCGCCTGGTGTCCGGCCCACAGAACGCGCAGGGGCGTCCATTTCAGGAAGCCCCACAGCGGTTCGACCTTGTACAGGCCTGCTACCGTCGTATGGGAGATCACTACGATCAGCGCGGCATAGCCTCGCAATATGTCCAGCGAGGGGGCTCGGTCATTACCCGCGCGCGCCGAATCCACCATATGCCGCCTCTTCACCCAAGTCCTATTTGAGATAGCAATTCTATCAGCTATCGCTCGCGTGACCGTCCGGGCGGCCTTTGGACGATGGCCGTCGGTCCCTTCTGGCTGGCGGTTTCGGTCGCCGCATCTCTTGCAGCCGATCTTTTCCATGGAAAGGATTGGCAAGATTCTGCAATAATAAGATAGGAATTATGGCTGATCGGATAACGTAAATGAGTGAGAGAGACACGACGGTTGATGTGCTTCGGGGGCTTGGCATCATTGCTGTCGTGGCGGGACACGCGTGGAGTGGCACTGGCTGGGCGCCCTTCTCGCCTTATTCGTTTCACATGCCGTTGTTTTTCTTCCTCTCTGGCCTGTTTTTCAGAGAGGAAAAGATGGAGGCACCGGTCGCTTTCGTTCTGAGAAACGCTCGCACCCTGTTGCTCCCCACGACGATTTTCTTCCTTGTCTACGCGCTTGTCTGCCAGGTCATACGCGCCGCCGGTTTCGTGAAGCTGTGGCAGCCGTTTTCAATCTCGAATGTGCTGTTCAATCAGTTCGGTAGCGCCGCAGCGTATGGATTCACTTCGCCGTACTGGTTCATCCCATGCCTGTTCTTTGTCCGGGTGTACTTTGCGCTCGTGCACGCGCGAGTGAACGCGCCTCTCGCGCGTATGGCGCGCGGACGTGAAGCGGTTTTGCAAATCGCCTGGGTTTTGCTTTACCTGGCTGGAGCAGGCTGCGCCATCTATTTTGCACAGCGTATGTACGCCGAAGGCCCCGTCACTTATCGCGAAATCGGTCTGCTGCGCGTGATGTTCGCGGCTTTCTTCTATTACGTCGGCTATCTGGCCGCGCATTGGAAAGCAACGCGATTCCTGCCCAATGTCCTCGTGCTCGTCGCCTTATACGTGATTCAGCAACAACTGTGGGTGACGGGCAAGACGTTGGACTTCTGGATGCAGATCATGCAATTCGAGCATCCCGTTCTGCCCATCGTGACAAGCCTCACGGGCATCGCCTTCATGTACGGCGTGGCCGGCATAATCGCGAATAATCCGACGTCGAGAAAGATATTGGCTTTCATCGGCGTCAACGCCCTGCCGATCGTGTTTCATCAGCTGTTTGCGTTCTTTCTCGTCAATGCGGCGCTCTGCGGCCTTGGCATCATCAAGCCGGCGGACGTGACGGGCGGCGCCTTCCAATGGCATACCGAACACATGTGGTACATCTACGTGCTGGCGGGTATCGTCGTGCCCCTCGCAATCGACCGGTATCTCGTGAAACCGCTTGGTCTTCTCTTCAAGAGCGCCTGGCGCCGGCCCGCCGCTGAAACCTGACAGCGAGCCGGGCGCGCGGTTCGAACGTCTTACTTCGATGCAAGCATCGACTTCAGAATGGCAACGATCTGCTCGCCAGCCGTACCGTCGCCAAACGGATTCTTGCCAGCCGACATCGCCTGATACGCGGCTTCATCATCGAGCAAACGCGCAGTCTCACGAACAATCGTGTCGACATCCGTACCCACCAGCTTGTTGACGCCGGACTCCACACCTTCCGGCCGCTCGGTCACATCGCGCATCACCAGAACCGGCTTGCCCAACGCGGGACCTTCTTCCTGAATGCCGCCCGAATCGGTAAGGATGATATGACTCGCCGCCATGAGCCGCTGGAACGGCTTGTAGGTCAGCGGTTCTTCCAGATAGACGCCGGCCTGATCGCTCAACACGCGGTTGACCACTTCCCGGACCTTCGGATTCATGTGCACCGGATAGACGATGCGCACGTCCGGATGCGCCTCGGCGATTTTCCGCAACGCCGTGCAGATGTTCTCGAACCCAGGCCCGAAACTCTCGCGACGGTGCCCCGTCACGAGCACGATCCGCCGCCCTTCCGCGAGTGCGGTCTCGACTCGCTCCGGCAATTCGACGTGCTCGTTCTTCAGGCGCTCGAGCATCAGATACAGCGCGTCCACCACGGTATTCCCAGTCACGAAGATCTGGTCCGCGGGCACCCGCTCCGCAAGCAGATTCTGCTTCGACAATTCCGTCGGCGCGAAATGGACGTCGGTTACGAGCGACGCCACACGGCGATTCAGTTCCTCCGGAAACGGCGCGGCCATGTCATGGCTGCGCAGCCCGGCCTCGATATGTCCCACGCGAATGCGTCGATAGAACGCCGTCAATGCGGCCACCTGGACGGTCATCGTGTCACCCTGCACGAGGATGATATCGGGCGACTGCGCGGCGAGGAACTCGTCGATCGCGGTGAAAAGCCGCGCACTCAATCCCGCCAGCGACTGATTCTGCGACATCACGTCCAGACTCGCGTCCGGCGCCACGCCGAAGTCCGCGAAAGCCTGCATCAACATTTCCCGATGCTGCCCGACCGAACACAGGCACACGTCGAAATCCTCGTGAGCCGCGCGTAGCGCCTGCACGACCGAAATGACCTTGATCGCTTCCGGCCGCGTGCCGGCAAACACCACTACTTTTTTCTTTGCCATGGTAAATATCCTTTGAAACCGGCAGCTTCAGACCACTTCGGGCCGCGCATCGGTCAACTTGAAGTAACGGCTTTGACGCTGAGGCAGAAACGACGCATAGCGAACGCAATCGGCGTTCGTGCGGGTCAGGATGGCCGCGAAAATCTCCGCGTGCCGCGTATAGGCTTCCGCTGGCGTCATCGACTGGAACGACTGCTGCAAGCCCTCGCGCGGCTGGCGCATCGGCCGCCCGGCGTGCTCGACAATCGTTCTGGCCAGTTCGTCGCGAACCGCCTGCAAGTCCCACTCGTTGGCGATGGCCTGATAGAACTGCGGACCGTCCAGCGTCGACCAGTCATCACGATAGGCGCGAATCACCGTGCTTGCCTCGCCAATCAACTGTTCGCGGGCGCCGCCGACGTCGGTGGCGATAACCGGCGCGTTACGCTGAAGCGCCTCTGATATCGCCAGACTCCAGCCTTCAGTAAAGGACGGCATCACAACTGCGCGCGCCAGATCGACGAATCGATAGACGTCGGACCGGTAGCCGGGCATCGACACCGCGTCTTGCAGGCCGTGATGCGCGATGCGCTCCTGGAGCTGTGCGGCGTATCGGGCGTCCGAGTGCTTGCCAAGGATCACGAGGCGGATATCGGGCCGCTTCGCATGCGCGATCGCAAACGCATCGATCAGCAAGCCCTGTCCTTTCACCGGATTGATCGAAGCGACGTTGACGAACACCGGA
This sequence comes from Paraburkholderia sp. NPDC080076, assembly GCF_050281145.1. Taxonomy (NCBI): domain Bacteria; kingdom Pseudomonadati; phylum Pseudomonadota; class Betaproteobacteria; order Burkholderiales; family Burkholderiaceae; genus Paraburkholderia; species Paraburkholderia sp. NPDC080076. The sequence continues at coordinate 13,869 of NZ_JBNNWQ010000020.1, read as the reverse complement.
CTATCCGCCGGAAACCCGAGTTCCTCGCGCAGCGCGACGTCGCGCTCCGGTTCGAGCAAGGGTTTTGCGCTGCCCGAGTCGCAGCCGTTGGGAACGACGATCATGCGGTCCGCGCTCAAGCGCAGATTCACGTCGGCGAACATCGCGACGTTGGCCGACACGCAGATATAGGCGTCTGTCACTTCGTCCACGCGACGCCACTGTTCCTTACCCGCCGCGTCGAGCCACATGTACATGTTATGCACGGTCTGGACAAAGGGGATTTTCAGCGAAGCGCAGACCTCGCCGAGCGACAGCGAATAGTGAGCGTTGACGAGCGCCACCTTCCGCTCGACCAGCACTGCGCGAAGCTCGGCGGGATCGCTGGGCAGGCGCACGTAGTTGAACTGCCGTTGCTTGAGTTCGGCCTCGGCCTCGCTCGCGATTTCGCCGGTGACGCCGAGCATGGGCTGAAAGCCCGCCTTGCCCAGGCGGTCCAGCAAATCGAAAACGACACGTTCGAGGCCGCCGACCATGAAGCTGTCGACCTGCAACATGACGACCGGTGCGACCGACGGGTCGAAGGCGAGCGCGTCCGGCACCATCAGCGATTGCGTGCTATTGGCCGCCTTCCAGAAACGGCGCGCGGAGTCGACGACGTTCGCTGGAGTCGCCTCGATCACCATGGGGTGCAGCAGCGCCAGTCCCAGGAATACCTGATGGTCGAGTGCGATACACAAGTCCACATGGTCGTAGACGTCGCTGCGTAATGCGTACGGATTGTCGCCCGCCTTGAACACCACGACGATCACCACACCGGGCGCTTGCGGCGCCAAAGACGGCAAGTCGGCGGCGGCGATAATTTTCAGTTGCGCGTCATCGGCGTTCAGGTCGCTCGCACCACGCTCACTAGCCGGCAAGACAGATGCGAGCGTCTGGCTCGACGCCCAGCGAGGCGCGTCCGCATCGAACTGACCGAGCCACTGCGCGACACGTCGTTCGTCGAGCAATAATGGCGCATTTGGAAAGCGCTTGACGGGCGTTGGGGCCGAGGCAACCGGCGTTGGCTGAGGCGCCTGGACTGCCACGGCCTTGACTGCCACGCGAGTCCGCCTGGCAAGCGCACGCAACACGCGACGCATCCGCGCCCCCAACGTTCGCGCCGCCGACGCGCGCAGCGCGTCGCCAACGCTCTGCTGTTCCTCGAGCGCCGCCACGAGACGAGTCTTCTCTGCTTCCTCAGCAGCAACGGTCTGTTTGAGAGCTGCCACTTCGCTATCCTTCTCTCTAATCACGCCTTCGAGGCGACCCGCCTCGATCTTGACTGCCTGAATCACGCCTTCCAGGCGAGCTTCCTCGTTCTTGCCTTGCTGAATGATGCCCTCCAGTCGATCGGCTTCGCCTCTCAACTCCTGGACGAAAGCCTCCAGACGTTGTGTCTCGCCGTACAGGAAGGTGTTGCGATCCAACAGCGCCCCGATCTGCGCATCCTTTGCTTCGAACCCGCGCTCGTAAAATCCCCGGTGTTCACGCCACACCAGTCCGGGCCGATATCCGGCGTCGGCGAGATAGTTCAGAAGATACGCGCACCGCGCACCCAGTTCGGCCAGTTGCGAAACTTCCGGCAACCCGAAGCTCAATGGCTTCGTCACGTCGCCGAGGATATTGACCCAGTCACCCGACAGAACCCGCTGGACTTCCCGCACCGCCCGCTCGAGATACTGGCGCGCAGTCTCGTAGTCGCGGCGAGCCACGGCAAAGCTGGCCGCCAGGTCGAGCGCAGCAACCGTCTTGGTTGCCAGCAGCGGACTAAAAGGAACCGGGTCCATCGCGGCGCACTTCAATGCCCACGCCTCGGCACCCTCCAGATCGCCTATTGCCTGCAAGAGCTTGGCGGCGACATAAGTCTGCGATATCGACCATCGCAGATACTGCGCGTCATTCTTGTTCGTATCGAGGTACGCCTGAATTTCCGCCACACACGTGCGCACCGTTTCCGACGAAGCCCGTGCGGCAATCACGCGATAGGCGTGGCCGCAAAGCGCGGCGCCGTAATCGGCAGTGTCGTGCGGCGCCTGCTGCAAGACTCGCGCTTGCAGGCTGCCCAATTCAGCGTCGTTGTTCATACGCGTGCCGATGGTCACCATGCTCCTGAAGAGCCATGGATTCGCCATGCTGCGTCCGTCCGGCAACACATTGAACGCCGGCGAATCGGCGTGCTTGTACATCGTATCGACAAAAGCCGACGGATCCGCGCTGACGGGATCGCGCATCGAGACGACGATCAAATGGCCGTCGCTGGCCACCGTGGGCTGGTCGAGTTCTATCTTGCGCCATGCAACGTGGGACGGCGCATCCGGCCGCGAAATAAAAGCGCATTCCGGCAGCCAGCTTGTGTGGGCCGAACCGGTAATCGAGCGCAGCAGTTCGACAGAAGACTGCGTTTTCACAGAAGCGTCGCCCGTGCTCTGCGGGGCCGTCAATCCGAGAATCAATCGTCCACCCGGCCGCACGATGTCGGCGAGCCGCGGCCAGTCGAGCGGCGCGAAGCGGCGAACGTCGCGGCAAATCACGACGTCGAAAGAATGGTTCGTCAGGCCGTTCAATTCCTCACCGGACCACGGCTTGAAATCGACGCGACCCGCCACGCCATATTCACTCGACGCATAGTCGCACTGCAACGCGTCGGGCACGATGCCGAGCACGTGGCTCGCCGTCGAGTTCTGCGCAACGACGTAGGCGCCGCTGCCGGCCGTGTCGTCCAGCACGAGAACGGCATCGCCGGCCCGAACGAAACTGCCGACCTGCGTGAGCTCGGCGACTTTGGTTTGCGACGCCGCGTCGGTGTGCCGCAAGACGTCTTCAGCCATCGCGGGGCGTTGCTCCGTCGACGCGTTTGCAGCACGCTCGAAAGCGCAGACTTCGTAGCTGCCCAACGAGGGCAGCGGACAAGTCAGCCGCGCGAATGTCAAACGGGCGTGGATGCGAAACCCGAGTTCGAAGGCCCGTGCTTTGACGTGGCCGCTAGAAGCAAGGCCGGCTTCGTCTTGCGCAACCGGGCTCATCAGCGCGACGTTCGTGATACCCGCATCCGCAATCAGCTTGAGCCAGACTGCCGCCTCGGCGGCCTTGCTGTCCGGCGGGAGAACCACGATCGCCGCGTCGAAAGATTCGCGCTGGGCAATGCCGAGGGAAGGGGCCATGACAGACGCCGCTTCGAGCCGATTTGACACGAACCGATGATCGGCTTGTGCCCCGCCATCCGCGTCGAGCGAAAGCGCGTACGGATCGGTTCCCGCGGCCAGCAGGAAGTCGAGCGCATCAGCGGCATGCGCGCCGATGTACAGGATCCTGCCGTGCCCGAAACAGGTTACGCACTGGCGCAAGCATGCTCGCACATCGTGGCTTGAAAACACGGTCATACAGTCAACACCAAGGTTTTGTACGGCGAGCCGTTTTGTCGAAGGACGCCAGCCGCCCCTCGTCGTTGCGACTGACAGGCGTTCACTTACGAGGCCTCGCCGGTGGGTGCTTCAAGTTCGGCGCGCATGTGCAGATCGCACACGCCACCGAAGAAATGCGTGTCGACACGCGCGCGGACCATGAAGAACGCGGCCTCGTCGATCCAGTGCAAGATTGCCTGATCGGAGAAGTTCATCGACTCCTGGTGGATCAGCGAGGCCTGCACCTCGTAGAAATTTTCGCCGAGCGAGCAGGAGTCCATCGTGAAGACGACGGAATGCTCTTCGCCCGCACGGAACTTCCGGTTCCAGAAAATGAAGCCGTCCTGCTTCCCGGCAATCAGTTCGGCGTCCTGGTTGAACGTCCCCCAGGAGTACATCTTGATGCCTTCCTTGTTGCGGATCCGCAGATTGACATAGAGCTTGTCCATGTCTTCCCGAATCGAGAATTTCACCACGATCTTGACCGTATCACCGGTGTAGAACGTGGTGCATTGCTCGCCCGCGCCGTCCAGCACGGAGACGTCCGTAATCAGCGCTTCGAGGCTGCCGAATTCGAACTTGCCGCCTTCGTTGCGCGCGTCGGTTTCCATCTGATCCGCTGCGTCCGAGACATTCGACACGGCTTGCGCGAGGTGCCCTTCTGCTGCAGCGGCCTCGAGCGGCTCGGCCGTCGCGGCGGGCGCCGTCAACTGCGGCGATTCGACGGGCGCCGCTACCTTCGGCGCGGTGTCCGCCTTGACCGCCTGCTTGTGCTCGGCGATCTCCTTTTGCTTGGCGAGGTTTTCCTCGTCGTGCAACAGCTTGCGATAGGCCAGCACGACTTCGCCGGACGGCCCTGCCGCCATCACCTCGCCGTGGTGAAGCAAAATGGCGCGGTCCGTAAAGGTTCGGACCGACTCGATGTCGTGCGACACGAAGAGAATCGCGACGCCACGATCGCGCAGCTGGCGAATGCGCTGATAGCAGCGCTTCTGGAACAGCGCGTCGCCGACCGCCAATGCCTCGTCGACGATCAGCACATCCGGGTTCAGTTGCACCTGCACCGCAAATGCGACGCGCACCATCATCCCGCTCGAGTAGTGCTTGACGGGTTGGTCGAAGAAATCGCCGATCGCCGCGAAGCGGATGATCTCCGGCATGGCCGCGTCCATCTCCTTGCGCGACAAGCCGAGAATCGAGCCGTTCAGATACGCGTTCTCGCGGCCCGTAAACTCCGGATTGAAACCGCTGCCCAATTCCAGCAGAGCCGCGACCCGGCCGTGCACCTCCACGTCGCCCTGAGTGGGCGACAGAACGCCGGCGATGATCTGCAGCAGCGTCGACTTACCCGCGCCGTTGCGGCCCACGATACCCACCGCTTCGCCCTTCTTCACGTTGAAGGAGATGTTGCGCAGCGGCCAGAATTCGCCGAAAAACTGGCGACGGCCACGAAGTAGCATCTGCGCCAGCCGATGGTGAGGCTTCGCATAAAGTTCGTAACGCTTGCTCAGCTCGCGAACGTGGATAGCTATATCGTCCAAGACCACTCTCTTTGTTGATGAACAGCTTTAAACAAAGCTGTGATCGGGAGCCGCCCGCCTCTCGCGCGCGGCCCCGGTTAGCCGACTAGGTCAGCGCCTCGATCAGTTCCTTCTCGCCCGTGGCCTTCTGCTCGACCAGCCGCTCGCAGATCGCCCGATTATGCGCGGCCATCTCCATGCGCGTCGCCGCGTCCGGAATCAGCCCCTTGGCAAAATCCTCGACGTTCACGAAACGCATGCCGTACGTGTTGAAGTCGCCGATGTTGGGCGTATCCACGATGGGCACGATGCCGAACGCCAAATACTCGATCAACTTCGTCGGGCAGGACACGTGGTTCACCACCATGTCGTCCCGCAGAATGAAGCCGAAATGGCAGTGCTGATACACCTCATTGAGTTCGGCGCGCGTCGCGCTGGCCACATGGAAGTTCGGGTGGCTTTGAACCTCGGGCGCCGCCGCGTTTCTCATCACGTCGACATCCGGCGTGTACATCCACCAGTCGGCGTGTTCAAGCGCTCGCGCGACCACGCTCATCATGGCAGGTACGTTTTGCCACTTCTGCGTGCCGCCGGCATAAATGACCGTGGGCCGGCCATCCTTGTAGGGCCGCACCGCTTCGCTGCCCTCTTCCAATGCGAAGATCGGCAACACGATCACTTTCGCGCGCAGCAGTTCGCGGTACTTGTGAGCGAGATAGTTGCCCATTGCCTGTGACACGACGATCACACGGCTCGCCTTCTCCACCGCCGTGCGCTCGCAATCGTCATGGATGCGCGCGGAGAAGAAATCGTTGTGCATCCGAAATTCTTCGGGCACGACACCGTGCACGTCGAGCACCCATTTCAGGCCCGGCACGCGGAGCGCCGCCTCGGCTGCCGCATTCGGCATGCGCAAGACGCTGTGGAAATAAACGCGCTTGAAGCGGCGCGCCAGCAGCGCCACGATCCGGCATTGATTGACCGACTGCAGGGAAATATTGAGGACCCAGGCGTTATGCGCCGCCCTTTCGATAAAAGGCTTGGCCTCCGGATGACCGCGTACATCGCAATACACCCGGTGTTTCGTGGGAAACAGCGAATCGATCGCCTTCACGCGCTGGAAGTAGCCGTCGCGCTCTCGCTCCTTGGTCGGATACGGAGCGAAGAAAAGAATTCCTTCGCCGTGCAGCATCAGTTGCAACAATTCGTATCCGCGCACGAGGCGGCTCACCTTCGAAGTGGGGAACTGTGCCGCGCGAGCCAGCCGGTTGATCACGCGTTGCATCAGACCGAGCGGCTTGTCTTGCGGCTTGGCGGCTTGCATTGCGGTTAGCTCGCGAGCCATGCCCGACGTCCTGGCGACCAGCGCGCTCAGTTCATGAGCGAGCGATTCGAACCGGACCGTCATGCGCTGTACGATCTCCGGCGCGGCACCTTCGCCGTCCGTCGACAGGTATTGCTCGATGTCCGCGTCGATACTGTTGATCACGGGAAGCAAGGAAGCCGCCGACGCGCGTTCGTCGACATGGCGCCCCATCACCAGCGAACGGAGGTCGGTCAACCCCTCCGCCTGGATGCGCGCGATTTCTCCGCTCAAGTGCTTCGAATAGTCCTCGAGACCTGCCACGAGCGTGCGCATCTGGCGCGCGTACAGGTGATGCGTTTCGAGGTGAATCGGAAACCGCTTCGGCGAGGCAATCGCAAACAACGAATCCTGCATCCAGGCGGTCACGGACAGGCGCGTGCGATCTTGCCATGCGCGGCCATGCTTCTCTTCGAATCGCGCGCGGTTTTGCGCGGCGAATCCTTGGGCCTCGACGACATCCAGCTTGCCGAACGACGCCGAGCCCCAGTGATGGATATACACATCACGCGCCACATGCATTTTGAAACCGGCTTCCAGAATGCGGACGCAATGGTCGTCGTCTTCGTAGGCGCCAGGAAAGAATCGTTCGTCGAGCGTGCCCACGCGTTCGATCAGCTCGCGCGAAAACAACACGCAGTAATAGCTCAGAAAGTCGCTGTCGACCGTCAAGCCCAACCAGCCTTCGCGCCGGCGAATGGCGAATTCGGTGAGCACCGGCATATCGAGCGCGGCGCTGCCTTCGCCCAGCCGGTTGCGGTCGCCGAGATGGTAGGGAATCGGAATGCCCTGCTCATTGTTCGACGCGTTGGTCAGCGGGCCGATCGCATCCTTATCCGCCGCGACGAGGTAGTCCAGCCAATGGTCGGTGACGATGACGTCGCTATTGAGCAGGCAGATATGCGTGATCGCCGGGTCCGACAGGCAGTACTCGATACCGACGTTATTACCACCGGAAAATCCGAGATTCTTGTCCTGCTGGAAGAATTTGCCTTGCAGGCCATGCTGGGCGACGGCGTTCTCGAACGTGGCCTGCACGGCGGCACGCTCGGCCGGCCGGGATGCGTTATCGATCGCGGCCACCACGAATTCCGTATCGCTTCGGGTCTTGATCAGGCTCTCGATCGCAAGCGCGAACACCTCCGCTGAATTGAAGGTTACGATAACAATACCAACACGCGCCTTCTTGCTATTCATTATATTAATCCAATACCTGCCGACGTTAATTCGACTTATACCTTTTAAGCGAATTTCTTAAAGCACATCAGGAAATCCTTTTTTGGATTTCATGAAAAACCAGTAGCACACGCATAGAAAAGCAATCGAAATCGCCAATTGAATAATCATGCCGACCGGATCGGGCCATTCGCCAAAGAAGAATGCGTGCCGTACGTTTTCCAGCACCGGAGTAAAAGGATTCATCGCGACCGCGAATCGCAGCATTTTCGGCACCATGTCGAGCGGATAAAACACCGGGCTCAGATACATGATCGCCATGGAGATTGGCGGCACCAGCAGCTTGATGTCGGGCAGATAGACGCCGAGCGACGCCAGCAGATACGTCACACCCAGCACGGCGAAAAACATCGGCAACAGGACAACCGGCAGCGCAATGGCGGACAGCGGCGGCAAGCCGACGAACACCAGGTTGAACAGGAGCAGAAGACCGTAGCCGATCGCCGCGTTCACGACCGCGGACAGGGTAATGGCGAGCGGCAATACTTCGAGCGGGAACACGACCTTTTTGATGAAGTTCGGATTCTCGCGCATCAGCATCGGCGCGCGCAGAAAGCATTCGGAAAAGAACGTGTAAGTGATCAGTCCGCTGAAAAGAATCAGCGCGGACGCCTTACTGTTTAACCCTTCGCCCGCCCAGCGCGCCTTAAACACGACGCTAAAAACAAAGAAATAGACCAGCAAGGTGAGGATTGGCGTAACGATCATCCAGACGGAGCCGAGCGCCGAACCGCGGAATTTAGTCGCAAGGTCACGGCGGACAAAGTCCCACAAGAGCGACCGATGCCGCAAAACAGAAATTTGCATTGATAGATTCCGACAAACCGTCTGCATTTCGATTGTCCAAACCGATGCAAACGGTGCTAAAAATTCCAGCGGCTCGTTGACAGGCGCGCCGGAACGTAATGAATATTTCTGGATACAGCCGCCGCCATCTTAACCCGGCATTCTGCCGTAGCGGACGGAACCCAGTCAAATCAGGCCCTGCGCGCCGCAGGACCCTTCGTGCAGGCGTCAGGCCGCCTGAGCCGCGCCGCTATTCGAATTGACCGATGCGCGGCGGCGACGCCAGCGTAAACGGCAGAACCTCGCAGTTGAGCGACAGATTGGGGTTGTATGCCGGGTCCCGTTCGAACCAGCCCTCCCAACGTGCCTCCATGCGGCGAATCTCGCTGACGAAGCGCTCGTACTTCACCGGATCATGGTCCGAGCCGCGGGTGGCCGATTCGTGGTGGTACAACTCGGCATACGGCGTCCAGATATTGCGGTAGCCCGCCTTCAGCAGTTTCATGCAGAAGTCCACGTCGTTGAAGGCGACCGCCAGTTCTTCTTCCAGGCCGCCCACTTCGTCGTAGACCGACTTCCTGACGACGAGGCAGGCGGCGGTCACCGCCGACAGATTCTGCGTCGCCACCGCGCGGCCGAAGTACCCGTAATGCCCACGCTTCATCATGTGATGCATGTGGCCGGCAATGCCGCCGAGACCGAGCACCACGCCGCCGTGCTGCAACGCATCACTCGGATACCACAGACAGGCGCCCACCGCGCCGGCGCGCGGCAGATTGGCCAGACTCACCATTTCATTCAACCAGTCCGGCGAGATCACTTCGATATCGTTATTCAACAGACACAGGAATTCGCCGGTCGCCACGCGCGCCGCGTGATTATTCAGCGCCGAGAAATTGAACGGCGATTCATCGCGCAAAACACGCACATTGGGACGCTGCGACACTTCGTCGAAATATCTCAGCGTTTCCGGCTTCACGCTGCCGTTGTCGACGATGATGATTTCGAAATTCTGATAAAGCGTGCGCGCGAAAATACTGTCGAGACATTGCTTGAGCAGGTCAAGGCCATCCCGTGTCGGAATGATGATCGACACTTTGGGCTGCGGACTCGGCAACGTATAACGCACGCGCAGCACGCCGAGTGTTTCGATCGGGTGCTCGACCGTTGCGCTGATGTTGGCCCGCTTCAGATGATCTTCCAGCGCGCGAATCGCGGCGATCAACGCATAAGGCTTCTCGCTGCCGCTGCCCGCCGTGCTGCCGGGCACGATGCGCCAGTGATACAGCACATGTGGAATGTGGATCACGCTGTCGTCGCCGGCAAGCTCCACGCAGCGCAACGCCAGGTCGTAGTCCTGGCTGCCTTCGAAGCCCTTCCTGAAGCCGCCCGCTTCCCGAACCAGCTTCGTCTCGAACACGCCCAGATGGGAAAACATGTTCTGCGTCAGGAACATTTGCGGGTTCCAGTCGCACTTGAAGTAAGGCGTAGTGCGCTTGCCCTCGGTGGTGAGCTTGTCTTCGTCGCTGTAGAACATCCGGCCTTGCGGATGCTGATTGATGTAGCGCGCCACCATGTAAAGCGCGTGCGGCGGCAGCAGGTCGTCGTGATCCAGCAAGGCGACGTATTCGCCGGTCGCGAGCGCGAGCGCACTATTGCTGGCTTCGGAAATGTGGCCGTTCGTCTCGCGGAAGACGACCTTGATGCGGCTGTCGGCAGCGGCCAGTTCCTGCAGGACGGCCTTGACGTGCGGCTGGGTCGACGCATCGTCCGCGATGCACAACTCCCAATGCGGATAGATTTGCGCCTGAACCGAGGCAACCATTTCGCGCAGCAGACGTTCGTCGCTATTGAACGTCGGCACGACGACGGAGATCAGCGGCTTGCGCGCCAGCCGGCCGATATCCGCTTCGATTTCGAGTTTCCTGGTCGGCGTGACCGTGTCGTACAGGCCGATCCACTCGTGATAAACCTCGTCACGCGGCGGACCGTCGGCGAAGCCGCGGCCGCTTTTGAGCCGGCGCACGCGCGCCACGACGCCCGGCAGACCTTCGCGCCGGATCGTCGACGCGTAGTAGCCCAACGCGCTACCCAGCCCGCCCCTGACCTCGGCCTGGCGGCTAATGGTGCTGAACGCGAGGCGCACCGCCTTCACGACGCGGGCAAGCGAGCGCAGCGGCGCCGTCACCCGCCACGAGGTCGAATTGATTAAAGCGGCATTCTCAACTTCCAGTTTCAGAATCCGATTGTTCAGCTTTGCGATCGACTCGCCATCGTGCAGCGCATCATCAAGCAGTTTTTCGAGCAGTGCCACACGCCCCTGAAGATGGCGCATATCCTCCGCGCCATGCGACAACGGCTCATCTTGGGAGACGTCCTGACTGACTACATCCTGCTGATGCTCACCAAATTTTGTGTTCATGCATTTCCTTCCTGCTCATCCGACGAGCTGACTGCTGCTCGTCGGTTTCCTGACCAATGGCACTGACTACCGCCGCACCGCGTTCTAAAGCCTGCCCAACCGCCCGCGAATGCCGTCCCACATTCCAAGCAACGCCATTTTCAAATGGGCCATCCGCTGCGAGGGCATCAATGAATAGATGACGAGCCGCACGGGAAATTTGACCAGTTCGGACGACTTCCACGTCCAGGGCACATAGGAACGGCCAATCAGCACAACGGCATTGCGGAACAGGTAGTAGTGGCGCAACGGGCTATGCATGGGATACGCGCGGCCCAGTACGCGGACCGGCTCGCCGCCGAGTTCATGGCTCATGTGCACCCATGGCACGCCCAGCACCCGATAGCCCTTCTGCTTGGCACGCACACACCATTCCAGGTCGACAAAATCGATGAAAAGCGCGTCGTCCATCGGACCGATGCTCGACCACCAGCGCAAATTGATGCACGACCCCGACGAAATCAGGAAATCGACCTCGACGGGCTGATCGCCCTGCGGCACGATCCGCTCCAGCGTGCCCCACTTGAAGCGCACGAACGGCGCGAGGCCGCGCAGGCGCGCATCTTCGTAGGCCGGACCCGCCAGCGCGACACGCTCCCCTGAAGCGTTGGCCGCGTCGATGACCTTCGGCAACTCCGTGAACAGCGACGCGGGCGGCTCGCTGTCCTGATCGAAGATGATCGCCATGTCGAAGCCGCCGCGAATCAGCGCTTCGACGCCCTGATTGATCGCTGTCGCGATGCCCGCATTCTCACCGTTGGCCAAGTACTCGATCGCGCCGGCTAGTCCCAGCTCGCTCGCTGGGCGCACGTCCGGCGTGTTGTCGACCACCACGCAGTGCATCCTTGCGGCGAGCCGGTTGGCCCGCTCGATACAGGCCGCATCGGGGTTGTAGAAAACAACGACGGCCCCCGTACGCGATGTCAGCGGCGTGCTGCTCAACGCTCGGCCAGGCAAAGTTGCAAGGCGTCGCGCCAGTCCGGCGCCTGCACGCCGAACGTCCGTGCAAGCTTGTCATTCGACATGCGCGAGTTGCCGGGCCGCTTCGCCGGCGTCGGATAGGAAGCAGCCGGGATCGGTTTGACGGTCGGCGTTTTCGCCAGACCCGACAGTTCGAAAATGGCCTCGGCAAAACCGTGCCACGATGCCGAACCCGTCGCAGTCAGGTGATAAACGCCCGAATGCTGCTGCCACCAGTCGCTCTGGCCCGGCGCCGCTGCCTGCGCGAGTACGTTCGCAGTGAGCGCCGCAATCGTTTTCGACCAGGTCGGCGCGCCGACCTGGTCGGCGACCACGCTCAGCTCGTCACGGTCCGCGCCGAGGCGCAGCATCGTCAACAGGAAGTTCTTGCCGCGCGTGCCGTACACCCAGCTCGTGCGGAAAATGAGGTGCGCGCAACCGCTCGCGGCGATGGCCTGCTCGCCGGCCAGCTTGGTGCGTCCATACGCGTTTTGCGGATCGGTGGGATCGTCTTCGACGTAGGCGCCGTCTTTCTCGCCGTTGAACACGTAGTCGGTCGAATAATGGACCAACGCCGCGCCCAGCTTCTTCGCTTCTTCAGCGAGCACGCCGGGCACTTCGCCGTTGATGCGCATGGCGAGATCGAGTTCCTCTTCCGCCTTGTCGACCGCGGTATAGGCTGCGGGATTGACGATCAGCGTCGGCCGGATGTTGCGCACCACGGCACGCACCTGATCCGGATCGGACAGATCCATCGCGGCGCGGTCCACCGCGACCACCGTGCCGAGCCCTTGCAGCGTACGCGCGAGCTCGAAGCCCACCTGGCCATTTACGCCGGTGACGAGGATCGTTCGCTTGGCATCATGTGCGCTCATGCTCCAGCCCCTTACTCGAACACGTCAGCATCGGCAAGGCGCTTGGCCGCCGCGTCTTTCGCAGCCAGCAGCGGCTCGGCGTCGATCGGCCATTCGATGCCGATCTCCGGATCGTTCCAGACGATGCTGCGCTCGTGCTCGGGATACCAGTAGTCGGTGGTCTTGTAGAGGAACTGCGCGGACTCGGACAGCACCACGAACCCATGCGCGAAACCGGGCGGCACCCACAACTGCCGGTGGTTATCGACCGACAAAACCACGCCGGCCCATTTGCCGAAATTCGGCGAACTCTTGCGGATGTCGACAGCGACGTCGAACACCTCACCTTCGACGACGCGCACGAGCTTGCCCTGCGCATTCTGGACCTGGTAATGCAATCCACGCAGCACGCCCTTCGCGGAGCGCGAATGGTTGTCCTGCACGAACTCGACGCCCGGCTCGACCTGCTCGGCGAACTCCTTCGCGTTGAAGCTCTCGAAGAAAAAACCTCTCGCATCGCCGAACACCTTCGGCTCGATGATCTTGACTTCAGGCAACGCGGTAGCGGTTACTTGGATGGCCATGCCACTTGATCCGTAAGAATGTTTTGCAGATATTGCCCGTAGGCGTTTTTGGCGAGCGGTTTGGCGAGCGCCTGCAACTGCTCGCCGTCGATCCACTGTTGCCGGTAAGCGATCTCTTCCGGACACGCGACCACGAGGCCCTGACGCTTCTGCAGCGTAGCAATGAACGTGGCCGCTTCGATCAGCGAATCATGCGTGCCGGTATCGAGCCACGCGTAGCCACGGCCCATGATTTCCACTTCGAGTGCGGCGTTGGCGAGATAACGCGAGTTGACGTCGGTGATTTCAAGTTCGCCACGCGGCGACGGCTTGATGTCCGCGGCGATGTCGCAGACCTGCTTGTCGTAGAAGTACAGACCCGTGACCGCGTAGTTCGAACGCGGCTTGGCCGGCTTCTCTTCGATCGACAGCGCGCGGAATTGCTTGTCGAATTCGACCACGCCGTAACGTTCAGGATCGTGCACGTGGTACGCAAAGACCGTGGCGCCTTCCGTTTTCTCGTTGGCGCGCTCGAGCTGTTTCGCAAGATCGTGACCATAGAAAATGTTGTCGCCGAGAATCAGCGCCGACGGATCGTTACCCACAAAATCCCGGCCGATGATGAACGCCTGCGCGAGCCCATCCGGCGACGGCTGAACCGCGTACTGGATGTTCATGCCCCACTGGCTGCCGTCGCCCAGCAT
>NZ_JBNNWQ010000019.1:0-37193 GCF_050281145.1 Paraburkholderia sp. NPDC080076 | reverse complement strand
CGCTGTCGTAGTTGTCGTATTTGACCTGGACGCCGGTCTGCCTGGTGAAGTTCGGGATGGTGTCCTTGGCGATGTAATCGGACCAGTTATACACGTTGAGCTGCGTGTCTTTCGCAGCAGCCGTCAACCACGGCGTCGCGCACAAGACCAGCGCCGCCACCTGCCCCACTACCCGTCTTTTCATTCCGTTCTCCAATCCTGACCGGCCCGTTGCCGACCGTCCCCACCTACGCCGCGGCACTGCGCCCGCGGCTCCCCTGAAAAACCCGAAAAGTACCATCAATTATTGCGCGCTCCAAAAAAATTGCCAGGCTGTCGCGCAAACGGTACAGCGCAAGCCGCACCGCTGGAAAATTGGCCGCAATTTTAGCGGGTTATGCGCGCGTGTCTACCCGAAAAAAACACCCATAACAGCCGCGCTGTTATCTTGTTGTCAAGTTGACGCCGTGTAGGGTGCGCCTCGCTCGCGCAAACGGTGGTGACCGATGGCCGCATGGCGTGACTTTTATGCCGGACGGCTAAGGTCGAAGCGCACTCAAGCCGCGAAGCGTTCGACAGTGCACAATAGCTCTCGAAGGCTCTCGAAGGCCGAACGACAGCGCGCCGCAAATCGCGTTATCGCTTCCTGGTCTCGACGCGCCGCCCGCCGCACATGCAGCGGGCACGTGGCTTGCAAGAGGATGCAGTCTTGAACCTCAGGCATCGATGAACACGAATCCGTTCGCATTACGTCCCAATCGCCGCCGGCGTCTGCCGGGCGATGGGCCGGCACGTCCGCCGCACTGGTTCTCGTTCGTCGGCGCGGGCGCGTTGATCGCGGTCGGCTATATCGATCCGGGCAACTGGGCGACCGCGCTCGGCGCCGGCGCCGGCTACGGCTATCGCCTGCTCGGAATGGTGCTGCTGTCGAGCCTGATGGCAATGCTGCTGCAATGGCTGTCGTCGCGCCTGGGCGTCGTGACCGGGCGCGATCTCGCGCAGGTCTGCCGCGAACGCACGGGCCGCCGCGGCACCCTCTTCCTGTGGCTGACCAGCGAGGTTGCGATCATCGCGTGCGATGTCGCCGAGGTGGTCGGCAGCGCCGTCGCATTGCAAATGCTACTTGGCGTGTCGCTCACGGTCGGGGTGCTGATGTCGGCGGTCTGCACCTTCGCGCTGCTCGCGCTCCAGCAGAAAGGCGGCCGCAAACTGGAAGCGGTGATCGCGGCGCTGATCGGCTTCGTCGGCCTGTGCTTCGTGGTCCAGCTTGCACTGGCGCGCCCGGATTGGCACGCGGCGCTCGCCGGCAGCGTGCCGAGCGTCGAGTTGCTGCGCAATGCGGGCATGGTGTGGCTCGCGGCGGGCATCGTCGGCGCGACGGTGATGCCGCACAACCTCTATCTGCACTCGGCGCTCGTCAAGCATCACGCGCCGGACGGCAGCGACGCGCAGATCAAGGTCGCGCTGCACGTCGTCAATCTGGATACCTTCGGCTCGCTTTCGTTTGCTTTCGTGATCAACGCGGCGCTGCTGATCGTGGCCGCCGCCGTGTTCTATGTGAGCGGCCATCGAGACGTGACCGATCTCGCGGATGCCCATCGCCTGATCGCGCCGCTCGTCGGCACGCATTGGGCCGGTATCCTGTTCGCGGCGGCGCTGCTCGCCTGCGGACTGAGCGCGACCGTCACCGGCACGCTGGCCGGCCAGGCGGTCATGGAAGGCTTTCTGCGCATCCGGCTGCCGCGCTGGAAGCGCGCCCTGCTGACCCGCGGGCTGGCGATCGGACCGGCGCTCTTCGCGGTCGCGCTATTCGGCCAGCACGGTTCCAATCAGTTGCTGGTGGCAAGCCAGGTGGTGCTGAGCCTGCAATTGCCGCTCGCGGTCGTGCCGTTGATCCGCTTCACGTCGGACGCGGCGCTAATGCGCGGCTGGCGCGTGCGCGGCGCGCCGCTTGCGCTCGCGTGGCTGTCCGCCGCGTTCATCATCATGCTCAACGGCGCATTGTTGTGGCAACTGACGATCGGCAGCTGAAAGACCGTTTCTCGACCAGGCTGTCAATGAAGTGACTTTGTAAGTATTCTCTGAGTATCTCGCCATGACCGGCGACGCTGCCCGCTGCTGCGGCGTGCCGGCCGTGCGGCCTGTTTCCATCTCGGCTGCCGGGTTTCTTGCGGCAGCCGTTTTTGTGCCCATTTTTTGCGCCCTTCAGCGCTTCCGCGCGATCGGTCCGGTGTGCCTTGCACGTGTCGTCTTTCGATGGCTGCCGCGTCCGTTTCGCTCGCTGCCCTTGCTCCAGGACGACAGCCCCATGCGCTTTGACGCCTCGATCGACCGCCTTGCCCGCAACGCCTTCCCTCAGATTCGTCAACTCATCGCGCGCTTCTCCCGCGTCACGCCGCTCGCCACGCTCGTCGTCTGCGCTGTGCTGTCCGGCGAGGCGCGCGCAACGGTCGCGATGCTGCAACCTGCTCGCGTGGCCGCGGCCAACGAGCCGTTGCAGATCACGCTGCTCTACTCCGCCGACGACGCCAAGCCCCTGACCATCACCGTCCCGCCGACCATTCGCGTGACGCTCAGCGCCGGCGAAGTGTCGCCACAGCCGCTCGATTTGCAGCGCGAAGCGGGCGTGCCGGACACGTTGCATCTGCGCCCGGGACAATTCCGCAAAGTGCGTTTCTCGGCGCCCTGGCCGCAGTCGGCGCGTGGCGAGGTGCGCATCGACCCGGTGGGTTTCGATGCGTCGCCGGCGCTCGTCGCGATCAATCGCGGACCGCAGCAGGACGCGATTGCCGAGGCGGAACGCGCGGAAACCCAGGCGACCACACCCGCTGAAGCCGCGGCGACGGCAGCCGTGGTAGGCGGCCCGACCGGCGACGCGATCTCGCCGCCCGGCGACTCGCTCGCGACCACGGGACGCGGCGTGCTCTCGCACCTCTCCTATTACGATCCGATGTACATCGCCTTCGGTCACAACGGCGACACGAACGCGCGGCTGCAATTGAGCTTCAAATACCGCATCCTGATACCGGACGATTTGCGCTCCAAGGCCTTCCTCGACAACCTGTACTTCGCGTACACGCAAACTTCGATCTGGGATCTGTCCGCCGATTCGCGCCCGTTCCGCGACACGACCTACTCGCCGCAATTGTTCTACTACGTGCCGGATACCGGCTGGCAGAGCCCGTTCTTCACTCGCATGGGTTTTGCGGCGGGCGTCGCGCACGAATCGAATGGCAAGGCCGGAGCGGACTCGCGCAGCATCAACATGCCATTCATCCGGCCGACCTGGGAATTCGGCGATCTGACGGCCAACCACCTGAGCGTGTCGCCGAAGATCTACTACTACCTCGGCACGAGCAGCAACCCCGATATCGCCGACTATCGCGGCTACGTCGACTTGCTGGTCAAATACGGCAGTCCGGACGGCTGGCAACTGGCGACCACGCTGCGCAAAGGCACCAAGCACTGGTACGGCAGCGTGGATACGCAATTCACCTATCCGCTCGCCAAACTGCTGGGCAGCGCGTGGGGCGGCTATCTCTGGGTGGGCTATTTCAACGGCTACGGCGAGGACCTGCTCGACTACAACAACCGTCAGCACTGGATGGCGCGGATCGGCTACAGCATCGCGCGCTGATACGAGCGGGCGCTACCGTGTGCCGAAACATGCGGCAAAACGTGCGACGGATGCTGCCAACCGTGCGCGAACCGCGGCCATGCCGGTCGCGTATGGCGAGGCGCATCGCGCGCATCGGTTAACATAGCGGAACTTCGCTTCTCCGCCCCAAGGTTTCCGATGGCCTCGAATCTCCACGATCTTCCCGACAGCCCTTGCATCGGCGTCTGTTCCACGCTGTTCGACGACGTCTGCAAAGGCTGCGGCCGCACTGCCACCGAGGTGTCCAACTGGGTTTTCCTGAGCGACGAGGAAAAGCGCGCCGTGTGGGTTCGCATCGAGCAGGAAGGCTCGGCGATGCGCTTTGCGAACGACAAGCTGTAGGATTGCATTCCCACCTTCCCTGGTCGCATGGTTGCGCTCGGGTCGCGCTCAAACTTGAAACCTGAAAGAAAACGCCGAGGCGCGAACCGCGCCGCGGCGTTCCTGCATGGCGACTACGGCTGATCAAGCGCGCAAGGAACGCGTGACGATCAGAACCGCATCCCGACACCCAACCCAACCACCACCGGATCGATGCTCAAGCGGCCGAGCGCCTGACCGCCGAGCGAAGCATCCGTGTGCATCCAGATCTTCTTGATATCCGCGTTGACGAACAACGACTTGGTGACTTGCACGTCGACGCCCGCCTGCAACGCCGGCCCCCAACTGTGATTGGTAATCGAGATCGGCTGGCCGCCCACGTTCAGGCCGTTGTTATAGAACAGCGTGTAGTTGAGACCCGCGCCGACATACGGACGAATCCGCCCCGCGTGGTTGAAGTGATATTGCAGCAGCAGCGTGGGCGGCAACACATTCACGCCGCCGAGGCCGCCGAGGCTCGAAGTCACTTGATGCCGCGAGGTGCCGAGAATCAGCTCGACGCCGAGGTAGTCGCGGATCATGTACGTCAGATCCAGCTCCGGCACGATCGCATTGTTCACACCCACGTTGAGCGTGGTCAGCGATCCGGTCGTGCTCACGTTCGGCATGATGCTGATCGCGCGCAGACGCACCAGTACGTCGCCGGCGTGAATGCCGCTCATCGTGTCGTCGCCAGCGGCATGCGCTTGCGGCGCGAGCGCGCCCGCGAACAGCAGGCTCGAAGCGATGACGGCTGTTCTGATTCTGTTTCTGGATGAGTACTTCATGTGCTTCCCCGCTTTGTTTGTTTGCGTGCGGGGATTGTCGAAGTTCTCGTCGCGCGGCAGGTTGACGCGTATCAACCCAGCGAGAATGCCCAGCGCCCTGCGACAGCCGGTCGCGTCGAGCCTGTGAGCAGCAGTTCGAGCAGGTCGTGCACGCTGCGAATCGCCGTGCCGAACGGCAACGCTTCACGGCCGCGGAAGAACAGACCATTTGCCACATCGCCGCGCAATGCCGCCGCGAGCCGTGTGTCGATGCAGAAGTGGCCGAACTTCTCGATACCGTCGCGCCAGCCGCACGCGCTGAGGCATTCGAGCGCGGTCGGACAGACGTGTTTGAGCGCGCCGACTTTTTCGCGGATCTTCGTTTCGTGGCGCAAATAGCGCATCAGCCATGGCGTTTTCACAGCGCGCGCGGGCAGTCCCGTCACGCTGACGAATTCGACGATATCCTCCGGCGTGGCTTCGGCCAGCACGCGCTTGAAGTTCGGATGAGCGTCGCCTTCCTCGGTGACGGCGAAGGGCGTGCCGAGCTGCACGCCGCTAGCGCCCGCGCTCAGCAACTTACGGACGGCTTCGTGACTATTGATGCCGCCCGCAACGATCAAGGGCACCTCCTGACGGTTCAGGCCGAGCGAGGTGAAGACCGCGTCGAGTTCTTCGAGGATGCGGAAGAAATCGAAGCGTCGATCGTGTTGATCGGCCAGGTTGTTGACGCCGAGATGGCCGCCCGCATGCGCCGGATGTTCGATCACCACCGCGTCGGGCAAACGGCCTTTTTTCATCCACTTCTTCAGCACCAGCGCAACGCCACGGCTGTCCGACAGAATCGGAATCAGCGCGATGTCATGGCCCTGGGTCATGTCCGGCAGATCGAGCGGCAGGCCCGCGCCCATGACGATCGCGTCGGCGCCGCTCTCGCACGCGACGCGCACGTAGTCGGCTTGCGCGCTGAGCGCTTTCATCACGTTGACGGCGATCATGCCGCGGCCTTCGCTCAGTGATTTGGCGGCGTGGATTTCGCGGGCCAGCGCCGTGAGATTGGCTTCTTCCAGCGTGGCCCGATCGGGCGACTCGCGGCAACGTTCGATCAGATCGCGATGATGATGCCGCAAGTCGATACTGGCGATGGTGCCCAGCGCGCCTTCACGGGCGACACTGCCGGCCAGGCGGTGCGCCGAGATGCCGACGCCCATGCCGCCTTGCACGATCGGCAATAACGAGCGGCCGCGAATGACGAGCGGTGGAAAGGAATGAGAGGTGAGCATGACTGGCCCGATGGCGGATTATCGAAACGCTGATAATCGTCGGTCGGGCGCAGTCTGCGTTGTTTCAGGTCAATGAGCCGGCGAATGTCCAGGTCATGTGTGGTCTTCGGTTGACGTCGGTCAGCTGAATCACGCCTTGAACTGCATGGACTTGAGTTCGAGATACTCTTCGAGTCCGTAGACCCCGTTTTCGCGGCCGAAACCCGACTGCTTGAAACCGCCGAACGGCGCGGCCATGTTCCACGTGCCGCCGTTGATATCGACCTGGCCGGTTCGAATCCGCCGAGCGACGCCGGCGGCACGCTCGTCGCTGCCGGCCCATACCGCGCCGCCGAGACCATACGGCGAATCGTTGGCGATCCGAACGGCTTCCTCTTCGTCCTTATAGGTCAGAATCGACAGCACCGGGCCGAAGATTTCTTCTTGCGCGATCGTCGCCTTGGGATGCACGCGGCCGAACACGGTCGGCTTGACGAAGAAGCCTTTCGATAGTCCATCAGGCAAGCCCGCGCCGCCCGTCACCAGGTCGGCGCCCTCCTCGATCCCCTTCGCGATGTACTGCTGCACGCGCGCCTGCTGTGCCGCCGACGCCAACGGGCCGAGACGGGTCGTTTCATTGCGCGGATCGCCGGCGACGTAGGCCTCGGCGGCCTGCTTCGCCAGCGCGCGTGCTTCGTCGTAGCGCGATTCGGGCACCAGCATGCGCGTATGCGCCGAACAGGTTTGCCCGGAGTTCAGGAAGCACGCGCTGACCGTGCCTTTCACCGCCGCGGCGAAATCCGCATCGTCGAGAATCAACGACGCCGACTTGCCGCCGAGTTCGAGCGCCACGCGCTTGACCGTCGCCGAAGCCAGTTCGGACACACGTTTGCCGGCGCGAGTCGAGCCGGTGAACGAGACCATATCGACCGACGGATGGCTCGCCAGCACCTCGCCCACCACCGGTCCATAACCGCTCACGAGATTGAACACGCCGGCCGGCAGCCCGGCTTCGTGGATCGCCTCGGCCAGCACGAACGCATTCAGCGGCGCAATCTCCGACGGTTTGAGCACCACCGTGCAACCTGCGGCGAGCGCGGCCGCTATCTTTAGCGTGACCTGGTTGAGCGGATAGTTCCACGGCGTGATCGCCGCCACCACGCCGACCGGTTCGCGCACCACCAGCGAATTGCCGACGCGTTCCTCATACTGGAATTCGCTCGCGAGCTTCGCATACGCGCCCCAGTTGTAGACGGGACCGCCCACCTGAATGGCGCGCGCGAGCTTCAGCGGCATGCCGACTTCGCCGGCGATCAAGCCGGCCAGTTCGTCGGTGCGCGCTTTCAGGTTCGCGGCGATCTTGCGCAGATATTCGCCGCGCTCGGCGGCGGGCGTCGCGGCCCAGCCGTCGAACGCCACGCGGGCCGCGGCGATCGCGCTTTCGGCATCGGCCTCGACGCCTTCAGGGATGCGGCCCATGATCTCTTCCGTGCCCGAGTCGATCACGTCGATCGTGCCGGTGCCGCACGGTGCGATCCACTTGCCGTCGATATAGAGTTGCTCGTAGGTCTTCATGATGGTCGGTCCCTGTCTGTGTCTCCGGAATGGTCTTCTATTCTAACCAGCGCTGTGGGGAAGGCCGATGCGCGAGGCGCGTGCCATGAAAAAAGCCCGCTTCGAAGAAGCGGGCTTTGCGGGTGCAGCTTGATGCGGCGAGTGAGTCAGCCGCGCTTACTGCACGCCCTGGCTCAGCAAAAAGTCTTCGTAGTTGCCACCAAAGTCGTTCAATGTGCCATTGGTCCTCACTTCGATGACGCGATTCGCCAGACCGCTCACGAACTCACGGTCGTGCGACACGAAAATCAGCGTGCCTTCGAACTTGTCGAGCGCGATCTGCAGCGACTCGATCGATTCCATGTCCATGTGGTTGGTCGGCTCGTCCATCAGCAGCACGTTGTGGCGGCCCAGCATCAGCTTGCCCCAGATCATGCGGCCCTTCTCGCCGCCGGAGAGCACCTTGACCGACTTGCGGATGTCGTCGGCATTGAACAGCAGCCGGCCGAGCGTGCCGCGCACCATCTGCTCGTCGTCGCCTTCCTTGCGATAGCCGTCGATCCAGTCCATCAGCGTGACGTCGTCCGGAAACTCTTCGTACGTGTCCTGCGGCATGTAGCCGACGTTCGCGTTCTCGGCCCACTTCACCGTGCCGTGATCGAGCTCCAGCCTGCCGAGCAGTGAACGCAGCAGCGTGGTCTTGCCCGCGCCGTTCTCGCCGATGATCGCGATACGCTCGCCCGGCTGCACGCTGATGCTAAAGTCGTTGAAGATGCTGCGCTCGTACTTCTTCGAGATCCTGTCGGCCACCACCGCGATGTTGTGCAGCTTCTTCTCGTACTCGAAGCGAATAAACGGGTTCTGCCGCGACGACGGCTTGAATTCCTCGATCTTGATCTTGTCGATCATCTTCAGCCGGCTGGTGGCCTGACGCGCCTTCGACTTGTTCGCCGAGAAGCGGCGCACGAAGTCCTGCAGGTCGGCCACACGTTCCTTCGCCTTCGCGTTGGCGTTCTGCTGACGCTCGCGCGCCTGCGTGCTCGCCAGCATGTAGTCGTCGTAGTTGCCCGGATAGACCTTCAGCGTGCCGAAGTCCATGTCGGCCATGTGCGTGCAGACCTGGTTCAGGAAGTGTCGATCGTGCGAGATGATGATCATCGTCGAGTTGTACTGGTTGAGCACGTCTTCCAGCCAACGGATCGAGTTGATGTCCAGGTTGTTGGTCGGCTCGTCCAGCAGCAGCACGTCAGGCTTCGAGAACAGCGCCTGCGCGAGCAGCACGCGCAGCTTCCAGCCCGGCGCCACGTTGCTCATCGGGCCATTGTGGTCCTCGATCGCAATACCGATGCCGAGCAGCAGTTCGCCCGCGCGCGCTTCGGCAGTGTAGCCGTCGTACTCGGCGAACTTCGCTTCGAGTTCGGCCGCGTGCATGTAGTCGTCGTCCGTCGCGTCGGGGTTCGCGTAGATCGCGTCGCGCTCGGTCATGGCGGCCCACATTTCCGTGTGGCCCATCATCACGACGTCGAGCACGCGCACGTCTTCGTAAGCGAACTGATCCTGGCGCAGCTTACCGAGGCGCACGTTCGGCTCGAGCATGACGCTGCCCGAACTCGGCTCCAGGTCGCTGCCCAGAATCTTCATGAAGGTGGATTTGCCGCAGCCGTTCGCACCGATCAGGCCATAGCGGTTCCCTTCCCCGAATTTGACCGAGATGTTCTCGAAGAGGGGCTTTGGCCCGAATTGCATGGTGATATTGGCGGTAGACAGCACGGCGCGTCCCTTTGAATGTGATATCGGCGAAAAACCCAATATTTTAGCAGGTTATCGCGAATTCAACCCGCACGCGCGTCGCGCTACCGGGTTTGGGCGCCGCGCGGCGTCTGCAAAACGTCGATGAAGGCCGACAGGTCGGCCTCGCCGAGCCCCATCGCCGCGCCGAGCCGCAGCAGTTGCTGGACCGTCGACGACACCGGCATCGGCGTGCCCGTCTCGTACGCGGTGGCCGCCACCGTGTCGATGTCTTTCTGAAAGGTCCGAAACGCGCCGATCGGCGCGAGGCCGCTTTGCGTCATGCGCGGCACGAACGTCTGCAGCAGCACCGAATCGGCCCAGCCGCCGGCGAGACCCTCGGTCAGCCGGGAGGCGTCGAGGCCGCTGCGCTGCGCGAGGCTCACCGCCTCGGCGATCGCCGCCAGCGTCGCGGTGACGATGGCCTGATTGCACAGCTTCGCGGTCTGCCCCGCTCCGACCTCGCCCATGTGCGTGACACGCGCCGCGTAGGCGCTGAGCAGCGGTTTGACGGCCTCGACGTCCGCGGCGGCGCCGCCCGCCATGACCGCCAGCGTGCCGGCCGTCGCGCCGGCCACGCCGCCGGACACCGGCGCGTCGATCCAGCCGACGCTGCCGACCGCCTCGCGCTCGCCCTCGCCTGCGTCCGCGCGAACCGCCGTTAGCGCCGCCGCGCGCTGCGCGAAGGCGCGCGTCGCGGCCGGCGGAATGCTGGAGTGATCGACGATCCAGCGCAACCGGCCCGGTACAGGCGCATCGGCGCTCAGCAGGCCCGCTGCGCCGAACACGGTTTGCTCCACTGCCGCCGCGTCCGCCACGCACAGCAGCACGGCCTCACACCGTGCGGCGAGTTCGCGCGGCGTCTCGGCCACTTGAGCGCCGTCCGCCAGCAGCACTTCCGCCTTGGCCCGCGTGCGATTCCAGACATGCACCGTATGCCCCGCGCGCAGCAGATGCCGGATCATCGGCGCGCCCATTAAACCAGGACCGCAAAAACCAATTTCCACTTTGGAACCTCGTCGCATGTCAGATTGAGTTGCGCGGACATGATAACGGCGGCGTCCCGCCACCGCATACCGGGCACGGCATGTGCGGCATGACTTGCTCACGCGGGGGCCGTTCGCGGCGCTTGCGTTGCCTATACTTTTTGAACACCAACGAAGATCAAAGGAGGAAGTCCATGTCCGAACACGTCTATAAACAGATCGAACTGACCGGCTCGTCGACCAAATCGATCGACGACGCCATCAGCACGGCAATCGCAAAAGCGTCGAAGACGCTGCGCAATCTGCACTGGTTCGAAGTGACGGAAACGCGGGGCCAGATCGAAAACGACAAGGTGGCGTACTGGCAGGTGACCATCAAGGTTGGTTTGCGCATCGACTGACGTGCCAGCCGCCTGGCCGTCGGCGCGCTAAAACCCAAGGCAAAAAAAAGCTGCGTCCGTACAGGACGCAGCTCCTCAAAGCAGCGGGTGCTGAGACCGCCGCCTGGTCGACCTTTGGCGGCGTTATTTGGGCAGAGTGCCGTCCACGCCTTCCACATACCAGTTCAGGCGTTGCAGTTCCGGATCGGTCAGCGTCTTGCCGGCCGGCACCTTCACCGCGCCGGATTGACCCTTGAGCGGGCCCGTGAACACGTCCCACTTGCCGCCCGCCAGTTCGTCGCGCTTGGCCGCGACCTGCTTCTGCGCGTCAGCCGGAATCGCGGACGTGTTCAGATCTTCCAGGTTGACGGCTTTCTGCGGAATGCCCCACCACACCGGATCGTTCTTCCACTTGCCATCCAGCACCTGCTGGATCGCCGCGTTGTAATACACACCCCAGTGCGCGACCACCGAACCGAGGTGCGCGTCAGGACCGAACTTCTTCATATCCGAATCCCAGCCGAACGCGTGCACGTGCTTGGCCGACGCCGTGGCGAGCGTGGCGCTCGAATCGGTGTTTTGCAGCAGCACGTCGGCGCCCTGGCCGATCAGCGTTTCAGCCGCCTGCTTTTCCTTGCCCGGATCGAACCAGCTATTGATCCAGATGACCTTGGTGTGCACCTTCGGATTCACCGAGCGCGCGCCGAGCGTATACGCGTTGATGTTGCGGATCACTTCGGGAATCGGCACCGACGCCACGAAGCCGAGCGTGTTGGTCTTCGTCACGTAGCCCGCGGCGACGCCGGCCAGGTACGCGCCCTGGTACATGCGCACGTCATAGGTGCCGAAGTTCGGCGCTTTCTTGTAGCCGGTTGCGTGCAGGAAAACGGTATCCGGGAAATCCTTCGCGACCTTCAGTTCGAAGTCCTGATAGCCGAAGCTCGAACCGATGATGATCTTGTTGCCCTTGTTCGCCAGATCGCGGAACACGCGCTCGGAGTCGGCCGATTCCGGCACGTTTTCGATGCGCGTGATCTTGATCTTGCTGCCGAACTTCGCTTCCGCTTCCTTCGAGCCCTGATCGTGCGCGAAGGTCCAGCCGGCATCGCCCGGATTGCCCAGGTAGACGAACGCGACGCCCGGCGCATCGGCGGCCTGCGCGCTTTGCGCGAACGGCGCGGCGAGCGCCAGCGAGGCCGCGCCCCAAGCGAAAGCGGTCAGCAGATTTCTTCTCTTCATGTTTTCTCCTGTCATGTTTATCGAATGATGTGAAAAGCGGAGTCGATGGTCGGTCAGCCCGCCGAGAAAAACGGTTTGCCCAGCGAGGCCGGCGCATTCAGACGGATCGTGTTCGGATTGCGCGAGATCAGCACCAGCACGACGACCGTCGCGACGTACGGCAGCATCGCGAGAAATTGCGTCGGCACGGGCACGCCGATCGCCTGGGCGTAGAACTGCAGGCCCGTCACGGCGCCGAACAGCAGCGCGCCGATCAGCAGGCGCCCCGGGCGCCACGTCGCGAACACGACCAGCGCGAGCGCGATCCAGCCACGGCCCGAGGTGAGCTGTTCCTGCCACAGGTGCAGATTGACGATCGAGTAGTAGCCGCCCGCGAGTCCGGCCATGCCACCGCCGAACGCCACCGCGCCGTAACGCACACCGACCACCGGAAAGCCGACCGAGTGCGCGACCTGCGGCGATTCGCCGACCGAGCGCAGCACGAGGCCCGCGCGCGTGCGGTACAGGAACCAGCCGATTACCGCGAACATCAGGAACGCGAGGTAATCGAGCGGCGTGAGGCTGAAGAACGCGGGCCCGAGCACCGGAATCTTCGAGAGGCCGGGAATCGTCCACGTGTCGATGGTCGCGCGCACCGCAGCCGACGTGTACGGCTTGCCGACGTACGCCGAGAGGCCGATGCCGAAGATCGTCAGCGAAAGGCCGGTGGCGACCTGATTGGCGAGCATGGTGAGCGTGAGAAACGCGAACAGCAGCGACATCGCGAGACCGGCGCCGATCGCGGCAAGCACGCCGAGCCACGGGCTGCCGGTGATCGCGGTGACCGCGTAGCCGGTCACCGCGCCCATCAGCATCATGCCTTCGACGCCGAGGTTGAGGACGCCCGATTTTTCGGTGACGAGTTCGCCCGCGCCCGCGAACATCAGCGGAATCGCGGCGGTGACGGCGCTCGACGTGAGCGAGCTGGCTTGTTGAATGTCCATGTGGATCCGGCGATAAATCAGTGAGCGAATGTCAGAGAGCTGATCAGTGAACCTGGGCGGCCAGCGTTCGGCGGCGCACGCGGTAGTTCACGAACAGGTCGGCACCCAGCAGGCAGAACAGCAACAGCCCC
Source organism: Paraburkholderia sp. NPDC080076 (assembly GCF_050281145.1). NCBI lineage: Bacteria > Pseudomonadati > Pseudomonadota > Betaproteobacteria > Burkholderiales > Burkholderiaceae > Paraburkholderia > Paraburkholderia sp. NPDC080076. Next base: position 24,106 of record NZ_JBNNWQ010000019.1, on the reverse strand, counting down.
TGGAACACGCCGGAAAGCGCCTGCGGCAGTTGCATCGAGGTTTGCACGGCTTCGCCGCCGAGGTACAGCAACGCCATCAGCAGGCTCGCGAGCACGATGCCGAGCGGATGCAGCCGCCCCACGAACACGACGATGATCGCGGTGAAGCCGTAACCCGGCGACCACGTGGCCTGCAACTGCCCGATCGGACCGGAGATCTCGCCCATGCCGGCGAGGCCGGCGAGGCCGCCGCTGATCAGCAGAGACGTCCAGATGGTCTTCTTGTCCGAGAAGCCGGCGTAGCGCGCGGCGAGCGGCGCGAGACCGCCGACGTTCATGCGGTAGCCCGCGAAGCTCTTGCGCATGAAAACCCACACGAGCGGAATCGCAATCAGCGTGACGAACACCGATGCGTTCAGACGCGTGCCGCGCAGCCATTTCCAGTGCCAGTCGCCGGAGAAGGTCGGATAGAGCGCGTCGCCGCTGAACATCTCCGAGAGTGGGAAGTTCATGCCCTGCGGATCGCGCCACGGGCCGCTCACCAGGTAGATCAGCAGTTGCGTGGCCACATATGTGAGCATCAGGCTGACGAGAATCTCGTTGGTGTTGAAGCGGCTTTTGAGCAGCGCCGGAATCGCCGCCCACGCCATGCCGCCGAGCACGCCGGCAATCATCATGGTCGGCAAAATCCACCAGCCGGTGGCCTGATCGAAATAGATCGCGACGCCGCTCGCGGCGATGCCGCCGAGCAGCATTTGCCCTTCTGCGCCGATGTTCCAGACGTTGGCGCGATAGCCGATGGCGAGACCCAAGCCGATCAGGCACAACGGCGATGCCTTCAGCAGCAGCTCGGACCAGCCGTTCACGCTGGACAGCGGCTCGATGAAAAACGCGTGCATGGCCTGCAGCGGATCGCGGCCGACGAGGCTGAAGATCAGAAAGCCGATCGCGAGCGTGAGCAACGCGGCGATCAGCGGCACGGCGAGCTGCATGGTGCGCGAGGGCGTCGTGCGTGCTTCGAGTCGATACGGAAGAATCATGGGTAGCGTGTGATTGATATGGTTCTCGTTCTGATGCCGGGCGAGCTCACGCGTATTCGCGCGACAGACGCCCGCTCAGGCATGCGCCGGTTGTTCCGCCGAAGGCGCTGCGCCCTCGCGATCGCCGAACAGCCCCGCCATCCAGCGGCCGATTTCCTCGGCGTTGGTCGCTCCCGTGGCGCGCACCGGCGAGAGTCTGCCGCCTGCGAGCACCGCGATGCGATCGCAGATGTCGAACAACTCTTCTAACTCCTCCGAGATCACCAGAATCGCCACACCGCGCGCCGACAGATCGAGCAACTGCTGGCGAATGAACGCCGCCGCGCCGACGTCGACGCCCCACGTGGGCTGCGCGACCACCAGCACCTTGGGCGCCTGCAGAATCTCGCGGCCCATGATGTATTTCTGCAGATTGCCACCCGACAGACTTTGCGCGAGCGCTTCCGAACCGCCGCAGCGCACGTCGAAAGCGTCGATGCAGCGCTTCGCAAATGCGCGCATCGCGCCGGCCTTGATCCAGCCCGAACTCACCATCTGCTGACGATGCGCGGTGAGCAGCGCGTTTTCCGACAGCGTCATGGCCGGCACCGCGCCGCGGCCAAGGCGCTCTTCCGGCACGAAGCCGAAGCCGAGCGCACGTCGGCCGCCTGCGCCGAGGCGTCCCGCCGCCTTGCCGCAAATCGTGACCGCGTCGGCACGCACGCCGCGCTTTTCGCCCGACAGCGCCGACAGCAGTTCCGCCTGTCCATTGCCCGAGACGCCCGCGATGCCGAAGATCTCGCCCGCATGCACGCCGAACGACACGTCACGCAGCGAGGTGCCGAACGGGTCGTCGCTTTCCACCGAGAGTTGCTTCACGTCGAGCAGCACCGCGCCCGGGTTGTGTTCGCGCCGCGTGTAATCCGGCAGCGAATGGCCGACCATCAATTGAGCGAGCGACGCGTGGGTTTCGCCCTTCGGCTTCACGTGACCGGTCACGCGGCCGCCGCGCATCACTGTCGCGGTGTCGCACAGTTCCTGGATTTCGTCGAGCTTGTGGCTGATGTAGAGAATGCTGCAGCCTTCGGCGGCGAGCCGCCGCAGCGTCTCAAATAGTTTGCGGACCGCTTGCGGCGTCAGCACCGAAGTCGGCTCGTCCATGATCAGCAGACGCGGGTTCTGCAGCAGACAGCGCACGATCTCGACGCGTTGCCGCTCGCCCACCGTCAGACTATGCACGTGACGCTGCGGGTCGATGTCGAGCCCGTAGTCGGCCGAGACTTCGCGGATGCGCTTGGACAGCGTCTTCAGATCGAACGGTTCGTCGAGCGCGAGCGCGATGTTTTCGCCGACCGTGAGCGTCTCGAACAGCGAAAAATGCTGGAACACCATGCCGATGCCCAACTTGCGCGCCGCCGCCGGATTGGCGATCTCGACCGTCTGGCCTTCCCAGCGAATCTCGCCGGCGTCGGGCCGCACCGCGCCGTAGATGATTTTCATCAGCGTGCTTTTGCCGGCGCCATTTTCGCCGAGCACGGCATGGATCTCGCCCGGCGCGACGATCAACGTGACGTCGTCGTTGGCTCGCACGGCCGGGTATTGTTTGGTGATGCCTTGAAGCACCAACCGGGGCGCCGCCTGTTCCGGCCTGTCTGCCGGCTGCGCGGCGGCGCCGTCGCTATAAGAGTCGCTCATGTGATTCCGTAGTACGTCAGTGACTGCCGGTTACAGCGCGTCCGTCCACCTTGCCGGCGGCCGATCCGTCACCACAACCGGATGACAATACCTAATTCGACCCAGTCAGTCGAGCCGCCAAAATTCCCCGCAAACCCGCGCCGCAGCGCGCTCTGCGGGTATCCCACTCTTGACGCGGCGTCTCGTTCATATTAAAAGTCATATACCCCCACGCCCGTTCGATCAGCCAGCACATATATTTCGGAGAAGTCATGAGTCAGCAACGCGAGGCGATCGATACGTATCTATTACGCGTCTTGCACACCCTCTTGATGGAACGCAGCGTCACGCGCGCGGCCGTCAAACTGAATCAATCGCAACCCGCCATCAGCGCGGCGCTGCGCCGTTTGCGCGACATCACCGGCGACCCGCTGCTGGTGCGCGGCAAATCCGGCATGGTGCCGACGGAATACGGCCTGCGCCTGCTCGAACCGGTGCAGAACGCGCTGCGCGAGATCGAACGCATCAAGTTTCAGCAGCACAACTTCGATCCGGCCACGTCCATTCGTTGCTACCGGATCGGCTGCCCGGACTATCTGAATGTGCTGTTCGTGCCGACGGTGGTCGAACGCTTTCGCCAGGCCGCGCCGAACGCGACGCTCGAGTTTCACTCGCTGGGACCGGCCTTCGACTACGAACTCGCGCTCGAGGACGGCAAGCTCGACATCGTGGTCGGCAACTGGCCGGAGCCGCCGGAGCAGTTGCACCTGTCGAACCTGTTCGTCGATCAGATCGTCTGCCTGATGAGCAACACGCATCCGTTCGCCAAACGCGGCGGCCTCACGCTCGACCAGTACCTGAATGCGCCGCATCTCGCGCCTACTCCTTATTCGGTGGGCCAGCGCGGCGCGATCGACGTGCACCTCGCGCGCGAGCGCTTAAAGCGTCATGTGGTCGTGACCTTGCCGTACTTCAATCTGGCGCCGTACGTGCTGATCAAGTCCGATCTGATCTTCACGACGACGCGTCTCTTTGCCGATTACTACGCCAAGTTCCTGCCGCTCACGGTCGTGCCCGCACCGCTCGATTTCCCGCCGATGCAGTACTACCAGTTGTGGCACGAGCGCGTGCATTACTCCGATGAAGTGCGCTGGTTGCGCAGCCTGGTTGCCGAAGCGACCAAGACGTTGATCGACAAGCCTTAAGTCTTTGCGTTTGTGGGTTATCGGCGGTTACGTGTCTCGTCGCCGATAACCTCACCCTCCCCGTTACGCCGCCGCTTCGTAAAGCGTCTTCGCCAACCGGTTGTGCTGCTCGATCACCGGTCCGAGTTCCAGCGTCGTCAACTGCCCGTCCTTCACGACCACCTTGCCGCCGATCACGCTGTGGCTCACTTGTGACGGCGCGCAGAACACGAGCGCCGCGACCGGGTCATGCAACGCGCCCGCGAAGAGCGGCTGACGCAAATCGAACGACACGAAATCCGCCGCCATGCCGGGTGCCAATGCGCCGATGTCGTCGCGATTGAGCACTTTCGCGCCACCGAGCGTCGCGATTTCCAATGCCTCGCGCGCGGTCATCGCATCCGGCCCGAAGCCGACTCGCTGCAACAGCAACGCCTGACGCACTTCGGCGATCATCTGCGCGCCGTCGTTCGACGCCGATCCGTCGACGCCCAAACCCACCGGCACGCCCGCCAGACGCATGCGCTTAACCGGCGCGATGCCCGACGCAAGCCGCATGTTCGAACACGGACAATGCGCAACACCGGTGCCGGTGCGCGCGAACAGCTCGATGCCCGCGTCGTCGAGTTGCACACAGTGCGCATGCCACACGTCATGACCGACCCAGCCGAGGTCTTCCGCATACTCCGCCGGCGTCATGCCGAACTTCTCCCGGCTATACGCGATGTCGTTGACGTTCTCCGCCAGGTGCGTATGCATCGACACGCCGTACCGCCGCGCCATCACCGCCGATTCACGCATCAGATCGCGGCTCACCGAGAACGGCGAGCATGGCGCGACCACCACGCGCAGCATCGCGTAACGGCCTTCGTCGTGGTATGTCTCGATCAGGCGCTGCGTGTCCTTCAGAATGTCCGCTTCACGTTCGACCACCGAATCCGGCGGCAGGCCGCCGTCTTTCTGCCCCACGCTCATACTGCCGCGCGCCGCGTGAAAACGCATGCCGATCCGGCGCGCCGCCGCAATGCTGTCGTCGAGCCGGCTGCCGTTCGGATAGATGTACAAGTGATCGCTCGAAGTCGTGCAACCGGACAGCAACAGTTCGGCCATTGCCGTCAGCGTCGAGACTTCGATCATCTCCGGTGTGAGGTTCGCCCACACCTTGTAGAGGTTGGTCAGCCAGCCGAACAATTCGGCGTTCTGCGCGGCGGGGATCGCGCGCGTCAGGCTCTGATACATGTGGTGGTGCGTGTTCACGAGACCCGGAATCACCAGATGTCCACGCATGTCCAGCACTTCGTCGGCGGTTTGCGGCAGTTCCGCGGTCAGTCCGGCCGCGACGATGCGGTTGTCCTCGATATACAGGCCGCCGTCGCGCAGTTCGCGCCGGGCGCCGTCCATCGTAACCAGCACGTCCGCGTGCTTCACCAGCATCGTTTTTTTGGGCTTATTCGTTTGATTAGCCGCTCGTTCCATCGTCATTCGTTTCTCCGCTTCATTGCTTCCGTGCAAAGCCGTTCGAACGCGATGTGGCGGCACGCCACCGTGCCGCCGCGTCCCGTCGAACGCCGTTGGCCCGGTTACCCAGCGTGTTTCCGCCGTCTTCGGGGTGCGTCGCGGCTGAATCGTCGTCGATTCGCGTTTGCTGCAACGCACAGACGTAACCTTCGACGGCCAAAATAATGCTGACAACTCACGCCAATGCGATACCCAACTTCACGCCGTCGATATAGTGGGCCTTTTTTTGGCGCCGGTACGATCCGCCGGTAAGGCAAATGCGCTGTAATAGTCGAAGGAATCGAGTCGTTGCGGCTTTCAGCAGGCTGTCCGTCATGCGCCAGCTATTATCTTTCCTATCTCGCGCGCGCTGGACGGAACAACCTTTTTACAATGGCTGTCACGGCGCTCGCTTCAATTCGCCGACGGGTATGTAGCCACTGACGTGGAGCCTCGATCCGCCGCAAACGTGTCTGGATCGGGCTGCCGCCGAAACCTCGCATTCACATAAGGAAAATTGCGAATGGGAAAGCTCACTACCCATGTGCTCGACACCGCGAACGGCCGTCCCGGCGCGGGCATCAAGGTCGAACTCTTCGCGCTCTCAGGCGATACGCGCCGCGCGCTCAAAACCACAACCACCAATGACGACGGTCGTTGCGACCAGCCGCTGCTCGAAGGCGAGGCGCTAGTCGCGGGCGAATACGAACTCGTGTTCGGCGCCGGCGACTACTTCGCGTCGATCGGCACGAAGGTGCCGGAGCCGCGCTTCGTCGATCGCGTCGTGTTGCGCTTCGGCGTGGCCGATGCCAGTGCGCACTATCACGTGCCGCTACTGGTGTCGCCGTGGTCGTACAGCACGTATCGCGGCAGCTAGGAGACATCTGCCACGAGGCGCGGGAAAGGTGTTGGACAAAGCGAGGTCGAGTTCGCGCAGCATACCGGTCGCGCTCGATTGCATTGCGCAGATGCTCATGGAGACACATGCGAGCACCCGCGAAACGCAATCGAACGCATGCGGCTCGACCCGCTTCGCCCCATACGCGACCCAACCGACGAGCCAATAAAAAAACGGCGCTGTGCGAACTGAGCGCATCGCGTCTTCACCCCGCAGTCTGCGCAGTGACGTGCTGCTCGTGCTGCCCTGCCAATGACCCGTCAGCCGGCTTTTAGAAGGCACACAGCGTCATTGCGTGTACAACGAATCAGAAGTGGAGGAGTTTCATGGAAGGCTTTATCACAGACTGGTTGAATCTGGCGATTCGCTGGTTCCACGTCATCGCCGCGATTGCATGGATCGGCGAATCGTTTTATTTCGTCGCGCTCGACAACAGCCTGAAACCGCCGATCGACCCGAACCAGCGCAAGCGCGGCGTATTCGGCGAACTGTGGCACGTGCACGGCGGCGGCTTCTACAACATGCAGAAGTACACCGTCGCGCCGCCGGAAATGCCGGACGATCTGCACTGGTCGAAGTGGCCGTCGTACACCACGTGGCTGTCGGGCTTCGGTCTCTTCACCGTGCTGTATCTGTTCTCGCCGAGCACTTACCTGATCGACAAGAACGTGCTGGATATGGGCCCGGTGGTTGCGGTCGCATCGGCGCTCGGCTTCCTCGCCGCCGGCTGGATCGTGTACGACTCGCTGTGCCGCATTCTCGGCAACAAGGACAAGGTGCTCGGTATCTGTGTCGGCGTGTACGTGCTGATCGCGGCGTGGCTCGCGTGCCATATCTTCGCGGGCCGCGCGGCTTACCTGATCATGGGCGCGATGCTGGCGACGATCATGTCGGCCAACGTGTTCTTCGTGATCATTCCGGGCCAGCGCAAGATGGTCGACGCGATGCTCAAGGGTGAAACGCCGAACCCGATCTACGGCAAGCGCGGCAAGCAACGCTCGGTGCACAACACGTATTTCACGCTGCCGGTGGTGTTCGCGATGCTGTCGAACCACTACGCGATGACCTACACGCATCCGTACAACTGGGCCGTGCTGCTGGTCATCATGCTGGCCGGCGCGCTGATCCGTCAGTTCTTCGTGATGCGTCACCGTGGCCAGGTGCTGTGGTATCTGCCGCTGGTTGGCATCGCGCTGATGTTCGTCGCCCTCTTCTGGACCATGCCGAAGCCGATCGTGCCGCAAGCGCAAGCGGCGAACGCGCCGACCGTCAAGGTGGCCGATATCGCACCGGTGCTGCAGCAGCGCTGCGTGGCTTGCCACTCCGCGCATCCGACGATGATGGGCAGCGCCCCGGCCGGCGTGCTGCTGGATACGCCGGATGAAATCTCGCAGAACGCGCAGCGGATCTATCAGCAAGCGGTGACGCTGAAGGCTATGCCGCTCGGCAACGTGACGCACATGACCGACGAGGAGCGGATGAAGATCGCCGCGTGGTTCGAAGGTGGAGCGGTGAAGTAATGACCGGGCCGGGCGCGTTGCCCGGCGTGGCGATGGATGAAGCAACAAACGGCGGGCCTTTCGCGCGAGCGGGAAGCCCGCTTTTCTTTGGGCGCGTCGGTGTCGGCTCCTCAAAGGTGCGCTTTTGGTATTTTGTAGCCTGCGGGCTACAAAATACCAAAATTCGTTCAAAATGTAGCCCATGAGGCACAAATCTCATCAGCTGTTTTGTGCCTCATGGGCTACAATAACAAACGAATTCGTCAAAATTGGTGCCGTGGGGCTACAAATGACCAATCTCGCCGATGTATCGGACATGCTGAAGGCCGTGCGCCGCGAAAGCAAACTGTCGCAAGAGGAACTGGCGCACCGGGCGGGCGTCGCGCGCACCACCGTCGCGCGTATGGAAACGCTCGCCAAAAACGACATGAGCGTGTCCGTGCTCGTGCGCCTGCTCGAAGCGGCAGGCTACGACCTCAAGTTCGTCGCGCATGGACACGGGCGCACGCTCGAAGACATCCTCGCTGAACAACGCAATCCGGACGCGAACTCATGAGGCTCGACGTTCAGGTACTGGGCAAGAACGTCGCCACGCTATTTCGCGAGCGCGACGACTACGTCCTCAAATACAACCGCGACGCGAGCGCGGCGGACTTCGTCAGTCTGGCCATGCCGGTGCGTGAAGAGGCCTGGCGCTGGCCGCGCGACCTGCATCCGTTTTTCCGGCAAAACCTGCCGGAGGGTTATCTGCTGAATCTGATCCGCGAGCAATTCGGGCCGTTGCTCGACGGCACCGACCTGTCGCTGCTCGCCGTGGTCGGCGCCATGGGGATCGGCCGCGTCACCGTGACACCAGAAGGCGTCGCGCCGGGCACGGAACTGCAAGCGCTCGACGTGCAGGACATTCTGCACGGCGACAACACGGCTGAACATTTCGCGCAACTCGTGCGCGAATATGCGCGCGCGGCCATCTCGGGCGCCGTGCCGAAGTTCATCGCGCCTCAAGACGCGACGTCCAGCACGTCTACGCCGATGCCGCTCGGCAAACCGACCATCCGGACGAGCCGCCACATCGTTAAAGGCTCGGACGACAACACGCCGTTTCTCGGCTTCAACGAGTTCTATTCCATGCGCGTGCTGGAACGGCTCGGCGTCGCGCCGGTCGCGCGCACGCAGATGTCGGACGATGGCCGGGCGCTGATCGTCGAACGCTTCGACGTCGACGCACAAGGACTGCCGGCCTACGGCATCGAAGACATGTGCGGCCTATTAGGTTTGCCGCCACATGAAAAATACAACTCGACCAGCGAGAAAATGCTCAATGCCGCGCGAGCGTATCTGCTCGATCGCAACACCATGCGGCAGCAACTGGAATATCTCGGCTGGCATTTGCTGACGAACTACGTCGTACGCAACGCGGACTGCCATACGAAGAATGTGGCGTTGTTCTATACGTCGGTCGACGATGTCGCGTTCACGCCCGTCTACGACATCGTCACGACGCAGGCATACCCACGCTACGCGGCCAATCCGCCGGGCTTGCCGATCGACGGCCGCAAAACCTGGGCGGCCGGTAAAACGATGGAGCGTTTTTTTAACACGCGCATGGGCATCGCGCCACGACAATACGCGCAGATGGTCGAGGCGCTGTGCGATTCGGCCGTCGCCGTCGGCCATGAGTTGATCGAAGCGGCACGCAACGAGACGCAATGGCACACCGTCGCAAAGCACATGCTTCACGCGTGGGACGACGGCATGGCGTCCTTGCGTTCGCCGAAGAAGAGCCTGCAATTCAAAGGGCTCAAACCGGCTATCGAAGCCGCGGGTTTTTCCGCGCCTGAACCAGCGGAACGCGCGCGCGAGGTGATCGGGCATTCACCGCTTCTTGCCAAACGCAGCTAAACGCAGCTAAACGCGGAACGACGGCGTCGCGCTAACTTCGCGGTTCGCCGCCAAAACAAAAAAAACCCACAGCACTGATGCTGTGGGTTCTTTTTAAGTCAACCGGCTCGCTACGTCAAAGCGATAAAACTCAAACAGCCACCGCGCTCAACGCATCTTCCGTGAGCCACAACGACTCCGCGAGATCCTGCTCATTGAGGTTGAGGCCATCTCCGCCACGATCGACGACGATAAAGTCGCTCACGTCGCCCAACGCGATCAGCGGATGATGCCATACGCCCTTCGCATAGTTCACGCCCTGCCAGCCGCTCGTCACGAACGCGCGAATCTTCGACGCATCCAGCTCGCCCGCCGGCGCCACGACCACCAGATACGGCTTGTCGTTCAGTGGCACGAACGCCTGGCTGCCGAGCGGATGACGTTCGAGCATCTTCAGTTCGAACGGCAGCGTGCGCGGCTGCCCGCGAAACAGGTTCACGAGCGTGCGGCCGTTCTCGTCGTCGACATCCACTTTCGCGAGATCGTGATAGCGGATCGTCGTGCCGAGATTGATCGGAATCTGCTTCGCGCCTTCGAGTTCGATCACGTCGCCGAATGCGGCGAACGCTTCCTTCGTCAACGGTTCGATCGCGAGCGTTTTCATGATGCGAGCGTACCCCACAGACGCAGACGCGACACGCCGCCGTCCGGAATGATGTTAAAGCGCACGTGCGTCACCGGACCCAGCGCCGCGATTTCGCTTTCGAAATAGTGCTGGTTGTCCATCTTCAGCTTCTGTTCGCCGAGCAGCACCGGCCAGAACATGGCTTGCGTGATCAGCGAACTGTCCGTGCCGCCCGTCACGTACGCGGCCTGAATCGAGCAGCGGTCCGGATAGTTGCCCTTGAAATGCGCGGTATCGACTTCGATCTTCCTGATCACGCCCGGTTGCGCCAGCGCGACGATCGCCCAGTCGTTGCCCGGCTCGCGACGGCGGCGTGTTTCCCAGCCGTCGCCCATGTTCACGCCGCGGCCCGGCATCAGGATCGTCGACGCAGCGCCGAAGTGCTGGTTGTTCGCCGCGACCAGATACGCGCCGTTTTCCATCGCGGCGAGATCGAACTGCTCGGTGCGGCTCGCGCCGGCCCAGTCGACTTGCGGTTGACCATATACACGCAGACGCGCGATACCGCCGTCCGGATAGATGTTCACGCGCAGGTGCGTGTACGCATTCGCGTCGCTGACTTCGTGATAGTGGTGGCTATTGCCTTGCAACGTGGTCGACGGCACGATTTCGGTCCATTGCGTCGACTGGGTCGGCGCGCCGTCCACCACGCGCGCGGCTTCCACCGACGCCGCCGGCGGGAAGTTGCCCGTGAAGTGGCTGGTGTCGAGATCGAGGCCCTTGATCACGCCCGGACGCGCCAGCTTCACGACGCACCAGTCATAGCCGTTGGCGCGCTTGCGGCGCGTTTCCCAGCCGTCCATCCACTTGCCGTTGTCGTCGTACTTGCCTGGAATGAAGACGGCCGGCTCCGGATTCAGCATGCGTTCCTTCGGTGCGAAGAAATCGTCGCTGGCCTCGAGCGCCTGCGCGCCCAGGCGCGGGTCCGCCAGATTCACATAGCGGCGCGTGAATTCCGGTGCGTTGGGGTCGAGAATCGGGAGTGCCATCTTTGTCTTCCTTAGTGTTTGTCAGTGCTGAAAAAAACGTTTCGGTTCGAGTCCAGCGACGCGTGATAAGACCTTACGCGTCGATCAGGTCGTCGAGCCGGAAACGTGCGATGCGGTAGATCTGATCGAGGCTCGCGCGCAATTCGTCGGCGCGGCTATTGTTCACGCGCGCCTCGAAGTTCGCGATGATGCCGTGACGGTCATACCCGCGCACGGCCAGAATGAACGGAAAGCCGAACTTCTCGCGATACGCGGCGTTCAGCGCGAGCAGCTTGTCGAATTCTTCCTGGGTACACTGTGCGAGGCCGGCGCCGCTCTGCTCGCGCGTGGATTCGACCGTCAGTTCGCCGCGCACGGCAGCCTTGCCGGCGAGTTCCGGGTGGGCATTGATCAACGCCAGTTGCTTCTCTTCACCGGCCGTTTCGACGATGTTCGACATCTTGCGATGCAACTCGTCGATGCTGGCGAAAGGCCGTTGCTGCGCGGCAATTTCCGCGACCCACGGCGAGTGCTCGAAAATGCCCGACAGCGCTGCCACGAACGCGTCGGTCGAGGTTCTGTTGAGTTGGTCCAGAGTGTATTGCATCGCCTTCATGCCGCAGCCCCGCGGTTGTTTTGTTGGTAAGGATGATGTTCGCGCCAGTGGCGCGCAATATCGACGCGTCGCGTCACCCACACGCGATCGTGCTGTTCGATATGGTCGAGAAAACGTTGCAGCGCGCGGAAGCGCCCAGGGCGCCCGAGCAGGCGGCAGTGCATGCCGATGGACAGCATCTTCGGCGCTTCGTCGCCTTCTTCGTAGAGCACGTCGAATGCGTCGCGCAGGTACGTGAAGAAGTGGTCCGCCGTGTTGAAGCCTTGCGGGCTCGCAAAGCGCATGTCGTTGGTGTCGAGCGTGTACGGCACGATCAGTTGCGGCACTTTCGCGCCGCCGGTGACGTCGACGTCCATCCAGAACGGCAGATCGTCGCCGTAGTAATCCGAGTCGTACAGAAAACCGCCGTATTCAGCGACGAGGCGCCGCGTGTTGGGACTGTCGCGGCCGGTGTACCAGCCGAGCGGACGCTCGCCCGTCACGCGCTCGATCGCTTCCATGCCGAGGCGCATGTGTTCCGCTTCTTTCTCCGGCGCCATGTCCTGATAGTGAATCCAGCGATAGCCGTGGCACGCAATCTCATGACCGAGTTCGACGAAGGCACGCGCCAGTTCCGGATGCCGTTCGACCGCCATGCCGACGCCGAACACCGTGAGCGGCAGCTTGCGCTTTTCGAATTCGCGCAGGATACGCCAGACGCCCGCGCGCGAGCCGTACTCGTAAATCGACTCCATGCTCATGTGGCGCGCCGGAAAAGACGCGGCGCCGACGATTTCCGACAGAAACTGCTCCGAGCCGGGATCGCCGTGCAACACGCAGTTTTCACCGCCCTCTTCGTAGTTCAGGACGAATTGCACTGCGACACGCGCTCGACCCGGCCAGTTTGCCTGCACCGGGTGGCGGCCGTAGCCGATCAGATCGCGTGGGTAGTTCGGGTCGAGTGGCATGGTTTGACGAATGCGTGGTGACGGTACGTAAAATTCGCGTGGAACTCACGTGGCATGCACGTGAGGTTGGCGTGAGCTTGCGTGCTGAGTGCAAATGGCTCACGCGGGCGTGGGTGGAAAAACACCAGAAGCCGTACCGAAAGCAGCAGAAAAAAGCCTTTCAGGCAGCCCGCGCCGAGTTGGACCAGTGTAGCGAAAACACCCGGGTGCGCCCATACACCCGGGCAGATAGTGCGTGTCAGACTGAATGTATGTGCGGCCCCGATTCTGTAGTGTTTACCCGCAATAAATCGGCCGTTCCTGCGGTTTGCGGCGCATTTGCGGCGGAAATGACAGCAGAACTTCGCGGCGTGAGCGGATTCGGATCGGTGTCGGTCGGGCTGAAAGATGCCAGCGCGCCGTCGTAGCGCTTGGCCAGCGGCCGGGCGTAATCGCCGCGTTTGGCCGTCGAAAGACGCAGCGCGACCAGCGCCTCGGTCCACTTGACAGCCGCCGTCACGCCCTCGATCACCGGCGCGCCGAGCGCGTCTTCGATCTCCGCGCACAACTCGGCCATGCCCGCGCAGCCGAGCACGATCGCGTCCGAACCGTCTTCCGCGAGCGCGCGCCGGCATTCGTCGAGGATAATGCGACGCGCCGCCGAGCCAGGCTTGTCGAGATCGAGCACGGCGACGTCGGTGGCGCGCACGTTGCGGCAAAACCGTTTCATGCCGTAGCGCTCGGCGAGGTGCCACGCCATGCCGCACGCGCGCGCCAGCGTGGTCACCACCGAGAAGCCCGGCGCCAGCACGCTGGCCGCGTGCATCGCTGCTTCGGCGATGCCGATCACCGGGCCGCGCGCCAGCTCACGCGCGGCGTACAGACCGGGATCGCCGAAGCAGGCGATCACGTAGCCGTCGCAACCTTCGCGCTCGCCGGCGGCGACTTCGGCGAGCAGGCCCGGCGTCGCAAGCGCTTCGTCGTAATAGCCTTCAATCGACGGCGGCCCCATAGTCGGATTCACCGCGATGATTTCAGTGCCCGGCGCGGCGACTTCGCGCGCGCAGCGGCCCATCGCTTCCGTCATGCGTTGGGTCGTATTCGGGTTGATCAGTTTGATGCGCATATCGACTCCTGTTGCGTCTGCAAGCTTCAACGTGCGAGAACGCGATAGAACACCGCGGCGAGGCCTGCGCCAATGAACCACGAGAAATTCGCCATGCCGTCGAGCGCGGGCACCATCACGCAGATTACCGCGATCACGGCAGCCGGCAGCAGCGCGGCGACAGCCCGGTAGTTGACGCCGTTGCGATACCAGTACGAACCGGTGGGCGCGACCGTGTACAGATCGTCGAGGACGATCTTCTGACGCTTCACCAGATAGTAGTCAACGATCAGTACGCCATACAAAGGTCCGATGAAACTGCCGAGGACGTCGAGCGTGTAGTGGATCACGGCCGGGTTGTTGAACAGATTCCACGGCGTGATGAAGATCGACGCGACCGCTGCGAGCATACCGCCCATGCGCCAGCTAATCAGGCGCGGCGCCACGTTGGAAAAGTCGAAAGCCGGCGAGACGAAGTTGGCGACGATGTTGATGCCGATAGTCGCGATCGTGAAGGTCAGCGCGCCGAGAATCACCGCAGTCGGATAGTCGATACGGCCCACTGTTTCGACCGGGTCCGTGATCAGTTCGCCGAACACCGGCAGCGTGGCCGCGGTCGTGATCACCGTCACCAGCGAGAAGGCCAGGAAGTTGACCGGCAGCCCCCAGAAGTTGCCGCGCTGCACGCTGCGAAAGCTCTTGCCGTAGCGTGAAAAGTCACCAAAATTCAGCATCGGTCCGGAGAAATACGACACCACCAGCGAGATCGCCGTGATCATCACCGGAACGACCTGCATGCCGTGATATTTGACGCCACCCAGGTTGATGCCGATGTTGCGCCATCCCGCGCGATACACCATGTAGCCCGCGAGAATGAACATCACCACGTAGACGGCGGGACCGGCGAAGTCGATGAACTTCTTGATGGTCTCCATGCCGTGCCAGAACACCAGTGCCTGCAACACCCACAGCAGCATGAAACCGGTCCAGCCGAGCGTCGAGAGTCCCATGAAGCCATGATGATGAACATCGGCGTAAGGCAGCAACTGCGGAACGAACTTCAACACGACGATCACCAGCGCGCTCGAGGCCAGATAGGTCTGAATGCCGTACCACGCGACCGCGATCAGGCCGCGAATCACCGCGGGAATATTCGCGCCGAGCACGCCGAAGGTCGCGCGGCACGCCACCGGATACGGCACGCCGTTCGCCTGGCTCGGCTTGGCGATCAGGTTGCACAACAGGTTGACGATGGTGATGCCGACCAGCAGCGCGATCAGCACTTGCCAGCTCGTCAGGCCGAGCGCGAACAGACTGCCCGCGAACACATAGCCGCCGACGCTGTGCACGTCCGACATCCAGAACGCAAAGATGTTGTAAGCGCCCCAGGTTTGATGCCGCAACGGCGCGAGATCTTCGTTGTAGAGTCGGTCGCTGTAGCCTGCGGGCATCGCCGGTTCGCTGGGCGCGCCGTCGTCTGCATAAGTGGGAATTGCGGGATTGCCGGGCGCTGCACTGAACTGAGCCATGATTCCTCCTTGGAATAGGGACCGTCGATAGCGAATCGAAGGACGTTGCATCGGCCATGCCAGTCGCGCCCGCCTCGTCCGTGTGAAACGAAGGGTCTTGGCGCGTCTGTCCGGCCGTGCCGCGGATGTCTCCGTACCTGAAGTACTGTGTTTATCGCACCGCCAGCAGCCGCGACTTCCCGGCGATGCGTTACTACTCGAAGCCCGTCGCCCGGCGGCGGACACGCGTGCACAAGCCGGCAGCGCTCACGCCGAGCCGCCTTGCAACGCTTGATTCGTTCAGTTCAATTCAGTGCGGCGCGCACCGGTAACGGGCGCACGCCGGCCGCTGGCCTCAGCCTTGCGCGGACTTTGTCTTCGATGAATCTCTGGCTGCACCGTTGAGTGCGCCGAACACTTCGTGCAGATCGGCCGCGCCACGTGCGGGGCGGTCCAGCATCTTCAACTCGACGCTTTGCAGATGGCGCGACATCAAGGCCGCCGCCTCTTTTGCATCGCCGGCGTCGAGCGCGGCGAGAATGGCTTCGTGGTCCTCGAACGAGCATGGGCTGCGTCCGAGCGACTCGTACAGCGCGGAAATCAGCGTGGAGCGCGCCACCAGACCGTTCAGGCAGTCGCACAACACCGCGTTGCCGGTGAGTCCCGCCAGCTCGGTGTGAAACTCGCCCGACAGGCGAATCCACGCCGGAAAATCACGTGTCTCGAACGCTTTGCGTTCCCGGCCGATCATGCTGCCGATGCTCTTCAAACGCCGCATGCCGTGACCAGTGCAAATCTTTTCGACCACCGCCAACTCGATGATGCGACGCATCTCGAACACTTCGTGCACTTCCTGCAGCGACGGGCTTGCTACGAACGCTCCGCGATTCGGTTCGAGGTCGACGAGGTGATCAGTCGCCAACTGCGCCAGCGCCTGCCGGATCGGGCCGCGCTTCACGCCGAATACTTCGCACAACTGCGCTTCTGTCAACTTTGAGCCCGGCGCGAGCCGATGCTCGAGGATCGCGGCGCGGATGCGCTCGGCAATCACTTCGGGTTTCGAACTATTGGCGGCTGCGGACTCTGTGTCGGACATGATGTTCGTCTCGGTATGTAGGTCATCATAGGATGGACATAAAGATTGTCAACAATTTTTGCTTCGAATTTCGACAATCTTCGCGCTGAGGGCGAGCTGGCGGGCTGCCGGCTCGGCTTGAGTGCCTAGTGCCGCCTCAGTACGAGTTTAATTAGGTGAGACTGGGGTCGTCTATTGGTGGCGGATTTTGTCAACAAAATCGAAGGACCTTCACGAGTCGTTCTGTCTGCGGTGGCCAATAGGAACTGACCGTTAGTTGCGTTAATGATCTTAAAAAGAAAGCGGGCAGCCGCCCGCTTCCCTCCTGCGCCGGTTCAGGCCAGGTACGGATAGCCCGACAAACTCAGTTTGAACCCGTGAGCGTCGGCGACGAGATGCGCGTCCGCGCCCACCGGCAGCGTCAGCATGTTGCGGACATGCCCGAATTGAAGGCCGGTGACGACCGGAATACCGATCACCGACCTCACCTGCTCGATCATGGCGTGCAGGTCGTAACCATTGTCGTAGTCGTAGGGTTTGGCGCCGGAGAAATCGCCCAGCACGAGCGCCTGTTGCTGCGCGAGGATGCCGGCCAGGTGCAACTGATAGATCATCCGCTCGACCCGGAACGGTTGTTCGTTGACGTCCTCGACAAACAGGATGCCTCCCTGCACCGGCGGCATATACGGCGTGCCGATCAGCGATGCGAGCACCGCCAGATTGCCGCCCCACAACATGCCCGAGACGTCGACCGGCTGCGCTTGCGGCGTGTTGCTCGAGACCGTCATGGTCGGCTTCGTCAACGCCGACCAGAAGTGCTGCATGGTGAATTCGCTCAGTTCCTCCGCGCCGAAGTCGCTCATCACCATCGGGCCGCCGAAGGTCTTCACGCCGGCACGCGCCAGCAGCGCAAGCTGGATCGCGGTGAAATCGCTGTGTCCCACCAGCGCGATCGGCTGATCGGTCAGCCGCCGCTGCAGCCCGTCGTAGTCGAGCCCGTGCAGGATGCGCACCGCGCCGTAGCCGCCGCGCACGGCCAGCACGATGTCCGGCAACTTGCGCGACGGGTCGGCGAGCCGGTTCAGATCGGCCGCGCGCTCGCCATCGGTGCCGGCAAAGCGCTGATAGCGACGCCGCGCCGCCTCCACGCCCTCGACGTGATGCCCTTGCGTATGGAAGCGCTGCAACGCGCGATGCAGCACCTCGGGATCATGCGGATACCCGGACGGCGCGATCAGTTCGATGGTGCGATGGACGGCCATTGGCGAGACCTTGTTGGACGTTGTTGTTTTAGAGCGACTCAGCCGGACCCGGTTCGTTGTCCGGTTCGCTGCCTGCGTCGGCGCGTGCCGCCGCGCGTGCTGCGCGGCTCGCGCGCCGCCGCTCGGCAAAAAACGACTTGAGCGCGGCGCCACATTCATTTTCGAGCACGCCGCCGATCACCGTGGTGTGATGATTCAACTGCGGATTCGCGAAGGCATCGACGACACTGCCGCACGCGCCGGTTTTCGGATCGCGCGCCCCGAACACGACACGGGCGATGCGCGCGTGCATGATCGCGCCCGCGCACATCAGGCACGGCTCCAGGGTCACGTAGAGTTCGCAGCCCGGCAGACGGTAGTTCTCGACGGCCTGCGCCGCGGCGCGCAACGCGGCCATTTCCGCATGTGCCGACGGGTCGTGCCCGCCGATCGGGTGATTGAAACCCGTGGCGATGACTTCGTCGCCGCGCACGAGGACTGCGCCGACGGGCACTTCGCCGGCAGCGCGCGCCTCTTCGGCGGCGGCTTGCGCCAGCGCCATGAAGCGGCGATCGCGCTCCGGGACTTCGGGAACAGCGGGAAATATGGACGGCTCGCCAAGCGTGGGATCTGAACTCGCGAAGGCACCGGCAGCGCTCGCATCGGCCGCAGTCAACTCAGCGACACCGCTGATCGAGGCCTGAGAACCCTGCACATTCAGCACATCGCGAGACTCGACAGAATCCGAATCCGGCAAGGCGGCGTGGGCAAGCGGCTCGCTCACTGCGAACCCGCGTCTGCCGTATTGAGGTTGCCGGCGCGCTCAGACAGCCGCTCGGCAATGCGCCGGCAGTACTCGCGCGGCAGAACCAGTGGCCCGCCACGCAATGATTCAAGTGCCATATCCAGCGCCAGCATGCGCGCCTGGAGACGGCAACGGGTAGCCTGGTCGCTCACGGCATTCAACTCCGCTTGCAGGTCGCGCAACGCGCGCAACTGCTCGACAGCGGGCGGCACGAAACCCGCATTCTTCAAAATCCGGTTGGCGACGCGCACTTCTTCAGGGACCAGAGCATCGTCGTCCAGCGACAGCGGCGCGCCCGCGCCAGGTAACTCGTCGAACTCGCCTCGCGCGGCGGCGGCGGCAATACGCTGTTCGACTAACGCATCAAGCAATTTCATCTGCAATCCACTACGTTGCGGCCCAAGCATTCTATCAGGGAGCGCACGATCGTTCCGCTTCTCGAACCGACGAAACCTCCTACGTTTTCAGATTCCGCGTATTTGAGGGACATAGGGTCGTGCGCTAGCCTCAGCGATTCGCGGCTGTGCCGCATGCCGCCCCTTTTTCTCCGCACAAACCTGACAGAAGACTTGCGACGAACGACGCCGTTCGCGCCTTTGCTCTCCGCTCCCCTAAGCCATTGACGTTATGAAATCCCGAATGACCAACTCAAGCCTTACCTGCGCCACCATCGGTTTCGACGCCGGCATCAGCCCGCATGCCGCTCCCGATCTCACACACCTCGGCGAACGCATTCTCAAACCGAGATTGCGCGCAACGCTGGCCGCCGTGGCCATGTCGCTCGCGCTATCCGGTTGTGGCGTGTTCTGCGGCGGCGCGGGCGGCAGCGGTGGCGGCTTCGCCGGCGGTTGCGCGACGGGCATGCGGTTCTAGCCCGGCGCGTTCGACACGCCGCCGTCACCTTGGGCGACGCGCGCTATGACTCGGCGCCCGCCAAAGTCCATCGAGCCAACGCGACATGCCGCGTACGCCCGAGCAAACTGTGCATCAACGCAAACTCACGCACGTTCCAGCATATCGGGTCAACGGGACGCGCCGCGGCCCATGGCATGCCGTACGCCAGTGTGACATGCGGTATGTAGCGCGCCGCCGATGAGACGGCGTGGTCCCCCAAACCAGCGTCCTGCAATGCATGGCCCAAAGCGCCGTGCAGCATGTGCAGGCCAGCGACGCCCTCGCCTCCGCCCAGCACCAGCGGTCCCGGTCGCGGCTTCGACGCAAAGCTGACCGCCGTGTCGAATTCGACGCTGAACGGCTCCATTTTGATCGAGGCGGCCGCCTGCATCGCCGCGTCGACTCGCTCCTGCGGCAAACCGCCCGCGAAATTTCCCAGATGATGCAAGGTGACATGCAGACGGCCCGCCGCAAGCGGCTTACTCCGCGCGCGCGTCTCCCCGCAAAGCTGTTGCGCGAGCTTCGCGATGCTGGCCGCTGTCGTGGCATCGGGAAACACGGCGAAGAACAGACCGTCTGTGGGCGTTGGCGGCGCCTCGAGCCCAGGCAGCCAGAGTTGTTCAGGCATGGCGTTCCTGACCGGATAAAGCCGGCATGTAGATGAATCTCCGTTCATTGTGCGGGCTCACCCGCGTACTTGATCTATTCAGACCGCTCGCCGGTGCGAGCTTCCGCGATCGTCTTGTTATTAATCCCATCGCGCCGCTGGAGATATGGTTTGCTGCAAGCAAACGCAACGCCATTCGGCATACGCTCGATTCCCGTTGTATTGCTTCTGCTCGCCCCGTTTGTTCACCGGGCGCGCCCCCGTGGATCAACGCCCGCTTTTCATTAAAAACCGCTTGCAGTCACGACCTGCCCACGTACAATACTGTACATCCATACAGTATCGGCGGCAACGTGGAACTGCTCAAAAAGCTGGAAGTATTGGCCGACGCGGCGAAGTACGACGCGTCATGCGCAAGCAGCGGCGCACCCAAGCGCGGCTCTCGCGGCATTGCCGGTCTGGGCGCCAGCACCGGCGCGGGCATTTGCCACAGTTTCACGCCAGACGGGCGCTGCGTCTCGCTGCTGAAAATTCTGCTCACCAATTTCTGTTTGTACGACTGTCAGTACTGCGTCAACCGGCGCTCGAGCAACGTGCCGCGCGCACGCTTCACGCCCGAGGAGGTCGTCGAACTGACGCTGGATTTCTATCGGCGCAATTACATCGACGGACTGTTTCTGAGTTCCGGAATCATTCGGTCATCGAACTACACGATGGAACAGCTCGTGCGCGTCGCCCAGTCTTTGCGCGAGGATCATCAGTTTCGCGGCTATCTTCATCTGAAGACGATTCCCGACGCCGATCCGCAATTGATTGCGCAAGCCGGGCGCTATGCCGACCGCTTGAGCGTGAATATCGAACTGCCCACCGACGGCAGCCTCGCGCGGCTCGCGCCGGAAAAGAACGTCCGCACCATCAAGCTCGCCATGGGTTCGATCCGTCTTGCGCAGGAAGAGGCGCATAGCGACGCCAGAGCGCCGAAGTTCACGCCAGCGGGTCAAAGCACGCAGATGATCGTCGGCGCGGATCAGACGAACGACAGCACGATCTTGCAAACCGCCGCGACGCTCTACGGAGCGTACAAGCTCAAGCGCGTGTACTACTCCGCCTTCAGCCCGATTCCCGATAGCCCTTCCGCATTGCCCGCTCAGGCGCCGCCGTTGTTACGCGAACATCGCCTGTATCAGGCCGATTTCCTGATGCGCGGCTACGGCTTCAGTGCGGATGAGCTGTTCGAACAACCCGGCAACCTCTCGCTCGATATCGATCCAAAGCTCGCGTGGGCGTTGGCGCATCGCGAGCAGTTTCCGGTCGACCTGAACCGCGCGCCGCTGCGCATGATCGCGCGTGTGCCGGGCATCGGCATGCGCAACGCGAAACGCCTGGTCGAGCTACGGCGTTCGCGCCGTGTGCGCTACGAGGACCTCGTGCGGCTGCGTTGTCCGCTGGAGAAGATCAAGCCGTTCGTCGTGACGCAGGACTATCGCGCGGCGCTGCATGACGCGTCGTCGGCGCGATTGCGCCGGGTGTTGGCGCCGCCGGTGCAACTGGCGTTGTTGTGACGCGTCGCGATGCGTTCCATCGTTATCGAAGATCATTTCGCCGCGTGGCGCGCCGCGTCGCTTGGCGCTTTGGGCGAAGGCCTCGCGCCGGAGACGATCGAATGGCGCGTCAAGCAGGAACCTGAGTCGTCGCAAGAGCAGGCGCTGTTCGACTATGGCGCGACATCCCAAGCAGCGGAGCCCCGACCCTCTGCCATGCATGTTTCAAAGGAACTGGCAACGCTATTGCAAGACGCCGCGCTGTATCGCGAATCACAGCGCTGGGCGTTTTTATACAAGGTGCTGTGGCGTTGGCAGCACGGCGACCGCTCGGTCGCCTCGCCGGCAGACGCGGATGGAGCACAACTCCATCGCATGGCGAAAAGCGTGCGGCGTGCCAAGCACGACATGATCGCGTACGTGCGGTTTCGCAAGCAGACGTCAGCGTCTGCGTCAGCGGTGCAAACACCTGAATACATCGCCTGGTACGAGCCCGAGCATGATGTCCTCGCGTGGGCCGCGGAACATTTTGCGCAACGCATGGGACGCGCGACCTGGATGATCACGACGCCGCGCGGCGCGGCCTTCTGGGACGGTCAGCAACTGCATCTTGAGCAACGCCGCGCCCTGCCCGGCGACCATCGTCGCGATACCGCGGACGAAGCCGAGGCGTTGTGGCTCGCCTATTACCGCAGCACGTTCAATCCGGCGCGACTGAACGAAGCGGCGCTCGAGCAGCACATGCCGGTACGCTTCTGGAAAGGCTTGCCGGAGGGCCATCTGATCCCCGCCATGATCAGTGAAGCGAAAAGCGGCGCGCGCCGCGTGGCGCAGGCGAGCGGCGTCGGCGCACTGAGCGGCAAAACCATTCCGATCGAAGCGGACATGGCGCAGCCTGTCCGCGATCAACCTTCGTCACTCGATGCATGCCGGCGTTGCGACCTGTGGCGTAACGCAACGCAAGCGGTCGGCAGTTCGGGGCCGAGCCGCGCGCGCATCATGCTGATCGGCGAGCAGCCCGGCGATCAGGAAGATCTGAGTGGTCAACCGTTCGTCGGGCCGGCGGGGCAATTGCTGACGATAGCGATCACGCGCGCCGGGCTATCGCGCGACCAGATTTATCTGACCAACGCGGTGAAGCATTTCAAATGGGAACCCCGCGGCAAACGCAGGTTGCACAAAACGCCGGGACAGCGTGAGATCGAAGCGTGTTCCTACTGGCTCGAACGTGAGTTGCGCACGGTGCGCCCGGCGGTGATCGTCGCGCTTGGCGCTACGGCGCTCACCGCCCTGTTGCGTGGCAAGGTCAGCCTGAGAGACCATCTTGACGCGCCGTTCAAAGTGGAAGGCGGCTGGGGCATCGCCACCTATCATCCGTCGTTCGCGTTACGGCAGCAGAACGACGCGGACCGTGACAAAGTATTGGCCGACATCAGCAAAGCGCTCATCCGGGCGCGTGAGTTGGCCGAATCCGCCACGCCGACTGGTACTAAAGAGCAGTAAACAAAAAATGACGCCGCAGCGCCCTCTTTCGTGCTGTTAGTTCGCTGAATTTATTCCTGCTGGAACGTCACCGGGCAAAGCACCCTTGACGTGGCGACATCTGATCTATATCTAGATGTGCGTCTAGAACATTCGCAATACAACGATCTAACGAGCCGGATAAAGCTCCTCTTTTGCTCTAACAACGTCTGAGAGCACCTGCTCCCGGCATCACGATTCCCCGGCATCATCCTGCCGCACCAGCGCGACGACATTCTCGATTCCCTGCCGCGCCATCTTGGTGTAAGGGCAAAAGCGTTCGGTGTTGCGAACCAGTTCTTCGGCGACAACACGCTCGACACCTGGCAAGCGAACACGGGTCTGCGCGCTCAGGATGAACAGACCGTCCATCGGGTCACGGCCAAAATCGACGGTGACTTGCACCGAGGCATCGGGAATCGGAATGTTCGCCTGTGCCGCAAGCAGACTCAGCGCGCCATGAAAGCAGGCCGCGTAACCCGCCGCGAACAGCTGCTCGGGATTGGTGCCGCCACCAGGCCCGCCCAGCGCCTTCGGCAATCGCAAATGGACTACGAGATTGCCGTCGTCAGAACGGGCGATGCCCGACGCGCGCCCGTGCCCCGCGTCCCCGCCTGTTACGGTGACGGTGGTCGAATACAGCGTTTGGAGGTCGCGCCCGTGATACTTGTCGAGCAGCGTCAGCGGCGGTGGACGCAACGTGGTCATGGCGCGCCTCGTCGTCTCGTGGCTTAGTTCGCGGCTTGCGTCTGGGCGAACCACGCCTCGAAGCTCATCGTACCGAGACGCGGATTGGCGCCCGGAACGAGCGTGTCGTCCTGCAACCTTGCGCCGAAATAACGGGCCTGTGGGTCTTCGACGACCTTGCGCGAATCGTGCGTTGCCACAAGGAAACGCTGCACCATGCCGGCGAGCCGCACGCGTTCCGGGCCCGCGATCTCCGCGATGCAGTTGCGCGGTTCGCCCGCCGCAAAGTCCGCGAC
>NZ_JBNNWQ010000018.1:0-110197 GCF_050281145.1 Paraburkholderia sp. NPDC080076 | reverse complement strand
ACTACCGGACCGGCACCGCGCGTCGTCAACCTCACAACCACCCGGCACCGCTTCGTTCTGCGTCGCTGCATCAGCAGCAGAGAAACGAGATTATGGAGAGCGAGCGACAGGTCGTCAACCCCCTTCGCGCAATATTTTTCAGAAAGTTGAGAGACACCGAAACAGACCGCCACCACAACGCCGTCAAATTAGTTAGCCATCCGATTTAATTGACCAATCATGAGGCAATCGTGCTCGCGACGACCAGACAGCAATCGGCGACCTCACCTCCCCGCTGCCAACCAGCCAAACCAGCCTCCGTACCATATAGAGAGCCACGAGACCCATCCGGCCCACACCCCAAAGAAGCGCCGCAAGAACCGGAAAGCCGGCCGCGCCGCTAAAACCTAAAGTTTCCCTCTCGCCAGCCGTCAACCAAGATATCCTGTCACTTAAATGGCCGCCGACCATGGATAACCCAGTTGAGGAACACGTCGAGGAAACCTCACTCGCAGCCCAAATGCCAGCTCTGAATCCGGAGAAGGTGCCGGTAGGCACGCCCCTCGACTGGCCAATCGTCGACGCCGACGGCACGCTCCTTTTCGCCAGCGGCACCATCCTCGCAACCACGGACGAGCGCAAATTCCTGTTCGGGCACTTCCGTCCGCAGCGCGGCGACCTGGTGGGCGCGGCCGCGCAACCGACGCTCCAGGCAGAGCCACAAGCGGACCCCAACGGCGAACTGACGCTCAAGGACATGCATCTGGAAATCGGTGCATTGATCGGTGTGCGCTCGCAGCTCGGCAGCGGCGCGCCCATGCATCCGTGCCGCATCATCGGCTTCGCGCCGAATCTTTCGCTCTTCGTCACTCCGCCAATGCACGAAGGCCGCATGCTCCCGCTGGGCGTCGGCGAAAACATCGAAATCGTCGCAATCGCCAGCCATGCGGTGTTTCGTTTCGTCTGCACGATCGAAGCGATTTGCCGCACGCCGTTCGACTACGTCGTGCTGTCGAAGCCGGGCGTGATCCGCCGCCTGCGCGAACGCAAGTCGATCCGCGTCCGCGCGCACCTCGCAGTGCGTTTCGGCATCGGTCAAAGCGGGGAATCGTATGAGGGCCTCGGACTCGCGAGAGGCATCA
This sequence comes from Paraburkholderia sp. NPDC080076, assembly GCF_050281145.1. Taxonomy (NCBI): domain Bacteria; kingdom Pseudomonadati; phylum Pseudomonadota; class Betaproteobacteria; order Burkholderiales; family Burkholderiaceae; genus Paraburkholderia; species Paraburkholderia sp. NPDC080076. The sequence continues at coordinate 109,076 of NZ_JBNNWQ010000018.1, read as the reverse complement.
GCGCACTCGGCATGTCGCTGGACGCCTCGTGGACGCTGGGCGCCGTCGGCGACCGCTTGCGCGTTGCGTTCCGCCTGAAATCGAAGGATCTCGACACGGAGATCGAAACCACGGCGGTGATCCGCAACGTGCAGAAAGGCGGCGGCCCCGGCGAGCCTTCGACTCACGGGCTCGAACTCGATCAGCTCGACGCGTCTCAGCAAATGGCGATGAAAGTCTTCGTGTTCGACCGCCAGGACGACGTGGTGTATTGGTCGAGCGGTCTGAAATAAGCGCAGGCCCGCGAGCGAAACACCTCACGCGCCGCTCAGCCCATCAGTTCTTCCGGCGTGAAACGCCGCGCGCCCCACGCATCGGCGAGCATTTCGCAACGTCCCAACCGGATCGCCTCGCGCTCGAAATCAACGAATACGACTTCGTCCACATCGAGCGGCCGCACCGGCATATCACGCGTGCGACCATCGGTCAGAATCCACAACCAGCGTTGCTGCCCGGGCTTGCGGCGCGCGCTGCGCTCCAGCAGTTCGGTTGCTCGCCGGACGCCCGCCGTCAACGGCGTGCCGCCTCCGCCGCCCACGGGCCTCAGCCACCGCTCGTTCCACCAGCGGGGCACAGCGGGGCCGAAACGCACATCCGCACCGGCGCCGCCGAAACAGACCAGCGCCGCTTCGGCACGCGCGGCGCTCGCGCGATCGAACAAGGCGATCAGCAGTCCCTTGGCGAGCGCGAGGCGCTGCCCGGCCAGCATGGAGCCCGAGCAATCGAGTACGAAGCAATGCAGCACACCGCCGCGCGGCGCCTCGCGCACGAAACGCAGATGCTCGGCGCGCAGCGCGTCCTGGCGCATCGCGGCGAGTGTCGGCGGCCAGTCGATGCGCTTGCGCGGTTCCCCGCTCAAGCGGCCGCGCGCACCCGCGCCCGCGCCTTGCCGCCATCGAAAACCGCTGCGCGAGTCAGCGGCGGCGCCCTTCCGATGGCTCAGCGTTTTTTTACGTTAAGCGGTATGACGCCTTTGACGTGCGTGGTACCGGCCGGTTCGGGCGCGAGGTAGCCCCAATCGCTATCGCCGGTAGCGGCGGCTGGCGGCGCATTTCCTTCCGCAGATGAAGCACGGCTATCGGAAGAAGTCTCCCGCTCGGCGTCACGCTTACGCGCATCGCCTTCGGCCTGCGACTCCCGAACATGGCGCCGATGAACCAACACCGCCTCGGCCACCCGATCGACATGCTCGGCCGTCACCGCGGCCGCCTGTTCGAGCGCGGCCAACGCGCGCGCCGCGCGCAGCATCACGAGATCGGCGCGCAGGCCATCCACGGCGGCGCCGATGCACAGCTCGCTGACATGCGCATGCACGGCGTCGTCGAACGCGAGTTGCGGCAGCGCTTCGCGCGCCGCTCGAATCTGCTCGATATAAGCCGCCTGCTGCTGCGCATAGTCCGCACGAAAACCCTGTGGATCCAGATCGAACGCCAGCCGTGCCTTCACGATCGCCTGACGCACGCGCGGCTCGAAGCAGTTCTGCAACTCGACCATCAATCCGAAACGGTCGATCAATTGCGGCCGCAGTTCACCCTCTTCAGGATTCATCGTGCCGATCAGCACGAAGCTGGCGTCATGGCTATGCGACACGCCGTCGCGCTCGACGGTATTCACGCCGCTCGCAGCCGCGTCGAGCAAGGCATCGACGAGTGCATCGGGCAGTAGATTGATCTCGTCCACATACAGCACGCCGCGGTGCGCTTTCGCGAGCAGACCGGGCGAGAACCGCACCGAGCCGTCGCGCAACACGGTTTCGATATCGAGCGTGCCGATCAAACGATCTTCGCTGGCGCCAAGCGGCAGATTCACCAGTTGCCCTTGCGGCAACAACTCAGCCAGCGCGCGCGCCGCGGTCGATTTCGCCGTACCGCGCGGCCCCGTGACCAGCACGCCGCTTAAGCCCGGATCGATGGCGGCCAGCAGCAGCGCCTGCTGCAACGGCGCCTGCCCGATCAGCGCGGCAAAGGGAAAAGCCGGCCGCGCGGCGCCCGCACTCATCGCTGGATTCATGTTTGCATTCCTTCGATCTGCTGCTCGCTCGCGAGCAGATGCTGTTCGACTTGCGCGCGATAGTCGCCGGGCGCCTGCCACAAACCGCGCTGCATGGCTTCGAGCAGACGCTCGCATATCGAATGCAACGCGTGCGGGTTATGCCGCTGCAAGAACTCACGGGTGTCCGCATCGTTCAGATAGGCATCGGTCACGAGCGCATATTGATGATCGGCGATCACGCGCGCGGTCGCATCGTAACCGTACAGATAATCGACGGTCGCGGCGATTTCGGCCGCGCCCTTATAGCCGTGACGCTTCACGCCATCCAGCCATTTCGGATTGACCACGCGCGAGCGGATCACGCGCGCGATCTCCTCGTGCAGCGTACGCACGCGCGGCGCGGCCGGATTGCTGTGGTCGGCGTGATACACGCTCGGCTGATCGCCAGCCAGATGCCGCACCGCCGCAACCATGCCGCCCTGAAACTGGTAGTAGTCGTTCGAATCGAGCAGGTCGTGCTCGCGGTTGTCCTGGTTCTGCAGCACCACGTCCATCGCGGCGAGGCGCGTACCGAACGCGTGGCGCGCTTCTTCGCCCGAGTTCTTTTGCGTGTACGCGTAACCGCCCCACGCCTGATACGCGTTCGCGAGATCGGCGTCGGTCTGCCATTGCTGCGAATCGATCATGTCCTGCAGACCTGCTCCATATGCGCCGGGCCGCGCGCTGAACACGCGCCAGCCGGCGCGCTTGCGCGCTTCGGCGGCATCCATGCCGCGCGCGATCAACGCATCGCGTTCGCGCAGCACGCGTACGCGAATCGGATTCAGGTCCTCGGGTTCGTCGAGTTCGGCGACGGCCTGCACCGCTGCATCGAACAGATGCATGACGTTGGCGAAGGCGTCGCGGAAGAAACCGGACACCCGCAAGGTGACGTCGATACGTGGTCGGTCGAACGCCTCGATCGGCATGATTTCAAAATCGGTCACGCGATGGCTGCCCGGCGCCCACTTCGGCCGCACGCCGAGCAACGCGAGCGCCTGGGCGATATCGTCGCCGCCCGTGCGCATGGTCGCGGTACCCCAGACGGAAAGCCCAATGGCGCGCGGATAGTCGCCTTTCTCCTGCAAGTGCCGTTCGATCAACTGCTGGGCCGATTTCAAGCCGAGCGACCAGGCCGCTTGCGTGGGAACTGCGCGCGTGTCGACTGAATAGAAATTGCGGCCGGTGGGTAGCACGTCGGGCCGGCCACGCGATGGTGAACCGCTCGGCCCCGGCGGCACGAAACGCCCTTCGAGGCCGCGCTTCAGTTGAAGCATTTCCTGCGGACCGCAAGCGTCGAGCCGTGGCAACACGTCGTTACGCAGACGCTCGATCACTTGCTCCGCTTGCGGCAAGCCGGCCGCAAAAAACGGCGCTACCGATGCGTCCGTTCGATCGCCACACACATCACGTAGCAACTCGGCCGCCAGCAACTCCAACCGTTCCCGCGTATCGCCACAGTGCCGCCACGGCGCATCGCTCACGCGCTGCAGCACATCGGGACGCGGCCCGTCCCACGCCGCCGACCAGTCCACCGACAGCGGATCGAACAGATGATCCATCCGCAGATCACGCGCCAGCGCGTCGATCAAACCGGCCTTGCCGCCTTGGCCGTCGCCGACCGGAAAACGCCCCAACGCTAGCAACGTATCGCGCCGCTGCACGCCATCAGGCGATTGCCCGAACGTATGCAAGCCATCGCGAATCTGCGCCTCCTTCAACTCGCACAACCACGCATCGACGCGCGTGAGCAGCGTGTCTTCATCGTCCTGCCCGTTCGGCGCCGCGAGACTCAGTTCCTCATGCAGCTTATGTTCGACGATGGTCGCCAGAATCGTGCGCCGCAACAGCTTCGAGCGGCGCGGGTCGACCATCAGCGCTTCATAGTATTCGTCGACCTGGCGCTCGAGATCCTGCAAGGGTCCGTAACTTTCGGCGCGCGTGAGCGGCGGCATCAGGTGATCGATGATGACGGCCTGCGCGCGGCGTTTTGCCTGGCTGCCCTCGCCCGGATCGTTGACGATGAACGGATACAGATGCGGCATCGGCCCGAGAATCAGATCGGGCCAGCAGGCATCGCTCAACGCGACGCTCTTGCCGGGCAGCCATTCCAGATTGCCGTGCTTGCCGACATGCACGACTGCGTCGATGCCGAACTGGTGACGCAACCAGAAATAGAACGCCAGATACGCATGCGGCGGCACGAGTTCGGCGTCGTGATAGCTCGCGTAGTCGCCCTGTTCGCGCGAACGCGACGGTTGAATGCCGACGAAGACCTGTCCGCAGCGCCAGCCCGCGATCATGAAGCGGCCGCGTCGCAGCGTCGGGTCCTGTTCGGGCGTACCCCAACGCGCGTTCAGCGCCTGGCGCGCCTCGGCGGGCAACGCATTGAAGTGCGCGAGATAGTCGTCGAGCGCGAGGCTTTGCAGCGCGGGACGCAGATCGCGCACGACCGGATCGTTGGTCACGCCTTCGGTGAGCTTCTTCAACAACGCGTCGCCGTTCGCGGGCAAGTCGGTGAGACGATAGCCCTCGGCGCGCAGCATCGACAGAATGCCGACCACCGAGGCGGGCGTATCGAGGCCCACGCCATTGCCGATGCGCCCTTCGCTCATCGGATAGTTGGCGAGGATCAGCGCGAGTTTCTTGTCCGCGTTATCGAGTGAACGCAGACGGCACCAGCGCCGGCTCAGTTCAGCGAGAAAGCCCACTCGCCCGGCGTCAGGCTGATAACGCACCACGTCGACCTGAGTGTGAGGACAACGGTACGCGAGTCCCTTGAAACTGATCGCGCGCGTGATGATGCGGCCATCCACTTCCGGCAGCGCGATATGCATGGCGATATCGCGCGAATTGAGGCCTTGATTGTCCTTGACCCAATCCTCGCGATTGCCGCCGCTCAGGATCACCTGGAACACCGGAGCGTCGCCGGCGAGCGCAAGCGGCTCGGGGTCGTCGATCGCGGACGCGGCGAAGGCGGTCGTGTTCAGCACCAACGCGACCTCGTGCTGCGCGCACAGCGACTGCACGACGTCTCGGCTCATCGCATCTTTCAGCGAGGTGATCGCGATCGGCAGCGGATTCAGACCTTGCGATTCGAGCGCGTCGATCAGCGCATCGAACACGGCCGTATTGGCCGCCTGCAGATGCGCCTTGTAGAACAGGATCGCCGCGACCGGCGCGTCCTGCCGCCAGCGCGCCTGCCAATCGGCAACCGTCGGTGTGTCACGCTCGGGATGGTAGAGCGTCGCGGCGGGCAACGCGCGCGGCGGCGCCGGTTCGCGTCCCCAGCCGCAGACACGGTGCGCGATACAGCGCAGGAACGCCTCGGCATTTTGTGGGCCGCCTTCACGCAGATAGCGCCACAGCTGATGGCACAGATCGGCGCTCGCGGTGCTGCGCGCGAGCAGGTTCGGATCTTCCTGCAGATCGCCGGAAAACATCGCGAGCGTCTGCTGCTTGCGCTCGGCGAGCGCCACCACCTGCTCGATGCCGTAAGGCCAATACGCCTCGCCGCCGAGATGATCGACCACCACCACGCGTGCATGCTGCAAGACGTCTTCGACATAGAAATCGACCGACGCCGGTTGCCGCAAATACGTGACGTTCGCGAGCCGCACGCTCGGGAAGCCCTCACCGAGGCGCGGAAAAACGCTCGCCAGCAGCGACAGCGTGGTATCGGCGGAGCTGAGCACCACGATATCCGCGGGCTGCTGATCGATACGGATCACGCCTTGCGTATCGTCGACAAAACCGCCAGGCGTGGTACGCAGCAGATGCATGAGCGCTCACGCCTGTTGCGTTTCGACGCTCGACGGCACGCCGAGCGCCGCGTCGAACGCGCGCTGCAACGCGGCCTGATCGAGGTCCTCGCCGATCAGCACGAAGCGGCTCGGGCCGCTTTCGCCGGCCTGCCAGCGTCGATCGAAATAGCTGTCGAAGCGCCGACCCACGCCCTGGATCACGAGACGCATCGCCGCGGCCGGCAGCGCCGCGAACCCTTTGACGCGGTAGATCGTGTTCGTTTCGACCAGACGCTGCAACGCAGCGATCACCGCTTCGCGCGACGACACATTCGCCTGCACGACCACCGAATCGAACTCGTCGTGATGGTGGTCGGCGTCGTCGGCGGAACCGTGGTGATCGTGGCGCAAGTGGATCGTGTCTTCCGAGGCCGCTTCGAGTCCCAGCAACGTGTGCAGATCGAGTTGCCCCATGTGCGCGCGCACGATCTTCACTTGCGGCGGAATCTCCTCGCGGAGCAACACTTCAACCGCGCTTTGCTGCGCGTCGTCGAGCAAATCCGTCTTGTTCAGAATCACCAGATCGGCCGCGGACAACTGATCTTCAAACAGTTCGTGCAACGGCGACTCGTGATCGAGATTCGGATCGGCCTTGCGTTGCGCATCCACGGCGACGGGGTTGTCGGCAAACTGGCCGCTAGCCGCGGCCGGACCGTCCACTACAGTCACCACGGCATCGACGGTGAAACTGTTCTTGATCTGCGGCCAGTTGAAGGCCTGCACCAGCGGTTTCGGCAACGCGAGACCCGACGTCTCGATCAGCACGTGATCGATCTGATCGCGGCGTTCCACGAGCTTTTCCATCACCGGAAAAAACTCTTCCTGCACGGTGCAGCACAAGCAGCCGTTCGCGAGTTCATACAGTTGGCCTTCGGTTTCGACGCCGTTTTCATCGCAACCTATGCCGCAACCCTTGAGGATTTCCCCGTCGATGCCGAGTTCGCCGAACTCGTTGACGATCACCGCGATGCGCTTGCCGCCCGCATGCTGAAGAATATGCCGCAGCAGCGTGGTCTTGCCGCTGCCGAGAAAGCCCGTGACGATGGTGACGGGGATCTTGCGCATTTGAGTTTGCATCGTGAGGTCCATCCGTAGGAGTTGCACGCGCACGCCGCTGTGCCTGTATGGCCATCTGCCTGCGCCGGGCAAAACGAGGCACAGGCCCGGCCAGCCACGACGATAACAAAACACGGGGACGAACGACGGCGTTGCCGCGACAACAGAAAAACAGAAAGCGGGAATGAGGTCATGAACGCAGCGCCGCATCCCCGCGGCGTTCGTCCTTCGTATTCTGGCCGGTATCCGGGCTGGCGAAAGCGCCGCTTCCCCTTCCCGGGCGAGTGATTTCTCGCCCAGTGGTGATATGCCGACGCGGCCTTGCGCGTGGACATCGAAGCCGGCTCCGCGGCGCTAATGAACTGAACTTAGCACCACATTTCGCTTACCGTTGCGGGGGCAGCACAGGTTGACCCGATCCATGGCAGGTGGGCACCCTGTTTCCCGTTTAACTGCATGCGCACGAGCGCGCATACGAGCACCAAAGTGCGTGCGAGTGTAGGCCCGCGGCCCGGTGCCGTCAAGGAACCGCAAGCCGCGAGCGCTTATCGGGCGGGGCGCCATGTGCTATCGTATGCGCGCGTTTGGTGCCCGCACATGCATTCGCGTGTGCAGTTAAACGGGAAACAGGCGGCGCTCCATGCGCTCAACCTGTGCTGTCCCCGCAACGGTAAGCGACCTGCGGCGCAATCTTGAGTTGTCTTGCGCCGCGCATGCGTTTTTTCGATGCCACTGTCCAGCACATTCCAGCGAATGCGGACGGGAAGGCAAAGCGCATGAGGCCGCCAGCCCGGATACCGGCCAGACGCGGAGGCGGCGAACCTCAGGGCAACATCGCGCCGCCGGCAGCCGGAATCCGCGAGGGACGGATGTGAAGGCGCTGAAGCACGACATGGTGTGTCCACGTATGCGGATTCCGGCTGGAATCGCTACGCGCCACACATTGCGCCGTGCCTGAATCCGTCGTACCGCATGACCCCAAAGTCCGCCGCCTGGCGACCGTCCGCGCTTTACCCCTTTCCGCTTGTCACGACATGGCGCTCGCCATGCACGCCGCGATGACCCGCGCCTGGCTGATCGGCGCCGGCCCCGGCGACGTCGAACTCATGACCATCAAGGCGACCCGTGCATTGGCGCAGGCCGACGTGGTGCTGGTCGACGATCTGGTGAATCCCGAGGTGCTGCAGTTCGCGCGTGCCGACGCGCTCGTCGTCTACGTCGGCAAACGCGGCGGCCATCCATCCACGCCGCAGGACGGCATCGTCGCGCAGTTGCTCGAACATGTGCGGGCCGGGCGCAGCGTCGCTCGTTTGAAAGGCGGCGATCCGTTCGTATTCGGCCGTGGCGGCGAAGAACAGCAGGCGCTGCACGCGGCGGGCATCGAGGTGGAAGTCATCAACGGCATTACCGCGGGAATCGCGGCGCCCGCGGCAATCGGCATTCCCGTCACGCATCGCGATCACGCGCAGGGCGTGGTGTTCGTCACCGGACACGGCGCGGGCAGCGGCGAGCCGGACTGGGCCGCGCTCGCGGCCACCCGCATGACGCTCGTGATCTACATGGGCATGCGGCGGCTCAACGATATCGTCGGCGCGTTGCTCACGGCCGGCATGAGCGCCGACACGCCGTGCGCGACGATCGAATCGGCCACGCGTCCCGAGCAACGCCATGCGCTCGCGCGGCTCGGCGAATTCGCCGACACCGTCGCGCGCGCCGGGCTCGGCTCGCCGGCGATCGTGGTGATCGGCGGTGTGGCGTCGCTCGCCTTGGAGCGCGCGGCGGCGCAGGCCGACGCCGCAACGCCGCCCGCAGACGAAACGGATACGCAATGAAAACGCTGAGCGTCGGCATCGGTTGCCGTTTGCACAGCCCGGCTGAGCAGATCGAAGCCGCGGTGCGCGCCGCGCTCGGCGCGCATTCGTTCGACGAAATCCGCAGCGTGGCCTCGCTCGATACCAAAGCCGACGAAACGGGCCTGCTCGAATTCTGCGCACGTCATGCGCTGCCGCTGACATTCTTCAGCCTTGATCAGATCGCGTCGATGCCCGTGGCGGAGGCTTCGGCGGCGGTGCGCGAGCATCTCGGCGTGGACGGTGTTTGCGAGCCGTGTGCGCTGCTTGCCGCGACTGCCGGGCTCGGCGAACCCGGCGCGCTCAATGCGGATCGAGCCCGCCTCGTCGTGCGCAAAACCGTCCATGCCGGCGTCACCGTGGCGATTGCTTCGAGCGCCGCGCACGCCGATAGTGAACACCCGAACAACGACACTCAGTAACAGGACCTGCCATGAAAACCGATCCCGAATCGCATCAACGCATGACCGAGCGTCGCCGCGAAGGCCACGAGAAAAAACAGGCCAACGCTACCGTCGAAAAAGGCCTGCTGATCGTCAACACCGGCACCGGTAAAGGCAAAACCACCGCCGCATTCGGCATGGCCGTGCGCGTGCTCGGCCACGGCATGCGCCTCGGCGTCGTGCAGTTCATCAAGGGCGCGCTGCACACGTCGGAGCGCGACTTTCTCGGCGCAATCGCCAACTGCGATTTCGTCACGATGGGCGACGGCTACACCTGGAACACGCAGAACCGCGACGCCGACATCGCGACCGCGCGCAAAGGCTGGAACGAAGCGCGCCGCATGATCGAGAGCGGCGATTACCAGATGGTGATCCTCGACGAACTGAACACGGTACTCAAGTACGAATACCTGCCGCTCGACGAAGTCCTCGCCGTGCTGACCGCGCGCGCGCCCATGCTGCATGTGGTGGTGACCGGCCGCCACGCGCCGGACGCGTTGATCGAAGCCGCCGATCTCGTCACCGAAATGCGCATCGTCAAGCATCCGTATCGCGAGCAAGGCGTGAAAGCGCAGCGCGGCGTGGAGTTCTGAGCGATGGCCGCGTGCCCCGCCCTGTTCATCAGCGCGCCCGCGTCGGGCCAAGGCAAGACCACGATCACGGCGGGTCTCGCGCGCTACCATCGGCGGCTGGGGCGACGCGTGCGCGTCTTCAAGACCGGACCGGACTTTCTCGATCCGATGATTCTGGCGCGCGCGAGCGGCGCGCCCGTGCTCTCACTCGATCTATGGATGGTGGGCGAAGCCGCCTGCCGCACGCTGCTCGCGCAAGCGGCCGCCGAAGCCGATCTGATCCTGATCGAAGGCGTGATGGGTCTGTTCGACGGCACGCCGAGCAGCGCCGATCTCGCCACCACGTTCGGCGTGCCGGTGCTCGTGGTGATTTCGGCGAAGGCGATGGCGCAGACCTTCGGCGCGGTCGCCTTCGGTCTCGCGCAATTCCGGCCGCAGGTGCCGTTTTATGGCGTGCTCGCCAATCGCGTCGGCTCCGCGCGGCATGCGCAGATGCTCGAAGAAGCGTTGCCGCCGGAGTTGCGCTGGTGCGGGCACATTGCCGCCAGCGATGAAATCGCGCTGCCCGATCGTCACCTCGGCTTGCATCAGGCGGACGAAATCGACGATCTCGACGCGCGCCTGGATCGTGCCGCTGACACGCTAGGCCGCACCGCGCTCGCCGAACTGCCACCGCCTGTCGAATTCGGCGCGCCCTTATCGGACGTCCTGCCGCGCCTGCTGGAAGGCAAGACGATTGCGATTGCGCGCGACGCCGCGTTCTCGTTCATCTATCCGGCCAACATCGCGCTGCTGGAAGCACTCGGCGCGCAAGTCGCCTTCTTCTCGCCGCTCGCCGACGAAGAACTACCGGAACACGCCGACGCTTTGTACCTTCCCGGCGGCTACCCTGAACTGCACGCCGCCACGCTGGCCGGCAACACCCGCAGCGGCGCAAGCATTCACGCGCACGCGAGCTCCGGCAAGCCGCTCGTCGCCGAATGCGGCGGCATGCTCTATCTGCTCGACCAACTCACCGACACGCACGGCGTGACCACACCGATGCTCGGCCTGCTGCCCGGCCACGCGACGATGCAAACGCGCTTCACCGCGCTCGGCATGCAGCAGATCGACAGCCTGCACGGGCCGATGACGGGCCATACGTTTCATTACTCGAAGCTGAACACGTCGCTTACGCCGCTGCGTTCAGCGACCCGGCCGCAGGGCGACGCGCCGGGCGAGGCCGTCTATCGCGCCGGCTCGATCGTGGCGACTTACATGCACGCTTATTGGCCCTCCAACCCGGCCTTCACGGCCGCCCTGTTCCATGGCGAAGCCTTTTAACGATTCCGAGCGCGACGCCGTCTACCGCGCGATTTACGAACGCCGCGACATGCGCCATTTCGTGCGCGACCCGGTCGACCCCGCCGTGCTGCAGCGTCTGCTCGACGCGGCGCATCACGCGCCGAGCGTCGGCTTCATGCAGCCGTGGCGAATCGCGCGGATCACCGATCCTGCGCTTCGGACCGCTTTGCATGACACGGTGGAGAACGAACGCCTCGCCACCGCCGACGCGCTCGGCAAACGCCGCGAAGAGTTCATGAAGCTGAAAGTGGAAGGCATGCTGGACTGCGGCGAGCTGCTGGTGATGGCGCTGATGGACGGCCGCGAGCGCCACATCTTCGGCCGCCGCACCTTGCCGGAGATGGACCTCGCGTCGGTGGCGTGCGCGATCCAGAACATGTGGCTGGCCGCGCGCGCCGAAGGTCTCGGCATGGGCTGGGTGTCGCTGTTCGACGTCGACGTGGTTCGCCAACTGCTGCACATGCCCAAGGGCGCGCGGCCCGTGGCGATTCTGTGTCTGGGCCACGTCGACCAGTTTTATAGCGAGCCGATGCTGGAAACCGAACGCTGGGCGAACCGCATGCCGCTCGTCGATTGCGTGTTCGAAAACCGCTGGCCGGAAGACAGCAATGCGCCGGAATGATCCCGACGCGCGTTACGGCCGAAGCGGCTTTACCGACATGACTTTCGGCACGCCGCTCGCCTCGTCGGCGCGCAGTTTCACGCGCCAATCTGGCGGCGCATCGAAGGGCAACCTGGCCAGCGCGCTTTTGACGAGCGTCGGCATGGCATGCAACGGATCCGCATCGCGGTCGCTGCTCACCGCGCTGACTTTGTAGACCTCCTGTCCGCTCGCACGCTCGAAAAACCGCAGCGTCAGCGCATGCTGATACGCAGGGCCGCCGAACAGCGAGAATGGTGTTTCGGGCGGTCGAACACAGTCGCCCGACGTGCAGCCTGTTTCACCGACGCCGATCGTCGCCCGGCGCGTGTCGTAGGCCACAGAAAGCAGATAACGCCCGGACTGCCCCGTCGTTTCGACGAAGCCCTGTTTCGTCAACTCGTCCACCAACAGGCTTTCGAATTGCGGATGGTCCGCACTGGCCTCCTGCGACGGCATGCGCGCCATCGTGTAAGTCCGCTCGCCTTGCAGCGCGGCGGTCGCGTTCGCGGCGTCGGCGGTATGCACGTCGGCGCTCAGGCCCGCGCAACCGGTGAGACTCGCCGCGGCCAGCGCGGCACAGATCAGGATTGCTTTCACCATCTTCTCGCTTCGATAGGGTGCGTATTCATATGTCATGTTCGTGGCACGAGCGAGGCGCCCGATTGCGCGTCTTCGAGCACCGGTAAGCAGATCGTAAATGCCGTGCCCTGGCCGGGCTCGCTGGCCACTTCGACATCGCCGCCGTGGCGCGTGACGACCGTCTTGACGAAGGCCATGCCGAGCCCCGCGCCGCCCACTTCCGGCCGCTCGCTTTCGTGAAACCGCCGGAAGCGCTCGAACAGCCCTGCCTGCTCCTCTTTGGGTATGCCGTAGCCCTGATCGCTAATCGTGCACGACACGCGCCTGGCCGCGCCCGGCACGCCCTTCGGCGTCAGGCTCGCGAGGCTGCACACGATCCGCGTATCCGGCGGACTGTACTTGACCGCGTTGTTCAGAATGTTGACGAGCGCGCGGGTCATCAACGAACGGTCGGCGCAGATCCAGTGGCCGTCATCGGCGGCGTCGGCGGCGCCAGTCTCCGTGTGCAGCGTGATGCGCTTGGCGTGCGCCTGCGGCCAGACTTCGTCGCTGGCGTCGATCAGCAACTCGGTCAGGCTCACCGGTTCGAGCACATAGGTTTGCGATTCGGCGCGCGCCAGTTGCACGAAATCGTCGGCCAGCGTGAGCGCGCGCTGCGCGTAGCGTTCGATGCGCTCCAGCAAGGCGCGCGCGAGCCCCGGCTCGCTGCGGGCGCGCTCGATCTCCACCAGCGCCAGAATCGACGCCTGCGGCGAGCGCATGTCGTGCGACAGAAGCCGCAGCGCGTCTTCCCGCTGACGCTCGGCCGCATGCAAGGCCGACACGTCGACAAGGCCCGCGATCCAGCCGGTGGTCTCGCCCTGCTCGTTGGTGCAGTTCGCGTAGCGCAGCAAGTGGTCGCGCTCGTGGGCGTCGCGCACCTCGACGCCGTGCGCCATCAGCGCGGCGAATTCGTGGCGCGCCGGATCGAGCGGCGCCGGCCAGTGCGTGCGGGCGAACAGATTGTTTTCGGCATCCGACGCCGCGTCGCCGTCGATCGTCTTCACGAGCGTCAGGCCGCCCAGCACGGCTTGCATCGAACGGCCTTCGGGCAGCGGCGCGCCGAGCCGCGCGAAATGCGCCTTGGCGGCATGATTCGCGATCAGCACGACGCCACGCACGTCGCTCACGAGGATCGGCTCGGGCATGCTGTCGAGGCTGTCCCACACGAAACGCTTCATGTCCTGCACGCGCTGCGCGGCCTGCGCCATCAGCGCCATGTGCTGCTCCAGCACGTCGCCGCCGAACTCGCGGCGGCGCTGCGGCGTTTCCGGCAGCAGATGGGGTTCGTCGGCGAGGCGCTGCAGTTCTCCGCGCAGATACGCCATCGTCATTTCGAGGCGCCGCCAGTTCCAGATCGGATAGACGGTCACGACACCCAGAATCGCCGGCACCGGCGACATCCACAGCCGCGCGCCGTACAGCAAGGCCGCGCTGCCGGCCGCCGCGAGCAGACACAGTGCGCCGGTCAGCAGCAACGAACGGCGCGGCGACAGCACCAGAAATCCGGCCAGCAGCGCGGCAAGCGGCGCGAGCGACGCCGCGAACAGCATCCACGGATAGACCGGCTCGATTTCGCGGCCGGTGAGCAGCGTATCGAGCACGTTCGCGTGGATATACACGCCGGGCAGCGGGCCGAGTTTGCCGGACACCGGTGTCGCGAAGCGGTCGTACAAGCCCGACGCGGTCACGCCGATCAACACGATGCGGCCGCGCAACTGGTCCGGTGTCACGTCGCCGGCGAGCACGCGCGCGAAACTCAGCTTGGTGTAGTTCTGCGCGTTCGGACCGAAGGGGATCAGGAAGCGGCCTTCGCCGCCGTCGGCGGCTGCGGCTGCGGCTGCGGCTGCGGCTGCTGATGCGGATGCGGCTGCGGATGCGGATGCGGATGCGGATGCGGCCAAAGCATGGCTGCGCTGCCAGCCGTTCAGATGGAGCGAGCCAAGCTCCGCCGCCTGGGCGACCGGCACCATCAATTGCGGCCAGCGTGAATCGGCGTCGCCCTCGTACCGCGCGACGCTGCGCACGATGCCGTCGCTGTCGACTTCAAGATTGATATGGCCGAGCCCCGCCGCCGCATGCGCGAGCGGCGCCACCGGCTCGACCACGACGCGGCGGCCGCCGTCATCGGCTGCGGTGAGCAATACCGGCAGATAGGTCGGACTCAGCGCGATGGCGCGGGCCAGTTCGGCGTCTTGCGGATTGGCCTCGGTGAACAGCACGTCGTAGATCACCGCGGCGGGCTTCGCGCTGGCGATCCGTTCGAGCAGCTTCGCGTGGACATTGCGCGGCCACGGCCAGCGCCCGAGTTGCGCGATGCTCGCGTTGTCGATTTCGACCACCACGATATCGCGCAGCAAAGGGTGCGCATGCAGGCTCAGAAAGCGGTCGTAGACCAGTTGATCGACACTCGCGCTCAGACGGCCGAGCGAACTGAGCAGAATCACCACGATGCCCAGACAGCCGATGCCCACCCATTCGATCAGGAAGCGGCGGCCGGCGCGCCGTCCGAGACGGGCGCGCGGATCGAGGCTCAGGCGCGTAGGTGTGGTCGGCAAAGGGTTGCTTGGTTCGAAGCCAGGAAGCGGGCTGATGCATGGCTCAGCCCCGTGAATCTACCAGCGTCAGCGCGCAAGCGTAAACGAGCGCACCGCGCTGCTCTTTTCGTAGAAGCGGCCGTTCTCGAACTGCTCCGCGACAATCGTCCAGTAATAGACGCCGGCCGGCAGATCGCTTACGACCAGTTGGCCGCCCGACAGATCGGTGCGGTCCACAAGCGGATGGCGCAGATCGGCCGTGGTCGCCAGCACGAAACGAAAGCGTGTTTCGACCGTGGCGCGGCTGACGAACCAGCGGAATTCATAGTCGCGGCTGCCAGCCCGCTGCGCCGCCGACGCGGCTAGCCCGAGCTGGCGGCGTTCGAACGTGTACACCTGCGGCAGGCCTTCGAGCCCGTTGGAGTCGAGCGCGGCGATGCGTACGAAATAGGTACCGTCGGCCAGGTCGCCGAAATCCGCATGCGGCTCGCTCACGCGCTGATCGCGGATCAGGTCGAGCTGGTCGGCGTCGCGTGCGATTTGCACGCGATAGGCCACGGCACGGTCGGCCGGCACGAGATCGAATGCGACGGTCTTGCCGTCCTGCACTTTGGCCGGCTGCGTAAGCGCCGGCGCGGGCAGCAACTCGACAGGTTCGCCGATCGCATCGCCCGAGCGCGTCACACTGCCGAAGCGCGCCTTCACGAGCTGCGCGGAGCTCTGCAGCGGCACACCGGGCAGCGGCGCCGAAGCACGGCCGCCGAGCGCCGCCGGGTCGACGCCGACTGCGCCGTCCAGCACTTCGACCGCGGTGGTTCGCGCGTCGCCGTCGTAAGCGACCTTGAAGCGCGTACCGCGCACACCCGCCACGACCGACGGCGAGCGGATCTGAAAACGGTCGTCCTTTTTCGTCGCGTGCGTTACCTGGCTTTCGACTTCGCCGCTGTGCAGTTCAAGCATGCGATCGCCGGCGCCGGTCAGTATGCTGCGCCGCAGCGCGCCGATATCCAGCAGGCCGTTCTGCCCCACCGTGACGTGCGAGCCGTCCGGCAACTCCAGCGTCACAAAGCCGTTGTCCCCGGTGCGGATGCGGTCGCCTTCGCCAAGGGTCGTGCCTTCCGCGAGCGGCACGTAGGGGTTCTTACCGAACGCGTGCTCGGCCGGTCCGCTGGTCGCGATCACGCGGGCCGACTCCTGTTCCTGTTTGAGTTTGCCGGCGGGCAGAAGCAGCGCGATGCCGGCGGGCATGCGGCGTGGCGCGGGCACATGATTCAGGCGGCTCAGCACGGCCCAATCATTCGGATCGCGCATATAGCGGCCGGCGATGTCGTACAGCGTGTCGCCTTCGTGGGTCAGATACGACACGTATTCCGGCGCAGCGGCTTTTGCACGCTTCGGTGCGCGCGACGATTGCGCGGACGCCGACACCGGCGCGAAACAGGTCATCGCGAGCAGGCCAACGGCCGCCAGCCATGCACCGCTGCGGCGCCCCGGCGAAACCGCGCCGCCGCGCGCTGCTCCATCGACGGAAAACGTCACGCCTCCCCCGCTTCGGGGCGTTCGTCGGCTGCTGCCGGCGGCGCGGCGGAATCGACCCGCTCGAGCCGGTAGCCATAACCGTAAATCGGCGTCAGACGATAGCCGTGCTCGGGGCGCAGACCGAGCTTGCTGCGCAGCATCGACACGTGGGTGTCCATGGTGCGCGACGGAATGTCGGTTGCCTGCTTCCAGATCACATCGAGAATGTGCGCGCGCGACAGCGGCCGGCTCAGATGCTGAAACAGCAGGAGCGCAAGCTCGAATTCCTTCTGCGTGACGGCCACTGCCGTGCCGCGCACCACCACGTGCTTGGCGCCCAGATCGAATTCGAATTCGCCGAAGACTTCCTTCGCCGCGGGCGGCTTGAGGTGGTAAGCGCGGCGCAGGAGTGAGCCGACGCGCGCCAGCAAGACCGCGGCGGACACCGGTTTGACGACATAGTCGTCCGCGCCCGTGTTGAGAATCGACGTGATGTCGGTTTCGCGGCCGCGGCTCGTCATGAACAGCACCGGCAGGCGCTCGGAGAGGCTTTCGCGCACCCAGCGCAGCACCTCTTCGCCCGACATGTCGGGCACGTTCCAGTCGAGCACCAGCAGATCGAACGTCTGGCGCCGTAACTGCCGCACGAGTTCGCGGCCCGCACCGTATGCGTGACAGATATGGCCCGCCGCCGACAGCGTTTGGCAAACCAGGTCGGCCTGAGCCGAATCGTCATCCAGGACAGCAATTCTCATAACACCCCGCAACGCGACATCCTTCGTAACTGGTGGCCGGCTAACCGGCAGATGACCGGGATGACGGCGTAAAGCACCGACGATCCGGCTTCCAATTTCATCTTCGGCTGCACATTTTTCGACTAGTGGTCCTTTGCCTTACGCCCTGTCCGGTCCGGTCCTGCCGCCGCAGTCTCGATATTGGGACGCGTGATTGACTTTATCGCGCCGGGTATCGAAGGGGGCGGTTTATCATAATCGAAAAACGGCCGCTGTTTTCCGGATGCGATTAAGCCGCTATCCGGTCCGGCTATGCGACGCTATTTATTGCTATCGACCGCAAGGATCGTAGTTCGGGTCGGCTGGTCTCGCTCGCACGGTAATTGGCCCCGTTTGCCGTTGTCTTTTCAGGCCGCGCCCGGCATTGAGGTTACGGCGATTTGACAATTTGCGAGTCAGTATAGAAACAGTCTCAAAATAAATCGTTTAAAGATTGTTAAACCGAATTGAGGCTGCCACCGCAGAAATACATCGAAATGCGCAGATCGCCGCGGCGGTCGTCGAGCGGAAGGCAAAATGAAATATCCGTGACACTGGCGATGATCCCGCCCGCGACCGACGTCGTGCCAGAGCGCACGCAGCCGCATCGGACGCCAAAAATGGTGTTGGTGCATATACCGTCCGTCGCCTCGTCACCGACTATCTGGCCGGACACGTAAAGCACAACACCAGTTCCGCAGTGCAGGCAAATACCCGATACGCGCTCGGCATCCCCATCGAGCCGATTCTGGACAAGCTTCCTGAAACCGTCACTCGCAAGATGGACTTCGATAGGTTGGAACGGTTAACAGATCGCCCCACCTATGTGAACCGCATCAAGATGAAACTTGGCGAACCTGGCTGTCGCTGATCTATCCAGCGACTTCGATGATTCTGCTTCCATACTTCTGGTCTGCTGCATACGCGTTGCTGCTCGCGGTGCGCGGCGAGACGTACGAACCGGCAAGCCCCAAAAGGAAGAAACGCCTTGACGCGTCGACGTTCGTCGAAGCGTGCGTTTACGGGTCCACCTCCAGCGTTACGCCGGCACAGCGAATCACGTGCAGGTAAGCGACCGTATCCCCGACTGCGGCGGTGGCCTGCTCCGCAAGGCTCCGCATGCGCGAAGACTTTTCGGCGCACGCCATCATCGTCTCGAGAGCGTCCGAATCTGCGAACCCGTGAGCTGCCGCAGCACCGAGTATGGCATCGAGAACACGTCGGGCCGCAACTCGGGCAGCGATCGGCGCCAGCGGAGCCCGATACGTAAGAAAGCCTGCCATCAGTAAAAATTCGACCGGGCTGATGCGCTCGCCGTTGCCAACAGGAACACCGTCTGTATTGACTCGTTCTTCGGTCATGGTTCGTCTCCCGCTCTGGAGCAGCAAGCGCTGTGATCGCGCAGATCCGTGCCGCTGTTGCCGCTGGCCGGTCCGTAGGGGATTCGACGACGGCCCGGTGCTGCACGCAGCACCGGACACCGCTTGATGTCCGAGGTGATGTCTCGGGCGGCGCAGAAATAGTCTAGTACAGGATGAGTCGCCAATGACGGTAAACACGGCGTAAGATCGCCGCGGACGTGGCCTTGTAAGTGTGCGTTTCGCTAGCTGAGCATCGACACCGGGTTTATGCGACCTTCCACCTTCAACGTAATCGCACTGTAACTATCGACAGGTTAAAAGATCGATTTTTCGTCATGCCGAGGCGCCAAGTCGTAGTATTCTTGATTCGCCTCCTGCTCCCCAGCGATAGCCGCTGCCTCACCACTTCACGTCAACTGTTGTGCGGCTCTGAAAATGTGATGATACGGCGAATCCCTGCACGCCCGTTTCCGTGGGCGCACACGAGATGACGACTTCCAAAGCAACTACCTGGTCATTGTTATCTTTTTGAAGGCTTCGAAACACTTCGCGAACATCGCCGATGCCTGGCGAGTCCAAGTGGGTGACTAATCCCGGCCACGCGGACTATTCTCTTCGAGGGTATTCATGAAAACGCTGTTTCTGCAGGCACCTTCATTTGAAGGCTTCGATGGCGGAGCGGGCTCACGCTTCCAAACGAAGCGCGAGATTCGATCATTCTGGTATCCAACGTGGCTCGTCCAGCCCGCTGCGCTGATTGAAGATAGCCGCGTCGTGGATGCGCCCGCAGATGACCTGTCGCTGGATACGACACTCGACATTGCTCAGAAATACGAACTGGTAATCATTCACACAAGTTCTCCATCGTTCCAGAGTGATGTTCAATTTGCAGAGCACCTGAAGCGGCGCAAGCCCCGGATCCTGATCGGGATGATCGGCGCAAAAGTCGCCGTCGATCCTCACGGCTCGCTGACTGCGAGCGACGCACTCGACTTCGTGTGCCGCGAAGAATTCGACTTCACTTGTCGCGAGATCGCACAGGGCCTCCCGTTCAAATCGATTCTCGGACTGAGCTATCGTCTGCCGGATGGCGGGATCATGCACAACGACGCCCGACCGATTCTCGAAGACATGGACCAGTTACCGTTCGTCTCGCCGATCTATAAGCGCGACCTGACGCCGGAGAACTATTTCAGCGGCTATCTCAAGCATCCGTATCTGTCGCTCTACACGGGGCGAGGCTGCAAATCCAGATGCACCTTTTGCCTCTGGCCGCATACGGTTGGGGGTCATCGCTACCGCACGCGCTCGGTCGAGAACGTCCTCGAAGAAGTGAAATGGATCAGGGACAACATGCCCGAAATCAAGGAGATCATGTTCGACGACGATACCTTTACGGATCTCCGACCGAGAGCCGAAGAGATCGCTCGTGGTCTCGGCAAGTTAGGCGTGACGTGGTCGTGCAACGCCAAGGCGAACGTGCCCTATTCGACGCTCAAAGTGATGAAAGAAAATGGGCTGCGACTCTTGCTCGTCGGGTACGAATCCGGCGACGATCAGATTCTCGTGAACGTCAAAAAGGGCCTGCGCACCGATATGGCCCGCCAGTTCAGCGACGATTGCCACAAGCTCGGCATCAAGATCCACGGCACATTCATTCTTGGGCTTCCCGGCGAGACGCACGAAACGATCCAGAAGACGATCAAATACGCGAAAGAGATCAATCCCCACACGATTCAGGTGTCGCTCGCCGCGCCCTATCCGGGAACCGTCCTTCACAAGCAAGCGGTGGAGAACGGATGGTTGAATGATGGGAAGGTCATCGCCCTCGTCAATTCGGCAGGCACCCAGGCTTCCACGATTGGCTATCCGCATCTGTCGCGCGAAGAGATCTACGTTGGCGTTGAGGAGTTCTATAAACGCTTTTATTTCAGACCAACAAAGATCTGGGAAATCGTCCGCGAGATGCTGGTGAGTTGGGAGATGATGAAACGGCGCCTGCAGGAAGGCGTAGAGTTCTTCAGATATCTTCGTGCACGCAAGGCATGAGGCGCCGGTCTACCTTTCTCGGAATGATGGGCCGCCCGGCATCAGGACGAACATCGCACGGGTCGGCCCAACTGCCCGGACCGACTCACGCTTAAAGTGACAAGAAGCGTGTCGCGGTCGCGGTCGGGAATCCAGGTCGGCTTTCTACGGCCAGACCCGCACTCGGCTCGGAAGCCTCTGCGGCACAACTATCGTCCGGTCGAACTGGCTACCGGATTGCACGCTCAGTGCTTTTTGGTCTCGGGCGTCTCGTTGAACGGACAATTTGACATACGTCATTTGAACGGCAAGGGGCAGAGATAGGTTACCGGTACCGCGTAATTGCTGGCACCTGCCATGTCGCAGGAGAGTGTGGATGACCAAGTGCGTTGCGCGGATGCCGGCCCGCGCATCGGCACGGGTCACTAACACTGGCGAGGCAAATACCATGGAATTTTTGTTATTAGCGGCAATCTTCCTTACATCGGCTGGATTCCTTGTTAGCGCTGCCGTAGCGCCGAACCCGCCTGCAGCGATGGCGCCAGCCTCTGCTTCCGGCTCCGGGGAAGACAGGACCACGGCCCCGCAGCCACGTCCAGAGTCGCCCGGGATGAATGTTCCACTCCCTCAGCAGAATCCTGAGCCACACTCTCACCAATAAGGCGTCGAACAAACGCATAGGTGTGGCTGCGTGTGACCGGAGTGTCCCGTCTTCGCGCGAAGATACGCGAGTTGCTGGACGTAGTGCGAGCGAGTATCAGCAGCAATGCCGACAACGTAGCCACGGTCGCAGTGCCACCAACCTTCATAACAGTATGCCCTTGGTGAGTCACCCAACTAGCGTCGTGGAATACGACCTCGACGATAAGCGAAATCAGTTTCATGAGAGCGTGAGGCTATTGGCAGGCAGAACGAGTGATGGTCATGTAGATTTGGGTGGAAGGTTGCACGAGTTCGAAGCAGCCGGACCCGATACAGAACAGTGTACCGGTGCATTCGATAGTCGTATGTTGGGCGACGAAGATTGCACGAAAACACCTCCCCGTGCCGTTGAACAACTTGCTAGTAAGACGGTTATTGCCGCTTCGTCGTTTCAGGCGTAACGAATACGTCCGACAGCAGCGCACGCCTGGACCTCGCTCATCAAGCCGCAGTGCAATGTTCCATGAGAACGAGACTGCCAGGCGCGATTACCGATAGTGGAGCACTTCCATGCTTAACCGACTTGCACTCCAGATCGTTGGTATTGCGGCGTTGATGCTTGCGGGTTGTACTGAGCCGCATCGGCAGGTGGAAGCTGGTGCAGACCAGTCTGTACTTATTGCCCGCTTGGGTCCGCCCAAGGAAACGTACGATCTACCGAACGGTGGCAAGCGGCTGATGTGGCCGACCCAGCCCATGGGAACGACGACAACGGCAGCCGACATCGACGCTTCCGGCAAAGTGGTTGATGTTCGGCAGGTACTTCAAGACAAGGAGTTCTATCGCGCGGAGGTGGGAAAGTGGACCCGGGACGACGTGCTGGTCAACTTTGGCCGCCCTTTCGAAACCTCCTACTTCAAGCGGGTGAACAGAGAAGTGTGGTCCTACCGGTACATGGAGAACAACATTGAGCATCTGATATACAACTTTTACTTCGACGATCAAGGAGTCCTGCGACAGACGCAGAGATCACCCGATCCGCAATTCGATCCCAGCCAGCGCAATCGGTTCTAACGACAGCAAGCAGGCGATCAATTGTTCGCGAGGCCGCGAAAGGCAAACCCATTATCTTTGTCGGATTGATCCGTTACGGGTTGCATGTAGCGCTCACTCAGCGCAGGGTCTACAGTCCGTATATATGTCATCGCGCAGTTCACGCGGAAGAGCCTGGCTCCATTGCCCACTGGCGGCCAGTGATGGCCGTACCGCAGGGATCATGGCGTAATTGGGTGGTCACCGACTACCAGCATCTGTGAACGCACGCGATACCGGTTCTGCCTGTATATCGACACTCGGTCGACTTCTGGAGATCAATATGAACGGCCGCCGCGGCCCCGTTTTTGCATCCGTTTTCTACGTGGCACTTTCATTCCTGTCGGCGCCTGTGGCATTCGCCCAAACCGGCGCCGCGGCGACTAAGCAGATGCAGGACACCCAGCGCAAGGCCCAGCAAAAGGCTCGCGAGGCCAAAAAAGCCGCCCCCTAGGACGCGGACACCCAGACTGAAAAGAAGGCCAAACCGGCGTCCGAAGCTGAGTAAGCGTTGCATACGCCCACGCGATGCTCCGTCCGAGCGGGCGTCGCATCGAAGAAACGGTTCGGGAAAGCTTTCGCGTTATACGCTGTTCGTCTGCGGGTATGGACGAGGTCAATGGATGGGAAAAACCGCAGCGCTCGATCGTACTCCGATGCAAATGCGTCGCCCGTTCGGCAGGTTACGCTGTTTTTGTGCGGCCAATTAAGGACTCCGGTCAGAGTTGTGACTTGAGGCCGGTGAGTGATTGCAGTTCGCATGGCATGTTCCAAGGAAACAGCGCGGTGTGGTCATCGACGGCCTGTACAAGTGGGATAAGTCGGAACAGCCAGGTGAGTTACCGGTACGAATCGACGCCGCTGAGGCACCCGGACCCGCTGCCCCTGCAGTGGGGCAAACACGCATCGGCGAACCACCTGCTTCGCAAGTCATGGCCGACTTTGTCAATAGATGGGCCGCTTTAGGTAGTCGGTTCGCGTCCCATTGGGACTAAGATCGGCTCAACGGTTAGCGCGCCGGCCCATTAACTCTGCCCAACCCGTGTCCCCTCTTCGATCGCTTTTCTCGTGATTGCGCCGTTGAATCTTGAAGGTGACAAACATCCAGGTACCGCGCGCGGCGGCAGAATTTCACTTTGCCGCATTCCAGGGCCCGCGTGAAATTGACGCTGTGAGGCGACGACACTTCGGAAGCGTACAGGGTCAGTCCATTCAATAACAACCAGTTGAGCAACAGATGAACGAAATCGGCGGTTACGACATTGAAGACCTGGAAACAGGCATGAGCGCCACCTTTGCGAAGACCATAACGGAGACGGATATCCTGTTCTTCGCGGCCGCATCGGGCGACAACAACGCCGTACACATTAACGAGGAATTCGCGCGGACCACGCCGTTCAAAGGGCGCATTGCGCATGGGATGCTGACCGCAAGTGTGATTTCCGCGACCCTCGCCGGACACCTTCCGGGCCCCGGTACGGTGTACCTCGGGCAGAACCTGCGTTTCAAGGCACCAGTCCGGCCCGGCGATACGGTGCATGCAACGGTCGCTGTGAAAGAACTGCAGCCGGAAAAGGGCCGTGTCGTGATGTCGACCGTCTGTACGGTTGGCGGAAAGGTGGTGATCGACGGCGAAGCAACCGTCCTGGCCACGTCCCGTGCGCGGCGCCTGGTTGAAAGCGCGGCCAGTGCCGAACCGTCTGCAATCATGAGTCAATCAAGCGAAGCGGTGTGATCATGTCATTAAACGTACCCACTGAATATGTACAGGGATTCCTCAAGTCCGGGCAGCGGTTCTGGCGCGCAATGACCGGTCTGGAGGCGAATGGCGCTCCGCAATACGACACGCACACCAGAGCGAAGCCCCCGGAAGCACTAGCCGTTTCCGCAGCGCTTCTCGAGGCTCACTCGGCGTACTGGCCGCAGCTGGCGTCGGTATGGACCCGCACGCTAGCCAGCACGATGGGCGCGGAAACCGAGCCCGTGATTGCGCCGCCGCGCAGTGACCGCCGCTTTCTCGCCGAAGACTGGCGCAAGAATGCCTGGTACAGCCTGCTCAAGCAGAACTACCTGCTCAACGCGCGGTTGCTTGAAGACGTCGTCGATGCGGTTGTCCTAAGTGAAAAGGACAAACGGAAGCTCGAATTCTTCACGCGGCAGTTCATCGACTTGCTGAGCCCAGCCAATTTCGCCGCAACCAATCCCGAGGCGCTCAGGCTTGCGTTCGAATCCAGCGGTGACAGCTTGCGTGACGGCTTCACGAACCTGCTTGGTGATCTGCAGCGCGGCAACATTTCGATCACGGATGAGACCGCTTACGAGGTCGGGCACAACGTGGCAGCGTCCCAAGGCGCGGTCGTGTTCGAAAACGATCTATTCCAGTTGATCCAGTATGCCCCGCTCACCGACAGGGTAGCCAAACGCCCACTGGTGATCGTGCCGCCCTGCATCAACAGGTATTACATTCTCGATCTGCAGCCTGACAATTCCTTTGTGCGCTTTGGCTGCGAACAGGGGATGACCGTGTTCATGGTGTCGTGGCGCAACCCGGATGCCGCGATGGCGCAGACGACATGGGACGACTACGTCGAACAGGGTGCATTGACGGCAATCAACGTAGCGCTGGCGATCACCCGTGCCGATCAGGTCAACGCGGTCGGCTGGTGCGTGGGAGGCACGATTCTGTCGTCTGCCGCGGCGATTTCCCGGGCACGGGGCGACGACAATATGGCTAGCATCACGTTGCTCACCACGATGCTGGATTTCGAAGAACCTGGCGAGCTGGGCGTCTTCATTGACGAAGCAGGCGTCGTTCAGCGCGAGAGTGCAATCGGTCGAGGCGGCATCTACTCAGGCAAGGAACTTGGGTTCACGTTCCAGACGTTGCGAGCAAACGATCTGATCTGGCCATATGTGATCGACAACTACCTGAAGGGCAAGTCGCCGCCGCCGTTCGACCTGCTGTACTGGAACGCCGATAGCACGAATCTGCCGGGGCCCATGTACACCTGGTATTTGCGCAACATGTACCTGGAGAACAACCTGTGCAAACCAGGGCGGTTGACGGTATGCGGCATGCCAGTCGACCTGGGACGCATCGACACCCCGACCTACGTACTGGCAACCGAGGAAGATCATATCGTGCCGTGGCGGTCGGCTTATCGATCCACACAACTGGTTGGCGGCCCGACCCAATTCGTTCTCGGCGCGAGCGGCCACATAGCCGGGGTCGTCAATCCTGCGTCGAAGAACAAGCGAAGCTTCAGGGCCAGTGGCGATTTGAGCAGCGATCCGGATGCGTGGCTGGCGTCAGCCGAAACACGGCCGGGTAGTTGGTGGACCCACTGGATCGAGTGGCTGAAGCCGTACGCTGGAGATTCGGTCAAGGCGCGCACGAAGCCGGGAAGCGCCCATCATAAGCCGATCGAACCGGCGCCCGGGCGCTATGTGAAAGCTCGCACGGCATAGGGCTTGCTCCGGGCAGCACGGCCCCGGCATGCCGATTCCCTGCCACTCCTCGCGTGTTCGCATTTTTTGCTCCACGGAATCGAACGCATTCCGTGGACTTTCGCGATGCTTCGAAACCTTTCCCCGGGCACAGGGCGATATTGCTCTCGCTACTTGCGGCCTACTTGCGGCCTGACACTGGCGCCACCCCCGATCGATTCTATTCAATCATTCACCTTCCTATTTATCATGCACCGCAAATCAACCGTATCTACTCTCGCGCCGGACGAAGTGAAGGCAACCTCAAGTGCGACGGATCTCCACCCCGTTGCAAAAACAGAACACGAAAGCAACGCACTGCAAGCGGAAACGCCGGCCACACGCATGCCAAAAGCAACGTGGGCCTGGGCTGAAAGCTCCAGACACTTCGACTGGATGGACTGGCATACTCCCTCGGCCCATTCGACCATCACTGACTTTGACCTGTAGATATAGGTGGGGCTGTTACCTGGTCTGAACGGTGCCGTACAATGACTGACGTGGTGAACCGACATTAACGAGTCCCGTCAACGCCCATGCATTCACCCAGCGCCACCGTCCCGATCTCACTTGTCAACGGTTTCCTTGCGGCCGCGGGTGCACGGCCGGGTCTGGTCGGCAAATACCTGGACGAAGCCAGCATCTCGCCGGCGCTGCTGATCGAACCGGGCGCGCGAGTCACCGAGGAACAGTTTTCGACTTTATACCGTGCCCTCGCCATTGAATTCGACGATGAAATGCCGGGCATCTTCGCCCGTCCAATGCGCAGCGGCACCCTGAAGTTTCTTTGCCTGAGCCTGCTCGATGCGCCCAACCTGGAAATTGCCATGCATCGGTTCGGGCAGTTCTTTCACATTGTCCTCGATGACTTCAGGTTCGAATCGCGCAGAGACGGCCTGATAGCGTGCGTTGCCCTTCACCCTGATCCATCGTCGACCGTCAGCATGCTCGGGCAGCAGCTCATGTTAAAGCTCGCACACGGCGTGGCGTCATGGCTGATCGGTCAGAAAATCCCCCTGCTGCAAGTCGAGTTCGCGTTTTCCTGTCCGCCGCACACGGTGGATCATCTGTACCTGTTCCCCGGACCTGTCCATTTCGACTGCCAGCAAACGCTGATGCGCTTCAGCGCCGCGTATTTCGACATGCCCATCCGCCAGCGCAAGACGAATTTGCGCAAATTTCTCGCACGGGCTCCGGAAGACTGGATTTTTGTTTCCTTCAGCGAGCAGCTCACGAGCCACCGCATCCGGCAATACCTCGCAGCCAGTTTGCCGGATGTGCCGACCGTCGAAGACGCCGCGCGGAGTTTTCACTGGTCGGTGCGCACCTTGTGCCGGCGCCTCGCCGCAGAGGAAACCGCATTCCAGACGCTGAAGGACGAGTTGCGGCGTGATATTGCGATCCAGCGACTCACCGGCACCAATGACCCGATCGCCGCGATCGCGGGCGATGTCGGCTTTGACGATCCCACCGCATTTCATCGGGCCTTTCGCCACTGGACTGGCAGCACGCCTGGCGAGTACCGCCGGCAACCCTGAGCGCGACCCTGCCCGTCTGCCGGAACCGTTGAACCGCAACCGGACTTGCTCGCCCCGCATGATGGGGTAAACGCCCATCGGCGCTCTGCCCGTTTCGCAAGTCGTGGCCAACTTTGTCAATAGATGGGCCGATTTAGGTAGTCGATTCGCGCCCAATCGGGACTACGATCGGCTCACTGTTACCGCGCCGGGCCGCTTCGTCTGCCCTGCCCGCGTCCCCTCTTAGATTGCATTTCTGGAAATCCATCATGAGCTATACGGCGCCCGTCAAGGACATGCTGTTTGTCATCAATGAACTTGCCCATCTCGATCGCGTAT
This sequence comes from Paraburkholderia sp. NPDC080076, assembly GCF_050281145.1. Classification (NCBI taxonomy): domain Bacteria; kingdom Pseudomonadati; phylum Pseudomonadota; class Betaproteobacteria; order Burkholderiales; family Burkholderiaceae; genus Paraburkholderia; species Paraburkholderia sp. NPDC080076. The sequence goes on along the minus strand of NZ_JBNNWQ010000018.1, from coordinate 81,384 downwards.
CGACGCTCCCGGGCTTCGAAGACGCCACTGCCGACACCGCGCAGGCGGTGCTCGACGAAGCGGCGAAGTTCAGCGCGGACGTGATCGCGCCGTTGAATATCGAAGGCGACAAGAATCCGAGTACCTGGCGCGACGGCGAGGTTCACACCACGCCGGGCTTCAAGGAAGCGTTCCGCCAGTTTGCCGAAGGAGGCTGGCAAGGTGTCGTGCATCCCGTCGAATATGGCGGCCAAGGCTTGCCTAAACTGCTCGCGGCACCGTGCATCGAGATGCTGAATGCCGCCAACCTGTCGCTTGCGCTGTGCCCGCTGCTGACCGACGGCGCGATCGAGGCGCTCTTGACAGCCGGCACTGAGGCGCAGAAGCAAGCCTACGTGCCGAAGCTGATCTCTGGCGAATGGACCGGAACGATGAATCTGACCGAACCCCAAGCCGGCTCGGATCTGGCATTGGTACGCACGCGCGCCGAGCTTCAAGGCGACGGGACGTATCGAGTGTTTGGCACAAAGATCTTCATCACGTGGGGCGACCATGACATGGCGAAAAACATCGTCCATCTCGTGCTGGCTCGTACGCCCAATGCGCCTGAGGGCGTCAAGGGAATCTCGCTCTTTGCCGTACCCAAGTTTCTCGTCAACGAAGACGGCTCGTTGGGCGATCGCAATGACGTGCATTGCGTGTCGATCGAACACAAGCTCGGCATCAAGGCAAGCCCGACCGCGGTTTTACAGTTCGGCGATCATGGCGGCGCAATCGGGCAACTGATCGGCGAGGAGAATCGCGGCCTCGAATACATGTTCATCATGATGAATGCGGCTCGCTTTGGCGTAGGCGTGCAAGGCATCGCCGTTGCGGAAGGCGCGTATCAGAAGGCCGTAGCCTACGCGAAGGATCGCGTGCAAAGCCGGCCGGTTGATGGCTCCGCCAAGCAGTCTGTGGCGATCATTCAGCACCCGGACGTGCGCCGCATGCTGTTGACGATGCGCGCGCTAACCGAGGGCGCCCGTGCGCTCGCCTATGTTGCAGCCACGCATAGCGACATCGCGCATCGCCACGCGGACGAAGCCGTGCAGGCAGAGCATCAGGCCATCTATGAATATCTCGTGCCGGTCGTGAAGGGCTGGAGCACGGAAATCTCAATCGAAGTGGCGAGCCTCGGCGTGCAGGTCCACGGCGGCATGGGCTTCATTGAAGAGACTGGTGCTGCACAGTACTATCGCGACGCCCGCATCCTGACGATCTACGAAGGCACCACGGCGATTCAGGCGAACGATCTGATCGGACGCAAAACCTTGCGTGACGGCGGCGCGGTGGCGAAAGCAATCCTCGCCCAGATTGATCGGACGCTGGGCGAACTGCAAGACTGCGCGGCGTTCTCGTCCAACCCTGCATTCCGGTCGCTGCACAAGCGGCTCACGACCGGCCGCCAAGCTCTCGCGAGCGTAGTGGAATTCATGCTAGCCAACGCCAAAAGCGATCCGAACGCAGTGTTTGCTGGCGGCGTGCCCTATCTGAAGCTGGCTGGCATCGTCCTCGCAGGCTGGCAATTTGCACGCGCCCTGTTGGTGGCTGCTGAGAAGCACGCTGAGGATAAGTCGTTCTACGACTCGAAGATCGCAACCGCTCACTTCTTTGCCGATCACATCCTGTCGCAAGCCGTCGCGCTTGAGGCATCCATCGTCAGCGCGAAGAACAACGAAGGCATGTTGGCGCTGAGTGAAGACCAGTTCTAAAGAAAAGGCATCGCATCGTGATAGACGCAAGTCTCATTGAGCAGTACGGTCCGCGCGAGTCAATGGAATACGACGTCGTGATCGTCGGCGGCGGCCCGGCCGGCCTGTCCGCGGCGATCCGCCTGAAGCAGCTGGCGGCGGAAAAAGGCGTCGAGCTTGGCGTGTGCGTACTGGAAAAAGGCTCGGAGATCGGGGCGCATATCCTGTCGGGCGCGGTGATGGATCCGCGCGCTTTGAACGAGCTGGTCCCTGACTGGAAGGAAAAAGGCGCGCCGCTGACGGTGGACGTGACCGAGGACAAATTCCTGTTCCTGACGGAAACCGGTTCGAAGAGCGTGCCGACCTGGGCGCTGCCGGACAATTTCAAGAATCACGGCAACTATGTGATCAGTCTCGCGAACGTCACGCGCTGGCTGGGTCAGCAGGCTGAAGCGCTGGGTGTCGAGATTTTCCCGGGCTTTCCGGCGGCTGAAATCCTCTACAACGACGACGGTTCGGTTAAAGGCGTCGCGACCGGCAATCTCGGTATCGGCAAGGACGGCGAGCCGACCGAGAACTTCCAGCTCGGCATGGAACTGCACGCGAAGTACACGCTGTTCTGCGAAGGCGCGCGTGGGCACCTCGGCCGCCAGCTGAACGACAAATTCAAGCTGCGCGAAGGCGCCGATCCGCAAGTCTACGGGATCGGCATCAAGGAACTGTGGGAAATCGATCCGGCGAAGCACAAGCCGGGTCTGGTGATGCACACCGCCGGCTGGCCGCTGGAAAACGACACCTACGGCGGCTCGTTCCTCTATCACATGGATAACAACCAGGTGGTGGTGGGTTTCGTGGTGGGCCTCGGCTACACGAACCCGTACCTGTCGCCGTTCGAGGAATTCCAGCGCTACAAGACGCATCCGGCGATTCGTGCGGTGCTCGAAGGTGGCAAGCGTGTGTCATATGGCGCGCGGGCGATTACCGCCGGCGGCCTGATGTCGCTGCCGAAACTGGTGTTCCCCGGTGGCGCGCTGGTCGGCGACGATGCGGGCTTCCTGAACGCATCGCGGATCAAGGGTTCGCATGCGGCGATCAAGACCGGCATGCTGGCCGCTGAAGCGGCGTTCGACGCCGTGCAGGCTGGCCGTCAGAACGATGAACTGACGGCGTATCCGGAGAGCTTCAAGACCTCGTGGCTGCACACCGAACTGCATCGCGCGCGCAACTTCAAGCAGTGGATGAGCAAGGGCCTGTACCTCGGCACGCTGATGGTCGGCATCGAGCAGAAGCTGCTGGGCGGCAATGTGCCGTGGACGCTGCATCACCAGCATTCGGATCACGAAATGCTGAAGCCCGCATCGCAGTGCAAGCCGATCACGTATCCGAAGCCGGATGGCAAGCTCACGTTCGACCGGTTGTCCTCGGTGTTCATCTCGAACACGAATCACGAGGAAAACCAGCCCGCTCACCTGACGCTGAAAGATCCATCAGTGCCAGTTAACGTGAACTGGCAGACCTATGCCGGTCCGGAATCGCGTTATTGCCCGGCAGCGGTGTACGAGTTCGTCAAGAACGACGACGGCAGCGAGCGCCTCGTGATCAACGCGCAGAACTGCGTGCACTGCAAAACATGCGATATCAAGGACCCGACGCAGAACATCGTGTGGGTCACGCCTGAAGGTGGCGGCGGTCCGAACTATCCGAACATGTGATTCGATACCCGGGGCGTCGAAAACGATGCCTGCGTGCGCCATCTAAATCAAGGAGTGCAACGTGCAAAGAGAGGTCGTTATTGTGAGCGGTGTGCGCACCGCCATTGGAAAGTTCGGCGGAAGCCTGAAAGACGTGCCGCCGACCGAGCTTGCAGCGCTTGTAGTGCGAGAGGTACTGGCACGGGCGAATGTTGCCGGCGATCAGGTAGGACATGTAGTCTTTGGCAATGTTATCGCAACTGAACCCAAAGACATGTACATGGCACGCGTGGCCGCCATTAACGGAGGTGTCTCCGAAGCGGCGCCGGCACTGACCGTGAACCGCCTGTGCGGCTCCGGATTGCAGGCCATTATCTCTGCCGCGCAAGCAATTCTGCTGGGTGACGCCAACGTTGCCATCGGTGGCGGCGCGGAAAACATGAGCCGTGCGCCCTACATGACGCCCGACACACGCTTTGGCGTGCGGATGGGCGATGCGCGTCTGATCGACATGATGCTCGGCGCGCTTAATGATCCGTTCCATGCTGTTCCGATGGGGATCACGGCAGAGAATGTTGCGCAGAAATATGGCATCACGCGCGAACAGCAGGACGCATTGGCCGTGGAATCGCACCGCCGTGCAGCGCGCGCGATCGCCGAAGGGCGCTTCAAGGAGCAGATTGTTCCGGTAACGCGCCGGGTCAAGGGGAAGGAAGTGTCGTTCGACACGGACGAGCACGTGCGTCCGGACGTCTCCCTTAATGACCTTTCCGGTATGCGACCCGCTTTCCAGAAGACCGATGGCACCGTGACGGCGGGTAACGCATCCGGTATCAATGACGCTGCCGCCGCCGTCCTGATGATGGAGCGAGGAGCTGCCGAACAACGCGGGCTCAAGCCGCTGGCCCGCCTGGTGTCCTACGCTCATGCCGGCGTGGACCCGCTCTATATGGGCATCGGTCCCGTGCCAGCCACGCGCATCGCGCTCCAACGCGCGGGTCTGGAGATTCGCGATATCGACGTGATCGAAGCAAACGAAGCATTCGCCGCACAAGCCTGCGCCGTCGCACAGGAACTCCAGTTCGACGCCGACAAAGTGAACCCCAACGGGTCCGGCATTTCACTGGGTCATCCGATCGGCGCAACCGGCGCATTGATCACCGTCAAGGCCCTCCACGAACTGAAGCGTGTTCACGGGCGCTTCGCGCTGGTGACCATGTGCATTGGCGGCGGTCAGGGTATCGCGGCTATCTTCGAAAACCTCCAGGCGTCGCCATGAACTATTTGACTATCGGAGATCGAACATGACCATTGAAACGATCGGCGTCGTCGGCGCCGGAACGATGGGCAGTGGTATCGCGCAGATCGCCGCAACGGCCGGACTCAAGGTCGTTCTGATCGACGTCACCGAGACTGCCCTCACGCGAGGCATGGCGGCATTGCGGTCGAGTCTGGAGCGGCTTGTAGCGAAGAATACGATCGCCACGGAGGTGGCCAGCGCGACGCTGGCGCGCATCGATACTTCAACCGACTATCAGCGCCTCGCCGAGGTGGATCTGGTCATCGAGGCCGCAACCGAACAGGTCGAGCTGAAACGCGCGATCCTGAAGCAGATCGAAGCGGTCGCAAAACAACACGCGATTATCGCCACGAACACCTCGTCGATCTCCATAACATCGTTGGCATCGAATCTTGCCGATCCTTCCCGCTGCGTCGGCATGCACTTCTTCAACCCGGTGCCCCTGATGCCGCTCGTCGAGATCATCCGTGGTGTGCAGACCAGCACGGAAACTGTCGACGCAATTCACGAATTGTCCCGCCGGCTCGACAAATCGCCAATCGGGGTCAAGAACTCGCCAGGATTCGTCGTCAACCGGATTCTGGTGCCGATGATCAACGAGGCATTTTTCGTTCTGGCGGAGGGAGTCGCAACGGCGGAAGAAATTGACGAGGGGATGCGTCTTGGCGCCAATCACCCCATCGGACCGCTTGCATTGGCGGATCTGGTGGGCCTCGATGTTTGCCTCGCCGTGTTAGAGGTACTCGCGAAGGACCTTGGCGATCAGAAGTATCGCGCCTGCCCTTTGCTTCGCGAACTGGTGGCCGCTGGGCGTCTCGGGCGCAAGACCCGGCACGGAGTCTACCGCTACGACTGATCTACGGTAAGTGCCAACGTCGGCTGCCGCATTCGAGAGCATGAAACTCCCCGTCACGATGGAACTCACGCTCAGGATCAGCCTACCGTGAGCCCTGGGGTACATGTTCGCCCGCACGAAATGCCCCTGAAAGACCTACACTGATAGACGGCACCGCCAGATTGCGAGGCTGGCCATCACCCCGGACAAGATTCGTTAGACGCCAGGAATGCATCCACCGCCGCAGCCGTCACGGGGGAATGTCCATGAAGACTCTGATAATACTGGCGTGCGTGATGCTGTCGGCGAACGCGTTTGCAGAATGCGCGAAGAACGCCCGTGGCGAAACGGTCTGTGGCACACCGCCATGAGCAAATCCGTACATGAGCACCTGCGGCGCAGAACGAAGTGCAGCGGCGGTTCAAGGCGCGCCGTGGACAAGATGGTCTCGCTCCGGCCAAGGCAGTAATGGACAGGCCGGGCGCGACGCGCGCATCGCAAACAAGTACCTGATCGCACAAGGTGACTGCCATGCCATTCCGATCGAATACTCGCATTTCCGCTGCCCGCCGCTGTATTTGCATTGTTGCGGCTTTGGGCTTGTCCGCCGCATGGATTCCCGAGTGCGGTGCGGACGACGCCGTCCCGTCGGCGGCTGCGCAAGCCGTCCCAAGCGGCGCATCCGTCGACAGTGAGAGCGGCACCGTCAGCCTGATCGACCAGCGAAACGCAATCATCGTCGTGACCGTGCCGGGCCACGAGGACCTGAGTTTCAACGCTAAAAACCACCGGGACGCGCTCAGCGCCGTCAAAATCGGCGACAAGGTCACGGCGAGCTATCTGGAACCCTATGTCACTGAGCTGTCGCTCGCGAAGGGCGTGCCGCTCACGCGCCTGAACCGCACGGTCAAGCTGACCCAGTATTCTCCGGGTGCCGGACAAGAGGAGTTTCAGGCGCTCAGAGTCTTCCAGGGCGTGGCCGAAGTCACCGGCGTCGATCACAAGCTCAACCTGCTGACGATCGAGGACAAGGAAGGTACGGCGCATTCGGTCCGGGTCAGCCGCCCCGAGCTCGTCAAAGTGATGCAGTCTCTCGCGCGCCATAGTCACGTGAGGATCATGTATGAATCCGAGACCACGGTGGTTGTCGCGCGCTAGGGTGACATCGCAGTGACACCGACGCAGCCAGAATCCCTTGTGCCGACGAGTGGTTCCGATCAAAAAACCCGGGCGATCTTCTGGAGAGATTCGCCCTTTCGCCAACGTTCCCACATCAGCGCTTTCTGCTTCTCGCTGTAATAAATCCGGCGTCGCTGTTTCATCTGCAACACTCCCACTGCTTGCGCAGTCTTTTGTGTGTTGCATCCACCGGTTGAATCCGCCGCCGTCGAAGATCGGCTGTTCGCCTTCGCCTGGAGCCGGTACAGAGCGCACAAATCAAAGCGTTGAAAAAATAGCTCCAGATACTATTCTTCATACTGCATCGTAATTCCACGCGTTCGAACCAGAGCATGCCGCACTTGTGGCGTGACGCCCCCTTACGGTCATTCACGACGGGACTTGCGAGATGATCAAGCGGCTGTCGCTTATTTCTGCTTCCGTCGCACTGGGCTGCATAGCTACGGTCGCCCCGGTACTGACCAGCGTCTATATCGCCAACGAGGATGCAGAACGTCGAGAACAAGAAGATCTGCAGCAGTTCGCCGCGAAAGCTGTGATGCGCACGGAGCTTGTCACCTACCAGGCATTCGCCGCTATCGCGGACATGGAGGCGGCCCCCGGCAGTCTCTGCTCTCCCACTCAGATCGCACGGTATGCCCGTGTGTCTTTTAACTACCGATACGTGCAGGACGGCGGGGCGTACGGTGGCGGACGCTATCTGTGCTCACCGCTTCTAGGCGACGTTCGGACACAACAGCTGACGCTGCCTGCGCCCGATTGGCAGACGAAAGATGGCTATCTGGTCTGGTTCAGACATAACAACCCCCTCAGCGCCGAGCGTCAGGATATCCAGATCGGCCGCAACGGACACTATGTCTCGATCGACCCGCAGTCCTACGTCGATCTAATCGACCCCGCCCGACGACCGATCGCGGTGGTCAATGTCGAGACAAACACAGTCCTTGCGTTGTCCCCTGGCGCGAACGGCGACGACATGCTCAACGCATGGAAGTTGGCTGGGCGCGTGAGCAATGAACAATGGCACTACGCTGTCGCCCGTTCGACGAGCCGGCCCCTCGGGGTGATAGTCAAGTCTCCGCGTAGCAGCCTCGTGGGTCAATGGCCTGGTTTGCTCGTGATGTGGCTTTCGATTGGTGTCGTTGTCGGAGGTTTGCTTGGCTGGATCGCGTTCAGGCGAATCTCGCGGCAGCTCTCGTTCCCGGCGACGCTCGAATGGGCCATAGCACGCAAGAAGCTCGATGTGGTTTTCCAGCCGATCGTCCGCCTCGCGAGCGGCGAATGCGTTGGCGTAGAAGCGCTTGTCAGGTGGAACCTGAACGGACGCTACGTCTCACCGGAAATCTTTGTCGCGGTCGCGGAGCAAAACGGCCTTATTCAGCAGTTGACGGATCTCGTACTGGATAAGACGCTTGACGAGCTGTCGAAGCTCTTGCGCTCGCGTCCTTCGTTCTACGTCTCAATCAACGTGAGCAGCGAGGATTTGCGGACGCGCCGTTTCCTGAACGTTCTTACGGCCAGGTTGCAGGAGACGGGTATTCGACCTGCTCAGGTCAGAATCGAAGCAACGGAGCGAAGCTTCATGGATGCCGACGCAACGCGGCAAACAATAGCGGCATTCAGGAATGCTGGCCACCCTGTCTATATCGATGATTTTGGAACCGGGTATTCCAGCCTGTCGTATCTGCAAACCTTTACGATCGATGTCCTGAAAATCGACAAGTCATTTATCGACACCATTGCACAAGACGCAGCATCCAGCGTGGTCGCGCCTCATATCATCGAGATGGCGCACGAACTAAGGGTGGAAATCGTAGCGGAAGGCGTCGAGCGCGATGTCCAGGTCGAATATCTGGTGCAGAGAGGCGTCCAGTACGGACAGGGCTGGCTGTTCGCGAAGGCCATGCGTGTCAACGAACTTGTCCTCTGGCTTAACGAAAGCAATACGACGCTTCAGCCAATCCATCAACAAGCCTGATGCGCAATGCGACGCCACGGTGCCCAATTCACAGACGAACCGCAACTGATCGACGACACCACTTTCCAGGCGAAGCCGAGAACCGATCGTCTCTTATCCGTGCCTGGCTCAACGGACACGTTCAAGGGGAACTAGTCAGCCGTCTCCTTGCGCAGGCGGCCGCCCCTCTGCGTTTGCAGTCAGCTATTTTCCCTTCGAGACACTGCTGTTAGACGGCAGTCTGCCCTCGTCCCGATAGAGGTTCGATTGGCAAGCGCCTTCGCACGCGGCCCGGCTAGTGGATTGATGACCGTGCCTCCGCACAGAACAGGCAGAAGTTAACGCTGCCAGAGAGGACCGTCGCGCCGGACGGCAATCTCGAACCCGGCTGCAATGTATAGCTCCTTTGCATCGCGGCTTTATGGCTGAGCAAGGTTCAATTTCATCGCAGGCAGATCTCATGTGGTCCCGAGCTTAGTTTTCTTGTTGCCTATAGGCCTCTTATGCACTATGCAATGATATGTAGAGCAATCAATTTCTCAAGAAAATCCCGCGGCGGCGTGGGCAACTCACCTGTCAATAAAGTTATCGCAACTTCATCGTTTCAGGCGTAGCGAATACGTCTGATAGCAACTCAAGCCTGCACTCGTACATCGAGCGGCGAAGCAATGCCCGATGAGAACGGCGACTGCCAGGCCGATCACTCATAGCGGAGCACTTCCATGCTTAATCGACTTGCATTCCTGACGGTGTGTACCGCAGCGCTGGTGCTCGCGGCTTGCACCGCGCCGCATCAGCAGGTGGAAGCTGGGGCGGATCAGTCGGTCCTCGTTGCCCGCCTGGGTAAGCCAAAGGAAACGTACGATTTGCCGAATGGCGGCAAGCGCCTGATGTGGCCGACTCAGCCCATGGGCACAACGACGACCGCGGCCGACGTCGATGCGTCCGGCAAAGTGATAAGTATTCGACAAGTACTTCAAGACAACGAGTTCCATCGCGCGGAGGTAGGAAAATGGACCCGAGACGACGTGCTCGTCAATTTTGGCCGCCCCTTCGAAACTTCGTATTTCAAGCGAATGGACAGAGAAGTATGGTCATACCGGTACCTGGAAAACAACATCGAACATCTCATCTACCACTTTTACTTCGATAATCAGGGCGTTTTACGACAGACGCAGAGATCGCCAGATCCGAGATTCGATCCAAGCCAACGCAACCGGTTCTAGCGGCAGCAAGCGCGCAATGTGCTCGTCTCGCTGCGCTCGCCGCCCGCATTGATCGTCACGCGATCACCGCGCCGGCGAGGCCTGCGTTTAGCTGTCCTGTCGCCCGCACGACGAAATTATTGACACTATCAGCGACGACGAGTGCACCGTCACGATCCAGCCAGCTGTGCAATCCGGATCGAATCTAGAATCGAAAGGTCGCGCTCAAGACTGGGCCCTTGAAACGCAGACTTTGAACAAGTTGATCACCCGAACCGTAGAACGCGAGATAGCGATATGACAGGGTGACGTCGCCCCACTTCATTGCATACGCAATACCGGACGCTGCCTGCCAGGTGAAGTCCGATGTACCGGTGCCTACATCGAGATAGAACGGAACGTACCAGCGGCCATCGCCGGTGAGTGACACTCGACCGCGAACGCCGATAAACCCGTCATAGATATCCGCGCTTTGCGACGCGTGGAATTCCGGGGTGAAACCTGGTCCGGCACCTCCAGCAGTGGTGTTGCGAGACACGTCGAGCGAGCTGCGCACGCCAAGATAGCGGATTCCCACAATCGCATCGAGTGTGACGCGCGACAGCTGTACGACGGTGTGGCCGCCACCCAACTGAATCAATACGCCCTCGAAGCTGGTTTCGCCGCTGCTTTCCAGTTGACGCTCGAGAGCACCGCTGCCCTTTGTCTGTACTGTTGCGGAGTGATTGCCGAAGTTCAGGTAAATTGCGTCGGCGAAGATGCTCCAGTCGCCCTTGCGCGCTTCGCCCTGCAGCATCGCAAAAAAACGGATGTTCTGGAAATAGTTATACGGGCCAGTCGATGCATCGGCCTCGCCGTTGTCCGGCAACGAAAAACGCATCGAACCGTCGACGCTGGGCAACCAGACATAGGGCGTCAGAGCGAATTGCCACCGAGTGCTGGTATCTACAATGGGAGGCGTGTCCGCCCATGCTGGCAAACTTATGAGCACGACACTCGAAAGCGCGATTCGAAGAATACGGCGACGCATAACGAGCCCCTACGCAACGATTGACCTGGAAGCGCACTTCCATGCCCTCGATGATTGGGTGGACATGAAGTACCCGGAAAACGGTGCAACTTAATGGAAGGGCCGTACGGTCATTGCGTTCGGCACTCGGTCGGGTCGACGTGCTACATCGGTCCTTGAGGAGGTAACGCCGGCAGGCGGACGGCAACACGGGCGACCAGTGCTCTACTGGGGGTGGCACCGCTGAAGCCCTGGAACGTCAGATCAAGCTCGTCAACGGAGACATCTACTATCCTCACGGCGTTGTCCTTGCCGATGCCTATATGCATTGATTCAGTTTAGGCGATCAAAATGTGTTCACACACTGTCGCCCGAATCCGCTGTCCCTCACGCCGTGATACGTCTCGTTGAGCCCCACCGCTCACCATAGGTTGCGCCAGGTCCACCGCCCACGAAATTCCGCGTGTGCATCGGAACCCACGCGCTCGGGTTCACCGACGAACGCGCGCCCCTTTAGACAACTCCGCGGTTCGTGACAACGGTGTGTTCACCGCACAACTGATATGGGCGGCTCCAACGTGACTGGATTCATATCCGACATGGCCGTCGCCTTCCTGGGTCGTATCGACGTTACGAGTCTGCGAAATGCCCGAAGCGTCGGTGTCGTGCATTGAAAGGTTGAGTGCAAACACAAGGTCGATTGGAAACCGGTACGATCGCTGTAGTTCGATTCTCAACGCCATGCGCTTCCGACCTGGATATAGAACGCGTTCTGGTCCTTGCTGTGGGCGACGTCGATGCCAATGGACACACCCAGCTTACGAGCGATCAGATAACGGAAGCCCGCTCCCACACTTTGCACGTTCTGTGCCGCAGAAAAGCTCTGAAGCCGTCCGTATGCTTTGCCTACACCCGTAAAGCCGAGTAGTGACCACCGGGGCGTCACGTCCCAGCGCAATTCCGCTTCAGACGTGATCGCATTGCGATCCTGGTATCGTCCCTTCTGTACACCCCGCAGATCCACGTATGGTTGCGCGTAGAAAGGAATATCGCCGGTTGAAAATTTTGTGTCCAGACGAAGGCCCAGAATCAGTGCATGCGAGAGTGGCATCCAGATGAAGCCACGTGCGGCGTATACGTTGTAATTCTCGGTGCCACCGAAACCTGTGCGCGCGAACTGCGTCTCGAATTCCGCAAAACTACCTGCCGCAGGATAGAAAATATTGTCGCGAGAATCATAGTCAAGTATCAGGCTCCCGGCGCCGATTCGCTGGTCCTTCTGCAAGTTGCCAAGTTCACCCGGAATGCTGCCGCCCGCGAAGGTGGATGAAGAGTCAAAAAAGACGTAACGCACACCGCCATACCAGCGGCTGTCCGCGATGCGCGCAAGAAACTGCTGGAACAACGCGGTACCCTGCAGGGTATAGGCCCTCGGCTGGCTGGACAGTCCAAAGTAGTCCAGGTGAGCATCGATTTTTGCCAATGCCCCGAGGTAACGGTACCGGTCCTCGTCCCACGTGTGAAAGTGGCCGACAGCCGCCGCCCACGTGCCGTTCTCGGTATAGAGGCCACCCAATGCAGTGACGTTCGGTGGGACGCGGTGTGCTCGATTGTCCGATGGGTCCGGATCAGCGTCGGCTACCGGGCCGGAAAAGAACAGCAAACCCAGTCCAAGGCCATAACCGACGGCCGGTTCGGTGATCACGATGGGAACTGGCAGCGCGCCTTTGTGTTTGAGAAGGAAGTCGCTCATGTCCAGTTGCCCATCTTTTGGATCAATGAAACTTAGCGGCTCTTCGCCAGCGTACACGTCGCAACACACCGCCATTGTTGTTGCAAAGATGGCGGCAGCCCGTCTCACGAACAATGACGCCGGATAACGACCCATCGTAGGTGGCCTCACGCGCCCGAGCCAATGTCACACAATGGCAGCGATCAGCCCTTTGCCCCAGAAGATGATGTGTGCAGCCATTTCTCAACCTGTGCAAAGTTACCGAAGTGCCTGCACACCTCCGCATGCGGCAGCATGAGACGCCCGTGAGCACGGATCAGGACCATACAAGGCCGGGCTGTTTCGCCATGAGCGTCGAATCGGAGCCGTTTCCACCCTCACCCTGACTCTCCACAATTCAGAGCGTGATGAACCCCTTGTACAGGCCAAATGCAGCAATTGCCGCACCGATCATTACTGCCGCGAAGATGCCCTTCTCGATGTGTGTAAAGACCGGCTGCCCGATCTCGCGTTTCGCCTTGGCAAACAGGAGCACGCCCGGCGCGTACAGAAGGGCCGACAGCAACACATATTTGAGCCCGCCGGCGTAGAGAAGCCATATTGCGTAGATCACCGCGATAGCGGCTATGACCATGTCCTTGCGACGCTCCCGGCTTGCGGCCTCGTATGACTCCCCGCGCACCGAGATCAGCAGCGCGTAGGCGGCGGACCAGAAATACGGAAGCAGAATCATCGACGTCGCCAGATAGATCAGCGAGAGATACGTGCCCTTCGAGAACATCGTAATCACGAGAAATAGCTGAATCATCCCGTTCGTGAGCCAAAGCGCGTTTGCGGGCACCTTCTTCGCGTTTTCCTTACGCAGGAAACCTGGCATCGTGTGGTCGCGCGCCGCCGAAAAGATAATTTCCGCGCACAACAGGACCCACGACAGCAGCGCCCCTGCCAGCGAGATGACCAGCCCGACGCTAATGAGAATGGCACCCCAGTGACCCACGACGCGTTCAAGCACCCCGGCCATCGACGGATTCTGCAGGCCGGCCAACTCCGGTTGCGTCATGACACCGAGCGACAGGATGTTCACCAGCATGAGCAGAAGGAGCACACCGATGAAGCCGATCACGGTCGCCTTGCCCACATCCGTGCGATGCTCGGCCCGCGCCGAGAAAATGCTCGCGCCCTCGATACCGATGAACACCCATACCGTCACCAGCATCATGTTGCGTACCTGGTTGGCGACACTGCCAAGCTTGGGGCTACGCAGGCCCCAGATATCTGCTGAGAAAGTTTCATACTTGAAGGCGAACGCGCAGAGCACGATGAATAAGAACAGTGGCACCATCTTCGCCACGGTTGTCACCATATTGATAAATGTGGCTTCCTTGATGCCCCGCAAAACGAGGAAATGCACGCTCCAAAGCAGCACCGACGAGCAGACGATGGCAATGGGCGTGTTACCTTGGCCGAATACCGGAAAGAAATAGCCTGCCGTGCTGAAGAGCAAAACGAAGTATCCGACGTTGCCAAGCCAGGCGCTGATCCAGTAACCCCACGCGGAACCGAAACCCATGTAGTCGCCGAAGCCCGCTTTCGCGTACGCATAGACGCCACCGTCGAGTTCAGGTTTGCGGTTGGCGAGCGTCTGGAATACGAAAGCTAGCATGAGCATGCCGACAGCGGTAATGGCCCAGCCTATCAGGACCGCACCAGCGTCGGCGCTGACAGCCATGTTCTGCGGCAGGGAGAAGATGCCTCCCCCCACCATCGAACCAACGACCAGCGCAGTTAGCGCACCGAGCCTGACCTTGCTCGACGATGCGGACGCCGATGTCGGCGTCGATCCGGACGCGGGCGAAGACGTTGGAATAGACATGGCACATCTCCTTCAGGCAAGAACACCAGTTGCAATATGCCACGTGGGGTCACCTTCTCCGACTGCCTCGGAGGGTGTCAGCAGACGCCCACGAAATCCGCTTTGCCTAACCAGTGTGGCCTTGATCGGGCGATCGATAGCAGCGCATGCGGTTCATACACGACCTTCGCTGGTGCTCGAAGCCCCCCGCTCTCAGTACCGGATACCCTGGACCGCGGTGCTCACGCGTGTACCGGCCTGACGTCCTGTGATAGCGACGATGTCCGACAGCGCGCCGATCGCGGCGTCCCTTCCCGTGTTACGCGCAAAGCCGATCGCGGCTCCCACTTTCGGTCCCATCGAGCCGGCGGCGAAGCCCAGTTTTTCCAGTTCATCCGGATGTGCTTCGCGCACTGCCTTGCGGGTGGGCTTCTCCCAGTCCACGTAGACCGCGTCAACATCGGTGGCGATGATTAGCATGTCTGCTTCGAGCTCCTCGGCAAGCAGCGCCGAACACAGGTCCTTGTCGATGACGGCTTCCACGCCGGTGAGCTTGTGATTGTCGTCGTACATCGTGGGGATACCGCCGCCGCCCGCGCAGATGACGATGGTGCCGTGTTCGAGCAGCCACTTGACGGGGCGAATTTCGAAGATGTGCTTCGGGCGCGGGCTGGCCACCACGCGGCGGAAACGGTCGCCATCCGGCGCGATGGCCCAGCCTTTTTCCTTCGCGAGGCGCTCTGCTTCCTCTTTGCTATAGACAGGGCCAATCGGCTTGGTCGGGTGCTGGAAGGCCGGATCGTGAGGGTCGACTTCGACCTGCGTCAGAATCGTCGCAAACGGCACCTCGTAGGCAAGCAGGTTACCCAGTTCCTGTTCGATCAGATAGCCGATCATGCCCTCCGTCTGGGCTCCGAGCACGTCGAGCGGATACGACGCGACATCCTTGTACGCCGCGCCTTGAAGTGCCAGTAGACCCACCTGCGGGCCGTTGCCGTGTGCAATGACCAGTTCATGGTCGGTAGCAATCTGCGCGATCTGCTGTGCCGCGATCCGTACGTTCTCGCGCTGGTTCTCCGCCGTCAATGGTTCGCCGCGGCGTAACAACGCGTTGCCGCCTAATGCAATCACAATGCGCATGATCCACCTCGTTCGATGTATTCCCGTCGGCATGTCGCGCAGGGATTTCCGGCGCCCGCGCCAACGCTCCTGACGGCGTCGCGCGACAACTCCCCAGTCAAATCTCGGCGAGCGTCGACACGAGGATTGCCTTGATGGTATGCATGCGGTTTTCCGCCTGTTCGAATGCAATGTTCAACGGAGACTCGAATACCTCCTCGGTGACCTCGACGCCATTGGCAAGCGCCGGATACTGCTCCGCGATCTTTTTGCCGACCGCGGTTTCGCTGTTGTGAAACGCGGGCAGACAATGCATGAACCTTGCCTGTGCGTTCCCCGTCGCCTTCATGAGATCCATGTTCACCTGATACGGGAGCAGTAATCCGATTCGTTCACCCCAAGCCTCTACCGGCTCGCCCATCGACACCCAGACATCGGTGTGCACAAAATCCACACCCTTGACGGCGACCGCCGCGTCTTCCGTCACCGTCATTCGGGCACCGCTTTCTTCGGCGAACTTCCCGCAGGCGGCTATATGGTCTTCATGTGGCCACAATGCTTTGGGTGCCGCGATCCGTACGTCCATGCCGAGCTTGGCGCCAATCAGCAGGAGTGAATTGCCCATGTTGTTACGGGCGTCACCGAGATACGCGTAGCTGATGGCGGTCAACGGCTTGTCGCTATGTTCTCGCATGGTCAACACGTCGGCGAGCATCTGCGTCGGATGGTACTCATCGGTCAAGCCGTTGAACACGGGCACGTTCGCATAGCGCGCCAGTTCCTCGACAATCTCCTGGCTGTACCCCCGGTATTCGATCGCGTCGTACATGCGTCCGAGCACGCGTGCGGTATCCTTCATGCTCTCCTTGTGCCCGATCTGCGAAGAGTTCGGATCGATGTACGTGACATTTGCGCCCTGGTCGTAGGCCGCGACTTCGAACGCGCAGCGGGTGCGAGTCGAGGTCTTTTCGAAGATGAGTGCGATATTGACGCCCTTCAGATGTTGCTGTTCCGTGCCTGTGTATTTCGCACGCTTCAGGTCACGCGACAGGTCGAGCAGATAGCGGAGCTCGCGGGGCGTGTGATGCATCAGACTCAGAAGATTCCGGTTGTGCAGATTGAATGCCATGATGGCCCTCGAATGTAGAAACGAAGTTGCGCTGCGTTAGCCGGGCGAACCATCGCCAGTTCGTCAGTCGACCGGATCCCGGATGATTGGGCAGGTCATGCAATGGCCGCCTCCGCGGCCGCGCCCCAACTCGCTGGCCGTGATTGTGATGACTTCCACACCGGCCTTCCGCAGCAAGGTGTTGGTATACGTGTTGCGGTCATAGCCGATCACCACGCCGGGCTCGATACAAACAACGTTGTTGCCGTCGTCCCACTGCTCGCGCTCCGCGGCGAACCGGTTTCCCCCGGTCTGCACGACCCGCAGCTTCGGCAGCCCCAGTGCTTCGGCTACCACGTCCATGAACGGTTTTTCCTCGTGCCTGATACTTAACTTCGATGGACTGGCATCGTCCGGCCGCACGGTAAAGGCAACGATTTCCTTCACTACGTCCGGAAAGATGGTGACCAGGTCGCGATCGCAGAACGTAAACACGGTATCGAGGTGCATCGCTGCCCGCGATTTTGGCAGGCCCGCCACGATGATCCGTTCAACTGCGCCTTTGGCGAACAGCGACTGGGCAAGTTCGCCGATTGCCTGCCGACTCGTGCGCTCGCCCATGCCAATGAGCAGCACACCTTTTCCGACCGGCATCACGTCGCCGCCTTCGAGTGTGGAGGATCCGTGATCGACGTCGGGGTCGCCGTACCATGTCTCGAACTTCGCGCTTGCGAAGTCTGGATGGAACTTGTAGATCGCGGCGGCTAGCAGCGTCTCCTGACGCCGGGCTGGCCAGTACATGGGATTCAGCGAAACGCCGCCGTACATCCAGCACGTCGTGTCGCGCGTGAACATGCTGTTGGGCAGGGGCGGCATCACGAAACTGGAGTAACCCAGGTAGTCGCGGAACATCTTCAGCGTATTGCTCTGTTCGGAATCGGGAATGTCTTCTGCGACCACCCCGCCAATCAGGAACTCTGCGAGCCGGCGCGGTTCAAGTCCGTCGAGCCAGCTCACCACCTCGCCGGCGAGGCCCACGCCGGTCGTGTTCGGGCGGATCTTACGCTCGAGGATCCACGTTCGCGCTTCGGGGTTTTTGACTGTCTCGGTAAGCAGATTGTGCATCTCGACGACTTCAACGCCGCGTTCGCGCATCTTCGTCACAAAATCGAAGTGATCGCGCTTGGCCTGACTGACCCAGATCACGTCGTCAAAAAGCAGTTCGTCGCAGTTGCCAGGCGTCAAGCGCTGGTGCGCGAGTCCGGGCGAGCACACCATCACCTTGCGCAACTTGCCAGCCTCGGAGTGAACCCCGAGCTTGAATGTCTCCGTGCTCATCGTGCTTCTCCTGAATTGCGAGGGTGAGAAAGCCCTTGCAGGTTTCGGGCGCGGCAAGCAGCCCTCCGTTCTGCAAACCGGACGGCAGTTCTTTTTCCGTACGTAAATGCCATTTCCGGACTCACGCTTGTCGTTTTGGCGAGCTGGCCCAGTGGGCGTCGAGGTCGCAGCGGATGCAACTCAGAGTCGAGCCGCCAGACATGCCTGCCCCGGTTGCACAGAAACGGCCACGATCAGCAGATCGACAAAGACGTGCGAGGCGCCATGGTGCAAACTAAAAATAGCTTTGCTGGCGCATTGCCACAATAGGACTTTGGTTTTACTGGCTGGTCGAAATCGACGGTGCAAAGTCAACGGTTGCAGACTTGACGGTCTCGACCGTCATCGACGGCTGGGCCAGACATCATGTCGGGCGTGCCCGACCAAATCCTCGACGTATGGAGCCAGTCGGTTTAGCAGGTTTGTGACGATTTCATGGTCGCTCCTGAGCAATGCGAAACTGGAATTGCGCGACCAACCAGGTTAATGACGCTCTATCTTAGGAGTGTGGAAACGATGACGCTTAGTGCTTTGAGCGATTAAAGACAAGGCGCGAATTCAACCCGTGGCTCGAGCGAGTCGTGATGCCACATTCACGATGAAAACGGCCAGCACATCCCGACGCCACCTTGAAGGATTAATACCCCTTCGTATAGAGCGCCAGATGGTTATTCACCGACACTACACCCGGCACGCCGTTCGCCACATCCGCGGCCTGCTGGATCTGAGGGCCGTCCGGCACGCTGCCAGATAGTGTCACGACACCGCCACGCGCCTTGACGAATACGTTCGACACATTGAAGTTGGGCACTTTCGACAACGCCTTGCGTACATCGCGAGCCAACTGCTTGTCCGATGGCGTCGCCTTGCCTGAACTTGTAGCCGAACTCGACGCCGTCGGCATGGCGTTGCTGGCTTGCGCATAGGCGTTCGACGTCGGCATCACGCATGCCGCGAGGACGAGCGCATTCACGACGTTGCATGCTTTCATGATTGCCTCTATTGTTCGGCCTGACAGATCGTGACTTAAAGATAGCCAACATTCCGCTTCTAACAAAGCCGTTTGCACTATCAAGGGAAAACGCGCATCCAGACGCGCGTCCGCCGGCAAGCCGATCATCGCCCGAGCTTCCGAACAGCCTGAAGAATCAGCCCCTTGCCGCCGAATCGCCGGATTGCAGAGGTTCGCCCAGCCGCCGTTCTACCCGGCATCCAATCATCGGCGGCGACCGGGTCGCGATGGTCCTTCATGCCGTCACGTCGCTCCGTAGGTCCGTTCACCTCTCTTCGAAAACCACCACACTGCGCGCTTGCACACGACATGCTTGGCTTTCCGCCCTGACCTCTTCGGCAAGCGGGACGATGTCGTGCGGTGGGACGGCTGCCGTATCGACGACGCGCCGCCAGCCCCGCTCGTCGAGGTCAGGAAGCGCGACGAGGCGCTCCACCTGGTCCATGTTGAACACCACGTGCAGCAGCGGCTCGTCGGAAGTTTGCCCGGCAAGCGTGAAAGCGAGAAGACAGGATTCCGGGTCGTGCCATGCGGGCTCATGCAGGCGCTCGCCGTGCCAGGCCACGTCGGGGTGCGTCTGCCCGCTTGCGGGACGCCCGGTGAAAAAGCGCGCACGGTGCAGACTCGCGTGCCGTTTGCGCAACGCAATCAACTCACGCACGAAGCGGGACATGTCCATACCGGCATCTGACGGCGTCCAGTCGAACCAGCCAAGTTCGTTGTCCTGGCAATAGCAGTTGTTGTTGCCACGCTGGCTGCGCAGTACCTCGTCGCCGGCGAGTAGCATCGGTACGCCCCGGCTCAAGAACAGGATGGCAATCAGGTTCCGCGCCTGGCGGAGTCGAAAGCGGAGCACTTCAGGGTCGTCGGTCTCGCCTTCGGTGCCGCAGTTCCACGAGATATTTGCATCGCTGCCGTCGCGATTCTCTTCGCCGTTGGCTTCGTTGTGCTTTACCTCGTAACTCACCAGATCGTTTAGCGTGAAGCCGTCGTGGCAAGTGACGAAATTGATGCTGTTGCTGGGGAGCCTGCCGTCGTCCGCATAGAGGTCCGAACTTCCCGCGATGCAGCTGGCAACTTTGCCGACGAGGCCGCGATCGCCGCGCACGAATTGGCGAATCACATCCCGGTAGCGGCCGTTCCACTCGGCCCAGGCCATGCCAGGGAAAGCGCCGACGTGATAAAGACCGGCAGCATCCCATGCTTCGGCGATCAGCGGCACGCGCGAAAGCACTCGCGAAGACTCGATAGCCCAGGGGATCGGCGGGTCGGTCATCAGTTCGCCTCGCTGGTCGCGCGCGAATACGCTTGCCAGATCGAAGCGGAATCCGTCGACGCCCAGCTCCTCCACCCAGTATTCGAGGCAATGCACAATGAATGCGGTTACCACAGGATGGTTGCAATTGACCGTATTTCCGCAGCCCGTGTAATCGCGGTAGCGGCGCCGGTCGCTCCCGTCGAGATGGTAAAAGATGTCGTTCGCCAGGCCCTTGAAGTTAATCACCGGCCCTGAAGCATCGCCTTCCGCCGTATGGTTGAAAACGACATCGAGCAGCACGAAGATGCCCGCGGCATGCAACGCGTCGGTCAGCTCCCGGAATTCCTGCGGAGCACGGCTGGTATCGATGCAGTATCGGGGATGCGGGCTGTAGTAGCTGTGCGTGCTGTAGCCCCAATAGTTGCAAAGCCCGCGCACGGCTGCGGCTTGCGGCACGTCCTGCTCATCGAAGGCCATGACCGGCAGCAGTTCGACGTGGGTGACGCCGAGCTGCTTCAGGTACGGAATTTTTTCGATTAAACCGGCGAACGTTCCGGGATGCGCTACACCGCTCGAAGGATGGCGGGTGAAACCGCCGACGTGTAACTCGTAGATAATCGCGTCGTCCAGTCCGCGCGATGCTCGGCTGCCGGACGCGAGCATCGGCTCCGTCACGATCGCGCGGTGTGTTGCATGCCCGGCGTCGGCCGTATCGCCAGCAGGGCGCCGTGTCCATAGATCAGCTGACACGGCACGGGCAAAAGGATCAAGCAGTTCCTTGCTCGGATCGAACGCGCAGCCGGTATGCTGCGTGTCCCGTGGTCCATCCGCGCGCCATGTGTAACAGGTGTGCAGCGGCAGGTTTTCCACCAGCACATGCCAGTAGAAGAAGGTTCGATTACGCTCGGGCACGAGCGGGACGATCTGGAACGGCTCGCGACTGCTCGGGGCCGCATAGAGCAGAAGTTCGACCCGCGTTGCGTGGCGGCTGAAAACGCAAAAGTTGACCCCTCCGGGCACAACCGTTGCGCCCGGGGGGAAACGGGATCCGGGATGAACCGGATAAACTCGGGCCGGCCCGGTTTCAGGGTCGCTGGTCAAGATCGACGCTCACCGGGTGAATCTTCCAGATCTGTTCGCAATATTCGCGTATCGCGCGGTCGGAGGAGAACTTGCCCGCCCGCGCGGTGTTGAGTATCGACATACGGGTCCAGCGTCGCGCATCCTGCCAGGCGGCGCTCACCTCCTCCTGGCACGCCACGTAGGCCGCATAGTCCGCCAACACGAGGAACGGATCGGTTTGCCGCAGATTGTCGATCAACGGGCGGAACATGTTGCGGTCTCCACGCGAGAAGTGCCCATCCGCGATCAGATCCAGTGCTTCACGCAGTTCCTCGTTCGCATTCACGCAATCCGCCGGACGATAGCCCTCGCGATGGATCTGCTCCACCTGGTCTGCGGTCAGGCCAAAAAGGAAAAAATTCTGGTCGCCCACTTCCTCCCGGATCTCGACGTTCGCGCCGTCGAGTGTCCCGATGGTCAGTGCGCCGTTCATCATGAATTTCATGTTACCGGTGCCTGACGCTTCGTTGCCGGCGGTGGAGATCTGCTCGGACAAGTCGGCGGCCGGATAGATAAAGTGTGCGTTCTTCACGTTGAAGTCCGGGAAGAACACGACCTTCAGCCTGCCATCCATCGCAGGATCATTGTTCACGACTTCAGCCACACCGTTGATCAGTCGAATGATCAGCTTGGCCATTGCATACCCCGGCGCCGCTTTTCCGCCGAACACGAAACAGCGGGGCGCGACAGCCAGTTGCGGGTCGCGACGCAAGCGCTGATACAGCGTAACGACGTATAGCGCATTCAGGTGCTGACGTTTGTACTCGTGAATGCGCTTGACCTGAATGTCGAACAACGCGGTAGGGTCCACGACGACACCAACCGCGCTCCGCATGTGCTGCGCCAGAGCCTCCTTGTTCGCACGCTTGACTCCGCGCCACTCGTCCTGGAAGGCCGCGTCGTCGGCATGCGCTTCGAGAGCCCGAAGCCGCGTGAGGTCGGTCACCCATCCCTCCCCCACCGTCTTGTCCAGCAGCCGCGCCAATCCCGGGTTGCTGAGCAGCATGAAGCGACGCGGTGTGACGCCATTGGTCACGTTATGAAAGCGCTCGGGCCACAGTTGCGCGAAGTCGCGCATCACGGTCTGCTTGAGCAACGCGGAATGCAGCGCCGCCACGCCGTTCACGGCACAACACCCGACAGTCGCCAGATGCGCCATGCGCACTTTTTTCTCGCCTGCCTCGTCGATCATCGACATCCGCGCAAGGCGTGCGTCGTCGCCGGGATAACGTTGCCGGACCTCGTCGAGAAAGCGGCGGTTGATCTCGTAGATGATTTCGAGCGGGCGCGGCAGCAGGCCGCGAAAGAGCGGCAGCCCCCAAGTCTCGAGTGCTTCAGGCAGCAGCGTATGGTTCGTATAAGCGAGCGTGCGCCGGGTGATGCTCCACGCCTCGTCCCAAGGCAGCAATCGCACGTCCACGAGCAGGCGCATCAGTTCCGCAACGGCGATTGAAGGATGGGTATCGTTCAGTTGCGCCGCAAACATGTCCGCGAAGCGCCCAACGGGTTCGCCCTTGAGATCGAGCAGGCGCAGCATGTCCTGCAGCGAGCAGGAGACGAAGAAGTACTGCTGTGCGAGACGGAGCCGCTTGCCGGCTTCGGGCTCGTCGTTGGGGTAAAGTACCTTGGACAGCGTTTCGGATATCACCTTCTCCTGCACGGCCTGGTAATAATCGCCAGCGTTGAAGTCCTGCAGATCGAAGGACTCGACGGCTTCGCTCTTCCACAGGCGCAGCGTATTGCAGGTATTGACCCGGAACCCCAGCATCGGCGTATCGCAGGCCACGCCCTTGACCATGTGCGCCGGAATCCATTGCACGCGCAGGCGGCCCTGCGGATCGGTCTCGCTTTGCGTATGTCCGCCGAACGCAACGTAGTAAGCCACGTTCGGGCGCACGATCTCCCACGGGTTGCCCTTCTGCAACCACTTGTCGGTAACTTCCACCTGCCAGCCGTCGCGGATCTCCTGATCGAAGATGCCAAACTCATAGCGTATGCCGTAGCCCACGGACGGTATTTCGAGCGTCGCCAGCGAGTCCAGATAGCAGGCGGCAAGCCGTCCGAGCCCGCCGTTGCCGAGTCCCGGCTCTTCCTCGATCGCGAGCAGCGCGTCGAGGTCCTGGCCGAGCGCCTGCATGGCGGCACGCGCATTCGCCTCGATACCCAGATTGACGAGGTTGTTGCCGAGTTGCGGTCCGATCAGGAACTCTGCGGAGAAGTAGCAAGTCACCCTCAAGTCGCGTTCGGCATAGGTCTGGAACGTCGCAGCCCAGCGCGCCAGCATGCGATCACGCACACTGTAGGCAAGGGCCATGTACCAGTCATGCGGGGTAGCGATGCCCGGCGGACGGGCCTGCAGGCAGATGAGATTGTCGAGTACGCCGCGCTTCAGCGCGTCGGCATCCAGCCCCGTTCGCGCGGAGCTGCGGATAGCGGTGGTGGTCGGGTCGGCAGCCATAATCGTTCCCTGCGGTTATCGGGGCTGGCAATCGGGGCTGGCGTTCACTCGGGCCATACCCAATCGGTGATCTCCGCGCGATCGATGCCATGCGTGTGCGCGTAGTCCAGGTTGCTGATGATCGCGTCCTTCATGTCTTCCCTCAAATGCGCTGTCCTGCCCTGCAATCGCGGCACGCGGTCGAGTACGTCGATCACCAGATTGAAGCGGTCGACCTGATTGAGAATCGCGAGTTCGAGGGGGGTGTTGATGTTGCCCTTCTCCTTGTAGCCGCGTACGTGCAGATGCTCGTGATTGCGAAAGCGATAGGCCAGTTTGTGGATCAGCCACGGGTAGCCGTGGAAGTTGAAGATCACCGGCTTGTTGACGGTAAAGAGGCTGTCGAACTCGCGTTCGGTCGAGCCATGCGGATGCTCGCTCGCGGGCTGCATCCTGAACAGGTCGACGACGTTCACGAAGCGCAGCTTCAGCTCCGGCAGCCGTTCGCGCAAGATGGCCGTGGCCGCCAGCGCCTCCTGGGTGGCAACGTCGCCGCACGCGGCCATGACAACATCCGGTTCCTCACCTTCGTCGTTGCTTGCGCGCCGCCAGACGCCCAAGCCTTTCGCGCAATGCACTATTGCCTCGTCGATGGTCGTGAATTGCAGGTGCTTCTGCTTGTCCGCGACGATGACGTTGATGCAGTCGGTCGAGCGCAGACACCCGTCGGCCACGGCCAGCAGCGTATTCGCGTCCGGTGGAAGGTAGACGCGCGTGACGGACGGGCTCTTGTTGGTTACGAGATCGATGAACCCCGGGTCCTGATGCGAAAAACCGTTGTGATCCTGCCGCCAAACAGTCGACGACAGCAGAATGTTCTCCGACGATACCGACGCACGCCACGGCACGTGATTCTTGCTGATGTCCAGCCATTTCGCATGCTGGTTGAACATCGAGTCCACCACGTGCGCGAATGCCTCATACGTGTGAAAGAAACCGTGCCGCCCGGAAAGCAGATAGCCTTCGAGCCAGCCCATCAACGTATGCTCGGACAGCATCTCCATCACCCGGCCGTCGCGCGCCAGTTCCCCGCCGTCCTCGTCTTCCGGCAGGAGATCGGCCATCCAGATCTTCTTGCTGACCTCGTAGATCGACTGAAGGCGGTTGGACGCCGTTTCGTCGGGGCCAAACACCCGGAAGGTGTTCATGTTTTCGCGCATCGTGTCGCGCAGGAATTCCCCGAGCGGCCGGGTATTCTCTTGCAGCACCTTGCCCGCCTGTGTCACGTCTACCGCATACGCGCGGAAATCGGGCAACTTCAATTCACGGCGCAGTATTCCGCCGTTGGTATGCGGATTGGCGCTGATGCGACGTCGTCCTTCGGGCGCGAGGGCTTTCAGTTCGGGAAGCAGTCGTCCGTCGGCATCGAACAGTTCTTCGGGCTTGTAGCTGCGCAGCCAACTATCCAGAAGCTCGAGATTCGCGGGATTGCCGCGCACGTCGGAGAACGGCACCTGATGCGAACGCCACGAGCCCTCGACCTTGTGTCCTTTGATCGTCTTCGGTCCCGTCCACCCTTTGGGCGTACGCAACACGATCATCGGCCAGCGCGGCCGCTCGACTTCGCCGCCAGCGCGCGCCTTATCATGGATCGCGCAAATCTCGGCGACGACCGCATCGAGCGTGTCCGCCATCTTTTGATGCATCTCGGCATGGTCCGAACCTTCGACGAAATACGGCTTGTAGCCATAGCCCACGAACAGCGCTTCCAGCTCTTCGTGGCTGATGCGTGAAAGCACGGTGGGGTTAGCGATCTTGTAACCATTCAGGTTAAGAATCGGCAATACGGTGCCGTCCCGCGCCGGATTGACGAACTTGTTCGAATGCCAGGCCGTGGCAAGCGGTCCCGTCTCCGCTTCGCCGTCCCCAACGACGCAGGCCACGATGAGCTCGGGGTTATCGAACGCGGCTCCGTACGCATGCGACAGGCTATAGCCAAGTTCGCCGCCTTCGTGGATCGAGCCAGGAGTTTCGGGCGTGACGTGCGAGCCGATGTGGCCTGGAAACGAGAACTGCTTGAAGAACTTCTGCATCCCCTCTGCGTCTTCGCTTTTGTCCGGATACACCTCCGAGTAAGTGCCTTCCAGATAAGCGGGGCCGAGTACGCCGGGAGCTCCGTGTCCGGGACCCGCCATGAAGATCACGTCCAGATCGTCGCGTTTGATCACGCGGTTCAGATGCGCCCAAACGAACGAAAGCGCTGGACTCGCGCCCCAATGCCCGAGGAGCCGCGGCTTGACGTGCTCCGCCTTGAGCGGCTCGCGCAGTAGCGGATTGTCCATTAGATAGATCATACCGACCGAGAGGTAGTTGCATGCGCGCCACCACGTATCGATCAGCCGAAGTTCATCGCTGCCAGGCCCAGTCTGCTCCGAAGCAGCCGTCGTAGGATGTGTGCCCATATCGATGTCTCCTGTCCTTGCGTATTGCCGTGTTCTGTATCCGGAACCTCTTCCACAAGCACGCCACCAATCAGGAATTCTGCGAGCCGGCGCGGTTCAAGGTTATCGAGCCAACTCCGTACTTCGCCGGCAAGGCCCACACCGGTCGTGTTCGGGCGGATCTTACGTTCGCCGATCCACGTTCGTGCCTCGGGGTTTTTGACTGCCTCGGTAAGCAGATGGTGCATCTCGACGACTTCAACGCCGCGTTCGCGCATCTTTGTCACAAAGAACAGACCATCACCTTGTGCAGCTTGCCGGCCTCGGAGTGAACTCCGAGGTTGAATGTCTCCGTGCTCACCATGCATGTCCTGAATTGCGAGTGTGACAAATCTCTTGCAGGTTTCAGGGGGCGGCAACAACTCTCCGTTCTACAAACCGGATGGCAGTTTTCTTTGCGTACGTGAATGCCGCCCGTGGAATCACGCCGGTGGCGATGACTAGCGGAGCCCAGAGCGTAGGAGTCGCACCGGATGCGACTCGGAGCCGAGCGCAATGGCATGCTGACCCCGGTAAACAAAGTGACTACGGTTACGATCGGCAGATCGACAAACGCGCGACGCAGCATGGTACAAACTAAAAAATAGCTTTGCTGACGCTTTGCCACAATAGGACTTTGGGTTTATTGGCCGGTCGATAACGCTGGCTGAAGTGCGTTTCAGTTCCGATCAGTTCGTAATCGACTCGGCAGAACGTTCCGCTTCGGTGATGGGCCGGCGACCGAGGGGCGACGGTATGGCTTCCTTCTGTCACACGGCTGACAAGATTTCTCCTGCAAGCTTCGCGCAGATCAAAGGTCGGTTTCGAGCCTGTTATGGGGTGCGGCGCGTGCGCCCGTCATCCGCCAAGATGACGGAGTACTGGAAGGAGCATGGCCGCTATGCCGACGGAGTGAGTTTGATGTCCCCGATGGGCGGCACCGCTTTGCCCTGCTGTCGGTCGGGGGCATGACGAGCTTCCCGACACACGTTCCGGCCGCTCGATCCTACGACATCGTCCGACAGATCGGTGCAAAGCAACCGGATCCGTGCTGGCATCGGAGAGAAACGAATTCATGCATGCGAGCAGATTGGGGTTATGCCGTCGACGCACTTGCGTTGGGGTATGGCACCCGCGGCACCAGTTACCGCTTCAACCGCGGCGCTGCCCTTCCCTCTCGTCCTGGCCACCATCGTCAGGCTGTGACCATGCTCTGGGTCCGCTCGGTGGGGTGTGAACCCGCATATGCGGCACCGGAATCTCAATGCCCGCCTCGTCCATCTTCCGTTTGAGCCGCGCATTAAAAGCGCGCACCACGCCCCACTGCTGCATCGGCCGCGTCTTGATCTGCCCTTTCACAACCATCCAGTTAGCTTCGAAACGCTCAAGCCCCCACACTTCGACGGGCGCAAGTATTTCGTTGCGCAGGCGAAAGTTTCCCTGCAGGTCTTCGCCCACTTCCACGATCATGCGTGTGACTTCATCAAGGTCAAGCGAGAACGGCACTCGTACCTCGAACACCGCATTGGCGAAGTCACGCGACAGGTTTTTAACGATTTTTATCTGCGAGAAGGGAATGGTGTGAACCGCGCCTTGTCCGTCACGTAACCGGACCGTGCGAATCGTCAGGTCCATGACGATGCCGGCGTGGCTGCCGTCAATCTCAATCCAGTCACCGACCGAGATCGTCTCCTCGACAATGATGAAGAGCCCCGTGATCAGGTCGGTGACGAGCGTCTTCGCACCGAAGCCGACTGCAAGACCGATCACCCCCGCGCCCGCAAGGAGAGGCGTAAGATTGACGCCCAGGGTGGCGGCGGCGACGATGGCGGCGAGGGTCGCAACCGCCACGAAAACAGCGTTGCGCACGAGCGGCAACATCGTGCGTGCGCGCATGCCGGGATCGAGAGCCTTGTTCCGCGAACTGCTCGGGCCCAGCGCGT
This sequence comes from Paraburkholderia sp. NPDC080076, assembly GCF_050281145.1. Classification (NCBI taxonomy): domain Bacteria; kingdom Pseudomonadati; phylum Pseudomonadota; class Betaproteobacteria; order Burkholderiales; family Burkholderiaceae; genus Paraburkholderia; species Paraburkholderia sp. NPDC080076. The sequence continues at coordinate 53,056 of NZ_JBNNWQ010000018.1, read as the reverse complement.
TGAGAATCGCGGTGTCGCACAGTATCCAGATGAACCAGGCGCCAAAGACCGTCGCTATGACTGTAATCAGCGCGTGCTTGAAACTGGGTGTCATCGCACTGTGCTTGATCATTCGCGCGATCGGTCCGCTCCACAGGTCCAGTTCGAATTGAATGTACGCGAGCCACATCAGAAGGACGAGCAGCGTGCTCACGAAGCGCAAGAGTCGCATCAGGTGCGGCGCGCGGCGCTGGGCGCGCGTGTCCCTTCGACGCGTCACGTGCATCAGCAGCGCCGACACGAACAGCGTGAGCACGAGTAACAGCGCACTGAGAAGTGACGGTTGTAATACGTTCTCTTCCGAACCGCGCGCATCAACGATCGTAAAAACCGATGCGATCGCGATTAAAAGGACTGGGATGTTCCACAGCGATGCCAGGATATCGAGCGCTTCCGTGGCGAGTTTGTGATCACGCCGTTGCGCATACGGGCGATTGCGTATCAGATGCGTGACGGGCCGCCGGTAAGCGAGTGCGAAATAACCGATCAGCAGGGCCGCAGCCACATTTGCGGATGCCGATACGAGCCCGGCGAGATTCAAACCGAGCAGGTTTGTGACGTCTGGATTGGCCGTCGCGTCACCGAGCGCACCACATGCACCGATAGCGAAAAGCGGCCAGCGGCTTTGCGCGAGCAGTTGATGAACTGCGACACGCCGGTGTGCCGTGTTGAACGCCGAGAACACAATCAGGCAGATCGCCGAGAAGATCGAACCCGCGACTATGGCATAGACGATCACAAGCCCCAGCGTGCCGCCGAGCGCGTCAGGCATTCCCCGCATGAACAGCGCCACCGCCACGAATGCGGCGATCCATGGCGCCGTCCGCCAAAATGCAAAACTCAAGAGTTCGAACGAAGTTGGACCCGGTTCCAGCGCGAGCTTCCAGCCATAACGCGCACTGATGCGCCGCCGCAGATAGATCAACAGGCCAGCGCACGCGCCCCAACCCACAAACGTCGCGATCATGCCAAGCAGGACGTGGCCAAACGACTCCCCGCTTCCGCCGCTGAGAATAGTCGAAAGATCGTCGGCCGCCGCGCTCGAACGGGCCGCCCAGTAATGCAAGGGTGTGCGGCCTTCACTCAAATCCGTTTCGACAGACGCAATGCCTGACGCAATCGCGCCGAGCATATCGCTTTTGCCTTGTCCGGACGATGCCGGCGCAGCGGGTGCGGCACTTTGGGTACCTTCACGAAGCCCCTTCAGATGGGCTACCAGCGCTTTGCGTTGTGGATCGCTCTCGAGCGTGTCGATCAGGCTGTCCAGTGAGCGCGCCAGTTCGGCCTGACTCGCGGGCGTTGGTGCCGATGCAGCCTGCGCTGCGGAAGCTGGCGGCGCGGTGCCACCCGTCACATTGTTGAGGATGTTTTGCAACCCGGCGGGCAACGCGGCTGCCGCGGGATTGATAACCGCCGTCGACAGAACGAGGAAGCTGGTCACGGCCAGCCATAAGCAGGCGCACCCAATGGCACACCACACGCCTTCATATAATCCAGCGTGCGCCGGCAGTCTGGCGGAGACCATGGCATGACTGGATTCACACTGCATAGAGGGGGTCATGGAGATCCCTTCCGAGAGGTCACCTCTGTGAGAGCTGGATCGCCCCGGGCTAACGCTATTACGAAAGCCTTGGCGCACCCGAACTGCGCTTCGTGCGGTTAAAGCATACATCACCATAAACCGATGTCCGCTCGGGGTGTTGTTGCAGTAAGGCTCGCAGCCGAAAGGTGATCGATATGGGAAGCACTGCTTATATTGCCAGTTCGTGGAATCGATCTGCGCCTGCCGGATGGGTTCCGCGAGCGCACTTCATCTGTTCTTTTGGCGATCGTATGCATCACTTCGATGCCGCCAGGAAGAATCCGGGCGCAGCGAAAAGTCTTGAACTCCAGCATGGGTCGGGTGCGCCGCTTGATCGCCCGATGGTCTTGCTCGACGAGGTTGACACGCGGCGGGCAGCGCAGAAAGACGCGTGAAGCGAAGAGCGATACGCGCGATCAGACGAAAAAGAAAAACGAAACCACGCCTGCGCCGGCATTCGGTGCGCAGTGAGCACGCTGCTATTGCTAGATCTGCTTTTTCTTGCGCGGCAAGCCGGGAATCGAGATCAGGTTCAGCGCAATGACCGCGATCGCCACACCAACGAAAATGGCGAGCGCGCCGTACCGGTATTCCATGCTGCGGTCATAGACCAGTCCGGTAATGGCGAAATAGAGACCACTGAGCCAGATGGCGATGCCCACTAATGCAATCGCAACCCGTCTTTCAGATTTCTTCATCGGGACCTCCAACATTTGCGACCGGTTTCCCAAAACATATTAGTTCGCTATTGCGGCCTTTGCCTGCCTTTGTCCTGCGACCCGGGCCACAAGCGTCGTTATCGTGTCGTGACGGACTCGAAACACAAGCTGCATGTCACGCAGAATCTGCTGGAGGTTTCAGCGTCGGCCTGAACCCGGCGCGCGGTATCGTTCGGACGGAGGCACCCAATTTGCTAGCCTCGACTTCCAGCGGATGCGCTGCTCGATGAGCGGCAAGGGTAATTGTTGGAAATGTACTGATGAAGAGCTTCTTTAACAGCCTAAAGAACGAACGGGTGCCTGCTAACGCACTATCGCACCCATCGGGAAGTCGCTGCGGACCAGTTCGAATACACGCGAGTGTTTTATTAGCGCAGTCGACGTCATTTGTCACTCGGCTTCGTACCGTCAGTTCAGTTCCTGCATGGCTGGATCAAAGCTCGGCAGATCAAGGATCCCCGCTTTCAGTGGCGCAGCTTATTTGTGCGAGACGAGCGAGCAGATTCACCGCGACGCCCATTCTTTTCGCTAGAGACGTGAAAACAAGGCATGGCAGGATAGGCTTCCGCCGGTTCTGGACGCCATGTGCAACGCATTTCTACTCGACAAACAGGGTCGCGTCGAGCGTCAAAAAAATCGAACCGTGCCTTTGCCTCTCGGACGAAGTCCTTGCAAATACGATCATCTCGCAAGGACGCAAGGGCTGCGCGAAGCCGCCTGATCCGGTGTCGCCCTATATGTGGGTGGAACCCGGCGCGGCCAGTTGTCTTCGGCCTCGCCGTACTCCATGCCTGGCTATTGCAGCTTACATGCCGCCAAGCGGCTTCCTCACCGTCAGCTTGTTGGTCACCGACGTCACTCCGGAAACGCCCCTCGCGATCGCCTCGGCCTTGCCGATCTGGGCAGCTTCGGTGACCGTGCCATTCAGCGTCACCGCGCCGTCTTTCGCGATGACACTGATGTCTCCGGCGCTGATCTCCTTGTCCTTGCCGAAGGCGGCATAAATCCTGCGGCGCAGGGCACGGTCCGCTTTCCTGCCCGCGGGAGCCACGGAGCCCGATGCCGCCGTCGCGGACGCACCTTGCGCACTGGCTGCTTCACCGGTCTGGGACCACGCCGTCGTGGATACCGCAACGAATGCGGCGGCCACCAGCGCGAGTGTGATTGCTTTCATAGATTACTCCGGTTCATGAGGGTGACGGGATCAGAAGCTATGGCGAATGCCGACCATGGCCGCAGTGGTGGAGACACCCGGCGCAACCGGATTCCCATAGATGATCGTCTGGTTCATCGTCCCCTTGTTGTCGACATAGCCGACTTGCGCGTACGCCTTGGTCCTTTGGGACAGGTTGTATTCGGCACCCACTGCGAATTCGCTCGAGTGATTCGCTGAATTGTTCCGGTCCTTCAGGTAGTAGTAGCCGGACGTGATCTTGAAGCGCGGATTGAACTGGTAGCCGAGGCCGCCCGACGCCATTTCGAAGTCGACGGTATTGCTCTTCGCGGGGTTTTTGCCGATGGCGTACGAGGCGGATAATGAAAACCCGCTGATCGTATACATCGCACCGAAATAATAGAAACGGTTGTTGCTCTCGCCTGTCGCAGGCACAGCCGGAGCCGCCGGAAAGTTCTGCGGAAACGGATTGGTGTCATGTCCGTTGTAATACACAGCGGACAGGTTCAGACCGTAATTCGAATACTTGAGTACAGCCGACTCACGCGTGCCGCCCTGGAACTGTCCCGCGACGCCACCCGGCGCGTACTCGAGCGCAAGCGACGCACCATAGAATTTCGGCGAATTGTAGACCAGCGCGTTGCTGTCATAGAGGGCGCCGATTGGAGCGTTCGTGCTGGTGCCGGGCCAGCCGGCTGCCTGATTGACGCCCAGCCACGCGGTCAGAATACTGCCGAAATACTGCGCGCCGCGTACATCGGTTTCCGCCATGGCGTAAATCATCGGGATGATCTGGCGGCCGGCGTCGAACGTGCCAAACGGCCCGGTCGCGCCGATTGTCGCAAACTGGTTGAAAATCGCGGTCGTGCCCGGCGTATCGGACAGCCCGAACTTGCCGTTCGTGGTGTTGAACGTGCCTTGCAGCTTGAACGTGATCTTGTAGCCGGCGCCGATGTCCTCGCTTCCCTTCAGGCCCCAGAAGCTGGAATAGATTCCGCCGTCCTTGAGCTGATAGACATGCCCCAGGTTACGCGCGTTCGGCAGAAAGGTTGCGGCCGAGGTGCTCTGATACAGAAGTCCCGTATCGAGTACGCCATAGAGCGTAACCGACGACTGGGAATGGGCCGCTGCGGAAAACACTAGCAGCACTGCCGAGCTATACGATTTTAATTTCATTGCGTCTCCTCCGAGTGTGGGGCGCGCCGGGTAGACCCGGCAATTTATGACTTGTTGTTCGAATGAAACTGTGTTGTTGCCAAGTCGGTATCCGAGGCCGGCAGGTAGTAGTCGCCGAACTGATCCCGCAGGCGGTTCTTGAGCACCTTGCCCGTGGCACCGAGCGGAACCGAGTCGACGAACAACACGGCGTCCGGCTTCCACCACTTCGCAACCCGATCGTCAAAGAACGTGAGCAGTTCGTCCGCGGCGAGCGTGCTGCCCGGCTTCCTCACGATCAGCAGCAGCGGCCGCTCGTCCCACTTCGGATGCCGCGCGGCGATGCATACCGCCGTCGTGACTTCGGGGTGCAGGTACGCGACGTTTTCGATGTCGGTCGAACTGATCCATTCGCCGCCGGACTTGATGACGTCCTTGCTGCGATCCGTAATCTGCATGAAGCCGTCGGGATCGATCCTGGCGACGTCACCGGTCGGGAACCAGCCGTCGCGCAGCGCCGGCGTGTCGTCACTGCCGAAATACTCCCGCGTGACCCAATGACCGCGCACGAGAAGATCGCCAGTCGCGGTGTCGTCCCACGGCAACGCGTTGCCTTGCAGGTCGACGATTTTCATGTCGATGCCGAACACCGGACGCCCCTGCTTCGCCTGAAGCGCGTAGCGTTGCGCCGCGGGCAGAGACACCTGATGTGCCTTGAAACTGCAGACGGTGCCAACCGGGCTCAATTCCGTCATACCCCATGCATGCACGACGTCGACGTGATGGCGCTCCTGGAACGCCGCCGTCATCGCTGTCGGGCAGGGAGCGCCGCCGATAATCGTGCGCTTCATCGACGAGAACGAAGCCTTGATCGCGTCGACATGCGCAAGCAGTCCCTGCCAGACTGTCGGTACGCCGGCCGAAAGCGTGACCTGTTCGTCCTCGATCAGTTCATGGAGCGATTGGCCGTCCAGCGCCGGCCCGGGAAACACCAGCTTCGCACCCACCATGCAGGCGATATACGGCAGTCCCCACGCGTTGACATGGAACATCGGCACGACCGGGAGGATCGCGTCGCGCGCCGAACAGTTCAGCGCATCCGGCAGCGCCGCCGCGTAGGTGTGCAGCAGGGTCGAGCGATGGCTGTATAGCACCCCCTTCGGATTGCCGGTCGTCCCGGACGTGTAGCACAGCGATGACGCGCTGTTTTCGTCCAGCAGAGGCCAGTCGAAAACGTCGCTTTGACCGTTGACGAGATCCTCGTAGCACAGCAGCCTCGCCGGCAGCTCATGGTCTCGCGGCATGTGCGCGCGATCGGTCATGGCAACGAAGACCTTCGGACTCTTGACCCGCGGCGCGACGCTCTCGATCAGCGGCAGAAACGTCAGGTCAAAGAACACAACGCGATCTTCCGCATGTTCGATGATGTACGCGAGCTGGTCGACGTGGAGCCGGGGGTTGAGCGTATGCAACACGGACCCCGCCCCGGACACGGCGAAATAAAGCTCCATGTGCCGGTAGCCGTTCCACGCCAGCGTCCCTACCCGCTCGCCCGGCTCGATGCCGAGGCTCGCGAGGGCATTTGCCATGCGGCGCGCGCGTTGCGCAAAATCCCGGTACCGATACCGGTGAATGTCGCCTTCGACCCGTCGTGACACGATCTCCTGGTCGCCGTGATGGCGTTCCGCGTGCATGAGCAGCGAAGCAACCAGCAGCGGTTGCTGCATCATCAAACCTTGCATTCTGTTCCCCTAAATAGCTGTATGTTCCCGCACTGCCCGGATCACGGCGCCGAATTGCCCACCGGTGCCGGCGCGGGACCGGCGGCCGGGTCATCGAGCCTCACGACCAGCTTCCCGTCGACGGCCCGAACCGGGAAAGTCGTCAGGCTCAACCCGCCTACGCCCGGCATGCAGCCGGTGCGCACGTCGAAGCGCAGACCGTGCGCCGGGCAGCGCAGCACGCACCCGTCGAGCTGACCGCTTGCGATCGACGCCCCGTTGTGGGGACATGCGTTGTCGATGGCGTGGATCGTGCCGTCGATGTTGAACAGGACAATGCCGCGGCCATCGGCGAAGGCCAGTTTGCGCTGGCCTGGCGCGAGTTCATCGACCACTCCAACCGGTATCTGACGTGACATTCCCTGTTCCTTTAGCTTTGGACTGCAAACACCATGACTGCCAGCATCGCTGCGAGCGGGACACGGCCTCATCCGGATTGCGCTTGCCGATAAGGCACCGCGGGCAGATGAAGTCGAAGAAGGTTTCGCTCACCAGGAAGGCCCGCTCGCTCGCGTCCCGATCTGGCTGTGCAGGTCCGGTTCTGATCAGACAAGCTCATTGATCAGTGTCTGCGCCATCGCCCATTCACCAAACCCTGCAGCCGGATTCAGGTGACCGACTTCGCCGAGGTCGACGAGACGACTGCCCCAGTTTTTCGCCATCGTCGCGACACGTTCGAACTGCGCGAGCGGATCGTTGCGGCTCGCGCCGACGATGCTCGGGAACGGCAGCGGCTTGCGTGGAACCGGATGCCAGCCGTTCTGGGCCAGTTCATCGATGGCCGGATAGCCCGCCGGCAGCGGCGTCTCCAGGTCGGCAGGAGCGGCGAGCAGCGCGCCGTGAATCCTGCGGCTGTGTTGCTGGGCCCAGTGCGCCGTGATCATCACGCCCGCGCTATGCGCGACGAGGATCACCGGGCCATGGATTTTCGCGAGCGCGGCATCGAGCGCTGCGACGCGCGCCGCGCAACTGAGCTTGTCGCGCTCGAGCGGCGGCACTGAGGCGGCCTTGGGCAGCATCCGCTCCAGCAGTGTTTGCCAATGCTCCGCGACGTGGTCGCGCAAGCCCGGCACCATCAGGATGGTTGGTGTCATATCGAGAGTCATGATGCGATCAGTACGGCCGGTCACCAACAATTCCGGCGCGCTCCATCTTGCGGTGACACGGCGGGTAATCCATCACGGCATAGTGCTGTGTGCTGCGGTTATCCCAGATCGCGATGCTGTTGGGTTTCCAGCGCCAGCGGACCTGGTACTCGGGGATGTACGCCTGGCTGATGAGATAGCGCAGCAGGTCACCCGCGCCCGGATTGGCGTCCTGCCCGAAGCGCACGCGCGCCGGCGTGTGGTAATTGGTGAAATGGGTGGTGAAGGCGCTCACGAACAACACCTCCTCGCCGGTCTCCGGGTGCGTGCGCACAACTGGATGCTCCGCATCCGGAAATTGCGCCTTAAGAGCGAGACGTTTTTCGATCGGCATCGCGGCACCAAAGCTCGCCTCGATGCTGTGGCGGGCGCGCAGATCTGCAATCTGGGCCTTGATGTGGTCCGGCAAGTTCTCGTAGGCGAGCACCATGTTTGCCCACATCGTGTCGCCGCCGACGGGCGGGCACTCCACGCAGCGCAGGACAGCGCCGAACTGCGGCGCCTCGCGCCAGGTGGCATCCGCATGCCACGCGTTTTCATACCGGTCGTTAGGCTGATCCGGGTTCTTGTAGATGCGTACGAGGCCCGGATGCTCCGGGTCGCTGCCGGCGACGGGATGGTCCTCCAGTTCGCCGAAACGGCGCGCAAACGCAAGATGCTCGGCGCGCGAGATGTCCTGGTCGCGCAGAAACAGCACCCGGTGTTCGAGCAGCGCCGCACGGATCTCCGCAAACAGGCCGTCATCGTCGACGGCGTCGGCAAGATTCACGCCGACCAGTTCGGCGCCGATGGCGCATGTCAATTGTTCGACTCGCATGGTGTTCTCCTCAGATGACGAAGACTGACGAGCCAGTCGTCTTGCGCGATTCAAGATCGCGGTGGGCCTGCGCCGCGTCCTCCAGCGCGTAACGCTGGTTGAGTTCGATCTTGATGCGGCCTGCGGCGACATGCCCGAAGAGTTCGCCGGCGAGTTCGTCCTTTTCCGCGGGGTCGGCGATATAGTCCGCCAGCGCGGGGCGCGTCAGGTAGAGCGAGCCCTTCATCGCCAGAAGCTGGGGATTGAACGGCGGGATTGGCCCCGACGCCGTGCCGACGCAGACCATCAGGCCACGGCGCCTGAGCGAATCGAGCGACGCCTCGAAGGTATCCTTGCCGACGCTGTCGAACACGACGTTCACGCCGACGCCGTTGGTCAGTTCGCGCACGCGCTTCGCGACGTCCTCCCGTCCGTAGTAGACGATGTGGTCGCAGCCATGCGCACGGGCCATCTCGCCCTTGGCCTCATTCGAAACCGTGCCGATCACGGTGAGACCCAGCAGCTTCGCCCATTGCGACACAATCAGGCCGACACCGCCGGCGGCGGCATGCAGCAGGATGGTGTCGCCCGCCTTGAAATCGTGAATGCGGCGCATCAGGTACGACGAGGTCAGACCTCGCATCGTCATGCCGGCAGCCGTTTCGCAGGAGATCGCATCCGGCAGCTTGATGAGCGGCGCCGCCGGGACGAGGCGTTCAGTGCTGTACGCGCCGAGTGTGTTGACAAAGCCCGTGTAGGTCACGCGATCGCCGACTGCGACGTTGGTCACGTCGGGGCCGATTGCCTCGACCACACCGGCAGCCTCGACACCCATGCCCGCAGGGAGCGGCACGGGGTACAAGCCGCTGCGGAAGTAGGTGTCGGCGAAATTCAGGCCCACTGCCTCATGGCGCAAGCGGACCTGTCCGCGGCCGGGGTCGCCCACTTCAACGTTTTCATAGCGCAAGACTTCGGGACCACCGGTTTCATGGAAACGCACTGCTTTTGCCATATCGAATCTCCTATCCTTTACTCGAACTGCAAATTTATTTGGCCTGTGATGGGGCTGCCCGTCCTGCTCTCAGGCGCACCCGCCAGGTTTAAAGCTCGCGGAGGACCGTCGGGTCAGCCCCCGGCCTGTTCACGCAGGGCACTCACGCGATCGACATCGGCGCCATAGGTCCGCTTGCCGATGTAGAAAGCGACCGCCGCGACAAGGGGTGCAAACGGCACGAGTTGCAACGCGCCGACGAGCCCGATCCGGTCGGCCACGATGCCCGTCAGGATGGCAGCGGGTGCCAGCCCCAGCAGATTGTTCGCCAACGTCAGGGTGGCAAACGCCGACGCATGGATCGACGGTGGGGTGAGATTCGCAACCATCGCCCCCGAGGGGCCGGTCGCGCCTGCGCAAAAAAACATGCCGGCGCCGATCACGATGAGTTGCGCCGGACCCGGCGGCATCCGGAATCCGACCATCAGCAGCACGAAGCAGAGCAGGCAGAAGGCGATGGCCGCGCTCCACTTCCTTTCCCGCCCATGCTTGCTGAGCCGGTCGGTCAGATTTCCGCACACCACCATGCCGAAAGCGGTGGCCAGCACGAACGCGGACGCGCTCATGGCCGCCTTGCCGGTGGACATGCCGTAGTAGCGGTTCAGGAAGCTGGGCATCCACGCCCATACGGCCGCCGGAACCAGCAGATGGATGCCGCTGCCGACGTAGGCGCACACGACCGAGTTGGTCGAAAAGAGCCCCTGCATCAAGCTGCGCAAGCTCAAGCGCATACCGGCGCCCTGTGTCTGACGGCGCGCGTTTGCCGGCTGCAGCGGCGCGAGCCGCTCTTCGGTGATGGCAAACCGGTAGATGACGACCAGTATGATCCCCAAGGCCGCCATCGCGCCGAACGCCGCGCGCCAGCCCAGGTGAGCCGCGACTGCCCCGCCCAGCGCCATGCCCAGCACTGAACCGAGAGCGCCGCCGGCCATGAACGCTGCGGTGAGCGTGGAGCGCAGCCGTGCCGGAAAGATGCTCAGGACGACCGCGATGCCGACACTGCCATAGGCGGCTTCACCGATCCCAACGAAGGCGCGCGCAAGCAGCATCTCGCCATAATTCGTCGAAAGCGCGCAGCCGAGCGTCGCGAGACTCCAGATCGCCGCCATCAGGACAATGCTCTTCACGCGGCCCCAGCGGTCGGCGAGCACCGACAGCGGAAACGTGAGCACGCCGACCATCAGCGCGACCACACTGCTCAGCGAACCGAGCCGCGTGTCGGACAGGTGCCACGTGGCCTTGAGCATCGGAAACACCGCATTCAGGACCTGTCGCGACATATAGTCGGAGAGCAGCAACCCGACCGTCAAAACAAATACCACCCATGCATACGCGCGCACGTCTTTTTGCGCCGTCGAAATATTGCCAGTCGTAGGCTCGGCATGCGTGAACATGAGTCGTCTCCTTCGTGTTCAACTCGTTGGTGACCGCCTTTGCCCAGCAGGACAAAGGCGGCCTTTATGGATACCGCGCGGCCCTCACCGGCATGCCGGCGGGCCCTACCTTCCAAAACGCGGCATCCGCGAAACGTCTGCCGCGCTCCAATCCCTTACGCCGCGCGCAGCGGCAGGTTCTTCACGCCTGCCTTGCGATTCGGTGTCATGCCGTTGGCCGCGAGTGTCTCGTCGGCCGTTTCGTATTGCACGCCGATGCGGTAGATGTCGCGCGCTTCCTTGCCGGAGGCGATCTCGCGGCCCAGTTCGCGCGCTACACGCACGCACTGTTCGATCTGCTGCACCGACGTCATCCGGTTGCCGTGCGCGTCGATGATCGTGTCTTCGATCCCGCAGCGAGGATGCAGGCCCATGGCCATCGCCATCATGTTGAACGGCAACACGTTCTTGAGCAGCGACTCGGCCGTGAGCGTGCAGCCATCCGGCGCGCGGTGCACGAAGTTGAAGAAGTTGAACGGGTTCGGGCCGTCGAAGCCGCCGCCGATACCGATCCACGTCAGGTTCAGCGGCCCCTTGTAGATGCCCTTGCGCACCAGGCGATCGAGTGTCTCGAGCGCATGGATGCCCGTGAGCTGGAAGTGCGGCTGGATACCCGAAGCCTGCAGGCGGCGCAGGTGCTCCTCGACCCATGCCGGGCCGGCGGGAACCGTCATCTCGCTATAAGCGGCCATGAACGCAGGGTTGGACAACGAGGTGCCTTCCAGGTACTCCGGATAGAGCAGCTCCATGATGTTCATCTGCGTGGTGTTGATCGCGACGGTCACCTGATCGGGCTTCGGGTCGAGATCGGCCAGCATGTGACGCGTGTCGTCGGAAAGCCACTTCGCCGCCTGGCCATCGTCTTCCGGTGCAAACGAGATCGAGCCGCCCACCTGGATGATCATGTCCGGCACAGCCGCTCGCACGCCGGCGATGAGTTCGTTGAATTTCGACAGGCGCTTCGAGCCTTTGCCATCCAGTTCGCGCACGTGCAGGTGCAGGACGGTCGCGCCGGCGTTGTAGCAGTCGACGGCCTTCTGGATCTGCTCTTCCATCGTCACCGGAATGTCTTCCGGAAAGTCCTCCGGCATCCATTCCGGGCCGTACGGAGCGGTCGTGATCACAACCTTGTCCTGGTTCTCGGGGTGCAGCGAATCGTCGAGGAATTGCATCGTGTTCTCCAATAGGGTGACGGGTATTCCGACGCTCGCGACACGGCTGGCCGCATGACAACTGGTCGGAACATGATGAACCGTTGAGATGCACGATACGGCAATCCTGCGCTACACTTTTGCGATACGGCGCCATTCTTTTCGGAATTCATGCCACTACGCGTTAACACCGGTACGTGCGGCAGGCATCTGATCAGCAGACATGGACACAGGCACAGGGACGCTGCCGGCGACAGGTGAGCGGAGACATAGCGATGGAAACGATGTTGCGCGCGGTAGCCATGAGCGGCTATTTCGATGTGACGCGGCGGGTCGGTCTGAACCCGGTCGAGCTGGCGAAGCAGGTCGGGATCGATACCGCGGCGCTTGCGAATCCGGACGATCGCATTCCGGCAGCAGCCGCGTGCCGGCTGCTGGAACTGACGGCCGAAAAGGCGTCGTGCCCGACTTTCGCGCTGCAGATGGCCGGGACGCGGCAAAAGTTCGGTACTGGTGTGATCAATGTCCTGCTCGCGCATAAGCGCACGCTTCGCGAGGTGTTGCTGGCCGCGGCCCAATACCGGCATCTGCTGAACGAAGCCCTCGCCATGCACGTCGAGGACGCCGGTGAATCGGTCACCATCCGGGAAGAACTGGTGGTCGAACCGGGCACTCCGACGAAACAGGCGATCGAACTCGCGGTCGGCGTGCTCGGGCGCCACTCCAGCGCCCTGCTCGGCAATCACTGGAAACCGCGTTCGGTCCATTTCGTTCACCAAGGGCCGGCAGACCTGACGTTTCATCGACGGTTCTTCGGCTGCGCGTTGGAGTTCGGAAGCGATTTCAACGGTTTCGTGTGTGCGGCCGCCGATCTCGACTACCCGAATCCCTCCGCTGACCCGGAACTGGTGCGCTATGCCGAGAGCCTCGCCGACTCGCTCAACGTGGCGGGTGCCGATTCGACCGCGCTGGAAGTGCGCAAGGCGATCTACCTGCTGCTGCCCCTTGAGCAGGCCACGGTCGAACTGGTTGCCCGCCATTTGCGTCTGAGCGTTCGCACCATGCAGCGCCAGCTCGAACTGGCGCATACCAGCTTCTCGAGTCTGGTGGACGAGGTCCGGGGCGAACTTGCCGTGCGCTACATGAGCAACCCGCGCTATCCGATTGGGCGGGTTTCGGCGTTGCTCGGATATTCACAGCAGGGCTCCTTCACGTACTGGTTCAATTCACGCTTCGGCGTGACCCCGCGCAACTGGCGCAACAGCCATCTGAAATGATGGCGCCGCCGACCGTCGCTCTGTCGTACCCGCGGGTAGCGGCCGGCAACCGCGATTCCCAATTCAGCACGTGCCTCACGTACACCGATCGGCCCAGGCAGCATCAGGCCTGCCGCTCTTCTTTCGGCTGCTCGGCACCGGATTGGTCTTTCACCCATCGCCAGAACAGTCGATACCCGACCGCAAGCATCACGGGACCGATGAACAGGCCGATGACGCCGCCCGATACCATGCCGCCGAGCGCGCCGATCAACACGACAGGCATCGGCATGGCGACGCCGCGCCCCAGTAGCAATGGCTTGAGCACGTTGTCGACGAGTCCCGCGACGAACACGTAGACCGCGAAGATGATCGTCGTGGTACTGACACCCTCGGTGACGATGACAAAGACGATCACAGGCGCCGTGATCAGCGTGGCCGGCAACTGCATGACGCCGATCAGCAGCACGGCGAGCGCCAGCAGGCCCGCACCGGGAATGCCCATCATCACGAAGCCGATGCCAATCAACAACATCTGGATAAACGCGATCCCCACCACGCCTTGTGCCACAGCGCGAATCGTGGCCGTACAGAGCTCCGTGATCTGCGGGCCGGTCTCGGGACCGGAGATGCGCGCAGCGATCTGCGCCGCGCTTTTATGACCTGTCTCGCCGTGAGCCATCAGAATCCCCGCGACGATCAGCGCGACGAAAAAGATCAGCAGTCCCGCCGACAGGCCGGTGACCGTGGCGAGCAATGCAAGTCCGGCTTCCTTGAGCTGAGGTGCGAACCGGTGCGCGAGACCGGTGAGGTCCGTCGAGGCCTGCTGCCAGAAGTCGTGCACCTTCTGCCCCACCAGCGGCCAACTGGCAACCGAATCGGCCGGCGCAGGAATGCGAAAGCTGCCGCTCTTGATGACGGCCACCACACTCTCCAACGAGTCGGCCACCGCGACGCCCAACATATAGGTCGGCACGAGAATGACGGCAAACGCAACCAGAATGATCAGCGTGGCGATCAGACCGTCCTTGTTGGCAAGCGTACGCCTGAGTCTGACCTGGAGCGGATACAGCGTGATCGCGAGGACGAGAGCCCAGACCATGAGGTTGAGGAACGGGGCGAAGATCCGGAAACAGAAAACAGCCAGAACGGCAATGAGTCCGGCACGGATCAGAACATCGAGCAATTGCCTGGACAACACCCGTTCGGTAATCGGTGTGAGCAACATAACTTGTCTCCCGGCAGGTCGCCTCGATGATCTGCTGGCGACAATCCAGGGCACGCCCATAACCATGGTAGTCGGAACAGAACCATGCCGCTGCACCCATCTCTCTGAAAGATCGTCGATTCATCGCCAGCGAGTTGTTCATGCTGGGCGTGACGGATATCGCGACCGCTCCCGTGCGAGTAGATGCGCCGCCGGCTACGTCCGCGTGGCGGGCTGATCGACGACCGGGCCCGCGGCGCATTCGCACGCCCGAACGTCGTCCGCACCGACGCGCGGCGCTCCGCCAGCCCCGCGCCCGTCACTACGGGTCAGGCAAGCTGGCGTATCTGGGGCAGGCCGCGTTTCACTTTCACAGATTCAGCCGTGTCACCTTGGCGCCGTTGAGCGAAGCGTCCGCCATCAGCCCGGTATTGGTCAATACGAGAGCCACGACCTGCGAGGAGGCCGATGTCGTGTCGATTGTGCCGTTCGCACCCACTTTCACGATTGACACCGCCACGTCGCCGCCAACCGACCACCCAGCCGCATTGCGGAACTTGTCGAGCGCGTCCCGCGTCATGAACATGATAATGACTGCCGTCGACTGGGCACCGGCCTGGAATCCAAATGAAGCAGCCGCTGTGCTGTAGTAGCCCGCTGTCGTGCCACCCACACGCAATGCGCCTTCGCCATACTCTGCCCCAGCAATGAAGGCCGCTTTCTTCACATCCGGGAACACAAGGATGCCTTGGGCTTTCGCTGCGAGTTCGTGCGAGCCTTTGATCGTCGCGAAAAGCCGGCTCAACGTACCGTCAACACTCGCGTCGATCGCCTGGCGCTTCGATGCATCGGTTTCAGGGCTTTTGCCGCTGCCCGGCGTCACGGAGCAGCCCGCGAGCGTCAAACTCGCCGCAGCGCTGACAGCCGCTACTTTTAGTACAAAATTCCGTCTGTTCATCATCGACCTCCATTGTGTTTCCGAGGCAAATCCCCGGTGCGTGAGTCTCGCCGCTCCATCCTTCGATCCGTTCGATCCGGCGCTCTGACAACCGGGCGCGACGCGCCAGGCCGTACGGGCCGACACTAGGTCCTCTCGCCTTACTTGCCGGCTCCCTTACCCGGACGGAGCAGCAGCACGAAGCAGGCGACGCCGAGCACCATCGCATACGCCCCGATATGAACAAGAGCCGGGCTCTCGTAAAGCAAGCCTCGGATCGACGACGCAATTCCACCCAGCGCTACGAATACAGCAATCACCGCCAGGACGATCCTGCTTTCTGCGCGCGCCATAGTGAATTCTCCCGGCTGCATCGTTTGCCATCCTCAGCATTTGGTGGGCGCCGCCGTTCCCGAGGGATGTGCGTGCAGCGTCGGCGGTGGAGCGTTTCCGCCATTTTTCTCGAGGTATTTGCAGGCACTGGTGATGTCGCCGGCGAGTAGTTCCGCCACGTTGCGACTGATGTGCGGCCGCACCACAACCCGGTCAGGCGAAAACACTCTGGATGCGATAGTGCTGTAACGTTGCAGCTAGCCATGCCATGGTAGCCCTCGTCTGCCGTTCACCCATTAACACCGATGTGCGAGCGGGTACATTGATAAAGGAATCGTGGTCGCCATCTTGATTGAGAAATATTCCCGTCTCTCAAATCTGTATCTCCTGCACTACAATGATTCCTCTCGCGATACGAAACAATAAGACCTTGGTCCCACAGACATACCCCTTCCTGGATTTTCGAATACTCCAGTTCTTTACGAGAATGGAGCGATGGGAAATGACAAAAAGAAGTCCCCCGGATATCGCCTGACGCACGGGAACGGCAGTCCGAATGAACGAATAGCGCGCTGGGCATCATCGCAATGGAGGACGAGTCCATTGATTGCGGTCTGGATCGGCTGTTCAGGCGAGACGCCGTGCAGGTGGATTTACCAGGACGAAAAGAAGCATCGGGTGCGGCTCGACTTCACCTCAGGTTCCTGCTTGTTCGGCATAGCAGTTGCCGACTTCGACGGCGAGTTCGTGACTTGGCAGTCGCACCCGTTTCATTGAACTCCCCGCGCCGGGCAGATGAATACTGGAGAGCACTGTGGACGTCGCCCTCGGCGTGGGACCCTGGTGCCGCTTCAGTTATACGGGACGCTTCCGCCAGGCCACTCATTGCCTCAGTATCTTCCAGGGGCCGTTGCCGTGCTTACAGACGGTGGGCATCCAGCTTTGCGTCTGGCCCTTTGCGATAGCCACGAGCGTCGTCGTCCGACAGGTTCGATCGCCCTTGTGCGAGGTATCGTGCGGAGTCACCGTGCCCTTGATGGATACGGGATTGCCGGTGCCCGCGTTGTTCCATTCCAACGTTGCACCATCCTTCTTTGTTTCAAGCGCGGTCTGCGCGGCGTCGTTAAGTGCTTTCCGGTCAGCTTCCCTCATGTAACTGATCGGCGTATCTTTCAGGAAGTTCAGGTTTCCAGCGTAGCCGACAGTCGCTCCGGCCAGCAGAGCCGCACCTATCAACCAGTGCGGTAGAACGTGTATCGCAACGCGAGATTGGGCGGACATCGGTGTATCTCCCTCAATAGCGGATCCGGAAAGCAATAGCATTGCCCTCGGCGCTGGCACGACAAAAACAGCGATAGCGTCGTGCAGGTGCGCTGAGAGCCACGGCCTCGCGGCCTCATCCAACCGCTGCCGGCGCTATCCGTTGATGTGAGCGGCTGCATCGGTTCCGTCGGTCATACTTTTCGTGAATGGAATTCATCGACGGGTCCGCGACCGGGTTGCGCCGATCGATGAGGCCGAGGCGATCTTCGAGACCCTCGGCGCGAAGCATATCTCGCACGTCTCCGTGCGCGGCGACCACTTTCATCTCTATTGCGGCTGTCTGAAGTGCTTCATGCAACGTCTTGAGCATTCGCGCGCCCGCCAGATCAACAACGGGCGACGCGGACAGGTAAAGATCAGGAGTCTGACCGGCTCAGCGGTGGAGCGGATCTTCAGCCAGACTATCTCTCGCACGTGCCTCGCTGGTGAAATCGACCAATGAACTGAGACGCAGCAACCACGCAATGAGGCACATGCCAGCTATCAGCACGGCCGTTAGTGCGGCGATCGAGGCCCAGCGCGCCGAATCGCCAACCGCTATTGCAGCTTATAGGTGGGCCAGTGCGATACCAATCGGACCTTGGTCTTAGATCATCGATCTCAGAGACTGACGAGGCGCCGGACGGCAAAAATACGACCTTAGTCCGATTGCGCGCGGTATGACGGGAACGCAATGATGAAAGCCAACCTGCCGTTGCTGCACACACATCGCCCAGCGCGAGATCCCGGCAGAATTGCCATGACGGTGTCGGTTACGGGCTCGCATTCAGGTGACCGGTGACCTGCATTAGCGTGGGCTCAAGCAAGGAGCTGCCGTGAATACGTTAACGAAGTACTGCGTTTTTGCCACTTTAGCCGCATTGATATCAGTTGACGTCGCCGCGCAGGGAAAGCCGATCGCTTATCCCGCCAAGGGTCAAAGCCAGCAAAAACAGCAGCAGGACGACGGAGCATGTTATTCGTGGGCCAAGACTAACACCGGAGTCGATCCAACTGCCGTGGCCAACGCCCCGCCGCCGCCTTCTGGACCGGCAGTGGGCGGAGGCGAACGCGTTCAAGGCGCGGCGCGTGGCGCGGCCGGCGGAGCGGTGATCGGAGCCATAGCCGGTGACGCAGGAAAAGGCGCGGCAATCGGCGCCACGGCCGGAACGATGGTCGGCGGCTCGCGCGCCCGGCAAAACCGGCGCGCTGCGTCGGCATCGGCGCAGTCGCAGTCGCAAGGCGCCATGGACACCTTCAACCGTGCCTACGCTGCTTGCATGGAAGGTCGTGGCTACACGATCAAGTGAGCGGCATCGTAAGGGCAGCGCGACGCCCGTCCGTCATGAAGGAAAAGGCGGCCAATCAGGCCGCAAAACACGGTGCGCGTATGCGTCAAAGGACAGCAGCATGAGAGACAGCAAGCTCATCTTCGTGGCGACGCTCGTGGCTCTCAGCAATGCGGGGTTCGCACAGACGGAGCCACCCTCTGTGCCAGGTACCCGGCACGGTGCGTGAGAGGCCTGCCGTCAAATCAGCAACCGTCCGGCTTCCGTCAACATGCTGCGGACCGGCAGAAGGTTGCTACGCTGAAAGCGCACCATCGCGTAGGCGCGCATCGTCTCCGGACTCGCAGGCAAACGGGCTATCCGAAACTCTATTTCTTCTGCCGGGCGGACGCCCACTTCCTCCACGATGACGTTCAACCGGTCCAGCCGGAATGTCTTCTTCAAGATGTAGAAATGCGAGTCCGGTGACGACAGCACGCCGCAAATCACATCCAGTTCTCGCTCCAGCGCTTCGGTCTTCAGGCCGAGACTCGCCAGAGCCTGATTGTTCTCTTCGATGCGCGCCTGCAGGCGCATGGCTTCCGCTGGGTTGCACGACGCTTCGCTGCCCAGCAGCGAGCGCACCCCGGCCCCCTGCCGTTCAAGAAGTGCAAGGCGTGTCCTGAGCAGCGCCCGCTCCTGTTCGAGCGAATCACGCCGTGACTCGTCCGCCTCGATTTTGCTGATTCCCTCGAGCGCAAGCTGGTCGACGACCCGCAGCACGATTTCCCGCCGAAGCGCTGCTTCCGACACACCGCAAACGCGCACCTGATGATCGCTAAAGCTGACCGTCGTCTGCACGACGTCGGTCCGGATCGTTGTCCCATGTTGCGCCACGCCGAGAATGCTCTTTTCCATGATGGCCATTCCGAGCACGGCGAAGGCTTCCTCCGCCTCAGGATGATCGCGGAAGTAGGCGCGCACTGCCTCCGAGTGGCTAAAGACCGCGCAAACATCATCAGGCGCGGCAAAAAAAGCGTGAATGTACGGATCCGTCGTCCAGGCAGCCGCGCTTGCTTCACACGCGGGGGGCACCTCTTCCGCGAGGCGCGTCAGATAATCGATCGCTTTGCGCACTGCGGGCGCCATACGCGCCTCGTAGTCACGCGCGAGACGCAATTGCGGACTGAGCCTGACGATCCGATCAACGATTTCCTTCGTCTGCTGGACATCGCCTTCTTCAGGTGTGCGTTTTCCGGTCAACCACGACAGCAGACCCATGTTCCGCTCCAGCCGATATCTATGATTCGTCACGCTCAGGAAGAAGCAGCGCGGTGATCGTGCGGTTCTTCCAGTACATGTTGTGGACACGCGTCTGCAGTTTTCGCAGCCCGTCGGCAGTCACATCGTTGAAGATCACCAACGCCGCCGGCCGCGAGCCCGCACCGGCTATACGACGGATCTCACTGCACTGAGGAAATCCGTACCTTATCAAGAACTCGCTGATCTCCTCATCAGAGACGGTTTCTTCCACATTTCCAAGCAGCAGTTCAGCCATGATGGTCGCTCCTTGCCAGTTGCCCTAGGCCATGATGTTCAGTCCGCCGTCGATATACAACGTGGAGCCGGAGAGCCGTCGCGCATACGGCGTGGCCAGAAACGCGCAGGTGTAGCCCACGTCCATGATGTCGACCACTTCGCCCAGCGGCGCACGATGTACGGCCTCGTTGAGCAGCAACTCGAAATCCTTCAACCCCGAAGCTGCGCGTGTCTTGAGCGGGCCGGGAGAAATGGTATGCACCCGTATGCCCTTTGGCCCCAGCTCAAATGCCAGATATCGCGTACAGGCTTCGAGGGCCGCCTTGACCGGCCCCATCACGCTGTAGTTCGGCACGACTTTGTTCGCGCCGTAGTAGCTCATGGTCAGCATGGTTCCGCCGTCTTTCATTAACGGCGCGGCAAGGCGCGCCATGCGTACGAACGAATGGCAGGAAATGTCCATTGCGCTCAGGAAGCCATCGCGCGAGGATTGCAGCAGTCCGCCATGCAAGTCCTTTTGCGGCGCCCATGCAACGGCGTGAACGAGGATATCCAGATTCCCCCACACCTTCTCGACCTGCTCGAAGACGGCCTCCAGTTCGCCGTCATGCGTCACGTCGAGCGGCATGAAAATCTCTGCGTTGAGCGCCTGTGCAAGCGGTTCCACGTAAGGCCTGGCCTTGTCGTTCGCGTAGGTGAGCGCAAGACTGGCCCCGAGCTCATGAAATGCCTTTGCACAACCGTACGCAATCGAATGCTCGTTGGCGACGCCCGTGACCAGCGCTCTCGCCTCCTTCAGGATCAACCGCGGTTGTTCGATCGGCATGATGGAACTCCTTCATAGAAAGCCTGCGATGGACAATGTTCGCGATGCTTGCGCGGGTTTCCGTGGTCCGCCAGTTAGCCTCAGAACGCCGAAGCACCGGTAACAGACTGCGTATGCCGGGCGATCATGAGTTCCTCGTTGGTTGGAATGACCCACACCGATACCTTGCTCGAAGGACGGCTGATCAACGGGCCGCCGGCCTGATTGGCCGCGTCGTCCAGTTCGGCTCCTAGCCACGCCGCGTCACGCACCACCCGTTCCCGAATCGCCGCCGCGTGCTCGCCGACGCCGGCCGTGAACACAAGGCCGTCGATACCCTGCATAGCCGCGGCAAGGCTGCCGAGTTCGCGCCCAATCCGGTACGTGTAGACGTCGAGCGCAAAGCGCGCATGCGGATCGGTGCTCGCCAACAACGTGCGCATGTCGCTCGACACCCCCGACATGCCGAGCAGACCTGAGCGCTTGTATATCAGGTCTGCAATTTCCTGCGAATCCATCTTCAGTTCGTCGAGCAGATACAGGATGACGCCAGGGTCGAGGCTTCCGCAACGCGTGCCCATGGGCAGCCCATCCACGGCCGTGAATCCCATCGTGCTGGCAACGCTCTTTCCCGCGACCATTGCGCACATGCTGGCACCGTTGCCGAGATGCGCCACGACGATACGCCCGCCCGCAGCGGCGGGCGCGACCTCCGGCAGCACGCTGGCGATGTATTCGTACGATAGCCCGTGAAAACCGTACCGGCGCACGCCCCGCTCCGCAATCGACGCAGGCAGTGCGTATGCCTTCGAGGTTTCCGTCTGCGTGTTGTGAAACATGGTGTCGAAGCAGGCAACTTGCGGAATCTCGGGGCGCAATTGCGCGATGATCCGAACCGGTTTCAGGTTGTGCGTCTGATGCAGCGGTGCAAGCGGGCTGAGGCATTCCAGTTCGTCGGTCACGTCGGGCGTCGCCATGACCGCCCTGGAAAACCGCTGGCCGCCGTGCACGACCCGATGACCGACCGCAATCAGGCGATGCCCCTCGCCATGGCTGCGCAGAAAACCTGCGAGATACTCGATTGCGCCAAGATGACCCAGTTGGTAGTCGGTGCCCCATTCCTCGGTATCCACCTCGCCGTCTCTACCCGTCGAGCAAAAACGAGGGTTCGTGTACAGCGCTTCGAGCTGACCGTGCAGGACCAGGTCGAGGCGAGGCGTTTGCGCGTCGAATGCACTGAACTTCAGGCTGGACGAGCCCGCATTCAAGACCAGGATCACATCGGCCATATCGTCACCCGATTACCTTGCCGGCCTCGCGCCGCGCTTTCGCCACCAGCGCGGCAACCGCACACGACGCGAGACGTGTGGTGACGGAGTCGGCGCGGCTGGTCAGAATGATCGGTACGCGCGCACCGAGGACGATGCCCGCCGCATCTGCTCCAGCAAGAAAGGACAGGCTTTTCGCGAGCATATTGCCGGACTCGAGGTCCGGCACCATTAGCACGTTGGCCCGGCCGGCGACCGGTGAATCGATCTGTTTGATTCGCATGGCTTCGACGTTGATCGCGTTATCGAGCGCGAGCGGGCCGTCGACCAGCGCGCCGGTAATCTGGCGCCGGTCCACCATTTTGCAAAGCGCCGCCGCTTCGACCGTCGACGGGATTTTTGGATTGACCGATTCGGTTGCGGACAGGATCGCTACACGCACCTCTTCAAACAGCAACGCGTGTCCAAGATCGATTGCGTTCTGCAGAATATCGACCTTCTCCTCCAGCGTCGGCGCGATATTGATAGCGGCGTCGGTGATGATCAGCGCATGTTCGTACTCCGGCACGTCCATGACGAAACAGTGACTGATGCGTCGCGCGCTGCGCATGCCGGCATCGCGCCGGATCACCTCCGCCATCAACTCGTCTGTGTGCAGACTGCCTTTCATCAATGCCTCTGCCTTGCCTTCCCGCACGAGTTGCACCGCTGCGGCGGCCGCGGCATGGCTATGCGGCGCATCGACGATTGTAAATTCGGATATCTTGATGCCATGCTCCTCGGCGAGCGACTCGAGACGCGCGCGCGGTCCGACCAGCAGCGGCGCTATCAAGCCCATTCCGGCCGCCTCCACGGCGCCTGCGAGCGAGCTGTGGTCGCACGGATGCACCACTGCGGTCGGCAGTGGCGGCAAGCTCCCGCAGTACTCGATCAGGCGCTCATACTTCGCATGTCTGGGTTCCATCGACGTTCCCCTCGTGGTTCTGCATTGCAACACGGGTCATGTGCGAACCCGGTCGGGCAAGGACCCCTGACGCTTGCGACCGACACGCGATACGAGCACGGCGCGGATGCGTTCGAGCGCCGCCAGTTGTTCGTCGTCGGGCGCCGGATTCAACACGCGTTCGTCCGCCATGAGCTTTCCAAGCAGTTCCAGGAAGCGCTCACGGTCCTCGACGCGGGTGAGCAACGTCGGCAGTGTCACAATGGCCGCTTCGGGTTCGTAACGCGCGATGATCTCCTGGACACCTCGTATGCGCCGCCATTGGTCCGCACTGATGTCCGGCAGATAGTCCGCATAGATTTCAGCCAGTTCCTTGCGCATCTCCAGTCGCGCGAGCGGCAAAGACGCACCCTTGCGTGCGAGAAGGAACGCCGCGCGCGCCAGCGCCTCCGTGTAGCCGCCTTCGCTGATCGACTGCAACGCTGCCTGTACGAACGGCGTGTCGCGAGGACCGGTTGTGAGCGTTTCCACACTGGCGCCGTCGGGTGAACGGTCGGCAAGAAACATTGAATACATGTTCGCGTAGATGCCGAAGAAACCGGCCTCGGTCGCCGCATCGCGCATCGCACGGTAGTAGTCGAGCGACGCGCCGATGATTTCCGATCCGGTCTCTTCAAGCTTGCGCCAAGGGTTGTCCGCGGCGGCCGGTTGGCGACTCTCTCTGACCGCCTGCGCGGCCGGATGCAACCATCCGAGCCAGGGATTCATTCCAGACAACGCCCAGCGCTGAAGCCGCAGTGGATGAAACTCGCGCAACATGCGGGCGCTCGTCTCGTTGGACATCGCCTGCACCACGGGTTGCCCGACAAGTTCGTAGACTCGCTGATTCAACTCCGACAGCGCGGCCACCGCCTCGAACGGCTTCTCGTCCACGCGCCCGAATCGGTTGAAATGCGCGGAGATGTCCTCGAGCCGGCATTCACGGAATTCGACTTCGTATTCCGTCTCGCCGGACCCGCCTTTGACTTCGTTGATCGACATGCCGTAGAGGCCCGGCGGAAACGTTTCGATCGTCTCCAGCACGGAAACGATCTGCTTATGCTCTTTCTTTGCGACCCTTCCGGAGACGAAGATGCCGAGATGGCCAATATCCTCGTGCATCAGGCCAACGATCACCTGCCCTCGCGACTTGATCTCTTCGGTGCTTTTGTAGAGGTCCACGACCCAGTTGAACGCTTGTTGAGGGGGCGTGATGTTATCGCCCATCGAAGCGAACAGCACGATCGGCGAACGGATCTTGCGCAGATCGAACGGCTCGCCGTGACCGCTGCTTACTCCCCCCGACCAGAGCTTGTTGCCGACGAACAGATTGCGCGTGATCCACTCGATCTCCTCGCGATTCATCAGGTAATAGCTTCCCCACCAACGCTCGAATTCCAGAAAACGCGCCGGCTCGGTATCGATATTCGCGAACAGGTGGTAATACTTTTCCCAGAACGTGTTGGCTGGGTTCAGATTCTCGAAGTTCTGCACCAGATGGGCGCCGTCGAATTTGCCGTTGCCCAGATCCGCCGCATACGATGCGAGCCACGAGCCCCCGAGAAGGCCGCCGGCGTAGCGCATCGGATTGTCGCCCTCGCCTTCGCTCCAGGCGCCGCTCCAGTACGACATCGGTGCGCCGTTGATGACGATGGGACCGGTCTCGTCCGGATCGGAACTCGCAAGCATCATTGCCGCCCAGCCTCCCTGGCAGTTACCGATGACCGCCGGCTTTGGACTCTCCGGATGCAGCGAGCGAACCTTTCTGACGAACTGCTGCTCGGCGCTGCAAACGTCGAGCATCGTCTGGCCTGGCTCCGGATCGCGAAAGAACACCACGAAAAAAACAGGGTGTCCCGCGCGAAGCGCGACGCCGGCCTGCGAGTCGTCCTTGAAACCGCCGATGCCGGGACCGTGTCCGGCACGTGGATCAATGATCAAATAGGGACGCTTCTTCACGTCGATATCCACGCCTGCGGGCGGACGAAGTTGCAGCAACGCATAGTTGACCGGTCGCTTGAACTTGCGACCGTCGAGCACGATGTCATACTCGAAATGCAGCACCGGCGTCGGACTACCGGCACTTCGTTCGACGAACTCGGTTCCGCGCTGGTATAGCGTGTCCCAGAAGAGAAGCGAGCGCTGCGCGACGTCGGTGACGTATTGCCACGTATGCAGTGGATCAAATGATGCCGGAATAGCACCGTGCGAGCGAATGTCATCCTGATCGCGGCCAAGCGCATCGCCTAGTCGTTCATTCAAATTCTCCTGCGCGACCTGGGTACGCCTTTGCAGCACGCGGGAGATTTTCGCGGCAATGTCCTGACTGCGGGACAACTGCGTTCTTGCGTCCATTCGGCGACTCCTGAAAGGTGCACGAGGCGAGCACAGCCCCATGGCAACGACCGCGCGGTTCGCGCGCTCTTTTCGCGCCGCCGCCAACATGCTTCCCGACAGTCGGGTTGTGCGCTTTTTCGCGCACGCAAACAGGTTTTGGCGCAACGGCGGAGCACTCGCCGCAGCCTTTGCCGCAATGCCACATGGGAGCGCGATTGCATCAAGCCGCACTATCCGATTTTTGTTTTCATGGTGTGGCGACTTCCGATATCTGCCAATCGGACCAAGGTCCTATTCCTCCGTCGGAGGGCGACAGGTAGGCTCGTTGCCTATGCTCTCTCATATACTTCAGGTGCGGGCGCGCGTTCATTTCCACGCGTGATCGCGAGCCCAGGGTCGACAATGAGACGTCGTCCATGCCGGTGGGCGCCAATCCAATACAGCGCACTCGGACTTCTGTTTTCAGTCACCACCACGTGCGCTCAGGAACTCGAACCACGCACCTATTCTCCGTCGCCCATCGGCACCCATTTCCTGGTCGCAACCTGGGCCTATCTTTCAGGCGACGTGCTGACCGATTCTTCGTTACCGATCTCAGGCGTGCAGGCTCGGTTCAACATCTACTCGCTTGGTTATGTCTCGACTTTTAGCCTCGTGGGGCACACCGCGTCGTTCGGAATCGCGGCGCCCTTTGCGCGCGGCAATGTCAGTGGAAATGTGATCGATGCACCGACGCAAGTGCATCGCGCCGGCCTTGGCGACATCCGGCTGCGCTTCGCCTTCAATCTTTTCGGTAATCCGCCTTTGCCCGTCGAGGCGTTCATCAAGCCACAGTCGACCACTTCGGTCGGCACGAGCCTCACGATAGTCGTGCCCAGCGGCCAATACGTCGGCTCCCGGCTCGTGAATGTCGGCGCGAACCGGTACTCGTTCAAACCTGAAATCGGCGTATCTCAGCCTTTGGGCGACTGGTTTGTCGATGGGTCCGCGGGAGTGTGGTTCTTCACAAGCAACAATAACTTCTTCGGCGGCAATCAGCGCTCTCAAGCCCCCTTGATGGCGTTCCAATTGCACAGCGGCTATACCTTCCGCCCCGGACTCTGGATCGCAGCCGACTTCGGATACGCCGCTGGAGGCCGAACGTCGGTCAACGATGTGCCGGGTGAGGATCGCCAGGCCAACGTGCGTTACGGTGTCACCTTTTCCTTGCCGATCGCCCGAGGCTGGTCGACGAAGCTCGCGTATTCGCACGGTCTTGTCACGCGCGCCGGGGGCAACTTCACGTCCATCGCCTTGACGCTGCAGTACCGCTGGTTCGACCGCTGAAGAGGCCGCGGCGCCTGCGAGTGCAACACGGCCTTGCCAATGGCACGTCGCGCCATTTGGCTTCGGCCAGATACGAGAGGACTCCACGGCATTGCCGGGTAGACACCGAGTGCCTGCTAGAGGCAAGTTGGCTATTACTTGATGTTTCCTGCAATTCGGGAAATCCGATCCCTGACGACACTGATCGCCTGTTTGAGCGCGTACACATCCTGAAAATAGCGCTGCGGTATCCGTATTTGACTGGCGTGTGCATCGATGTCCTCGATTTCATCGCGCCATTGCGTAATCTGGTCCCGGGTCGGTTGCCTGTTTTTCCATATTTCATCTTCCAGCGCTTTGATTTCGCGGTACCAAACCGCGAGCCGTCTCTTGATCCGCCCCTCCACCATGCGCGGCAACGCCTGTAGCAAGCCGAGCATTACG
This sequence comes from Paraburkholderia sp. NPDC080076, assembly GCF_050281145.1. NCBI lineage: Bacteria > Pseudomonadati > Pseudomonadota > Betaproteobacteria > Burkholderiales > Burkholderiaceae > Paraburkholderia > Paraburkholderia sp. NPDC080076. The sequence goes on along the minus strand of NZ_JBNNWQ010000018.1, from coordinate 26,047 downwards.
GCTATGAACGGTACCAGTATCAGCAGACGCCTTTCGACAAAGCTGGCCAGCCAGAACGGAAGGTAGCGCTGCAGGAACGGACGACCGGATTTGAAGTAGCGCGTGCTTTCGTCCGAAATGGGAAATTCGTCGGTGTTCAGGTTGGGAAACGCGCCGTGCGGCGTAAAGTAATCTTCGGCGCCGTGCACGGTTCTGGCCGCGTCTAGCAGCAGGTAGACCAGTGCGGGATGCATGGTGTCTTTCGACACGAGCAGAGCGGTGGCGGCCAACAGGGTGACGTCGGCTTGCGGAAGGTCATCCACTATGCTGATCGAGGCGCGGGAAAAAACGATCTTGGAGAGAGACGGGAATTTTTGCACCAGCGCGTCGGCCTGGGCAAAACCCATCAGTTTCAGATTGCTGTTGAGTAGCGTGTGCTGCATCGGAGCGTCGGGCCTGCCTATAAAAAAAGCAGCGTCCAGCTTGCCGTCTTCAAGGCCTTGATATGCCGTGACGGCATCCATTTGCATCAGCGAAGTATTGTCCCGAGTGACGCCGCTATAGGAGAGCAATACCTGGGCGACGTTGAGCAGCCCGCTGCCGGAGACGCCGATGGCGATCCTTTTGCCGCGCAGTTGCACGAGCCGGTTGACGGTGATGTCGCCACGATAGAACACCCAGATCGGTTCATATGAGACGGCAGCGATGGTCTGCAGATGATCGGTTTCTTTCGGGCTGGTGGTGCCTGATTGAATAAAACCCACCTCGTATTCGCTATCCGGATTCTTCAGCCGTTCATAGTTTTCGACCGAACCGGAAGAACTGCGGATAACCAGAGTAATGCCGTCGCGTTTCAGGATGGGCGCATAGCGATCCGCAAAACCGCGATAGATGCCGTTGTCCGCCCCGGTTGTAATGACGATCGTGCGTTGGATGGCGGGCTTGATGAGCGTCGCAAGCGCCCAACCCAGCGCGGCCAGCAGCAAGATTGCGCCAATGAACAGAAGCCGCCGGCGCCCGGGTGTTATGGGAGCTTTGCTGCTACGCTGAAGCACTGGGTTGTGCCTGGTCATTGTTCGGCATCTCCCGTCTGGCCTGTTCCGCGCGAGGTGGACTCGGCGAGCCTCTGTGCGGCACCGTTGCCGGCAGTCGCGAATGACCCGGGGAGTTTGTCACCTGCAGGTGTCCGCCGTCAGCCATAGAGCGGCAGCAACAAAAACAACTTGATGACGATCGCATTCGCGATGTCGATAAAAAACGCCCCCACCATAGGTACTACCAGAAAGGCCAGATGGGAGGGACCGAACTGTCCTGTGATCGCCTGCATGTTGGCTATCGCGGTCGGTGTCGCCCCGAGGCCGAATCCACAGTGACCCGCTGCGAGCACTGCCGCGTCATAGTTGCGCCCCATCACCCGAAACGTGACGACAATGGCGTAAGCCGCCATCGCGATCGCCTGCACCACCAGAATGACGAACAGCGGCAAAGCGAGCGATGCGAGATCCCCCAGCCGCAGACTCATCAACGCTATAGCAAGAAAGAGACCGAGGCTAACGTTGCCGAGTACCGACACCGCGTCTTCGAACACGCGATACCAGCCGCGCACCGCGAGCCCGTTGCGCAGTACGACACCGACGAACAGGACGCACACGAACGCCGGCAACTCGAAAGCCGTACCGTTCAGCAATACCGCGATCGCCGAACCCACGGCAAGACAAACCGCAATCAGCGCGACGGTTTCGATGACGGCCTCCGCGGTGATCGGCCGTACCGTATTGGGCTCCTCGAAACCGGTCGAGGTTGCACCTTCCGTCTCCGGATTCGGGGCAAGCCGATAGCGGGTGATCAGAAAGCGCGCGACCGGCCCGCCGATCAATCCCCCGAGTATCAGACCGAAGGTGGCACAGGCAATCGCAATTTCGGTCGCCGATGCGAGGCCGTGGCGCTCGGCAAACACCTTGGCCCATGCCGCACCCGTGCCGTGGCCACCCGATAGCGTGATGGACGCCCCAAGCAGGCCGAGCAACCGCTCCTGGCCCAGTGCCCAGGCGAGTCCGATACCGAGCGCATCCTGCATCACGAGCAGGCCGACCACGACACCCAGAAAGGCCATCAGCGAGCGCCCGCCCGCTTTCAGTCGCGCGAGGTCTGCATTCAGGCCGATGGTGGCGAAGAACGTCAGCATCAGCGGCACTTGAAGCGTGGTATCGAAACGGACGTCGATCTGCAGGGCGCGGTTCAACGCAAACACCAGCAGCGATACAAGCAGGCCGCCGACAACCGGTTCGGGGATGCTGTACGTACGCAGAAGTCTGACCCGGGCAAGAATCTGTCGTCCAAGGAGAAGAACGAGCGACGCGGCCATCAGCACTTCCAGCGTATCGAGGCTCACGGTCTTCTTCTCCAGTCCAGCGATCGATCAGTGACCCCGGAAACGAGGTATCCTGGTTTCAGCCGACGCGAACCTCGGCGACATATGACCGCTAATAGACCTCCGTTCTCCGTTCCGGCGTCAGTCGACGGTCGTCGGCGGACGGATGCCGGCCGCGATCGCGCGGCTCACGGTGGCAAGCGCCTTGCTCCAGGCCACCACCGCCGCTTCGTAGCCCGCGCCCGCGCAGGGCTCGCTCGCGATGGTCCGGCCAGTGATCGGCGGCGCTTTACCGGGTGGCAACACCGACCACAAGACATCGACAGTCACGGCATCGCCGAGCAAGGCGTCGAAGCGCTGGACGTCGATCCGCACTCGCCAGGCCGCCGCCACGTCGCCGCCGATCGGCAAAGTCGACACGCGAGGGCTGTTCAGCAGCTGCGAGAGATCGGCGACGAACACGCGCGGAATCTGGCTCTTCAGCGGCTCAGCCCAGCGGGCGAATTCGTCGATCGTCACATGGTTCGTGCCGGCGCGAACAACGATCTGCGGCCGGTCGACCAGTTCGGGCACGGTGACCGCGCCGATCACGACGATCATGGGCGGCCCATGATTGACGCTTTCGCGCGGCGCCTCCGCACTCAACGTGTAGAAGTCCGACTTGGGCGAGCTGGCACAACCGGCGAGCACGACCGTGGTCAGCGCAACGGCAAGGCATAGCGATGGGCGCTTCACTTTTTATCCTCCACCTTGCCGCGGATGAGTGCCTCCGGATGGCGTTCGAGATAGTCCGCCAGCGTGCGGAAAGCGGCCGCTGTGCGCGCCAGTTCGTTCATGGCGTCCGTCGTGTTCTGCGCCAGTGGGGAGTCGGGCTGTAGCGTGCTGTTCGCGGAATTCAGCGTCGTCTGTGCAGCGGCGAGCGTGTCCCGTGCCTGAGGCACCACATCGGTCCGCAACTGCTTGAGAAGGCTATCGGCATCGGCCAGCGTCTTTTGCGCGCCCTTCCCGATCCCGCCAAATGGAATCTGGTTGAGCTTGGCGAGGAGACTCGTCACCGAATTCTGCATGGACTGCAGGCCGCCAGGTATGGTTGGTATCTCGGGCGGCGTGACGGTCCAATCGACCTTCGCCTTCGGCGCGTTCGGGAAAAAGTCGAGTGCAATATAGAGTTGCCCGGTCAGCAGGTTTCCGGTGCGCAATTGCGCACGTAAGCCATGGTCGACCAGCGTTTGCGCAAGTCGCTGAGGGTCGTCGGTGATCCTTCCTTTGCCTCCCTTCATATAGCGCGACGTGAAGCGCTCTGGAAAGAGACGTATCTCGACCGGAATGCTGAACTGTTTGGTAACGGGATCAAACCGCGTATTGATCGCCGCGACTTCGCCGACCACGATACCGAAAAAATCGACCGGTGCGCCGACCACCAGCCCCCGCACCGACTCCCTGAAAACCAGCGCATAGGTATCGACGATCCGATCGTGCTGCTTCATCGCCTCGGCGCGATCGTGGTACAGCGCGAACTCGGCGTTCGGGGCGGCCTCGGCTCCATCGGCCGTTTGGTCCGGCGTCTGGAATGCGAGTCCGCCGATCAGGATGGCCACCAGCGATTCGGTGTTGACCTTGACGCCCGTCGTATCGAGTGACACGTCGATCCCGCTCGCCTGCCAGAAGCGCGTATCGGACCTCACGTATTTCTCGTAAGGGGCGTTGACGAAGACACGCATCGTCACGCCCTTCCCGTCCGGGTCCAACTGGTACGAAACGATCTGACCGACCTGCAGCCGCCGGTAGAAAATGGGCGAACCGACATCGAGCGAGCCCATGTCGGCGCCTTTCAGTACAAACTCTCGGCCCGGCACGCCGATAGCGAACACGGGCGGTGACTCCAGGCCTGTGTAATCGCGCCTCGGCTTCGTCGAAGTGCCCACGTCCATGCCGACGAACGAGCCCGACAGCAGCGTGCCGATGCCGGATACGGTGCCGCCGGAAATGCGTGGACGCACGACCCAGAACCGCGTGTCGTCCACCAGCAGGTTGGTGGCATCTTTGGACAGCTCGGCCGTGGCGACCACGCGGCGGTGATCGCCCGACAGCGTGACACTCTTGACCACACCGATGTCGACGTTCTTGAACTTGATCTTGGTCTTGCCCGCTTCGAGGCCCTCGCCGGTCTCGAAGCTGATCGTCACCGCCGGTCCCTGCTCCATGATCGCCTTCACCGCCAGCCATCCGCCGATGAGCACTGCGATCAGCGGCACCAGCCACACGATCTGCATCCGCCAGCGCGAGCGCGGAGTGGCAATAGCTTCAGGAACGTCCGGCGACCCCGGTTGACCGGGAGGTTTAGCCATGATCGTGCTCCGTTGCGTCCCAGATCAGGCGCGGATCGAATGACATGGCGGCGAACATCGTCAGCACGACTACCGCGCCGAAAGCCACGGCGGCCGGACCTGCCTGGATGGTTGCGAGTGCATTGAACTGGACGAGTGCGACGAGAATCGTGATCACATAGATATCGAGCATCGACCAGCGCCCGACCAGTTCCACCACGCGGTAGACGCGCGTCCTCTGCTGCAGCATCGCGAGCGAGCGCCGCTGCGTCGAGATAACGAGGAACATGATCGCGATGATCTTGAGCATCGGGACGGCGATGCTCGCAATGAACACGATGATGGCTAAAGGCCAGGAGCCGGATGTCCAGAGGTACACCACGCCGCTCATAATCGTGTCTTTCGCCGAGCCGAACAGCGAACTGGTGTTCATCACGGGCAGCATGTTCGCCGGGATGTACAGCACCATCGCCGCGATCAGGAACGCCCACGTGCGCGCGATGCTCGCCGGTTTGCGTTCGTGAAGATGCGCGCCGCAGCGCGGACAGCTCGCGTCGTGCACGTGTGGCGCCGCTTTTGTCAGCAACCCGCAATCGTGGCAGGTCATCAGCCCGCTGGCCATTGCCGTGCGTGCGGCCGGTTCGGCGAGTTCTTCCGGGCCCGGCGCGGCGCGGTAGTGGCCGCCTATTCGCTGCCAGAGATCGTGCGGATCGAACGCGGCACTGGCCGCCGCGAGTATCAGCATCAACGCACCGAAGGTCCAGAGCGCGACGCCCGGCACGACGCTGGCGATATGCGCCAGCTTGACCAGCGCGACCAGCATCCCGAGAATCAGGACCTCCGTCATGCCCCACGGCCGCGCCAGATGCAGCACGCGAAACACGATGTCGGGCCGGTATGGCAGGCGCCGACGCCACAGCGGAAACAGCAGATACGCCATCGCGGACATCTGCATGAGCGGCATGAGGAATGTCGTCACGAACACCAGCCCCGCGATGGGCCACATGCCGTCCCCGTACAGCACGCGCACCGCGCCCAGCAAGGTGGTCTCGACAAGATCGCCATTCACCGACAGCCCGACGATCGGAAACGCATTGCCGATCACGAACAGCACGATCGCCGTGACTGTGAAAGCGAGCGCACGATCGAGACTGTCCGGATGGTTCCGGTACAGCTCCGCGCCGCAACGGCAGCAGCGCAGCACGCTCTCGCCCGTCAACGGCGCTTCCCGTTGCAGCAGGTCGCATTCGTGGCAGGCAATGAGGCGCTCGGCGGTCATTGCGCTTGCTCCGTAGCGGGCTGCCCGGTCGTGGCCGCAGCGGGCCCGTGCTGCATGACCTGCCCCGTCATGCGCTCGGCTTCGACAACCCAGCCACCGCCCATTGCCTTATACAAACCGATCAGCGAACTGAACACGAGTCCGTTGGTTTGCGTGTAGCTCAGTTGCGCGTTAAAGAGGCTACGCTCGGCATCGAGTACCTCGATGTAGCTCGTATAGCCGCCTTCATAGCGCAAGCGCGCAAGCCGTGAATAGGTTCGCAACGCTTCGACCTGACGGCCCTGCACAACGAGTTGCTCGCGCGACTTCTGCAGTGCGATCAGTGAGTCGTCGACCTCCTGGAAGGCCACCTGGATCGACTGCTGGTACTGGAACAGCGCCTGTTGCTGTTGCGCTTCCGCCTGGCTCACCTGGCCGCTGATGCTGCCCGCGGTAAAGATCGGCACGGTCAGCGAGCCTGCGTACGACCAGATCCGTGCCGGCCCGGTGAACAGTTTCGAGAACTGGCCGCTCGCCGTTCCGAACAGGCCCGTCAGTGAAATGGACGGAAAGTAAAGCGCGCGCGCGGCGCCGATCAATGCGTTTGCGGCGATAAGGTTCTGCTCGGCCTGACGCAGATCGGGACGACGCTGAAGCAGATCGGAAGGCAGGCCTGCCGGCACCGGCGGCACCTCGAGCTCCGTGAGTTCGCGGCCACGCAGAATCGGACCGGGATTGCGACCGAGCAGCACGGACAACGCGTCTTCCTGCTGGGCGATTTGCGTCTCGATCTGCGGGATTGTCGCGAGAGAGGCTTCGTATTCCGACTCGCTCTGTGCGAGCTCCATCTGCGACACGTCGCCGCCTGAAAACCGTGCCTGAAATACTTTCACCGAGCCGGCACGGCTTTCGGTCGTTGCCTTCGCGATCGAGAGTTGCTGGTCGAGGTCGCGCAAATTGATGTACGACGACGCCACCGACGCCACCAGCGACAGGATCGTTGCGCGCCGGCCTTCTTCAGTTGCCAGCAGGCTTGCTCGCGCGGACTCGGTCTGACGTCTCACCTTGCCGAAGAAATCGATCTCCCATGCGGCCGAGAGCGGCGCCTGAAATTCGTTGAATACGGGGTTGACGCCGGGTGGCAGCGTCGGCAGCCCAGCAATCGATGAGCGTTGACGCGATGCTTCAAAGCCCGCGTTGACCTGCGGAAACAGGGCCGAGCGCGTCGTCACGAACTGGCCAAGAAACTGGTCGACCCGTGCCGCAGCGATTTTCACGTCCTTGTTGTCGGCCAGCGCGGCGGCAATCAGATCGTTCAGCACGGGATCCCCGAATTGCTCCCACCACATCGCGTTGGCAACTTCGGCCGCCTCGCTTCCTTCGAAGCGGAACGTCGCCGGCGTAGGCACCGTGGGTCGCACGTAGTCGGGGCCGAGCAGACAACCGCCCAGGCCGAGACTCAGCCCCGCGAGCAGCAGGGCTGGCACCAAACGCATGATGAACGCGGAGCCGCGCATGTCAGTCGTCCTCGCGCCGGGCAGAGGGTTTAGCGGTCGGAGCGCCCGAGCCAGGCGGCGCGATAGGCGGCGTGCCGTCGCCCGCTGCTCCGCCGCTCGGATCTTTCTTCTTGCTGCTCCGTTCCGACATCGTTTCAAGCACGTAGAAGAACATCGGAATGAAGAACACGGCGATCACCGTCGCGCCGAGCATGCCGCCGATCACGCCCGTGCCGATCGAATGCCGGCTGTTGGCCGACGCGCCCGTGGCAATGGCAAGCGGCACGCAGCCGAGAATGAACGCGAGCGACGTCATCACGATCGGCCGCAACCGTTCGGTCGCCGCCGTGACGGCGGAGTCGTACACCGACTCGCCGCCTTCGCGGTTCAGCACCGCGAACTCGAAGATCAGGATCGCGTTCTTCGCCGCGAGTGCGACCAGCATCGTCAGGCCGATCTGGAAGTACACATCGTTTTCGAGGCCGCGCAACAGGATGGCCAGCAGCGCGCCGAAGAGCGCGAACGGCACTGCCATCAATACGCCGAACGGCAGGCTCCATTTCTCGTATTGCGCCGCGAGAATCAGGAACACCATGATGAGACCGAACACGAACACGAGGCTCGACGTGCCCCCCGCCTGCTTCGCCTCGTATGCCTCACCGCTCCAGCCGATGCCGTAATCCGACGTCGTCACTTCACCCGCGACCTCTTCCAGCGTGGAGATGACCTGCCCCGAGCTGTAGCCCGGCGCGCCGTTGGCCGTAATCTTGACAGCGGGAAAGTTGTTGAAGCGCGTGATGAGATCGGGGCCCGTCACGTACTGGGAGGTCACGACAGCCTTGAGCGGCACCATGCTGTTGGTCTTGCTGCGCACATAGATCTGGTTCAGATCCTGCGGCGTCAACCGGTACGCCGGTTCAGCCTGGAGGATGACCTGCCACAGGCGGCTCGACCGGTTGAACTGCGAGACGTATAGCGAGCCGAACATGGTCTGCATCGCGCTATACACTTCCTCGACCGGAACGCCGAGCGTTTCTGACTTGTCCCGGTCGACGTTGACGAGCAATTGCTGCGACGACGCATTGAAGGTCGATGTCACGCGCGCCAGTTCGGGTCGTTTCTTTGCCTTCTCCAGAAATTTGTCCACCACGTCCGCGAGCTGCGCGATCGTGCCGTCGCCCTTGCTCTGAATCCACATCTCGGTGCCGCCCGTCGTGCCGAGCCCCGGTATCGACGGCGGATTGACCGGCAGGATGATGCCCTCCTTTATTTTCGACAGGTTCTCGTACGCGCCGATCAGCACCGCCCGGGCGTTCTGCGTGCGGATGTTGGCCCATTTGTAGCGTTCGTCGAAACTCTTGAAGCCGATGAAGAACGTACTCGCGTTGTTCTTGTTCTGGCTGTCGAGCAGGCTGTAACCGTCGACGATCGTCACGCTCCCCACGGCATCCTGCTTCATGAAGTAGTCGGTGACGTGCTGCGATACGTCGCCCGTGCGATCGAGGCTTGCTGCGTCTGGCATGATGATCGCGCCGAGCAGATAGCCCTGGTCTTCCGGCGGCAGAAACGAAGTCGGTATCGAACGCATCATGACGACCGCGAGCGCGATCATCCCCCCAAACAGCAACAGTGCCACGACGAACCGTTTGATGACCAGCTTGACCGCACGCGTATAGCTGTTCGTCATCCTTTCGAAGTTCCTGTCGAACCACTTGAAGAAGCCGCGCTTTTCGTGATGGCCGGGCTTGAGCAGCAATGCGGCCAGCGCCGGCGACAGCGTCAGTGCAACCAGGCCCGAGAACACCACCGAGATCGCAATCGTGATCGCGAACTGCTTGTACAGCTGGCCCGTGATGCCGCCGAGGAATGCCACCGGCACGAACACCGCGCACAGCACCAGCACGATAGCAATGACCGGGCCGGAGACTTCGTCCATTGCCCGCTTGGCGGCGTCTTTTGGACTCAGCTTGTGCACGTTCATGTTGCGCTCGACGTTCTCGATCACGACAATCGCGTCGTCCACGACGATGCCGATTGCGAGCACCATGCCGAACAGCGTCAGCATGTTGATCGAGAAACCGAGCGCCAGCATCCCCATGAAGGTGCCGACAATCGATACGGGAACCGCCAGCACCGGAATCAGCGTCGCACGCAGGCTCTGCAGGAACGCGAACACGACGATCACGACCAGCACCAGCGCTTCGAAGAAGGTATGCACGACATCCGAAATGGATGCGCGGGTGAACTCGGTTGTGTCCATCGCGACGCTGTATTCGAGCCCCTCCGGAAACGTCTTCTTCATCTCGGCGAGCGTCGCGCGCACCTGTTTCGACACGTCAAGCGCGTTCGCGCCAGGTTGCTGGTACACGGCCATGACTGTCGCCGGTTTGCCCTGATAGCGGCTGCGGATCGAATAGTCCTTCTGCCCGAGCGCCGCGCGGCCGATGTCCTTCAGGCGCACGATCGCCGCGCCGCCGCTGGCCGCGCGAATGATGATGTTTTCGAACTCGGCGGGGTCGGCGAGCCGGCCCGTGGTCGTGACCGCGAACGACTGTTCAACGGGCGAGCCCGTCGGCGACTGCCCAAGGCGGCCGACAGCAAACTGCTGGTTCTGGTTGGCGACGGCTTTCTGCACGTCGCCGGCCGTGATGCCCAGTTGCGCCATGCGATCGGGCTTCAGCCATATTCGCATCGCGTAGTCGGGCGTGCCGAAGATGGCCGACTGATTGGCGCCGGGAATGCGTTTTAACGCATCGAGCACGTAAATGTTGGCGTAGTTGGCGATGTAGGTCGCGTCGTAGCGCTCGCTCGGCGAATAGATCGCGATCACCATCATGAACGCCGACGACTTCTTCTGTACCTGGATGCCTTGCGCCTGCACCGATTGCGGCAACTGCGGCAACGCGAGGTTCACACGGTTTTGCACATCGACCTGCGCGAGTTCCGGGTTGGTGCCGATCTGGAAGTACGCATTGACGGTCAGGTTGCCGGTCGATGAGCTCGACGAGCTCATGTAGATCATGTTGTCCGCGCCGTTCACCTGCTGCTCGATCGGCGCGGCCACATTGTTGGCGACCACGTCGGCGCTCGCACCTGGATAGGTCGCGGAGATCGTGATCTGCGGCGGCGTGATGTCCGGGTACTGCGCGATCGGCAGATTGACCATCGCGACGGCGCCACCAAGCGTGATGACAATCGATATCACCGACGCAAAGATCGGACGGTCGATGCAGAAGTGGGACAGGTTCATATCGCTCGCCCGTTTATTTTGCCGCGACCGTACTGGATGGGCGCGCCTTCGAACCGGTGCTTCCCTCCTCTGGCGCGTCGGCTGCCGCGGCGGGTGGGGGCGATGCCACTATCTTCAGCGGTGTATCGGCGGTAACGCGGAGCGCGCCGTCGACGACGACCCGCTCGCCGGCCTTCAATCCCTGCGTGATGAACCAGTCGTCGCCATGCCATTCGCCGACTTCGACGACACGCTGATGAGCTTTCGAGTCGTTGTCGACGACCCATACAAAGTGACTCTTCGAGCCTTGCAATACCGCGCGCTGCGGCACGAGAATCGCGTTCGGGCGCACCGCACCGGCCACGCGAGCACGCACGAACTGTCCGGGCCGCAGCGTGCCTTGAGCATTCGCAAACGACGCACGAACCAGGAACGTGCCCGTTTCCGTGCTGAACGCAGGATTGGTGAAGTTAATATGGCCCTGATCGGGAAACTGGCTGCCGTCGGCCAGCAAGACAGTCACGATGAAGTCGTTATCAGCCGGAAACCGAAGGGCGCCCTTGGTGATCTCGTCGCGGTATCTGAGCAACTCGTTCTCGGAGATGCTGAAGTTCACCCACATCGGATCGAGCTGGTAGACATACGTCAGCAAGCCGGCCTGTCCGGCCGTCACATAGCTGCCGTCCTGCTGTCTCGCGAAGCTCGACAGACCGTTGAGCGGCGATTTGATGGTTGTATAGCTGAGGTTGAGCTCCGCCGTCTGCACCTGCCCCTTGGCGGCGATCACGGCCGCTTCCGCGCTCTTCTCGTTGCCGGTTGCGTCGTCCAGATCCTTCTTGCTCAAGGCGTTCTGCGCGGCGAGCGGGATCACGCGCGCGAGATTGGCCTTCGTCACATAGAGCCGCGCCTCCTGCTGCGCGAGTTGGCCCTTGGCCGTCTGCAGCGCGGCCTCGAATGGTTTCGGGTCCATCAGGAAGAGCGTCTGCCCGGCATGGACCAGTTGACCCTCGGTATAGACCCGCTTATCGAGAAAGCCGTCCACGCGGGCGCGAATCTCCACTTCGCGTGAGCTCTGCGTCTGCGCGGTGAACTCGAACTCGACCGGCGTATCGTGCGGCTCGACCTGCATCACGGTCACTTCGGCCGCGCCGGCCTGCGGCGGCGGAGCCGGCTTGTGGCACGCAGCGCACAGCGCCAGCGTTGCGTAGATCAGCAACCGCGCAGGCGAGCGCGCGCGCTGCCGTCGCGAATCGCGCGACGGCAGCCTGTGCAGGAAGAAATCAGGCGTTGCTTGTTTCATGAGATCACCCGTCGCGACTACATGGCGGTGCAAGCACCGAACAGCACCAAGGCGTCTTCACGGTTGACGAGCGTCACGCCGATCGTGCCGTCCACCCTGTCGAGCACGATCGTCCATGCGAAGCTGAATTCAGTTCCCTGGAGAACAATCTGACTCTCATCGGTTTGCATGAAGCGGATCGGTGCCACGCGTTGGGGACCGGTAATGGTCTTTTTCGCAAAGTCGATGCGCATGAATTGCGGTGCGCCCAAGTCCGACGGCAGGGCGCGCAAACAGGTTTCTCCTGGATCGCAGGCGTGCGCATCGATGGTGGCGCATAGCAGCGGCTTGCTGCCGTCGAATTCGGCAGCGCACAACGTGGCCGAACAGAGCCCACTCAACACCGCTATAGCCGCCAGCGGAAGACGTACGCATTTTCTGTTCATGGGTCCCTCTCATGCTGCTTGCGATCTTTACTACACCGTGTACCCACGGCCAGCCATGCACGCAGCCGTCGCGCGGTGATACGTGGCCAACTGCCGGGACACCTGAGCCCCGGAAGCCTGCCGCGCGAGCACAACGGGATCGACACCCGTGGTCTGCTTCGCCCCTAACCGGCAATCGGCGGTGTCGCTCTGTTGACACTGGGGGCTTTGGCCTTTAGCCGGGTCAATGATGGGTTGCCGGGCTGCCACTGAGCATCCCAGCGCCGACATCACAAGCCCGGGTGAAACTCGCATCAGGGGTTGCATGGCGAAACGCCTCCTGGACAATCCAGTTCCGGCACCGACTCACGGCACTCCGACGCCGATATCAGAAAGCGCCGTAAAGTCGCGGACTCATGGCTTGATCTTGGTGATCTTCTGTCCTTGCACGCCGAGGCCCGCCATCAGGCCTTCCTGGCCATAGATGAATGCGTAGACATCGGATTGCAACGTGGTCGTTGTCATCGACTTCGCCTTGCCTTCGTCGACGACAACGACACTCGGTCCCATGCCGACGGACCAGCCGTCGCTGCTGTTCAGATAACTGAGCGCCGCCGGTGTCATCAGGAACATCGCCTGATGGAAGCTCTGTGCCCCAGCCTGCAGGCCGTATGACAATGCCGTGGCGTTGTAATAGCCCAGCACCTTGCCGTCCGGGCCGAACATCACGCCGTCGCCTCCCTGCGCTCCGACAAGAAACCCCGCCTTCAGGATGTCCGGAAACACGAGGACGGCAGTGGCCTTGGTCGCCAGTTCCCCCGCCTTTGGCGTTGTTGCAACCAGTGACCGATATGCATCACGCGCTTTCTGATCCAGCTCAGGACGTGATGACCCGGACGCCGACGCAGACGTGGATGAGTTCATGCTCGAGCAGGCGACCGCCGCGAGCAGAACCGGAATCATTGCCATCAGGCGGACAAGCTTGAACATGATAGGACGCTCCATTCAAAAAGAGTCACTGCGTGACCGGGTCCCAGAACGGCGTGCACCGCGCCCTTCAGGTACCGGTAGTATTGGTAGCAGATCTGTCCGATGGCAATTGAACTTTGGTCCAATACGGGGCGAATCCGCACGTGTTCAGACTACGGCGGCTGTCCTCCTTCGAGGGCCGCGCGTACGGTCCTGATGAACAGATCATCGTTGAACGGCTTGAGAATGTAGGCGACCGCACCGCCTGCGAAGGCTTGTTCGCGCACGCTGATGTTGTCGTGGGCGGTGATGAAAATGACAGGCGTGCCACTGCCTGAAAGACGCTGCTGGACCTCGAGTCCATTGAGCCCCGGCATCTGCACATCGAGAATGACGCAGGCAGGACGATATGACGGCATGGATGACAGCACGTCGAGAAAGGCGTCGCCGCTTGCGAAGGTTTCGGCAGCGATACCGACTGAGCGCAGAAGTCTCTTGATCGCTCGGCACACCGATTCATCGTCATCGACGACGACAACGAATGATTTGAGTTTTCCCATTGCACATAGTCCGGTGTCCGGGAATGCACGGGGCAGTGCACTCCCCCAAACCATAGACTATGAGTCAGGCGCAAATGCCGATAGTGGACCTTGGTGCAATGTGGACGCCGAAAGGCCTCATGGCATCCCCGGACGACACGCCGGTCAGGCCGCTTGCAGCCGCTCAGCGATCCGCGTGTGAATGCGCGACGCCAGAAAGGCCGACCTTGTCCGCGATGCGAATGAGTTGGGCCAGCGATGTGACTTCCATCTTGGCCATCACGCGCCTGCGATGAACCTTGATCGTCTGTTCGACCGTTCCGAGTTCGCTTGCCACCTGCTTGTTCAGAAGGCCGATCACGACGAGCGACATCACTTCGCGCTCGCGCGGCGTCAACCGCTCGACGCGATCACGAAGCGAGTCGAACTCAAGCCGGGTCGCTCGCATTCGCACCGCACACGCGAGCGCCTGATCAATCGCTCGCAGCAGGTCAGTATCGGACACCGGTTTGGGCAGAAAATCGGTTGCCCCCGCTTTCATCGCGCCGACACCCATCGCGATGTCACCATGCCCCGTGATGAAAATGATCGGCAGCGCCGCATTGAGTTCGCGCGCCAGTTCCAGTCCGCTCAGATCCGGCAACTCGATATCCAGCACGAGGCACGCGGGACAGGCATCGACCGGCATCCTGTCGAGAAATGCGCGTGCCGAACCGAATGTCTCCACCCGATAGCCCGCTGACCGAATCAGACGCGCCAGCGCGCCGCACACGGAGTCGTCGTCGTCGACGACGAATACAAGCGAAGCAGAATCTGTCATGGTTTCTATCGCGACTCATCCTGCTCCGTCGCATTCCCAACAGGCAATGTGACAAAGAATGTCGCGCCTCGGTCAATGTTGTTTTCAGCCCAGAGTCGTCCGTGGTGCATGTCGATGATGGTGCGGCTAATCGACAATCCCAACCCGAGACCCTGGGGTTTTGACGTAAAGAATGGCTTAAAGATCTTGTCCAGCTTGTCGACAGTCAGTCCATGGCCGCGATCCCTGATGGCGATGCAAATCGTATTGCTGCTCTCGCGCATGAGCGTCACCGACACTACGCGGTCGACGGGCGGAAGATCGTTCATCGCGTCGAACGCATTGAGCAGGAGATTGAGCATGACTTGCTGCAACTGCACCTTGTCGCCACGCACGGGCGGCAGATCGTCCTCGACGTCGAGCGTCACGCGCGTGCCACGCACGATCGCGTCGCCGCGTACCAGTAGGACCACGTCGCGAATGATGCCCGCGAGATCGAGTGACACGACTTCCAGATCGCCCTTCTTGACGACCGCGCGAATGCGCCGGATCACCTCGCTCGCGCGATAGTCAGCCTGTACGATGTCGTTCAGGATCTCTCGCACTTCATCCAGATCGATGGGGTCCGCCGTGAGAAAGCGCTGCGCGGCCTGCACGTTGCTCAGGATCGCCGTCAGCGGCTGGTTCAGTTCATGGGCCAGAGATGCCGTAAGCTGGCCCACTGTGGACACGCGCGTCAGATGCGCGAGATCCCGCCGGTTGCGCTCCAGCTCGTATCGCTCGGTTCTGTCGACGATGATTGCGAGCGTTACGCTGCCGTCGTCGAAGCGAAACGCATTCAGACTGATCTCCACCTGAAATTCCGTGCCATTGTTGCGCCGCGCAGACAACTCGCGCAATGGCGTCCTTTCATGAGATTCCGGCAATGCGAACAAGTCGGCTCTGAGCGGAACATCGGTGTCGGCACGCAAAGCGGGCACGAGCAGCCCAACTGGCTTGCCTATCAACTGGTCGCATTCATATCCAAACAGCCGGGCGGTTTGCGGATTGACCATCAAAATCCGGCCACGCTCGTCGAGCATCAGAATCGAAATAGGCAACAGCGCGAGCGCCTCGCGAAAGTACGCTTCGCCGCTTCCTTTTTCCATCACGAGCACGTGAGAATCGTTCAACCCTGCGGATCGTCCGCCACTTTCATGAGACTGGCGCCGAACCGGTCGTGCGGAAGCCGCGGCATGGTCCCTCTCCGTTATCGGACGCCCCGCGCGTGCACGCTGACCTGCTTCCGGTGAATTCGCTTCTTCCGCCATTTGATGCTGCTCCACGCGCCTCTCTGCTGACGAACCGGTTCGTGATACGACGTCGCGCGAACCGGCACCAGCGGACATTGTGAAAACCTGCGGACGCATCGCAGCCAGACACGCCATCGCGCGCTCGACATAATCCGCAAGATTTGGCGGTTTAAGACTACGACTTGTTAGCGCAATTCGCCGGCGACTGGCAAACACCATCAACAGCCACAGAATGATGGCGGTTTCCAGAACAATGATCGCTGGCATGACGATGCTCATGACCGGGATTCCTCTCAAGAGCTTGCGCCGAGAGATGGGCTGACGGAAAAGCTCGCTCTGGATTTCGACGAGAGATAACGCGCCTGACCCGAAGGCTGATTTCGCCGCCACGTAAAAATGTGCAGCAGGCCGGAAAGTCAGGATCGTGATTCGCTCGCCAACGAGTTTTTTCAGGCAGCGTGTTCGCCAGATTGCGGTCCGTCACTTCTATAGCAGGTCGCTTGCGACGATTCGGTGAAATCGGCCAGCGCAGGAGACAACGCACGCATGGCCAGCCGTATGACTAGCCAGGTAACTACTACACACGACATAGAACTGGCCGGTAAATCAATCGTAGTCCTGATGCAAGCATTAGTAAATGTCGAGTTCGTGCATTCTTCAATCGATGCAATAAAATGCCGATTCGCTAACGCTGAAACAACACCTGGATTGAACCAAAGGGCAGTTGTTCACGCGCGGCGTCGCTTGTAATCTGAATGACGTGAGATTCGAATCAGCAAGGACCTGTGTTGCCCCGGCATCCGCACGTTACTGGTAAACCTGCATACGTCGGAATGGGAAAAGAAAACAATTAGATTCAGCATTGATGTTATGTGCAGCGACGAGGTCCCGCTAGCGGCGATTGCATCCGCACGGAGAACAGCTTGATAAAGGCACGCCGTGCAGGACGAAGCGGGTCGTGCTCCGTTGCTCTATGGCTGATTGCGAATCAGTCTGCTCGCGCATGCCCGATGCCGTACGGTTGCTACAAGGTATTCCCGCCTTGGGACAGTCATGACGAAGGCCCACCCTGTTATACCTCGACGTCCCCGTCAACGATGCCGAAGTAAGTGGCTAGCGAGTATGACGAGCCGGTGACAACGCTGCGCGTCCGCCAGTCGAACCTGGCAGCGCAGTGGCGCGCATGTTCAAGCGCCTCAAAACCAATGAGTCGTGCCTGCGTGAATTGGGCATCGTGCGATTCGACGTCGGCATGCATTGCTGCGAAGCGAGTGACATCCCGATGTTTCCCCTGGCAACGCCGGCTTCACCGAACGCACCGACCCGATCGGTCACGTTCGGGCACGTTCGGGCACGTGTGACGAGGCAGCGGATTGCGCACACACGTTAGACCAAGGTTCAATATCGGTGTCCGCACGGGTCCCCTATTCTGTCTCTTGGGCACGCGCGTTTGATTGCCCTTTCCAGAGCTCGGCCTGCGGAAATCAGGAACCAGGTCAGTGTTACGAAAGCGGTGGTCGCGACACTTTTCCTCGCTGATAACCGTTTGATGGCTATGTGAGGGCGATGTCATGAACAAGCGTCTCTTATGCTTTGCGATCGCACCGGCGCTGCTGTTCGCGGGTACCGCAGCTGCGCAATACCCGGTTCTGGATATGGTTGCCGGCAAACTCGTTCAAAAATATCAGCAATCGTCATGCGAGCAGTTGTGGCAGGAAAAGGCCCAGCAAAAAGGCCGGCCCAAGCCGGAGAAGGAACAACAGGCCGTAGAACTGCTCCGCAGCGATCCGCAGATGCGCGCCGCGTTCATCGACAAGGTGGCTGCGCCGATTGCCAGCAAGATGTTCGAGTGCGGCATGATCCCGTGATCATCGCCGGGTATGCCGCTGAACTGGACTACTCATCGAGGCCACGATGACCTACGCGAAATTCCTGTGCTGCGTGACCGTCGCCGCGCTTGGCCTGGGCATGATCGCGAACGGCCACACCCAGCAGCCACAGAAAACGCAGCACACCGCTAAGGCAGCGGCCAGGCCCGCGAAGGCTGCCGCTCCGGCGTTCCAGACAGGACTCGAACCACGCGCGATCGAGGTGCTCAAAGCGGCGTGCGCCCGCCTGGCCGCCGCCCGATCGATGGCATTCACGGCCGTCGTCTCCTATGAGAGTCCGAGCCGCCTTGGTCCTCCCCTCGTCTATTCGACCAGATCGGAGGTGACACTGCAGCGGCCGGACAAGCTCAAGGTCATCACCCTCGGCGACGGGCCGCCCTCGGAGTTCTATTACGACGGCAAGGCGATGATGGCGTTCGAGCCGGCGGAAAACCTGGTTGCCGTCGCCGACGCGCCACCGACGATCGACGCCGCGCTACAGCTCGCCTACGATTCCGCCGCGATTTATTTCCCGTTTACCGATGTGGTCGTCGCGGATCCCTATAAGGACATTGCCGACGGACTGAAGGTCGCTTTCTATATTGGTCAATCGCGCGTGGTCGGCGATACGACGACAGACATGGTCGCGTATATCACCGGGGATGTGTTCGTGCAGATCTGGATCGGCACGCAGGACAAACTGCCGCGGCGCATCTATGCCGTCTACCTTAACGACCGGACCAGGCTGCGTCACGTGCTGGAACTGTCCAACTGGCAACTCGATGTGACCGTCCCCGCGGATGCCTTTGCTTCGGCCAAAGCGACCGGTGCGGCGCGCATCGCGTTCGCGCGCCCGGACGAGACCGACGCCCCAGGAATGAAGCCGCCGCCAAAGACGAAGCCGCCGGGGCCCCAATAAGGACACGCATCATGAAGACCGTCGTCATCCGTCTCCTGAGTGTGCTCGTTGCGGCGCTCGTCACCGATCCAGCCGGCGCGTGGTCGCATGCGAACTATCGCGGAGGTAGCACATCGCACGCGCCCGGCTCGGATTCCACAACCCGCAGCAATGCCTGGGGTGGCAGCGAAACGCACACCTACGGGCAAGGCACGACCGCAACCGGCCGCTATGGCGGTACTGCGACCCACCAGGAAGGGTCGGGGCAAACGACCGCTACCAATCGTTACGGCGGGACCGCAACCCATACATATGGTCAGGGCACCACCGCGACCAGCGCTTACGGCGGCACGGCAACCCACGCTACGGGATCCGGTTACACGACATACACGAGTTCATCGGGCGCGACGGCCTATCACAGTCCCTACTACGGTGCGACGTATCCTGCGTACCATCCGCCGGTCGTCGTGAATAACTACGGGTCCGGCTGCTACAACTGCGGCGGCTGGTCCACAGCAGGCGCAGCCGCCGCGGGCGCAGTAGTCGGTGTAGCAGCCGGCGCCGCCATTGCTTCGGCCAACACGGCAGCCGCGACATCTAACGCATACAACGCCGGTGTCGCAGCCGGCAGCGCCAATGCGTACAACACCGCTGCGGTTGCCAGCACACAGTTCGCGATGGGTTCGGTCTACGCAGCGCTGCCAGCGGGCTGTATCTCCCCAAAGGTTCAGGGTGGCACTTACTATTTGTGCGGCAATACGTGGTTCCAACCGTCCTATGGTGCGAATGGCGTCTACTACCGAGTGATACCGCCGCCCTCATAAACTGCCGCCGCTGACCCGGTGCACTCGCTCTCGCGAAGCATCCGGATACCCTGCGCCGCTGCGGCTGTGTGTGCAGAATCGGGGAACCGGCATGCTGGTGCGCAGCGGCGCCCATAGCATTTGCAGCCGCGTCCGTTGCGATGAGCCGCTCCGCATTCGCATCCCATTTTCTATTTTTAATTGCAACCCTGACTGTTGGCGCTGCGATAGCATGTTTTTCCACTCGGGCTCTTGTAGACACCTTTGCCGTTCTTCGTCCTGGCCTCTCCACCCTTGCTGGTTTGCGTCGTCGTCACGCCGTTCTGATTCTTTTGCGCCTTCCACGCGTTGCCCGTATTTGCGTTATAGCCGCCGGCCGCTTGTGCGTTGTTGCACGCTGTCACGCCACGAGCGTTGGTGACGCACTCCGCGAACGCAGTCGAAGACGCCACTACACATATCAACATGAACAGAATCTTCATACTCACCTCCTGATGTGACCAGCGTGAGATTCTTGCGATCTCCTCCCGACGGGACGATGCGTCCGGACTGATGCATATTCCAGTTTAGTCGCATTCACTCCCGCGCATATTGCACTTCGACTCCTCAAGTCCTATTGCGAGCAGCGATGATTCAGCCCCCTTATACGTCAACTCGCACATCACACTGGTTCAATCGCTGGTGGGTCTTGAGCAGGTGACCAGCGAACAAATACCTCCGCGATCGAGCGGTTACTGCCCGATTATGGTGAGCGCGGCGCGCATGGGTCCAAGGGAGACTCTGACTACCCCATCGAGCGGTGTGTTCATTTCCATGATCATGAAAATTGCGCCGGCCGCCGACACCGCGCCCATCACCAGGACGGTGATCGTTGTACCGTTGCGAGGGGCGAACAGGCCAAATGTGCCGAAAATGATGGCCAGCCACACCACCAGAACAACCAGTAGCGGCGTGGGGATGGAGGCTTTCTCCTGGAGCAATGCCAGCCAGCGCGTGGTGTAAACTTCATCGACAATCTGCAGCGCCTTGGTTTGCAATTGACTTTGCGCCGCGTTGTGCGGCGAGAGGGTTTCCACCTGGCGTTGAAACTCTTCTGTCCTGGCTATTGCCTCCGGGCCAGTCATTCGCACGACTTGTGCCGCATCACCGTCAGCGAGTAACGCGATCGACGCAGCGGTGATGTGTTTAAGCTGGGCGCGGATATCGCGTGTCTCCGGTCCATATCTGGCCAGCACGCGATCAAGACGGACGATGTTGACGGCGCTATGTACAAGCTCCCCGTTCGTCGTGTCGAAAGAGCCTTTCGCCGATGATATGAGCAGACCAAGGACTAACGCGGCAAGAGTAGCGAGAAGGCCGGTCGTCAGCTTCACCATACTGATCGATTCGTCGCTTAAGTGGTGTTGCGGCAGCACGTCGCGCAGGTAGGAACATGCTAGCGCGCTGCCGAGAACAACGATGAATACAATCAGTGCGACGACGAGGTGGCTCATCCTGCAATCCTCCGTCCCGGATAATAGGGGTAAACGCCCCGATCTTCGAAGCGACGCGCTTGCCGCGCCCGTGCTGCCGTGGGCCGACGTTCCTCGTGTTTCATGAAAGCGCACGACTGACGAAGCTCGGCCACACCCACCCCCAATCCGCATCTTGCGCGCAGCACCGCAGTATGCAATTGAACCAAGGTCCAATAGCATACTGCGGTGGCGCGCCTATCTTTCTAGATCTGCGTCACTGTTATGGATGACCTGAAAAGCGGATGGGCGGAAACGAAAACGTTGCTCGCCAAGATGTCAAAGGTTCATGAAAATGCTTCAGGTCAGCGGCGTACCGCCTACCGCCATTTCCACGGCCTTGATCAGGATGGCGCCGTTCAATGGTTTACGCAGATACGCGACAGCACCCGACACAAGCGCGGTCTGCCGAGCGGAAAGCTCGTCGTGTGCGGTAATCATGATGATAGGCAGTCCGATCGGCGCAAGCTGACGCTGGACCTCCAGGCCGCTGATTCCCGGCATCTGGATATCCAGAACCACACAAGAAGGCCGATATGACGGAATCGCCGAAAGCGTGTCCAAAAACTCTTCACCACTGGAGAACGTTTCTGCCTCTATACCGACAGACTGCAGTAAACGCCTGATGGCGCGGCAAACCGATTCGTCATCGTCGACCACAGCAACGATTTGGTTGGGATTGACCATATTACGATGCGACCACGCAATCGCTCTCGCTAGTAGATTTTTGCAGCTTCAGCCTACCGGGAGATAGCAAAATGAGATATAGGGCTTTGGTCCACTAGCAGCGTCGACCACAGTGGTTGAGGCCGAGCAGGCATCGTATGAGGTGTCGATCAGACCGCGCGGAGATCACTCGTCGTCGGCCGCGTGCACCCCGGCCTTTTCCGCGAGCCGAACGAGTTCGACAATCGATCTCGCCTTCATCTTCTCCATCACGCGGGCCCGATGAATCTTGATCGTCTTTTCGGCTGCGCCCAGATCGCTGGCAACCTGTTTGTTCAATCGACCTGTCAATACGAGCGCCATGACTTCGCGCTCGCGGCGCGTGAGATGATTAACCCGTTCCTCGATCTCCGCCCTTTGGGTTCTTTTCGCAAACTCTATACATGCGCGCTTAAGCGCACGATCTATCGCAGCGAGCATGAGCGATTCGCTTACCGGCTTGGTTAGAAAGTCGAATGCGCCGGCTTTCATCGCATCCACACTCGAGACGACGTCGCCGTGCCCCGTCAGAAACACGATGGGGAGGAGCTGGTCGAGCTTGTGCTGCACCTCCAGCCCCGTCATGCCGGGCATCTGCAAATCGAGAACGAGGCAAGCGGGTGTGCTCGCCAGATCGGTTCTATCCAGAAAGGCTTCCGGACTGTCAAAGCATTCGACGTGATAGCCCGAGGCGCGCAGCAATCGGGTGAGTGCGCATCCTACCCGTTCGTCGTCGTCCACGACGAAAACACGGGTTGTGGGCTGGCTCATGGTGACTGTGGGCCGCAGCCCTGTCGTAAGCCGGTTCCCTGGGGCAGCGTTACGTGGAACGATGCTCCCTTGCCATTGTTGTTCTCCGCCCATATTCTGCCTCCGTGACCGGTGATGATCGTGCGGCTGATGGAAAGACCCAGCCCGAGCCCTTGAAGTTTGGTAGTGAAAAAAGCCCTGAAAATCTTGTCCATCTTGTCGACGGTCAGGCCCAGCCCGTTGTCTTTCACCGTAATCCGCACTCCTCCATCCGGTTCTTCCCGCACGGTTGTCTCGACCACACGTTCCGCGGGAGCACACTCCTTGACCGCATCGAAAGCGTTCAACAGCAGGTTCAGTACGACCTGCTGAAGTTGAACCCTGTCACCCCAAACCATCGCCAGATTTTCGGAAATGTCGAAGCGGGTGCGAACGCCGCGAGTCAGGGCGTCGCTATGCACAAGAACAGCGATGTCGCGTACGACGTCGCCGACGTCCAGCGGTTGCAATTCAATATCGCCTTTCCGCGCCAATGTCCGGATCTTCTGGATGACTTCGCTCGCCCGACGGTTATCCGTGACAATATCTTCCAGCGCGCCACGGAGTTCCGCTTTGTCGGCAGTCTCCGACTCCATGTATTTCTGTGCCGCTTGCGCGTTGAACAAAATGGCGGTGAGTGGCTGCTTCAACTCGTGTGCAAGCGATCCGGCCAGCTCCCCCAGAGACGAAACGCGCGCCAGATGTACGAGTTCCTTCCGGTTTCGATCCACTTCCTGGGAGGCACTGCGATCCGATATCGCGATGATGCGCAGTACCTGGTCGTGAACCGTGTATTTCGTGGTATTGGTTTCCGCGGGAAAACCGACGCCATCACGCCGTCGCGCGACCAGCACCTGTGTCGTTGAAACGCCGGCATTTTGGCTTGCGTCGCCACGCTCTTCGACTTCCAAATGGTCGCCACCCACGCCACGAATCGGGAACAGCATCTCCGTCGGTGCGCCGGCCAGCTGTTCCCTCGTGTAGCCGAACAGTTCTATCGTTCGAGCGTTCGCAAAGGTGATCTGATTCCGATGGTCGACGGTGACGATCGGGACCGGCATCATTTCAAGCGCCTCCCGCAAAGGAATCCTTGCGTTGAGCATCCGGCGCGTACCGCGGCCGCCTCCCAGTAACCACGACACGCATGTGACAACACGCCCTCTCCATCCCGGCGCCGAATCGGGATCCTCAAGGGGGTCGGCCGTGGCCTGCATGCTCGACACGCCAATGTCACAGTGAAGGGATGGGAGTAAGACCTGCGTCGACGTCGTTGAATGAGAATCGTGTCGTTCGCGAATCGTGGCGCCACTAGTTAGGAAAGCATGTATGTCGGGGGAAAAGCTTTGAAGAAAATAGCGTTGTTGTGCGAACCAGGCTATTGACGTTGTAACTACGTCTATCACCCGGTCTCTCCCCTGCATGATCGGATTGATCATCGGTATCTCCGTACCCAGTTCGCGCTGATTCAGCCAATATGGCTGCGGCGCCTGATCTACTGGATTCAACGACCTAGTTGACTTCGCGAAAGTTGCCGCGAACATCCGGCAAGGTAATAGCTGTAATTTAGTATAGGCCGCCGCAAATTATTTACCGGGGACTTTGCGTCATTTTTCCCGATCGGCAGGATCACTATAGGCCAAGGTGTCCTGCATTTTCTGACATAGATCAGCAAATAGGGTAGACCCGAATAGTTTCATTTCGTACCCAGTTAATTATCACGATGTCATCCAGGTGGGTCGATGGCGCAAGCGCCGGTGTCGCGGGATCGACAAACTTCAAATATCGACGACGCTCGCGCGCAACCGTTTTTTTTCCATAGCGAACAGAGGTCTCGCAGGTTACATCGCACCGCAATCACCAGCCGCCCACACAGGCCACAGGTGAAGCGCGGATGAATGAGCGCAAAGCCGAGGCAGTTTCTTGATCCCGATGCGTTTGCCTGTCGATGCATTCGTGCACCCTGGCTTCTATATGTGCATGCAGGGTACCGTTCATTGTCGATCAACGCTCAACTCGTGCGGATCAGGCGGGAGCTGGGCAATCCGGCGGAGCCGACCACGCATCACCCACCCAATGCAATGATTGCCATGGTCAGTGCGATGCCGAGCGCAACCATCGCGCATCCTGTTTTCCATCCGCCGTAGCCGGCGTGGCGGCCTAGCGCCACGCCACTGGCAAATAACATGGCAAGGGTGAGTGCACGCGACACGATCAAGGCAGTCGGGACATCCCTGAACAGGATGAACGGCAATGCAACCGGAAACGTCGAGAAGACCACGATCAAGAAAATGCCCACCGCGCCGATGAAGTCATTGCGCACGAGGCGCGGGCGGTGCGGCAAAGCAGTGACGGCAGCGAGGCGCGCGCGGATGAGTTCCAGTTCCGTATCGGCGATCAAGGGTTTGATCCATCTTGGCAACGCGTCGCGAAGGGCGCGAACCCCGGCGGCCGCGTCCGGCTCGCTTTTTACCGTCGACGCGAGTGTGAGCCGTCTGGCGCGATTGGTCACCGTGCGTATGAGAAACATCACAGCATCCGCGAGTCCCCACGCGAGGTTGCAGCCAAGTGCCGTGTAGAACATTTTTCGCCCAGCGTCTTCGCCTGCTGTCACGGCCGACACGGCGCCGACGAACGTCAGCGCCATAAACAGACCAAAACACAGTTCCGACACCCGGTCGACGGTATCCAGAACCGGCTCGCGCGCTTCGACGTCTTCGTCATCCGTCGGACCAGTAGCGTACATGAACTCTCCGATTGCGGTTAGCGCGTGATCGTACTCTGATCGTACTCACTACCCTGCCGAATCGGCACGTGGCGTTCGACACCTCGCGCCGAGCGAATGCCGTTGAGCGAGGAGGCCTCCTCTCGCGAATTGAAAACGCGCCATGCGGCGTAGCGAACGGGGAGCGCGGATATTCACGCTTCATCTGACTGTCGGATGCGTGACGCTTGTACAGGTTCATCAGGATCGGATGACCACCCCGCCCTGCGGCATTCCGCGCGCGTGGCACGAATGTGGTTCCTCACCGGCCTTCATCAGTTGACCACGAGCGCAGACTTGCAGCATACGGCGTTCGACGTGGCGACGATATTGGACCAAGGTTGTATGGCATTGCTTTACGCCGAGACCTACATTGGTAAGGGATCTTCGGAAAATTACTCAGGTCAACGTGCGCATGGAGACATGGTAATGGCGAAGAAAGAAGCGAAAAAAGACCCGTCCGGGGCGGACAAAACGCTCTCCTACAAGGAGTATCGGAAGGCGTTGTTCCAGTTGCATGTCGAACTGGTCAGGCTCCAGGAATGGGTGATTCAAACAGGCAGCAAGATCTGCATCGTTTTCGAAGGACGCGATGGCGCGGGCAAGGGCGGCACCATCAAGGCAATCACCGAGCGTGTGAGTCCGCGCATATTTCGCGTCGTCGCGCTGCCCGCGCCGAGCGAGCGCGAAAAGAGCCAGATGTACGTGCAACGCTACCTGCCCTACCTGCCCGCCGCTGGAGAAGTCGT
>NZ_JBNNWQ010000017.1:0-127442 GCF_050281145.1 Paraburkholderia sp. NPDC080076 | reverse complement strand
CGGATGTGGACGTGACCACGGTGCCGGTCGAAGGCACGCCGGACCAGGTCGACGTCGACGTCAAGGTGGCCGAAAAGCCGACCGGCGCGATCACGCTGGGCGCGGGCTTCTCGTCGACCGACAAGGTGGTGCTCTCGGCAGGCGTGTCGCAGGACAACGTCTTCGGTTCGGGTACGAGCCTCGCGGTGAACGTGAATACCGCCAAGACGTACCGTACCTTGACGGTCACGCAGGTCGACCCGTACTTCACGGTCGACGGCATCAAGCGCATTACCGACGTCTACTACCGCACGTATCAGCCGTTGTACTACTCGACGGATTCGAGCTTCAAGATCGTCACGGTCGGTGGCGACCTGAAGTTCGGTATTCCGTTCTCCGAAGTCGACACGGTGTACTTCGGTGCCGGCCTCGAGCAGAACCAGCTGGATGTCGACGCGAACACGCCGCAGAGTTACATCGACTACGTGAACGAGTTCGGCCGTGTGTCGAACAACGTGCCGATCACGGTGGGCTGGTCGCGCGACGCGCGTGACAGCGCGCTGGTGCCGAGCCGCGGTTACTTCACGCAGGCGAACGCTGAATACGGCACGCCGATCGGCGGCACGCAGTACTACAAGGCCGACATCAACGCGCAGTACTATTATTCGTTTGCGCGCGGCTTCGTGCTGGGCTTCAACTTCCAGGGCGGTTACGGTAACGGCCTCGGCGGCAAGCCTTATCCGATTTTCAAGAACTACTATGCGGGTGGTATCGGTTCGGTACGGGGCTACGAGCCGAGCTCGCTGGGTCCGCGCGACGCCAAGACGAACGACCCGATCGGCGGCTCGAAGCTGCTGGTGGGTAACATCGAGTTGACGTTCCCGCTGCCGGGCACGGGCTACGACCGCACGCTGCGTGTCTTCACGTTCCTCGACGCCGGTAACGTCTGGGGTACGGAAGGCAACAGTATCGGCGCCAACGGCCTGCGTTACGGCTATGGTGTCGGTCTCGCGTGGATCTCGCCGATCGGCCCGCTCAAGCTCAGCTTGGGTTTCCCGCTGGTCAAGCATGAAGGTGACCAGTATCAGAAATTCCAGTTCCAGATCGGAACGGCATTCTGATCCGGCGGCGGACGGTTCCCGGCGGCCGGCCCGGCCAAACTACAGTATCGAGAGGATGACTTTGCTAACCGGTATGTTTTCGAAACGTGTGGCGTGCGCGCTGGCGCTGGCAATGACCTTGGGTGTCGGGGTTGCCCATGGGCAGGAGGCCAGGATCGCGGCGGTGAATTCCGACCGTATCCTGCGCGAATCCGCTGCCGCGAAGGCTGCGCAGGTCAAGCTCGAGGCCGAGTTCGCCAAGCGTGACAAGGACCTTGCCGACATGGCGCAGAAGCTGAAGTCGATGTCCGATTCCCTCGACAAGAACGGCGCGTCCATGTCGCCGGCCGATCGCGCGCAGAAGCAGCGTGATCTGTCGCAGCTGGACACGGACTTCCAGCGCAAGCAACGCGAGTTTCGTGAAGATCTGAACCAGCGCCGCAACGAAGAGCTGGCGGCGGTGCTCGACCGCGCCAACAAGGTGATCAAGCAGATCGCCGAGGCGCAGCACTATGACCTGATCGTTCAGGAAGCGGTGTACGTGAGCCCGCGCATCGACATCACCGATCAGGTGCTCAAGGCGCTGGCGGCGTCGGGTAACTGAACGGGGCTGGCGGGCTGAGTGGTCCGGAGCAGGTAGACACAGGAGACAGGATAGGCATGGCATTTACGCTCGAGGACATCGTCCAACGGTTCGGCGGTGAGGTAGTCGGAGACGGTTCGCAGCGCGTCGGCGGTCTCGCGCCGCTCGACCAGGCAGGCCCGGACCAGTTGGCGTTCCTCGCCAATCCGAAGTACCTGTCGCAGGTCGAAACGACCCGTGCGGGCGCGGTGTTGATCAACGCCGACGACCTCGCCAAGCTCGCCTCCCGCGAGAATCGTAACTTCATCGTCACGCCGAATCCGT
The DNA here is from genome assembly GCF_050281145.1 of Paraburkholderia sp. NPDC080076. Lineage (NCBI taxonomy): Bacteria > Pseudomonadati > Pseudomonadota > Betaproteobacteria > Burkholderiales > Burkholderiaceae > Paraburkholderia > Paraburkholderia sp. NPDC080076. The sequence goes on along the minus strand of NZ_JBNNWQ010000017.1, from coordinate 125,456 downwards.
ACGCTTACTTCGCGCGCGTCGCACAAACCTTCATCGACCTCGCGGCACCCAAGGCGGCGCCCGGCGTGCATCCGAGCGCGACCATCGACCCGTCGGCACAGATCGCCGCGAGCGCGGTGATCGGCCCGCACGTCACGGTGGAAGCGGGCGCGGTGATCGGCGAAAACGTGCGGCTCGACGCCAATGTCGTGATCGGCCGTGGCACGCGCATCGGCGCGGGCTCGCATCTTTATCCCAATGTCGCGGTGTACCACGGTTGCAAGCTCGGCGAGCGCGTGATCGTGCATGCGGGCGCGGTGATCGGCTCGGACGGTTTCGGTTTCGCGCCGGATTTCGTCGGCGAGGGTGAGGCGCGTACCGGCAGCTGGGTGAAGATTCCGCAGGTCGGCGGCGTGTCGATCGCGGCAGATGTCGAAATCGGCGCGAACACCACCATCGACCGTGGCGCCATGGCCGACACGATCATCGAAGAGTGCGTGAAGATCGACAACCTCGTGCAGATCGGCCACAACTGCAAGGTCGGCGCCTATACGGTGATCGCCGGCTGCGCGGGCATTGCGGGCAGCACCACGATCGGGCGTCATTGCATGATCGGCGGCGCGGTCGGGATTGCCGGACACGTCACGCTGGCCGACTATGTGATTGTCACGGCGAAATCGGGCGTCTCGAAGTCGCTGCTCAAGCCTGGTATGTACACCAGTGCCTTCCCGGCCGTGAACCATGCAGACTGGAACAAGAGCGCGGCGTTGCTGCGCAATATCGACAAACTCCGCGATCGTATCAAGGCGCTTGAAAACGCCGCGGCGGAGAAGCAAGACAGCCCCGTGGCCAACGCAGCAAGCAAGGCCGCAGGCGACAAAGTCTGAAAATCTTAAGGCAACTGGCTAGGCATTTCGCAGGGCAACCTGCCGGCTCCGCGTAAAATGGCGGGCAAGCATCAGGAAGCAAAGTCGGTTGCCGTGACCGGGTGGCGCGGCCGCCGGGTCACGGCGAGCGCCGGCAGCACGCGTTACCAACCCACCTGCACCAGCATCCGCAGTCATCACCGCGCAGTCAATGCGTGAGCAGAAACACCATGAGCACCGAAAAAATCAATCTCGACATTCATAAGATTCTCACGCTGCTGCCACATCGTTACCCGATCCTGCTGGTCGACCGGGTGCTCGAACTCGAGCCGCACAAGAGCATCAAAGCGTTGAAGAACGTGTCGATCAACGAACCGTATTTCCAGGGTCATTTCCCGACCCGTCCGGTGATGCCGGGCGTGTTGATTCTCGAAGCGCTCGCGCAAACGGCGGCGCTGCTGACCTTTTCGGAAGAGCCGAGCGACCCGTCGAACACGCTGTATCTGTTCGTCGGCATCGACAACGCGCGCTTCAAGCGCGTGGTGGAACCGGGCGATCAGCTGATCCTGAACTGCACGTTCGAGCGTCACATGCGCGGTATCTGGAAGTTCAAGGCGCGCGCCGAAGTGGATGGCGCGGTCGCGGCGGAAGCCGACCTGATGTGCGCGGTGCGGCACACGGACAAGGACGCTTAACGCGCTTAGCGCTTAAACCAGCGTCCGGGCGGTCGGCGGCGTCATGCGCGCGCCGCCCGCCCGCCAGATGCCCATCCAGACAACGCAACAGAATCAGAAGCGAGGACGCATGAGCAGGATTCATCCCACTGCGATCGTCGAACCGGGCGCACAACTCGACGAATCCGTCGAAGTCGGACCGTATGCCGTGATCGGCGCACATGTGACGATCGGCGCGCGGACCACGGTCGGTTCGCACAGCGTGATCGAAGGTCACACCACGCTCGGCGAAGACAACCGGATCGGCCACTATGCATCGGTTGGCGGCCGTCCGCAGGACATGAAGTACAAGGACGAGCCGACCCGGCTCGTGATCGGCAACCGCAACACGATCCGCGAGTTCACCACGATCCACACCGGCACGGTGCAGGACGCGGGCGTCACCACGCTCGGCGACGACAACTGGATCATGGCCTACGTGCACATCGGGCACGATTGCCACGTCGGCAACAACGTCATTCTGTCGAGCAACGCGCAGATGGCCGGCCACGTCACGATCGGCGACCACGCGATCATCGGCGGCATGTCGGGCGTGCATCAGTTCGTGCGCATCGGCGCGTATTCCATGCTGGGCGGCGCTTCGGCGCTGGTGCAGGACATTCCGCCGTTCGTGATCGCCGCGGGCAACAAGGCCGAGCCGCACGGCATCAATGTGGAAGGCTTGCGCCGCCGCGGTTTCTCGCCGGACGCGATCTCGGCGCTACGCGCGGCGTATCGCGTGTTGTACAAGAACGGCCTGTCGCTGGAAGAGGCGAAGGTGCAGTTGCGCGAACTCGCGTCCGCGGGCGGCGATGGCGATGCGCCGGTGCAGACGCTGCTCGCGTTCGTCGAAGCGTCGCAACGCGGCATCATCCGCTAACCGATGGCATTGCAACCCAGTCCATTGCGCGTCGCGATGGTGGCCGGCGAGCCGTCCGGCGACCTGCTGGCGGCCTCGCTGCTCGACGGCCTCGCGAGCCGTCTGCCTGCCGGCACCCAGTACTACGGGATCGGCGGCCCGCGCATGATCGCCACGGGCTTCGACGCTCACTTCCCGATGGAAAAGCTGTCGGTGCGCGGCTATGTCGAGGCACTGAAGCACATTCCCGGCATCCTCGGCATTCGCAACGAACTGAAACGGCAACTGCTGGCCGAGCCGCCGTCGGTGTTCGTCGGCGTGGATGCGCCCGATTTCAACTTCGGGCTCGAACATCCGTTGCGCGATGCGGGGATTCCAACCGTTCACTTCGTGTGCCCGTCCATCTGGGCGTGGCGCGGCGGCCGTATCAAGAAGATCGCCAAGGCGGTCGACCACATGCTGTGCGTGTTTCCGTTCGAAACGGCGCTGCTGGAGAAGGCGGGCGTCGCGGCATCGTACGTGGGCCATCCGCTCGCTGACGAAATTCCGCTCGTACCGGACACGCTCGGCGCGCGCCGGACGCTGGGTCTGGCGGAAGATGGTCCGATCATCGCCGTGCTGCCGGGCAGCCGGCGCTCCGAGATCGACCTGATCGGCCCGACGTTCTTCGCCGCGATGGAAATGATGCAGCACCAGGAGCCAAGTCTGCGCTTCGTGATGCCGGCGGCCACGCCGGCGTTGCGCGAGATGCTGCGGCCGCTGGTCGATTCGCACCCCGGCCTCGCGCTGACGATTACCGACGGCCAGGCGCAGCTCGCCATGACCGCGGCCGACGCGATCCTCGTGAAGAGCGGTACCGTGACGCTCGAAGCGGCGCTGCTGAAAAAGCCGATGGTGATCTCGTACAAGGTGCCCTGGCTGACCGGCCAGATCATGCGCCGTCAGGGCTATCTGCCATACGTTGGCCTGCCGAATATCCTGGCGGGGCGCTTCGTGGTGCCGGAGATCCTGCAGCATTTCGCCACGCCGCAGGCGCTGGCCGAAGCCACGCTGAAACAGTTGCGCGACGAGACCAACCGGCGCACGCTGACGGAAATCTTCACGGAGATGCATCACGTGCTGAAGCAGAATACCGCGCAGCGCGCGGCGGAAGTCGTGGCGAGCGTCATCGAAAAGCGGAAGGCGCGGCCGTGACCATGGCGCGCGCACCTCGCCGCAAAACCGTCGCGGGAGCGGCGGCGCAACAGGTCGGCCTGAACTTCGAGACGCCGGACGACGTTGTCTGCGGTGTCGACGAAGCAGGGCGCGGCCCGCTGGCCGGTCCGGTCGTGGCCGCGGCGGTGATCTTCGACCCGTCCAGGCCGATGATTCGCGGCCTCGACGACTCCAAAGCGCTGAGCGCGAAAAAGCGCGACGAACTGTACGACAAGATCATCGACCGGGCGCTGGCATACTGCGTCGCGTCGGCATCGGTCGAAGAAATCGATTCGCTCAATATCCTGCACGCCACGATGCTGGCCATGAAGCGCGCCGTGGAAGGCCTGTCCATTGTGCCGACGCTTGTGAAGATCGACGGCAATCGCTGTCCGACGCTGAGCGTGCGCAGTGAAGCGGTGATCGGCGGCGACGCGCTCATCAAAAGCATCTCGGCGGCGTCGATTCTCGCCAAGGTCACGCGTGACCGGATGCTGCTCGAATTGCATCAGACGTATCCCGTCTACGGCTTCAACGCGCATGCCGGTTACGGCACGCCGCAGCATCTCGCGGCGCTGCGCGAGCATGGGCCTTGCGAGCATCATCGGCGCTCGTTCGCGCCGGTGCGTGAAGCGCATCTGCGCTTCGGCACGGGCGTGCCGCTACCGTCGGGTGAAGTGATCGTCGTGTCCGAAGTCATGTTCGACGACGACGCCTTCGGCGAACACAGCGCCAGCGCCGCCTGAACGTCATACGAGCGCCCCGTGAGCGCCGCGTATAACCCACCCTTTCCTTATTCTCACTGCCTTCGCTGCCTGTGAAAGCCATCACCTCGCGGGACAATCCGCTCTACAAGCGCCTGAAGGCATTGGCCGGCTCGACGCATCAACAGCGCAAGAGCGGCCACGCGCTGCTCGAAGGGTTTCATCTCGCGAGCGCGTATCTCGACGTCGCCGGGCAACCGGAAATGTGCATCGTCACCGACGGCGCGCTGCGCCACGACGAAGCGCAGGCGATCGTTTCGCGCATCGAAGATCATCGTCTCGTCACACTGCCGGACGCGTTGTTCGGGCAGTTGTCGAATGTCGTGCACGGCGTGGGCATTCTGCTGCTGGTCGAGAAGCTCGACTCGCCGCTGCCCGGCACGGTCGCGCAAACCTGCCTCGTGCTCGACGGCGTGCAGGACGCCGGCAATGTCGGTTCGATTCTGCGCAGCGCGGCGGCCGCAGGCATCCAACAGGTGTTCTGCGCGCCGGGCACGGCGTACGCGTGGTCGTCGAAAGTCTTGCGCTCGGGCATGGGCGCGCACTTCCTGCTGCAGATTCACGAAGATGTGGAAGCGCAGGCGTTGATCGAGCGTCTCACGGTGCCGATCGTGATCACGGATTCGCACGGCGCCGAGGCGATCTACGATTGCGATCTGAGCGGACCGCTCGCGTGGGTATTCGGCAACGAAGGGGCGGGCGTCTCGCCGATCTGGCGCGATGCGGTTTCGTTGCGGGTAACGATTCCTCAGCCGGGCGGCATGGAGTCGTTGAATGTGGCCGCCGCGGCGGCTGTGTGCGTATTCGAGCAGTGCCGGCAGCAGCGCGGCCGTAGTTGACACGAAAGACACACGCGTTGCCGCGCGTGTCTCTGCTTCAAGCCGGCGGGCTCATATCGAGCCTCACGCGCGGGCTCAATAAGACGGCCGGTCCAGCTTGATTTCCTGCAGGATCGTCGTCGCGATCTCTTCGATCGACTTGTGCGTCGACGACAACCACTTGATCCCTTCACGCCGCATCATCGCTTCGGCTTCGTTGATTTCATAACGGCAATTCTCCGGCGCCGCGTACTTGCTGCCCGGCCGGCGCTCGTTGCGAATCTCGGAAAGCCGCTGCGGATCGATCGACAAACCGAACATCTTCTGCCGATGCGCCAGTAGCGGCGTAGGCAATTTGCCGCGTTCGAAATCTTCCGGAATCAGCGGATAGTTGGCCGCTTTCACGCCATACTGCATGGCCAGATAGAGGCTCGTCGGCGTCTTGCCGCTGCGCGAGACGCCGACCAGAATCACGTCGGCGTCGGCGAGATTGCGGTTCGACTGACCGTCGTCGTGAGCGAGCGAGAAGTTGATCGCCTCGATCCGGTTCTTATACTCCTCGGTGTCGGCGTTCTGGTGGCCGCGGCCCATCGCGTGGCTCGACTTCAGTTCCAGTTCCTGTTCGAGCGGCTCGACGAACGTCTGAAACATGTCCAGCACGAGCGCATTCGAGCCTTTGACGATCTGATTCGACGCGCTGTCCACCAGCGTCGTGAAGACGATCGGACGGCGGCCGTCCTGCAGGATCGCTTCGTTGATCTTTTCGAGCGTGGCGTAGGCCTTTTCCGTCGAGTCGACGAAGGGCACGCGAACCAGACGGAATTTCTGGTCGAACTGGGAGAGGATCGAATGCGCGAAGGTTTCGGCAGTGATCCCGGTACCGTCGGAGACGATGAATACGGTGGGCGGCATCAGTGGGGCTGGGGAACGTGAGCGGAAAAAAGCGCTCGAAAGAAACATCGCTATGTCGACGACGCTGCCCGGTGGCTAACCGGAGACTGCAGCGGCACTCGACCAGCGCGCCGTGGGCACCGCAACTGCGCCCGGATGGCGGCGGGGCCTCGCAAAAGCCCGTCGGCCGGTCCGGGGCGCGATTCGAGGCGCAATTCTCGTCCGACTGTCACATTTTGAGAGTCGGCACGGTAGAATAGCGGCAACCTGTTGGATAAGCAATTGCAGGCGATTGGCGTCTAACTCACCGCGAACGGTCGGTCAACGCCTCGCTTTTGGCCGGTATTTTAGTCGCCAAGTTGCGGCGAACGTGGTGGATCGCTCGGTAAATTCGTCCATTCGCCTTCTTCGTCGCACATCGGGCGTTTCTGGCAAGTTGCAGCGATTGCTTCTCCAACAGGTTGTGCAAGACGCGAGGTCACGCTTCCAATGGGCGTCTCGCGTTCGAGCCCACTTGCACAGCCGTGAATTTCTTTCACACTTAGGGGCTTGTATGACTAACGCAGTTACCGTCGCAAAGGATAAGGCGTATGTAGTTCCGTTTGAGCAGTTGCGGATGACCGACGTGGAAATCGTCGGTGGCAAGAACGCGTCGCTTGGCGAGATGATCAGTCAGCTCGCCGAAGCCGGCGTGCGCGTGCCGACCGGTTTCGCCACCACGGCGCTGGCTTTCCGCGACTTCCTGCATCACAACAACCTGACCGAACGCATCGCCAAACGTCTCGAGACGCTCGACGTCGACGACGTGAAGTCGCTCGCCGAAGCGGGCAAGGAAATCCGTCAATGGATCGTCGACGCGCCGATGCAGCCGCAGCTCGAGGCCGATATCCGCGCGGGTTTCGACACCCTGCAAAACAGCTCGCCTGAAGAGCTGTCGTTCGCCGTGCGTTCCTCGGCGACGGCGGAAGACTTGCCGGACGCATCGTTCGCGGGTCAGCAGGAAAGCTACCTCAACGTGGTCGGCGTGGAAGACGTGCTCGATCGCATGAAGCACGTGTTCGCGTCGCTGTACAACGACCGCGCTATCTCCTATCGCGTCCACAAGGGCTTCACTCACGCTGAAGTCGCGTTGTCGGCGGGCGTGCAGCGCATGGTGCGCTCGGACGTCGGCGCGGCCGGCGTGATGTTCACGCTGGACACCGAGTCGGGCTTCAAGGACGCTGTCTTCATCACGTCGAGCTATGGCCTCGGCGAAACCGTGGTGCAAGGCGCGGTGAATCCGGACGAGTTCTACGTCTACAAGACCACGCTCGAACAAGGCAAGTACCCGATCATCCGCCGCTCGATCGGCTCGAAGCTGATCAAGATGGAATTCACCAAGGCGGGGGAAGCCGGTCGCGTGAAGACCGTCGACGTGGCGCACGAGCAGCGCAACCGCTTCTCGATCACGGACGAAGACGTGATCGAGCTGGCCAAATATGCCGTCATCATCGAAAAACACTACGAGCGTCCGATGGACATCGAGTGGGGCAAAGACGGCCGCGACGGCAAGATCTTCATTCTGCAGGCGCGTCCGGAAACGGTGAAGAGCCAGGCTGCGGGCAAGGCCGAGCAGCGCTTCAAGCTGAAGGGTCAATCGAACGTGCTGGCCACCGGCCGCGCAATCGGTCAGAAGATCGGCGCGGGTCCGGTGCGCGTGATTCACGATCCGTCGGAAATGGACCGCGTGCAGCCGGGCGACGTGCTGGTCGCCGACATGACCGACCCGAACTGGGAGCCGGTCATGAAGCGCGCTTCGGCGATCGTCACGAACCGTGGCGGTCGTACTTGTCACGCGGCGATCATCGCGCGTGAACTGGGCGTGCCGGCGGTGGTCGGCTGCGGCGACGCGACCGACGTGCTGAAGGAAGGCGCGCTGGTCACGGTGTCGTGCGCGGAAGGCGACGAAGGCAAGATCTACGACGGCCTGCTCGAAACCGAAATCACCGAAGTGCAGCGCGGCGAACTGCCGGAGATTCCGGTGAAGATCATGATGAACGTCGGCAACCCGCAGCTGGCCTTCGACTTCTCGCAACTGCCGAACGCAGGCGTGGGTCTGGCGCGGCTCGAGTTCATCATCAACAACAACATCGGCGTTCACCCGAAGGCGATTCTCGAGTACCCGAACATCGATCAGGACCTGAAGAAGGCCGTCGAAAGCGTCGCTCGCGGTCACGCATCGCCGCGCGCCTTCTACGTCGACAAGCTGACCGAAGGCATCGCCACGATCGCGGCGGCGTTCTATCCGAAGCCCGTGATCGTGCGTCTGTCGGACTTCAAGTCGAACGAGTACAAGAAGCTGATCGGCGGTTCGCGTTACGAGCCGGATGAAGAAAACCCGATGCTGGGTTTCCGTGGCGCGTCGCGCTACATCGCGGACGACTTCGCCGAAGCGTTCCAGATGGAATGCATCGCGCTGAAAAAGGTGCGCGAAGAGATGGGCCTCGACAACGTCGAGATCATGGTGCCGTTCGTGCGTACGCTGAAGCAGGCGGAGCGCGTGGTCGGGCTGCTGGCGAAGTACGGCCTGAAGCGCGGCGAAAATGGCCTGCGCCTGATCATGATGTGCGAAGTGCCGTCGAACGCGATTCTCGCCGAGGAATTCCTGCAATTCTTCGACGGCTTCTCGATCGGCTCGAACGACCTGACGCAGCTCACGCTCGGCCTCGACCGCGATTCCGGCATGGAACTGCTGGCGGTGGATTTCGACGAACGCGACCCGGCGGTCAAGTTCCTGTTGAAGCGCGCGATCGACACGTGTCTGCGACTGGACAAGTACGTAGGCATCTGCGGCCAGGGCCCGTCGGATCATCCGGATTTTGCGCAATGGCTCACCGATGAAGGCATCAAGTCGATCTCGCTGAACCCGGATACGATCATCGAGACGTGGCAGCAACTGGCGAAGTCGGCGAAGCAGTAAGGCGAACGGCATGCCGCTTTCCAAGCGGCATGCATAACGTGCGATGCGGCAGGTCAAGCGCGCGTCGAATGCACGTGAAACCGTGCTGCATCGTCCGTTGAAATGCGCTCGCTTCGTGCTATAAACACCCCGGTAGATCCGGGGTGTTTTGCTTTGTGGAGGTCGACGTGGCGCCAGGTGGACTGTTCTGGTGGATCGGGGCGGGTGTGCTGGTCGTGCTGGAGTTGCTCAGCGGCACTTTCTATCTGCTGATGATCGCGTTGGGCTGCGTGGCGGCCGCGATTGCGCACCTCGCGGGCGCCAGAGCCGACGTGCAGTTCGCGGTCGCGGCCGTGGTGGCGCTGGCGGCGGTCCTGCTGCTCAGACGTTCGCGGTTTGGCCGCAGAACGCGCAAGGAGGCGTCGCGCAACCCGGACGTCAATCTCGACATCGGTCAAACGCTTATCGTGCCGGTGTGGCACGAGCGCCGGGCGCGCGCCGACTATCGCGGCGCGGCATGGGACGTCGAACTGGCCGCGGGCGAGCCGGAAGACGCGCCGCTCTACGAAATTACGGAACTGCGCGGCAGCTGCCTCGTCGTGGTGGCGGCGCGTCATTCAAACACCCGGGCCACCGCGGCCTGAGCGTTCGCACATCACACGCATCACAAACAACTATTCGAACTACGGACCGGAGGGTAGTAATGGATTCGACCATCGTCGGGGCGGTGCTTCTGATCATCGTGATCGTCTTGGCGGCGCAGATCATCAAGATCGTGCCGCAGCAGCATGCGTGGGTCCTGGAGCGGCTCGGGCGCTATCACCGTACGCTGACGCCAGGTTTGAGCTTCGCGTTTCCGTTCGTCGACCGGATCGCGTATAAGCACATCCTCAAGGAAATTCCGCTCGAGGTGCCGAGCCAGGTCTGTATCACGCGCGACAACACGCAGTTGCAGGTGGATGGCGTGCTGTACTTTCAGGTTACCGATCCCATGAAGGCGTCGTATGGATCGAGCAACTTCGTCTTCGCCATCACGCAGTTGTCGCAAACTACGCTGCGCTCGGTAATCGGCAAGCTCGAACTCGACAAAACGTTCGAGGAGCGCGACTTCATCAACCACAGCATCGTGTCGTCGCTCGATCAAGCTGCGACGAACTGGGGTGTGAAGGTGCTGCGCTACGAGATCAAGGACCTGACGCCGCCCAAGGAAATCCTCCACGCCATGCAGGCGCAGATCACCGCCGAGCGCGAGAAACGAGCGCTGATTGCCGCGTCGGAAGGGCGCAAGCAGGAGCAGATCAATATCGCGTCCGGCGGCCGTGAAGCGGCGATCCAGAAGTCCGAAGGCGAGCGGCAGGCGGCGATCAATCAGGCGCAAGGTCAGGCGTCGGCGATTCTGGCCGTGGCCGAGGCCAACTCGCAGGCGATTCAGAAGATCGCGGCCGCGATCCAGTCGAACGGCGGGATGGAAGCCGTGAACCTCAAGGTGGCCGAACAATACGTGAACGCGTTCGGCAATCTGGCGAAGCAGGGCACCACGCTGATCGTGCCGGGCAATCTTGCGGACATGAGTTCGATGATCGCTTCGGCGCTGACTATCGTGAACAAAGGGAAGGGCGCGACTGAGGTGCGCTGAACGCGCTGAATGCTGCGACTGTGCTTTGACCTGCTGAATAGAGAAATGGCCCGCGGACAGTGCGGGCCATTTTCATTTGAACGCTTGGCGGGCCCGGTTGCCCGCCGCTTGCTATCCGGTCAGGGCGTTAGCGGCAACCGAAGCGTGGCATATCCGCACACCACCCGCCGCCAATCAGGCCAATCACGCCAATCCGCCGATCAGCTCGGCGAGCGCATCAAACGCGCCTTTTCACGTTCCCAATCGCGTTTCTTCTCGGTCTCGCGCTTGTCGTGCTGCTTCTTTCCCTTGGCGAGACCAATCTCGCATTTGACGCGGCCGCCCTTGTAGTGAAAGTTCAGCGGCACGAGCGTGTAGCCACGCTGCTCGACCTTGCCGATCAGTTTGCTGATCTCTTCGCTATGCAACAGCAGCTTGCGCGTGCGTACTGGGTCGGGGTTGATATGGGTCGAGGCTTCGGGCAACGGGCTGATGTGCGTGCCGATCAGGAACAGTTCGTTATTCTTGATAACGACGTAACCTTCCTTGATCTGGCCGCGCCCGGCGCGCAGCGCCTTGACCTCCCATCCTTCGAGCACGAGCCCTGCTTCATAGCGTTCTTCGACCGAGTAGTCGTAGAAGGCTTTTCTGTTGTCGATGATGCTCATGAATGGAAAGTGCCCAACTCGTTTAAAATCACGATTTTAGCAAAGCGGGGCGAGGAAAGCCCGCTGCGCTCGTCCACCCTTGCCACGCGCTGTTCAATTTATGGCAGATGTCCAGAAAACCGTGTTGATCCGCCATTCGGCGGAACAGATGTTCGACCTCGTTACCGACGTCGCCGATTACCCCAACTTCCTGCCTTGGTGCGGGGGAGTCGAAATCCGCCGCCGGGACGAAACCGGTATGGAGGCGAAGATCGATATCAACTTCAAGGGCATCAAGCAGCACTTCGCCACGCGCAACAGCATGGAGCGGCCCACGCGCATCGACATGGAGTTCGCGGACGGCCCGTTTCGCAAGTTCACCGGTTTCTGGCGTTTTACGCCATTGCGCGCCGACGCCTGCAAGATCGAATTCGCGCTGCACTACGAATTCACCAACATCATCCTCGAGAAGATCATTGGACCGGTGTTCAACCACATCGCCAATACCTTCGTCGAATCGTTCGTGAAGCGCGCCGATCAGCGCTACGGTAAGGCATGAGCGCGCGCTTGTCGATTGAAGTCTGCTATGCGTCGGCTGGCGAGCAGGCGTTGATTGGCGTGGAACTGCCCGCAGGCGCCACGCTGCAGCAGGCGCTGGACGCGAGCGGCATCTTGCGGCGTTTCCCGCAGATCGATCTGGGCACGCAGAAAGTGGGCGTGTTCGGCAAGCTCAAGCCGCTCGACACGGTGCTGGCCGACCACGATCGGGTGGAGATTTACCGGCCGCTGCTGGTCGATCCGAAGGTGTCGCGTCAGCGACGCGTGGAGAAGACCCGCAAGGCGGGCTCGATCGAAGGGCGTCGCTGGCAGAACAAGGATTCGCGGTAGGCGGATCTTTGCGTGGCGAGGCACGGCAGCGGCCACGAACTGTTGGCATCAAACCTTGGTCGGGCCGCGTTGCTGGCCACGAACTGCTTCTGTCAAGCCTCAGTCGGGCCGCGTCCACGCTCACGAACTGCGCCGTCAATCCTCACACAAGCCACGTCCCAGCCCACGTTCCGCGTCATGGCGCCGAGACTTGCGGCTTTTTCTTGATCCGTGCGACCGCGGACGTGTCGTCGTCCGCATGCTGGCGCACCGACCAGCAGACCCCGGCCACCAGCAGCAGAATGGCCGCCAGTTCCAGCGGACGCGGCAGTCGCTGGTCATAAATGAACGCATAAAGCAGCGCGAAAAGCGTCTCGAACACGATCATCTGGCCGGAGAGCGTCAGCGGCAGCCGTTTCGATGCGGCATTCCACAGGCCGTTGCCGAGCCACGATGCGCCGATCGCGAGCCCGAGATTGAGCATCCAGAAAGTGTGCCAGCGGCCGTCGGCCAGTTCGCCTTGCGGGCCGCCCGCCGGCAGCACGGCGATCACGAGCCACAGCGCCGCGCCGAGCGCGCCCGTCACCACGCCCCACAGAACCGACCACTCATTGCCGCTGAAATGCGTCTGACGCTGCAGGTAGCGGGCGTTTTCGACCGCGAACCACGTCCAGCATCCGAGCGCGCCGACCGCGCAGGCCAGTCCGATCAGCTTGGTGACGACGCTCACCGGCGTGCTGTCCGCCACCGTAAACACATCGATGTTGATACAGGCGATGCCCGCCATCACCATCGTCAGCGGCCAGGCGAGGCGGGCGAGGGGCACCGCGCCGTGATCGCGCCGGCCCAGCAGCGTCACCGTGACAGGCAGCACGCCGACGATCAGCGAGGCCGGCGCGATGCCGATCAGGTGCACGGCCGCCGTCAGCAGGAGGTAGTAGAGGAGGTTGCCGGCCAAAGCCAGTTTCACCAGCGCGCCGAGATCCTCGCGGGTCAGGCGTTTGACGAGCGAGCGCGCCATCGGCAGCGCGGCGGCCAGCGATACGATGCCGTACATCGTGTAGCGGCCCGCGCTCAGAAGCAGCGGTGAAAAGTCCGGCAGCACGCGCGGCACCAGAAAAACCATGCCCCATAAGGCCCCGGCCATTACTCCATATGCCACACCGCGCTGCATCGACTGCCCCTGCAAAATAACTGGAATGGTCGGCAGAATAGCCGGTTGGCGGACCGGGCGTCTTGTTCGATTCTGCATTCCGGTGGTTTTTGTGCGCTTTGAGCACGCGTTTTCATGTGCTCAACGGAGTTCGCGCGCTCGGCCGGCGGACCGTCCGCCGACGCGAATGAGCGGGATTTCGGGCCGCCGACACCCCGCTGCGCCCGAACGCGCAAACGAAACCCGATCGAACCCGAGGCGAACAGCCAAGCGAAATCCAGGGGCCCGATGGCGCGAAAAAAACCGCCCGAAATTCGCTAAGCTGCTGTTCGTGCAGTGAAAACCAGGGAGGTATCGCGTATAATTCGCTTTTGCGCCTATAGGATTTGCCATGCGTCTGATCCAAACAGCACTCACGTTCGATGACGTGCTCCTCGTCCCGGCTTTCTCCGATGTTCTGCCGCGCGACACCAGCCTCAAGACCCGGCTGACCCGCAACATCTCCCTGAATATGCCGCTCGTGTCCGCCGCCATGGACACCGTCACCGAAGCACGCCTCGCCATTGCGATGGCGCAAATGGGTGGCGTGGGCATCATCCACAAGAATCTCACCGCGGCCGAACAGGCGCGTGAAGTGGCCAAGGTCAAGCGCTTCGAATCGGGCGTCGTGCGTGATCCGATCACGGTGCCGCCGCAGATGAAGGTGCGCGACGTGATCGCGCTGTCGCAGCAGCATGGCATTTCGGGCTTCCCGGTCGTCGAAGGCGCGCAACTGATCGGTATCGTCACGAACCGCGACCTGCGCTTCGAAGAGCGTCTGGACGAGCCGGTGCGCAACATCATGACGCCGCGCGAGCGCCTCGTCACCGTCAAGGAAGGCACGCCGCTCGCTGAAGCCAAGGCGCTGATGCACAGCCACCGGCTGGAGCGCGTGCTGGTCATCAACGACGCATTTGAACTGCGCGGTCTGATGACCGTCAAGGACATCACCAAGCAGACCGAACACCCGGACGCGTGTAAAGACGAACACGGCAAGCTGCGCGCGGGCGCGGCGGTCGGCGTCGGCGCGGACAATGAAGAGCGCGTCGAACTGCTGGTGCAGGCGGGCGTCGACGTGATCGTCGTCGATACCGCGCACGGCCATAGCCAGGGCGTGCTCGAGCGCGTCAAGTGGGTCAAGCAGAACTTCCCGCACGTCGAAGTGATCGGCGGCAACATCGCCACCGCGGCGGCCGCCAAGGCGCTCGTCGAATACGGCGCGGACGGCGTGAAGGTCGGTATCGGCCCGGGCTCGATCTGCACGACGCGGATCGTCGCCGGTGTGGGCGTGCCGCAGGTTACCGCGATCTCCAACGTTTCCGAAGCGCTGAAGGGCACGGGCGTGCCGGTCATCGCCGACGGCGGCGTGCGCTTCTCGGGCGACGTCAGCAAGGCGTTGGCAGCCGGCGCGAATGCCGTGATGATGGGCAGCATGTTCGCCGGCACCGAAGAAGCGCCGGGCGACGTGTTCCTGTATCAGGGCCGCCAGTACAAGTCTTACCGTGGCATGGGCTCGGTCGGCGCGATGAAGGACGGCGCGGCGGACCGCTACTTCCAGGACAACTCCGCGAACATCGACAAGCTGGTGCCGGAAGGTATCGAAGGCCGCGTCGCCTACAAGGGTTCGGTCAACGCGATCCTGTTCCAGCTGATCGGCGGCGTGCGCGCCAGCATGGGCTACTGCGGCTGCCGCACCATCGCCGAGATGAACGACAAGGCCGAGTTCGTGCAGATCACGGGCGCGGGCTTGCGCGAGTCGCATGTGCATGATGTGCAAATCACCAAGGAAGCGCCCAACTACCACGTGGACTAAACGCCAATGAAGCCATTGCTGCGCGCTGTACTCATCCTCGATGCCTTGCTGTTGCTTGCGTTCGGCCTGCTGTTTCTGCTGACGCCGTGGACTTCGCTGTACAACGCGCTGCTTCTGGTGCAAACCCAGCCGGCTCTGGTCGGCCAGGGGTTTGGCGTGGCGCTGATCGGGCTCGCATGGCTGGCCTTTCACGCGTCGATCGACGGCGCGCTTACTTCCACGGTCGCCAAGGTGGTCGGTCATGTGAACTGGCTGACCGGCGTGCTGATGCTGATCTGGCTGCTCGGTCTGCATACGCCGGCGCTGACTGGTTTCGGGCAGATCGTCGCGGTGCTGACAGGCGTGGTGCTGCTGGTGATCGGCCTGGGTGGTGTGCGTTTGTCGGGCGCGGTGCGGCGGCGTGAAAGAGTGCGGCTCGCTGAAGCCGTCGCCGCCGAGCGTGCCGACAAGCAGGCGGCCAAAGACGCCGCGAAAGACGCGGCCAACCGGCGCGAGCCGGGCCATGTCACAGCGGGCTTCCCGGTCTATCACGCTGAGCCGGTCGTCGAGCCCGTCGTGCCGGTTACGCGGCCCGTCAGTGCCACAAGTCCTGTTGCAGGGGCACCGCTTCATCCGGTAGTCGACGAAGCCAGTCTGACGCCGTCCGAACGCGCAGCGCGGGCGCAAGCCGCGGCCGCGCGAGACGAAGCGCGCAACGGCGCGGCCGACGCGCCTGGCGCGCCCCGGCCGCCGTTTCATGGCTGACGCGTTGCGCGCCACGCCGTCCGCCGAAGCATTCGGATCTGGTTTGCGTGCGCCGCGGGCAAGAGCCTGCGGCGCCGCTCGCGCCGACACGCTGCATCGTTACGCTTCAAGCTCGATCGTCCCCACGTGGACCGCTTTGAATTCAACGCCGCGCCCCGCGCGCGGCATTCCGTATCCGCTCACTTTTGACTCCGTCCGCTGCCATGCATGACAAGATCCTGATCCTCGACTTCGGTTCGCAAGTCACCCAACTGATTGCACGTCGCGTTCGCGAAGCCAACGTGTATTCGGAAATTCATCCGTACGACGTGGATGCGTCGTTCATTCGCGACTTCGCGCCGAAGGGCGTGATCCTCTCCGGCGGCCCGAGTTCGGTCACCGAAACGGATACGCCGCGCGTGCCGCAAGCCGTGTTCGAACTCGGCGTGCCGGTGCTCGGCATCTGCTACGGCATGCAGGCCATGGCCGAGCAGCTCGGCGGCAAGGTCGATATCGGCCACCTGCGTGAGTTCGGTTACGCCGAAGTGCGCGCGCGCAATCACACGAGCCTGCTCGAAGGCATCAGCGACTTCACCACGCCGGAAGGTCACGGCATGCTGAAGGTGTGGATGAGCCACGGCGACAAGGTGCTGGAAATGCCGCCGGGCTTCGCGCTGATGGCGTCCACGGAATCGTGCCCGATCGCGGCGATGGCCGACGAAAAGCGCCATTTCTACGGCCTGCAATGGCACCCGGAAGTCACGCACACCGTGCAGGGCCGCGCCATGCTCGAGCGCTTCGTGCTGCAGATCTGCAAAGCGCAGCCGGATTGGGAAATGGGCCACTATATCGACGAAGCCGTCGCGAAGATTCGCGAGCAGGTCGGTAAAGAGCACGTGATTCTGGGCCTGTCGGGCGGCGTGGATTCGTCGGTGGCGGCGGCGCTCCTGCATCGCGCGATCGGCGATCAACTGACCTGCGTATTCGTCGATCATGGCTTGTTGCGCCTGAACGAAGCCGAGCAGGTAATGGCGACCTTCGCTGACCACCTTGGCGTGAAGGTGATTCACGTCGACGCAAGCGAAGTGTTCCTGCGCAAGCTGGCCGGTGTGACCGATCCGGAAGCGAAGCGCAAGATCATCGGCGCGGAATTCGTCGAAGTGTTCCAGACCGAAGCCGGCAAGCTGACCGATGCGAAGTGGCTGGCACAAGGCACGATCTATCCGGACGTGATCGAATCGGCCGGCAAGGGCAAGAAAGCCACGCAGACCATCAAGAGCCACCACAACGTGGGCGGCCTGCCTGAGACGCTGAATCTGAAGCTGCTCGAACCGCTGCGCGAACTGTTCAAGGACGAAGTGCGCGAACTCGGCGTCAAGCTCGGTTTGCCGCCGGCCATGGTGTACCGCCACCCGTTCCCGGGTCCGGGTTTGGGCGTGCGGATTCTCGGCGAAGTGAAGCGCGATTTCGCGGACCTGTTGCGCCGCGCGGACGCGATTTTCATCGAGACGCTGCGTACCTTCATCGATAAGGAAACCGGCAAGTCCTGGTACGATCTGACGAGCCAGGCGTTCGCGGTGTTTCTGCCGGTGAAGAGTGTCGGCGTGATGGGCGACGGGCGGACGTATGAGTACGTGGTCGCGTTGCGTGCCGTGCAGACGCTGGACTTCATGACCGCGCATTGGGCGCATCTGCCGCATGAACTGCTGGGGCATGTGTCGAACCGGATCATCAATGAAGTGCGCGGGATTAATCGAGTTGTGTATGACATCTCGGGTAAGCCGCCTGCGACGATCGAGTGGGAATGATTTAGACTGCTACGCAAAGGCAAAGCCAGCGCGCATCCATTCGATGCGCGCTGGCTTTCCTGTTTCAGCGGATCAATCAGATCGCCCAGCCTCCGTCGACTGCCACCTCGGCGCCTGTCATGAAGGCGCTTTCATCGCTAGCCAGGAAGCAAACGATAGCCGCCACCTCCTCGGCGGTGCCATGCCGCTTTAACGGCGCCGCGTCTGCGCCGAAACGATTCGTCTCGTCGCTGTTGGCCTTGAGCATTTCCGTAGCGATAAACCCGGGGTGGACCGAGTTCACGCGAATGCCATGAGGCGCCAGTTCCGCAGCCGCGACCTTGGTCATTCCCCGCACCGCCCACTTGGTAGCGCCGTAGGCAATCGCATTGGCAAAGCCGCGCAGCCCGGCGCTCGACGAGATGTTCACGATGGAACCGCCGCCGCTTCTTTTCATCGGCTCGATGGCATGCTTCATCCCAAGCAGCGTTCCTAACTGATTGACGCGGAATGTCTTCTCCGCTAACTCTGGCGTCGTTTCGGCGATTGCGGCGGGTACATAGATACCCGCGTTGTTCACCAGCACGTCGCATCGGCCGAATGCGCGCTCGACTTCCTTGAAGAGCGCTCGCCAGGAGTCTTCGCGCGTCACGTCGTGCGTGACATAGATGGCTCGTTTGCCCATCTTCGCGGCGAGCGCCTCACCTTCCGCGGACAACAGGTCGTTCAATACGACATTGGCACCTTCGTCGAAGAAGCGCTGCGCTTCCGCGGCGCCCTGACCGCGCGCCGAACCCGTAACGACCACCGTTTTTCCTTCGAATCTCGCCATCGTCAAATCTCCGCTTTGTTGCGCTGCATGCCTTGCATGGAATGGATTGGCTCAGTACCGGTCATCCGGAGCATGTCTAAGCCATGGATAGCGCTCTGTGTCAGCGCCCGCGTAATCGGGATCGAGGTAGATAAAGCAGCGCTGAATCCTGAAGTCGCGGATTTCAAATACATCGCACCAACGGCCCGCATGCGAAGTGCCGGCTCGCCACGAAACGCCGTTCTTCAGCTTGCCGCGTGAGGCCGCTTCGACGACGACCGTATCGCCCTGCTGTACAACGTTGGCGTAGGTGACGTCGTGCGCGATTTCGGCAATGATGCCCATGAGGTCGCCAAAGAGGGTAGCGATCTGCTCTCGTCCACGCGCAATGCCCCACTTCGGGAAATAAACCTCCGCGTGTTCGTCGAATAGATCGAGAACATTGTCGCCGCGGTCCATTCGCTTGAAGTACTCAAGGGCAATCGCTTTGCGTTGCTCGTCGTTCATCGATTGAATTTGCATCTTGTCTCCATGGTTAAGGGGCGCGTCGAGACCGACGTGTGACCGTGCTGGCCTCGACGTGTACTGAAAAGCAGATAGAAGGCGCGCCGGGACCGTGCCGGCTCCAAGGCTAGGCTTGGGTCGCTTCCGTCAAGAGCGCTTTATTCGGTTCGAGATGGGCGGTATTCGCGGCGCGATAGGCAAACGCGAGGATCGGACCAAGTGTTCCGCCACCCGCCCAGTAGGCGCGCGCAGATGCGGACGCCACGCAGTTCCCCACGCCGTACAGGCCAGGTATTGGCATGCCGCTATCGTTGAGAACCTGGCCGTCACTGTTGGTCAAAGGACCGCCTTTCGTGTCCAGCGTGCCGCCGGTTACCAACGCCGCGTAGTAGGGCCCACTGTCCGCGAGCGGGAACATCGTCGGGTTTGGTGAGGCAGACTCGTTTTGGACAGCGCCGTTGAACATTTTTTCTACAAGGCGGTCACCGCGGCGAAAATCGGTGTCCACCCCTTCGCGGGCGAATCGGTTGAAGCGCTGAATGGTGTCCCGCAGATTCACCAGAAAATCGTCGGCAAGGCATAGATGGCCGGTGAGACGTTCGAAGGTCTCGAGTCGCCGGGCGAGCGCATCGGCGAGTTCCTCCAACGTATTGCCACTGATCAGATGTCCCTCTTGAGCCGCGTCGGGCCGGATCAGGCAGCCGTACTCCGTACTTGCGCTATGGTCCTGGCTGCGCTGATCCCAGATGGCGACGAGAACCAGGTTCGGATATTCAGCAAGCTGCGCGTCCCACTCGAAGAACTTTTGCGCGAGTTCGTTGTAGGCGAGTTTCTCGTTGACCACCCGCTTTCCTTGTTTATTCACCCACAGCATCGAATCGCCGCCAACGGAAAACGTGCCCGTAAAATCATCGCGGCCAGCGACCAGGCGATCGAGCGACACCGGGCACATCCAGGCATAGTTCATGTTGCGCAACTGTGCGCGCAGGGGGCTCGCGATGTGAATGAAATCGCCTTCATTCGAGCGCGCGGCACAGCCACCGAATAGCGGCGCATGCAGGAAATTTTTCCGCAGGTCGTTGTTGTGCGTGAACCCGCCGGTCGCGAAGATGACCGCCTTCCGCGCGCCGAGGCGGACGTCGTTGCCTTCGACATCCGTGGCTTCGATACCGACTACTTCTTCAGCCTCGTTGAGAATCACGCGCTGCACACGCAGACCGGTGCGAACGTCGACGCCGTCGCGCTGGGCGGCGGCGTGCATGGATTGAATTGCCACCTTGCCGCCGTCGGACATCGACTCGCACGCGCCCGCTGGTATCAGCACCCGGCCTTGCGGCGCGGTGTTCTCGGGAAGCTCGGCCCAGTAGTCTGTGACACCGGGCAAATGCCGGTACTCGAGAGCGCCGCGCGCGTGGAGCAACTCAGCAGCAGGTGATGCGCTGTCATAGATTGCGCTGAAGGCTTCATGTTCCCATGCATCGAGTCCGAGATTGGCATCCTCCGGATCATAGTGTTCGGGGCGGGCGAGGCGCGCCATGTAACGCAGGCAGTCCTCCTTGCGATCTTCGATGCCCGCTTCACGCATCGGCCGGTTGTTGGGCACCCAGTACCAGAAAGCGGCTTTTTTCGCGGTTCCGCCCACGGTTCTGTCCTTCTCGACGAGCGCAACCGAATTGCCGAGCCAGCGGGAAAAGAGGGCGGTGGGAAATCCGCCTCCGCCGGCTCCGACGACAATGACGTCGAATATCGCGTCAAAGGCTTCAATTGAATGGCTGGCCAGCCGGTGTGTTGATGCGGGAGCCGCGCTCGCGCGGGATGCCCATCGCTCTGCGTTTTGCATTGTCTTCCTCCTTGTTTTTCGTTGCCTACTCCGTCGAAGCCCGTACGGCGGCTCGCGTGAGACAAATATATATAAAACAGAAAAATATACAATAATATAAAAACTATCGAGATGATAGGAGTCGCGTCAAATGGGAGCGTGTTGTTCACGTCCGGCGCGAACGCTGCGGCGCGCCAGGAGCGACGTACGCCCGCAGCGCGCTGAAGCGCAATGCAACTGCATGTCGCCGGCATAGCGACGGCGACATCTGCAAATCAGGAGGAGAGTGGAACGAGAAGACGCCTTACCGGCACCGCGGGCGCGGTGCTTGCCGTGCCTTTGTCGTTGGGGACATTTGAACGGTGGAGGCGATGCGCAGAAAGTCTGGTTGCAAGCGGATTGGCGCGCAGCGGTTAGCGGCTTAAGCGCTGGCGAGACACGTTGCCGGTGAATCCACCTGCAAGTCACGAATGGTGATGAACGCTCTTGCTACCCGGCTCCTTGATAGCGCGAATGTCATGCGTTTCATTCGGCCGGGATGAGTTGGGTCAGGCAGCGCTGTTCAAGCAAAGCCGAGCGAGCGGTTCACACGGACGACGCGTTCTATTTCACAGCATCACGCAGTAGACCGCGCGCGCGCCCGACCTCGCGCTGTGCCTTCGCTCTTCGCGGCGTTGCCGCTAGCAATGTCCTCGAGCACCAGCTCAGTCGTGGCGGCGAAGTGCTGACGCAGCAGTTCGCACGCCCGGTCGGCGTCACGCGCGAGCACAGCTTTTACGATGTCCTCGTGCTCTTGCGCGAAATTGCGTGAAGCCGCATGAGGGGCCTGGATCGACTGATGCCGGTAGCGGGTCGTCTGGATGCGCAGGGTCGCGGCAAAACGCTTGAGCCACTTTGATCTGCATCCTTCCAGCAGGGTGGAGTGAAACTTGTCGTGCGCGAGATCCCATGCCGGGTTGACGCGTTCTGGATTTCCGATAATGGGCGGTAGGCTGTTCACCTGGTGATAGGCCGCTAGCAACGCACCTTCCCATTCGAGGTTTCCACTCTCGATCGCGTCACGAAGGGCGTCGCATTCGATACGCTGCCGCACTGCCGTAATGTCTTCCAGGTCCGCGCGAGAAATTTTCGTTACGCGAAATCCGCGCTGGTCCTCGGCTTCAACGAATCCGCTCATTGCCAGTCGTGAAACTGCTTCACGCAGCGGAATCGCGCCAGCCTGGTAACGGTCCGCCAGTTCACGGATCTTCAGCTTCGAGCCAGGCGCCAGCACGCCGGTCACGATGTCCTGGAGAATCGTTTCGGCCAGCACAGATGCCATGGTTCGGCCAGTAGAGCCCGGCATGTCAAACATATCGTCCACAAAATCCTCCCGGCTGCACCACTATAGGTATTGGGAAATTATATCCAGTATCAGGGTTAACATGCAAAGACGAAAATATATATATTTATTAAATTTGTATCGAACGTTGCACGGCAACGAACGAACTCTTGAGCCACCGTGGAGCCGTAATGAGATACGTACACTTTTCGCCCGATGGGCACCAACGTCTGCTGGGCGTGTTGCAGGGATCGACGATCACCTCTTTGGGTCACGCAACGCTTGAGGAGCTGCTGGCGTCGGGAACGAACCTGACGGCATATGCGAAGGCCGGAATCGTCAAAGGCACGGAGTATTCTGCTGACACCGTGAGGTGGCTGCCGCCTCTTGCTCGTCCGGGTAAGATCGTTTGCGTTGGCCTGAACTATGCGGACCACACTAAAGAAAGCCATTTCGAGCCGCAGAGCTACCCAACGTTGTTTCCCCGCTTTGATAGCAGTTTGATCGGACATCTGGCACCCATGATCCGTCCGCTCGTATCCGATTCGCTGGACTATGAAGGCGAGATGGCGGTGATTCTTGGAGCCGGTGGTCGTCATATTCCCAAGGAGCGGGCTTTGGAATATGTTGCGGGATATTCGGTCTTCAACGACGGTTCAGTTCGCGAGTACCAGTTCAAGGCGCCGCAGTGGACTGTCGGAAAGAATTTTGACGGCACGGGTGCTTTCGGGCCCACGTTCGCGACCGCCGATGAGTTGCCCGCAGGCGGCGCGGGACTCAAACTGGAGACCCGGCTAAACGGGAAGGTCGTGCAGGCGGCCAACACGAGCGACCTGGTATTCGACGTGGCGACACTCATTGCGATCATCAGCGAGGCCATCACGCTCGCGCCGGGCGATGTCATCGTCACTGGCACGCCGGCCGGTGTTGGTTGGGCAAGAGAGCCGAAACTGATTATGCGCGACGGCGACGTCTGCGAAGTTGAAATCGAAGGGCTCGGTGTACTGAAGAATACTGTGCAAGACGAAAAGCCGGCGGACTGACAGCACGGCATAAGAGATCGGAGGAACTATGAGACAAATTCGCGTCCCCGTATTCGTTGTTGGCGCGGGCCCCGCAGGACTGACAACCGCCGCGCTGCTGGCGAAATATGGCGTGGAGGTACTCGCTATTACCCGCTACCCTGGCACCGCACATTCGCCGCGCGCACATATAACAAATCAGCGTACCGTCGAAGTGTTTCGCGACCTTGGCATCGAAGATCGCGTGCGCGCGCTTTCCACGTCGAACAAGTTGATGACCAACAACGTTTGGGCAACGAGTTTCACTGGAACTGAACTCGGCCGCCTTCAAACCTGGGGGACGGGAGAACAGCGAAAGGCTGACTATGAGATGGCCAGTCCGTCCGAGATGTGCAACGCGCCGCAGCATTTGCTGGAACCGGCAATATTGACGGCCGCACGCGAATTCGGTGCGAAGGTTCTCTTCAATACCGAACTCGTGTCGATACGTCAGACCGAGGAGGCTGTGTTTTCCCGCGTGGTTGATCGGCTAACGGGGGAGGAAATTGAGGTCATTTCAGAATACGCGGTAGGCGCTGACGGCGCACAAAGCCTGGTAGTCAAAGATATCGGCTTCGAACTCGAAGGAGAGATGGGGCTCGGTTACGCATTGAATTGCTGGCTTGAGGTCGATCTCAGTCAATACTGTGCACACAGGCCTGGGGTGCTGTACTGGATGTATCAGCCCGGCTGTGACTATTGGGTGGGAAGCGGGGTATGGATCTGCGTGCGCCCATGGAACGAATGGGTGATGGTGTCGATGTATAACCCCGCCGACGGAGAGCCGGATCTCAGTGAGGACGCGATCATCCAGAGGGCTCGCGCGACGATTGGCGAGCCGGATATTCCGGTGCGAGTGAAGGCGGTATCGAAGTGGACGATTAACCGCATGGTCGCGCGCCAGATGGTGAAGGGACGTGTCGCAATCGCGGGTGATGCGGCGCACCGCCATCCGCCCGCCAACGGGCTCGGATCGAATACATCAGTGCAGGACGCATTCAATCTGGCTTGGAAGCTCGCCTTGATCGTCAAGGGACAAGCGGCTCCTTCGCTGCTGCAGACATACTCCGATGAGCGACAACCCGTGGCCGAGCAAGTGGTGAACCGGGCGATCAGGTCGATGACGGATATGTTGCCCATTTCACAGGCTTTGGGCTTCCGCGATGGGCAAGGAGCCGACGAAGGGTGGGCATCACTGGACGAGCTTTTCTCCGATACGTCCGTGGGCCGCACGCGCAGGAAGCAGTTGGCCTCGGCGATCGATCTGCAAAACTACCAATTCAACTGCCATGGCGTCGAATTGGGTCAGCGGTACACCTCCGCCGCGGTCGTGCGAGACGGCGCCCGCTTTCCCGAGCCGAGCCGGGACGCGGAACTGTATTATCACGCGACCACCACACCCGGCGCGTATACACCCCACGCGTGGATTCAACACGATGGCAGGCGCGTCTCTACGCTTGACCTCGTCGGGCAAGGCTCCTTTGCGCTCTTGACGGGCATGGGCGGGCAACCCTGGGTCGAAGCACTCCGACAGATCGGCAACGAATTCGGCATTTCCGTGAATGGGTGGGTCATCGCTCACGGCTCATCGACCATCGACGCTTATGGGCGCTGGGGAGAACTCCGGGAAATCGAGGACGGTGGTTGCGTGGTGGTTCGACCGGACCGGTTTGTCGCGTATCGGGCCAATGATCTCGTCACCGACCCTTTAGGAACCTTGCGGCGGGTATTCGCGCAGATACTCGGCCGGGAGCCGCAAAGGATGTCTGCTACGACATCGCATAGCGCTACGGCTTCAACTGTTGCCGGGAGAGAATGACATGACCGCTTCAACTGTAAGCGTAGGAACAGCCGGCATACACTCGGTCGATCACTTCGCGCTCGAAGTTCCTCGCCTCGACGAGGCGAGAGAATTCCTCACGGCCTTTGGATTCCGCGTGCAGGAGGAAGACGGTCAGTTGCTGCTCCGTACTGCAGGCAGTGCCCATGTGTGGGCACGGATTTTTGCCGGCACGCGTAAGCGATTGGCCTATTTGTCTCTGAACTGCTTCGCCGATGACTTCTCGAAGATCCGCGCGCAGATCATCGAAGCGGGTGGACAAGAAGCGACACCTCGAATTGAGTCCGCCAAACATGAAGGGTTCTGGTTTGAAGACCCGGACGGCAATCTGTTACAGCTCAAGGCAGGGCCCAAGACGTCGCCAAATTTCAAGCCGCCTCGTGACGCTGAACCCGCGCTGCCTCGGCTACGCGGCGCAGTCGCCCGCGAGAACGCAGAGCCGGTTCAGCCGTTACGCCTTGCGCACGTCGTGATGTTCACCCCGGACATTCGTCGCGCGGTCAGTTTCTATGAGCGTTCGGTTGGGGTGCGTCTGTCCGATGGCTCGGAAGGAATCGTGGCTTTCATGCACGCGCCTCACGGCAGCGACCACCATATGATCGCGTTTGTTCAGGGGGCGGCAAAGGGTTGGCATCACAGCGCATGGGACGTTCCCGACGTCAACCACGTTGGCCTCGGCCAAATGCAGATGCAGCGCGCTGGATACCGCGACGGTTGGGGCGTGGGCCGGCACGTGCTCGGCTCTAACTACTTTCACTACGTGCGCGACCCGTGGGGTTCATTCTGGGAGTATTCGGCCGATATCGACTTTATCGCTCCTGGCGGCCAATGGGCCGGCGGCAATCATCCGCCTGATGATTCACTCTATCTATGGGGGCCCGACGTGCCGGGCTACTTCTTCGAGAACACTGAAGACGGAGTCCGCGCATGAGCAAGGTCATTATCACCTGCGCCATAACCGGAGCGATCCATACTCCGTCGATGTCGCCTTATCTGCCTGTTACGCCGGACGAGATCGCGCAGAGCGCCATTGAAGCAGCCCAGGCTGGAGCGGCGATCGTCCACTTACACGCGCGCGATCCCCTCGATGGCCGTCCAACGCAGGCGCCGGAGTTGTTTCGCCGGTTCGTGCCCGCCATTAAGGAAGCCTCGGATGCGGTCATCAATATCACCACCGGCGGGGCGCCTACGATGACGGTCGAGGAGCGGCTGCAACCGGCACTTGAATTGCGGCCCGAATTGGCGTCTCTCAACATGGGTTCAATGAACTTCGGGTTGTACGAAATGCTCGGGCGCTTCAAAGACAAGCTTAAATATGACTGGGAGCGCCCATATCTGGAAGGAAGCGACGATCGCATCTTCAAGAATACATTCAAGGATATCGCCTACATCCTGCAATCGTGCAGCGAGAACGAAACCCGGTTCGAGATTGAGTGCTACGACATTGGCCATCTTTATACGGCCGCGCACTTTCTCGACAGGGCGCTCGTTAAGCCACCCCTTCTCATACAGTCCGTATTTGGTCTACGCGGTGGCATTGGCGCACATGTCGAGGATCTCATGCATATGCGCCGTACGGCTGATCGATTGTTCGGGAAAGATTATGTCTGGTCTGTGCTCGGGGCCGGGCGTAGCCAGATGCCGCTCGCGGCGATTTCTGCCTCAGTCGGCGGAAACGTGCGTGTAGGACTCGAGGATTCTCTTTGGGATGGCCCCGGCAAGCTCGCAAGTAGCAACGCTACGCAGGTAAGGCGCGTTCGCACCATCATTGAAGCCCTGTCGCTTCAAGTGGCGACGCCTGATGAGGCTCGCGCCATGCTGAATCTCAAGGGACGCCGCAGCGTCGGCTTCTAAAGAGCCGTGTCTGCGATGCTTCGGCGTTGCCTGTGCCCAGGGCAATGCCGGAGCTACATTTCTGATGTCGCGAGTAGAGATTCCCGCAGAGGCCATAGTCCGCATCGTTCGGAATGCGGATGGTCTCGTCTTCCATATCGATTCGATTGGTATTGCGACGGGCCCAGAGCCAGATACTCGGCCGGCGCTCTAGTGGCCACGACGAGTGACGTCGTTCTAAAGATCGTCGTCACTCCCGGAACCTGGACTCGAATGCACTCAGTCCAGCGTGGCTCGAGCGAGAAATGGGGCGAGGAGTTCCCGGGCGATCTCCGGCGTCACGACCTCGGAGGGTGCGAGCTTCTCGTAGGTGTAGCTCTCCGGGTCGTCGTAGATACGCTCCGCGATGAGCTTCGGCTTCGGCTCGTTCGTGTACGTGAAGATCTGGAAGAGGTGATGCGTCATCAGGTAGTGCGCCGCGGGGTCGGCGTCGATGCCGTGGTCCTTCAGGCACACGCCGGGCACGACGTGAGTCCATACGGCTTCCGTCGTGACGCCGTAGTCGTCGACACCCATGTTCATGGTTCGTGCGCCCATCACGTTCTGGCGTGTTTCAGCGGCTTCGCGATAGAAACCTTCGACGGCGACCTTGCCCGTCAGGACGTGCATCTGGCGCCGGTCGCCAACGCGATACATCGGTTCCTCGACGGTGAGTTCAGGAACGATGATTTGATCCCAGTATCCCGCCACTTCCAGCAGCAAATGGCGCAAGTAGTTCTTTAACATGGCCCGATGATGCGGATTGGTCGTCTTGTGGAGAAATGCTTCGACTTCTCGGGGCCATTGGGTTACGTCGAACTTTGCGGGGACGTGCATCAACGTCAGCGCATCCGTTGTGGGAATTTCTCGGCCTGGCGCCGCCAGGGTGGCATATTTCATGACTAGCTCCTATGGGTTTCCCGTGGAAGTATGGTTGCGCGCTGCATCCGCGTCCAACGATGAATACTGACATCGTGATCTCGAAGTGAGATCACGACACCCCACTCCGGGTTGGCTGCCGGGCTTTTGTGCAGAGCAACCCCCACATTCAATATTGCGTCGTTGCCAGTGAGCGCCTGCCCGAGTCTCGCGGCGAAAGTCTGGTCTTCGAGCGACGATCACCAACGCAGATCAAGCGCCCAATTTTTATCATTAGACAGTGATCGCGACCTCTCCGATAGTTTGTCGAAGCCGCGTGCAAGGAACTTGGACGTGCAACCATTCCCGGAGACTGCCATGCAAATTCAACCAATGACAGACGAGCAGCGCAAAGCTATCGCGATAGAGTTCTTCAGACGCGTGGATCGTGGGGGCGACGTTCTTGAACTATTTGATGAGAAGGCCGAATTCTATTTTCCGAAATGGGGCGTCGCTCATGGTCGTGGAGAGATTGCCCAGTTTCTCGAAGACCTGAGCGGGATTCTCGCTGAGATCTCGCACGACATGGCCTATGCGAATTTTGTTCAGCAAGGCGATCGGGTGGTGGTCGAAGCCACCTCGTCCGGGAAGCTGAAGAGCGGCGCGGGATGGCGTGCAGGGACCACACATGCCGGGCGATGGTGTGACGTATTGGAAATTCGCGACTTCCGGATTCAGCGCTGCTTCGTCTATCTTGATCCTGACTACGCGGGGGCCGACACGGAGCGCTATCCATGGCTCGATGGCGAGCCCACGAGCCGATATTGAAGAGTGCTTGCTCTTGCCACGGGCTGCACGCTATCGAGGCTGGACGGTGCAAGCGCTGCAGTTTGCTATTTTCAACCGAGACGGAGGCAAGCTGGTTTGGCCTTAAGCACTTGACACGACGCTCGGAAGGCTATATTTCTCGACAGACACCATTCGGGAAGTCGATAAATGCTCGACGGCGTATCCATGGATCAGCTGCGTACTTTCATCGCTGCCGCGGACGAAGGAAGCTTCTCTGCGGCAGGACGCAAGCTTCGCAGGACACAGTCCGTGGTGAGCCAGACGCTCGCCAACCTGGAAAGCCAGATCAATGTGTCGTTGTTCGACCGCAGCGGTCGCTATCCGCGACTCACGGAGCAAGGTGCCGTATTGCTGTCACAGGCGCGGCTCGTCGTCGGCGGCATGGATGGTTTCAAGTCGACGGCGCGAGCAATCGCAGAAGGACTTGAACCGGAGCTTTCCGTCGTGGTGGACGTCATGTATCCGATGGACTCACTCACGGTGGCGGTTGGAGAATTCCGCGACGCGTTTCCTCACACTCCATTGCGGTTATATGTCGAGGCTTTGGGTGCGGTAGTGCAGCGAGTGCTGGAGCGCACGTGCAGGCTCGGCATTAGTGGTTCCATGCCGGCCGTGCCCGAAACGGTTGATGCCGAGAAGCTGCTCGATGTGCCGATGGTCACCGTTGCCGCTCCGAAACATCCGCTGGCATCGCTTAAGAGAGTGATCCGATCGCGCGAGTTGGAAGAGCATGTGCAGCTTGTACTGACGGATCGCACGCCGCTGACCGATGGGAAGTCGTTCGGGGTCTTCTCTCCGCAGATCTGGCGGTTATCGGATCTGGGCGCAAAGCATGCGTTTTTACGAGCGGGCCTCGGATGGGGACACATGCCTACGGCGATGGTGCATCCCGATCTGGCTTCAGGCGATCTGGTACCGCTGCGAATCGAAAACTTTCAACCCCGAACGCCGCCGATCGCCATGTATGCGATCTATCGCAGAGATACACCGCCGGGCCCTGCAGGCCGTTGGTTCCTCGGTCGACTAAAGCAAACCTCAAACGAAGACTGATGGTCGCGGCCGGTTGACGCCTCTTTGTCACGGTTGTATTCCGTCCAGGAACTCGACAAGCAGCGCGTTCACCATCTCAGGCGCTTCCTCTCATGAAGCCGCCCATTGACAAACCACCCAATACGGCCCGGTACATCGAACTCGGAAAGTTCACCTGATGCCTGCACATTGCATGGTCGATCGCATCTGCAAACCGCCGTGCGGAGATGTCCGTCGCAGGGAACCCATAAGTCAACACGATGGGTTCCATTAAAATATATAGGCTTCCGCTGGGGTAGGTCAGCATCTAACCTTCGGTCATGTCATCCTCAAAAGGAAATTGTCATGGCGAATGTGTCTGATCTACTGGAAGCGGACAATCCCGTTGTCCGGCCGGCTAGTCCTCCGCGCGCTATTGTGGCGCGTACTCAGGGGCGCCGCCACGGGCCGGTCACGCGCATCGTCAGTCCCGCCGAACTGGGCGAACTGATCAAGCCGTTCGTGTTCCTGGACTACTTCGATTTCACGCCGTCGAGCGACGCACTGTTTCCAATGCATCCGCATTCGGGTATCGCGACGATCACGGTCCTGCTCTCTGGCAACCTGAGCTACGAAGACACAACGGGCGCGTCGGGCGTGTTGTCCGCGGGCAGCGTTGAATGGATGAACGCGGGCAACGGCATCTGGCACGACGCCAGTCCCGCGGACCTCGAGCGCTTTCATGGTTACCAGATGTGGGTGGCGTTGCGGCGCGAAGTCGAGAATGGGGAACCGCAAACCCAATATCTTCCCGCGCAGGCCATCCCGCGTGTCGGTCCTGCACGCGTCATTCTCGGCAGCTACAGGGGCACGCACAGCCCGGTATTGTCTCCTGATGGAATCAACTATCTGCATGTACGGCTCAGGGCAGGCGAGCAATGGCGTTATGTGCCGCCCGCAGGACATACCGTGGCCTGGACCCATGTGCATCGGGGCGCGCTTTGCGTCGCCGGTGAGCGTCTGCGTAGCGAGCTCGCGGTCTTCACCGAGTCCGAAGACGCTCTCGACTTCACCGCGGACACCGACTCCGAATTCATTTTCGCGTCAGCAGTAAAACACCCGCATGACCTGGTGCTCGGCTACTACTCGGTGCACACATCAGAGGCCGCGCTGCAAGCGGGAGAAGCCCAGATCGCACGAATTGGTGAACAGCTTCGATTTCGCGGCCGCATCCGGTAGTCACCCAAACAGTCCCCTTGGCATTCCTCTCTTTTTTTAAACTTAAGGCACTCGTTATGAACTCAACCTCTGCAAATTCTTACCCGACTCTTCCGCTGATTGGGCGCATCCTCATCGCTGCCATCTTTCTCGTGAGCGGCCTTGGCAAACTCGCAGCGCCGGGAGCGACCATCGGCTACATCGGGTCGCTGGGATTGCCAGTGCCGCTACTCGGCTATCTCGGCTCGATGGCGCTTGAGCTGGTTGGCAGCGTTCTGCTGATCGTCGGCTATCGGACGAGACTCGTTGCCGTGCTGCTGGCCGTGTATTCGATCATTACCGCACTCATTTTCCACCACGCGCTTGGCGACCAGAACCAGATGTTCCACTTTCTCAAGAACGTCGCGATGGCCGGCGGTTTGATTCAGGTCGCGGCTTATGGTGCAGGCGCATTCAGCTTTGATAACCGTCGCGAACTGCCGGTGGCGGGTACCGCACAGTAACGACGCTCGGGGCGGCCCTGGGTCGTCGCGGTAATACATCTGTAGCACCCCTGCGGCGCCATGACGGTCCGCTTCATCACCCAAAGGAGATTGCGATGGCCAAGGTACTGGTTCTCTACTATTCGTCGTACGGACATATCGAGCAGATGGCTGAGGCCGTCGCGCAAGGCGCCCGCAGTGCGGGCGCGCAGGTCGACGTCAAGCGCGTACCGGAAACGGTGCCTGAGGAGGTCGCCAAAGGCGCGCATTTCAAGCTCGACCAGGCCGCTCCGATCGCAACCGTCGTCGACCTCGAGAACTACGACGCGATCGTTGTGGGTACCGGCACCCGTTATGGTCGCATGTCGTCCCAGATGGCCGCGTTCCTCGATCAGACCGGTGGTTTGTGGATGCGTGGGGCACTTAACGGCAAGGTTGGTGGCGCCTTCGCGTCGACTGCCACCCAGCACGGCGGGCAGGAAACCACGCTTTTTTCGATCATCACGAACCTGATGCATCTCGGCATGGTTATCGTCGGCCTGCCTTATAGCCATCAGGGGCAGATGAACATGAGCGAGATCGTCGGCGGCGCGCCTTATGGCGCAACCACCGTCGCTTCCGGCGACGGGTCGCGTCAGCCGAGTGAAATAGATCTGGCCGGCGCACGCCACCAAGGCGAACTGGTGGCGAAGACGGCGGCGAAGCTGTTCGGCTAACGCCTTTCCTGGCAAGTCTTTGAGTGAGCCACGCATTATCGCCCAGATGCTGGTGGTCGACGGAAAGATGACCATCTATGGCCTCGAGTTGCCGTGACCGGCCCCTGGAATGGTGGACTGAAAAACACTCGCATTTCAACTGTTCTGGAGCATCACATGACCCGTAGCAACCCAAGCGAAGAAGCAAAGGCTGTAGTTCGCCGCAATACCGAAGAGGTACAAGGCGGCGGTAACTTCGACGTATTCGAAGAACTGTTCGCGGACGATTTCGTCGACCACACGCCACAGCCGAACTGCACGCCAGATAAGGACGGCGCACGCGGTCTCTACCACGCGCTGCGTGCCGCGTTCCCCGACTTCCACGCGAATATCCATTGGCAGGTTGCCGACGGCGATCTGGTGACAACCTACAAGACGTATCACGGCACACACGAAGGCACGTTCCTCGGCGTGCCGCCCACGGGTCGAAAGATCCATTTTGAAACAGTCGACGCGATGCGCGTGCGCAACGGAAAGATCGCGGAGCACTGGGGTGTCGCCAACCTTTTCTCGGTGATGCAGCAACTCGGTGCTTTCCCTGCAGGCGAGGCGAAAGCGTGAAGAACCGGCTATGCCTACGCAGCGTCGTCGTGACACCCGCTACGCACCGCTAGACCGTCGGTTCATTACATACAGCTAAGTTAGCGTATTTATAAGGATGCCAAATTGAGCGATATTCTTAAGGACAAGATCGTGCTGGTCACCGGTGCGGCCAGTGGAATTGGCCGGGCCATTGCGATTAGTGCGGCGCGGCATGGAGCGAAGGCAGTGATCGTCTCAGACGTCACTGAGACTCCGCACGAGGGCGGCAGACCGACCGCCGCCGAGATTGAAGAACTGGGTGTGCGCACGCGGTTTCAGCGCACTGACGTGACGCAGCACGCGGAAGTGGACGCGCTGGTCGATGCGTCGGCTGAGTTCGGCGGAGTCGACGTGATGGTTTGCAACGCCGGCATCACGCTGCGCGAGGACGGTCCCGAGGTCGCCGAAAGCGACTACCGGAGGCTAATGGCGGTCAATCTCGACGGCGTGCTTTTCGGTGCGCAAGCGGCGGCGCGTCAGATGAAGGCGCGCGGCAAGCCAGGCAGCATCGTGTTGATGGCGAGCATGGGCGGTATCGCGGGCGCAGGAATGACGGTCGCTTACTCCACCAGCAAGGGTGGCGTCGTGCTGATGGCGAAGGCTCTCGCAGATGCACTCGGGCCTGACGGTATCCGCGTCAACGCGGTTTGCCCCGGCACGATCGACACGCATTTGCTGCGCACCAATCCCGGCATTGCCGCAGCCTCGGAAGGCTTTCGGCAACGCACTCCGCTGCGCCGTCTCGGGAAGCCGTCCGAAATTGGCGACGCCGTTGCGTGGCTCGGTTCGGACATGTCGAGCTATGTCACCGGCATTGCGTTGCTTGTTGATGGCGGCCTGCTCTCGGTCATCTGATACGTCACCGCGACTGTACATGTACGGTCGTTTAATCAGGAGTTACCTATGAAAGCTATACGTGCCTACGCCTATGGCGGGCCCGAACGTTTGACGCTGGAAGATATCCCTGACCCCGTCCCGGGCGAGGGCGAAGTGTTGATCGACGTCGCGGCGAGCGGCGTCAACCCGGTCGATTGGAAAATTCTGGAGGGCAGGATGAAAGCCTTCCTGCCGCTGCCACTGCCTTATACACCGGGCGTCGAAGTGTCGGGAAAGATTTCTGCGCTGGGTGCTGGGGTCAAGGACTTCGTTGTGGGAGACGAAGTCTTCGGTTTCATCGGTATCGTCGGCGGCTATGCCACCAAAGTGGTTGCCTCTGCTGAACGCCTGGCGTCGGTGCCGAAAAAGCTCTCGCTGCTTGAAGCGGCAGCGGTGCCAGCGGCCGCGTTGACGGCATGGCAGGCGTTGCACGAGCACGCCGGTGTCAAGCCGGGTCAGCGCGTGCTGATTCACGGCGCCGCGGGCGGAGTAGGCAGCATGGCGGTGCAGTTGGCCAGAATCGCCGGCGCGGAGGTAATCGGAACAGCGTCGTCCAGCAATCTCGAGTACGTCAGACAGCTGGGTGCGATGCAGGTCGTCGACTATCGAAGCGAGAGCTTCGAAGAGAGCGTGTCGTCCGTGGACATCGTTCTGGATCTGGTTGGCGGCGAAACGCAGGATCGTTCCTGGTCGTTGTTAAAAGCTGGCGGCATCCTGGTGTCGCCGGTCAGCCCGCCAGACGCCGAGCGTGCCAGGTCAAGAGGTGTGGTAGGGAAGCATTTCGCCACCCGATCCGACGGCAAGCAGCTGGCTGCGCTCGCAGCACACTTTGACTCCGGCGAAATCATGGTCGACGTCGAGACGGTCTTTCTGCTGTCGCGTGCCGCCGATGCCTTGCAAAAGAACCTGACCGGTCATGCGCGCGGCAAGCTCGTGCTCGACGCGGCTCGCTAATCCCGCTTGGCCGCTCTACGGAAGCACGGCTGCCGTCAATTGCCCGGCGGGCCGCCGTCTATTGGCCACGGTTCATCTCGTGGGGAAAGCGCCTGAAAGCGCGGACCTTCGATGGGACTTTCGCAACCTTATGTCGCTCTCTCATCATGGACCTGCGTAGACTTCGGTATTTCACGGCGGTTGCCGAAGAGCTGCATTTCGGCCGGGCCGCACAGCGTATGCACGTCGTGCAGTCAGCGGTGAGCCATCAGGTGAAACTGCTTGAAGAAGAGCTCGGATTTTCGCTGCTGGAGCGTTCACGCCACAACGTCAGGCTCACGGTTCCCGGCGAGATATTTTTACCTGAAGCACGCGATCTGCTGCGTCGGGCCGATGAAGCGATGCGCCGCGCCCGTGAGTCGGCCGATGGTACGGTCGGGCGGCTGGCGATCGGCTTCGTTGATAACGTACTGTGGTCCATACTGCCGCCGATACTCCGAGACTTTCGCCAGCGGTGGCCACAGGTCGAATTGACGCTGCATCCGCTCGATCGAAGCGCGCAAATCGAGGCGATTCGGACGTCAGCCATCGATATAGGGATCATGCCCTCGCCGTCGCCAGGCCATGCTCTCAAGTCTGCAGAACTTGCCACGGGCCCTTTGGTGGCGGCCATCCCGCAGGGTCATCCGCTCGCCGCACGGCCGACGCTTTCAATCGTCGAACTAGCGAACGAGTCGTTTGTTCTGTTTCCCCGCAGAATGAACAGCCGGATTCTGGAAATCATCGTTGCGTGCTGCGCTTCGGCCGGGTTTGCGCCTCGGATCGTCCAGGAGGCCGAACAGCTTCACACTCTGCTCGCGCTCGTTAGCGCGGGTCTGGGCGTTACGCTGGTGCCTCAGTGGGTTGCGCGGGTCCAGCAACCCGACGTCGTCTACATTCCTCTTGACGAACTGCTCACGCCTTATGAGCTGATCGTCGCGTGGAACTCCAACACGGACAATCCGGCGGTCGCGAACTTTCGTGAGATCTCAGCCGGAATCGCCGGTCAGATGCTTCTCCAACCACAGGACCGATAGATCGTATCGGCTCTTTCTCCGAATTTTGAACGCGGGTGATTAGCTATCGAGATCGCGTAGTTATTTTTAATCGTTAGACAGCGATCACCGCAACCCCGATAGTTTGCAGCAATGCGAAACGCAAACACGGAGGCAACAAAGTTCTGAAGCCTCCCCACGATTGACGCTTCGGTTCTGGCTTGAACCATCGGCGACAAAACAATCTGAAACCCTTAGATACCGGCATCTTGCAATGTTGGGGGGAATTCTTACGCCCGAATTTGAAGAATGTGGCGATGGTGTGCCTAAGTCACCAAGCAGGAGCGTAACTGATCAAATTTTCCTTTGAGAAAAATATATTTCTAAATCGGTAGTGATACTAAATAAAAATTTGACCACAGCTTCCGCGCAACGGAGAGAGTTCCCGCTAAAAAACGAAATACACGGGGATGCAAAGAGTTTCGAAATGGCAATTCTAAACGGAGGGGACTTTTGATGAAGAGGCAGATGTTCACCGGCCTGGTGGCCGGGACGTTTGCGGTTTGTGTGCATGCCGAATCGAGTGTAACGCTCTATGGCATTCTCGACACCGCAATCGAGTTCACCAACCATTGGCCAGTCAATCCCGGCCAGTCGGGGACGAGTGGTAATCGCTGGTCAATGGCCGATGGGGCTCGCTCGGGTGGCTCACGCTGGGGTCTGACTGGCAATGAGGACCTCGGTGGCGGTCTGAAGGCGGAATTCCAGGTGGAAAGCGGGTTTCTTGTTCCAAACGGCGCTCTGATGCAGGAATTTTTTGGCCGTAGCGCGTGGGTAGGTCTGACATCGCCGAAGGCTGGCACGCTTCGCTTTGGTCGGCAATATACATCGCTCGTGGATGCGCTTTACCCGTCGTCGCCGACGGACCTCTCGGGAACTTACGAGCCGGTCGTTGCGGAAGTGGGCTCCAATCTTTGGGAGAGCAATGTTGTCAAATACAAAAACTCTTTCGGACCAGTGACGCTGACGGGGCACTACTCCTTTAGCAATCTTGCAGGGCAGTTCTCGAATGGTTCGGGTTACGGCGGTGCAGCCGCATACGATAACGGCACACTCTCCGTAAGCTTGGGATATGACAACCTTCATCGTTCTGAGGGGATTGGCAGTAACTATGCGCGGTTCGAAAAGGCGGCTATCGGTATTACCTATTCGACCGCCGCGCTCAAGTTCATGGGGGGATACCGGTACGGAAAGAACGATCCGCTCGCCGGGTACGCCGCACGCGACGATTACTTCTGGGTGGCTACGCGCTACCTGTTCGCGGTCGACAAGATACTGACCCTTGCGTACTACTACGACCGCATTCAGACGGCAACCGGAGCGAATGGCGAGGTGACGAGGCCGGCCAGCCCGCAGCAGATTATGGCCATCGGCGATTACCTGCTATCGAAGCGCACCGACTTGTACGTCGTGGTCGGGTATTCGCGTCACTCAGCGCTTAACTTCGACTCGTACAACGGCACGTCTGCAGCCTACCGGACGGCGTCCGCCGACAGCAGTCAGACCGGTGTGCAGATCGGTGTACGGCATTCGTTCTAAGGCGAAAAGACTTCTGACCGTGCGCTTGACGAATGGCGATCTGGATCGAGAAAGCGCTGCTGTGGCAGTGCCATCCCTAATGGACAGTACCGCCATTTGACTCGCGAGTTGCTGGATGAATCCAGGCAGGTCTCAAACATCTCCAACAAAGTGAAAAGGGAAATGAGAGCAATCGTACGATTTGGATTGGTGGCCGCGTTGTCAGCCGCCATCGCACCGTTGGCGGCATTTGCACAGGACGGTAACAACAGTGCGGCGGTCGCGTCGGCGGCTGCGGGCAGCGCATCGAGCGCAAAATCGATCAGGGCCGCTAATCGCAAGCTCGCCAAAAATGTGCGAACTGCAATGGCGAAGGCAAAGGGGATCGACATGACACAGTTGTTCGTCTACGCGAAAGCTGGCGCGATAACGTTGTCTGGTTCTGTGCCGAAGAGTGATCAGGTGGATCGCGCTGGAGAGATCGCCAGGAGCGTGCCTGGCGTCTCTTCAGTCGACAACCGGCTCAGTGTATATGCGATAGAGCGGTGATCGAAAACCGGCCGTTGCTTGGCGTGCAACGGCCGTGGCCTTAAATGTCCGTAGTCCGACTATTGGGCGTCCGCCGAGACTCCCGGCTGGCCAGATTGCGATGAGCCGCTGGTCGACGAACCATAGTTGCTGGATGTTGCTTGCACAGCGACTTTCTGCTGGGCGACCTGAGCCTCCGCAGCCTGAAGGTTCGCGGGGTAGTAAGGACCGGTGGAGGCGCCCTTAAAACCGGCGGCCTCGAGTTGACCGAGTTCTGCACGCACCTGAGCACGTGTGACAGGCGGCGAAGATTGCTGGGCGAAGGACAGAACCGGAACGGCCAGAGCAGATGCGGCGATTAGCAGGTTGATTAAGGGTTTCATGGAGGCCGTCTTGATGTTTTGGTTTAGCGCCGTAGACGTCCGTGTCTGCAGTCAGTGATCGTAGTGTAATAGGGGTTACCACTACCGCGCATCACTTCTTGCCGGGAAAGATCGTTGCGGTTTCGACGCAAATCGAACGTCCCCGATAGGCCAATCCGGATCCTATGTGTCAAACGGATATTAAAGATAGTTCGCATTACATAATTAGGATAGGGAGTGCGAGTTCAACCCGTTTGACTGGTAATCACTTATCGAGATCAGGCGGTCGATTTTTATCGTTGGACAGTGATCACGGCCGCGTCGATAGTTGGTAGCAGCACAAAATCGAGTAGGAGACGAAGATGATCGATGTACTTTCGGCGGCGCGCATAGCCGCTTACGCATATCAGAAGGGCGAGTCCAAGTTCGCGAGCCGCTTTGACGGGATCTTGTGCGAAGTGGATCGCCAGTCATCGCGTGTTGTTGATCCGGCGTCAGGCGATCCCAACTATAGGAGCGCATCGGGCAGATTCGACGCTGTTGTTGCCGACAAGTTGCTTCACGCGCAAATGCCGGCGTTCGTACGTGCGATGCCGTCCAACCAGAAGGACTTCCAATGAACATCACCCCTCCGCTGGCGCCCTCAACGGTAGCGCAGTCTCATGCTGAGTCGTCGAAAAGCTATGAATGGAAGGCTGTCACGCTGATGGCTCTCGGCATGGGCCTGGTCGGCATAGACCGCTTCCTGATTGTGCCGTTGATGCCGGTACTGATGCGCGATTTGAAGCTCGACTATCAGGACCTTGGGCATATCACGGGAGCATTGGCGCTCGCATGGGGCTTGTCTGCACTGCTGACAGGCAATCTCTCGGACAGGATCGGCTTCAAGAGAGTCATCGTGCCGGCAATGGTCGGATTTTCGTTGCTGGCAGGTCTCGGTGGCCTGGCGACGGGGGTTGGCAGCCTGATTGCCATCCGGGCTTTCATGGGGGTTGCCGAGGGTGCCTTCACGCCCGCTAGCATCATTGCAACGATGGATGCGTCGCCGCCGAGCCGGCACGGCCGCAACGTCGGGATCCA
This sequence comes from Paraburkholderia sp. NPDC080076, assembly GCF_050281145.1. Lineage (NCBI taxonomy): Bacteria > Pseudomonadati > Pseudomonadota > Betaproteobacteria > Burkholderiales > Burkholderiaceae > Paraburkholderia > Paraburkholderia sp. NPDC080076. Next base: position 86,419 of record NZ_JBNNWQ010000017.1, on the reverse strand, counting down.
GCAAATGATGCCGGCTCTGCTCGGGCTTGGTCTCACCCCGATCGTGGTGACGCAACTTCTCAAGGTGATGAGCTGGCCTTGGATTTTCCTGCTTGTAGCATTTCCGGGTCTCGTTGTAGCGTTCCTCGCGCAACGGGTATTGCGCCGACCGACGCCGACTGAAATTGCGAAGCACACGGCGACGCACGATACTGGCCAGCATCGCTGGTATGAGGTATTTCGCTATCGCAATGTACCGCTTGGCATCATCTGCATGCTGTGCTGGCTCGCTTGCCAGATCGTCATTGCTGCGCTGTTCCCCAATTATCTCGTGGACTATCTGCATCTCGACATGCAGCAGATGGGTTTCATTCTTTCGTCGCTAGGCTTCGGCGGGGCGATCGGCGCTCTCGTGCTGCCGGCCCTTTCAGACCGCGTCGGCCGCAAGCCCGTCATGCTGTTTTCAACGGCGGGCGTATTTCTGTCGCTGTGGATTTTCCTGCGAACGGGGGCGGCGCCGGTCCCGTTGTTCATCTGCCTGATGATCGCGATGGGTTGTCTGTACAGCCTGATCACGCTGACCGTCGGTCCGGTCGCGGCGGAAGCCGTGCCGGTCCAGTTGATGTCCACGGCATCGGGCATGATCATCGGTATTGGTGAGGTCTTTGGCGGTGGTGTGGCACCTGCGTATGCCGGTTATCTGGCCAAGCATTTCGGCATCGAGCATGCGGTGACCATGCCGCTTTGGACAATCTGCGCTGGAGCCGTTGCAGTCGCGGCGTTGAAGGAAACAGCTCCTGCGCGGATTTTCAATAAACGCGGAATTGAGCCGGAAGAGAACGAGGGAAATGATGCCCGCCAACTCTGAAAAGATGAGTGTGATAGCGACGCGGGAGCGCGAGGCTTTCTATGAACGGATCGGCCAGAAGAACCTCGCGCCGCTATGGACGTCGCTGAATGAATTGATTACGCCCGAACCACGGAGCAAATGCGTGCCGGCTCACTGGCGTTTCGCGGACGTCCGCGCGGCCATGATGGAGGCGGGCGACATCATCACCGCAAAAGAAGCCGAGCGGCGCGTGCTCGTGCTAGAGAACCCCGGCCTGCGTGGTGAATCGAAGATCACAACCGATCTGTATGCGGGGGTGCAATTGGTCCTTCCCGGTGAGGTCGCACCCGCGCACCGTCACGCGCAGACGGCGCTTCGTTTTGTGATGGAAGGCGGTGGCGCTCACACATCGGTGAATGGCGAACGCACAATGATGAACGAAGGGGATTTCATCATCACGCCGCCGATGGCGTGGCACGATCATGGCAATGAAAGCGACAGCCCGATTTTCTGGCTGGATGGGCTGGACATACCGGTGGTGAAGTTTGTGAACGCGTCGTTTGCCGAGCATCTCGGGGAGGACGAGCAATCGATTACGCGCCCCGTCGGCGACAGTGACGTCCGCTATGGGGCCAATCTGCTTCCGGTAGACCATCGTCCTGGCGGCGGAACCTCGCCGATCTTCAACTATCCCTATACACGGACACGCGAAGCGCTTGAGCGGATGCGCCGCGCGAACGCGTGGGATCCCTGTCATGGGTTGAAGATGAGATACGTCAACCCAAACAACGGAAAGTATGCGATGGCGACGATGGCTACCTTCATGCAGTTGCTGCCCAAAGGGTTTTCGACGGAGGCGTATCGTTCAACTGATGCGACAGTCTTTGTGCCTATCGAAGGGCGGGGCCGCAGTCGGATTGGACATGACATCTCCGTGGAGTGGAGCAAGCGGGATATCTTTGTCGTCCCGTCCTGGCATCACGTGCGGCACGAAGCAGACGAGGACAGCGTCTTGTTCTCTTTTTCCGACCGGCCCATCCAGGAGGCGCTTTATCTGTTCAGAGAGGAAAGGGGCGCAGCCTGAATCGCCTCAGGCGAGAGTGAGTCGCGACGCGACAATGCCAGGCGTTTGTTAGCGATGCAGCTAGACCCGCCCTGCTAAAGATCGGCGGCGGGTAGCTCTACCCGCTCCCCAGTCGCTGGCAACGTTTTTTGCTGGACTGCCTGCAATATTCGCAGTCTGCCGAGTTCGAAAGCGAGCGTCAGTTGCCTCGGAGTCTCGCTCGCAGCTCCGAGCTTTTCACGAACCGTTTCGGCAGGCAAGGCAAAGGCACAATATCCCCAGCCGAAGCCATAGGCAGAAAACCACATTGCCGCGTCGCGGGAAATGATAGGTGAGGTTAGGGCGGTACCGGGATGGTCCATGACAATATCCGTCATTTCGACAAGAGGAGCTTTATTCTCGCTTCGGAGGAGCCTTTTGCGCTGGCGCTTTTCCCAGAAGGATCTCTTGCACCGGATGTTGGGCAGGCGACACCGGACATACAGGAGGCCGGAACATATCAAAGCCGGAGTCATATGTCTGGTGCCCACCGCGAACCCTCTACAGATCTGTCGGCTGATTTCCCGCCGACGGGCGCATCCCGCTACTTAACCTCGCGTGCCGCCGAAATAATTGCAGCAGCGACCTCTTGAGGTTTCGACAGCATCGGTACGTGACTCGCATCGACATTGACGGCCGTCGCACCGATCTGTTTCGCCAATTTCATCTGAAAGTCGGTAGGGACTATACGGTCCTTCATCGAGACAACATACCAGGACGGCTTGTCATGCCACGCGGCGTGACCAATCTTTTCGGCGAGACAGCCCGAATACCACGGCCCCTGCGTCGCAGCGAGCAGAAGCGCTTGCGCGTGGGAGACATCGGGCGCGAAGTCTTCGACCATCGCCTTATCGGACAGCGTCAGGAAACCCGCGGCGTCCTTGTGCAGCTCGCCCGCCCACGAAGGCGCCGGCAGCTCTTTCTGAATGTCGTTGGCCGATTGTTCGCTGTCGGGTGCAAACGCTGCAACGTACACGAGGGCTTTGACCTTGTCGTTGTTACCCGCCTGCGTGATGACGGAGCCGGCCCACGAGTGGCCAACCAGCACCACAGGACCGTTTTGCCGGTCTATCGCGCGGGTCGTTGCCGAAACGTCATCGCCCAGTGATGTCAGTGGGTTTTGCACGGACGTCACGTGGAGGCCTTTTGCTTCGAGGAGAGGAATGACTTTATTCCAGCTCGAGCCATCCGCGAAAGCGCCGTGTACCAGGACAACGTTCATGCCTGCAAGATCAGGATCGGACGCGGCCTGCGCAGTGGTGGCGGATATCAGACCAGCGGCAACGACGAGTAACGACAAGCCTTGCTTGATCAGCGTATTCAAAATGGTGCCTCGTAAAAAAGTAAGAATGGAGGCGGCGTTACGTAGTCGAGCATCACCCTGCTTCATGCGAGGTGATGCGCCACATGCGCCGCGCAATATTTCATTTGCCGACTGAAACGGAGACCGCCCGCGCAAGCGCCATTGCCTGCCCGCGTGCAGCCTGTCTTGCCGCGTAATCGACTTCGGGGCCAAGGAGTGTTTTCTCGACCACAATCGATTTAACGTCGCTCACGCCGACGGATCGCAGCCACGCTTCCATGAACGGCCGCTGAAAATCGAACGAATGAGCGGGTGTGTTCGAGCCCACTGAATAGTCGAGGCCCCTCGCATAAATGACCACCGCCTTCTTGTCTTTCAGCAAGCCCTGTAGCCCACGCTCATCGAACGAGAACAGGATGCCGCGCTGCGACACGACGTCGATGAAATGCTTGAGCTTGTAGGGAATGGAAAAATTCCATAGCGGCACGGAGAACAGCAACGTATCCGCGTCGTGCAATCGCTGCGCGAGTTCCCGGATGTTCGTCCACGCCTGCTGCTGGTTTTCGCTGGGCGGTGTGCCGCTCAGGTCCGCATATTTGGCATCGAGCGCGTCGCCGTCGAACTCCGGCATCTCCACCGACCACAGATCCAGCACGTCGATCCGATGATCCCGATGAGCGTCGCGATAAGCGTCCAGATACGCGCGTGCGACGTCGAGGGAGGCAGACCGCTTCTTACGTGGCGACGATTCGATATGCAGCAAGGTAGGCATGGGACTACTCCATCTGGGTTGGGAGTCGCCATCACAACATATTTCGATTCAAAATATAAACGAAGTATCATCGCCATATTCAGTTCGGTTTGCACTATATAAGCGAGGACCCCATGTTCGATACCGTCCTGCTGCGATCCTTCGTGGCCGTGGTCCAGGAGGGCGGCTTCACGCTCGCCGCCGCCCGTCTCAATCTGACGCAGTCTGCCGTCAGCGCGCATCTGCGGCGTCTGGAAAAACAGACCGGCCGCGATCTGCTCGCGCGCACCACGCGCTCAGTCACGCTCACGGCCGACGGTGAACTGCTGCTGGGCTACGCGCGGGCGATCCTCGCACTCAATCATGATGCGCAGGCGCAGCTCTCGCGCGCACCGAGCGAGGGCGCGATCCGTGTTGGCCTTTCCGAAGACCTCGCCAACGTCAGGTTGATGAACGTCATGCAGACGTTCGCGGTGCGCTACCCGCGCATTGCGTTTAGCGTCAGGGTCGGCATTCCTGGCGAACTGCTGCACGCAATGGATCAGGCCGAATTGGACTTGGTGATTGGCGGTCGCTGCGAGGGCGCCCGTTCTGGACGTGTGCTCTGGCGCGAGCCACTCGTGTGGGCTGGCGCGGAATGGGCGTCGCTTACGCCTGGCGCTCCGGTGCCGCTTGCGGTGCTGCCAGAACCGTGTCCGTATCGTGAGGCTGCACTGGCCGCGCTTGCCCGCGCGGGCATCGACTACCGGATTGCGCTGGTGTGTTCGAGCGGCGCCGGTCTGTGCGCCGCGGCGCAGGCCGGCTTTGCGGTGACGCCGGTCGTGCAGACGCAACTCGTACACGGCTTGCACGTAGTCCCGCCTGATGCAGGCTTGCCTTCACTGCCTGATGTCGAGTTCACGATTTTCACTGCGGCGGGTGCAGCCGCGCCCGTCGCCGACGAATTGGGAAACGCCATCGCGCTGGCATTCGCGAATAAGGGATGACGCGTAGCGAGCGCCGGGTGATCTGTCAAAGACCGAGAATCGAAACTTCCTCGGTCCACGCTAACCCCATGAATCATGGGGCCGCGACCGGATTTGTTCCGCGCACGAAAAATAGTTTGTCCATGGCGGGTATTTGCTCGAAGCATAAATACACCTAGATTAGGCACGCATCGGAGCCGCCGGCCCGGTGGGCAAGAGAGCCCAATCCAAACTTCGAGGTTTGAATGAGCGCATCGCAAAAGGTCGTAGTTGTGACGGGTGCATCGCAAGGTATTGGTGCAGAGACCGTCAAAGCATTCCGCAAGCTGGACTATCGCATCGTCGCAACGGCACGCAGCATCAAGCCGTCGGACGACCCCGGCATTCTGACGGTGGCGGGTGACATCGCTGAACCGGCGACGGCGCATCGCGTCATTACGGAAGGTGTGGCGCGCTTCGGCCGCATCGACACGCTGATCAACAACGCCGGCATCTTCATCGCAAAGCCGTTCGCGGGTTATACCGCTGAAGACTACGCTGCGATGACGGGTGTAAATCTGAACGGTTTCTTTTACATCACGCAGTTGGCGATCGCTGAAATGGAGAAGAACAGAAGCGGCCATGTGGTCAGTATCACGACCAGTCTCGTCGATCATGCCATCGACGGTGTGCCGTCGGTGCTGGCGTCGCTGACGAAAGGCGGTCTGAACGCGGCCACGAAGTCGCTTGCAATCGAATACGCGAAGCGCGGCATCCGCGCGAACGCGGTTGCACCCGGCATCATGAAGTCGCCGATGCATGCGCCCGAAACGCACGCGGCACTCGGCGCACTCCACCCGGTGGGCCACATGGGCGAGATGAGCGATATCGTGAACGCGATCCTGTATCTGGACGCGGCACCGTTCGTGACGGGCGAGATTCTGCACGTGGACGGCGGTCAGAGCGCGGGTCACTGAAGGATCGTCGGGCGCTACGGGTTGCGCCCGTTAACTGACTTATCGATAAGGAGTTGGCAATGTCGATCGAAAATGTTCTCTACCGTGCTCACGCAGAGGCTACTGGAGGCCGCGAAGGGCGCGCCGTGGCGCCTGAAAGTGGACTGGACCTGAAGCTGACGAGACCGAAGGGATTGGGCGGAAAGGGCGAGAAGGGCACAAACCCCGAAGAGCTTTTTGCGGCCGGTTATAGCGCATGCTTCATCGGTGCGATGCAATTCGTTGCTGCGCGCGACAAAATTGCTATCCCTGCTGATGTGTCGGTGAACGGAATTGTGGGCATCGGACCGATCCCCAATGGCTTCGGCATCGAAGTCGAGTTGAAGATATCGTTGCCGGGCATGGCACGCGAAGCGGCTCAGGATTTCATCAACAGGGCCCATATTGTGTGCCCTTATTCGAACGCAACGCGGAACAACATAGACGTGACGCTTACGCTCGTCTAAGCCGCAATTGTGTTCGATGATCTTCGGAACGCCCTGGCGATTGACGGCCTGCAGGACCGTTGATTCCGGTGTACCTCGCGCCGGGCAGTCTTGAGTCGAGGTGCGACGTCTTTAGAGAGAAAAGCCGGGTGCGGTTGCCCAGCGTATCGCAACGCGCGCTATTGCCTTGCATTTCGTAGGCGAGCGGTCTAATATCGGTGGCATGGATACGTATACCGCACCGCGCCGCAGAGGGCGCCCGCCGAAAGAACTTGCAGGCTATAGCGAAACCCGAGAACTTCTCGTGCGCGCTGGAGTCGTGGCGCTCACGGAAAAAGGCTTCTCTGCAACCGGACTCGACGAAATCTTGCGCAGCGTGAACGTGCCAAAGGGCTCGTTCTATCACTACTTCGGGAGCAAGGAAGCGTTCGGCCTCGAATTGATCGACCGCTACGCGATGTATTTCGCGAGGAAGCTCGATCAGTTCCTCACGGACGAATCTATATCGCCCCTGAAGCGCTTGCAGGATTTCGTCTCGGACGCAGAGGCAGGGATGGGGCGTTACGGCTTTCGGCGTGGGTGTCTCGTGGGCAATCTCGGACAAGAAATGGCCGTACTCCCGGAAGCTCATCGTGTACGGCTGCGCGAGGTTTTTGCCGATTGGGAAGCCCGCACAACGAAGTGCCTGATGGAAGCGCAGGCTGCGGGCGAGATTGCGGAAGGGGCCGATTGCTCGCAACTTGCCGCATTTTTTTGGATAGGCTGGGAGGGCGCGGTGTTGAGGGCGAAGCTCGAAGGCGGGCCTGAAGCGTTGCGTACTTTTACGAACGTTTTTTTCGCTGCGCTCGGTTAGGCGGCTTTTTTTTCTGTTTTTATAGACGATCGGTCTAATTTAAATGGGCAGCGCTGGAAACCGCTCGTGTGGACAAATAGGATGCACATGCAAAGTACGACATTTGACTTTATTGTGATTGGCGCCGGCTCCGCGGGCAGCCTGCTCGCGAATCGTCTGAGCGCTGACAAAACCAGAAATGTCCTTCTGGTCGAGGCGGGCGGCACCGATGACTACATGTGGATCCATATCCCTGTCGGCTATCTATATTGCGTCGACAATCCGCGCACGGACTGGCAATTCCGCACTGAGCCGGACAAAGGCCTCAACGGCCGGCAGATTCTTTATCCACGTGGCAAAACGTTGGGTGGTTGCTCCAGTATCAACGGGATGATCTACATGCGTGGCCAGGCTCGCGATTACGATCATTGGGCGGACCTGACGGGCGATCCGGAATGGAACTGGAGCAACTCATTGAAGGACTTCAAGACTCACGAAGACTTCTACAAACTCGATCCGAAGCAACGTGACCTGCTGAACAGCAGTGTCGACGCCATCGCAAAGGCTCACGGAAGCGGCGGCGAGTGGCGTGTCGAAAGGCAGCGTCTCAAGTGGGAAATCCTCGATGCGTTCGCCAAAGCGGCGGAGCAGGCGGGCATTCCTATCATCGACGATTTCAACACTGGTGATAATTTCGGCGTCAGCTATTTCGACGTCACGCAGAAAGACGGCTGGCGCTGGAATACCTCGAAGGCGTTCCTGCGTCCGATCAAACACCGGCCGAATCTCACGACGTGGACCAACTCCCATGTGAAGAAGCTCAGGATCGACCGTGACAAAAACGGTGTGCTGCGTTGTACCGGCGTGGAACTTGTCCGCGATGGCGAACTCGTGTCGGTGAGCGCCGCGCGCGAAGTGGTGCTCAGCGCCGGTGCGATCGGTTCGCCGCATATTCTGCAGCACTCGGGCATTGGGCCGGCGTCTCTGTTGAAAAAACACGGCATCGATATTGTCCAGCACACACCGGGCGTCGGTGCGAACTTGCAGGATCACCTTCAGATTCGCGCGGTCTACCAGGTTGAAAACTGCGAGACACTGAACGTTCTTGCGTCGAGCATGGTCGGCAAGGCGAAGATCGGCCTCGAATATGCGCTGCACCGCTCGGGTCCGATGAGCATGGCACCCTCTCAGCTCGGGGCCTTTACCCGGAGCGATCCGTCGAGGAAGCACGCCAACATCGAGTATCACGTGCAGCCGCTGAGTCTCGACGCTTTCGGGCAACCGCTGCACACATTCCCGGCGTTCACCGCCAGTGTGGCCAATGTGAACCCCACAAGCCGGGGCACGGTGCATATCAGGAGCGGCAACTTCGAGGATGCGCCGGCCATTGCGCCGAATTACCTCAGCACGGAAGACGATCGCAAAGTCGCCGTCGACAGCCTCCGCTTGACGCGACGCATCGCGAGCCAGGCTGCGCTCGCGAAATACAGGCCGCAAGAGTACAAGCCGGGTCCGCAGTACGAATCGGATGCTGAACTCACGAAACTGGCCGGTGACATCGCCACCACGATCTTCCACCCCGTGGGTACTGTGCAGATGGGCACGTTCGCGGATCCGAATGTTGTCGTCGACAGCCATCTTCGCGTGCGCGGCGTTGCGGGACTTCGGGTGGTGGACGCGAGCGTGATGCCCACGATCACCAGCGGCAATACGAGCGCTCCTACGATGATGATCGCAGAGAAAGCTTCGCGCTGGATTCAGCAGGGCGTTTGACTCTATTCAACCAGGAATTGGCTATGACTGAGAACAAAACCGGGGTGAAGAAGCGCTTACCCCTTGAAGGAATCACGGTGATCGATTTCTCGCGTGTGCTGTCAGGACCGTACTGCGCGATGACGCTTGCTGACCTCGGAGCACGCGTCATCAAAATAGAGCGTGTGGGCACGGGAGACGACACTCGGGCGTTCGGTCCGTTCATCGACGACGAATCGGCGTACTTCATGTGCTTCAACCGCGGAAAGGAGAGCATTGCACTCGACTTCAAGTCTCCGCGTGACCGCGAACTGCTCGGCCGATTGCTGGACAAGGCCGACGTGGTGGTCGAAAACTTCCGGCCCGGGGTGATGGATCGGCTCGGCTACGGCGCAGAGCAATTGGCGAGGACGCATCCGCACATCGTCTACGCATCGATTTCGGGCTTTGGTCACACCGGCCCGTTCAAGGATCTGCCCGGTTACGACACCGTCGTGCAGGCTATGGGCGGAGTCATGAGTTTGACGGGGTGGCCCGACAGTCAGCCCGCGCGAGTTGGCACAGCCTTCGGAGACCTCGGTGCAGCACTATTCGCGGTGATAGGCATCCTCGCGGGGCTCTACAAGCGCTCCAGAGATGCACAAGGCACGCACGTGGACATTGCGATGCTGGATTGCCAGGCCGCGTTGATGGAAACGGCGTTTGCCCGGTTTGATGTCGAAAAGAAGGTGCCTACGAGGACTGGCGACGCCCACCCGTCACTCGCACCGTTCGAAAGCTTTGCTGCCCAGGATGGTCGATTCATCATCGCCGCAGGCAACGATCAGCTTTTTCTTTTGATGACAGACGCCCTGGGCGTACCGGAAGTGGCCTTCGCCCCGTTGTTCCTGACGAACGATCTTCGCGTGCAAAACCGGCCCGCCATGATCGAGGCCATTGAGCGGGTAACCCGCTCCGGACCGGTCAGTGTCTGGCTCGACAAGCTGAACGAGGCTGGCGTGCCCTGTGCTCCGATCAACACGATCGACAAGGTCATCGATCATCCGCAACTTCAGGCGCGCAATATGTTCATCCACGTCCAGGGTAAGTCCGAGCGTAAAGTGAAAACCGCCGGTAATCCGATCAAGATGAATACCTCACCCGACGAGGACGTCACGGTGGTCAGGAGAGCGCCGGCAGTGGACGAGCATCGCGAAGCGATTCTGGCTGAATTGATGGCTTCGTCGGGCGCCTACACGTCGCAGGCTGAATCCGAATCAGGCGTCGATGAAATGAAGCGTTCCACGAGCCTTGCTGCATGACGCCGCAATTTTCAACTGACAGGTGAATATATGAAGACCGACGTTTCAGCAGTACAGGAAGCATCCGCCAAGCAAACCAAGATGCAAGTAATCGAACCGAACGTGGGACCTACTGCCGCGGGCGCGAATGCAGATGCCGCGGGAGCGGCGTCGGAAAACGGTGTGTACGAAACCATCAAGATCGATCGAAGGGAGCGCGTCGGCCTGATCACGCTCTACCGTCCGAAGAACCTCAACGCGCTCAATGTTCAGATGTCGCGCGAGGTGCTCGCGGCGCTTACTGCGTTCGATCAGGACGATGGAATCGGCGCGATCGTGATAACAGGCAATGCGCGCGCATTTGCAGCCGGGGCGGACATCGAGGAAATGGTCGACAAGTCCTTCGCCGACTGGCACACCAAAGACCTGTTCGCCGAATGGGATCGCATTCGAACCATTTCAAAGCCGGTCATCGCGGCTGTTGGCGGCTACGCACTCGGCGGCGGTTGCGAACTGGCGATGGCCTGCGATTTCATCATTGCGGCCCATGATGCCCAATTCGGCCAACCGGAGATCAAACTTGGGATTCCGCCTGGTATTGGCGGTTCGCAGCGCTTGACACGTGCCGTCGGAAAGTCGCTTGCGATGGATCTGATTCTTACTGGCCGGAATTTGGCCGCTAATGAGGCATTTGCAGCCGGCCTCGTTGCGCGCGTTGTTCCGTCGGCCGATTTGCTGCAAACCGCGCTCGAGACAGCGCATACCATCGCCGGTTATAACCTGCCTGCCGTACGGCTTGCCAAGGAGGCGGTCAATCGTGCATTCGAGACACCGCTGAGCGAAGGTGTGCTGCACGAGCGTCGGCTTTTTCAGGCCGCCTTCGCGACCGAAGGTCAAAAGGAAGGCATGTACGCGTTCCTGGCCAAGCGCGCTCCTGTCTTCCGCCATCGATAAGCCACTACTTATCGTCAGTAATGGGCAGAGCGCGACGCAAATGCCTCGTTTAGAGTGATGCGCTCTCGCCCGACGAATTCGTCGTTTGGAAATCACCGCCGGTTTGATGGACCGGTTGTGGAAAAAAACGGTGTACCTTTCGTTGCTGTCTATATATCCTGCGCGGCCGCGATTGCGTCTTCCAGCATCTGAGTACCGATCAGTGCACCGTGGATTCCGATAACACTCGCAATCTCGATGACCTCCATGATTTCCTCCGCGGTTGCACCGTGACGAAGTGCATTGCGCATGTGAATCCTGATACCCGGCTCGTAAAGATGGGTGGCGGCGACATCGAGCGCGCAAAGCACGAGCTCCTTGATTTTCGGTTCGAGAACTCCGTTCTGCCACGGAACCGACGAAAATTCGAGGTACGCCTCGAAGAAATCCGGATCGAGTTCCAGCGCATCGTCCCAGATGCGATCCCAATGCCCCTGTACTTGGGTAAAGCGCCGTTTCAATGTTTGCCTGCGGCTATCCGCAGACACTGTCCGCTCGCGGAGACCTTCTTCCTCAAGCACTTCTGCGAGGATGGGCATGGCAACATTGGAAGCGTGAATGCCGATCGTACTGGTCAGCTCGAGCACTTCCATCAGTTCTTCACGTGTGGCACCAAAATCCACCGCCGCCTTCAGATGCATCTGGATGCCGGGAGCAAAGAGATGGGTCGAGGACGCATTCACCGCGATATAGATGAACTCCTTGACCTTGTCCTCCAGGTGGTTGTGTCGCAGTGGCACCGCAGACAGGTTAAGGTACGCATGCAGGAAATCACAGTCGACACGAAGAATGCTTTCCCATTGCGGAGCCCACGTACTCCGCACGCGGATGAACTCGTCCTTGATCGATTGCTGTTTGTGGGTAAGTGTCATTGCTTCTCCGTTAGGGATATATACAGGGGAAACTAACCATTAGAGCATCACGAATACAGTCAGGAGCATGATTGACGTCATACGCTCGCACTGTCCGGAGCGATTGACAAGCGAAGGGAAAATATACGGCTATCTGATTGATAGATAACGCTACGCCGGCAACGAACGAGACGACCCATCCGTGGGCCCGCACGAGTCTGTGGGGTGCACCCGTCATTGGGTGATCGGGATAGCTCACAAAAAAAGCGCACTTCCGAGAATGTGCGCCGCGACAAAAGAAGGGCAGGGTAGGGTAGGAGGAACGTCCCTTCATGCCGCAAAAAGACCTATTACCCGATGGCCGAGGCGAACTGGCCAGCGACCAGGGAATGTTTCATCAGGAACGGACAAATACGATCAGACGGACACGGTCGATATGTCGTGCCACAGCTTGGCCACGATCACAAAGGAACCGTTGACATACACCCGATTCAAGTGATCGATGAAAACCTTGTCGTGGATGCGCAGGTGAACTTTGGTGACTGCAATGTCGGTCGACAGAAAGTCCGCCGAGATCAACGCATCGTCACGCCTTTGGCCTTTACTCATTGGCGACACACGTTCAGCGATGACCTCCCGGTAGTCGGCAATGGGAACGACAGTCAGTTTTCCGTCGTCCGTGTCGAACAAGCTGCAACTCGTGTGGAAAACCCGATCAAACTTGTCCAGATTGCACTCGTGCAGTGCCTGAAAATATAGATCGACGGCTTGGGCAAGTTCGGGCATTTTCTCGATAGACATGTTGATTTTCCCGCAGATCGTGACGAACAGACGAGGAGCGCTTTGCCCACGTTGGCTCCAGCTTCTATCGAACCTGCCATGCTGATAATTTGCGAATCGTAAGCTCGTTGCCTTCGAGTTTGAATACCCACGATAGGCAAACACTCTTTCCCGGCGAGAACAAGTTGGGCGTACAGTGAGCGGTCCCGCCGGGCGGCTAGCTGCCGATCGATTCCGCTGGAACTCCGCAGAAACTGTCGGTTATCTGTTTACGCGATACCCCTATCGCCATAAACCGCCTATGCGTATTGGAAACGTTGCTAAGCTGTTTCCTGCGCGATATGTCAACAATCTCAATGTAAGAACGTCGCTATATGGTTTGTCTGACCTTCGATGGATTTGTCGGCAATGATGGCAGCCTTCGGATCTTTACAGCCACGAAAGTTCCAGTCAGGGGATGTTTGCTTTGTGAAATTTATCAGCGAGGTAGGCGATGGATCAGCTATACATGTTGCGAGCATTCGTTGCAGTCGCACAGCATAGAAGCTTTAGTAAGGCGGCTGCATCATTGGGCGTGACCACGGGCTCGATCTCCAAAGCTATCGCCAAGCTCGAAGAGAGCATCCAGACGCTGATCCTGCATAGAACAACCCGATCTGTTTCAGTGACAGATGCGGCACAGTCGTACTATCTGAGTTGCTGCCGTCTCCTCGACGAACTTGACGAAGCGAATCGTCGGATCGCGCAGGAACGGGAAATCGATAGTGGAAGGTTACGACTCGTTGTGCATCCGATGCTGGTGAACAAAACCTTCTCGCGACTTTTGTCCGACTATCAAGCAATCGCTCCCAACGTGAATCTCATGGTTTCCGTTCGGGAAGAAGCGGTGAACCTGTATGACGGCCACTTCGACATGGCGATTCTTCCGCCTCATCTAGTGGAGCAGTCTGGGGTAATTCGCCGTACATTGTCCAGGTCGCGGCACATTTTTGTCGCCGCTCCTGGATATCTTGAACGATGCGGGACACCCGAAGCCGCATCGGATCTGGCTAGCCATTTCCTTCTGTTGGACCCTGCGTCAAAGCAGAAGGGCACGAATTTCATCGATCTTCTGGAAACAGGAAAGCGAATGAGCGTGCTGCCGATGTCGTCCATGGACGGTAACGAGGTGCTGCTTCGGGCAGCGGCACTTACGGGAACCGGCATTGCGACCATATCCGAAGCTATGGTTCGTGAAGACATTGCTGCGGGGCATCTCACGCACATCTTGCCGCAGTGCTCCACGTCGGAAAGCGGCGCAGAGGTATGTCTTTTCTACTCGCACCGGGAATTGCTTCCTGTGAGACTGAGGACCTTCGTCGATTTCTGCATTGATTTTTTCCGCTCGCTTCCCGGGCCTATCCCTAATGCGATGGCGGCAATCCCACAGCGCCTGGACCGCGACGTAGATCATGCGTTAACAGCGGTCTGAAGCCTGGCTGAAAGGGCGTCGCATTGCGTCACGCCATTCGTCATTTTCAGTGATCGATAGGATGCCGTCATGGAAATGCGTCAGTTGAGAATCTTCTGTGCCGTGGCCGAAGAGGGCAGCTTCACTGCGGCGGCGGAAAAAGTGCACACCGTGCAGTCCAATGTCACCATGCGGGTGAAAGAGCTCGAGGCTGAGTTGAGTCAGAAACTGTTCATTCGGCAAAAGAGTGGCGTAGTGCTCACGTCGGCCGGACAGGCTTTCCTCGGCTACGCACGCCGCATTCTGCAACTCACGGAGGAGAGTCGCAATGCGCTGATGGATACTGCAACGCCCGCCGGGCACCTTCGACTCGGATCGATGGAAACGACGGCTGCGATACGACTGCCCCAGGTGCTGACGAAATACCGGGCAAAGCATCCCCAGGTCAAGTTATCTCTGCTGACGGGCACCACCGTCGAATTGATCAAGGCCATCGAAAGTTATCGTCTTGATGGCGCGTTCGTGGGCGGGTTTCACGAGAACACAGGTCTGTCCCAGGAGGAGGCGTTCGAAGAAGAACTGGTCCTGGTGAGCAGTTGTGAGTTTGACTCGCTGGCAGCGCTTATCCGCGTCATGCCTCAACAAACGGTGCTTGTTTTCCGGACGGGATGCTTTTACCGCTCTACACTCGAGCATTGGTTTCATCAGGGCGGGCTGGTTCCCAATCAGGTGATGGAACTGGGAACGCTTGATGGCATCCTGTCATGTGTCGCTGCGGGCATAGGCGTTGCGTTGTTGCCGAAGACTGTCGTCGAAAGCTATGTATCCCGCCAGACGATCCGCTACCATCGGCTGCCGCCCGAGATCGCAAATGTCAAGACCGTTTTCATTCGTAGGAGTGACACCTTGATCACCCCAGCATTGACCGCTTTCATTAGTCTGGCGCGAGATCAGTTCATCCGGGTAAACGAAGATACGAAAATCGTCGTGGAAAGAGTCGCGCCAGTGAAACATGCCGCTACCAACGCGACGAAGCTCAACGTTCACCAGGGATTGCGCGATTGCGCCGGCGGCCCAGCGTGTGTGGGGTAAGCGCCGCGATAACGAGCGGGCAGCACGGCATGCCTCTGCATGTCCGGGGTCGGCTATACAGACGCATACTCACCGACAGACGGTACGCTCAGAAGGGGTTGCTGATTCGATTCCGTGTGCGGCGAGTATGTTGACTGAGAGGCCGCTGCGGTTAGATCGCATTGCGTGCATCATGACAAAGTGGCGCCAATGCGTGGTGGTCGCTTGCTTCATCGCCCCGCACTTCCGGGGCGGCGGGTGACACAGGTAGCCCTTGGATGAGTTCAGCTACCCGTTCGGCCGCAGAGACGACACTGCCGATCTTTCCAACACCCTGTCCAGCGTAAAGCGACAGTTTCTGTGCCATCCGCGGCTTGTCAATCACGCGTGCTCCGCCGCCGATGAAGCGCAGCAAGTTCCATTTATCGCGATTTGGAATCACCCGGTGCGGGGTGCCGTACTTCCAGCCGAATGAGTAGCCCGTCCGATACTCAGTATCGTCCACGGTGGCTTCGACGATCTTTTGCTTGTAGAGCGGATGTGCGTTCGACTCGTGGCTTGCCACGAACGCCGTACCTACGAGGACACCCGCGGCGCCGAGTCCCATTGCGGCCTTGACGTCGTCGCGATTGGTGATGCCTCCTGCCGCCAGGACCGGCCGTCCTTGCGCGATTTTGCAAATCGCCGGTAGCAGCGACATCAGGCCAATGGTGCCCCGGTTGAGGTGGCCACCGCTCTCGCTTCCCTGCGCCACGATCATATCCGCCCCGCGCTCGATTGCCATTTCGGCGAGTTCGACTGTGCCAACCTGCACCGAGACCACCAGCCCGGCATCCTTGGCACGGGGAATCATCTCGACATAGTCCTCGGCGTAGAACAGCGAAAGCAGCCGCGGCTTCTCCCTGAGGATCACCTGGAACTGCGCTTCGAATACCTCAGGACCACCGAACGACGGAACGAGGTTGACTCCGAAGGGCATGTCTGTCAGTTCCCTTGTTTCCCGTATCCATTTGAGCAGGGCCAGCGGCGGCAGTCGCAGGCCGCCGAGCGTACCCATTCCGCCGGCATTCGCCACCGCGGCGACAAGCTTGGGGCCAGAAATCGCTGCCATGCCCGCGAGAAAGATGGGGTACCTGACGCCGCAGAGTCGAGTGACCTCGCCCACGGCAAAATCCGATTTGACTTCACGCATGGCTTCAAAGCTCCACGTGTTTTCCGATCATTCGTTTTAAGGCGTCATTCCGTAGAACCAGGTGATTCTTGAGCGCGCCAAAAATATGCAGCGCCAAGCCCAGGAGAAAGGCTGTCGCGCCGACGTTGAAAAGGATATCGACAACTCGCTTGACCTGCGCGTTGGGTTCAATGAGAGCAGGTATCGCGAATCCGCCTGGCAGACCAATACTTTCACCTGCGGCCGACTTTGAAAGCCATGCGGC
Organism: Paraburkholderia sp. NPDC080076; assembly: GCF_050281145.1. Taxonomy (NCBI): domain Bacteria; kingdom Pseudomonadati; phylum Pseudomonadota; class Betaproteobacteria; order Burkholderiales; family Burkholderiaceae; genus Paraburkholderia; species Paraburkholderia sp. NPDC080076. The sequence goes on along the minus strand of NZ_JBNNWQ010000017.1, from coordinate 69,625 downwards.
GATCGGAAGCAGAACCATCGCCAAGGCTAGGGAAACTGCCACGGATCTGCTGACGATCACCTCAATGGGGTTCGGCGTGCCGACGGGCAGGGGATGATAGGAATACATCCGCGCCCCGAATCGATAGATCGAGATGACGAACAATATGGTGCCGAGCAGGTTTTGGATCCGCGTCAAGCCCGCCCTTTGCACCTCGCCGGCTGTTTGGGATATGGCGATGTCGAAGCCGATAATCGAGAGTAGCAGAGCGGCCACTAGCCAATGCAGCGCGATAGTGACGGGTGAGAACCCGAGGCCATTGTCCCGCAGTTTCATACTTACCTCCTTGCGTGTGTTTTCTGACGACGGTCGGGCCATGAAGAGGGCTGACACCGGCAGGTCAAGTTCAGCCTTCAACGCAGGCGCCAGCCGAAATCCAAGTGGGTTGCCGCTTCGGATGCGTCCGACATCGTCTGCGCACCAATCCGGCATTGGCCGTGACGGTACGACTCGATGTTAGCGATGGTGGTAAGGAGGAGTTGATGGGCGAGGTTCATTGGCTTATCCCCCGCAATAGTCGTTGCGCTGGCCTGCTCGAGTTTGCAACCGGTGCATCGAATAGCCAGTTGAATCCGCGCCGAATACCGGCCGCTGCAGTTGTTTCCATCAGTTTGTCTCCGTCCATGGAAGGTTTTTGATGCCCAGTCCCATCAGGAGATTGCTTGGTCCACCTCCCGGGCTGCAGCTTTCTGTTTGTTGAACGATATATGGACTACTCAATCACATCAAATGATGATTTGTGATGGCTGAAATCTCTTTTAGTGAATTGGTCAGATGAGCAAACGGGTGATCGCCCAAGTCAGAGAAGTTTGGAGGAATCCAGAACAGAATCGTGCATCCATGCTGAACCCAAGTAGAGAAAACATCATCTTTGCGACCTCCCATGACATTCTCTATTTACCAGATGTAAAAGGTGTTGTTCATGCCTTGGCCTTTATTCAGCGTCGTCGCAAACCTTATAGTTCCTACTGGAGGCCGTGGGTTGGGATGGGTCGAACGCAGACATAGTTTTGTTGGCGTCATTTGAGACAGATCGTGCTTGCCGGAGCGTTTTCCAGCTGGATCCCTCGTTGCAGACTCTTGCAATGCTACGTTCCTCGAGGCCAAACCCGAGCGATTCGGCAGCGAATAATTTGAATGCCCACTACCTCCTGGTTGAACAAGGAAACTCCCATGACATTGAAAGACGGTACATCACCCGGCGTCCGTGTCGCGCCTGAAGATTACGAAACCGTCGAGGCAGGTCAACGCACGCAGATTGAGCGGCGTCGGTATCAGATGTATCCCCGTTTGACCGCAACGCGGATAGCCAAGGCGGCTCGTTTCGGGACGACGGAACACTGGAAAGCCGGCGACGTCATGTTTCGCGCCGGAGAGCAGAGCGACGGCATGAGGATCTTGACTCGTGGAACCGTACATTTGATCGTACGGAACGGATTTGGGCAGTCGCGGCTTTTTCAGGAAGTTGGTGAGGGGCACTTTCTCGGAGAGACGGCCACACTCAGCGGCAAGCCATACCTTGTTGACGCGATTGCCATCACGGACGTTGATGCCTTCCTCATCGCGCCTGAGCGGCTCCGGGCGCTTCTGATTGCCGAAGCTCAACTCGGCTCGGAGATCATGCGCGCGTTCATTCTTCGGCGCGTCGGCTTGATTCAGGATGGTAGTGGTCCGATCCTGATCGGATCTTCGACTGACGCGAGACTCATCGTTCTCGCAAATCTGCTGAGGCGCGCCAATCATCCACATAGGATCCTCGATCCGTCCACGGACGATGAGGCTCGCGATTTCCTTTCGAAGACACAGTGCGTAGAAGGACAGATGCCGCTAGCCGTACTGGTTGACGGCTCTATCCTGCACAATCCCGATGAAACGCTTCTCGCGTCGAAGCTCGGTCTGCTGCTCGGCTTCGATGAAGCCGGCACGTACGACACCGTCATTGTCGGTGCGGGTCCAGCCGGACTCGCTGCGGCCGTGTACGCCGCGTCAGAAGGACTTTCCGTGCTGGTTTTCGACTCAAAGGGCTTTGGTGGACAGGCCGGCGCAAGCACCCGGATCGAAAATTATTTCGGGTTTCCAACCGGCATCTCCGGTCATGTTCTCGTTAGCCGCGCATATGAGCAGGCTGTTAAATTTGGCGCGGAAATAGTCATACCGACCGAGGTGGCAAAACTGCATTGCGCCGAATCGCCCTTCAGGATCGAACTCAGGGACGGTCGTTGCGCCCACGCGAAGACGGTTGTTATAGCATCCGGTGCTGCCTATCGCCGCCCTCAAATCACGGGCCTCAATGAGTCCGAGATTCGCGGCGTCTACTATTGGGCGTCATCGATCGAGGGTCGTCTCTGTCAGGGTTCGGAAATCGTACTCGTGGGAGGAGGGAATTCTGCTGGACAGGCAATCGTCTTCCTCGCGAGCTATGCAGCACATGTCCATGTGCTGATTCGACGCAAGAGCTTGCACGAAACGATGTCGAGATATTTGATCGATCGCGTGAGCTCGTTCGCCAACGTGACGATTCATAGCAACTCTGCCATCGAATCTGTCGCATCAGACGAGGACGGCGTGACGGAGGTTCATTTTTGTTCGGACGGAAATCACACACGAATCCCAACTCGCCATCTCTTTCTCTTTACCGGCGCCGACCCTGCCACCGGCTGGTTGCGTGGATGCGGAGTGGAGGTTGATGACAAAGGTTTCGTTATTACCGACCGCACGGGTTCGACGGAGTCAACGACGGCCAATTTCGCATTTCAGACGAGTGTTCCGGGCGTTTTTGCAATCGGCGACGTGCGTTCGACTTCGATTAAGCGTGTCACGTCCGCCGTCGGGGAAGGTGCCGGCGTAGTGGCCGAAATACATGCGCTATTGACGGCCGAACGTTGAGGCAGTGTCCGATCGCGCCTCCAGGCGTAATCGCGTGCGACACGACCCTGTGTAGACGGTCAATACGGTGTGCGTCATGTTTTCCCACCGATGTACCCGTCATTCTTTTTTGCGTGTGCTTCGCTTCCGTGCCGACGCTCTGTGTAACTGAAATACGGTCATATCGGACAGGATGCGTTTGAGGATCTCGTCAGCTGCCTTGGAAAGAGGACGCCCGTTGCGTACGAGGACTCTGGCTTGCGCGGACGAAAACAGCGGATGGTCGACCGTTCTAGAAACCAAGGTTCCAGCCTCAAGCTCGGCGCGGGCAGCAAACTTGGTTGCGAAAATGACGCCACGTCCCGTCTTCGCGAACCTGATCAGCACACGCAGGGAATTGACGGTGAGTACTGGCGCGAGACGCAGATTCTCCGCGAAAGCGAGGGCCTGCATGAGCTGACCGAGACCGAAGGACACCGGCATGAGACCGATCGGATAAGAAAGTGCCTGATGGACAGAGATCGGTGTTCGGGTATCGCCCTGTGACAGTGGATGATCTCTTGCGGCGAGTACGACCACGGGCTCCGGGGCGCTTGCCAGGTATCGGGTGTGTGGGGAGTTGGGCGGGTTGTACGCTATCCCGATGTGCGCGATGTCTTCTTCGACTTCTCTTACCACCTCGTTGACGGGTGCCACATTCATTACCACATCCAGCTTCGGGTACTGCGCCGAAAACTTGTTCAGCACTTCGTCCAGGAAGTCATCGACGAAGCCTTCGCTGATGGAGATCCGAACCTGACCTCGCTGCAACCCACGCAGCTCATCTAGCCTGTCCTGAAGATGCTCCTGCTGTGCCTGGCAGGCTCTCCAGTATTCCAGCAGCTGATGTGCCGCCTCGGTTGGCGCCACGCCGCGGGATTGCCTTTCAAACAGGACCATCCCGACTTCATCTTCCAGCAGCTTGATCTGCCGCGTAATGACCGACGGCGCCGTGTTGACGCTGTCGGCGGCGCTGCGAATTGAGCCGTGGGTCAGCACCTGGTGAAAATAACGAAGCCTGCGTTGGTTTATTTCCCGCATGGCGTAAATCCCCGTGTTGCTCAAAAGACAACGATAGCGGTCCACGGTTGCTCTTGCAACCAGGTTTTTCTTGGGTAACGATGCAGACACCAGAACCGCCGGATCCGCTATCGAAACTGGAGCGAATTGATGTCTACACTGTCTTCCGCTGCGCTCTCGCATGGCAAGCGAGCTGTTTATCGTCGCATAGACTTGCATGTGTTACCGCTATTGGTGTGCTGCTATCTCTTCGCCTATCTTGATCGGATCAATATCGGCTTCGCGAAGCTACAGATGCAATCCGACATCGGAATCAGCGACGCGGCGTTCGGGGTCGGTGCAGGGATTTTCTTTCTGGGGTACATGCTCTTTGAAATCCCGAGCAACCTGCTGCTTCCTCGCCTCGGAGCGCGCAAAACGCTCAGCCGAATCATGGTGCTATGGGGACTCACATCCGCTGCCATGATGTTTGTTCACGATGTGCATTCGTTCTACATTCTGCGGTTCATGCTCGGAGTCTTCGAAGCCGGTTTCGCGCCGGGAATGGTCTTTTATCTAACATGCTGGTATCCCCAGGCGCGGATGGCGCAGGTGATGGCTTTCGTGATGGCGGCCGCGCCTCTCGGTGGTATTGTCGGGGCGCCTTTGTCGACAGGGATCATGGCGTTGCTTTCGGGTGTGCACGGGCTTGCCGGTTGGCAGTGGATGTTTCTCCTCGAGGGCTTGCCCTGCGTTGTCCTCGGAGTCGTTACGTTCTTCTGTCTGGACGATCGCATTGAATCTGCGCGATGGTTGTCCAGCGATGAGAAGGCATCACTTTTGCAAGACATCGGAAGCCGGAAGGCGAGTCACGCGGGGTTCAGGGACGTCTGCACCGACGGTCGCGTCTACGTGATGGCATTCGCGTATTTCTGCCTTATATGTGGCATATACGCCGTCAGTTTCTGGCTTCCGACAATCCTCAAGTCAGGAGGCGTGTCAGATCTCATGACCATTGGCTTCCTGTCAGCCATTCCCTATGGTCTTGCGGTGATCGCGATGTGGGTGATAGGCCGAAGCTCTGATAAGCGGATGGAGCGTCGTTGGCATAGCGCGGTGCCCGCAATGGTTGGTGCGGTTGCGCTGGCCGTTTCAGCATTTTCGATAGGCTCGCTGTGGTTATCGCTCGCCAGCATTACGTTGGCCACAGCTCTCACGTGGGCTGCGTACACGGTATTCTGGGCCATGCCGTCAGAGCATCTGAAGGGAGACGTGGCGGCCGGCGGCATTGCGCTGATCAACACGATTGGGCTGGTTGGGGGTTTTATCAGCCCAAGCATCATTGGATGGGTAAAAAGCGCAACCGGGAGCATGCAGACTGCACTTTTGCCAACGGTTGCTCTATTGATGGTGGGAGCGTGCGTTCTAGCGCTTATTCGATCCAAACGAGAGGCTTGAAGGACGCCACATCATGAAAATACTGATTGCCGGGTTCCAGCACGAGACAAACACATTTGCGCCATCCAAGGCGGACTATGAGAATTTCGTCCGCGGGGAAGGATTTCCAACTATGGTCCGCAAAGACGACGTATTCCAACTGCAAAACGTGAACATCCCGATCGGAGGATTTATCCAGGAGATGCAAGCGGAAGGACATCACCTGATCCCGATCATATGGGCGGCGGCGAGCCCTTCGGCCCACGTAACCCGATCAGCTTACGAGCGGATTGCTGGTGAAATCGTCGAAGCGGTCCGCTCCACCAAAGTGGACGCGATTTATCTGGACCTGCACGGAGCCATGGTCGCCGAGCACGTCGATGACGGGGAAGGGGAGCTGCTGGCACGCATTCGAAGTATTGTCGGCAGTGACCTACCTGTTGTCGCGTCACTTGATCTGCATGCGAACGTAACGGAGCAGATGCTGCGCAATGCAAGCGGTCTCGTGGCATACCGGACGTACCCTCACGTGGACATGGCCGATACGGGAAGGGCTGCGGCGCATCTATTGCGACGGCTGATAGCCAGCAAAACGCCAGTCACGATGGCCTATCGGCGCATTCCGTTTCTCATTCCGGTGAATGCGATGTGCACATTGCTTGAACCGGCACGTAGCGTCTACCAACATCTGGCAGCCCAGGAAAATACCGCAGTACTGTCAATTTCGTTCACGCCGGGATTCCCCGCTGCGGATTTTCCGGAATGCGGACCGATGGTCTGGTGCTATGCCACCGAACCAGACCACGCGGATGCGGCGGTGGCAGCCATTTATGACGACATCATCGAGCGGGAGTCCGAATGGGCGGTCGAATTTCTTAACCCGGACGAGGCTGTACGTGAGGCACAGCGAATCGCTTCCCGCGCGAACCGTCCGGTGGTCATTGCCGACACGCAGGATAACCCTCATGGCGGCGCGGATTCAAATACGACGGGAATGCTCCGGGCACTGGTGCGCAACAAAGCTCAGGGCGCTGCACTGGGCCTGATGTGGGACCCTGAAGTCGTTCGAGTGGCTCACAAGGCGGGCAAAGGAAGTTACATCACGGTAGCGTTGGGCGGCAAGTCTAAGGTTGTTGGTGACTTCCCGTTCAAGGCGACATTCGAAGTTGAACATCTTTCGGACGGCAAATGTATCTTTGACGGTCCGATGATGCACGGAATGCACGTCGATGTCGGTCCGACTGCCTGCCTTCGAATTGACGACGTGAGAGTCGCGGTGAGTTCCGTTAAGGCACCGATGAACGATCGCAACCTTTTCAGGATGGCTGGTATCCAGCCTGAGAAGATGAGGATCCTGGTGAACAAGAGTTCCGTGCATTTCCGCGCGGACTTCGGTCCTATTGCCGAGCGTATTCTCGTGGCCAAGTCGCCTGGCCCGATGGCGGCTGATCCTGCCGATCTGCCGTGGAAACGACTAGGAGCCGGTACGCGTGTGCGCCCAACCGTGAGTTCAACCCGGCCACCCAACGACGACACTCTCCGTTTCGACGAACGATCAACCAACTTGTGGGGTGACTAAATGACATTGCGAGTACCGGATCTTTGCCGGTTTCCCAAGGCGCAATTGCGCGACGGGCCTTCACCGATTCTGGCACTGCCTAGATTGAGTCAGCACTTAAGAGGTGCCGAGATCTATGTCAAGCGGGAAGATCTTGATGGCCTGGGAGGCGGCGGCAACAAGCTGCGCAAGCTCGAGTTTCTGATCGGGGAGGCGCAGGCGGCGGGCGCCGACACGATCATCACGGTTGGCGGCCGACAGTCGAATCATGCCCGGTTGACGGCAGCGGCGGCTGCGCGCATTGGAATGAAATGTGAACTGGTGCTCTCGAGGCTGGTTCCGATCGAAGACGATGACTATGTCGAAAATGGCAACGTGGTACTAGATCGCCTCTTTGGTGCGGTCATTCATGATGTTCCTGGGAACGTTAATGCGCTGCAGGTTGCGGAAGAGCGGGCTGCAAAGCTGCGTGGCGAAGGCCGAAAAGTGTATGTGTGTCCGCTCGGCGGATCGAGCCCGATCGGCTGTCTGGGCTATGTTTCCTGTGCAATTGAGATTCTCGACCAGTCGAGGAGCAGCGGAATTGACTTTGACTATATCGTTGTCGCAAATGGCAGTGGTGGCATGCAGGCCGGGCTTGTAGCGGGGGCGATCGCTGCTGGTGTGTCGCCGACGAAAGTAGTGGGGTACACGGTTCTTGCGCCGCTCGAAAAAGCGTATGCCACCACATGCGAAAAAGTGCAGCAGACGCTTGACTTGATGGGTTCTGGTCTCACGGTATCCGGCGACGATGTTGTTCTGTACGGTGACCAACTCGGAATCGGCTACGGATTGCCTACTGACTCAATGCGGCAGGCAGTCAATCTTTTGGCCAGTCAGGAAGGCCTTCTGTTGGACCCGGTATATAGCGGCAAGTCGTTCGCGGGTCTGATTCAGAGCGTCGAGAATGGAACATTCGGTGCGGGGAAAAAGGTTCTGTTTCTTATGAGTGGGGGTACCCCTTCGTTGTTTGCATATCGCACCGCGTTCGACTGACTGGGGACTTATCCGTCGGGCCTCTCAGAATTGATAGCCAACAAGCCTTTAAACCATTTTGTGAATGAACGATGTTGTTACTGCGGCTTACCGAGTGCGGGGCCAAGGCGGTGCACCCGAATCCTTTGCTAACGCACCATGGCAGGCCACGGGGTGGGAGCCAGGCTGGCAATGCGGTCAGAGTGATCTGGAGCCCGTCAGGCAGCAGCGACCACGTTGTGCACGCGTCAAAGTTCGCCGGTTAAATACTGAGCGACGCCGTTCCCGAAGCTCCAGTCCGAGTCAGAGTTGGTGGTGATGGAGACGATCACATCATTTGCACCCGTGCCACAGTTTGCCGCTAATTCGGCCGTAAGCTCACTATAGAATTTGCGCTTTGATTCGTCAGAACGTGGACGAGTGGTGACTGAAACCAGCGTCAGTTTTTCGGTACGTACGATTCCGAGCCCGGTGTCTTGCGCGACTAACCGGCGGAGATTGTGTTCCGTCAACACCTGATAGCGGTCCGTTTGGGGTACGTCGAAAGCCTTGACTACGGCTCGATGTACGGCATCGAGCAAGGAGTTGATTTCAGCCTCCGTTCTTCCTTGAAGGACATCGATACGAATTAGCGGCATTCTTTCCTCCGTGAATAAAAGAAACGGTGTCGGCGCGATGGCACGAGCGATGGGAATGATCCATCCTGGATTCCCAGCCTGACAATGCGACCTTCGGCATGGATACCAGCCAAACGTATGTATAGGCGCTGGTCCTGGTGACCCTAACGATGCTGAGCATCAAGATGTGAAAGCTATCGCCGGCAAGCGCTTATCCTACTTTGCATTCCTCTTTCTTTGGCCGATACAGTGGCGTGGACACTTGAACACCGGCCAACAATTGAAATTCGCGCGGCGTCGCACGGCCGGTGATGATGGCATCGCAGAATGGTTGACGCACAGGAACAATTGAATTACCACAGACTGCGATCATCTCGCATCGAAAGTCGTTCAGAATACGAGGCATCCCCATCACAGCCGAAACGTCATGATGTCTCTCGACGTGGTCAGGCTATTCACATGAACGCTAACCCGCAACACGCATCCGTGAGGATGACTCGTGGCAGTAGCGCCAGCCGCTCTGCCGACGGCCACCGGACCTTCCGTGCGCATTCGCCTGACGTTTGTCCCGCCCGGCTCTGGTGCTCGACGAACTCGCCACCATGTCGTGTCGCGGTTTCCGACCTTGAGTGCGCCGTAATCGGGCGAACGATCCCGCAGGCATTCACAAATTCGGTTGTGCCTGTCTGTCTCTGTTGCCCTCGTATCGAGTCATTCGCGTAACAGGTCATTTTCATCATGAAAGCAATGAAAAAACCACTCAGAATCGATTTTGTCTCCGACGTAGCGTGCCCGTGGTGTGCTATCGGCCTCTCCGCGCTGCAACTTGCGATCGCGCGCCTTGGCGAGGCCGTCGACGTCGAATTAGTCACGCATCCCTTCGAACTGAATCCGCAGATGGGCAACGATGGCGAAGCACTCGTCGAACATATCGGAAAGAAATACGGGCGCACCCCGGAACAGATAGCCGAGGCACAGGTCGCGCTGCGCGAGCGTGGCGCGAATGTCGGCTTTACCTTTGGCCCGCGCACACGCATTTACAACACCTTCGATGCGCATCGCCTGTTGCATTGGGCCGCTATCAAAGGCAAACAGTTACCGCTGAAAGAGGCGCTACTACGGGCCTATCACGGCGAGGGTAAAGCCCCGAACGACCATGACGTTCTGGTCGACGCCGCGGAATCTGTGGGGCTCGACGCAGAGCAGGCGCGCACCGTTCTGCAAAGCGGCGACTACGCCGATGAAGTTCGTGCGGAAGAAGAGAAATACCAGGCGATGGGTATCTATTCGGTGCCGTCAATCATCGTTGACAATCGCTATCTGCTGACCGGCGCACAGCCTGTCGAAGCCTTTGAGGAAGCCATCCGACAAATTCTGGCGGAAGCGTGAGGCATCCTCCGCAGTGACTTCCGCGATGACTTTCGCGCCGCGATGTCGGTTCGTCGTCGACTTCGGAAATTTTTCATAGGGTAGCGTTATGGATGTTGCGGACCTCAGGGCATTTGAAGCGGTCGCTCGCCACGGGAGCATGAACAGGGCGGCCGTAGAGTTGCACACTGTCCAGTCCAACGTAACGGCCCGGATTCGTTCACTGGAAAAAGAAGTTGGTGTTGCGCTCTTTCAGCGGCATGTCCGCGGTGTGAGCATGACTCCGGCGGGGCAGCGCATGCTTCCCTACGCGGCGCGGATCGCCAAGCTCGTTGCAGACGCTCGCGTGGCAGCCATGGACGACGGACCGCCGGGCGGTTCCCTGGTGTTGGGAACCATGGAAACCGCTGCGGCGCTGCGGCTTTCACCGATAGTGAGCAACTTCGCGCGGATGTATCCGCAAGTCAGGCTGTCGCTGACGACCGGAACAAGCCGCAGCCTCGCGACGGATGTCGCGGAATGTCGTCTGGATGGAGCGTTCATAGCAGGTCCTCTTGACCACCCGGAGCTTCACAGCGAAACGATTCTCCATGAAGAACTGGTGCTTGTGACCCCTCGGGCCATAGACTCGCCGGAGTCTTTGGCGTCAATCCCGAACCTGAAAACGATTGTGTTCCGTGTCGGGTGCGCGTATCGGCAGCAGCTGGAAGCGCTGCTTGTCGAGATGGGGATTCTTGTGACGGCTCTCGAGTTCGGCTCGTTGGACGCAATCATTGCGTGTGTAGCGGCCGGTATCGGGATCACGTTGCTGCCGCGAGGCGTGGTCGCGGCGGCGGCGCAGCAGGACATCATTGCTCTCCATGAGGTCTCGCCTGAAAAAACACATGTCGAGACGCTTTTCGTCCGACGGCGTGACGCATACATGTCGAGCGCCATGCGCGCTTTCGTCGAGGTCTCGCGCTCGGAGTTTGGGCCTTCGATGGCGGCCGCGTAGCGGTGTACTGGCGGAGAAACCTTATCGTCCACGTATTCGGGGCGTTCACGACAGTCGTCAGCCTGAGCATGTTGCTGCCGTTGCCGGCGCGATCATTTTCGTCACCACCATTCTGGCCGTTGTACTGGTCAAGGAGAGGGTATCTATTTTCTCGATACCCATATCGTCACAAACCGCTTATGCACTCTCGAAACATTGTTAAGCTGCTTTCTGCGTGATGCGTCAACTATCTGAACGCAGGAACGTCGTTATACGCTCCGTCGGATTTTCAAAGAGTACCTCCGCGATGATGGCAACGGTGCCGAAATCTTATCGTTTCGAACAATACGGTACACGCGAGGCCGCTTCGGAGTTGGCGAATATCATCTAAGTTCAAATGGAGAGCTTGGGGATGACTGATGCACCTCTAACACTTGGCATGGACCACGTTGGTCTGACGGTCCGTAATCTGAGCGTCACCCGGGACTTTTTCATCAACGTCCTGGGCTGGACACAGGTTGGCGGGAGGCCCGACTACCCGGCGGCTTTTGTGTCCGACGGGCACATCACGCTGACACTCTGGGAGGTGAAGGATTTGCAGAATTGCGTGGCGTTCGACCGCAAAACGAATGTAGGTCTACATCACCTCGCGCTGCGGGCCGGTAGTAAAGAGGCTCTCGACGCAATCTTCGCACGGGTCTCCGGATGGCCAGGGGTAGTGGTTGAATTCGCACCTGAGAACATGGGTGAAGGACCCAAGCGTCACACGATGTTGTATGAGCCGGGCGGCATCAGACTCGAGTTCAATTTCGATCCGCGAATTCAGCCTGCTTGAGTCGTGTTGAGTCATGGACGAAGCGGTTCAGGTAGCGCGTGGTGCAGGCCTACTCATCGTATCTAGCGCCCGATTTCTTATCAAAGTAGCTGCCGGAACGGCAGTTCGAAGACTATCCAACGGGAGGTTCCAAACATGAGCCACGCCGCCCAGCGCATTTTTTTGATTACCGGTGCGAGTTCCGGTTTTGGTCGTGCCTTGGCGAAAGCAGCATTGGCCGCCGGCAACACGGTGATTGGCATTGTGAGGAGCGAGCGTGCGAAGGCTGAGTTTGAGGGATTGCATGCACATCACGCCCACGGTACGGTCCTCGATGTGTCTGATTTCGATTCAATCAATGCGACGATCAAGGAAGTCGTCGAGCGCGTTGGTGCGATCGACGTTCTCGTGAATAGTGCAGGATACGGTCATGAAGGAATCCTCGAGGAATCTCCGCTCGATGAACTCCGTCGTCAGTTCGATGTGAATGTGTTCGGCGCAGTCGCTATGATCAAGGCCGTGCTCCCGTCGATGCGAATACGACGCACCGGTCACATCATCAATATCACGTCGATGGCGGGGCTAGTTACATTTCCCGGCATTGCATACTACTGCGGTAGCAAGTTCGCACTTGAAGGCATATCAGAGGCCTTGGAACAGGAGGTGCGCAGTTTCGGTATCAAGGTGACGGCTGTTGCTCCGGGCGCGTTTCGAACGGATTGGGCGGACAGATCGATGGTGCGCACTGAGCACAATATCGACGACTACGACCCGGTGTTTGCTCCGATCCGCCGCGCCCGTATGGCGAAAGATGGGAAACAGCCTGGGGATCCGGTGAAGGCGGCGCAGATCATGTTGGACCTGATCGACGAGGTTGATCCGCCGGTTCACCTCGTGCTTGGCAATGATGCGTTAAGTGTAGTCCGAGACAGAATGTCAGCGCTGAGCCACGAAATTGACGCTTGGGAATCCGTTTCGAAATCCAGTGGCTTCTCGTGAAAACGTAGCGGCGCGAACGGCTATGGAGGAAATCCTTCAGCGAAAGTATCCCTCAGGTACGTGACAAACAGTTCGACAGCGCGCGGTACGTGCGGCGTGTATGGCCGGACCACATAGAGTTGCTCGGCAAAGGCGCCTATTGGTCGCCAGTCAGGCAGGAGAACAATGAGTTTTCCCGATTGAATCGCTGCTTGCGCCGTGAAATCGGGCAGCAGCGCGATGCCCAGATCGTCAAGGGCCGCGTCTCGCAATGCTTCGCTATTATTAGCGGAGAAGGGGCCGTTTACCGTGATCATCAAAGGAGCCGACTGCGTCCGCCGCGCGGCTCTGCGTTCGAACGACCAGATTCCGGACCCTAAAGCACGAGGATAGAACAGGCAATCGTGAGCGGAGAGATCCGCTGGCGATTCAGGGTAACCTCGACGCTCCAGATATGCGTGTGTGGCGACAATGACGGATTGCGTCTCGCACAGCTTCCAGGCGACATGGGTCTCAGGGACCTGAGAGCTATGTCTGACGGCAAGATCGAAGCCTTCCGTGGCAATCGAGGTCAGACGATCAGACGCTTCGAGTTGAACGCGTACTTCGGGATTCGCCCGCAGAAACGCAGACATCTTCGGCACCAACTGCTGCCGCGCTAACGCCACCGGAGCGGTTACCCTGATCAATCCGCGTGCAACGCCCGCCATTTCCTTAACCATCGAAAAACTTGTCGCAATGTGCTCGTACTCCAGACGTGTGTTGTCGACGAGTCGCTGCCCGGCTTCAGTGAGTCGTACGCTGCGGGTGTTACGTTGCACCAGTGCGACGCCCGAGGCTCGTTCGAGTTCTGCGATGCGTTGGCTCATTGCGGCTTTGCTCACGCCAAGGCGAGCGGCCGCCGCAGTGTACGTGCCCTGTTCGGCAAGAACCGTCAGCCAGTGCAAATGAGTCCAAAGGCCTTCGACCTTTCGCGTATCCATATGTCTATTGTTCGCCGTTGGAAACGATCATTTCAAGTTTAACGCCTTTGCAAACGTAATGCCGACTCCTAGACTTTGCTCACCACCCATCGATCAAGGAAGCGAGATGCAAGCGTTCAACGACACAGCCGACGTCACCCACTTTATTCATGGCGAGCCAGTACGTGGGTCAGGAATGCGTACCCAGGCGATTTTCAATCCTGCGACCGGTGAACGCCGACGCAAACTCCTGCTGGGGGAGATCGCAGATGTCGACACCGCTGTCGCAAGCGCCAAGGCTGCATTTCCGAAGTGGAGCAACACGCCACCGATCCGCCGCGCCCGCGTCATGCTGCGGTTTCTCGAGTTGATGAACCGGCATCGGGATGAACTGGCTGCAATCATCACGGCCGAACATGGAAAGGTCTTCTCGGATGCTCAAGGCGAGGTGGCGCGGGGTATCGATGTCATCGAATTTGCCTGCGGCATTCCGCAGCTTCTCAAGGGGGACTATACCGAGCAGGTCTCAACGGGCATGGATAACTGGACAACGCGTCAGGCGCTCGGCGTTGTCGCGGGCATTACGCCGTTCAACTTCCCGTGCATGGTGCCTTGCTGGATGTTCCCTGTTGCGATTGCGGCGGGCAATGCCTTCATTCTGAAGCCGAGCGAGCGTGACCCGTCGGCCTCGTTGTTCATGGCAAGGCTGTTGAAGGAGGCCGGTCTGCCGGACGGCATCTTCAACGTGGTTCAGGGCGACAAGGTCGTTGTTGATGCTTTGCTGGCGCACCCGGATGTGAAGGCGGTGAGCTTTGTCGGATCGACGCCAATCGCCAATTACATCTACGAGACCGGCGCGAAGAACGGCAAGCGCGTGCAAGCGCTGGGTGGGGCCAAAAATCACATGGTTGTGATGCCCGATGCCGACATCGATCAAGCGGTCGACGCGCTGGTTGGCGCTGGGTACGGCTCCGCTGGCGAGCGTTGTATGGCTATTTCGGTCGCGGTTCTCGTCGGCGATGTGGCTGACAAGATCATTCCGAAGCTTGCCGAACGTGCGCGTAGTCTCATTGTAAAGAACGGCATGGAGTCCGATGCGGAAATGGGCCCTGTCGTTACGCAACAGGCGCTCGAACGCATAGAAGGGTACATCGGGATTGGTGTCGACGAAGGTGCGAAGTTGGTCGTTGATGGTCGCGGCCTCAAGGTCGACGGTCATGAGGGCGGATTCTTCACGGGCGGTACGCTGTTCGACAACGTTACACCGGAGATGAGAATTTACAAGGAAGAAATCTTTGGGCCCGTTCTTGCCTGTGTCCGTGTGAAGGACTTCTCGGAAGCGGTCGATTTGATCAATGCTCATGAGTTCGGCAACGGCGTGGCGTGCTACACCCGCGACGGACACATCGCTCGCGAATTCGGGCGACGCATCGAAGTAGGTATGGTCGGCATCAACGTCCCTATTCCGGTCCCGATGGCCTGGCACGGATTCGGCGGCTGGAAACGCAGTCTGTTCGGCGACACGCATGCATACGGCGAGGAAGGTGTTCGATTCTATACGAAGCAGAAGTCGATCATGCAGCGCTGGCCGGAGAGCACGGAGAAGGGCGCTGAATTTGCAATGCCCACAGCGAAGTAAGCGAGCTGATTCGACAAAAGTGATCGGGCGTCGCGTGCGGCACGATGCGGCGTCTGATTTCTGTCTGTGTGTAGTTCCCCAGGCTGTGGCCTGCCGCGTCGTCTTCTCCTGTCACGGATCGTCGTGCAGGGTCCTCTCTGCAACGAATTTCAAGCGATAGCTATGCGCTCCATCGGTGGCGATCCAGGAGCGACACTGCGCGTCTTGCCTCGATGGAAAGAGTGTTTTTCTTGTCTACCGATTGACGGCACGTTCGGCCGAACCAAACACTCGGATATGGCTATGCAACAACAGTTTGTGCAGCATACAACTACGGAAACGACCAACCCAATCGTCGTCCGACTACTCGCGGCCAGTGTAGGTTCGAGTGCTCCGCTGGACGTGGGTAGTACCTCGCCAGGGATGGTGGTTAACTCCGGAATACGCAAAACCCCTGTCAGCGTGCTTCACGACCGGGCTTATATTGAGGTCAAGAGGCTAGGGCTGGTCGGTGATGAGCAAGTAGACCTTAGCGTGCATGGAGGCCTCGAGAAAGCTGTTTATATGTATCCGGTCGAACACTACGAATGGTGGCGCGAACGCCGGCTTGAAGCAGGCGTAATGGGCGCGGACGATCCGCTGCCGTTTGCTGCGATGGGAGAGAATTTAACGACGAGTGGGCTGCTCGAAACTCAACTCTGGGTCGGAGATCGCATCTTGATCGATGAGGTCGAATTTCGTGTCGAGTCTCCCCGAAATCCCTGCTACAAGTTTAACGCTGTGATGGGATACACGCGTGCTGCCAAACACATGATGGCCAGTGGGTACTCCGGTGTTTATTTAAGCGTGTTCAAAACTGGATTCATTTCCGCAGGTTCTTCGATTCAGGTAATTTCTGGCCCTCGGCAGGAGTCGATAAGTGCGATTCTGGACCGGCGGCGTGTCCGCGCACGGCGGGAACCATAAGTCGGAAATTACAGCTGCTCCGTCGGGCGGGCTCTACTCATGAGCCTTCGTGGGTGAAGCGCTCTTCGGCGACACCAATCTGACGCGAACTGCCCGTGCGTAACTGGTCAGTCGATTGGTCGCGGCGATCTCTCGATTCCAGCGACGAAATGATCCGAAAATCGGTTGACCGTTTAGAAGCAGCGCAACCTGCAAAGCACCTGAGCGGAATCCTATGAGCGGCTCCGGGGCGCACTGGCCGGATTGGCCAGGGGCCCGGAATGACCGGGTTATCTCTGAGATAGATAACCGTATTTAATACCTTCGCTTGATAACCAGTTCGAATGATGCGAGTTTGTCTCATTGGTTGGAGACACGGCAATGTCACATCGAAACCCGATTTCGGCAGGAGATGGCAGATGGCGGAGTCACTGCTGCTGGTTCAACGTCGCCGGGCAACGAAGCGAAATCGTGGCCCTATAGCTATGAGCGTGTGTAGACGGAAGGCGAAGCGCGTCAATTGAAAGAAATGCATGCGAGTCGCCAATTGAGAATCGGACTGCCGTTCGAGGCGATCCGGAAATTTTTGGGGATAAATTTCAAATGAGTACACCCACGACTGCGCAGCGTATCGGCCGCTTTGCATACGACGCACGTGCAAACCATCTTACTCCCGGCGCGAGGGCAATTCTCAAGCGGAATATTCTTGACAGTCTGGGTTGTGCAATAGCAGCGCTGCCTGGTAAGCCGTTCAAGGCGCTTCGCGATCAGTTCGATGAGTACCGCGGCTCGGGGACATGTTCCTTGATTGGAGGCGGTAAGACTTCGCCCGATCAGGCCGCCTTGTACAACTCCGGTTTGGTCAGGTATGTAGACCTGCTGGACAGCTATATGTCCCCCGGTGGACTCTGTCACCCGAGCGATAACTTCGGCACCATTCTGGCCGCTGCTGAGCATACGTCCGCAAGTGGCGAAGAGTTCATGCTGGCGTTGGCAACGGCCTATGAAATTGGCTGCCGTATTACCGCAATCGTGCCGGTTATGGCCAAAGGGTTTAACCACGCTATTCAGCTGGCGATCTCGGCCGCAGCCGGGTCGGGAAAGCTGTTCGGTCTCGATGCCGATCAAATTGCTAACGCGATTGCAATCGCAACGATCGACAATATTTCACTGACGTGCGTCCATTCCGAGCCGGTTTCACAGTGGAAAGGCTTTTCCCCCGGTATCACGGGCATGAGAGCCGTCTATTCTGCTTCTCTTGCCAAGCGTGGATTCACAGGTCCTCTTCGCCTTTTCGAAGGGCCCAATGGTCTGGTGCGAATGTTTGACCAACCGCTCGACGTCGATTGGGAAGACCAGCGGCTCGAGGTCGTTCACCAGACGATCATGAAGAAATACTGTTCGCTCATTCATGGTCAACCTGTCCTTGAAGCGACGCTCGCGTTAAAGCGAAAACATGATTTGACGAGCGATGACGTGGACGAAGTCCAATGTGACATCTTCCAAAGCGGATTCGACATTGCCGGCGGCGGCAGCTTCGGCCCGAAGGATGACCCGCAGACCAAAGAACAGGCGGACTACAACCTCAAGTATCTGATTGCGGCTGCGTTGCTCGATGGCCAGGTCGGTCCGGCTCAGCTTGAACCCGAGCGTGTACAGGCACCCGATGCACAGGCATTGCTCAGAAGAGTGTCGGTGAAACCTGACGCTGAATTTTCAGCGCAATACCCACAGGCTCTCAACACGCGCGTGACGATCAAATGCAAGGATGGTCGCGTGTTGGTCACTGAGCATATCGGCTTCGAAGGCGGCCTGGACAATCCGTTCACGTGGGAACGCACCGTCGATAAATTCAACTGGTTAAGCGAACCACACGCGGACAAGGAACTCCGGGATCAGCTCATCGAGCTCGTCTCGGAGCTGGATGAACATCCGATCGAAGACTTAATGAACCTCTTGGCGAAAGTCAGTCCGGAGCCACGATTCCCGGCGACGCATCCGGGAATTCAATAATCCATAAAGGTATTTAGGAGCTATATATGGCACTCATTTCTTGTGACATGCGTTTTGGTCGGACCGACGAACAAAAGCGGCAACTTGCCGCCGGCTTACTCCGGGTGGTCAGCGCCGCGACAGGTGAAACGAAGAATGACATCTTTTTCGTGATTCGCGAGGGACGTGGAATCAATTTCGTCGAACACGGCGAGCATCTTCCGGAGTATGTCGAGGGTGCGGCGAACGATAAAGAACTGATTGAACGTCTTAAATAGATCTGACGGAGAAACATTGTGCCTTTCATCGAATGCCATATCAAGAGCGGTCTTACGCAAGAACGACGTGAACAACTCATCAGGGACATCATCCAGGTCACGCACGATTCGATCGGATCAGACCCGAAGATTATCAATGTGATCTTGCACGAACATCCGGCTGAAAATATCAGTATTTCCAGTCGGATTAATGGAGAGGACTTCAAGAAGTCCGCCGGGTAGCCGCGCCAAACTGCGCGCCAGGGTCTTGTTCGGAGTTCCGCCGGGCGTGGTGTCCGGCGGCTGGAAGGCAGTGCATGCGATAACGATTGAAGATACGGATAACCATAGCGTTGTCTCTAGCAGGTCTGTTGAGAAACGCGTTTTTTGATAGACATAGTACGTAGTACAAAATAATATGGAGGAGAAATGGACAGAGCAAAAATGGCGGCAGACGGTGTCGCTGCCGGAAGCGATAGGGTAGGGTTGGCAATATTTCTGACGTTCGTCGAAGTGCTGATGTTCTTCGGGTTCATTACTCTTGCCGTCGTGTCGCCGGCAACGCTCGCTTCGCCGGTGATAGATGGGTCGGAGGTTACGGTTGCGTTCCTATACGGAATAGTCATTCTGGTCGTTAGCGTGCTGCTTATCGGGTTGTATGTCCTGGTCGAAAACGCAGCAGATTCGCGAAAGTTTCGTATCGATTCCGCTGAATTTCAATCGTAAATTGCCCGGTGACCCGTTATGAACATTCTTCGACATGGTGCTTTTCTCGCGCTTTCAGCATCCGCATGCGTTGCGAGTACCGGATCCTTTGCTGCCGGGAGCGGCGTAGGTACCGGAAACGGCGTGGCGATAGCGTTTTTTCTTGCTTTCGTACTGGCGACGCTTGCTATTACCTACTGGGCCGCCAAGCGAACGAAGTCGACTGACGATTTCTACGCAGCCGGAGGTGAAATAACCGCATTGCAAAATGGTCTTGCAATCGCGGGTGACTTCATGTCAGCCGGTGCATTTCTTGGTCTGACAGCTTTGGTGTTCAGTAGTGGGTTTGATGGTCTTGTCTACGCGGTAGGGTATGCGACGGGGATGCCAATTGTTGTGTTTCTGCTGGCGACGAGACTGCGAAAACTCGGTAAATATACAGTCGCTGATGCGGTTTCCACGCGTCTTGGCGAGACACCGATTCGTATCTTTTCGGCTTGCGCATCGCTATGCATTGTTTCGCTATACCTCATCGCGCAAATGGTGGGGGCAGGGCAACTGATCAAGCTGTTGTTTGGTATTGACTATGTCTACGCCGAAATTCTTGTTGGCGCTCTCATGATGTTTTATGTGGCCTTCGGAGGGATGGTCGCCACGACTTGGGTACAGCTAGTGAAGGCGACGTTGCTGCTGCTCGGCACGATCGTGATGAGCTTTCTCGTGCTGCGAAATTTTGGCTTTAACTTCTCGGAATTGTTGCGGCATGCGGTGGAAATTCATCCAAAGGGCAGTGCAATCCTCAGTCCACAGTTTCTGGTGAGAGATCCTGTGTCGGGATTTTCATTGGGTCTTGCGGTGATGTTTGGTACCTCGGGATTGCCGCACATTCTCATGCGTTTCTTCACGGTTCCCGACGCACGGGCTGCACGCGGCTCGGTATTTTGGGCAAGTGCATTTATCAACCTGTTCTTTGCACTCGTGTTTGTCATCGGGTTTGGATCTATCGCGCTGGTCGCCTCCAATCCGGACTTCCTGGATGGCGCGGGAAAACCGCTCGGCGGCGTAAATATGGTTGCTATCCACCTTGCAAAGGCGGTAGGAGGAAACGCGTTGCTTGGGTTTATCTCCGCAGTCGCATTCGCTACCATTCTTGCGGTTGTCTCGGGGTTGACACTCGCGGGTTCTTCGGCAGTTTCGCATGACCTTTACGCCCGTGTCTTTTGCAAAGGCGCCGCGAGTCAAGCCAATGAAGTACGGGTATCAAGGATATCGACTCTGGTTCTTGGGGTCATCGCGGTGGCATTGGGTATTGCATTCAGGACACAGAACGTGGCTTACATGCTTGGACTTACTTTCTCGGTCGCCTGCAGCTCGACTTTTCCAGTGTTGCTGCTTGCCCTTTATTGGAAACGATTGACCACGATTGGAGCCGTTGTGGGTGGAACTGTCGGGCTGGTCTCTGCCATCTTGCTGACGGTCGCAGGCCCAGCCGTCTGGGTGCATGTTATGGGGAATGCGAAGCCACTTTTCTCAATCGATCCGCCGACCATAGTGACTATGCCGCTCGCGTTCATGACGTGCTGGTTGATATCCATACTGGACCGTAGCAAACAGGCGGATGCTGACAGGGCGCGCAGTGCGACTCTACAGGAGCATCCGGTATTCGCGGGACCGATTGGTCATTAGATCCGGGAGCGGCGTACAGAGATTTTGTCGCCGTTAGGTGGTCGAACTCGCGAGGCTATCCGATGGAGTGGTCGGCCGCAGGACAAGGTGGTATAGCTCGTCACTCAGTTCGAGGGCGGATCGTCGAGATCCGCTCTGTACACTTTCGGTTCAGATAGAAGCAGGCAGTCCTCCAAGCTCGACAGTGCGCTGAACGTCGCACCAACGCTGCTCTGTTCCTGCGCTATTTCTCGCGTTTGCGAAGCGACCAAAGGGTACTGTTTGCCTCGAATGTTCAATTTCGCTTTGGTGTAGCATGCAAGATAAGTTCGCTGTGCAGCGCTGTGCGAACCGTCGTACGGTTCGTGAATTTTGGCCGCCTCCGACAGTTGCCGACGGTCTGCACTCTGTTCAATCAGTGTGTCGTGCAAGCGTCTGAATATAACGAAGTTATCGAGCCGAACTTGTTGATAGCTTGCCGCTCGGACATCGAAGCTTTTATTGAGGTTGTGGACATTTCATAGAGGTGCAAAGCATGGACGCTGCCGACCTCAAGGTCTTCGAAGCCGTAGCTCGTCATGGAAGTATGAACCGGGCAGCTACCGAGCTCAATACCGTTCAATCCAATGTGACAGCGCGAATTCGATCTCTGGAGAGAGAGGTCGGAGTCGCTCTCTTTCAAAGGCACGTGCGCGGCGTGAGCATGACCCCTGCGGGGCAGCGCATGCTTCCGTATGCCGCGCGTATTGCAAAGCTCATTGCAGATGCCAAGGTGGCAGCGCTGGATGACGGCGCACCGAGCGGCACTCTCACGCTCGGAACACTCGAGACGACTGTGGCGTTGAGGCTCTCTCCAATACTAAGTAACTTCGCTCGAATGTATCCGCAGGTTCGACTGTCTCTGACAACGGGCACGAGTTGCAGTCTCACGGCCGATGTTGCGGAATGTCGTCTGGACGGGGCGTTTATAGCGGGTCCGCTGGACCATCCGGACCTTTACATTGAGACTGTCTTTCATGAGGAGTTGGTTCTGGTTACGCCGCGTACCGTACGCACGCTCGAGGCGATCAGATCGGTGCAGAACCTCAAAACAATTGTCTTCCGTTCAGGTTGCTCGTACCGTCAGCGGCTCGACGCGCTGCTCGCCGAAATGGGGGTGCTCACGGCAGCGCCCCTCGAATTTGGCTCGATGGATGCGATCATCGCATGCGTTGCTGCGGGTATCGGTATCACGCTATTGCCCCGAGGCGTGGTCTCCGCGGCGGCGGAACAGGATCTCGTTACTATCCACGCCATATCGCCAGAGAAGGGGCAAGTCGAAACGCTGTTTATCCGGCGGCATGATGCCTATGTCTCGAGTGCAATGCAGGCTTTCGTTGACGTTGCACGGTCTCAGCTCGGTCCGCTGATGGTCGCCGCGTAGACGGTGTACGGGACTAACGTCACGCGGCGAGCCTTGGCGATCCGCGGTTCAGCCCGTCTGATTGAAGCCATGCGCTATTGATTTCCAGCGAATTCTGACCGACAGTTTTCATCTGGATTTGTGCCTCAGACAGCGTAGTGCAGTTGGCGGCGACGGCGTCGAGTGCTGCCGAAGTCGTATCGGTGTGGATCGCGACTGTCGCTTCAGTTGAATCGAATGGCGTGCCGTTCGAGCCAGTTCAACAGATCATCGCCGTTTCCAAGCCAATTTGTCGTACTCTCGCGCGCGTCGTCTCCGGATTCAGAAAGTCAAAATCAAGTCCATCGGCCAGAAATCTTGCCGATGGACGCTCAATTGTGATTCTCTTCCCACGCTGACTCGGTGTCATTGTTGCATGGTTGGCAAAGGAATGGATAACCTGTTCACTTGCTCTGGTCAAGTTACGCGGATAGGATGATCGCATGGACATCGCCGATAAAGCGACTGCGTCATAGAGAGATTCGTTAGTAATCCAGATGTAACTAGGCAGATTGTCGAGATAACGTTTCAGCGTTAGGCACATGTCCGTGCTCAACATCGCCGGCGGCATGCCCCGAGGCGCTCCTTCTTCCAATACTGACCTGGCGCGATCCATCCCGATCTTTGCCCGGGTGATTTCGTCTTCCCGACCCGTCCAGACAAAGTGGATATACAGGCTGCCTTTTTGACTCTTACCAGACCAACCCAAGGAATCTGAATTGAATAAGAACCTGATTGCAGCTGGCATTCTGGCGCTGATCACGGGCGCCACCATGGCGGCCCCGACGACCTACGACCTCGACCCGAGGCACACCTATCCCAGCTTCGAAGCTGATCATTTTGGCGGCATTTCGGTGTGGCGAGGTAAGTTCACGAAAAGCAGCGGCGTCGTGACACTTGACCGCGCTGCGAAGACTGGCACGATCGACGTGTCGATTGACACCGCGTCGATTGACACCGGTAATGCGCAACTCGATACGCGCGTGAGGTCGGATGAATTTTTCGATGTCACGAGGTATCCGACCGCGACGTTCAAAGGCAATGCACTCCGCTTTGATGGCGACACGCCGACCGAGGTCTCGGGCGACTTCACGTTTCATGGGGTGACCAAGCCGCTGACGTTGAAGATTGATTCGTTCAAGTGCTTCGTCAACCCGCTGATCAAGCGTGAGGTGTGTGGTGCGGAAGCCAGCGCGCAATTCGACCGGGCCGATTACGGAGTGACTTGGAGCACTAAATATGGCTTCAAGACGCTGACTCGCTTGCAGATTCAGGTTGAAGGCGTGAAGGCGGACTAGGCTGTAGGCAGTAATTGGTGAAAAATTCAACGACGCTCTGAGGCGAGTTGTCGTTGAAGAACAGCTTGAGGTTCCGTTCAGCCTCCGCAGCAGTGGACGCGCTGCGGGGAAAGAGGTCCTTTTCATAGGCGATGAGCGCAGCTTCAACATCACCGGGGTTGGCGGAGATGGCTTTCCCGAGTTCAGCGCCGTCGTACATCGCGAGGTTGGCCCCTTCACCAGCGAACGGCGACATCAGGTGCGCAGCATCGCCAAGCAAAGTCACGCCGGGTACGCGATCCCATTTGTGCTCGACCGGCAGCGCATGGATAGTGCGAGGCACAGGGTCAGTCTCACCATCGGTTAGGAGCGCTGTGAGCTCCGGAGCCCAGCCGTCGAATTCCTCGGCGACGCGGGCTAAGGCAGTGGGCGGGTGGGAGAAGTCGATGCGAGCTATCCAATCCTCCGGTTTGATCAAGGCCACGTACGTGTGCAGCACATCATTGGCCTCGCGATGCGCGAGGATGCCTTTCCCCGGCGCTAGCGCAAACAGCGCGCCACCGCCCACCGCTTCGGCGCTTGCCTTGTGACGCATGTCGCCGTCAAACAGGTATGTCTCAATGAATGAAACGCCGAGATATGCGGGCTTAGCCTTGGAAAGAAGCGGACGAACTCTTGACCAGGCGCCATCTGCGCCGACGAGGAGGTCGGTGGTCACGGTCGAGCCATCGGCGAAGGTCAACACGTGCCGGCCGTCGCCGAGTGGACCGACCGCTGTGACCTTGTGTCCCCAGCGGATCGTGTTGGCAGGAAGTGAGTCAAGCAGAATCCGACGAAGGTCTCCTCGGTGTACCTCAGGGCGACCGCCTGTACCGTCGTCGGGCTCATCGATCAGGACATTGCCGTCCTTGTCGAGCACCCGGGTCGCTTCGCCGCCAGTTCGGATGATCCCGAGGAATTCGCCGAAGAGCCCCGCTGCTTTAAGTGCGAGCTGCCCGTTGTATTCGTGGATATCGAGCAATCCTCCCTGCGTGCGCGCGGTTGCCGAGGCTTCCGCTTCGTAGATCGTCGCTGCAATACCGTGAACGTGGAGGACGCGAGCGAGTGTCAGGCCGCCGAGCCCGGCACCGATGATTGTGACTGGAGTATTCATCCTGATTCCGTCCTTCACCAGCGAGCCGCGGCTTTTTGGAGTTCGCTGTAATCCGGGTCGTTGTCAGAGGCCCAGGCAATAATCCCATCAGGACGTACCAGTGCAGCGCTCAAGCCCAATTGTTCTTTCGCGCGGCCAGAAACGTACTTGATTCGATCGTCATCTGAGTTCGCCAAAGTTTTCAGGGAAGCGTTGCTGTCAAAATCAAGCAGTACGCCCCGGCCATCGCGCATTAGCTGACCGATTGTTGCGCCGTCTTCGAACTCAAAGTTGGGAACGCTATGGCCTACGAGAGGATGGCCGCCATCAAGATTGTAGTTTGTGAAAACGCCCCACACCCTTCCTGCAAAGTAGGTGGCACCATCGCGCGTGTTCATCAGGTCGCGGATGATTGCATTTAGCGCGCGGGCTTGTGGGTCGGGTCTCATGATTGCGACCTGGGCGCGTGACCAGTCCAGAACTCGTGCACCGATCGGGTGTCGTTCCGTCTGATAACTGTCCAACAAGCCTTCCGGCGCTTTCCTCTTGATGGTGGCGGCGAGCTTCCAGCCCAGGTTCATGGCGTCGCCGAGGCCAAGATTGAGCCCTTGGCCTCCAAGCGGCGCATGAATGTGCGCGGCATCGCCAGCTAAAAGAACCCGTCCGTTGCGATAGGTTGTTACCTGCCGTGCCCGGTCCGTCCACGTGGCCGCGATGTGCAAGCCATTGATACTGACGTCGGTGGTCGAGATGCGGCGTAGAACTTCCTGCACGTGTTCTCGCGTCATTGGCGTTCCTGCGCTATGAAATGCGCCGCCATCAAAATCCTGCATCACCAGGTAACCCGGCTGCGATTGCAAGTACATGCCTGTGGGTGTCACGTTTCGGCCCGACTTGAGCTTCTCCGGATCGGCAATGTCGACTTTAGCCGTGTAGCCGGTGAATTCTGGCTCAGTACCGACGAATTCAAAACCGCCTGCCTTGCGAACAACACTGCGGCTTCCATCGCAACCCACCAGCCATTGACTTTCAAAAGTCTGGTTTCCGCACTGAACAGTGACTCCGTCCTCGGCTTGATGAAAGTCGGTAACGGGAAACCCGCGCTTGATTTCGACGCCCAAGGCTTCTGCGCGGCGAGACAGCACCACTTCAAGCTCTTCCATTTCGGATATCAAACTGGTTGCGGTCGAACTCGGCAGGCGATACGTCCACTGAGAGGTGTCAATATCGCCGTCATGAAACGGAATGCCGGCGAAGTGCCCCACCTGACGACGCGACCCTTCGCCAGAGTTTTGGTGGGGATTCCTGAGGCGTTTATGGATCTCAAGTTCCTGTAGCAATCCACGACGGTAAAGCGCTTCAATAGTTGGCGCGGAGAGTCCGCGTATGCCGAAGGGGAGCTGCTTCAATGGCGAGTGCGGATCCTCCGTCTTCTCCAGTATCAGGACGGAACATTTGGCCAAAGCCAGTTCACAGGCGAGAAATAACCCTACCGGGCCCGCGCCGGAAATGATCACGTCGTGAATAGATCGATTCTGTGCGGATTGCTTGCGGTTGACCGTGACTGGATTATTCATCCTGCTTCCTTCGATGTTGGAGGCCGCCACCGGGAACCCCGCAGATAGTTATGGAACGTCATTCCACAATATTGGAACGACATTCCAAATGTGTCAAGATGCGGCATGACCAAAAAATCACGTAACACTCCACGTAGCCCTCAGCGACGAGAAGAATCGCTCTCGCGGGACCGCATCATCGAGGCGTCGATCGCGCTGTTGGACAGCAGTGGAGAAAGCGGACTGACATTCCGCACCCTGTCCGAGCGGCTTGCTACTGGTGCTGGCGCCATTTATTGGCACGTCGAGAACAAGAGCGATCTGCTGACCGCCGCCTGCGACGCCATCGTCGCTCGCACGATGGCGTCGTGCGTGGCCGGCGCGACACCGCAGGCGACAATTCGCGCCCTCGCGCTGGGCATGTTCGACGCGATCGACGCGCATCCGTGGGTTGGCTCGGCCCTCACACGTGTGGCGGGGCAGTTGCCCATGGTGCGCATTGTCGAATGCCTGGGTCAGCAGGTTCGCGCGCTTGATGTGTCCGATGAAGACCAGTGGGCAGCGGTGTCCGCGCTGCTGCACTACATCCTTGGCGTCGCTGGACAGAACGCCGCCAACACGCAGTTCGCCCGGACGCGAGGCGTCGACAGATCCGACTTCCTGGACGCGATGGCGACCGTATGGTCCCAGCTCGATCCGAATGAGTATCCGTTCGCACGCAGCCTCGCCGGACAGTTGCGCGTTCACGACGACCGGGTCGATTTTCTCGCCGGAATCGATCTCATCCTGAGTGGTATCGAGTCACCGCGCGGTCGCTGACAAGGCGCTGACCCAGCGACTCAAGCAGGGGCGGTTGGACGTTCGCGAGCTCGAACTCCGCTCGGCTATCGAGTGCCATTCGCCTGAATCCGATCTTCATTTCAACAATCCTTGAAATATGGAAATGGATGATTTATTGTTCGGGCATGGACTCAAACCTCGTTGTACGCGCCTTGAGCGCGCTCGCCCATGAATCGCGCCTTGCGATCTTCCGTCTGCTGGTCGTGGCCGGCCCTGATGGCATGGCTGCCGGCGAAATCGCCCAGCAGCTTGGACTTTCCCCTTCCAGCCTGTCCTTCCACCTGAAGGACCTGTCACATGCGGACCTGGTGAAGCCGCGACAGGAGGGGCGTTTCATCATCTACACGGCGAACTTCGACGCCATGTCGGGCTTGATCGCTTTCCTGACGGAGAACTGCTGCGCCGGTGCAACCTGTGCGGCAAGCAACATCGTCAGCTGCTGCGGAGACAAACCGTGAAACGGATGCCCATCCATGTGGAGTTGGCCGAGATGACTATGTGCTTTAACGCAGCGCAACTGCGAGAAATGCGCGCGATTGGCGAGAAGTCCGCAGAGGAAGCCAATGAGCGGCACTGATACGGCGAACGACGGCGCACGGCCGGCGATCGGATTTTTCGAGCGTTACCTCACGGTCTGGGTCGCTCTCTGCATTGTGGGCGGCATTCTGTTCGGCCAATTGTTACCCCGGCTCTTCCAGTCGATTGGTGCAATGGAAGTGGCTCAGGTCAACCTTCCGGTCGGTGTGCTGATCTGGGTGATGATCATCCCGATGCTGGTCAAGATCGACTTTGCCGCCATGACCCAGGTTAAGAGCCAATGGCGCGGCATAGGCGTCACGCTGTTCGTGAACTGGTTCGTCAAACCGTTCTCGATGGCATTGCTCGGCTGGATCTTCATCCGCCACGTGTTTGCGCCGTTGCTTCCCGTCGATCAGATCGACAGCTATATCGCCGGCCTGATCCTGCTGGCCGCCGCACCCTGCACGGCGATGGTCTTCGTATGGTCGCAACTCTGCAAGGGCGATCCGTATTTCACGCTCTCACAAGTGGCGTTAAACGACTCCATCATGATAGTGGCGTTCGCGCCGCTCGTCGCACTCCTGCTCGGCCTGTCTGCGATCGCGGTGCCGTGGGATACGCTGATCATCTCGGTTGGTCTATACATCGTGGTCCCGGTCATCCTCGCGCAACTGCTGCGCCGCAAGCTGCTCGCCAAAGGTGACGCGCATTTCCGCCGGGCGGTCGCGCGTCTCGGTCCCTATTCGATCAGCGCACTGCTCGCGACCCTCGTGCTGCTGTTCGCCTTTCAGGGGCAGGCGATCGTCGAGGAGCCGCTCGTGATCGCCATGCTCGCGGTGCCGATCCTGATCCAGGTGTTTTTCAATTCAGGCCTCGCGTACCTGTTGAATCGGCGGCTCGGTGTCGCGCACTGCGTGGCGGGGCCGTCCAGTCTGATCGGCGCGAGCAATTTCTTTGAGCTTGCGGTCGCCACGGCAATCAGCCTGTTCGGTTTCCGTTCAGGCGCGGCCCTGGCGACTGTAGTCGGCGTGCTGATCGAAGTGCCGGTGATGTTGTTCGTCGTCGGCGTGGTCAACCGCTCGCAGCATTGGTACGAAGCGAAGCACGGCATCAAGGGGCAAAATGTATGAGCGTCACGATCTATCACAATCCCGATTGCGGCACGTCGCGCAACACGCTGGCGATGATCCGCAATGCCGGGATCGAGCCCGAAGTCATCGAGTATCTGAGGACGTCGCCCGATCGGAAGACACTGAAGGGGCTGATTGCTCGCGCCGGCTTGACGGTCCGCGCCGCGCTGCGTGAAAAGGGTACGCCCTACGCCGACCTTGGCTTGGGCGACGCGTCCCTGAGCGATGAGCAGTTGCTCGACACCATGATGCAGTACCCGATTCTGATCAACCGTCCATTTGTTGTTACGCCGCTTGGCGTGCGGCTGTGCCGGCCCTCCGAGGTCGTGCTCGAGATCCTGCCTGCCGGGCAGAGAGGCTCGTTCGCCAAAGAGGACGGCGAGCAGGTCGTCGATAGCGAAGGCCGGAGGCTCCTCAAATGACGCAGGATATGCCCAACCTCAGCGCACCGCACCTCGACTCGCCGGATCTGCAGAAACTCGAACCCCGCACGGTTTCGCAGCACCCCCCAAGAATCCTCCTGCTCTTCGGCTCGTTGCGCCCCACGTCATACAGCCGGCTGCTCGCGCTGGAAGCCGAACGCATCCTGCGCCATTTCGGCGCGCAAACGCGGGTGTTCGATCCGCACGGCTTGCCGCTTGCGGACAGCGTGCCGGCCGATCATCCGAAGGTGGTTGAACTGCGCCAACTCTCGGAGTGGTCGGAAGGGCAGGTGTGGTGCAGCCCGGAGCGTCACGGAACACTGACGGCCGTATTCAAGAACCAGATCGACTGGCTACCGCTTGAAAGCGGTGGTGTTCGCCCCACGCAGGGCCGTACGCTCGCGGTGATGCAAGTGTGCGGCGGATCGCAATCGTTTAACGCGGTGAACGCGTTGCGCATTCTCGGCCGATGGATGCGGATGGTGACCATCCCGAATCAGTCCTCGGTGGCGAAGGCGTGGCAGGAGTTCGATGCGGATGGCCGGATGAAGCCCTCGTCGTATTACGATCGCGTCGTCGACGTGATGGAAGAGCTGTGCAAGTTTACGCTACTGATACGTGACCGCTCCGACTACCTGAACGATCGCTATAGCGAGCGCAAGGAAGCGCACCCGGAGCTTGCAACGACGCTGGCAGCCGCCGCCATGAATCAGGAAACGGTGACCGCCAATGCGGACACCGACGACAGCGAAACTGAGTGACATCTGCGAGGATCGCGAAGAACCGATGCCGGCGCCAGGCAATCCGCAGCGGCCGTTGCCTTCAATCGAGATCAGAAAAAGGTATCCAACTCGTAATTCCGTTCGCCGGAAAATCCCATTGGATAGACGGAGGCGATAAATAACTCGCCGCCGATTTTGCGAATATTGATCGCAGCGCTCGTAACCTGTTTAGGCACGTCGCCGTTTTGCTCGAACCCGTAAATTGTGCCGTCTGTTACCGGAATGTTTTGGATCCATTTCTGCGGGCTACCGACGTTATTGTCCAACTCGTCGAGCGCTTGTTGTCCCTGTGTGCTGTTCAGCAGATATTGAGCGAGCCGGGCGGACGTATACCGATTCTCGGTACGGCTCTTTTTCAGC
This sequence comes from Paraburkholderia sp. NPDC080076, assembly GCF_050281145.1. Taxonomy (NCBI): domain Bacteria; kingdom Pseudomonadati; phylum Pseudomonadota; class Betaproteobacteria; order Burkholderiales; family Burkholderiaceae; genus Paraburkholderia; species Paraburkholderia sp. NPDC080076. Next base: position 39,321 of record NZ_JBNNWQ010000017.1, on the reverse strand, counting down.
ATATTCTTTTGGAGCTGGCTAAGTGTAACGAGGCCTGACGGGTGATCGCCGCTATGATTTCGTTGCTCGATGTGTCCCCGGTGCATGTATTCATGCCCTTGCTTTTTTCCGGTATTGTTGTAAGGGATTCGACCGTCAGGTACTTGTCCGACAGGGCGGGGTGAGCCTGGCCCGTTTGTCAGTTCGTGACCGTTGCTACGATCAATCGCTCCCATGGCTTCTTCTATCGTGTAGTGCTTCTTCACATTCGGCATTTTTGTCACCCAGCGAAATGGATATGAACTTTAGGCGAGGATCGAGCGCGCCGTCCAAAGCGAGACGGTATCTCCTGAAGCCTCGACGTTAACGGAACACTTGAGGCGTCCGTTTATTCCAGGTGCGCGGCTTTAAACCGATCGCTCGTCCTCAACTTACATTCATAGCGCTCACGGCGTGGGCTGAAAAAGGAACCGCCTGGTATTGCACATCGCAGATGGATTTCACACGAAGAAGATCAACGCGTGCAATCAACCCTTTTTAGCCTGCGCCAGCCACTGGTCAAGCCCGACGCGGCCAATCCGCGCGTCGCCGAGCGGCACGAGCGATTGTTCCTCGACGAGGCCGCCGTAGTACCGCGCAGCGCGATCCGTCACCACCGGGCGCGCGTCGCCCACCGATTTCAGATAACGCGCGATGATTTCCGCGAAGGGGGCGCGGTCCGGGCCGGCGATGTCGACCGTGCCGTTCAGCGGCGCGGCGAGCGCGACCTGCGCGAGGTTCGCCACGACATCGTCGACGGCGATCGGCTGAAACAGTCCTTCGCCGATGCGCACGGTGCCGCTGTCCGTGCTGAAATCCGCGATACCGCCGATGAACTCCATGAACTGCGTCGCGCGCACGATCGTGTACGGCACGCCCGCGGCTTTGATCACCTCTTCCTGCGCGACCTTGGCCGTGAAATACGCATTCTCCGGCGAGCGGTCGCAGCCGACGATCGATAGCGCAACGTGATGGCGCACCCCTGCGGCTGCTTCGGCCTTGCCGAGGTTGCGCGCCGAGGTGCGGAAGAAGTCGAGTACCGCCTGCGGCTCCCATGACGGCGCGTTCGTCACATCCACGACGACGTCCGCGCCCGCGAGCGCGTCGCTCAGGCCGTCGCCCGTCACGCTGTTCACGCCGGTACGCGGCGACGCGGGAAGCGCTTCATGGCCCGCCTCGCTGAGCAGCGTGACGAGACGCGATCCGATCAGGCCGGACCCACCGATTACGACGATTTTCATGGCAGATTCTCCAGAAGAGAGTAAATGAACGCGGGGGGCGCCGGGCGAGCGTCGTATCGCATGAAAGTGTTCGCCGCCGTCGCATCGCGTGAGGCCATTGTGGAAGAATCATGCTCGATCGAAAAGTGCCAAGAATTATCGACCCGACTAGTCCAGCCCGTTTGCCGCTCACCTTGCCCGCGAGACCGTCATGACCGTACCGACTCCCGCTTTGACCATCGAAATCGATCGACAGCAGCTGTTGCCGATCTATCTGCAGATCTGCGAGCGCTTCAGGACCGCGATCGCCGCCGGGCATCTGCGTCCCGGCGATCGCGTGCCCGCGCTGCGCGGCCTCGCCACGCAGCTGAACACGGCGCGTGGCACGGTCGAGCTCGCCTACACCATCCTCGTCGACGAGGGCTACCTGCAGATGCGCGGCGCGGCGGGCACGTTCGTATCGCCGTCGCTGCCGGCGTCGGTGATGCGCTCGTCGCGTGCGCAAGGTGTTCAGGATGCGCGCGGTAGTCAAAGCACTGAAGGTGCCTCCACGCCGCGGACGCCAACTGAATCGCGCGATGGTCAAGCGGCGGCGCGCCAGCTGGCCGTCACCGTCACCATGAGCGGCGAGCCAAGGCCGTTGCAACCCGGGCTGCCCGCGCTCGACGCGTTTCCAACCAAGGTGTGGAACCGGCTCGTTGCGCAGCGCGCGCGCAGCGGCGCACGCGCGATGCTCGCGTATCCGGACCCGGCCGGCTACCGGCCGCTGCGCGAACATATCGCCACCTATCTCGGGCTGTCGCGCGGCGTGACCTGCCTGCCGGAACAGGTGTTCGTGACCGGCGGCTACCGTGCGACGCTCGAACTCGTGTTGCGCAGTCTCGCCCGCCCGAACGATCGCGTGTGGTTCGAGGATCCCGGCTATCTGCTGGCGCGCGGTTTTCTCGCCGAGACCGGCGTGCAACTCGTGCCGGTGCCGGTGGATAGCGAAGGGATCGACGTCGAGCGCGGCACACTGCTGGATGCGCAGGCGCGCTTCGCCATGGTCACGCCGTCGCATCAAAGCCCGCTTGGGCACACGCTGTCGCTCGCGAGACGCATGGCGCTGCTGGACTGGGCAGGCAAGGCGTCGCGCTGGATCATCGAGGACGACTACGACAGCGAGTTCCGCTATCTGGGCCGGCCCTTGCCGGCTTTAAAGAGCCTCGACCGGCGCGATCGCGTGATCTATTGCGGCACGTTCAGCAAGGTGATGTTTCCCGGTTTGCGGCTCGCGTATGTGGTGGTGCCGGAGCGGGCCGTCGAGCGCGTCGGGCGTTGTACGCCGAGCGGCGCGTGCTGATCGTGCGCGCGCTAGAGCAGGCGTTTGGCGAACGGCTGATTGTCGATTTGCCGCCAGGTGGAATTCAGTTCGCAGTGCAGTTCGCCGAAGGCCCCAATGGCCCGGTCGACGATGTCGCCGTCGCCGCGCGCGCCCGCGAGGCGGGGCTCGCGGTGCTGCCGCTTTCGATCTGGTACGCGAATGGCCGCGCGCGGCGCACGCTGCGCGGCCTCGTGATGGGCTTCGCTAACATTACCGATGCGGATGAAGCAGGCCGTCTCGCGCGAACGTTGCGTGCGTGTCTGGACGGCTGACGCGCGGGGTATGTCTCCAGATCGCGAATTGGCGCAACGCTTCACGCCTTCGCACGATGCGACAAGAGCGCTCTCGGAACGCATTCCGTCCGCATGCTCTATGCGCTCCGCGCAGCCGGACCCGCCGTCGCCGTCGCATTGCCGGCCGCCAGCGCGGCGAGCGAGGCGAACACTGCATCTCCGGTAAGTTGGGCGCGCGCCGCATCGAGCGCTTCGGCCACCGTTGCTTCGCCCATTACGAGCCCCTGCAGGAGAAGAAACTGCACGCTTTGGATGCCGATCGAGCCGAGCGCGTAGCGCAGATACGGTGTCAGGAAATCCGGCTGCCGCGCGCGTTCGCCGCTATGCACACCGCCCGAACCGACGATCACGATGCTCGGCCGGTCGCGCATCAGTCCGACCTTGCCTTCCGGCGTAGAGGCGAACGTGCGATGAATGCGCAGCGTGTAGTCGATCCACAGCTTGAGCGCTGCCGGCACCGTGAAGTTGTGCATCGGCGTGTTGATAATGAGCGCATCCGTCGTTTCGATTTCACTGATCAGTTGCTCCGAGACGTCGAATTGCGCCTTATCCGGCGTACGCGACGTGACAGCGCGGGCATAGTCGCGGGCGACGGGCGGCAGCGGTGCGGCTGCCAGGTCGCGTTCGATCACCTGGATGGCCGATGCAGCGGGTGTGGCGTGCCGGCGCAGCATGCCGACGATCTCGTCGGCGAAACGGTAGCCGTGACTCGCCTCGCCATGCGGGCTGGCATTGAGCAGCAAAATTCTCATGACGTTAGCCCGGCAGGATGGGAAAGAGGGGCGAGCGGTTCGACGAAGTGCATGCCGCGAGCGAGCAGTCCATTGCGGAAATAGAAGCGTTGCGCAAGCGGCATGTGCAGGCCCGTGTCGAGCACGAATTGTGCGCAGCCGGCTTCGCGCGCAATCTGCCGTACCGCGTCGAGCAGTTGCGCGCCGACGCCGCCACGCTGCACGCTGCCATCGACAATCAGATCGTCGACATAGACGAAGCGGCCATACAACAGATTAGTCAGCGTCCGATAACCGGCGAGGCCGACGATGCTGCCCGCGTCGGACGCAGCGAGCAGGCGATAGCCTTCGGCATGCTGTCTGGCCACCTGCGCGGCGAACGAGGGCGCGTCCGTCAGGTGCGGGCGCAACTGGCGCATGACGTCGAATGCGGGCAGCAGCGCATCGGGCGTATCGAGGTGAACGAAGCGAAGCGAGGCGGGCATGTGTGTCTCCACAGGGAACGATGCTCACGATACCCCGCTCACGGCTCGGTCAACAGAGCCAAGAATCCACAATTCGACCGAGCCATCCGGCGCATGCGGTGTGCCGCCAGATAGCCGAACGGCGTCCATATCTGCGGCACAGCACACACACATGGCGGAAGTTTAGTCGTCCGGCGCACATTGTGCTGCGCATCGTCTCTGTAGAACTCAGGACTGGGTGACGGCGCAATACGGGTACCGGCTCGGTGCGCGTCCCCCGAAAAAACCAAATCGAAAAAACAAACGGGGAGTAACACATGTTGACAACATGGGGACACGGCATCTCACTCGCGATCATGCTCGCGGCAAGTGCTGCCGCGCACGCCGATGTGGACTGCGACGGCGGACGCGGCGGATACCGCTTTCAAACATCGGATGGCTGGTTTCAAAGCGACAAGCTGAAGCATTTCGCGGTCTCGGCGCCTTTCGGTGCGCTCGGCGCTTATCTGACACGCGACACCGAGCATCCCGTCATTTACGGCACACTCATCGGCACGGTACCTGGCTTGATCAAGGAAGGCATCGACGGCACCTGCCGTAGCAGCGGCTTTTCCTACAAGGATCTGGTTGCGGACCTGGCGGGCGCGTTGTCGGGGGCATTGCTGACCAATTGGGCCATCACCCTCAGTCGCGATGCGCGCGGCCACACCGTCGCGATCTCCTATACCAATCGCTTCTGAGTGACGAGGCGCGATCACTTCCCTCCGTGACGCCTCCCTTTTGCGGAGGCAAGTTCGTCGAACGTGCGAGCATTGTCTTTGGCGCCGCTGGCATTCGCGAGGCCAGTTACAGCGCCCGCGAACGCTCGATCACGCGGCGTCGAGCCAGGCAAATTCCGCAAAGCGGTAGCCCATCAAGCGTCCCGAAGGCGAACCGGCGAGCCCTTTGACATGGCTGCTATGCGCGTCGATGAAGTTGATGAACGCAGGAATGATGATGCTGCCTTTCTCGTAGACGATGGTCTGCATATCGCCGTACATCTGCTTGCGCCTGGTTTCGTCCTTCTCCTGGCGCGCCTGCACCAGAAGCTCGTCGAACTGCGCATTCTTCCAGCCCGACTCGTTCCACACGGAATCCGACTTGAAGAATTGCGTGTAGAGCAGATCGAGCGTCGGCCGCGGCAGGATCGAGCCGTAGGTCATTGGATGCTTCATCCAGTGCGTCGACCAGTAGCCGTCAGCGGGCACGCGGCGCACGTCGAGTTTGAGGTCGGTCTGCATCGCGGCTTGCTGCAACATCTGCGCGGAATCGAGTGCGGATTCGATCGAAGGCGGCGCCACCATTTCCGCCGCCGTGCCGGACAGATTGGCTTTCTTGATGAGCGACTTCGCGCGGTCGGGGTCGTAAGTGCGCTGCGGCAGTCCCGCGAGATAGTACGGGTGCCAAGCGGGAACCGGATGATCGTTGCCGATGGTCGCATAGCCGCGCAGCAGTGTCTTCTGAATGCGCTCGCGATCATGCAGGGACTTGATCGCCTGGACGAACTCGGGGTTGCGGGTGGGCGTCGCGTCCTGACGCAGGATGAGATCGGTGTAGAGACCCGACTGGCTTTCGAGCACGCCGAAGCCGCCAGCGCGCTTGAGGCGCTCGACGTCCCGCGCGGGCACCGGCGAGACGAGCTGAATATCGCCGGCGAGCAGTGCGTTCAGACGCGCGGCATCGTCGACGATGCCGACGAGCTGCACTTCGTCGAGATACGGCAGTCCCGGCTTCCAGAAGTTCGGATTGCGCGTGCCGACGCATCGGCCGCCCGGCATGAATTCCTTGCAGACGAACGGACCCGTGCCGTTGCCCTTGGAGAAATCCTTCGTGCCGGCGGCGACAATGACAAAATGCGGCACGGCGAGCAGCGCGGGCAGATCGACGTTGGGCGCGTTCAGCACGATCTCCACTTGTAGCGGCCCTGTCGCCTTGACGGAGTCGATGGCATCGGCAATCGATTTGGCTTTCGACGCCGTCATCGGGTCCTTGTGGCGCGAGAGCGAGAACACGATATCGTCGCCCGTGAGCGGCTTGCCGTCGTGAAAATGCACGTTCGGCTTGAGCTTGACGGTCCACCGCTTGTGATCGCTGGTGTCGAATGACTCGGCGAGTGCGTTTTGCACCTTGAAGTTGCTGTCGAACTCGGTCAGGCCGCTGTAGAAGATGAACATGCGCGAGTAGTCGGCGGTATGCGAGGCCTTCGCGGGATCGAGCGAATCGGACTGCGACTGGTTGGCCGTCGCGACGCGCAGGATGCCGCCTTGACGCGGCTTTGCAACGGCAGCGGCGGCCGCAGTCGCGGTCGTGGCCGCGCCGGCCCATGCGGACCAGCCTGCGGTTGCGGCGGCGCCGGCCGCGAGAAGCGTTTTCACGGCACGCCTGCGTTTGAGGTCGGGGTTATCGCTGTCGGGAGGCATGGCCATGGTCTGTCCTTTGAGTTCTGATCGAGCGGGAAGGGTGTTCGCCTACATCGCGACGCAGAGGCGATACGCGTCATAGATCGCTGTATGGATGTCGCGCGACGCCACCGCGTCGCCGATCCGGTAAAGATGGAACTGCGCGTCGCCGTTTGCCGCCTGCAAGACCGGCTGCGCGTTTCCGTGGGCGAATGCGGCGAGGTCAATCTGGCCGTCGTTGACCGAGTGCACGCGGGCGGCCTCGAAGAGATCGTCCACGGCGAGGGTCCCGCGTTCGACGACCACATGCTCCGCTTCCAGCTCCACGAGTTCGTCGGTCAACTGATGCCTGAAGATCGCGCGCAGCATGCCCGCGTTGTCCTGTTGCACTTCGCGCCGCACTTCGACGAGTTCGAGATGGGCGCGCACCGGCACCTGCCACTTTTCGAGGTTGCGCATCCACACGAGGTCGTCGCCCTTGCCGCCGGTTTCCTGCGCGGGCAGCGCGTCGAGCACGGCGAGGCGCACGTCGAGTCCCGCCGACACGAAGCGCTCGGCGCATAGATAGGCGTTGTGACGGCCGGTGCCGTCGTAGACGAGCACGCGGCCGGCTCGCGGCGGTGTATCCGACAACGCATCGACCACCGAGCGGCACGATTCGCCGCCCGGCAGCGCGTCGAGATCGGGCGTGCCGCCGGTCGCCACGATTACCACGTCCGGGCGCTCCTGGAGCACGTCGCCGAGTTCGGCGTACTGGTTGTAGCGGATGTCGACCCCCAGCCGTTCCAGTTCGGCGAGACGCCAGTCGACGATGCCGATCAGATCCTTGCGCCAGCTTCCCGATGCCGCGAGCAGCACTTGTCCGCCTGCGCGGTCGGCCGCTTCGAGCAGCGTGACCCGATGGCCCCGGCTCGCGCACACACGCGCGGCTTCGAGTCCGGCCGGCCCCGCGCCGACGATCAGCACATGGCGAGGCGCCGCGGCCGGCGCAATGTCGTGCGGCAGGAAGGTTTCGCGCGCGGTCGCCGGGTTGTGGATACAGGTCGCCTTCGTATTGCGGCAATGCGAGCCGCCGACGCAAGGGCGCGCGGCCTCCTCGCGGCCCGTCTCGATGAGCCGCACGAGATGCGGCTCCGCGATGTGCGCGCGCGTCATGCCCACCATGTCGATGAGGCCCTCGCCGATCGCATAGCGCGCGGTGGCGAGATCGGCGATCTTGGCGGCGTGAAAGACCGGCAGCCGCACCGCGCGCCGGAACGCAGCGGCCTTGGAGAGCCACGGCGCGGACGGCATGAACATGCCGGGCATGCTGTTGACGACCAGCGACATCTTCGTGTCCATGCGTCCGTAGACCACGTTGAAGAAGTCGAAAAGCTCGCTCTGTTGCAGGATGCGGGCCATTTCCAGACTTTCTTCGAAGCTGCAGCCGTCTTCGAGCGCGAAGCGCAAGCCGACTGGATAGGCATCGCCGACTTCCTTGCGGATCGCCTCGTGAACCTCGATCGCAAAGCGGCACCGGTTCGCGGCCGAGCCGCCATAGCGGTCGCTGCGCAGGTTGACGGCCGGGTTGAGGAACTGCCCGATCAGATGGCCGCCCGCATGCGTCTCCAGGCCGTCGAGCCCGCCTTCCAGGCAGCGGCGCGCCGCGCGTCCGAAGTCGGCCACGATGCGCTTGATGTCGTGCTCGCTCATCGCTTGCGGGATCGCGCGATGCAGCGTTTCGCGGCGCGGCGACGGCGCGAGCATCGGCAGCCACGGTTCGGCGTACGGATCGCCGCGCCGGCCGAGATGGGTGATCTGACACATCAGGGCGGCGCCGTGGGCGTGCACGCGTTCGGAGAAGTGCCGCAGATGCGGGACGACTTCGTCGACGCCCATGTTGATCTGCTGGAACGTGTTGGGACTGTCGATGCTCACGTTCGACGAGCCGCCGAACATGGTGAGCCCGATGCCTCCCCTGGCCTTTTCCTCGTGATAGCGTTGATAGACTTCTTGCGGAAATTCGTTTTGAATGAGACGGCTCGCGTGGCTCGTGCTCATCACGCGGTTCTTCAGCACCAGGTGCTTGAGCGTCAGCGGTTGTAGCAGGGGATCAGACGAAGCGGCTGGCCGCACTTCGTCCGCGTTGTGCTCTGTCATGTCGGGACTCTTTCGATGGGTCTGCCGACAAAGTAGAGTTGCCCTGAAAGCGCGTCAATTTACATGTTCGTCAACGTGGATAACATGGTGTTAGCAGATGGGACTTAGACTTCCTTCGCTTCAGGGGCTGCTCGTTTTCGAGGCCGCCGCGCGTCATATGAGCCTCACGCGTGCGGCGCTCGAACTGAACGTGACGCCGGTCGCGGTGAGCCGCATGGTGGCGCGTCTCGAAGACGCGCTCGGCTTCCAGCTGTTCGCGCGCACAAAAACCGGACTGGCCCTCACCGACGAGGGCGCGAAACTGCACGTCGCGGTGGCCTTGGGCTTCGGCCAGGTGAGCGACACGATCACCGAACTGAAGAGCCGCAAGGAAGAGAGCGAGACGGTCACGCTCTCCATCTCCAGCGGGTTCGCGTCGCAGTGGCTGCTGCCGCGCCTCGAGCGCTTTCAGCATGCGTTTCCTTCGGTGAACCTGCGCTTGCAGGTGATGGCAAGCCGCCTGTACGGTCCGCTCGATGGCGCCGATCTCGGCATTCGTTTGCATAAGCCCGGTTCCGAGCACGATGCGCTCTGTTTCTGTCCGGAGCTGATCATCGCCGTGTGCAGCCCGGGCTATCTCGCGGAGCACGGCCCCCTCGACGCGCCGCGTCAGGCGGGCGGTCACACGCTGATTCACCTCGAGCCGACGACGCATACGTGGGCCGACTATTTCGAGCTGACGCGGGTGATGAACCATGCATCGGCGAAACACGCCAGCTACTCCGATCCGGGCCTCGCGCTGCAGGGCGCCATGCTCGGGCACGGGGCGCTGCTCGGCTGGCTTCTCGCGGTCGCCGCGCCGCTCAATACAGGGGCGGTCGTCCCCGCGTCGGACCGGTTGGTGGAGACGGGTTGCAATTACGTGCTGGAATGCCGTACGCGCGAGCCATCGGGATCGGTGCGCAAGGTGTCCCAATGGCTGATCGAGGAGATGCGCGCAGAGCTGGCGAAGGTCGCGCCGATACTGGCGTCGCTGGAACGGATAAGGAGTGGCGCATTGAATTGATGCTGGCAGCACGGGCTGAACGTGAGAGTCGATCAGCGCCCGTGCGGCGAATGACGGCGTTTCGTCGAACTCTCGGTAACCCGTTATCATCTTTCTCGTCCTCAAGGAGAACAAGCGATGGGTCGCCCCGATTTCATCAAACACTGGACCGAACTGGAAGAACCCCATGCGCATTGCTATCGCGGCGATTCAGAGCCGATGGGCCTTGACGCGCCACTCTCCGCCGCGATGGGGATTACGCGGATCGGCATTCATCATGTGAGGCTTCTGCCGGGTCGGCGCACTTCATATCCGCACGCCGAAAGCACCGAACAGGAGTTCGTCTACGTGCTTCATGGCAAGCCGGATGTCTGGATCGACGGCGTTCTGCATGCTCTTGCCGAAGGCGACTCGGTGGCGTTTCCGGCCGGCACCGGTATCTGCCACACCTTCATCAACAATACCGATGACGAAGTCAGGCTGATGGTGATCGGTGAGCGGCCGCGCGAAGACAACCGTATCCGGTATCCGCTCAACGAAGCGCACGAACTGACGCGCGCGGACCGCTGGACGGACTGGCCGCTCAGGCCGATCGGTGATCACAACGGCATGCCGGACTGACCGCGTGCGTGCTGGGCGGACGGCACGGCATTGCCTCAAGGTCGATCGATTCGAATCGCCGGGACCTGGCGCCGCGAGACACCACCATACAGGCCGCAAGGCTGCGCCGCCGACGCGGCGCCGGGTAGGCGAGACCGCAGCCACGGCACAGGGCAATCCCGGCCCATCAGCGCGACTATGCGGAAACGATGCAGGAAAACACCAGGGTCGATCCTGACGCTCGTCAGTATACTGGCCAACTGCCGGACGCCGTCACTTCGGGAAGGTCAGAACGAGTCAGGTCAGGCGCCGTTCGTCGGACTCAACAGGAGGAAGACAAAAATGAAGCGCATCGTTTCCCACTATCTGATTGCACTTGCAACGATCGTTGCATCTTCGCTCACGGGGCCGGCTTATGCGGACGCCGCGCATCCCGTCGTCGCGTTGCTGCCGGGCGTCACCGATCCTTTCTACTTCACGATGCACCGCGGCGCCGAGCGGGCCGCAAACGAGGAACACGTCCAGTTGTTATTCCAGGTGCCGAAGGCATGGAACACCACGGAGCAGGTGCCGATCCTCAAGGCGTTCATTGCCAAACGCCCCGATGTCCTGCTGGTTTCACCGGTCGACAAGCAGCAACTGATCGGACCGCTGAAGGAAGCGGCCGACGCCGGCATCAAGGTCATCACGGTCGATACGTATATCGGCGACGGCCACTATCAGACCGGCAAGGGCGACGCGGATTTCCCGTTGTCCTACATTGCTTCGGATAACCTGGAAGGCGGGCGCGTGGCGGCGCGCTCGCTCGCGAAGGCCATCGGCGACAAGGGCACGGTCTATTGCGAAAACAACAAGCCGGGCATCTCGAGTACCGATGCGCGTGCCGAGGGTTTCCTCGACGAGATGAAGAAGCACCCGAACATCAAGGTGCTGCAGACGCAATATAACGAGGACGATGCGAACCGCGCTGCATCCCACGTCGCCGCGGTGCTCGCGCGCAACCCCGACCTTGCCGGCGTGTTCGGTGCCAACACGTTCTCCGGCAGCGGCGCCGCCCAAGGCGTCAAGGCGGCCGGCAAGCAAGGCGTTGTCAAGGTGGTGGTGTTCGACGCCGTGCCTGGCATCGACCAGCAGCTCAAAAGCGGCCTCGTGGATATCGCGATCGCGCAGCGCCCGGATGAAATCGGCTATTACGGCGTGAAGTTCGCGGCAGACGTGATTCGCGGCAAGAAGATTCCACCCTTCAAGAGCACCGGCTTCGTGGTGCTCGACAAGACGAACATCGATCAGCCGGACATGAAGAAGTACATCTATTCGAACTAGCCAAGCGCTGTCGAACGAGGACCTATCCCGGCGTGCGCCGCAGCGCGCACGCACGTCATTTCCGATTTCCCGGACGACTCGATGGACAACTCACGGCTCGACAGGCTCGCACTGATCAGCAGGCTCTGGCCCTGGCTTTTCCTGTGTGCGCTACTGGTGTTTTTCGAAGTCTGGGCGCGGATAGCGGATCATCGCTCGTTCATCTTCAACGCCTACAACCTGCAGTCGATCGGACTGGCGGCCAGCGCGCCGCTCCTGCTCGCGATCGGCCAGACGTTCGTGATCATCACGGCGGGCATCGATCTGTCGGTAGGTTTTGTGATGGGACTGGCCGCCGTATGTGTCGCGCAATTCACGCTACTGGGCAGCGGCTCGCCGTGGATCCTGCTGTTCTCCATTCCCCTGACCGTCGGGGTATGCGCGATTCCGGGGCTCGTCAACGGCGTACTGATTGCGCGGCTCGGTGTGCCCGCCTTCATCGGCACGCTCGGCATGTATGGTGTCGCACGAGGTGTGGGTTTTCTGGCGGCGGGCAGCGGCATGACCGTGGCGGTGGACAATGCCGGCCTCGCGTGGCTCGGGCGCGGCTGGACCCCGGTGGCGCTGACCGCCGTTTTGCTGGTCATCATGCATGTCGTGCTGTCGAAGACGCGGTTCGGCCAGTACACCTATGCAATCGGCGGCAATCCACAGTCGGCGATCCGTGCCGGCATCAATGTCAGGCGTCATCTGCTGGTGATCTATCTGATCGCCGCTGCGTTTGCCGCTGTCGGCGGCATCGTCTATACGGCGCGCTTTGCCGCGGGCGCTGCCAACGCCGGGGAGCCAATGCTGCTCGACTCGATTGCGGCAGTCGTGATCGGCGGGGCGAGTCTGTTCGGCGGGACCGGCAATGTCATCGGCACGCTGATTGGCGCACTGATCATCGCGGTGATCGAGTTCGGACTGGTATTCATCGACGTCAACGCGTTCTGGCAATTCATCGTGGTCGGCATCGTCATCATCATGTCGGTGCTGATCGATCAGTACAAGGAACGTCTCGGAGGCGCCCAATGAGCACCCCGATCCTCGAGGCGCGCGATATTTCGATCCGCTTCGGCGGCGTGGAGGCGCTGCGGCGCGTCTCGCTGCAACTGATGGCGGGCGAAGTGCTGGCGCTCGCCGGCGACAACGGCGCGGGCAAGTCGACGCTCATCAAGATCCTCTCCGGTGTCTACCATGCCGACGCGGGCCACTTGCGGTTCAACGGCTCACCCTTGCAGCTGCGCGACCCGCAGGACGCTCGCGCGCAGGGGATCGAGACGATCTATCAGGATCTCGCGCTCGCCGACAACCTCGATGTCGGCAGCAATATCTTCCTCGGACGCGAGCCGACGCGCCGGCAATTCGGGCTTCAGGTCATCGACCGGCCGCGCATGGCGCAGGTCGCACGCGAAGTGCTCGAGCGCCTCGATATCGTGATTCCCGAGCGCAAGCTCGGCGGCCCGGTGAAGATGCTCTCCGGCGGCCAGCGCCAGGCGATTGCGATCGGCCGCGCCATTTACTGGAATGCGCGTGTTCTGATCATGGACGAGCCGACTGCCGCGCTCGGCGTACCCGAACAACGCAAGGTCATGGAATTGATCGCCGCGCTGAAAGCCCAAGGCGTGTCCGTGATTCTGATCTCGCATAATCTTCACGACATTTTTGCCATTGCCGATCGCATCGTCGTGCTGCGGCGCGGTGAGGTCGCCGGCGAACGGCTCGTGGCCGGGACTAACGGCGACGAGATCGTGCATCTGATCGTCGGCGATACGTACGCGAACACGAATACGCGAGGATCGGGCCACTGAGCGATGCGCCGGCGGACAAATCGGCGCGGATCGGGCGACACATTCCCGAATCCCAAGAGACGACAGTTTCGTTATTGAGTCGCTCGCTTTGGCAGCGGGAGGTTATTTGATAATGGAAAAATCATTGCACTGGATAATTTATTTGTAGCGGAATATTTGAGTTGTCGGAATTCAATGGAATATAAAAGTTTCTCGCTTGCCAAAATGGAATCGCGACTGTTCCAAGTTTAGGCTCCGGGCGTGCCAGTCGCGGAGCAGCCGTCATGGACCGACGTTTTTATACGCTGTCTACCGCGTATAGCACTTCATCTATTTCATCAGACAATACGATCGTCCTTTTTTATTTCGCCAGAAACAATAAACTTTTTGCGAGGTTTGTCGTTAAAGCATTGCGCGACCTAAGAAACGCCCGGCCCGTTACTTTCGGTGCACTGAGAGATTCGCGTTCGCCTGTGCAGTGTGAAAATGAACCATGGATCGAACAATTTACGCCACGAACAGCATCAGATCCTCCCGCCACGCGCTCGTTCTGGTGCCCGCGCTGACCGTTCTGGTCCTCGGCATCTTGTGGGTAACCATACTGTTGCGCTTGCAGGTCGAGAAAGCATCCGTGATGCGCGACACACGCGTGGCTGCCCGCACGTTGGCCGATGCTTTAGAAACCCATACGTTGAAGACCGTCCACGATGTCGACGAGATCGCGTTGCTGGTCAAATACGGATACGAACGTACGCCGCAAACCTTCGATCTGGCAGCGTATCGTGCCTACGGGCTGATTACCGCGGACACGGCACTACAGGTCACCATTGCGGGTGCCGACGGCCGCGTGATTGCATCGACTTTGCCATTTTCGGGGACGGTTGATCTCAAGGACCGGGAACATTTCCGGGTCCACCTTTCCCCTGCCAACATCGGGCTCTTCATCAGCCAGCCTGTGATCGGACGTATTTCCAGGCAGTGGTCCGTTCAGGCAACCCGCCGTATCGATCGCCCCGATGGAGGTTTCGGCGGGGTAGTGATCGTCTCGGAAGATCCGGCTTATCTGACCGATGGCTTCTACAACAATGCCGCGCTGGGCGAGCGGGGCATGATTGCCGTTTTGTCGGGTCGTGGGTTCATACTGTCGCGTCGTGCGGGTAATTCACCGAGCCGGTCTGGCGAGGCGCTGCCGAGTAGCTATGTCCCACTCGGCAAGACGGTGCTGGCCGACTTCTCCGATCCGATCGATCATGTCGAACGTGTGGTTGCAAGCCGCCATCTCGAGAAATATGGTTTGACCGTCGTCGCCGGCCTTTCCGTCGACGAGGCGCTGGACGATTACTACAGGATGCGTCGCGTGTATGTGACGATGGCCTCGACCATCACGGTGATGCTCGCGGCACTATCGGCCTGGATTACTGCTCTGATCGTCAAACTCCTCAACGGTAAAGAAGAATTGCGGCGTCTTTCTCAAACGGACCGGCTGACGGATTTACCGAACCGCGGCAAAATTGTGGACCTGCTCGACGAGGCGATCGCGGCACCGGGCGCGGTCGGAAAAGTCGCTGTCATTTTTGTCGATCTGGATAACTTCAAAGACCTCAACGATACGTACGGCCACCAGTGCGGCGACGAAGTGCTGGCTATGGTGGCGACGCGCCTCCAGGCTACCGTACAGGAGCGTGGCGTAGTAGGGCGCCTCGGCGGAGATGAGTTCCTTCTTGTACTCACGACTGACGCTATAACCGACGTAGTCGAACGGATGGTCACCGAATTGACCGCTGCTCTACAGGCTCCCCTGAATTCACGTTGGGGTGTTGAGACGGTCGGTGCGAGCTTCGGTATTGCTATTCTGAATGCGGGTGAGGACTCGTGTGAACTCATCAGGAAGGCGGACTTCGCGATGTATCAAGCCAAGAATCGCGATTCCGCTTATCGAATAGATTCAAGCACAGACCGCATTTTTGCCGGGTGAGTTTTCCATTGCACGGCAAGAGGGACCGACTCGAAGACCACGCGAGGCCGCCGTGAGTTTTTTCGAGGGAAGACTTAATCAAGTCGTGCATGCTGGGTATCTTTCTGGATCGGCCCTTCGAAGCGGGCGATCCATCGCCAGCGCAACCTTATTCGATTGCTCGTTAGGATCACGAAGCTGAGATGGATCGCCGTTCATGGCAATGCTTACTTGCCTTGAATCAGCATGCCAAGCGGAGCGAGCGGGCCGACGGGCAACAGATCGAACTTCATCAGCTCAGCAGCGGTGAGCGGCAACGCATCCACTGCCGCCTTGGCGTGTTCGACCGACTGGACTTCCATGAGAAAGATCACGCCGGCCGCGTTCTCACGGAACCAGAACTGTTCGATCTTGCCATCGAGGTAGAGCTTGAGCGTGTCGGGAACTTCCTTCGGCATGATCTGCTGGCGCTGGTCTGGCGTGAGCGGCTGAACGAGCGATCCGATAGCGAAAACTTTCATGAGTGAACTCCTGAGTCAATCTTCATTGGGATGTACAACGGGGATCACTGTAGCGGCCGGGCAGAAAAACCGGTATCGTCGTAAATGCCAACTTTAGGGTCGTTTACGCCATGCGCATTTCCATCCTTGCCCTTGAGGGATTGTTCGACACCGGGCTCACCGTCCTGCTCGACGCGTTCACGCTCGCCAATAAATTTTCAGTCCTGCAAATGGGCGGAACACCTTATTTCGATGTGTCGATCGTCGGCGTGCGAAAGAGGGTTCGGTCCGGACAAGGGTTGGTCATACCCGTGCTCGCAGTCACCGCGGACTTGAAGCCGGACTGGGTCATTGTTCCTGCACTGAATACCGGAACGCCGGAGCAGCTGATCCCAGCTCTCGATCGACCGGACGTGAGGAAAGCCAAGGCGCAACTGCTGGAATGGCATGCTGAAGGCGCGCGTATCGCCGCGTCCTGCATCGGGACGTTCCTTCTGGCGGAAACCGGACTGCTCGATCACCGGGAAGCGACGACCACGTGGTGGCTCGGTCCGCTATTTCGGCAACGCTATCCAAATGTTTTGCTCGACGAGTCTCGCATGCTGGTGCCGACAGACGTGGGCGTGACGGCGGGCGCGGCGATGGGGCATCTCGATCTCGCCCTGTGGTTGATACGCAAGGCTAGCCCCGAACTGGCGACCGTCGTTTCCCGTTACCTGCTTGCCGATATTCGCTCCTCGCAGGCGCCTTACATCATTCCCAACCATCTGGCGCAGGCGGATCCGCTTATTCTTCGCTTCGAACGGTGGGCACGAGACCATCTCAAGGCCGGGTTCTCGCTGCAGGAAGCCGCCAACGCGCTGGCGACGAGCGCGCGGTCATTGCAACGCCGGTGTCAGGAGGTGCTCGGCAAATCGCCGCTGGCCTACTTCCAGGATCTGCGTGTCGAACGTGCGCAGTCTCTCCTGCACGGCAGCGGTCTCGGCCTCGACGCCATCGCTGCCGAGGTAGGTTACGTCGACGGAGCGACGTTACGAACACTTTTGCGTCAGCGCCTGGGACGGGGAGTGCGCGATCTTCGCGCCGACCTGCGCTGACGGCGCTCACTGCCGTATTCGAGGTGGAAATCGCCGTGATTCGGGCGGCCACGCACCGTCGTGGGTCAGAGTCCGCTTGCGGCGCAGTAACGTTCCGCGCGCCGCTGCTGTTGTGCGCTTATGCGTTACGCTAATGAGCTCGCCAGAGCGCGCAGAGTCTGGCTCGGATCATCTTCGATGGGCGAACCGTGCGACACGAGAATGCGTTTCAGCGACGGGAGTTCCGCCCACTCCAGAAGCTGAGCGCGCAGCGCCTCTTTATCCGCGACGAGGATCAGCTTCACCGGCTTCGGAATATGCGGTTCGTCTCCCGCGAACCCCATCATGCGCAGGAACCAGCCGCCGAACCCGGATTCATGGCGAATGTTGCCGACCAGATCGTTCAATACCAGCGTCGTACCGTTCTGCGTGCGGATGACGAGCGCCGCCTCGTGTCCACGCGTTCCAGGGACCGTGACGAACTGCACGTTCGGATCTCCGAAGCCGGGGTCCGTCGTGTCGACGTGCACCGCTTCTTCCACCTTCGCCCGCGACCCTTCGGGCGCAACGACCTGCATTAACGGGTAGCGCTCTTTCCAGATTTTTGCGTCCAGCCGATGATGGTCGTTGGGCACCACCAGAAAGGCGGGGCGCCCATAGTCTTCGAGCGCTTGCATCTCGAGTTCATCGAGCGCAATTGCGCTGAATATGACCAGTCGCGAATCGTTCAAACGTGCCACCGTCATACGTCGCGGAAGGTCGGTGAGCGGCATATGGAGTTCGCCGGTCACGGTGAGTACGTTTTCGTCGACTTCCGTGAGCTTGCCGTGCGGCAAGACTTTCCACTGCTGAAAAGGCTTGGTCATGGTTGGTCTCCTTTGCTGGAGGCAGTCACCGTAGATATGCAGTGTGCGCGCAAATAGAGTACCGTCAAGCGGATGATGTGGGATGACGCGCGTGCTCCCCGCGTCCGTCGCACACAGGCTCTGAGCCCATGTGAAGCGGTCCCCAACCCGGTCAGAACGGCAACAGTTTTCGAACCTGATATTGCGGCAGGAACTATTCGGAAATTCCCTTCGCCTCCATGCTGCAACTGCGATGTACACTTTCCAGCAGGGGCATTCCACGGTTCAGGGCCGGGCAGAACACGCAGGATCATCAATGAAAAGAATCTACGGGTACAAAGGCTTTGAGGTCACCGTGGAGCTGGAGCCGGTGTGGGAGACCGCGGGCAGCGTCACGCTGCTGCCCCCGCGCGGCTTCGTCGCCGTCGTGCAGGTCAGAACGATGGGCGCGGTGGGCGCAACGCGCCCCGTGGTTGCTCCGATCCGCCTCGGGGCAACCATCCAGCAACCTTTCCCGACACAGGCCGAGGCGCTCATGGCAGGGTATAGCGCCGGGCAGCGCGTAGTGGACGACACGTTCGCACGCTGACGACAGTTCGTTACTGAACAGTTCTGATTGGCGGATTGTTCCTGTGGCGGTCCTTTGTATCGCCAGTATCCTCGAAGTCAAAGCCGCCGGACGACTCGTGCAAATGCTGGCGAGATTCGTGAACGAAAAAAAGCCGCAGACATCGCTGCGGCCTGAAAACACACGCCGCGCATGGAGCGCTGACGTTGATTCCATCCTACACATCCGCGTTTCTGAAGCAATCAGGTGTCTCGTCTGAGTATTTGCGAGCCGCCGTATTGCCGCGTCTGCCGTGTAGCGAGCCTGGGTCATCGCCGGGCGACGGCGTTGCGCAATGGCCACAGCGCCAGTCAGTCGTCCGGCATCAGAACCACGGTATGCGGAGTTTCATCTGGCCGGGGCCTTCGCCGACATATCGTTCTGCCGGCTCAATGAAGGCGCCTTCGTGACGGTGAGGTTATCGTCGCGCGCGTCGATCCAATCGATCGCCCATTGCCGCGCGACCTCGATTGCCTCGTCTTCGGTTTCGAACCAGGCGAGATTGCGCTCGATGTGCATTTCCGTGTCCACATCGTCGTCAGGCGACGCCCGGATGATCCGCGCATGCGCGAAGAACTGACCAAGCGAAAAATCCGGGGTTGCGTCAATGACCCAGCCGCCGTACTCGTACTTCATGATTGCCTCCAATACCTGCTAAGCGCGATTCGAACAGACAAAGCATGGATTCGTCAGGCTGTATTCGCTAAACCTCCGCGGGTGAATTGCCGACTTCGGGGTCGGTTGGCCGGGCAGCACGCAGCCCGTCGACTCCGCGACGCCATATCGTTATAGATCATTCGTGGTCGAACTGGCCGCGCGGAGCAGGGGCCAGCGATATGCACAAGGGTATCCGTGAGACTTGTCAGCGATGCTTCTGGTTCTGGAAAAGACGCCAGGGTTGCAAAAAAAATTTAGTCCGAGCGATCTCCGACCTGGCCGTTCGTTTCGCCGACTGCAACGCACGTCCACGTGCGGATCCTGAAGTGGCCGCCGCGTTGTAATTGCCGCCGAACTCTGCGTGCTTGTCCATGTCGGCTCAATGGAACGCGGCCGGTGGCATTACGCCAAACGCACAGGGCGCTCAATTGTCATCCGACCTGGGCGGCAGATGCTCGTGCGGCACCGGCTCCGCTTGCGCGGCATCCGGAAGATCGACCTTGGCGCGTGGCGCAGGTTTAGGAGCCGGCGACCGTGTGCCCGGCGTAACCCCGCGGACGGGATGGTCTGGAATTCCTGGCCGGCGAATGGGGCGTGTGGTCGGGGTTGAGGGCATGATTTCCTCCTACGCGGACGTGACCAGCAACAACCATGATACCTCTGTCGGAGACACAGAACGTATCCGCTCAAGCCAGTATTTGACTGCTCTCAGCGAAACCACTGACGGCCGACATGGCCCGCCGAGCGCTCCGAGCGGTAGCCCATCTTGTACCCCGGCGCAACGAGCCCAATCCGTGCGCTGTAATAAATATTTCGCAATTCTGGAGTAATGATAACAATACGCTGGCGGCCTATAAATACGATATTCACATATAAATTGATCAATAGATTTCTGTTGAATTGGCATTGTTAAGTAAGTGAGCTATTAAAACGATAATATGCATACCTGATAAATGAAAGCCATGCCGGTCGGGCTTCTCCGTGGTGACATTGACGGACAGAACATGCAGCGGGTTGTCCTCCGATATAAAAAGAAAACCGATGGCCGTAAAAAAAGCATTTCACATATTGCGTTCAAAAATTGAGCGGTTATGATGGCGTCTCCGTGATTCGATTTCTCGCATGATTGCGTCACGGAGGGGGCGGCAGGAATATTTGCCGGCATTCACGCAGGAGAGGCAATTGATGCTCTCCGCGCAGAGAGACTAAATCGAGGAGACGCTATGTTGAGTCCCCATGAATTCGCCACCTTGATGCTCGTCAAGGACGCGCCGGACCAGCTCGAACTGGGCCGCGCTGAACTCGATACGCTGCTGGAGCGGCAACTCATATCACTGGAAAACTTTGCCTCAGGACGCCCGCGTGCTCAAGTCACAAGCGACGGCGATTCCATTCTCAAGGCCGTCGCCCGGATGCGCTAGCCATCTGCGGCGTGCGCCTCCCGGCGAACGCGCCGACGAAACAGTCATGAACGAAACGTCTCAGTTGCGGGTTGGTTTGTAGTGCCTGTTGATGTAACGACCGTCGAAGTTCTCGCGACGCATTCTGCCTGACAGGCGTCCTTGCACTTTGATTTATCCACCATCGCGATCCGTCGCAACACACCCGTCCGACCGGGGGTTTCGTGCATCGGATCGAATTTTGAGGAATTCAACCATGGCTCTATCGAGTCCCGAGCAAGCCGCTGCCGCCAAGGCCAGCTTCGACGCATTCTTCGGATTGACCGGGAAGGTCTTTGAAGGCGCTGAAAAACTGGCCGCGTTGAACCTGCAGGTCGTCAGGTCCACGCTGGCCGAGGCGCAGGAGAATATGACGAAGGCGCCCGGCACGACAGATCCGCTGCAGTGGTTCGCGCTGCAATCGGGTTTCACCGGACCTTTCACGGAAAAATCCCTGTCATACGGCCGGCAAGTGTTCGACATCGCATCGACTACGCAGGCTGAAGTCACTCAATTCGCACAGGCGCAGTACGAGCGGTACAACGCCCGTGTGCAGGCATTCGTCGAGGAAGCGGCGAAGAATGCTCCGGCAGGTTCCGAAGCGGCGATTGCTGCGTGGAAATCCGCGATCGGCGCCACCACGACTCTGTACGAAACGCTGCAGAAGACCGGGCAACAGGTCGTGCAGGTCGCCGGAAATAATTTCGATGCGGTTACGGCCACAGCGTCAAAGGCCGCGCGACGCAACGCCGAGCAGGTTCCCGCAGCCGCCGGCGCGAAGGGATAAGGCCGACGCGGGCAGCGATGCCCGCGTCGCCGCACTCGATTTATATGAAGGAATACTTAGGGAGTAGCGGAATCCGGTTTCCAATACATCAAGTTCTTGACTGAATGCAGTGTGGCTCAAGTTATCTACGAGGCCAATTTTTTGCGAGGACGATTCGATGGCAAAGCAGATCGCGGTGGTGACGGGTGGAATGGGCGGACTTGGCGAAGCAATCAGTGTCAAGCTGCATGACGCCGGGTATGCGGTCGTGGTCACCTGTTCGCCGGCCAACACCGGCGCGAACGAGTGGCTCGCACGGATGGAAGCCCAGGGACGACAGTTCCGCGCGTACGCGGTCGATGTCGCCGACTACGACTCGTGCGAAAAATGCATGGCGCAGATCAAGGCAGAAGTCGGACCGGTCGATATCCTGATCAACAACGCCGGCATCACGCGCGATGCAAGCTTCAAGAAGCTGGACAAGGTCAATTGGGACGCGGTAATCCGAACCAACCTCGATTCGGTGTTCAACATGACGAAGCCAGTGTGCGACAGCATGGTCGAGCGGGGTTGGGGTCGCATCATCAACGTGTCGTCGATCATCGGCTCCAAGGGCGGCTTCGGTCAGACCAACTATGCGGCGGCGAAGGCCGGCATGCATGGCTTCACGAAATCGCTGGCGCTGGAGGTGGCGAAGAAAGGCGTCACGGTCAACACTATCTCGCCAGGTTACATCGCGACCAAGATGGTGATGGCGGTGCCCGAGGAGATCCGCGAGACGAAGATCATTCCGCAGATTCCGGTCGGCCGGCTCGGACAGCCCGACGAAGTCGCCGCACTCGTGCTGTACCTGTGCTCGCGCGAAGCCGGTTTCGTGACCGGAGCCAACATTGCCATCAACGGCGGGCAACACCTGCAATGAAGCCGATAGTCAGCAACGGAGGTTCCGATGAATGAAGCAGTGGCAATCGCCGTAGGTTCGTTCGTGATGGCGACGGCAGCCGTGTTCGTCGCCGCTCACTATCACCAGGAGCAAATGCGTCGAAAACGACTCAGACAGATGGGGCACCATCACTACTGGCGGCATTGGAGCAGCGCCCGGCATTGAACTGCGCTACCGCGCTTGCAGGCGCGGTGACCGCCCGCGGATTCTGCTGGTCAGCTCGACCAGCAGAATTCCCCAAGCCAGGACAACCGCCACCACGCCGCTTCTATAACGCGACACGCGTACGCGTGATCCTCCCATTCGTGCCATCCGACCGGATGCGACTCCAGATAGCGGTTTAACGCCCATCCGACAGTAGGAAAGAAGTGTTGCGAGGCCGATTCATGCGGTTTTTGTCGCCGCTTCGCGCACGGCCTGCAGCATGCGCTCGCGAAAAATCTCCGTGTTGGCGAAGAAGAACGTGGCATCCCACCGCGGTATGACGAGCCCCGGAATGCAGCGGCCCTCCGGATTGCGGGCGACGTCGCGATAGCCCTTTCATCTGATCGACGCGACCGCGGACGCCACGCACGCCACAGGAACCGCACAACCGCAAGCGCAACGCCGACGCCGTTCACGACCCCGTTCATCGCGACACGATCAGAAACCCCGATCGATTGCACGAACTCTCAAGCGCCATTCAGTAGCAAAAAAAGTAGGAACTTCCGCGAACCGTGCCTTGTCCACGAAGCTCGCCCCCGCCTGAGCGGGCGGCATGAACCGCGAGGAGGACGTATCGATGGAAAAAGGACGTGTTGCCGCGCTCGACGTCGGTCGGGCGCTCGCGATCGTCGGTGTCGTTGCAGTACACCTGTCGTTCCAGTTTCCCAATCTGCCGCACAGCGTCACGCTGCTGGCGCGCATGGGCCAATACGGCGTGCAACTGTTTTTCGTGATCAGCGCGATCACGATTTTCATGACGCTTGAAGCGGACCACGAACGTTGCGCGGGCCCACGTCACGTGACATTGCGTTTCTATATCAAGCGTTTCTTTCGCATTGCCCCAATGTATTACGCCGCGATCGCCGTGTATGGACTGATCAGTTACGGCGCGACGCGCTCAGGCTACGAACCCGCATGGGTGCTCGGTGCCCACGGCGCAACGGATATTCTGCTCAACGTGCTGTTTCTGCATGCGCTGTCGCCGACTGCGATCAACAACGTGGTGCCGGGCGGTTGGTCGATCGGTGTCGAGATGCTGTTCTATCTGATCGCGCCGCTGCTGTTTTTCGTCGCGATGAACCGCACGCGCTTGCTGATCGCGACGGTGTCGTTGCTGGTGCTGTCGGTCGTGGCATTGTCGATCGGTGACTGTCACGGCACGCTTGACTGTCATGTAACGAACAACTCGTTCAGCTATTTCTGGCCGCCGGTGCAAGGGCCATGCTTCATCGTCGGCATGTGGGCGTGGTACGCATTCCGCCCGCATCTGACGGGCAGATCCAGCGTGACGCGGCGCACGACGTGGCTGATTTTTTCGCTCGCCTCGGGTTTCGCGCTCGCGACGGCGGCGCTCGGCGTGTGGCTCGCGAAAGCGCACGAACTCGCGCCGGTCTTCGCCGCATGCAGCGCAGTCGCGTTTCTGCTTTTCGTCTGCTCACGCAACTGGTCCGCGCCGGGCGGCGATGCTCGCGGTACATACATGCGCCGTTGTGCCGACGCGTTGGGTCGCGAAAGCTACGGCATCTACCTGTGGCACTTCATCTGCGTCTACGCGACGTTGCACTTTTTCGAGGGCGTGTTCGGGCAGAGCGGCCGGGAGACGTCGCTTGTGCTCTTCGTCGCGACCGTGCTGGCCGTGCTCGCCGCGTCGTATGCGTTCTCGCGCGCCTGCGACCGCATGATTCAGGGACGCGCGGCTCGTCTGTCGCGCAGCATTCTCGCCCATGTCGACCGGCGCTTCCATCTGAGTAGCCGGGCGTGATGAGCTGCACGTGCAAGCGATTCTGAGGCACGTCAGTTGCTGAAAAAAGATAAAGGGGTGTGAATCAAAAATCGGAATTCTGCCGTGAACACACCTGTCTTCTTTCTCCGGTCAAGTCTTTTGGCATTTTCCGCGCTATGGTGATGTATGGTTGGGCAGCCCCCGGGACAGCGAGCCGCTGCACAACAAGGGGAGAAGCACTGTGCATGAAGATCTGGCGGTGTCGCGCGAAACGATGGTAGAGCGGCAACTGATTGCGCGCGGCATTGCGGAGCCGCGCATTCTTGACGCGATGCGGCGCGTGCCGCGCGAGGCCTTTCTGAGTCCCGATCTGCGCGCATGGGCTTATGCCGACGCAGCCCTTCCGATCGAAGCCGGGCAGACCATCACCCAACCGTTCATGGTAGCGCGGATGCTGCAGGCGGCGCGGCTCAAGCCGGACGACCGTGTACTGGAAATCGGCACAGGTTCCGGCTACGCGGCGGCCGTGCTCGCGGAAATCGTTGCACACGTCGATACGGTCGAGCGTCATCCGCAACTCGCTGAGAGCGCGATGGACCGGCTCCGCACACTCGGCTACGACAACGTGAACGTCTACACCGCGGACGGCACACTCGGACTGCCGGCGCATGCACCGTTCGATGCAATCGTCGCCACCGCATCCGGCCCGGGCGTGCCGCCGGCGTGGAGCGCGCAACTGCAGATTGGCGGCCGGATCGTGATGCCGGTGGGTCCGGGCCCGGAGCATCAGCGGCTGATCCGGCTGACTCGTAACAGCAGCACGACTTACCACGAGGAAATGCTCGACCTCGTGCGTTTTGTACCGTTGATTGGTGCTCAGGGCTGGGGCGACATCGAAGGGAAGTGAGTCGGCGTGGACGTGGACATCATCCGAAGCGCCTGCGAGGAATCCGTCCGATGCATCTGTCCGTGAGCAGGCTGCAACGCCCGCGCACGGTGAGGGGCCGCACGCGCGATATCTCGTGCGCTATGCGAGATCTGTCCGTGAGCAGGCTGCAACGCCCGCGCACGGTGAGGGGCCGCGCGCGCGATATCCCGTGCGCTATGCGAGTGGAGATCACAATGGTCAGCACATTGACGAAAATTCTTCTCATCGTTGTCATTGCGGCGTCGTGCAGCGGATGCTCGCGCAAGGACGACAGCGGAATCGGTGTTCCGGGTGGACACAACGGCATCGGCAACAGTGCGTCATCGCCGAGGGCGGACACGGATTCCTGAGTTCTCCAGGTGATCCGTCGAGCGCGGCACGCGTGCGCGCAAGGTACTCGTCAGGCGGCGGAAGCGAGCAGGGAATTCTTTACGCCTGAGGCAATGCGCAGGGACAAAAGTACGCATCGAGCGCCCACGGGAGCGCGACCAGGCGGCCCACCATCGTTGCGAGTGTATCGGGCGACACTGCCGCGAACGTAATGGTCATTTCTTCGAAGCTGTGACGGCGATCCACACGGATCCGAACGTGGTCCGCCTGGGGCGCCTCGCAACCGAGAACCTGCCACGCGGCAACGACCCTCAAGTTGCCTGCCTTTGCACGCACGGTGAGCCGGTAACGATCGTGCTGGAGCGGTGCGCTGTCCCGGGTTGTCATCCCCTGCACGGCGGGATCGTCCGGTGCCGCTTCGATTTGCTCGTCGGTCGATTGCATACTGAACTCCGGATGGCCGGTCATGCGGGACAGGAGCCAGAGCCGATCGGCCGCTCGCAGGACGTCCGCTGTATGAGTATCGTTATAGTCCGCGAGTTCATCGAACGTTAGGATTGCGCGTCGAAATCGACAACATTCTGTGCGCCGGGGCGTGGCATGCGTTGCCATGCTGCGACTGCTTAGTCGATAGAAGGGCAACCGGCGATTTCGTTGGGCTCAAGCCCTTAGCGGTTTATAGAAGAAAACACGTGTGCCCGCGAATTTTTACGCTGCGTTGCAATTTGTGCAAAGCATCGTAGGCCGTATGAAAACCGCATCTTCGCGACGCGTCTGTGGGCATGCTTATTGCACCGTTGAGGAGGGGCGGCGTGTTGTTTGGCCGCGACCCCGAACCATGAGGAGATTCAGCGATGAAACCGAACTTCAGGAACGTCATGGTGATCACGGCAATCGCGATACTGACGATGGGCGGCGCAGGCTGCAAGCGCGCCGACAACAGCAGCGGTGCAGGTGCTGATGCCGGCAGCAGCACGGGAGCAATGAGCGCTCCGTCTGCCGCGAGTGGCATGAGTGCCGGCGCATCGGGCGCGAGCCAGTAGCTCTGGTCGGCGCGCAGCTCGCCTTCACTGCCATCGCGCACGAGTCGATTGCGAACGGCAGCAAGGCGCCGGACAGGCAGCGATATCGGCTCGCATCGCCGCACGCCGTCTGTAGCGCGGTGCAGCCGAATTTTATGGAGAAACGCAGCATGGACAACGATCTCGAAGCTCGCATTCGCACCCGGGCGTATCAGCTCTGGGAAAATGATCCGTCGCCGGACAGCAACGCCGAAAAGCACTGGGAGGAAGCGCGCCGGCAGATCGAAGCCGAGGGCGATGATGCGCAGGGCAGTCCAGAACCCAACGTCGATCAATCGGCGGATCGGGAGCGGGGCGGCCGGATTGCGCCGGAAGAGCAACTGCAGGACGTGCCCGGCGGCGATGCGGATGCGGCAGGTAGAGAAAAACGGTAGCGCCGGCGTTGCGCGGGCGCGAGCGATCGCAGATGCGGCTCACTCGCTATAGCGTTGATACAGGAGGCTCGCGGCCTTGAATGTCCCAACTTCACCGGTCGTTGTTTTGGTCATTCAATGCGCTGCGCTCAAGTGAGCCTTGACGTCCGCGGCGTTGCCGTCTTTCGGCGTTTGACCCAGCGAAGCAGTGACCTCCGCGCCAAAAAGAAAAACGACGGCGCAAAAATATAGCCACATCATCAGCACTGCAAGCGAGCCCGCTGCGCCGAATGCGCCCGCCGTTCCCGCGTGGGCGAGGTATAGGCCAAACAGGTGCCTGCCCACGGTAAACAGCAACGCTGCGATGGCTCCTCCTATCAAGGCGGAGCGGAAGTTGACTCGCTTGTCAGGTAGCCACTTGATCAGCGCTCCCAGTCCGAAAGTCATTATCACGAGGCCAAAAATAGACTGCGCGACGTCGGCAACGACGCTAAGGGTCGAACTGCCAAATACAGCACGGCCCGCTGTCTGTATCGCGGCGTCGAGGACCAGCGAGACCACCAGCAGAAAGCTGAGTCCCATGAGCAGGCCGAGCGAGACGAGTCGCGCCCGTATCACCCATGCCAGGCCGGCTAGGCCTTTAGGCGATTTCGCCGCAAAGACCACATCGAGTGCCGTATTCAGGCACGAAAACGTCGCCGAAGCCCCGATGAGCAGCAGCACGACAGAGAACGCCGCAGCCACGCCACTGCCACTCGAACGATGCGCGTGTTCGACAACGGCCTGCATCGCACTGGCAGCCTCGTTGCCGAGCAACTGCCTGATCTGGCCGAAGAACTGGCCCTGTGCGATGTCGCGGCCGACGAACCAGCCCGTAATCGCGAGAACGATCAGTAAAGTCGGAGCCAGCGAAAACGCGGAGTAGAAGCCGATGCTCGCGCCCATCATCGCGCACCGGTCCGACGAAAATCGTTCGACGGCGTCCCTCATGACCGCCACTGCGTTGCCTGCCCGGCTGGATCGGGAGCCGGCGTTGCGTCTCTGATATTCCATGCTGTTCTCCCGCCGGCTCGTTGCCTTAAGTGTCCAGGGGTCGAGCAATTTCCGAGCCGCCGGAACGTCAGGCACTCAGTCTTCTTCGAGGCGCTGCGCAAATATTCAACGACGAGTCCGATCCGTACACACTTCGTTAGCATGGACGACCTAACGCAATTCGAGCCACATTGGCTGA
Organism: Paraburkholderia sp. NPDC080076; assembly: GCF_050281145.1. Lineage (NCBI taxonomy): Bacteria > Pseudomonadati > Pseudomonadota > Betaproteobacteria > Burkholderiales > Burkholderiaceae > Paraburkholderia > Paraburkholderia sp. NPDC080076. The sequence continues at coordinate 11,259 of NZ_JBNNWQ010000017.1, read as the reverse complement.
TGATCCGAGGCCTGACTGTCCGGATCGACCTCGCAAGCCGCAACGCGTGATGTCAGGTCGTCCGTTACGAAAATGAAATCGCAGGCGAATGCACCATCCGGCCACTGCTCGTGATCATATAAACCCACCGTCGGGGCGCGCGGCGCGCGAGGGTGGGCGCTGGCCCACGCATCGATAAAACATGGGGCATCGGCGATCGGTTCAAGCATCCGGCAATACGCGCTGCTTTCAAACGCACTGTTGAAGTCGCCACAGACAATCGCGCTCGTAGGCCGCGCTGTGTCGGAAAACGGGCTGTCGATTTTTTCCGCCCTGGCGGGCGCCCGTGCATGGTCGCACGCTTCCCTGTGCAGCTCCCGTAGTCTGGCGAGTTGCGCGAGCCGCTGCTTCTCCGAATAGAACTCGAGATGCGTGGAGGCCACCCGTATCGCGCCGATATCGGTTTCGATCACGGCTTCGAGCGCCACTCTCAGCATCGACGGTTTGGCGGGATCCGCAGGCCACGGCAGGGAGTGGCGCAACACCTGCCTGACGGGCAATCGCGTCACGATTGCATTGCCGAACTGACGGCGATGATGGCTCGCGCCGAGCGCAGGAAGATCGGATCCCACTGCGTCGAGCACCGCGAACTGCGGAAGCAATGCGGCCAGTTCGGCGAATTGATCGGCGGAGGGGTCGCCGGCCAAACCTCCCGACATCGGGTCCTCATGAAAACCGCGCGTGACTTCCTGCATGCAAAGGATGTCGAAATCGCACAGCGCGCGCGCTTCGCTCACGATTCGGGCGAGGTCGACCCTGCCGTCCACGCCGCGTCCCCATTGAACATTCCAATTGACGAGTTTCATGGCGGCTTCATCTCCATTCGGCTTACGCCCGCGGGTTCCTGTGGTGCAGAGGCTAACCGTCCGTGTCCGGACCGAGGTAGCCGGGCATTCCCAGTGCCGCGCTGCTCTTTGCCAGTCTGAACGCTTCGTTCACTAGCGCGGCGAATGTCTCGTCGCTGTCCGGCCGCGGCAGAGTCGAGCGAAAGAAGTCGGCCCATCGGAATTCTTCCAGAGGGACACTGGTTTTTTCATAGCCGCCGGCATCGCGGACTGCCGCTGCGAGGCTGCGGTACTCGTCATCCGCCAGCGCCCAGATGTGTTCCGGTAAATCGGAAAACGGCCGACGTCTGCCTTCGGCGTCGTACGGGAACGTCCATCGTTCGTTTTCCATGCTGAGCCAGAATGACGCCTGTGAATAGGAGGACAGATCCCTGACCAAAACAATCGGCACGGACTTGATGCCCACGTGCCAGAGCGCGGCGGCCACGTGATGATGATCGATCGCAAACGGCGCGTCATTCGGCCCGTAGACCACGGGTATCGGTTTCTCTGCGATGGCCATCTCCAGATCGTGCCCGCTCAGCGCTTTGTATTGTTTGATTTTTTCGCGGACCTCCCGTGCGCCGTGTGTCATCTGGGTGGGACGTAGGCGTTCGATTTTTAGAGTGGTCATGCCGGTCTCCTGTCGACCCGAGTTGGCGGATGTTTTTGAACCTACCGCAAGATGCATACCGTCGGCGCTAGGGCGGGATACAAGCGGAATTACCGATGCCCCCAGCGTTGGCGCGCCATGCAGTGAACATCCATCAGCCGGGCCTGTGTTTTGCTTCCAGACCGAGGCATAGCGGTATGCAATTCAACAGCAGGCGTTGCATCCTCCGACGCCTCGGAACGCTTTCGGCTCCCCACAACCGACCATGTCTGAAGACGAACCGAAGAGCCGTCCGCGCGGCAGCACGCAGGCCGACCCGGATGTCGAGCGCGACCAGCAACCGGCGACGTTAGACGAATGCCGCCGTTGCGCGCTATGGCGCAATGCGACACAAGCGGTGGCCGGCGAAGGGCCGAAACATGCGGCAATCATGTTGATTGGCGAGCAGCCGGGGGACGCCGAAGACTTGCAGGGCAGACCGTTCGTCGGACCAGCGGGAGCACTGCTCGATAAGGCACTCGAAGAGGCCGGGCTGGAACGCAAAAAGGTCTATGTGACGAACGCCGTCAAACATTTCAAGTGGACGCCGCGTGGCAAGCGTCGCATGCACAAAACGCCGGGACAGCGGGAGATCGAAGCGTGCGGATACTGGCTCGAACAGGAACTGCGAAGTACAGCGGCGCTCGTGATCGTCGCGTTAGGCGCTACTGCGCTAAAGGCGGTGCTGAACGATTCGCACGCGCGGTTACAGGACACGCTCGGCCAAACGATCGAGCACGGCGAGCGGACGGTTGTTGCGACGTATCATCCGTCGTTCGCATTGCGCGCGCCGGATGCCGCAACGCGGCAACGCGCGTATGAAGCGATTGTCTCGGCGCTTCAGGACGCGGACAAGCTGAGTCGCAAGCACAAGCGATCCAATTGATGCCTTAGCCCACGCTGAACCGAGCGCCTTGCGCTTACGCCGCCGATTGCGCTGCCTGTAAGCCAAGCCGTTCCATCAACCGTTGCGCGTCGAATGGCGCATGTGTTTTGGCGTCGTTGTCGAAATAGCAGTACACGTCCCGCCGCGCCCGAGTGGGTGGACGAAGGTGCGGCGCGATCAGCCGCGCGTCGGCTGGCTGCGAACCGCGGCGCCATGCATCGATCCGGGCGGCCCAGTCGTCTAACGCTTCGTCCGTGTAGGCGCCGGAATACCGCGATTCGGTGCCGTGCAGTCGGATGTAGACGAAGTCAGCGGTAACGTCTTCGGCCAGCGGCCACGGTTCGGTCGAGTCGGAGACAACCAGCGCGGTTTCGTACTCCCTGAGCAGATCGACGAAGGCAGGGTCCATAAAACTGGCGTGGCGTACCTCGATGGCGTGGCGCAGTCTCCGCTTGCGGTCCATCGCGAGATACGGCGTCTTGACGCGCTCATCGTGTTGCTCCGCCAAAGAGAGCGCGGCGGCGGTGTCGCGAGGCAGAAAACGTAAAAAGCGTTCCATGGCCGCCGGTTCGAAGCGGAACGAAGGCGGGAACTGCCACAGAATGGGCCCGAGCTTTTCGTTCAGCGAGATGAGGCCCTGCGCGAAAAAGTTGGCACTGGCGACTCGCGAGCTGTCGTCGCGGAAACGCAATAGGTGCGTCAGATACCGCGCACCTTTCACGCTGAAGACAAAGTCGGCAGGAGTCTCGGCATACCAACGCCGCCAACTGTCGAGCGACTGAAGGCTGTAATGCGTACCATTGATTTCAATGCTCTGGAAAAGCGACGACGCGAACTGCAATTCGGCGGCCTGTTTTAGCCCATGGGGATAGAAGCTATCTCTCCATCCCTTGTAGCGCCAACCGGAAATGCCTATGCGTACGTCGCCAATTTGTTTCATGGGTACATCGCGCGATTGCATGCGTGGACTGAATTCAGACGAAGCGAGCAACGCCTGTTCCCGCGCTGGCGGTACATTCCAGAGTGCAGTTCATGAGGGATGGGCCGCCTCATTGCGAGGCGCTTAACAACGGGACCATCAAGGAGCAAGAACTCGTGCCGAAAGCCTCTCCATCAACTGCGTTTGGAATTTTCGAGCGGGTGGTCATTAGCCTTTACGACGGCGGCGTTCTGTCGCCAGCGGTGCTAGAGCGCGTCATTGGCGCGTTCGCGCAGGCGGGTGCCGACTGGCATGGCACTTCCACTGGCCGTTCAGTCGACGGCCGCTCGCTGCATGAAATCGTCGTACAGACAATGCTTCCGCGCGATGACCTGCAGTCGGCTTCAACATCGTTCATGACGGTGGTCGAACACATCGCGGAAAGCGTGCTTTCGGCTAGCGCTGCGAGCAAATCCGCCAAGGAGGCTGAACCACGGCGTACCAGAAGCAAGAAAACGTCCGACGCAGACGAAGACGAAGACACCGGCACGGACGAACTGTTGGCGCAATTATCGGGCAGCGCACAACCAGGTAAGCGACGTCGCTCGAACAAAGCCGATACGCCGGCCAGGTCGAGCAGTTTCAATCCGTTTCTGAATGCGGCGCTGCCGCGTACGAAGAAGTCGTGACAGCACACTCGAGGCAAGAGGCTGGCGCAACGCAGCGTAGAGATATGTCGGTACGCCGGGGCCGAGGAGTCCCAAGACCTTGGCGCGAACCGCGTTGACCGAAATCGCGCGGATAGCAACGTTAACCCTGGAAATTCGGTGCCAAATTTGATTGGAACGACGCGTAGCGGACGAGCGCTGAAAGGGCGTGACGTGTAGTTTTCCGCGCACCCGGAGTGGGTCTTACGGTTGATGCGCCGCAACAGCCGATCAGGGGCGTCGATCGAGGACGGAAGGCCGGAACAAGTGCATCATCCTGGAACGGAGGGCCTTCGCCGCCTGATGACGGCACCCGGCTTACCTGTGAGTACACGGACGACGATCGGCATCCTAACCATCCCCCTTTGTGCGGAAGGCACCCAACATGCGGGCGTCATTGCGCATTCGGCCGGTCCAACCCGGTGCCCGATGGAAGTGCCCATCGGGCCGAAAAGATAGGAGGCAGCATGCCCGCCATGAATCCTGAAGAAATCTGTCGCCTGTTCCAGCAGTACATGGCCGAGGGCGATCTTGAATCAGCGTTGAGCGTGTACGACCCCGACGCGGTCTTCTTGAATCAATCGCGCGACGTCAGCAAGGGCCGGGAAGGTTTAAGGCAGGAGTTGGCGCCCCTCGCGGCAATGAAGGTTCGCTTCGACTTCAAGGTCAAACAGGTGATCGAGACCGGAGACATTGCGCTGATGCACACGGAGTGGACAGTCTCCGGACCGGAGCCGATGAAGGTGTACGCGATCGAGGTTGCGCGCCGTCAGCAAGATGGCAGTTGGCGCTGGCTGATCGGCGACCCTTTTACGGTCGGCAGGGAGTTTGGCGCTGGGAAGTAGCCCGTATTGGCCAAAGGCGATTTCGTGCTGATGGCGTTGCCGCGCGGGCAAGGGGAGAACGCTGTGCGCTAACCGGTGCCGTCCGGTTTAGCTGGCCTGTAGCATCCCCAATCGCAGCCTTTCGAACGCAATCGCAACGGAATGTGCCACCGGCCTCGAATCAAAGGCTATAGCCGGTCGTCGCCACGAAGAACGCTCACGGCGACGACAAACCTCGGCGTCTGCGTTCCCGCTTCACCGTGAATTGGCCCACGCGATAGCGTCGGCACCGGCGGCGATGCGAAGCGGGCTCGTCGGATCGTTCGCTGCGCGCCACACGGCTTCCGCCACGTCGAGCGAGCGTGTGATTGCCGACTCCTGCTGCCATTGGGCGAAAACGCGCTGCGCCAGCTCCGAATACGCTTCGGGAACGCCGCTCCGCATGCGGGACTGTGCATTCTCGCCGAAACGGGTTTCCGGCGCGCGTCCCGGCAGGACCAGGCGCACGCGCACATTGAATGGCTCGAGTTCCAACGCGACGGATTCGGTGAACGCGTTGATCGCCGCCTTGCTGGCGGTGTAAACGGAAAGCAGATGCAGCGGCCTCAAGGTCACACTCGAGGTGACGTTGACGACGACGCCTGCTTTCCGTGCCCGAAACTTAGGCAGGACCGCCTGGGTCATCGCTATCGTGCCGAGGGTGTTCGTTTCGAAGACTTCGCGAGCGATGTCCATCGACGTGCCTTCGAGGGCGTTCAGCACGCCAATCCCCGCGTTATTGACGAGCACGTCGAGCGGCCCGGCCGCGTCCACGGCGTGACGGATGCTTTCAGGGTCTGTCACGTCGAGGGCGAGCACGCGCAGACGCTCGGAGCGCGGCAGAACCTCCTCCCGCGGCGTGCGCATGGTGGCGACGACGCGCCAGTCGTGATCGAGGAAATAGCGGGCGGTTTCGAGGCCGAATCCGGACGAGCATCCGGTGATCAGGACGGTTTTCATGGCGATTCCTGTAGAAGGTCGAAGTACCGAAACGATAATTCGCCCTTGGTGGACTTGCTACAATCGAACGTCCAGTTTTCATTCGAAGGAGTCCGGCTATGGTCGACCCTCTCGCCGAGATCGTCACGCTGCTACAGCCGGTCGCCACGTTCTCGAAGGTGGTCAGCGGCGCCGGTCGCTGGCGTGTTCGCCGCTCGGACGCCGGGCAGCCGTTCTACTGTGTGATCCTCGATGGTTCGTGCCGCCTCGTCACGAACGGGCGCGAGCCGGTCATCCTTCAGGCAGATGATTTCGTTCTGATCCCGGAGGTATGCGGCTTCACGATGTCGAGCCTCGAGCCGCCCGACCCGGAGGACATCGATACCTCGCCCGTCGCGCTGCTCGATGGCGGATTCAGGCTGGGCGTCGAGGGCGACCCAGCCGACGTTCAACTGCTCGTCGGCCACTGCGTGTTCGGTTCGCCGGACGCCGCCTTGCTGGTGTCGCTTCTTCCTGAACTCGTGCACGTTCGCGGCGAGCGCAGGCTGGCCACCCTGGTGAAGCTCGTGAGAGAAGAGTCTCGCGAGCAGCGGCCCGCGCGGGATGTCGTGCTCGCGCGCCTGCTCGAAGTTCTTTTCATCGAGGCCCTCAGGTCGACGGGAATGGCAGCGTCGCCCGGCCTCGTGCGCGGGCTCGCCGACGGACGCCTTGCGCTGGCGATACGTCAAATGCACGAACGTCCTGACAAGTCCTGGACGGTGGCGCAACTGGCGGCGGCAGCCGCGCTTTCCCGCTCGGCATTTTTCGAACGCTTCAGCCGCGCGGTAGGCGTCGCGCCGATGGAATACCTGTTGTCCTGGCGCATGGCCCTGGCCAAGAACCTGCTGCGACGGAAAGATAGCGGCGTCGCGAAAATAGCGGAGCGCGTCGGCTACAGTTCGGCGAGTGCGTTCAGCGTTGCATTCACTCGCTATGTCGGACTACCGCCGACTCAATACGCACAAGAGCAGAGGGATACGTGACGCCCATAACGAACGCTGATGCGGCCGAGCGGTCTGCACATTTCAGGTAGTATTTGTTCGCGGTGAATCGCACGTCGATTAGAACAAGTCATGTATTCGACGCAAGACGCTCTTGCCAATCAGGCCTGTACCCATCAGCTTCGAGTGTCCCGGGCATTACTGCGGAGCGAAGCGGCGCAGGTGTGCGCCGATGCCGGACATCAGGATATTCACAAGCGATGCACGGACGGTTCAGTTCGCTGACATGTCGCGCAAGAGTTTGGCTATACAAAGGAACCGCAACCGGTTACCACCGAAGCGCAGCCGCTCCAGGAGGATCTGCCATGAATACGAAGCAGGGTAAAAAAGTACATCTCGATGCTGCTGCATCGCATCACGAGCAAGCGGCGCGATTTCACCGCGAGGCATCGCAGTACTACGAGGCGGCCAAGAATTACGATCACGCGGCTCATCAGGCCGTGTTGGCGCAAGGCCATGCACTGTTCGCCATCGAGGAGTCCAATCTCGCCGCCAAGCATTCCGGCGCGCCATTGCCGGCCGGGTCCGTTGAAAGCGGGCTGACTGCCGCGCAACACCATGCGGCGGCGTCGGAGCTTCATGGGCAGGCGGCGCAACATCTGCGGCGCGCGGCAAAAGTCTTCGATGAAGACCGCAGCGCGGTCGCCCATGAAACTCAGGTGGGTTTTTCTCTTGCGTCACGGGCGCTCGCGCATGGCAACGAAGCAGCCAAGCAATATGTCGCGTCGCTGCGGGAAAAAGGAGTTTAGATTTTTACCTGAAACGAAGCCGCGCTCTGCAAGTGAGTGCGGCGAGCTCCAGTTTCTGTAGATCGAAAGGACACAATGCCTGGCGTATCAGGCTTGTCCGATCCGTGGCAATACTTTGCTGCCAGCAATCTCTTCGGGCAGCGTTTGTCCTTTCAACATAACAGGAAGTCTGTGCATGGACGAAGATGCACGTGCCTTTAACGGGCTGCGCCCGCGACTCCAGAAGATTGCGTATCGAATGCTGGGGTCGGTTGCCGAGGCCGAAGATATCGTGCAGGACGTCTGGCTGCGTTGGCATGCGACAGCCCGTGAAGCCATTGATAACGCGGAAGCGTGGCTGGTCTCAGTTACGACTCGCATGTCCATCGACCGTTTGCGCGCGGCGAAGATTCAACGCGAACACTACGCGGGCATCTGGTTGCCTGAACCGCAGATGACGGACTTCCCGGCTACGCCGGAGGAGGCCACGGAGCGCGCCGACGACGTCTCCGTGGCGTTTCTGGCGCTGCTCGAGCGGCTGACGCCGGAAGCCCGGGCGGCGTTCCTGCTGCGCGAGGTATTCGACGCCGACTATGACGAAGTCGCACAAGCCATCGGCAAGACTGAGGCGGCGTGCCGTCAACTGGTCAGCCGTGCAAAAACGCAACTACGCGACGATCGTCCGCGCTATGTGGTGCCGCGCGAGACGCATCTCCGTTTGCTGGGAACGTTCGCGCAGGCGCTGCAGCGCGGCGACTTCCACGCGATCAACGCGTTGCTGGCCGAAGACGCGACGCTGATCGGCGACGGCGGCGGCAAAGTCCAGAGCTTCCCGAAGCCGATGGCGGGTGGGCGGCGCATCGCGCAGCTTTTCTACGCGTCGTCGCGGCGCTATGGCGACGAACTCAGCGTCAAGCTCGTGGTGCTCAACGGTCAATGGGCACTGTTGCGTTTTATCGAAGGCAAACTCGAATCGGCACAGTCGTTCGAAACGGACGGCGAGCGCATCGTTCGCATCCATGTGCAGCGCAACCCTGACAAGCTCGCACGCATCGCGGCGGCACACGCCAACGGCTGAACGCCGGTCTCTCTGCGGCGCGTCGATTGGTGTCTCGCGGGCAACACCGTGAGCGCGTCCACCGGCCTACCGTGACACGCCGCCCTGGCCTACGATGAATTCGTGCGGCTCACTGCCGCTAACGGCACCTGCAAGGCAGGGTGGCCACTCATCGTCGCCAGGAGAAAACATGACGCAGCGTATCAACTATGTGCAGCAATCGCCGGAACTGTTCAAGAAGTTTTTCGAACTCAGCAATCTGCTGAAAGACAGCGCAATCGAAGAATCGATCCGTGACCTGGTATCGATCCGGGCGTCGCAACTCAATGGCTGTGGATTCTGTCTGGACATGCACGTGAAGGAAGCGCGCCTTCACGGCGAGCGCGAGTTGCGCGTCCATCACCTCGCGACGTGGCGCGAGTCGACGCTTTTCTCCCCGCGCGAGCGCGCCGCCCTGGCGTGGACGGAAGTGCTGACCAGGCTTCCCGAATACGGCGTGCCCGACGATATCTACGAGCGCGTGCGCACCCAGTTCTCCGAAAAGGAACTCTCTGACCTGACGTTCGAAGTGATGGCGATCAACGGATGGAACCGCGCGAATGTCGCGTTCAAGACGGTGCCGGGTTCGTCGGACAAGGCATTCGGTCTGGACAAGGCGAACCTCGTCTGAGCGAACGCGTCTCGCTGGTTCTTCAGTTAGGCCCGCACTGGCGGGCCGCGTTACTTGAGGACAAACTATCATGCTTCGTTTGAGAAATACGGCTCTGGCCGCGCTCGTCATCGTGGGCGCGTCGTTGGGTGTGGCCCACGCCGAGGCGCCCGCCGCAATCGTCACGCCGCTGATGACGCAGCCGCTCGACGACTATCCGGGCAAGGAAGCCCTGATGATCAGCGTCGAGTACCCGCCGGGAGCGGCGGATCCTGTGCATCGGCATCATGCGCACGGTTTTATCTATGTCCTGGAAGGAACGATCGTGATGCAGGTCAAGGGCGGCAAGGCCGTCACGCTGACACCCGGACAGACCTTCTATGAAGGTCCAAACGATGTTCACACGGTTGGACGCAACGCAAGCCAGACCAAGCCGGCCAGGTTCATCGTGCTATTGCTAAAGGATAAGGGCGCGCCCGTTCTGGTTCCGGAGAAATAGCCGCCTCTGCGCGCCGCATCCGGTTTAAAAAAATGGTGGACCGTGTCACAAACGGCAGCGCTGATACGTCTAGTCGCTATGGACTTCACGAACCGCGCTTCCATGTCAGACAACCCGCCACGCCGTCCCATCGCCGGCGCCGCCGACCCGTTCGCAAGCAGTTTTGCGACCAGCTACGCCGGCGTCGTTTCTTTTCTGGCCGTTGCCAACGAAGGCAGCTTTGCCCGCGCGGGCGATCGCCTCGGCATCGGGCGCTCCTCCGTTAGCCGCAACGTGCAGAAGCTCGAGGCCCAGCTCGACGCGCGCCTCTTCCTGCGCACAACGCGCAGCACGTCGTTGACGCGCGAGGGCGAGCTTTTCTACGAGAACTGCCAGCCTGGCATAGAGCGCATCGCCCAGGCGCTGGAAGACATGCGGGAACTGCGCAACGGCCCGCCTCGCGGCCATCTGCGCATCGTCTCGACGCCGGGCTTCGGCCGCAAGATCGTGGCGCCCCTGCTGCGGGGCTTTCATACGCGCTATCCCGAGATCGCCCTCGAACTGCTGCTGAACGATCGGCCCGCCGACTTCACGGCCGATCGCGTCGACGTTTCGTTTCACGACGGGCGCATGGAAGACAGCGGAATCGTGGCGCGCCAGCTGATTCCGATGCAGATGCTCGTGTGCGCGTCGCCGGCTTATGCACGACAACACGGGTTGCCGCGGCATGTCGATGAACTGGCGAGTCATCGCTGCATCAACTTCCTGACCGCGTCAGGCCGCATCAGTGAATGGGAGTTCAAGGTCGACGGCCTCCCGCAGCGGCGCCAACCCGTCGCACAGCACATATTCAACGACCCGGATCTGATCGTGCAGGCGGTGCTGGACGGGCTGGGCGTTGCGCAGTTGCCGGCGTACCAGGTTTGCGACCTGCTGGGCGACGGGCAGTTGGTCAGTTGTCTCGCACAGCACGCGCCGGAAGATGGCGGCCACTACATCTGCTATCTCAGCCGCAAGCAACTGCCCGCGCGGGTCCGCGTGTTTGTCGACTATATGACCGAGCATACGAGAGCGCTCGACCTGCAGTGTCTGACCACGATCAGGGCGCGATCGTCGTTGTCGACGGTCGAATGACGGCATCCGAACGACCTTGTATTGATTGATGCTCGTCATGCAACACGGTGATGCTCGTCATGCAACACGGTGCGTCCCGCTGCGGCCCTACCGCATGACGCAGTGCATGCCTACCATGCTTTCTTTACGGACGGCGCGCGAATCGCGGCCCGTCCGGCACAGCACCGGCAAACCCATCCGCACCTTCCGCAATGCGATGCAAAGCCGGGAGTCGAACAAATGGCGGCGGCGCGAGAGCCGCGCGCAAGCTCATGGAGAGACATCGTGAAGATCGTCGTGATTGGTGGCACGGGACTCATCGGCAGTAAAGTCGTCAAGAATCTGCGCGCGCGCGGTCATGCGGT
>NZ_JBNNWQ010000016.1:0-146099 GCF_050281145.1 Paraburkholderia sp. NPDC080076 | reverse complement strand
CGTTCTGCGTCGCTGCATCAGCAGCAGAGAAACGAGATTATGAAGAACTTTCGCTACGTCGTCAACAGGTTTTTTCCAACTTCCTGAACCTGCCCACTTCGCTGAAAGCCTTGCCACTGCTGGCTCTCCCGCCTCCCGTGCCCCGCTGTCCGGAGCACGAAAGAGCGAGATTCTAGCGAGCCCGACTCCGCCTTGCAAGCGTTATTTTGACAAGCGTATTAACGATGCTTGAACACCGGTTTGCGCTTCTCCACGAACGCGGCCATACCCTCCTTCTGATCTTCGGTAGCGAAGAGCGAATGGAACAGGCGCCGCTCGAAATGCACGCCTTCCGCGAGCGTCGTTTCGTAGGCGCGATTGACTGATTCCTTCACCATCATCACTGCCGGCAGGGGGAATTCTGCGATCGTCGCAGCCGCAGCCACCGCTTCGTCCACCAAGGAAGCAGCCGGAATCACACGCGACACCAAGCCGGCGCGCTCAGCTTCGGCGGCATCCATGAACCGCGCGGTCAGGCAGAGGTCCATTGCCTTCGCCTTGGAGACGGCGCGCGGCAAGCGCTGCGTACCGCCAGCGCCCGGCATGATGCCGAGCTTGATTTCCGGCTGGCCGAACTTTGCCGTGTCGGCGGCGAAAATGATGTCGCACATCATCGCCAACTCGCAGCCGCCGCCGAGCGCGAACCCGGCCACTGCGGCAATGATCGGCTTGCGAATGGAGCGAACAGTTTCCCAATTGCGGGTGATGTAGTCACCCTTATAGACATCCATATAGGTATAGGTGGACATCATGCCGATGTCGGCACCGGCCGCGAACGCCTTTTCACTGCCCGTGACCACGATCGCGCCGATCGCGTCGTCGGCATCGAATTCGCGCAGTGCCGTCCCCAACTCGTCCATCAACGCGTCATTCAGAGCGTTCAACGCCTTCGGACGATTCAACGTGATCAAGCCGACTCGTCCCCGCGTCTCAACCAGAATGTTCTCGTAAGCCATGCCGCCTCCCAAGGGTAGAAAAATTGCGCGCGAAAACACTTCGCGCGGCCATCTTAATAATGCTACCATTCACCAACCAACCGGTCGGTCAATTATTCGACAGGCTTTTCCCAACGTACAGCCAAGCCCCTCTGCCATGACACATCCGCTATTCACCAAGCACGAAGACACGCTGCAAAAGGCACTCACCGCGGTTGAAACGCGCGGCTACTGGAGCCCGTTCGTCGAAATGCCCAGTCCGAAAGTGTACGGGGAAACGGCCAACGCGGACGGCGAAGCCGCATTCAAAGCGCACCTCAACGCGACGTTCCAGCTGGACCAACCGTCGACGGGCGAAACCGTCGGCGCCGAAGTCTCACCGTTCGGATTCCCGCTCGGCGTGCGCTATCCGAAGGCCGACCCCGCCGCCCTGATCGCGGCCGCCAACGCTGCCCAACGCGATTGGCGCGCGGCGGGCCCGCAGGCATGGATCGGCGTGTGCCTCGAAATCCTTGCCCGCGTGAATCGCGCCAGCTTCGAAATCGGCTACAGCGTGATGCACACGACCGGTCAGGCGTTCATGATGGCCTTCCAAGCCGGCGGCCCGCACGCGCAAGACCGCGCGCTTGAAGCCGTCGTGTACGCATGGGACCAATTGCGCCGCATTCCCGGCGACGCCCATTGGGAAAAGCCGCAAGGCAAGAACCCGCCGCTCGCCATGCACAAGCGTTACACCGTCGTGCCGCGCGGCACCGGCCTCGTGCTCGGCTGCTGCACTTTCCCGACGTGGAACGGCTATCCGGGCCTCTTCGCCGATCTGGCCACGGGCAACACAGTCATCGTCAAACCGCACCCGGGCGCAATTCTGCCGCTCGCGCTGACCGTACGAATCGCGCGTGATGTTTTGCGCGAAGCGGGATTCGATCCGAACGTCGTTACCTTGCTGGCCACCGAACCGAACGACGGCGCTCTCGTCCAGGACCTGGCCCTGCGCCCGGAAATCAAACTCATCGACTTCACGGGCAGCACGCAAAACGGCACGTGGCTCGAGCGCAATGCGCATCAGGCGCAGGTTTACACCGAAAAAGCCGGCGTGAACCAGATCGTGATCGACTCGGTCGACGACATCAAGGCCGCCGCCCGCAACATCGCCTTCTCGCTCGCGCTGTACTCGGGCCAGATGTGCACCGCGCCGCAAAACATCTACGTGCCGCGCGGCGGCATCCGCACTGCGGAAGGCACGCTTGGTTTTGACGAAGTCGCTCAAGCCATTGCCGGCGCCGTGCAAAAACTCGTGGCCGACCCGGCTCGCGCTGTCGAACTACTCGGCGCGATTCAGAACGAAGGCGTGACTCAACGCATCGACGATGCCGCAAAACTCGGCCGCGTGCTCGTCGAGAGCCTGACGCTCGAACATCCCGCATTTGCCGCGGCCCGCGTGCGCACGCCGCTCGTGCTTCAACTGGATGCCGCCACCGACCAAGCACAGTTCACCAAAGAATGGTTCGGCCCGATCTCGTTCGTGATCGCGACGGACTCGACTGCGCAGTCGCTCGATCTCGCCGGCGCGATCGCCGCCGAGCACGGTGCGCTGACGCTGTCGGTGTACAGCACGGACGACGCGGTGCTGGAAGAAGCGCACGAAGCATCGATCCGTGGTGGCGTGGCCTTGTCGATCAATTTGACCGGCGGTGTGTTCGTCAATCAGTCGGCAGCCTTTTCCGACTTCCACGGCACGGGCGCGAACCCGGCGGCCAATGCCGCGCTGGCGGACGCAGCTTTCGTATCGAATCGCTTCCGCGTAGTTCAAAGCCGGGTTCATGTTGAACCGAAAGCGGCGCCGGCGGTAGCTGGCTGAATGGCATAAGACAAAACACGGCTTCGTCCTATGCCGTTTGGCCGAATGGACCTGGCTGTGCACCCAAACTAACATGAGACATCGGATCGGCACCTCACGCCGACCCGCCCCAGCAGGAATCCATATGAACGACGCCTTCATTTGCGATGCGATTCGCACTCCAATCGGCCGCTACGGCGGCGCCCTGAAAGATGTCCGCGCCGACGACCTCGGCGCGGTGCCGATCAAGGCGCTGATCGAACGCAATCCCGGCGTCGACTGGCGCGCTCTCGACGACGTCATTTATGGCTGCGCGAACCAGGCCGGCGAAGACAATCGCAACGTCGCCCGTATGTCCGCGTTGCTGGCCGGCTTGCCCACCGAAGCGCCCGGCGCAACCATCAACCGCTTGTGCGGATCGGGTATGGACGCGGTCGGCACCGCAGCGCGCGCCATCAAGGCGGGGGAAGCACGCCTGATGATCGCCGGCGGCGTCGAAAGCATGACGCGTGCGCCGTTCGTCATGGGCAAGGCGACTAGCGCGTTCTCGCGCCAGGCCGACATTTACGACACGACCATCGGCTGGCGCTTCATCAATCCGCTGATGAAACGTCAGTACGGCGTCGATTCAATGCCTGAGACCGCGGAAAACGTTGCCGTCGAATTCAGCGTAAGCCGTGCTGATCAGGACGCGTTTGCGCTGGCGAGCCAGCAAAAAGCCGCTCGGGCCCAGCAGGACGGCACGTTGGCCCAGGAAATTATCGGCGTCGACATCGCACAGAAGAAGGGTGACCCCGTACGCGTGCTGCTCGATGAACACCCGCGCGAAACTTCGCTCGAAAGTTTGGGCAAGCTCAAGGGCGTGGTCCGTCCGGACGGCAGCGTGACGGCCGGCAATGCGTCGGGCGTGAACGACGGCGCGTGCGCACTGTTGCTCGCGAACCAGCAGGCCGCCGATCAATACGGACTGCGTCGCCGCGCCCGCGTGGTGGGCATGGCAACAGCAGGCGTCGAGCCGCGCATCATGGGTATCGGTCCGGCGCCGGCCACGCAAAAGCTGTTGAAGCAACTCGGCATGACGCTCGAACAGTTCGATGTGATCGAGTTGAACGAAGCCTTCGCATCGCAAGGCCTGGCTGTTCTGCGCACGCTCGGTCTGCGCGACAACGACCCGCGCGTCAACCCGAACGGCGGAGCCATTGCGCTTGGTCATCCGCTGGGCGCATCAGGCGCGCGTTTGATCACGACCGCGTTGTACCAGTTGGAACGGACCAATGGCCGCTTTGCGCTTTGCACGATGTGCATCGGCGTAGGCCAGGGCATCGCGCTGGTCATCGAGCGAATCTGAGGTCGACGCCACAGCGCCCATCGGTCAAAGAGACTTTGAGGAGACACCCAATGTCATATGAAGCGATTCGACTGGACATCGACGCGTCGAGCCATGTCGCAACCATCACGCTGAACCGGCCGGACAAACTCAACAGCTTCACGCGCGCGATGCATCAGGAATTGAGCGCCGCGCTCGACGAGGTCGAAACGTCCGGCGCCCGCGCGCTTGTACTCACCGGCGCGGGCCGCGGCTTTTGCGCCGGCCAGGATCTCGCCGACCTCGACTTCACGCCAGGCGCCATGACCGATCTGGGCGAACTGATCGAGCAACATTTCAATCCGCTGATTCGCCGCCTGCAAGCTTTGCCGCTGCCGGTCATCGCCGCGGTGAACGGCACGGCCGCCGGCGCGGGCGCCAATCTCGCGCTCGCGTGCGACCTCGTGCTCGCGGCTCGCTCCGCCAGCTTCATTCAGGCGTTCGTGAAGATCGGCCTCGTGCCGGACTCGGGCGGCACATGGTTCCTGCCGCAGCGCGTCGGCATGGCTCGCGCGTTAGGGCTCGCCATCACCGGCGACAAACTCAGCGCGGAAAAAGCCGAAAGCTGGGGCTTGATCTGGCAAGCAGCCGACGACGCGGAACTCGCCGCCATTGCGGCGAAACTTGCGACTCAGCTTGCGCAACAACCCACGCGCGCCATCGCCGCAATCAAGCAGGCCATGCGGGAGGGTGCGACGCAAACGCTCGACCAGCAACTCGATCTCGAACGCGATTTGCAACGTCAACTGGGTGCTTCCCACGACTACGCGGAAGGCGTGCAAGCCTTTGTTGAAAAGCGCGCGCCGCGCTTCGAGGGCCGCTGACATGTCCGCTCAAGCCAACCATCCCAATCAGATGACACCCGACGAACTCGCCCGCGCGACTGCTGCTGCAATGTACGAGAACGACGCGTGCAGCCGCGCGCTCGGCCTCGAAATCGTCGAAGTGCGCCCCGGATACGCACGCCTGCGCATGGCAATACGTGATGACTTTCTGAACGGCCATCAGATTTGCCACGGCGGCCTGATTTTCACGCTCGCAGATTCGACCTTTGCGTTCGCCTGCAACACGTACAACATCAACACGGTTGCCGCCGGATGCTCGATCGAGTTTCTGCAGCCCGTGCGAGGGGGCGACGTGCTGACAGCGGAAGCCGTCGAGCAGACGCTGAGTGGCCGAACCGGCATCTACGACATTCGCGTGACGAACCGTGCCGAAGAAACCGTTGCAATGTTCCGCGGCAAATCGGCGCAAATCAAAGGCAATCTGATTCCGACAGGCGAGTGATAACAGCAACCTCGCAGCAAACGCTATAACTCCGAGACACCACGCAGCAAACCAATGACAGATTCGCGGCCCAGTAGCGGCTCTTCGCCGCCACACCGCTAAACGGCAGCCAGCCCCAGGTTTTTGCGCGCAAGCGCACGTATTTCAGACCCAAGCATTGAGGCAGCAAGGAGACATTCGATGACCACCGCCCTTCCGCTCGATCCGATCGAGACCGCCAGCCGCGACGAACTTGCCGCGCTTCAACTTGAACGGCTTAAATGGTCGTTGAACCACGCTTATGAAAACTCGCCGGTTTATCGACACAAATTCGACGAAGCCGGGGTTCATCCGAGCGAAGTGAAAACCCTCGCGGACCTGGCGCGCTTCCCCTTCACCACCAAGAAGGATCTGCGCGACAGCTACCCGTTCGGTATGTTCGCCGTGCCGCAAGAACAGATTTCACGGATTCACGCATCGTCCGGTACCACGGGTAAGCCGACCGTCGTGGGCTACACCGCGCGTGACATCGACACGTGGGCGAATCTCGTCGCGCGTTCGATCCGCG
The DNA here is from genome assembly GCF_050281145.1 of Paraburkholderia sp. NPDC080076. NCBI lineage: Bacteria > Pseudomonadati > Pseudomonadota > Betaproteobacteria > Burkholderiales > Burkholderiaceae > Paraburkholderia > Paraburkholderia sp. NPDC080076. The sequence goes on along the minus strand of NZ_JBNNWQ010000016.1, from coordinate 140,088 downwards.
CCGCCGGCGCGAAGCGTGGCGACAAGGTTCACGTGAGCTATGGCTACGGCCTGTTCACGGGCGGTCTCGGCGCGCACTACGGCGCCGAACGCGCGGGGCTCACTGTGATCCCGTTCGGTGGCGGCCAGACCGAAAAGCAGGTGCAGCTGATCCAGGACTTCCGGCCGGACATCATCATGGTGACGCCGAGCTACATGCTCTCCATTGCCGACGAACTCGAGCGTCAAGGCATCGACCCGGCCAATTGTTCGCTGCGCCTCGGCATCTTCGGCGCGGAACCGTGGACCAACGACATGCGTCAGGCGATCGAAAAGCGCATGGGCATCGATGCTGTCGACATCTATGGCCTGTCCGAAGTGATGGGCCCGGGTGTGGCGTCGGAGTGCGTGGAAACGAAAGACGGCCCAACCATCTGGGAAGATCATTTCTATCCCGAGATCATCGATCCCGAAACCGGCGAGGTGCTGCCGGACGGCGAACTCGGCGAATTGGTGTTCACGTCGCTGACCAAAGAGGCGCTGCCGATCATCCGTTACCGGACCCGCGACCTGACGCGCCTACTGCCGGGCAGCGCCCGCACGATGCGTCGGATGGAAAAGATCACCGGCCGCTCGGACGACATGATGATCGTGCGCGGCGTGAACGTGTTCCCGACGCAGATCGAGGAACTGCTGCTCAAGCAGCACGCGCTTGCGCCGCACTATCAGATCGTGCTGACCAAGGAAGGCCCGCTCGACGTGTTGACGTTGAACGTCGAGCCTTGCCCGGAATCGGCGCCGGATACGGCTGCGTTGAACTCGGCCAAGCAGGCGTTGACCTATGACATCAAGGCGCTGATCGGCGTGAGCGCGGTGGTGAACGTGCTGGGTGTGAACGGGATCGAGCGTTCGGTCGGCAAGGCGCGGCGCGTGGTGGACAAGCGCAAGTCGGGGCTGTAACAAGCAGGAAGTAACGCGCGGCGCGGCGGACCCGCACCGCGCCACGCGCTACTCAACCCTCAAGAATTCGGCAGCAACAGCCACATCCGGCCGCCCTGCTTCATCTTGCCGGCCAGATCGCCGGCGTCGTCGCCGAGGCCCCAGAAATAATCGGCGCGCACGCCGCCCTTGATCGCGGAACCCGTGTCTTGCGCGAAGACGAGGCGATTCATCGGCGAGTTCGTCAACGGACGCGTGGTCTGCAAAAACACCGGCGTACCAAGTGGAATCGACGTCGGATCGACCGCAATCGACCGCTCCGGCGTCAGCGGCACACCCAGCGCGCCGATTGGCCCGTCCGCGCCGCCGCTCGGCACGCTTTCGCCGGAAGGCATCTCGCGGAAAAAAACGAAGCGCGGATTCGTATCGAGCAACGCATCGACGCGCGTCGGGTTCGCGCGTGCCCACGCCTTGATGCCCTGCATGGTCGCCTGCGCGGGCGTCAGTTCCCCGCGATCCAGCAGCCAACGTCCGATCGACTTGTACGGCTGATTGTTGGTACCGCCGAAGCCCAGACGCATGACGCTGCCGTCTTCCATCACGATGCGCCCGGACCCCTGCACCTGCAGGAAGAAAGCTTCGATCGGATCATCGACCCACACGAGTTCGTTACCGTTGAGCACACCTGCGCGCTCGAGTTGCGCACGCGCCGGCAGCGGCGCGCCCGCGCGGTAGCTCGCCGGCCAGCGATACAACGCGGTCTGATACACACCGTGCCGCGTACGCGAACCACGCAGCAAGGGCTCGTAGTAGCCCGTGACTAGACCGTCAAGCGTGCCGTCGGTATTCGCTAACTGGAATGGCGTGAAATAGGCTTCAAAAAAAGCCCGCGCACTGGTGACGTCGAGGTCGTCGATTTGCGAGGCTGCGGCACATGCGCGCGCCCAGTTCGGTTGACGCGCGAGCCTCACGCAGTTTTGCCGCAACGCGGCCGTCGCGCCGATCAACGAGTCGTCCTGCCAACCCGGCACCTGCTGCCACGCAACGGCCGTCAGCCGCGCCGCGGCAATCTGTCCGGGTATGATCGCGGCACCCGTGGGCGGCGAAGCCGACGGCCGGATCGCTCCGCCGCCACCGCAGGACGCCAGCATCACCGCAACCGAAAGCGCTCCGAGCCATGCTCCGGCCGTGCGGACAAAACGCATACAATGTTCGTTCTTGATGGAAACCGCCATGTCTGATCTGTTCGACGAATACCCGATGCTCATCTTCGCGCTGGAATCGCTCCTCGCGCTCTTCCTGCTCGTCTTTATCGTTGTGTGGACGTCGTCCGGCAAGAAGAAAGCGGCGCGCGCCAACGCGAGTGAACAGCAAAAGCAGCAAAAATCGCAGTAATGCTGCGCGCTTAACCGCGCATTGAGCTTCTTAAAGACCGCGGGCCACGCCCTCGGTTCAATGCAAGGTACGCGGCATGCGCAGGATGAACTCCGGCACTGGCGCTTCGAAACGCTCGCCGTCCTCGGCCACGCAGAAGTATTCTCCGCGCATGGTGCCGACCGGCGTGGCAATCACCGCCCAACTCGTGTACTCGAAATGCTCGCCCGGTTTGAGCAACGGCTGGTGCCCGACCACGCCCAGGCCCTTCACTTCCTGCACGTTCTTGTCGCTGTCGGTGATCACCCAATGGCGCGCGATCAATTGCGCGGGCACCTGGCCGGTGTTACGGATAGTCAGCGTGTATGCGAACGCATACTGGCGGCGCTCCGGGTCCGACTCTTCGGGCAAATATTGCACCTGCGCCGAGACGCTGAATTCGTACTGGCTCATCCTGATTCCGGTCTGCTGAAACGGGTGTGAAAAATCGCGGGAAAGCCCGAACGCCAATGGTTTGCGGGCGCATTGGCAACGCGGCGCTGATGGTTTTGGCATTCTGCTTGATGCGCGGCACGCCCGCAACCGGACAAATCCCTTTGGACAAGGGCGAGTAAGGCGTTTTGTCGCATTCGCCGCTCAAACGACGAGCCACGCCCGAATGCACCCGTGAACCGGAACGCCCGCGCACAAAACGGTAAAATGGCGCTTTCCCGCTTGCCTCCGCCCCCGCCATGACGCAATTCCGCATCGCTCCAAGCATTCTGTCAGCCGACTTCGCCCGCCTTGGCGAGGAAGTCCGCAACGTCGTCGCCGCTGGCGCCGACTGGATTCACTTCGACGTGATGGACAACCATTACGTGCCGAACCTGACCATCGGGCCGCTCGTCTGCGAAGCGATCCGCCCGCATGTCGACGTGCCGATCGACGTGCATCTGATGGTGCGCCCGGTCGACCGCATCGTCCCGGACTTCGCCAAGGCCGGCGCGAACCTGATCAGCTTTCACCCGGAAGGCTCGGACCATATCGACCGCACGCTGTCGCTGATCCGCGACCACGGCTGCAAGGCCGGCCTGGTGTTCAATCCGGCCACGTCGCTGAATTATCTGGATCACGTGATGGACAAGCTCGATCTCGTGCTGATCATGTCGGTGAATCCGGGCTTCGGCGGGCAGTCGTTCATTCCGGAAGCGCTCAACAAGCTGCGCGAAGCGCGCAAGCGGCTCGACGCCTACAAGGAACGCACCGGCCGGCAGATCTTCCTGGAAGTAGACGGCGGCGTGAAGGTCGACAACATCGCTGAAATCGCGGCGGCCGGCGCGGACACCTTCGTGGCCGGTTCGGCGATTTTCGGCCAGCCCGACCACAAGGTCGTGATCGAAAAGATGCGCGCGGCACTCGCCAACATCCAGCACTGAGCACTTGTACGCAACATGACCACTCCGTTCCCCGCCCCGACCTTCACCAGCCCACGCCTGCAAGCCGCGATCATCGACCTGGACGGCACGATGATCGATACCGCCGACGACTTCACCGCCGGCCTGAACGGCATGCTCGCGCAACTCGACGCAGAAGAAACGTCGCGCGAGGAGGTGGTCGGTTATGTGGGCAAGGGTTCAGAGCATCTGATCCGCAGCGTTCTGGCGCCGCGCTTCGAAACGGAGCATGCGCAAGATCGCTTCGACGAAGCGCTCGCGATCTATCAGGAGGAGTACGCGAAGATCAACGGCACGCACACGCGGCTTTATCCCGATGTCGAAGCCGGCTTGATCGCCATGCGCGAGGCCGGTCTCAAACTCGCCTGCGTGACCAACAAGCCGCACCGGTTCGCAGTGGAGTTGCTGCAGCAGTATGGGCTCGCGCAGTATTTCAGCGTCGTGATCGGCGGCGACAGCCTGGCGAAAAAGAAGCCGGATCCGCTGCCCATGCTGACCGCCGCGGCACAACTGGGCGTCGAACCGCGAGCCACGGTGGCCATCGGCGATTCGGAAAACGACGCGCTGGCGGGCCGCGCGGCGGGCATGGCGACGCTCACGGTGCCCTACGGCTACAACCACGGCCAAGCTATACAAACAATAAAATCCGATGGTATAGTTGACTCGCTGCTCGGCGCCGCCAAGGCGATCGCAGCGCACCATTCCACGACTTGAAAAGTCCTTCATCCTCATGTTTCTGAATAAAAAACGGAGTCTGATTAGCATCGACCGGGGAGCCTGGCCCTGGCGTCGCTGGTCGCGCTAACCTCGCCTGAGGTACGCTGAAGCTCGTCTTCGGCAACCGTTTTTTACTTCGCTGCGCTCACGCGTTTTTTCCATCGTCTTGTTTCGCTGCATCGGTTGATTCGGCCTGCGTGTACCCGCAAAGTACATCTGTGCGCTGAAATCCCTTGCACGCGTCGATGGGAAACTCGCGCCGGTCGGTATCATCGTGTCGATACGTCGAACCAACGCCTGACCGGCCGCGCAATGACCCGCTTTGTCCGACGCACACTGCCGCCGGACCACCGTACAGGATCGGAACATGACCGAACTCGAATTTCAGTCCCTCGCCAATGAGGGCTTCAACCGCATTCCGCTGATCGCCGAAGCGCTCGCGGACCTCGAAACGCCGCTCTCGCTGTACCTGAAGCTCGCGCAGAGCGAACGCAACGGCGCGAACTCGTTCCTGCTGGAGTCGGTGGTGGGCGGCGAACGTTTCGGCCGCTATTCGTTCATCGGCCTGCCGGCGCGCACGCTGCTGCGCACCCGCAACGGCGTGTCGGAAGTGGTGCGTGACGGCAAGGTCGTCGAAACGCACGAGGGCGACCCGCTCGAATTCATCCAGCAATTCCAGGGCCGCTTCAAAGTGGCGCAGCGCCCCGGCTTGCCGCGTTTCGCGGGCGGTCTGGCCGGTTATTTCGGTTACGACGCGGTGCGCTACATCGAGAAAAAGCTCGCGCACACGGCCCCGAAAGACGATCTGAATCTGCCCGACATCCAGTTGCTGCTGACTGAGGAAGTCGCGGTGATCGACAACCTCGCGGGCAAGCTCTATCTGGTGGTCTACTCCGATCCGACGCAGCCCGAGGCGTACACGAAAGCCAAACAGCGGCTGCGCGAACTGCGCCAGCGTTTGCGTACCACCGTGCAACCGCCGGTCACGTCGGCGAGCGTGCGCACCGAGACCTACCGCGAATTCGCCAAAGACGATTACCTGGCGGCCGTGCGCAAGGCGAAGGAATACATCGCCGCCGGCGAGCTGATGCAGGTGCAGGTCGGCCAGCGCCTGATCAAGCCGTACCGCGACAATCCGCTCTCGCTGTACCGCGCGCTGCGCTCGCTGAATCCGTCGCCGTATATGTATTACTACAACTTCGGCGACTTCCACGTGGTAGGCGCATCGCCGGAAATCCTGGTGCGCCAGGAAAAGCGCGGTGAGGATCGCATCGTCACGATCCGGCCGCTCGCCGGTACGCGTCCGCGTGGCAATACGCCGGAACGCGATGCGGAACTCGCCACCGAACTGCTGAACGACCCGAAGGAAATCGCCGAACACGTCATGCTGATCGACCTCGCGCGTAACGACGTGGGCCGCATCGCGCAAATCGGCTCGGTGGTCGTCACCGACAAGATGGTGATCGAAAAGTACTCGCACGTGCAGCACATCGTGAGTTCGGTCGAAGGCAAGCTGAAACCCGGCACCACCAATTTCGACGTGCTGCGCGCCACCTTCCCGGCCGGCACGCTGTCGGGCGCGCCGAAGGTCCGCGCGATGGAATTGATCGACGAACTGGAGCCCGTGAAGCGCGGCCTGTACGGCGGTGCGGTCGGCTATCTGTCGTTCACCGGCGAAATGGATCTGGCCATCACGATCCGCACCGGCGTGATCGCGAACGGCAATCTGTACGTGCAGGCGGCAGCGGGTGTAGTCGCGGATTCGGTGCCGGAATCCGAATGGCAAGAGACCGAGAACAAGGCGCGCGCCGTGTTGCGCGCCGCCGAACAGGTTCAAGACGGCCTCGATAGCGACTTCTGACCGGAGACACACCATGCTGCTAATGATCGACAACTACGACTCGTTCACCTACAACCTGGTGCAATACTTCGGCGAACTCGGCGAAGACGTGCGCACCTATCGGAACGACGAAATCACGCTGGACGAAATCGCGAAGCTCAACCCCGAGCGCATCTGCCTGTCGCCCGGTCCGAGCAATCCGCAACATGCCGGGATCACACTCGACGTGCTGCGCGAATTCGCCGGCAAGACGCCGATTCTCGGCGTCTGTCTCGGCCATCAGGCGATCGGCGAGGCTTTCGGCGGGCGCGTGGTGCGCGCGCAAACCATCATGCACGGCAAGGTCAGCACGATCGAAACCGACTGCAAAGGCGTGTTCGCCGACCTGCCGAAGCATTTCGTCGTGACCCGCTACCACTCGCTCGCGATCGAACGCGAATCGCTGCCCGACTGCCTCGAAGTATCGGCATGGACCGAAGACGGCGAGATCATGGGTGTGCGTCACAAGGAACTGGCCGTGGAAGGCGTGCAGTTCCATCCGGAATCGATCCTGTCCGAACACGGCCACGCGCTGCTCGAAAACTTCGTGAAGCAGTCGAAGCTCGCGAGCGCGCAAACGTCCAACCGCAACGCTTGATGAAGAGAGACGACATCATGTCGATTACGCCCCAGGAAGCGCTGCAACGGACCATCGAGCACCGCGAGATTTTCCACGACGAAATGCTGCATTTGATGCGGCTCATCATGCGCGGCGAACTCTCGCCCGTGATGGCGGCCGCGATCATCACCGGCTTGCGCGTCAAAAAAGAGACCATCGGCGAAATCACCGCCGCCGCCACGGTGATGCGTGAATTCGCCCGGCACGTCGACGTGCCGGACAACTCGAATTTCGTCGATATCGTCGGCACGGGCGGCGACGGCTCGCATACCTTCAACATTTCCACGGCGACCATGTTCGTCTCCGCCGCGGCCGGCGCGAAGGTCGCGAAGCACGGTGGCCGCGGCGTGTCGAGCAAGTCGGGCAGCGCGGACGTGCTCGAAGCGCTCGGCGTGAATATCGATTTGCAGCCGGAACAGGTGGCGGCGTCGATTGCGGAAACCGGCATGGGCTTCATGTTCGCGCCGAATCATCATCCGGCCATGAAGAACATCGCGCCGGTGCGCCGCGAACTCGGCGTGCGGACCATCTTCAATATTCTCGGGCCACTGACCAATCCGGCCGGCGCGCCCAATCAACTGATGGGCGTGTTCCACGGGGATCTCGTCGGCATTCAGGTGCGCGTGATGCAGCGCCTCGGCGCGAAGCACGTGCTGGTGGTGTACGGTATGGACGGCATGGACGAGGTCTCGCTCGGCGCGGCGACGCAAGTCGGCGAGCTGCGCGACGGCCAGATCCACGAGTACGAAATTCACCCGGAAGACTTCGGCATGCAGATGGTGTCGAACCGCACGCTGAAAGTGGCCGACGCCACCGAATCGAAAGCAATGCTGCTCGAAGCGCTCGACAACAAGCCGGGCGTCGCCCGCGAGATCGTCACGCTGAATGCGGGCACTGCCCTGTATTCGGCGAACGTGGCTTCGTCGATCGCGGACGGCATCCAGTTGGCGCGCGAAGTGATCGCGAGCGGCAAGGCCCGCGCGAAAGTCGACGAGCTGGTGCGCTTCACCCAGCAATTCAAGCAGTAATCACGTAGCGAGACATTTATGAGCGACATCCTCGACCGTATCATCGCGGTCAAACGCGAAGAAGTCCGCGCGGCCGAACAGAGCGCGCCGCTCGAAGAGCTGCGCCTCGAAGCGTCGTCGCGCGACCTGCGCGATTTCGTCGGCGCATTGCGCGCGAAACACGCGGCGGGTCTCGCCGCGGTGATCTCCGAAGTCAAAAAAGCGAGCCCGTCCAAAGGCGTGTTGCGCGAGCACTTCGTGCCGGCCGAGATCGCGCGATCGTATGAAAAGCACGGCGCGGCCTGCCTGTCCGTGCTCACCGACGTGCAGTTCTTTCAAGGCAGCGTCGCGTATCTGCAGGAAGCGCGCGCGGCCTGCAATTTGCCGGTGCTGCGCAAAGACTTCATCGTCGATCCGTACCAGATCGTCGAAGCCCGCGCGATGGGCGCCGACGCGATCCTGCTGATCGCCGCCGCGCTCGAAACCTCGCAGATGCAGGATCTCGAAGCGCTCGCGCATTCGCTCGGTCTCGCCGTGCTGGTCGAAGTGCACGACCAGCATGAGCTGATGGAATCCCTCACGCTGAAAACGCCGTTGATCGGCATCAACAACCGCAATCTGCGCACCTTCGAGACGTCGATCGAAACGACGATCGGCATGCTCGAAGCGATTCCGGAGGACCGCATCGTCGTCACGGAGTCGGGCATTCTGTCGCGCGCCGATGTGGAACGCCTGCGCGCGATGGACGTGCACACGTTCCTCGTCGGCGAAGCGTTCATGCGCGCGGACGAGCCGGGCGTGGAGCTTGCTCGGATGTTTTTCTGAGCACGGTGTCGACACACGGCACGCGGCGCACATAGCGGAGCAGATCATGGGCATGGAACGCGAAATCAAACTGGCGCTGCCGCCCGCGCAGGTGCAAGCGGCGACGCAATGGTTCGTCGCGCGCGCGGGTGGGACGGGCCGTCCGATCAAGCTGGTGAATATTTACTTCGACACGCCCGAGCTGACGCTGGCGAGTTCGAAGAGCGCGTTGCGTCTGCGTCAAACGCCGGACGGCTGGCTGCAGACCTTCAAGACGGTGGGCAACGCCAAAGAAGGTTTGCACAGCCGGCATGAATGGGAAATGCCGGTGGCGGGTGAAAAGCTGGAGATCGATGCGTTGTTACGCGAGTGCGACGAACCGTCCGCCGCGGATGCTTTGCGTCAGGCCGCGCCCGAACTCGTCGAATTGTTCCGCACGAATTTCACCCGGACGCTGTGGCGTGTCGAAGTGGACGGCTCGGACATCGAAGCGGCGATCGATCAGGGCGACGTGTTCGCCGAGGTCGATAGCGAAACGCGTCGCGCGCCGATCTCGGAAGTCGAGCTCGAACTGAAGTCCGGCGACGAAGCCGCGCTTCACACACTCGCCGCGGAACTCGGTAGACAGATAGCCGGTCTCGCACCGGACAATATCAGCAAGGCGCAGCGCGGTTATAAGTTGCGGGCTGGTTGAGGCGACACCTTGAGCAACGCCGCGTTTGCTGCGACACTTCCCCGCCATGACCTCCGCTTCCCGTACCCGCTCCAATCCGTCGCAGGCATCGCTGTTCGGCGACGCCGCGTCCGCACCCGCCACTGACATGACGCACGCGCAGCCGCAGCAAACCAGCGCCAGCGCCGCCACGCGGCCGCCATCACTCGAGGCCCAGTTCGACGCCCTGCCGCCCACATGGCGCGCACATCTCAAACCGTTCATCGAAAGCGACGCCTACGCGCCGCTCTGCCGTTTCGTCGACGGTGAGCGCGCCGCCGGCAAAACCGTCTATCCCGCCGACGTGTTCCGCGCGCTGCGCCTGACCAGTCCTGATGAAGTGAAAGTCGTCATCCTCGGCCAGGACCCGTACCACGGCGAAGACCGCGGCACGCCGCAAGCACACGGCCTCGCGTTTTCCGTGGCGCCGGACGTGCGCACGCCGCCGTCGCTGCGCAATATCTTCAAGGAAATCGCCGCAAGCCTCGGTCACGAGACACCGCGTCACGGCTGTCTGGACACATGGGCGAAGCAAGGCGTGCTGCTGTTGAACACGGTGCTGACCGTGGAGCGTGATTCCGCCGCCAGCCACGCGAAACGCGGCTGGGAAAAATGCACCGACACGCTGATCCATGAACTGGCGATGCGCCATGACGGCCTCGTGTTCATGCTGTGGGGCGCGCATGCGCAAGCCAAGCGCGCGCTGCTCGGCGGCAAGTCGCATTACGTGCTGGAAGCGCCGCATCCGTCGCCGCTGTCGGCGCATCGCGGTTTTCTCGGCTGCGGGCATTTTGCGAAGGCCAACGACTATCTCGCGCAGCACGGCCGCGAACCCATCGACTGGCGCCTGCCCGACGAAGCGCAAATGCTCGCGTAAAAACCGCCGGCATCCGGCATCGCGCCACAAAGAAAAAACGCCACGGACCCAAGGTTCGTGGCGTTTTTCATTCCGGTGCTATCGACCGCATCGAAGCGGCGCAGCCAGATTTACGCAGCAGCGATCGCTTCGCGCGCGGAAGCCAGCGCGGCGCCGGCAGCGTCCGGGCCCATGTTCAGGCCTTCGGCGTAGATGAAGTTGACATCGGTCATGCCGAGGAAGCCCAGGAAGCTCGTCAGGTACGGCGTCTGGCTGTCGTTCGGCGTGCCCAGATACTTGCCGCCGCGTGCCGACACGACGTGAACCTTCTTGCCCTTCACGAGACCTTCCGGACCGTTCGCCGTGTACTGGAACGTGATGCCGGCACGGGCGATGAAGTCGAAGTACGTCTTCAGTTGCGACGAGATGCCGAAGTTGTACATCGGTGCGCCGATCACGACGATGTCGGCGGCTTGCAGTTCGGCGATCAGCGCTTCGCTGCGCGCGGCGATCGCGGCTTGCTCGGCCGTGCGTTGCTCAGCCGGCGTGAAGAACGCGCCGAGGACGGCGTCGTCCAGGTGCGGCAGCGGTTCAGCTTGCAGATTGCGGACGACGACTTGCGCGCCCGGATTCGATTGTTGCAGTTTTGCGGTCAGCTCGTTGACGAGCAACGTCGAGTTTGCGCCTTGCGAGCGGGCTGCCGAGTTGATTTGCAGGATCGTGGTCATGGTTGACTCCAGTTGGGGCGCGCAGTGTTGCGCGAATGGAGCCATTGTGTTTTTTTACCGCCTCGGGAAAAAGCCATCCGGCGGCGACGGATCGTTGCACTGGTAGAACAATCCGCCACCACGGGCCGTTCGTTGGGACGGCCCGGATGACGATCAGCTAGCCAGCCAGCGCTCGCGAGCCTTGCGCGCGGCGGGCCGCTTGTCGCTGGCGGTGAGCTTGTAGCGCGCCACCTCCGGCCCGTCCAGCTTGACTTGCGCGGTGCGCAACTCGTCGCGGCGGAAGGCGTGAATCTCGACTTTCGCGCCCGGCTGGTAGCGCGCGAGCAGCCCGTCAAGATTCGAGCCCGTCACACGCAGGCCGTCGAGCGCGATCAGCACGTCGCCGGCCGAGAGCCCTGCTTTTTGTGCGGCGCTGCCGTCATGAACCGCTGCCAGCGTGCAATCCGCGCCGCCGCGCATGCGCGCGCCGAGCGACGGCTTGGCGTTTTTGTCCACTTCGGGCGCGATTTCGACGCCGAACGGTGCGAGCAGCGTGTCGAGGGGCAGATCGCGCGTGCCGCGCACGGCTTCAGCGAACAACTCGGCCAATTTCGCGCCGGTCGCTTCCGCAAAAATCGCCTCAATCTCGCTTTCGTCGACGCCGACTGGCTTGCCGCGATAGAAATCACGGCCGAAGCGCTGCCACAGCAGACGCATCACGTCGTCGAGCGATTTGCGGTTGTTGGTCTGCGCACGGATCGTCAGATCGAACGCGAGCGCGACGAGCGAGCCCTTGGTGTAGTAGCTGACGATCGCGTTCGGCGCGTTCTCGTCCTGGCGGTAGTACTTGACCCACGCGTCGAACGAGCTTTCGGCGACGGTCTGTTTGAGACGTCCGCTGCCGCGCTGCACGCCGCCGATCACCTTGCCGAGCATGCCGAAGTAGTCGTCCTGCGAGATCAGGCCGCTGCGCACGAGGATCAGGTCGTCGTAGTAAGAGGTGAAGCCCTCGAACAGCCACAGCAGCGACGTATAGTTTTCGACGCTCAGATCGTATGGCGCGAACACGGCCGGCTTGATGCGCTTCACGTTCCAGGTGTGGAAGTATTCGTGACTGCACAGGCCGAGGTAGGTCCGGTAGCCTTCGTTGGGCGCCTCGCGCCCTGCCACCGGCAGATCGCCGCGATTGCAGATCAACGCGGTCGAAGCGCGGTGTTCGAGGCCGCCATAACCGTCGGTGACGGCCTGGGTCATGAATACGTAGCGATCCATCGGCGCTTTCTTCGACTTCGGCTCGAACAACGCGATCTGCGCTTCGCAAATGCGCTTCAGGTCGGCGGACAGACGCGCCATGTCGAGCCCGATCACGCGTCCGGCGATCACGATGTCGTGGGGCACGCCATGCGCCTTGAACGTCGCCAGCGCGAATTCGCCCAGCGTGACGGGATGATCGATCAGCTCGTCGTAGTTCTGCGCGCGATACTCGCCGAAACCGTAACGCTTCGTGCCGCGCGCTTCCTGCAGCGCGGTCGCGACGCGCCAGTTGCGATACGCCGCGCCTTCGGGCTTCTGAATATCGACCACGCACTGCGCCTCTTCATGGCCGAGCGGCGAGAGGAACACGCTCGTGCCGTTGAAAAAGCCCGTCGTATCGTCGAGATGCGCGGCGCGCACCGACAGATCCCACGCGTAGACCTCATAGCGCAACGTCAGCGCGCCCTTGACCGGCGCAGCCTGCCACGTGTGCTTGTCGGTCTTTTCGACGCGCACTTTGCGGCCCGCGTCGTTGAAGGCGCGCAGCGTCACGATGTTGCGGGCGAACTCGCGCACCATGTAGCTGCCCGGAATCCACACCGGCAGCATGAAACGCTGGCCGGCCGGATCGGGATCGGCGACCGTCACGGTGACTTCGAACAGGTGAGCGGCGGGTTGCTTGGGAACGATGGTGTAGCGGATCGGCTTCATCGGCGGCGATTAGAAGAGGTGAGGCGGGGATGTTCGGGCTCGATGCGAAAGGAGGCGCACGTCGCGCCTCCTTTGTTCGTTGTGTTCCGCGTGCTCAGTGCACCGCGGACATTTCCTTGTCCAGCCGGTCGGCCGGCACGGCGCCGGGCAGACGGCGGCCGTCGGCGAGGAACACTGTGGGCGTGCCGTCGACGTTCATTGCGTGGCCGAGCGCCAGGTTCTTGTCGATCGCGGCGGTGTCGCACGTGCCGGCGGCGGTGGGCGCCTGATGGTCCTGCATCCACGATTCCCAGGCCTTCGCGCGGTCCGTCGAGCACCAGATCGACTTCGATTTGGCGGTCGAATCCGGCGACAGCACCGGGTACAGGAACGTGTAGACCGTCACGTTGTCGATCGACTTGAGCGACGTTTCGAGCTGCTTGCAGTACGGGCAGTTCGGATCGGAGAACACGGCGATCTTGCGCGCGCCGTTGCCCTTCACGACCTTCACCGCGTTCCCGAACGGCAGGCTCGCGAAATCGATGCGGTTGGTTTCAGCGAGGCGTGCTTCGGTCAGATTCTTGCGGGTCTTGGCGTCGACCATGTCGCCGAGCATCAGGTAATCGCCGTTCGCGTCGCTATAGACGATCTGCGTGCCGAGGTTCACTTCGTACAGGCCGGCAATCGGCGACTTCGTCACGCTCTTGATCGACACGTCGGAAAGACGCGTCTGCAGCGTGGCTTTGAGCTTGTCGGTGGTCTGGTCGGCCTGCGCGGAGCAGCCGATCGTGACGGCGGCGATGGCAAGCACGGCGGCGGCCATGCGGAAAGTTTTTTTCATCCTGAATTCCTGGTTCAATCGCGCGCCATGCGCACGCATTGCTCGTTTCCTGACGTTTCCAGTCTGACCGGAACGGCGTCCATCCGCTCATGATACCTGTGTCGCCGGCCGCGGCATGCCCGGCCGGGTGCTTCAACCCAGCGCAGCCGACACCAGCCAGCGCTTGATGAACGGCTGCGCGCCCACGAACGCCATGCCGGTATTACGCAACACCTTGGCAAACGGACCGGGAACCGAGAAGAGTTTTTGCAGCCCGTCGGTGGCAATCATCAGCGCGCGGATGTCTTCGCGGCGGGCGCGTTCGTAGCGGCGCAGCAGCACCATGTCGCCGAGATCGCGGAACGATTCCTTGCCGGCGACCGCGTCGGCGAGCGCCGCGACGTCGCGCAGGCCGAGGTTCATGCCCTGCCCGGCCAGCGGATGAATCAGATGCGCGGCGTCGCCGACCAGCGCGACGCGTGGCGCCACCAGCCGGTCGACCGTTTGCAGTGCGAGCGGGAAACCTTGCGCGGGCGTCACGCAATCGAGCGCGCCGAACTGGCCGCCGGTCACGCGTTCCACTTCCGCGGCGAGTTGCGCCGGATCGAGCGCGATCAGTTGCTCCGCGTGCTCGGTGCGCGCCGACCAGACCAGCGAAACGTGGCCGTCCGGCATGGGCAGGAGCGCGATGATCTCGCCGTCCTTGAACCATTGGTAAGCGGTTTCGCCGTGCGGCTTTTCGGCCTTGAAATTGGCGACCACGCCGGTTTGCTTGTAGTCGCGCCGGTCCATCTTCGAGCCGATCTGAGCACGCACCCACGAATGTGCACCGTCCGCACCGACCACCAGATCGGCGTCGAGCACATTGCCGTTGGCCAGCCCGACGCTCGCGCTATCCGCGGTGAAGTCCAGCGCCTGAGCGCGCGTGTCGATCCAGGTGAGATTCGGCTGGAAGCGCAGCGCGGCATCCAGCGCACGTTCGATCACCGACGACTCGACGATCCACGCCAGTTGCGGCACCGAAGCCTGGAACGCGGAGAAATGCAGTTCGGCGTGCGCGTCGCCGTAGACGCGCATGTCGTAGACGGGCCCGAGCCGCGCCAGATCGAGCGCCTGCCAGACCCGCAAACGCTCGAGCAAAGCCTGTGAACTCGACGACAGCGCGTAGACCCGCGAGTCGAAGGCGACGCCGGCGGGCAGTGCCGCGCAGGGTTGCGCGAGCAGCGCCACGCGCAACCCGCCTTGAGTCAGCGCGAGCGCCGCGGTCTTGCCGACGAGCCCGCCGCCGATCACGGCGGCATCAAAGGTCTGGTGGTGTGCGTTCATCCGCGCATTATAGCCGCGGGGGTTGCGGGGGACGGATCGATGCACGCGGCGTTTGAGCCCAAACAATCGCGCCGATGCTCACAGGTGACCGGCGGCCGCGTGTGCCGCGTTCGCTTCGCGCAGCCGCGTGAATTCGCGGTCGGAAGACAGGAGCCGCCAGGCGCTCGCCTCGAGGTCGCCCTTGCGCTCCCGCTGATCGCCGCGCACGGCGCAGTCCGGGAAAATGCGGTCATACACGTGCCACAGTGAATCCAAGTCGTTGGCATCGGCGAATTGGGCGATCTGCTTTTTATCGTCCAACGTCAAACGACTGGCGAGGCAGTTGACCGTCTGCCGGTCCGAGTTCGCCTGGGCGTCGTCGAAGTTCGGCGATACCCATGACGCGATCGCGCTGCCCAACGCGACAATAGCCACGCCCGTGATGACCCATCGTATTGTTCTCATTTTTTCCTCGGATTGGGCTCTAGCGGCCCTGAACCGGCGATTCTACAATGCGTTCGAGAAATTCTTACCTGAACCTTGCAATCGCCGATCGAGCGATGGGCGCCGCTTTCCCGCTGCCGCGTCGGTACGCCGATCCGAACGGGTTACAATTGCGCTTTCCGTGAAAACTTGCGCCCGATCGTCGAGCAACGCCCCGATCCGGTGTCTTGTCCCGCTCCGCTGCATTGGTCCGCCACGCCACACGCGAAGGCTTCTCGAATCCTGCACACAGCGTCGAGCGCATCACGCAACTTACTGATTCACTGAAGGATTTCCATGAGCCTCAAATGCGGCATCGTCGGCTTGCCTAACGTCGGCAAGTCCACCCTGTTCAACGCGCTGACCAAGGCGGGCATTGCCGCCGAAAACTATCCGTTCTGCACGATCGAGCCGAACGTCGGCATCGTCGAGGTGCCGGACGCGCGTCTGAAGGCGCTCGCTGAGATCGTCAAGCCGGAGCGCATCCTGCCGGCCGTGGTGGAATTCGTCGACATCGCCGGTCTGGTGGCCGGTGCGAGCAAGGGCGAAGGTCTGGGCAACCAGTTCCTCGCCAACATCCGCGAAACCGACGCGATCACGCACGTGGTGCGCTGCTTCGAAGACGAGAACGTGATTCACGTCGCGAACAAGATCGATCCGCTGTCGGATATCGAAGTGATCAACACCGAACTGGCGCTGGCCGACCTCGCGACCGTCGAAAAGGCGCTGGCGCGCTATTCGAAGGCCGCCAAGTCGGGTAACGACAAGGAGGCCATCAAGAACGCTGCGGTGCTGGAAAAGGTGCGTGCGCAACTCGACCAGGCCAAGCCGGTCCGCGCGCTCGACCTGTCGGACGAAGAAAAGGCCACGCTCAAGCCGTTCTGCCTGATCACTGCCAAGCCGACCATGTACGTGGCCAACGTGAAGGAAGACGGCTTCGCGAACAACCCGCATCTGGACGCGGTCGCGAAGTTCGCGGCGGCGGAAAACGCGCCGGTCGTCGCCGTGTGCGCCGCGATCGAAGCGGAAATCGCCGACCTCGACGAAGCCGACATGGAAGTGTTCCTCGCCGACATGGGCATGGAAGAGCCGGGTCTGAACCGCGTGATCCGCGCCGGCTTCAAGCTGCTGGGCCTGCAAACCTACTTCACGGCTGGCGTGAAGGAAGTGCGCGCGTGGACGATCCACGTCGGCGATACGGCGCCGCAGGCCGCGGGCGCGATTCACACGGACTTCGAGCGCGGCTTCATTCGCGCGCAGACAATCGCGTTCAACGACTACATCACTTACAAGGGTGAGCAAGGCGCGAAGGAAGCCGGCAAGATGCGTGCGGAAGGCAAGGAATACGTCGTGCATGATGGCGACGTGATGAACTTCTTGTTCAACGTCTGAGTTTCTGCCTGGGCTTCGGCATGAGACGGCCACGGGTGAAAACCTGAGCGTTGCCGCCCGCAGCAAGTGACTTCAAGGGAGCCCGCTTTTTAAAGCGGGCTTTTTTTATTGGCCGCTAGTTTGCATTGGAACGCGCGCAGCGCAGCGCAGCGGCAACGCGATACCGTCCCTGATCGCCGCCATTCTTGCCGGTGAATCCGTGAGCACCGCATCGATGCCGAGGCACGCCGCCATGCGGTAATCGTCCGCATCGTTCACGGCAATCGCGACGATGCGCACGTCGGGCTTCTGCCGGGGCGCGAGCGAACAACCGGCCAACGCGAGGCCCGCAATCCAACTACCTGCTGCCAACCGCACTGAAGAATGCAGCATCTGCAATCCTGATTAACGCACCGTGACGTAACGTACACGAAGCCACGCGAGCAACTCAAACTCGTAGGCGCCGAGCAGACTGAGGCCCCGCACAGACCGTCGCCTTCAACCACCGACTGTTTCCGTTTTGGGACACCGGTGTTAAATTGCGGCATTCGGCGCCCGTCAAAAATGGTGCACGCCGCCCGGCCACCGTCGCCGGACTGTCATCGAACACAAATAGAATCGCGCGATTCGCATCCGCGCCCGTTCCAATCTGGAGACAAATCGATGAGTTTGAAGCCGCTAATCCGTTCGCTTTCCGTTGCCGCCGTATTGAGTGTCGGCCTCAGCCAGGCGGCCTACGCCGCGACTGAAATCCAGTTCTGGCACGGCATGGAAGCCGCATTGGGCGAACGGCTGAACGACATCGCCAACGCGTTCAACGCATCGCAAAGCGACTACAAGATCGTGCCGGTCTTCAAAGGCACCTACGACCAGACTCTCGCCGCCGGCATCGCCGCGTATCGCAGCGGCAATGCGCCGGCCATCCTGCAGGTCTACGAAGTCGGCACCGCCACCATGATGCAGGCGAAGAAGGCCGTGATCCCCGTCTCGGAAGTGTTCAAGCAAGCCGGCGTGCCGCTCGATGAAAAGGCCTTCGTGCCGACCATCGCCAGCTATTACAGCGACGCCAAAACCGGCGAGCTGATCTCGATGCCGTTCAACAGCTCGACACCGGTGCTGTACTACAACAAGGACGCCTTCAAGAAAGCCGGCCTCGACCCGAACCAGCCACCGAAAACCTGGGCCGAACTGCAGGCCGACGCACAAAAGCTGAAGGCGTCGGGCATGGCGTGCGGCTATTCATCGGGCTGGCAGAGCTGGATTCAACTCGAGAACTACAGCGCCTGGCACGGCGCGCCGTTCGCGACGAAGAACAACGGCTTCGACGGCCCCGACGCGCAACTGGAGTTCAACAAGCCGCTGCAAGTCGCGCATATCCAGTTCCTGCAGAACATGCAGAAGGACGGCACCTTCACCTACGTCGGCCGCAAGGACGAACCAGTGTCGAAGTTCTATAGCGGCGACTGCGGGATCATCACCAACTCGTCGGGGTCGCTCGCCACGATCAAGAAGTACGCGAAGTTCAACTTCGGCACCGGCATGATGCCGTACGACGCGAGCGTGAAGGGCGCGCCGCAGAACGCGATCATCGGCGGAGCAAGCCTGTGGGTGCTGTCGGGCAAGGATCCGGCGGTCTATAAGGGCGTGGCGAAATTCCTCTCGTATCTGTCGTCGGCGCCGGTGGCCGCCAAGTGGCATCAGGACACCGGCTATCTGCCGGTCACCACCGCCGCCTATCAACTGACGCAGCAACAAGGCTTCTACGAAAAGAACCCGGGCAGCGACACCGCCATCAAGCAGATGCTCAACAAGCCGCCGCTGCCATACACGAAGGGCTTGCGTCTGGGCAACATGCCGCAGATCCGTACCATCATCGACGAAGAACTCGAACAGGTCTGGGCACAGAAGAAGACGCCGCAACAGGCCCTCGACGCCTCCGTGTCGCGTGGCGATGAACTGCTGCGCCGCTTCGAGAAAGCCGGCAACTAAGCGGTCATCGGCAGGGTTTCGGTGCGCTCGCACCGGAACCCGTGCTTGCAGCAGAACCTTGGAAATCATCGATGGAAAAGCGCTCCAGCTTCGGCACCAGCCTGCTGCCCTACCTGCTCGTCGCGCCGCAACTCGCGATCACGCTGCTGTTCTTTCTGTGGCCGGCCGGTGAGGCGCTGTGGCAATCCACGCAAAGCCAGGACGCGTTCGGAACATCGAGCGAGTTCGTCGGGCTCGCCAACTTCAAGCAACTCTTCGCCGATCCGCTCTATCTTTCGTCGTTCTATACGACGCTGATCTTCTGCGCGCTCGTCACGGTGTCGGGGCTCGTGATCTCGCTGCTGCTCGCGGTCTGCGCCGATCGCGTGACGCGCGGCGCCAAGACTTATCAAACGCTGCTGATCTGGCCGTACGCGGTTGCGCCCGCGATCGCCGCCGTGCTGTGGTCGTTCCTGTTCAACCCGAGCATCGGCCTCGTCACCTACGCGCTGGCCAAGTACGGCATCGTGTGGAATCACGCGCTGAACGCGGGCCAGGCGATGTTCCTCGTGGTGCTCGCGTCCGTCTGGAAGCAGGTCAGCTATAACTTTCTGTTCTTCTATGCGGGCTTGCAGGCGATTCCGCGCTCGCTCATCGAAGCGGCGGCGATCGACGGCGCCGGTCCGGTGCGGCGCTTTTTCGGCATCGCACTACCGCTCCTGTCACCGACCAGTTTCTTCCTGCTGGTGATCAACATCACCTATGCATTCTTCGACACCTTCCCGGTGATCGACGCCGCCACCGGCGGCGGTCCCGCGCAAGCCACCCGCACGCTGATCTACAAGATCTTCGCCGAAGGTTTTCAGGGGCTCGACATCGGCAGTTCCGGCGCGCAGTCGGTGATCCTGATGGTGATCGTCGTCGCGTTGACGGTCGTGCAATTTCGCTTCATCGAACGCAGGGTTCAATACTCATGATCGAGAACCGCCGCGGTTTCGACCTCTTCTGCCACGCGGTGCTGATTCTGGGCGTCGTGCTGGTGGTGTTTCCGGTGTACGTCGCGTTCTGCGCGGCGACCATGAGCGAGCACGAAGTGTTCAGCGTGCCGCTTTCGCTGGTGCCGAGCACGCATCTGTTCGAGAACATCGCGACCGTCTGGTCGCAAGGCAGCGGCAACGCGGCGGCGCCGTTCGGCCGCATGCTGTTCAACAGCCTCGTGATGGCGCTGGTGATTTCGATCGGCAAGATCGCCGTCTCGATGATCTCCGCGTACGCGATCGTGTTCTTCCGTTTCCCGTTTCGCAACCTCGCGTTCTGGCTGATCTTCATTACGCTGATGCTGCCGGTCGAAGTGCGGATCTTTCCGACCGTGCAAGTCGTGTCGTCGATGCATCTGAGCAATACGTATAGCGGTTTGACGTTGCCACTGATCGCCTCGGCCACCGCAACCTTCCTGTTCCGCCAGTTCTTCATGACGCTGCCGGACGAATTGATGGAAGCCGCGCGCATCGACGGCGCCGGCGCCATGCGGTTCTTCTGGGACGTCGTCTTGCCGCTGTCGAAGACGAACATGGCTGCCCTGTTCGTGATTACGTTCATCTACGGCTGGAATCAGTACCTGTGGCCGATTCTGATCACGAGCCAGCAATCGCTGACCACGGCCGTGGTCGGCATCAAAAGCATGATCGCGTCGGGCGACACCGCGACCGAATGGCATCTGGTAATGACCGCAACGCTGCTCGCCATGCTGCCGCCGCTCGCAGTCGTGCTGACGATGCAGCGCTGGTTCGTGCGCGGACTCGTGGACGCGGAGAAGTAAGCGGCGCCCGTTTGAGCGCGCTTCTTCCGGCATAGAAATCACAACACCGCGCGATCCGCGGCACGTAACGAAAGGCTAAAACGGCATGGCTGCACTGACTCTGCAAGGCGTGAAAAAAACCTACGACGGCAAACAGTTCGTGTTGCACGGCATCGACGTGGACGTCGCCGACGGCGAGTTCGTCGTGATGGTCGGCCCGTCCGGTTGCGGCAAATCGACCTTGCTGCGGATGGTGGCGGGACTCGAGCGTATCTCCGATGGCAATATTTCGATCGCCGGCAAAGTGGTCAATCAGCTCGAGCCGAAGGATCGCAACATCGCGATGGTGTTCCAGAACTATGCGCTGTATCCGCATATGAGCGTGGCCGAAAACATGGGCTATGCGCTGAAGATCGCGGGCGTCGAGCGCGCGCAGATCGAAAAGCGCGTGCAGGCCGCCGCGCAGATTCTCGAACTCGAAGCGCTGTTGCAGCGCAAGCCGCGCGAGTTATCCGGCGGGCAACGCCAACGTGTCGCGATGGGCCGCGCGATCGTGCGCGAGCCGGCCGTGTTCCTGTTCGACGAACCGTTGTCGAATCTCGACGCGCGCTTGCGCGTGCAGATGCGGCTCGAAATCCAGCGCCTCCATGCGCGGCTCGCAACGACCAGTCTGTACGTGACGCACGATCAGATCGAAGCGATGACGTTGGCCCAGCGTGTGATCGTGATGAACAAGGGCCACGCCGAGCAGATCGGCGCGCCGACCGATGTCTATGAACGGCCCGCCACGGTGTTCGTCGCGAGCTTCATCGGTTCGCCGGGGATGAATTTGCTGGAAGGCCGCGTGTCGGACGACGGCTCAGTTTTCGAAGTGGCTGGAAACGGTCCGAAGCTGCCGCTGACGGACGTGGCGTCAATCGGCCGGGAAGTCTCCAAAGGACGCGAGTGGACGCTCGGCATTCGTCCGGAACACATGAGCCCGGGCCAGGCGGATGCGCCGCACGCGACGCTCACCGTCGATTCCTGCGAATTGCTCGGCGCGGACAATCTCGCGCACGGCCGCTGGGGCAAGCACGACGTGACGGTGCGTTTGCCGCACGCGCATCGGCCCGCGGCAGGCGAGGCGCTGCAAGTGGCGCTGCCCGCGCGGCATCTGCATTTCTTCGATCCGGCGAGCGGACGGCGCGCGAATTGAAGTGCTCGCAAAGCGCGCGTGAGGTCAGAATAACAAGCACTCGAAAGACCATGACAGGCATGACTCGTAACACCCCGCGCGCCTGCACGGCAGTTGCCGCGGCGCTGTTGTTCAGCGTGTCCTCCGCGTTCGCGTATGTCGAACCGGGCACCACGCCCGACGAAGCGAACCTCAGCAATCACAACACCTATACGAATCGCGACGGCAACACGGTGCACGCGCCAGCCCGCTCGTTATCCGGCAAGGCGCCGGAAGGCGCGACCGCGCGCTGCCGCGATGCCACGTACAGCTTCAGCCGGTATCGCAGCGGCACGTGTTCGCGGCATGGCGGTGTCGCGGATTGGCTCTGATCATCCGAGCGGGCCCTGGCCGAACGGACACCCACTGCCGTCCGGCGCCCCTGCCGAAGTACAATGCCACCTGAAGAACCCGCCCGCGCGCGGGGCGTCGCGAAGTTCGACGCCATGCTTCACGCCGCGCCGGCCGGCGCCGGGCGCTCCGCCCGGCCATGACACCGATTACCCATCCACCCACGATCGCCCGCCCCTACGCGGCCGGCGTCGTCAACGTCTATTGCAAGCAAATGGCCCAATACGTCTTCACCATGAACCGGGTCGGCAAGATCGTGCCGCCCAAGCGTCAAATCCTGAAAGACATCTCGCTGTCGTTTTTCCCCGGCGCGAAAATCGGTCTGCTCGGCCTGAACGGCTCGGGCAAGTCGACGCTGATCCGCATCATGGCCGGTGTGGACAAGGACATCGAAGGCGAAGCCACGCCGATGCCGAACCTGAACATCGGCTATCTGCCGCAGGAACCGCAACTCGATCCGAACAAGACAGTGCGTGAAGCGGTCGAGGAAGGTCTCGGCGACGTGTTCAACGCGCAAAAGAAGCTCGACGAAATCTACGCGGCCTACGCCGAACCGGACGCCGACTTCGACGCGCTCGCCGCCGAACAGGCGAAGTACGAAGCGATCCTCGCCACCTCCGACGGCGGCAACGCCGAGCAGCAGATCGAAATCGCCGCCGACGCGCTGCGCCTGCCGGCCTGGGACGCGAAGATCGAACATCTGTCGGGCGGCGAAAAGCGTCGCGTCGCGCTGTGCAAGCTACTGCTCGAAAAGCCGGACATGCTGCTGCTCGACGAGCCGACCAACCACCTGGATGCGGAATCGGTCGACTGGCTCGAACAGTTCCTCACGCGCTTTCCGGGCACCGTGGTCGCCGTGACCCACGATCGCTACTTCCTCGACAACGCCGCCGAGTGGATTCTCGAACTCGACCGCGGCCACGGCATTCCGTGGAAGGGCAACTACAGCAGCTGGCTCGACCAGAAGGAAGAGCGCCTGAAGCAGGAAGAATCGTCGGAGTCGGCGCGTCAGAAGGCGATCAAGAAAGAACTGGAGTGGGTGCGCCAGAACCCGAAGGGCCGTCAGGCGAAGTCGAAGGCGCGTATCGCCCGCTTCGAGGAACTGAACAGCCAGGACTACCAGAAGCGCAACGAAACCTCGGAAATCTTCATCCCGGTCGGCGATCGTCTGGGCAATGAAGTGATCGAGTTCAAGAATGTCAGCAAGTCGTATGGCGACCGTCTGCTGCTCGACAACGTCAGCTTCAAGATTCCGGCGGGCGCGATCGTCGGCATCATTGGGCCGAACGGCGCGGGTAAGTCGACCCTGTTCCGCATGCTGACCGGGCGCGAACAGCCGGATTCGGGCGAGATCGTGCAAGGCCCGACCGTCAAGCTCGCGTACGTGGATCAAAGCCGCGACGCGCTGGACGGGTCGAAGACCGTGTTCGAGGAAATCTCCGGCGGCGCCGACGTGCTGACAGTCGGCAAGTACGAAACCCCGTCGCGTGCGTACATCGGCCGCTTCAACTTCAAGGGCGGCGACCAGCAGAAGGTGGTCGGCAACCTGTCGGGCGGTGAGCGCGGCCGGCTGCACCTGGCCAAGACGCTGATCGCGGGCGGCAACGTGCTGCTGCTCGACGAACCGTCGAACGATCTGGACGTCGAAACGCTGCGCGCGCTCGAAGACGCCTTGCTCGAGTTCGCCGGCTCGGTGATGGTCATCTCGCACGATCGCTGGTTCCTCGACCGGATCGCCACGCACATCCTCGCGTTCGAAGGCGATTCGCAAATCACGTTCTTCGACGGCAACTACCAGGAATACGAAGCGGACAAGCGCGCGCGTCTGGGTGAAGAAGCGGCGCGTCCGAAGCGTCTGCGTTACAAGCCGATCACACGATAAGCTGAGACCGGCTGGCCTGCGCGTTGGCTGGGCTGACGCGCAGGCCGCCTCGACGGCCGTTTTTCAAGGCGCTCGAGCGTGGCGTGCGCCGCAAACACCTGGCGTCGACGGTATGAGCGGTAGGGCACACGCATTGCGTGCCATGGCGTGATACACGTCATCGCGGCGAGACGCGTGCATTCCTCGTTCCGCCCGGACGAACACCTCTAGGCGCGCCCACCCGATGAGCGCACAAGGCCGATCACTGCCACGCCGCGCGCCACGCGGTGACGAGGAGGCAAGCATGGCGATGTCGAAGGGCAAGCGCTGGGCCGTCGCCGTGGGCGGCGTGCTGCTGGTGCTGATCGTCGTCGTGGTTGGCGCCTTGCAGTTCGCGCAACGCGAGGTCAAGGAGCGCGTGATCGCGGCGCTCGGTCCCTTGGGCAGCGCCGAAACCATCGACGTCGGCCTCACCTCGGTTCATCTCACCAACGTTCTTCTCAAAGCGCCGCCCGGTTGGCCGGCCGGCGATCCGCTCCGGGCGGACGAAATCACCGTCACGCCCGATATTCGCGATCTGATCGCGCGGCGCATGCATATCCGTAGCGTCGTGGTGCGCGGCTTCGATATCGCCGTGCTGCGCACCAAAGACGGCACGATTCGCTTGATGCCGAATCTGCGGGAATCGGTGAACCGATACGACATCGAAGCCAGCGGCGCGGCGGCGTCCACGCCCCGCGAAAAGCAGGTCGATCACATCAGCTTCGAGCAGGGCAACTTCCACTTCTACGACATGACGGTTGGGCCGCCGCCGTTCAAAGTGACGGTCAGCAATGCCAACGCGACCGTCGACAATCTGCACCTGCCCGCCCTCACTGAGCCGACCAACGTCAATGTCACGGGCTCGATCAAGGGCCCGGCGCATACGGGCACCGTGTCGTTCGCCGGCTGGATCAAGATCGCCAGCAAGGATTCGCAGACCACCAGCAAACTGCGCGGCGTCGACATCGTGATGCTCGACCCGTACCTGATCAAAAAGGCCGGCACCAAGGCGCAAGTGACCGGCGGCACGATTGACCTGACGGTCGACTCGACGGTACGCAACTATCAGTTGCACGCACCCGGCACGGTGACGGTCCACAATCTGCAGCTCGCCGACACCGGCAACCCGCTCGACACCTTCATGTCGATTCCGACCAAGGCTGCGGTCGCCGCGCTCAAGTCGCACAACGGCGACATCACGTTGCATTTCGTTCTGGATGGGAATTTGCGCGACCCGAAATTCTCGGTGCAGGAAGGCCTGATGAAGCGCATCGGCACCGGCTTTGCGAAGGCGCTCGGAGTGAGCGTCGAGGGCGTGGCAAAGGGCGCGGGGGAAACTGTGAAAGGCTTAGGGAACGCGTTGAAAAATCTGCTTGGGCAGTAGGCCGGGGCAAAACTGCGTCGATGGGGGCAGCGTTAAAGCAGCGCCGTTGGAGCGCGGCCGCGCCGCTTTGCTGCCAGAAACGCACGAGCTTCGAACTGCTGGCCCAAGCTCGCGCAGTCTCCCTTCAATTTGCGAGGCGCGCCGAAACTGGAACGCAGCTGCCTCGCTATTTCTTCGGAACCGTCCCAGCCTTAAACCGGCAGCCCCAACTCGCGCAGTTTCGCTTCGGTTCGCACGGCGCTGGTGTGATGCACGCCGTGCCAGCCGAGCGCGGTTGCGGCCTCCGCATTCTTCAGGTTGTCGTCGATGAAGACGAGTTCGCCGGGCTCGATGCCTGGCATTTGCGCCTCGATCCGTTCGCGCATGGCCGCGAAAATGGCCGGATCTGGCTTCACCATCTTCACTCGCCCCGAGACGACGATGTCGCGAAACCGCCGCAGCACGGGGTAATGCTCCCACGCATACGGAAAGGTCTCCGCCGACCAGTTGGTCAGCCCGAAGAGCGGCACCTCGGCCGCTTCGAGCTTTTCCATGATCGCCACGCCCTCTTCCAGCACGCCGGCCACCATGTCGTGCCAGCGTTCGTAGAACGCGCGGATCAGCGCTTCGTGATCGGGAAACTTCGCAACCAGTTCCGCGGTGGCCTCGACGATCGGCTGGCCGCCGTCCTGACGGATCACCCAGTCCATCGAGCAGACGTGAGTCAGGAACCAGCGGCGCTCGGTCTCGTCAGGGATCAGTTCCTGATACAGATACTCCGGGCTCCAGTCGATCAGCACGCCGCCGAAATCGAACACCACTGCCTTGATGGCCATGCACTCTCCGTAAGCTGATTTCCGATCGCGATCAGATGGGTTGCGTGCGCAACTCCAACCACGCTTTGGCGTCGCCGGACACGTGCGGCGTCAGGCGAGTACGCACGGTCTCGTGATACGCGTTCAGCCACGCGCGTTCGTCCTCGCGCAGCAGCAACAGATCGAGGCAGCGCGTGTCGATCGGGCACAGCGTCAACGTCTCGAACTTGAGGAAATCGCCGAACTCGGTTTGGCCGGCCGGCACGTTCAGCACGAGATTCTCGATCCGTACGCCCCATTTGCCCGGACGGTAAATGCCCGGTTCGACCGAGGTGATCATGCCTTCTTCCATTGCGGTCCACGGTTCGGCCGGCGCGTAGTGCGAAATCACCTGCGGGCCTTCGTGCACGTTCAGGAAATAGCCCACGCCGTGGCCGGTGCCGTGACCGTAATCGGCGCCGGCTTCCCAGATCGGCGCGCGGGCGATCGCGTCGAGCATCGGCGAACGGATGCCGCGCGGGAACTGCGCGCGCGACAACGCCATGGTGCCCTTCAGCACGATCGTGAAATCGCGCCGCTGCGCTTCGCTGACGGTGCCGATCGGCACCACGCGCGTGATGTCGGTCGTGCCGCTCAGATACTGCGCGCCGGAATCGATCAGCAACAGGCCGTTGCCTTCGATCACCGAATGCGATTCCTGGGTGGCGCGGTAGTGCGGCATCGCGCCGTTCGCGTTGAAGCCGGCGATCGTCGCAAAGCTCAGCGACACGAAACCCGGACGGCGCGCGCGAGCCGCCGTCAGACGCTCGTCGATGGTGAGTTCGGTGATCTGCTCGCGGCCCAGCGCCCCTTCGAACCACGCGAAAAATTCCGCCAGCGCCGCGCCGTCCTGTTCCATCGTCTCACGCACATGCTCGGCTTCCGCCGCGGTCTTGCGCGATTTGAAGAAGGTGGACGGATTGACGGCTTCGACCACCGTAACCGTTGACGGCACGGATTGCAGCGAGCCGAACGTGATGCGGCGCGGGTCGATCAGCAGCGTGCTGCCGGCGGGCAGCGCGGCCAGCGCGTCCGCGGCCTTCGCATACGGCTCGACGCTGATATTGTCTTTCGCCAGCGCATCGGCGAGCGCCTGCGGCACCTTGCCGTCGGCGACGAACAGCGACGCGTGGTCGACACCGATCAGCGCGTGGGCCACGAACACCGGGTTGTAGCTGACGTCCGCGCCGCGCAGATTCAGCAGCCACGCGAGGTCGTCGAGCGTGGAGATGAAGTGCCACTGCGCGCCTTTGTCCGCCATGGCGCGGCGAATTTGCGCGAGCTTGTCCGACCGGGCGACGCTCGCATGCGGCGCGGCGTGCTCGAACACGGCGGCCGCCGGCAGCGACGGACGCTGCGGCCAGATCGCGTCGAACAGATCGACGTCGGTGCGCAGTTGCACGCCGCGCGCGCTTAGCGCCTGGCTCAAGGCCCGCGCCGCCGCCACGCCGAGCACGGCGCCGTCCACGCCGACCGTGGCGCCTGCCGGCACGTTCTGAGCGAGCCATTCGAAATGCGGCACGGTCTGCTGGCCGCCGGTCATCTTCATCAACTGAACGCCGGTGCCGGCTAGTTGCGCGTTGGCCTGTTCCCAATAACGGCTGTCTGTCCAGACGCCGGCGAAGTCCGCGGTCACGACCAGCGTGCCGGCCGAGCCGGTGAAGCCGGACAGCCACTGCCGGCCTTGCCAGCGCCCAGGCAGATACTCGGACAGATGCGGGTCGGCGGACGGCACCAGGTAGGCGGCGACGCCTTCGCGCGCCATTGCGTTGCGCAAGGTGGCAAGACGTTCGGGAATGGAGGAAGTTTCGGGGAGTCGGGCATTCATCGGAGTCACCTGCAAATATTCATCGACGGGAAAGCAAGCCGACCGTCACGGCGACGGCGATCAACGCGACGGCGGTGCAAACCGGCCATTCGAGCGTATCACCGTCATGGAAGAGACCAATCACGTTGCCGGCCATGTGCGCGACGGCCGCGCCCAGCACGCCGGCCAGCAGCGCCACCCACCACCGGGCGCGGCTCGCGCGTCGCAGCGGATGCAACCACCAGCCCGCAAGGCCGATCGCCGCCCCCAACACTACAAGGCCGGACCACCCCATTAACGGCCGGCCTCGCGCAGTTTCGGATTCGTCTCATGGGCGCAAGGGGCCAACACAGCTAGCATTTTTGTCTCATTAACTATAGAAGTTCAGCACGGCGCTTTCCGCATAGCGGTTGAGTTTAGGGGTCGGGGTGATGTTAGGCAAGCTGTGAGCCTTACGGAAAAGCCTGGTCCCCGGTCATTGCCACGCTGAAAGTGCGTCATGCGAATCGCCCTTATCGAGCCGGACTTGCGGCATGCTGAACTGGTCGGCCGGCTGGTCTTCGCCGGCGGCCATCTGTGTCAGCACTTCATCGCGAGCGTGCCGTTTCTGACGCGCGCCAGCGAAGAATTCTTCGACCTTCTCATCACCGAAAGCTGGGCCGGCGACCACTCCGCCGAAGACGTCATCGCGCGCGCCCGCGCCATCCTGCCGGGTTTGCCGGTGATCGTGCTGATGTCGGCGCCACGCGAAAGCCAGATTGTCGCCGCGCTGCACGCCGGCGCCGACGACTGCCTGACCAAACCGGTCCGCGGTCCGGAGATGCTGGCCCGCGTGGACGCGCTGTTGCGCCGTGCCGGCTTGCGGCGGCTGCCCAACCGGCGGCGCGACGTCATCGGCGAATATGCGTTCGATGCGGCGCAATTTGCCGTCACATTCCGTAAGCAAACGGTCACGCTCACGCCAAAGGAATTCCACCTCGCGCTGCTGCTGTTCAGCAATCTCTCGCGGCCGGTGTCGCGAGCGCATATTCTTGAAAACGTCTGGACGCGCCGCCGCGACGTAAGGTCGCGCACGGTCGACACGCACGCGTCGCGCGTGCGCAGCAAATTGCAGCTTCATCCTGAACACGGCTATTGCCTGACGCCGCTGTATGGCTACGGCTATCAACTCGACGCGATCCCGCCGGAAGCCGTTGTAAACGCGGAATAAGCCACGCACAATGTGAAAATCGTGGAAACGCTATAATATTGGGCTAAACCATAGCTCCCCCACATGCAGCTTCTAACGATCGGAATCAATCACCACACTGCGCCTGTCGCCCTGCGCGAACGCGTGGCGTTTCCGCTCGAACAGATCAAGCCTGCATTGGACACCTTCAAGAGCGTCTGGCTGGGGCCATCGGCCCGCACGGCGCCGGAAGCGGCAATTCTGTCCACGTGCAATCGCACCGAACTTTACTGCGCGACCGACGACCAGGCCGCGCGCGAAGCCGCGATCCAGTGGCTGTCCAGGTACCACAACCTGCCCATCGACCAACTCGCGCCGCACGTCTACGCGCTGCCGCAATCGGAAGCCGTGCGTCACGCGTTCCGCGTCGCGTCCGGGCTGGATTCGATGGTGCTGGGTGAGACGCAAATCGTCGGACAAATGAAGGATGCGGTGCGTACCGCGTCGGAAGCCGGCGCTCTCGGCACCTATTTGAACCAGCTGTTTCAGCGCACCTTCGCCGTGGCGAAGGAAGTGCGCAGCACGACTGAAATCGGCGCGCAGTCGGTTTCCATGGCGGCCGCGGCCGTGCGCCTCGCCCAACGGATTTTCGACAAGGTCTCGAACCAGCGCGTGCTGTTCATCGGCGCGGGCGAAATGATCGAGTTGTGCGCCACGCATTTCGCCGCGCAGCAGCCGAAGGAACTCGTAGTCGCGAACCGCACGGCCGAGCGCGGCACGCGTCTCGCCGAGCGCTTCAACGGCCGGGCCATTCCGCTGTCGGAGCTGCCGTCGCGCATGCATGAGTTCGACATTATCGTGTCGTGCACGGCGTCCACCTTGCCGATCATCGGCTTGGGCGCGGTCGAGCGGGCAGTCAAAGCGCGCCGCCACCGGCCGATTTTCATGGTCGATCTGGCCGTGCCGCGCGATATCGAACCCGAAGTCGGCAAGCTCGAAGACGTGTTCCTGTACACCGTCGACGACCTCGGCGCGATCGTCCGCGAAGGCAATGCGTCGCGGCAAGCCGCGGTCGCGCAGGCCGAAGCGATCATCGAAACGCGCGTGCAGAATTTCATGCAATGGCTGGACGCGCGCAGCATCGTGCCGGTGATCCGCCATATGCACACGCAAGCCGACGTGCTGCGCCGTGCCGAAGTCGAACGCGCGCAGAAAATGCTCGCACGCGGCGACGATCCGGCTGCCGTGCTCGAAGCGCTGTCGCAATCGCTCACCAATAAACTGATCCACGGTCCCACGCACGCGCTGAATCGCGCGAGCAGCGAGAACCGTGACACGCTCATCGAACTCATGAGCGGTTTCTACAAACACTCCGGTTCCACGGAGCGTTAGCGGCGCAGCCACCGCCGCGCTGTCCGGGCTACCCGCAAGTGGCCCGCGACATGCTTCTGACCAGGGCATCCGCCCACTCCCCTAGTCGTCGTCCTTGCCGGAGCCCGCTCCGATACCCGTCCGATGAAAACGAGCATGCAACGCAAGCTCGACCAGCTCACTACCCGGCTGGCCGAACTGAATGATCTGTTGAGCCGCGAGGACATCACCTCGAATCTCGACCAATACCGCAAGCTCACGCGGGAACACGCCGAGCTCGGGCCGGTGGTCGACCACTACGCGCTGTGGCGCCGGGCCATGAACGACGCGGCCACCGCGCAGGAATTGCTGGCCGATGTGTCGATGCGCGACTTCGCCGAAGATGAAATTCGCGCGGCGCGCGAGCGCATGGAAAAACTCGGCGCCGAGTTGCAGAAAATGCTGCTGCCGAAAGACCCGAACGACGACCGCAACATCTTTCTCGAAATCCGTGCCGGAACGGGCGGCGACGAGTCCGCGCTGTTCGCGGGCGACCTGCTGCGCATGTACCTGCGCTTTGCCGAGCGCAACCGCTGGCAAGTCGAGATGATGTCGGCGAGCGAATCGGATCTGGGCGGCTATAAGGAAGTGATCGTGCGGATCGCGGGCGAAGCCGCCTATTCGAAGCTCAAGTTCGAGTCCGGCGGCCATCGCGTGCAGCGCGTGCCGGCGACTGAAACCCAAGGCCGCATTCATACGTCGGCGTGCACGGTCGCGGTCATGCCGGAAGCGGACGAAATCGGCGAAGTCGAGATCAATCCGGCCGATTTGCGGATCGACACGTTCCGCGCTTCCGGCGCGGGCGGGCAGCACATCAACAAGACCGATTCCGCAGTGCGCGTCACGCACTTGCCGACGGGTATCGTCGTCGAATGTCAGGACGACCGTTCGCAGCACAAGAACAAGGACCGCGCGCTGAAGGTGCTGGCCGCGCGCATCAAGGACAAGCAATCGCACGAGCAGCAGGCGAAGGAAGCCGCCACGCGCAAGAGCCTGATCGGCTCGGGCGACCGCTCGGAGCGGATTCGCACGTACAACTTCCCGCAAGGGCGTCTGACGGATCACCGCATCAACCTGACGCTCTACCGCCTCGACGCAATCATGGACGGCGATCTCGACGAACTGATCGCGGCGCTCGTCAGCGAGCATCAGGCCGAGTTGCTGGCCTCGCTGGGCGACGCGGACTAAAGCGCGCATGAGTTCGACCACGCCCAACACGCCCGCCGCTTTGTTGCGCGCCTCGCCGCTGCCGCTGCTCGAAGCGCGCATCCTGCTCACGCATGTGCTCGACTGGCGGCCCACGCAGCTGATTACGCGCAGCGACGAAGCGCTCAGCGACGAGTTTGTCGAGCGTTACCAGGCGCTGGAAGCACGGCGCGTAGCGGGCGAGCCGGTAGCGCAACTGGTCGGCGCCCGGGAATTTTTCGGGCTGGATTTCGAAGTCACACCACACGTGCTGATTCCGCGCCCCGAAACCGAACTGCTGGTCGAAACTGCGCTGACGGCGCTGGAAAACCTCTCGCGGCTTCGCGTGCTCGATCTCGGCACAGGCACCGGCGCCATTGCCGTCGCGATCGCATCGATGCGGCCCGACGCGCAAGTCTGGGCGCTCGACCGTTCCGCCGAAGCGCTGGCGGTCGCCACACGCAACGCCGCCCGCCTGCTCGACGCGAAACGGCCCGGCGGCGCCTTGGCATTGACGCAAAGCGACTGGTACGACTCGCTCGACGCCACCTTGCGCTTTGACCTGATCGTCAGCAATCCACCGTATATCGCGAGCGGCGATCCGCATCTGGACGAAGGCGATCTGCGCTTCGAACCGCGCGGCGCGCTCACCGACGAAGCCGACGGGCTCAGCGCGATCCGCGCCATCATCGCCGGTGCGCCCACACGGCTCGCCGCCGATGGCGTATTGTGGATCGAGCACGGCTACGATCAGGCCGAAGCCGTGCGCGCGCTGCTGACGGCGCAAGGTTTCGCGCAAG
Source organism: Paraburkholderia sp. NPDC080076 (assembly GCF_050281145.1). NCBI lineage: Bacteria > Pseudomonadati > Pseudomonadota > Betaproteobacteria > Burkholderiales > Burkholderiaceae > Paraburkholderia > Paraburkholderia sp. NPDC080076. The sequence continues at coordinate 107,320 of NZ_JBNNWQ010000016.1, read as the reverse complement.
TCCGCTCGGAGCGGGACCTGGCCGGCATCGAGCGGATCAGCGGCGGGCGTTTGGACACCTGACGCGCATCGCCTAATATCCACAAACGCTGCACGGACAAAGCGGCGCTCGGCCGGCCGTATCGAAATCCGCTATCATTTCAGCCTATTCCCTACACATAACGGAACCGCAAGGTCAGTCATGGATACGCAACAACGCATCAAGCAAATCGTCGACGAGAACAACGTCGTCCTCTTCATGAAGGGCACTGCTCAGTTCCCGATGTGCGGCTTCTCGGGCCGCGCCATCCAGATCCTGAAGGCGTGCGGCGTCGGCGAGATCAAGACCGTCAACGTCCTGGAAGACGACGAAGTCCGCCAGGGCATCAAGCAGTTCTCGAACTGGCCGACTATTCCGCAGCTCTACGTGAAGGGCGAATTCGTCGGCGGCTCGGACATCATGATGGAAATGTACGAATCGGGCGAACTGCAGCAACTGTTCGCCGCGGCCTGAGCGGCCACGGTCCACACGCTTCTATCCCCAAGGCGCCGCGAGCCATGGAAACACGCGCTGCGGCTGCGGCGCCACGCCGGCTGATCGTCGCGATTACCGGCGCGACCGGTGCCATCTACGGCATCCGGATACTCGAAACGCTGCGCAGGCTGGGCGGCGTCGAGAGCCATCTGCTGATTTCGAGCGCGGGCTGGCTCAATATTCAGCACGAACTCCGGTTGAGCAAAGAAGACGTGCATCCGCTCGCGGATGTCGTTCATTCGGTGCGCGACGTCGGCGCGAGCATCGCGTCCGGCTCGTTTGCCACCGACGGCATGATCGTCGCCCCTTGCTCGATGAAGACGCTCGCCAGCGTCGCGCACGGTTTCTCGGACAACCTGATCACGCGCGCCGCCGACGTCACGCTCAAGGAGCGCCGCCGCCTCGTGCTGCTCGTGCGCGAGACGCCGTTCAATCTTGCGCATCTGCGCAATATGACGGCCGTCACCGAAATGGGCGGCGTGATCTTCCCTCCCCTGCCTGCTTTCTACAACCAACCCGCTTCCATCGACGAAATGGTCGATCACACCGTGGCGCGCGTGCTGGATCTATTCGCGCTCGGACCGGCTTTGTCGCCGGCGTGGGCCGGGCTGCGCGGCGTGCAGGAATAGCGCCTTAACCGCAGCGTACGATGACCGTGCATACACACGGATTCACAACATCTGCGACACAATCAATTCTGTTTTCGCCCGTTTATCAAATCGCGGTTCAGCTCTACATTGGTAGCAACCCAATCTCTGCGCCGCCTTTCGCGGCTGCGCTGCTGCCATGAACCGCTTACCTTCGCTTTTCCTGTCCCACGGCGCGCCCACGCTGCCGATCGACCCGTCGCTGCCGTCCGCCGAATTCGGCGCGCTGAGCGCCCAGTTACCGCGTCCGCAAGCCGTGCTGATGCTGTCGGCCCATTGGGGCACGGCGCAGCCGGTGGCGAGCACGTCCACGGCGCCGGAGACAATCCACGATTTCTACGGCTTTCCGCGTCAGCTGTACGAAATTCAGTATTCGGCTCCTGGCGCGCCCGATGTGGCGCGCCGCGCGGCGGTGCTGCTTGGCGAAAACGGCATCCTCACGGGCGCGCAGCCGCACGGACTCGACCACGGCGCATGGGTGCCGATGCTGCTCATGTTTCCGGATGCGGACGTACCCGTCGCCCAGTTGTCGATCCAGCCGCACATGGACGCGGCGCATCACTTCCGCGTCGGCCGGGCGCTGCGGTCGTTGAAAGACGACGGCGTGATGGTGATCGGCTCCGGCCAGATCACGCACAACCTGCGCGCCGCCGACTTTTCCGCGCGCCCTGAAGACGCCGATCCGCGCGTCGCCGAATTCACCGACTGGTTCGAGGAAAAGCTCGCCGCGCACGATATCGACGCGCTGCTCGACTACCGCCGCCAGGCGCCGCATGCCGTGCTGATGCATCCCACCGACGAGCATCTGCTGCCGGTCTTCGCCGCGTTGGGCGCGGCGGACGACGATTACTCGCTGGCTATCCAGTCGCTTGGGACCTACCAGCGCTCGCTGGCCATGACGAACTACGTGTTCGGCACCGCCTGACGCAGAGTCAATAAGCGCGGCAGAAAAGAAAAACCCCCGCCTGAGCAACTCAGGCGGGGGTTTTTTACAGACTTCAGCGCAGCACCTTAATGCGCTCCCATGCCTTCGAGCACTTCGTCGTGCTCTGTGCGCTCGTCCAGATATTCCGAGCGATAACCGCTCGTCACACCCCAGTAGTAGAACACCAGCGAAAACGCGATCACCACCACCATATCCCAGCCGTAAGGGATGAGGTCGTGTCCGCCGAACTGCTTGCTGCCGATCAGCGACAGAATCGCCATCACCGGCAGATAGGCGACCAGCCACCACGCCGCCTTCAGATCACGCCCCCAGCCGGCAAAGCCCGACTTTGCCTGGAAGTAGAAGTACACCGGCAACGCGACGACCATCAACAGAATGATTTCGCCGGTCAGCGGCCACTTCGCCCAGTACAGGATCAGCGACGCGCAGACGAACGCGAACGGCGCAATGATCTTCATGCCCGGGATATGCAGCGGACGCTCGAGGTCCGTCGCCGCGCGGCGCAGGGCCATCAGGCTGATTGGGCCGGTCAGATACGAAATCACCGTTGCGACCGAGATCACCGCCGCGAGCGAACTCCAGCCGCGGAAGAAGAACAGGAAAATGAACGACACCAGCAGGTTGAACCACATCGCCTGACGCGGCACGCCGTAGAACGGGTGCACGTTGCCGAACATCTTCGGCATGGTGTTGTTGCGTTCCATTGCGTAGATCATGCGGCTCGTGGTCGCCATATAGGTCGTGCCAGTGCCGCTCGGGCTGACGAATGCGTCGACGTACAGCAGAATTGCCAGCCAGTTCAGGTTCAACGCGATCGCGAGTTCCGCGAACGGCGAAGCGAAGTTGAAGTGGCTCCAGCCCTTCATCACGTCGCCCGGGTTCACCGCGCCGATATACGCGACCTGCAACAGCACGTAGATCACCAGCGCGAGCAGGATCGAGCCGATCACCGCGAACGGCACGCTCTTGGCCGGATTGCGCGCTTCACCCGCGAGATTGATCGGGCTCTGGAAACCGTTGAACGCGAACACAATGCCGCTCGTCGACACGGCCGTCAGCACCGCTGACCAGCCGTACGGTGCGAAGGTGCTCGCTTCGCCGAAGTTTTCCTTGTGGAAGCCCGTCAGCATCAAGCCGAGGATCGTCGCGCCGGGAATCAGGAACTTAAAAATCGTAATCGCCGAGTTGGCGCGCGCGAACAGTTTCACGCCCCAGTAGTTCAGCATGAAGTAAATGATCACGAGCGCAGCGGATAGCAATAACCCATTCGTAGTTAATGAGCCATCCACGAATAGCGCATGCGCCCAGGGATAGGGCCACGTACTCATATATTGAATGGACGCTTCAGCCTCGATCGGAATCACCGAGACAATCGCGATCCAGTTGGCCCATGCGCTAATGAAACCGACCAGCGCACCGTGCGAATAGCGCGCGTAACGCACCATGCCGCCGGACTCCGGGAACATCGCGCCGAGTTCCGCGTAGGTCAATGCGATCGCAAGAATCACGACCGCGCCGATCACCCATGCACAAATGGCAGCGGGACCGGCAATTTTTGCGGCCTTCCACGCGCCGAACAGCCAGCCGGACCCGATGATCGAACCCAAGCCCGTCAGCATCAGCGCGAACGGCCCAATGTTCCGTTGTATAGAACTTTTCACGTCTTCTCCTGTGTCGGCCGGAGTGAGCGCCTCGGCACTCCCTCCGCCCCATGCAAGTTTGCTGCAGAACCATGACGGCACCGCGTGACAGCGCCTTGGGGCGTTGCAGACGGGTGACGCGCATTCGTACGCGACGGCCCGTTCCAGACAGGTGCAACCGACGCGAGGCGCGTAGTTTAACGGTTGCACCCAGCCTCTGCAGCGAAACCAAGGGTTCTCCCTAGCAAAAAATTCAGACGAATAGCAAGCTTTGTAAGCAACTTTTACGCCAAGCTGACGAAAGTTTGTAAAGTTGTGGGGAGACTGTTGACCTTCTCTCGAAATCGCCGTATAACGTTCGGGCAGGATTTCAAGCGGCGAGTGAATTGGTCTTTCGTAGTTCGCCCATCAACGGTACTCCGGTTGGTCCCATTACCCCCTTCCTTGATTTTCATGCACCCTCTGGGCTTCGGCCTTATTTACCATCTTTAGGAACAAGTAATATGGAAACCGGTACCGTCAAGTGGTTCAATGACGCAAAGGGCTTTGGCTTCATCACGCCGGACGGCGGCGGCGAAGATCTGTTCGCGCATTTCTCGGAAATCCGCACGGAAGGCTTCAAGACGCTGCAAGAAAACCAAAAGGTTACGTTTGAAGTGAAGACGGGCCCGAAGGGCAAGCAAGCTGCTAACATCAAGCCGGTGTAAGCAACACGCTTCCTTCTGGACGCAAAAAAACCCCGCCTCGGCGGGGTTTTTTTATATCCATCGCTATTGCGAATGGTGATTATCTTCGCAGTATGCGATTGGTGATTTCGGTTATCCGAATAGACGCCGCGCGTGAATACCGAGTCCAGTCGCGACACTCGCAAGTCGGTCGCCGAATACTGCTTTGGCATCCGGAAATGCCGCCGCCAATGCGCCCGATAAAAACGCCAATCCGGTCGAACCACCCGTAAAGTAAATCGCGTTGACGTCGCGTGTCGCGACGCCGGCCGCCTGCACCGTGTCGCGCGCCGCCTGCACGATGCGGACCGTTTCGTCGTGGCCGGCCTTGATGAGTTGCACCTCGTCGAAAGCGAGGCGCAGGTCGTCTTCCACTTCATCGAGGTCGATCACGGTCTCTCCACCCGCCGCCACGCCGATCTTCGCCTCTTCCGCATGCGCCGCCAGCGCGTGGCCCAACCGGCGGTCCACGACGCGCATCAGCCGGTCATGGTGCTTGACCTCGGTGAACAGGTGCCGCATCAGCGCGAGCTCACTGACGCGCTTCGGGGCGTAGACGGTGTTGATCAAATGCCAGGTCGCCAGATCGAAATAGATCCGGTTCGGGATTTCGCGGCCTTCCGGGTCCAGCGTCTGATAGCCCAGTTCGCGCAGGATCGTCACCAGTTCCACGCGCCGGTCGAAATCCGTACCGGCGACGTGCACGCCGTGGTGCGCCAGTACGTCGTCCTTGCGCTCAACGCGCTTCATCCGTTCCGGCCCGACCCGTACCAGCGAAAAGTCCGAGGTACCGCCGCCGATGTCGGCCACCAGCACGAGCCCTTCTTCCGTCAGATGCGATTCGTAGTCGAACGCGGCCGCGATCGGCTCATACTGAAAGTGAATTTCCCGCAGGCCGACCGAGCGCGCAGCGGCTTCGAGCTGTTGCTGCGCCATCTGATCGGCGCGCGGATCGTCGTCGACGAAAAACACCGGGCGGCCAAGCACGGCGCGATGAATCGCGCCGCCAGCGCTTGTTTCGGCCGAACGCTTGAGGTGCTCGACGAAAATCGCGATCACATCCGTGTACTTGATCGCGGAACCGTCGCCGAGGTCGGTGGAGTTCTCGGCGAGCGGCGAGCCGAGAATGCTCTTCATCGAGCGCATCAGGCGGCCGTCGAAGCCGTCGATGTAGGCTGCTAGCGCGGCCCGCCCGAATTCGCGAGTGTTCTCGTCGGTGTTGAAAAAGACCGAGGTGGGCAGCGTCGTGTAGGCGCCCTCGACCGGCGCGAGCTTGAGCGCGCCGCCGACAGGAACGGCCACAGCCGAGTTGGAAGTACCGAAGTCAATCGCGCAATAGTTCATGGCAGGAATCGCCGCTCACGGCTGGCGCGGACAGAAAGGGGAGCGGCTTTGTAACACGAAAGCCCAACAAGCATCAACTGACGCTTGGGCACGCTCCAGATAATGGAAGAACCCAGCTCGACGGAACGAATATTGCTCATTTTGACAGGATACGCCGCCAATTTTCGGAATTGAGGAGACTTCAAGCAATGAGCGCGCCGCCTACTGCCGCTGTTCATGAAAAAAACGCCACGGTCGTCGAAACCGATCTGCCCTCGCGGCTCGACCGTCTGCCGTGGGGCCGCTTTCACTCGCTGCTCGTGGTGGCGCTTGGCGTGACGTGGCTGCTCGACGGTCTGGAGGTCACGCTGGCGGGCGCGGTTGCGAGTGCGTTGAAGTCTAGCCCATCGTTGCACTTTTCCAACGCCGACGTCGGCCTGGCCGGTAGCGCCTACATCGCCGGCGCGGTGCTCGGCGCGCTGGGATTCGGCTGGCTGACCGACCGGCTGGGCCGCCGCAAGCTGTTTTTCATCACGCTCGCGCTATATCTGGCAGCGACTGCGGCAACCGCGCTGTCGTGGAATCTGGCCAGCTTTCTGCTGTTTCGCTTCCTGACCGGCGCCGGGATCGGCGGTGAATACACAGCGATCAATTCGACGATCCAGGAATTCACCCCGGCGCGCGTGCGCGGCTGGACCGATCTCGGCATCAACGGCACGTTCTGGGTCGGCGCGGGGCTCGGCGCGGCCGGTTCGCTAGTGCTGCTCGATCCGCATCTGCTGCCGGCCGACTGGGGCTGGCGCGCCTGCTTCTTCATCGGCGCGGTGCTCGCGCTGGGGATTCTGCCGATGCGCATCTGGCTGCCCGAAAGCCCGCGCTGGCTGCTCACGCACGGCGACGAGCGCGACGCGCGCGCGATCGTCGAAGGCATCGAAACGCGCTTTCGCCACGAAGGTCACACGCTCTCCGACGAAGGCCTCCTGCGCCTGCGGCTGCGTGCTCGCGGACATACGCCGCTGCGCGAGGTATTCCATACGCTCTTCAACGTGCATCGACGGCGCGCGCTGGTCGGCCTGTCGCTGATGACCGCGCAGGCGTTCTGCTACAACGCGATCTTTTTCACCTACGCGCTGGTGCTCACCGATTTCTACCACGTGCCGGGCGACCACATCGGCTGGTATCTGCTGCCCTTCGCGCTCGGCAATTTCCTCGGACCGCTGCTGCTCGGCAGGCTCTTCGATGTCATCGGGCGGCGCAAGATGATCGCGGCGACTTACGCGATCTCCGGCATTCTGCTGACGCTTAGCGGTTACCTCTTCGAGCAGCAGATGCTCACCGTCGTGACGCAGACGATCGCGTGGATGGTGATTTTCTTCTTCGCGTCGGCAGCTGCGAGCTCGGCTTACCTGACCGTCAGCGAATCGTTTCCGCTGGAAATTCGCGCGCTGGCCATTGCGGTTTTCTACGCGTTCGGCACGGCGCTCGGCGGCATCGCCGGGCCGGCATTCTTCGGCCGGCTGATCGACACGCATCAGCGCAGCGAAGTGTTTTCGGGCTATCTCGTCGGCTCGGGGCTGATGCTCGCGGCGGCGGTGATCGCGGCGATCTGGGGCGTGGACGCGGAGCGCAAGTCGCTGGAGAGCGTAGCTACGCCGCTGTCGAGCGTCGCGGAGGATGTGGAATAAAAAACGCGCGGTTGTCGCCGCGCGTTCTACTTCAACTCACAAATCGCAGGCCGCTCAGAACGCCTTCTTCCAGCCGCCAGCATAGGCGATTTCCGCCAGCGGCAGACGCTGACGCACCGACTTCTCGCGCTCGCGCAACACCGGATCCAGCTTGTCGACATCGCCGTAGTGGCCGAGCGAAATCATCGCGATCACGTCGACGTCGCTCGGCAGCTTGAATGCCGTGCGGAACGCGTTCGGATCGAAGCCGCTCATCTGGTGCGCGGCAAGTCCGAGCGCATGCGCCTGCAATACCAGCGCCATCGCCGCGGCGCCCGCATCGTACGGCGCGCAGCGATTCACGTCGCCCTTGTTGGTGAGCGTATGTGTGGTCACCGCGATCAGCACCGGCGCCGGCGCATTCCAGCCCTGGTTGAACGGCACCAGTGTGGCAAAAGCCTGCTTGAACGAGACTTCATCGACGCTGCGGTCGAATACGAGAAAACGCCACGGCTGCGCGTTGTACGAAGACGGCGCCCAGCGTGCCGCTTCGAGCACGGCTTGCAGATGCTCGCGGCTCACCGGCTCGCTCGAATACGCGCGCGGGCTCCAGCGGCCTGCAATCAGCTCGTGAATGGCAATTGCGGTAGGGGCGGGTTTATGGGTCATGCGCTTCTCTCAGTCGAAATTCATGATCGACGGGCAACTGCCCGGGGTCACATAGCATAACCGGGCTTCAGCGCGCGTGCGCCAACAAGCGAGCAGTTTGTTTAGTGCCGGCTGCGATAGCGAAACGGCCCCTTGCGGGGCCGTGGTTCTCGCGATGCTCGGATCGCCGCGGCGGTTTTATGCCGTCTGCGGTTCCGGCACCTTGGCGGGCCGGTTGATCCGCAACACGATCACCGCAGCCACGAGGCACAAGCCGCCGGAAATCATCGACGCTACCGTGTAGGTGCCGAGGCTCGCGCGCAGCATGCCCGCGCCGAGCGCCGCGAACGCCGCGCCGAGTTGATGGCCGGCGACGACCCAGCCGAACACCACCGGCGCTGATTCCTTGCCGTAGACGTCGGTGGCCAGACGCACTGTCGGCGGCACGGTTGCGATCCAGTCAAGGCCGTAGAACACGGCGAACAGCGGCAGACCGAAGAAGTCGATGCCGAACGCGTGCGGCAGAAACATCAGCGACAACCCGCGCAGACCGTAGTACCAGAACAGCAGCACGCGGCTATTGAAGCGGTCCGACAGCCAGCCCGAAAGAGTCGTGCCGAACAGATCGAAGATGCCCATTGCGGCGAGCAGCGAGGCGCCCTGCACTTCCGTCATGCCGTAGTCGCCGCACATCGCGATCAGATGGGTGCCGACGTAGCCATTGGTGCTCGCGCCGCAGATAAAGAAGCTGAAAAACAGCAGCCAGAAGTCGCGGGTCTTGCTCGCCATGGCAAGTGTGCCGAAGGCGATTGCCAGCGGGTTCTGTTTGGTGACGGTGCTGTTGATGGGCGAATCGTGTGGCTCGCCATAAGGACGCAGCTTCATGTCGGCCGGGCGCTCCGGCAACAGAAACGCAACCAGCGGAATCACGATCGCGGCCGCAATGGCGACGACCCACACCACTTGCCGCCAGCCGTAGTGCTCGGCGATGGCCGCGAGCATCGGCAGGAACACCAGTTGGCCGGTTGCCGAGCTTGCCGTGAGAATGCCCATGACGAGGCCGCGGTGCGTGGTGAACCAGCGTGTGACCACCGTCGCCGACAACGACAGCGCCGCGACGCCCGTCGAGCCGCCGACCATCACGCCCCAGATCAATATCATCTGCCACGGGTGCGTCATCAGCGACGAGAGGCCCACACCGGCCGCCATCGTGCCGAGCGCGGCCAACAACGTGGGGCGCACACCGAAACGCTGCATTGCCGCCGCCGCGAACGGTCCCATCAGACCGTACAGGGCGATGTTCACGGAAATCGCCAATGATATCGTCGCGCGGCTCCAGCCGAATTGATGCTCGAGCGGCACCATCATCACGCTCGGCGTGGCGCGCGTGCCGGCTGCCGCCAGCAGTACCAGAAACACCACGGCGACGGTCAACCAGCCGTAGTGGAAACGTCCGCCAATCAGTTTTGCTGCCCAGTTCATCGGTTCTCCAATCGACACCTGCCCCGCAGGCGACGCCGCTTGTATTGTTACGCGTTCGGTAAAGGATTTGTGACAGATCAGTCACAATAGGTGTTGCGATCTTAGTTACTGGTCGGTAACATGTCAAGGCGTTAATTGATTTCAGGTGGTCTTCCATGTCCGACAGTGAATCCCTCAAACCGGCCGCGGCCCGTCGCTCGCGCAGCGCGCAGACCGCCGGGCCGCAGGCGCAACAGCACTTGCTCCGTGCCGCGGACGAGCTGTTCTATCGCGAAGGTGTGCGAGCCGTCGGGGTGGACGCGGTGGTCGAGCGCGCCGGCGTGAACAAGATGAGCTTGTACCGGCAGTTTTCGTCGAAGGACGAGTTGGTCATGGCTTATCTGGACCGCAAGGATGAGCAGTTCTTCGGCTACGTGGAGAGGAGCTTCGCCAAACATCCGGGCGAGCCGGCCCGGCAGCTTCAGCAATATTTCGACGACCTCGCCGTGCGCGCGTCGATCGATGACTATCGCGGCTGTCCCTTCGTGAACGTGTCGGTGGAGTTTCCGGACACGGCGCATCCGGCGCGGCAGTTCGTGTTTCACAACAAAGCGCGCCTGATGGCGCGGCTCACGGAACTGACGACGGCGGCGGGCGCCGATGATCCGGTCGCGCTCGCCAATGCGCTCGGTCTGATGATCGAAGGCGTGTATGCGGCCAGCCAGACGTACGGCCCCGGTTGCGGGCCCATTCTGGCCGCGCCGAAGGTCGCCGCGCAGTTGATCGCCGCGGCGTGCGGCGCGGCGTCGGCGTCGACTGACTGAATTGTCTGCTTTGCGGTTCTGTTTGCGCGAGGCGCGAATCGATGCCCATCCGCCCCGTTAAAATGGCGCTTTATCTCCCGCGCCGCCCGCCATGCCGTTGTCCGCCGAATCCCACGATGCCGTTGTTGCCGCTACTCGTCACTGGCTGACCGAGGCCGTGATCGGGCTCAACTTGTGTCCGTTCGCGAAAGCTGTCCACGTAAAGGGACAGATTCGCTATGCCGTCAGCGATGCGGTGGACATGGAAGGCGTGCTGGCCGATCTGGAAACCGAGCTTCAGACGCTGGTCGCCGCCAACCCGGATGCCGTGGATACCACGCTGTTGATCGTGCCGCAGGCGCTCAGCGATTTTCTCGACTACAACGACTGCCTGTTTTTCGCCGAACGCATGCTCAAGCAGCTCCGGCTCGAAGGCATCGTTCAGATCGCGAGCTTCCATCCCTTTTACCAGTTCGAAGGCAGCGAGCCCGACGATATCGAGAACTACACGAATCGCGCGCCCTATCCGATCTTGCATCTGCTGCGCGAAGACAGCATTGAACGCGCGGTTCAGGCTTTTCCGGATGCGGAAGGGATTTACGAGCGGAATCAGGAAACGCTCCGGCGAATCGGCCTGGCCGGCTGGGCCGCGTTGATGAAGCCCTAGTTCACGCAGCGGCTCGCAACGAGCCACCGCGCCCACGCCGTCCGATCAGGCCGAAACAAAGAACCGTTCCTTCAGTTCCTCGATCCCAAGCGTTTCCATCACCTCGTTCAAGCGCTCGGTCGGCCGGCGTCTCGGCAGATCCTTGTATTGGGCGATGATCAGTTCATTCTTCATGGAATGCTCCCAGCCCACCAGTTCGGTCACGCTGACCTGATACCCGTGCGCTTCGAGCTGCAAACACCGCAGCACGTTCGTGATCTGGCTCCCGAACTCCCGCGTGTGCAACGGATGCCGCCAGATCTCCGTCAAGGCGTTGCCGAGCGATTTGCCCTTGTTCTGCCGCAACACCCCCGCCACCTCGGCCTGACAGCACGGCACGACCACGATGTACTTCGCCTTCTTTTCGAGCGCGAAGCGCAGCGCGTCGTCGGTCGCGGTATTGCAGGCGTGCAGCGCCGTGACGATGTCGATCTGGGCCGGCAAGCGGTCCGACGTGATCGAGTCCGCCACTGACAGATTCAGAAACGACATGCCCGTGAAACCCAGCCTTCCAGCCAGCTCTTCCGACTTCGCGACGAGCTCCTCGCGCGTCTCAATGCCATATATATGTGACGCAGCACCCGCATCTTCCTGAAACTCCTTGAAGAAAAGGTCATACAGGATAAAACCTAGATACGACTTGCCCGCGCCGTGATCGACAAGGGTAACGGCGCCTTGCTTGTCCTTGAGGTCTTTGAGCAGCGGCTCGATGAACTGGAACAGGTGGTAGACCTGTTTCAGCTTGCGGCGGCTGTCCTGATTCATCTTGCCGTCGCGCGTTAGGATGTGAAGCTCCTTCAACAACTCGACGGACTGGTTCGGACGGATTTCGTGCGTTTTGCTGGACATCGGGGAAAACCGCCAAGAATTGCAACGTGAACGTGCGACAGGTGACGGAAAAAGGGAAAAGTTGCTGCCAGTTTACCCAAAGTGCGGCTTGCTGACCGAAGGAGCCGCGCGAAGCATGTGATAAAGGGCATCAACTGGAACACTTCCTGCGTAAAAAAGTGTCACGCGGAAGGTTCCAGAAAGGCGCAAAAGCAGCTTGCGTGACGGCCGGGCCCGATGGTGCCGGCCGTGCCGCCTATAACAACGGGCTGCGGCCGTGGCTTTCACCACGCGAACCGAATGAATGTGGGGAGGACGGTCCCGGAACACGGGCCGAACGTTACGTAACCAGCAGCGCGCCGAGACGTCAAGCGGACGCGCGCTCGGAAAATAGAAGAGGCGGCAATGGATACGGTACCCAACGGAAACGTCGAACAGAAATTTCAGGAAATGCTGGCGAAACTCATCGCCACCCCAGCGTGGTCCGAGAAGCAGCAACTCGAACTGGAAATGGCCCGCGACATCTCCACGGAGATGCTGCGGCTGGCCGAAGTCATGCGCGACGGCAGCGTGGACATGGAAACCTGCCTGACCATGCTCAAGTACGCCAAAGTGCTCGACTTCGTCATGACTACGCTCGCATCGCGGCGCGATATAAAACCGCAGACGCTGCGAGTCATTTTCAAGCTCGCCGGGCTAAAGGTGGACGAGGCGTACCCCGGCTAACACATAGTTCAACGATGCTGCGACCCGCGCGGGCGGCCAGACGCCGCTTGCGCGGGTCGCTCGTTCTGTAGCTCCCCAAATGACGGCAGCTCACCCGCGCGTCGCTTCGACCGGTGGCGTGCCGTCGTGAAAGAGCGCCTTGAGTTGCGAGCGCAATTCCGGCGAATCCGTATGCTTGTGCACAGCAACCGCATGCTGCACGGCGGCGTCGAGCAATTCGCTCTCGCTGTCGGCAGACAAGGCGACGGTGCAGTTCATTTCGCTCGGAAACTCACGGCAATCGATGTATTTGCGGGACATGGCAGTCTCCTTGATCAAGATGACGTTCAGACATCCACGCAGGCAGCAGACGCGCGGACCACATCACCGGTCGTGACACGGCGGCTCCGATAGCTCGGATAGCGCCGGGTGGCGGGGAAGACGGCGAGTTGGTATGACGCGAGGAAGACGCGCACGGCATCCGATGGAAGGTGTCTGAAAAGTATAGGTCGCGCCGGTCGATAACAAAGCCGTCGACGCAAACCAGGCGTACGCAGACCGCCTGAACTCAGCCATTTTCGGCCTGCCGACCTGCCCGCGCGTTTGCCCTGCACTGCTCGCAGTGTGAAAATAGCGCCCTTCGCGCCGACGGATCATCCGAATCGCCGGCGCGCCGCCTCTTCCGCTCATCCGCAGGCCCGCATGTCATCCTCATTCGATTCCGCCCGCGTCGCCGTGATCGGCGGCGGCCCCGCCGGCTTGATGGCCGCCGAGGCGCTCGTCCAGCAAGGCGTGCAGGTCGACGTCTATGACGCCATGCCGTCGGTCGGCCGCAAATTTCTGATGGCGGGCAAAGGCGGCATGAACATCACGCATTCGGAGCCGCTCGAGCCGTTCCTCGGCCGCTACGGAGCGCGCCGCGAACAGATCGCGCCGCTCGTGCGAGCCTTCGATCCCGACGCCCTGCGCGCGTGGGTGCACGGCTTGGGTGTGGAGACGTTCGTCGGCAGTTCGGGACGCGTTTTTCCGACCGACATGAAAGCCGCGCCGATGCTGCGTGCGTGGTTGCATCGACTGCGCGAGGCGGGCGTGCGGTTTCACATGCGCCACAAGTGGATTGGCTGGGACACCGAAGCGGGCGATGTCGCGGCGCATACGCTCCACTTCGCGACACCCGACGGCGAACAGACTGTGACCTTCGATGCCGTCGTGTTCGCGGTGGGCGGCGCAAGCTGGCCGCGGCTCGGATCGGACGCCGCCTGGGTTCCGCTGATGGCCTCGCGCAACGTGCCCGTAACGCCGTTGCTGTCTGCAAACTGCGGCTTCGACGCGGACTGGAGCCCCTATCTGCGCGAGCGTTTCGCGGGTCAACCGGTCAAGCCGGTGGCCATGGCGCTCACCGGCGTAGACAATAAAGTCCACAATCGACAAGGTGAAATACTTCTGACCGAAACGGGCTTGGAAGGGAGTCTGATTTACGCCTTGTCGGCAGTAATCCGGGAGCGGATTCTGGCCGACGGCGATGTCACGGTCACGTTGGATCTGGCGCCAGGCTTGCCTTTGGAGCGGGTCGTCGCCGAAGTCACGCGACCGCGCGGCTCACGCTCGATGTCGAGCCATCTGCACGGCAGAATCGGAATTGGCGGGGTAAAACTGGCTTTGTTGCACGAGATTTTGTCGAAAGAAGCCTTCGCCGACGCAGACGGCCTCGCGCACGCCATCAAGGCGCTGCCCGTGCGCCTCACGCGCGCCCGGCCGATCGCGGAAGCGATCAGCACCGCCGGCGGCATTCCCTTCGAGGCGCTCGACGAGCACTTGATGATTGAGCGCCTGCCCGGCGCCTTCTGCGCGGGCGAGATGCTCGATTGGGAAGCGCCGACGGGCGGTTACCTGCTCACCGCCTGCTTCGCCAGCGGCCTCGCGGCAGGACGCGGCGCGGCGGCGTATGTCGGCAAACTCAAGGGGAGCGAGGCGGCGGCGTGACGTGTTGCCCTCGCTCTTAAAGCGAGAGCAGCGCATCTCACCGCTTATCGCGCCTTCAGACGCCACAGCGACGTCACTTCGGCCATGCGCGCCGTGTGCAGCGCATCGGTTTCATCGGTCGACTTGGGGTGTCGCGGACGAATGTCCTCGCGACCCACCACGGTCAACCCCGCCTTGTCGATGGCGGCCAGCAGCCAGTCGCGCGTGCGCAAACCGAGATGCTCGGCGAAATCCGACATGATCAGCCAGCCCTCGCCGCCCGGCGACAGATGCTCCGCGAGGCCGTTCAGGAAACCGAGCAGCATGCGGCTTTCCGAATCGTAGATGGCGTACTCGATCGGCGAAGCGGGTCTCGCCGGCACCCACGGCGGGTTGCATACGACGAGCGGCGCGCGGCCTTCCGGAAACAGATCGGCCTGCACGACCTCGACCTGCTGGTCATAGCCGAGACGCGTCAGGTTCTCACGCGCACAAGCGAGCGCGCGGGGATCCTGATCGGTAGCGATGATTCTCTTCACGCCGCGTTTGGCGAGCAGCGCGGACAACACGCCCGTACCGGTGCCGATATCGAACGCCTTATTCAGCGAAGGCAGCGGCGTGCGCGCAACGAGATCCACATACTCGCCGCGCACTGGTGAGAACACGCCGTAGTGCGGATGAATCCGGTCACCCAGCGCGGGAATCTCGACGCCCTTCTTGCGCCATTCATGCGCGCCGATCATGCCGAGCAGTTCGCGCAGCGAGACGACGGACGGTTCGTCAGTGGACGGACCGTACGTCTCGATGCAAGCCTGTTGGACCTCCGGCGCGCGGCGCAGCGGAATACCATACGCGGCGTCGAGCGGAATCAGGATCATGCCGAGCGTGCGCGCGCGTTGCGACTGCGCCTGCCGATGCAGATTGAACGCGTCGATCGGCGTTTCGCCGTGTTTGCGAGGCTTGCGCTCGAGCCGGCGCGTGACCGCTTGCAGCAGTTGACGAGCGTTCTGGAAGTCGCCGTTCCACAGTAGCGCCGTGCCTTCACACGCGAGTCGGTACGCGGAATCGGCGGTGGTGCGGTCGTCCGCGACGATGACGCGCTTGGGCGGCGGCACGGCCGCTTCGGAGCGCCAACGCGCGGAGCGGGGGCCGTCGGCTTCGGGCCAGGTGATGGTTGCAGGGCTGGTCATGGTGAGGTGGGGTCGGTGTTGCGGGAGCGACGCGCTGATAAGCCGCGTCATCGGGGGCGTTGCCCGCCGGAGTACTGGATAGCGTTGCCGACTGACGCCCGCATAGTACCTCTGTCGTCCGGGTTCGCGGTGCGCTATTCGTCGGCGGGGACGGGTGAGGCGCGCTATCTGCAGGCCTCGACCGGCAACTCGTGGACTAAAAAGTCCACGATCGACAAGGTGAAAGAGATATGGTGATTTTGGACCGTTTCGCAGCTCACCGATGCTTCACGAAGCCGGTTCTTTCTGCAGGCTGAATGGCCGTGCAGCGGCTCGGATACGTCACCTTTATCGATAAGCGCGGACAAATAAAAACGGGGTTTCTGAATGAACAGAAACCCCGTTTAGTACAACTGGTGCCGGCTGCAGGACTCGAACCCGCTACCTCATGATTACAAGTCAAGCGCTCTACCTGATGAGCTAAGCCGGCATGAGGCCGTGATTCTACTTCATTTTACGATCTTGAGGCGAGCCCTTCCGCCGCCTTTCGATCCATCGTCGTCAGGCTGCGGACCGTCCGTCTCGCTATCCGCTTTGGCGGTGGCGGCATCCGTTGCCGGCGCCGTTTCGACCACGCGTGGCGCGGGCGCCTCGGTCTCGTCCGCCACTTCCGCGTCGGCGCCCGAATCCTGCGCTTCACCGCCCGTCGACTCGACCGGGAACGCCATGCCCTGCCCGTTTTCGCGCGCGTAAATCGCGAGAATATTGGCGATCGGCACCTCGATCTTGTGCGACTTGCCGGAGAAACGCGCGCTGAACTCGATCCACTCGTTGCCCATCTGCAACTGGCTGGTCGCCTCGAAGCTGATGTTCAACACGATTTCGTTGTCGCGCACAAACTGACGCGGCACGCGCGTCTGATTGTCGACCCGGACCGCGATATGCGGCGTATAGCCGTTATCCGTGCACCACTCGTAGAGCGCGCGCAGCAGGTAAGGCTTGGTGGAAATCTCTTGCATCAACAGTCCTCTTACCGGGCGCGGGCCCGCGCTCACTCCGCCGCGCGGCGCCCTCGCCCCAAAGCCAAACTCAACGACGCATCACCTTTTCCGAAGGCGTCAGCGCTTCGATATAAGCCGGGCGGCTGAAAATGCGCTCGGCATACTTCATCAGCGGTGCGGCGTTCTTCGACAGTTCGATGCCGTAATGATCCAGACGCCACAGCAACGGCGCGATCGCGACGTCGAGCATCGAGAACTCTTCGCCGAGCATGTACTTGTTCTTCAGGAAGATCGGTGCGAGTTGCGTCAGACGATCGCGAATCGCGAGACGGGCCTTCTCGTGATTCTTCTCGGCGGCCTTGCCCTTTTCGTTTTCGAGCGTGCCGACGTGAACGAACAGTTCCTTCTCGAAGTTCAGCAGGAACAGGCGCGCGCGCGCGCGCTGCACCGGATCGGCCGGCATCAGCTGCGGGTGCGGGAAGCGCTCGTCGATATACTCGTTGATGATGTTCGATTCGTACAGAATCAGGTCCCGTTCGACGAGAATCGGCACTTGACCATACGGATTCATCACGGCGATGTCTTCCGGCTTGTTAAACAGGTCGACGTCGCGGATCTCGAAGTCCATGCCCTTTTCGAACAACACCAGCCGGCAGCGCTGGGAGAACGGGCAAGTTGTGCCGGAATACAGAACCATCATGTTTACGTTTCCTCAAAAAGCTGAAAGGCCAGCGCGCGGAAAAACCGTTCAACAGGTTTTTCCTGGCGCCGGCCCCACGCCGGGTGACGGCGTGATTATTTGATATGTTTCCAGTACGCGGCGTTCAATCGCCAGGCGAAAAAGCTCAGGATACCGAGGAACAACAGCACCCACACGCCAAGCTGTTTGCGGGTTTTCTGGGTCGGTTCGGACATCCATGACAGGTACGACACAAGGTCGGCCACAGCAGAATCATAATCTACCGGCGACATCGTCCCCGGAGTGACCTGCTGGAAGCCGACAAATTTGTGTACCGTCTCGCCAGTTTTTTCGTCGGTTTCGTCACCGAACTTCGCGGTACGTTGCCCCTGAAGCTGCCACAGCACGTGAGGCATGCTCACGTTTTCATACACCAGATTGTTCCAGCCGGTCGGCCGCGTATTGTCGCGGTAAAAGCTGCGCAAATACGTGTACAGCCAATCCTTGCCGCGCGCTCGCGCTTCCACCGACAAATCCGGCGGACTCGCGCCGAACCACGCTTGCGCGTCGGCCGGACGCATCGCCACGGTCATGGTGTTGCCGACTTTATCCGTGGTGAAGAGCAGGTTCGCCTGAATTTCGTTCGGCGTAATGCCGATGTCGGTCAGGCGGTTGTAGCGCATCAGGTTCGCGCTGTGGCAATTCAGGCAGTAGTTTACAAACAATTGCGCGCCGTGCTGCAAAGAAGCGAAATTCTCCGCGTTATCCGGCGCGCGGTCGAGAGGGAAATTCTCGTCCGCGTAAGCCGGGGCGGCCAGCACCGCGAGCAGTGTCGCGCCGATCAGCGCGCACTTCGTAAGCAGTTTTTTCATTTCGTGTTCTCCTGGCTCGCGATTAGTGAGGCTTGAACCGCACCCGTTCGGGCGGCTGCTTGAACGTGCCAAGCCGCGTCCAGAACGGCATACCGAGGAAAAACGCGAAGTAGATCAGCGCGCAGATCTGGGCGATCAACGTGGCGGCCGGCGACGGCGGTTTAGTGCCGAGGAAAGCCAACGTCAGGAACGCGGCCACGAAGATGCCGTAGAACACCTTGTGAAAAAACGGCCGGTAACGGATCGACTTGACCGGCGAGCGGTCGAGCCACGGCAGGAAGAACAGCGACACCACCGCACTGCCCATCACCACCACGCCCCAGAACTTCGACTCCGTGAACGCCATGGCCAGAATCACCAGCACCGCGAGCACCGGCAGGCCGAGCTTCCATTTCCCGCGCGCGCGCACCAGCGCGAGCAGGCCGAGCAGCCCGATCACGACCATCAGCACGATCTTGAACGGATCCGTAGTGGCGCGCAGCATCGCGTAGAAGGCGGTGAAGTACCACACCGGGGCGATTTCAGGCGGCGTCTGCAGCGGGTTGGCCGGCACGAAGTTGTTCGCTTCGAGGAAGTAGCCGCCCATCTCCGGCGCGAAGAAGATGATCGCCGCGAAGATCAGCAGGAACACCGTCACGCCCATGAAATCGTGCACCGAGTAGTAGGGGTGGAACGGGATGCCGTCGAGCGGAATGCCGTCCGGGCCCTTCTTCGCCTTGATTTCGATGCCGTCCGGGTTGTTCGATCCCACTTCGTGCAGCGCGACCAGGTGGGCGACCACCAGACCGATCAGCACCAGCGGAATCGCGATCACGTGAAACGCGAAGAAGCGGTTCAGCGTGACATCGGAGACCACATAGTCGCCGCGAATCCACAGCGACAGATCCGGCCCGATGAACGGAATCGCCGAGAACAGGTTCACGATCACCTGCGCGCCCCAGAACGACATTTGCCCCCACGGCAGCAGATAGCCGAAAAAGGCCTCGGCCATCAGGCACAGGAAAATCGCGCAGCCGAAGATCCACACCAGTTCGCGCGGCTTGCGGTACGAGCCGTACATCAGCCCGCGGAACATATGCAGATACACGACGACGAAAAACATCGACGCGCCCGTGGAGTGCATATAGCGGATCAGCCAGCCCCACGGCACCTCGCGCATGATGTACTCGACCGACGAGAACGCAAGCGTCGCGTCGGGCTTGTAGTTCATGGTGAGGAAGATGCCGGTGACGATCTGGTTGACCAGCACCAGGAGCGCAAGCGAACCGAAGAAGTACCAGAAGTTGAAGTTCTTCGGCGCGTAGTACTCGGAAACGTGCTTCTTCCAGGTGGAAGTCATCGGAAAGCGCCGGTCGATCCAGCCGACCAGCCCGGTCGTCTCTACTTCGTGTTCGATCGCCATTACGCTTCTCCTTTCTCGTCCTTGCCGATCACGAGGCCGGTGGCCGAGGTGAACATGTAAGGCGGGATGTCGAGGTTCTGCGGCGCAGGTTTGTTCTTGAAGACGCGGCCGGCCATGTCATAGGTCGAGCCGTGGCAAGGGCACAGGAAGCCGCCTGGCCAGTCGTCTGGAAGATTGGGCTGCGCGCCCTCCTGGAAGCGCGGCGTCGGCGTGCAACCCAGATGGGTGCACACGGCGACGGCGACGAAAAGGTTCTTGTGGTCAGTGCGTGAACGGAACTCGTTGTTGCAGTACTCCGGCAACGGCATCGAAAAAGGATTCTTGGTGTGGGGATCCGCTACTTCGTTATCGGCTTTCTGGACATCGGCGAGCATCCGGTCGGTGCGGTTGATGATCCACACCGGCTTACCGCGCCAGGCAACGGTCTTCATGTCGCCGGGCTTGAGATCGCTGATATCGACTTCGACCGGGGCACCTGCTGCCTTGGCCTTTTCAGATGGTGCAAACGAACTAACAAAGGGTACGACAGTGGCAACGCCTCCTATGCCACCTGCTACGGTCGTCGCTATCAGCCAGGTACGGCGGCTGCCGTCGACGCGTTCATCTTCCTTGTCTCGCATCACACGCCCCACTTCTGAGTTGGATTTTTCCTTCACGTCTCTTCTACCGCCGCTAGTTTGCGCGAATGGAGTCGCCATTTACAAGGGCCGATTGCCAAAAACCGTGCGAAGCCTTTGATAAATCAGGGTTTCTCCGTACGAATCGCAAACCTTTTTGCACCTCCTTTTAAGTGCCCCCTCCGTTATTCGTGCCTTTTTCTACGCTAATGCGTTTTACCTGATTCTTGCGATTCAAACGGGATTGGGGATATCGATAAAGAGGTGCTCGATATCGAACTGCTCGGACAGATGCTTGCCCACCGCCTGCACGCCGAAGCGCTCGGTGGCATGGTGGCCCGCCGCGAGAAAAGCCACTCCGCTTTCCGCCGATGTGTGCATCACCGACTCCGACACTTCGCCGGTCAGATAAACGTCCGCGCCAGCGTTGATGGCCGCGTCGAACATGCCTTGCGCGGCACCCGTGCACCAGCCCACGCGGCGCAGTTCGCGGTCCGCGTCGCCGAACACGAGCGGCGTGCGGCCGAGCGTCTGTTCGACTTGCGCGGTGAAGTGCGCGAGCGTGATTGGCATGGGAAACGTGGCGAGCCAGCCGAGATCGTTCTCGCCGAAGCGCGCGTCGCTGATCCAGCCCATCTTCTGGCCGATCTGCGCGTTGTTGCCGAACTCGGGATGGTCGTCGAGCGGCAGGTGATAGGCGAACAGGTTCAGGTCGTTGGCGATCAGCAGCTTCAGCCGCGCGTGTTTGCGGCCGGTGATCTGCGGCGCTTCGTTGCGCCAGAAGTAGCCGTGATGGACCAGCACGGCGTCCGCACCCCAATCGAGCGCCGCCTCCAGGAAGGCCGCCGAAGCGGTCACGCCGGTCGCGAGCTTATTGATCTTGCGACGCCCTTCGACCTGCAGTCCATTGGGGCAATAGTCCTTGAAGCGCGCGGTTTCAAGGAGATTGTTCAAGTACAATTCAAGTTCGATCCGATCCATATAAACCTCTAGTCTTCAGATGCTTAGACGCTTTTGGCTGTTCTTTGCCCAAGCGGTGACCGTGCTGTTGGCGCTCATGTTCATCATTGCGACCCTCAAACCGCAGTGGCTCCAGCGTCAAGGGCAATTCGGCAAGCAACTCGCCGAACCGATCGTCGCCCTGCGGGAAGTAGCGCCAGGCATCGGCAGCGGCCCAGCTCAGGCGTCGTACGCGGACGCCGCACAAAAGGCCATGCCCGCGGTCGTCAATGTGTTCTCCAGCAAGGATGGCTCACTGCCACCCGACCCGCGCGCAAAAGATCCGCTGTTCCGCTACTTCTTCGGCGACAAGAACCGCAAGCAGCAGGAACAGCCCGCGTCCAATCTGGGCTCCGGCGTGATAGTGAGTTCGGAAGGTTACATTCTAACGAACCAGCACGTCGTGGACGGCGCCGATCAGATCGAAATCGCGCTGGCCGACGGCCGCACCACGAATGCGAAGGTGATCGGCGTCGATCCGGAAACGGATCTGGCCGTGCTCAAGGTCAACATGACCAATCTGCCCACCATCACGCTCGGCCGCATGGATCAGACGCGCGTGGGCGACGTGGTGCTGGCGATCGGCAATCCGTTCGGCGTCGGCCAGACGGTGACCATGGGTATCGTCAGCGCGCTCGGGCGCAACCACCTCGGCATCAACACGTTCGAAAACTTCATTCAGACCGACGCGGCCATCAACCCCGGCAATTCGGGTGGCGCGCTCGTCGACGTGAACGGCAATCTGCTCGGCATCAACACCGCGATCTATTCGCGCTCGGGCGGCTCGCTCGGCATCGGCTTCGCGATTCCCGTCTCGACGGCGCGCAGCGTGCTCGAGAGCATCATCACCACGGGTTCGGTCACGCGCGGCTGGATCGGCGTCGAACCGCAGGACGTCACGCCGGAAATCGCCGAATCGTTTGGGCTGGATCAGAAGTCGGGCGCGATTGTCGCGGGCGTGCTGAAGAACGGTCCCGCGGACCGCGCGGGCATCAAGCCGGGCGACATTCTCATGAGCGTGAATGGCCAGGAAATCACCGACACCACGCGTCTCCTGAATGTGATCGCGCAGATCAAGCCGGGCACGGCCGCGAAGGTGCATCTCGTGCGCAAGAGCCGCGAGATGGATCTGGAAGTCACGATCGGCAAACGGCCGCCTCCGCCGAAGCAACCGGCCGAGGACAACGGCGGTGGTGGTGAGCAAGATGATGACGGGGGCTGACGTATAGAGCGAAGAGCGCAATCGCGAGGGCAACGCCTCAACGGCAGCTGCAAGCACAAGCAACGCGCCGCGCATCAGGCAAAAAGGGCAGTCCATAACGGACTGCCCTTTTGTCTTTGCGTGAGCGGCCGAAGCGCTACGTCATTGACTCGGCGGCGGGCTCGCGTCTTCGATCACCACCGGCTGCTTGCCAACAATCAACCGGGCCGCGATGATCCCTGCCTCGTACAACACGATCAGCGGAATCGCCAGAATCAATTGCGAGAACACGTCCGGCGGCGTGACCACGGCCGAGATAACAAAGGCGCCGACGATCACATAGGGACGAATCTCCTTGAGCTTCTTGAGCGTCACCACGTTCATGCGCACCAACAGCACCACGACGATCGGCACTTCGAACGTCACGCCGAATGCGATGAACATGGTCAACACGAAGCTCAGGTAATTGTCGATGTCCGTGGTCATCTCCGCGCCGAGTGGCGCGTTGTAGTGCGCCATCACGCGGAAGATAGTTGGGAACACCACGAAATACGCGAACGCCATGCCGCACAGGAACAGCGTGTAGCTGCTGCCCACCAGCGGCCCGACCAGTTTCTTCTCGTGCTGATAAAGACCCGGCGCGACGAATGCCCAGATCTGATACAGCACGATCGGCAGCGCGATCACGAAGGCCACCAGCATGGTCACCTTCATCGGCACGAAGAACGAGCCGGTGACGTCGGTGACGATCATCTTGCCGTCCTTCGGCAGGTTCTGCATCAAAGGCCGCGCCAGCAACCGGAAGATATCCGGCGCCCAGTACACGAGCCCGACGAACACCACGACGACGGCAAGGCCGGCGCGAATGATACGGTCGCGCAATTCAACGAGGTGGGAAATGAAGGTCTCTTCAGTGCCTTCGTCCTGGGTATGCTGGGGGTCGCTCACACCGGCCCTCGGTTAGAGATTGTCGTTCTGATCATCAGAAAAACCGCGTCGGGCGACGCATGCTGGCCGGCGTATGCCGCGCCACGCGCGCCGCACCCGACTGCACACGCGTGCGGCGCGTGGTCGCGCGCTTGTACCAGGTGGGCATGGCCGTCTGCTTGACACGCCAGTTCTTGCGTTTGGGCCCCGCAGCTGGCGTGCTGCTCGGCCACGAGGTGTTACTTGCATTGCCGACGTCTTCAAGCGCGCCACCGGCAATGCTCGGCGACACCGACGTGCCGCTGTTCCACGCGTCGTTCAGTTCGGTCTCGTGCTTGCGCAGATTGTCCTTAACGGAGGTTTCGACGTTGGTCGCGGCGGCTTCGAACTCGCTTTTCATGCGACGCAGTTCGTCGAGTTCGATTTCGCGCGTGACTTCGGCCTTCACGTCGTTGATATACCGCTGCGCACGGCCGAACAGCGCGCCGGCTGTACGGGCGACGCGTGGCAGGCGCTCAGGCCCGAGTACGACCAGCGCGACGACGCCGATCAGCGCCATCTTGGTTAGACCGAGGTCCAGCATGAAGTGGAATGTCCGTCAGTAACGCGGTTAAGCCGCGGCTTAGCGGTAATCGCCCGAACGCGGCGTCTTTTCCTTCGCTTCCACATCCACGGCGCCGTTGCGCGGCAGTTCGCGCTGCTGCGCTTCGCCGCCCGGCGTTTCGGCTTCCTTCATGCCTTCCTTGAAGCCCTTCACCGCGCCACCCAGATCGGTGCCGATATTGCGCAGCTTCTTCGTGCCGAACACGAGCGCCACGATCAACAACACGATCAACCAATGCCAAATACTCAACGAACCCATGACTACTCTCCTTAAACCCGACACCGCACCGTAATGCGGTGAACCTCGTACGCCTTGCGGCATGAATCGAAGCGCGTACGCTTCATCTGAACATTACCGCGAGCCCTTCCGACTCAACCCGCGACACGGTATGTCATTGTGACCAGACGATCGCGTCGGCGTCGTTACAATGCGGCAAAAACAACGGCCGCGGTATTGTGCGTGACCAAAACTCGCAGCGCAGCCGCGTCAGCCCATGCGCTGCCAGGGGCGCGGCCCCGCGAGAATGTGTGCGTGCAGGTGATACACCTCTTGCCCGCCGCCCGGCCCGGTATTGATTACCGTGCGAAAACCCGTTTCGCCGCCGGTGTACGCCACGCCCAGCTGATCGGCCAGACGTGCCGCCAAAACTAGCATTCTACCAAGCAGCGGCGCATCGCCTTCGGTGCAATTCGACAGCGTGGCGATGTGCTTGCGCGGAATGACCAGCACATGCGTCTCGGCGGCCGGACGAATGTCGCGGAAGGCGACGAATTCGTCGTCTTCATGGACTTTGGTCGACGGGATCGCGCCGGCGGCGATTTTGCAGAAAAGGCAGTTCGGGTCGTGGCTCATCGTATTCCTGACACAGTATGGCTGAAGCGCGAAGCGTACGCGGCGCGATTCATGTCAGGCCCGGCAACCGTCGGACGAAACTCAGAACCAGGCGCGCGGATTCGCGAGCGGCTTGTTATCGTACAGATACAGCCAGCCTTTGATAATACGGTACAACATCCAGATGCTCACGGCCCACAGGACCGGAATGCCGATCACCACGAACAGCAGCACGCCGCCGATCGCATAACCCAGCAAGGCCATCCAGAAGGAGCGGATCTGCCACTCGAAATGGGCTTCGTACGGCGTGCCCACCACGTCGGGCCGCTTCACGTAGTTGATGATGATCGCGATCAGGATCGTCAGGCCGCCTGTCAGCCAGTGGACCGCATACAGCGCGTACAGAACGTGGGTGAGCGTGCGCAGGCTGCGTTCGCGCTCTGGCTCGATAGCATTGCGATAGACCGGCGGCGGATAGCTTTCGTGCGACTGTTCCATGCTTGCGTCCTCCCAAGGATGCGATCAGATGCGTTCAGTGCAATATGGGCGCCGGTGCTCCCCACTTCAAGACGCGAGCGGCCCAACGACGATCAGTCGCCGTTCTGCTCGCGGTCGCGGCTCTTGCGTAGCGCCTTCTCCTCGATGCCCGACATGCCTTCGCGGCGCTCCAGCTCGGCGAGCACGTCCGCCGGGCTCAGATCGAAGTGCGACAGCATCACGAGGCAGTGAAACCACAGGTCCGCGACTTCACCGACCAGCGCCTTCGGCGCGCCGCCGTGGCGCGCATCCTTGGCGGCCAGCACGACTTCGGTGGCTTCTTCGCCGATCTTCTTCAGCACCGCGTCGTCGCCCTTGTGGAACAGGCGCGACACGTACGACACGTCCGGATCGCCGCCCTTGCGGCTGTCGATGATCGCCGCGAGGCGCAGCAGCGTGTCATTCGTGGTCGCGGGGTCGGACGACGTGGTTTGCGTGGATTGCGTCATTTGTAGATGTGTTCGGGGTCTTTCAGCACGGGATCGACGGCGACCCAGTCGCCATCGTCCACCGCGCCTTCGAATTTCTGGAAAAAGCACGAGTGGCGGCCGGTGTGACAGGCAATGCCCGACACCTGCTCCACTTTCAGCAGCACGACGTCTTCGTCGCAATCGAGCCGCACCTCGTGCACATGCTGCACATGGCCGGACTCTTCGCCCTTGAACCACAGACGCTGACGCGAGCGCGAGAAATACACTGCGCGGTTCGTTTCGATGGTCTTGGCAAGGGCTTCGCGGTTCATCCACGCGAACATCAGCACGTCGTTCGTCGACGCCTCCTGCGCGATCACCGGCACGAGGCCGTTCGCGTCCCACCTGACCTTGTCGAGCCAATTGACTGCCGAGGGATTCACCACGTCACAACCTCACCGAAATGCCCTGATCGGCCATGAAGCGCTTGGCCTCGCCCACGGTGTGTTCGCCGTAGTGGAAGATGCTCGCGGCGAGTACTGCGTCCGCGTGGCCGCTCTTGATGCCGTCGGCCAGATGCTGCAGATTGCCCACGCCGCCCGAAGCGATCACCGGAATCGGCACTGCGTCGGACACCGCGCGCGTGAGTGCGAGGTCGAAACCGCTCTTCGTGCCGTCGCGGTCCATGCTGGTGAGCAGGATTTCACCAGCGCCGAGTTCGGCCATCTTGCGCGCCCATTCGACGGCTTCGAGGCCAGTGGCCTTGCGTCCGCCGTGCGTGAAGACTTCCCAGCGCGGCGGCTCGCCGTCCGCGGAGACGCGCTTTGCGTCGATCGCGACGACGATGCACTGCGAGCCGTATTTGTCCGTCGCGTCTTTCACGAGCTGCGGATTCGCCACCGCCGACGAGTTCATGCTGATCTTGTCCGCGCCCGCGTTCAGCAGGCGCCGCACGTCTTCGACGGCGCGCACGCCGCCGCCGACCGTCAGCGGAATGAACACTTGCGAGGCGACCGCTTCGATGATCGGCAGGATCAGATCGCGCTGATCCGAGGTCGCGGTGATATCGAGGAAGGTGAGTTCGTCGGCGCCCTGATCGTCGTAGCGGCGGGCGATTTCGACCGGGTCGCCCGCATCGCGTAGTTCGACGAAGTTGACGCCCTTGACCACGCGGCCAGCCGTGACGTCGAGACAGGGGATGATGCGTTTAGCTAGAGCCATGATCTTGCAATTCTGCCAATACCGCTGATGAGGCCGCTCGCTTTGAATTTCAGACGAACGGCACAGTGCCGGCGCGGCGAGCCGCGCGCGCCGGGCGCCCTGAGGCGCCTCTGCGCGAATGATGAGCCAAACGCGACGCCGCTTGAACGACCCTTAAGCGTCGTCCGATTCGCGCAGCCGGTCCGCGAGGGTTTGCGCCGCCGCGAAGTCGAGATCGCCCGAGTAAATCGCCCGGCCGCAGATCACGCCTTCGATGCCTTCGTCTTCGACTTCGCACAGCGATTCGATGTCGGCGAGGTTGGACAAGCCACCGCTCGCGATCACCGGAATCTTCACCGCGCGCGCAAGGCGCACCGTCGCTTCGATGTTAATGCCCTGAAGCATGCCGTCACGGCCGATATCGGTGTAGATGATCGACTCGCAGCCGTAGTCCTCGAACTTGCGCGCGAGATCGGCCACTTCGTGGCCGGTCAGCTTGCTCCATCCGTCGGTCGCGACCTTGCCGTCTTTCGCATCCAGCCCGACGATGATATGGCCGCCGAACGCCGTGCAGGCGTCCTGCAGGAAGCCGGGATTCTTCACCGCCGCCGTGCCGATGATCACGTACGACAAACCGTCGTCCAGATAGCGCTCGATCGTGTTCAGGTCGCGGATGCCGCCGCCCAGCTGCACGGGAATCTCGCCGCCCACTTCCTCGATGATCGCGCGAATCGCGTCTTCATTCTTCGGCTTGCCGGCGAACGCGCCATTCAGGTCGACGAGGTGCAGACGCCGAGCACCGCGATCGACCCAATGTCGGGCCATCGCCGCCGGTTCCTCGGAAAATATCGTCGCCTGGTCCATATCGCCCTGTTTGAGGCGTACACACTGACCGTCTTTCAGGTCGATGGCGGGAATCAGCAGCATAGCAATCGGGTGTTGTCTGGGAAGGGGTTGAAGGTCGGCGGCGGCGGCTGGTGGTCCAGCCCGCCGGGGCGCCGTTTCGCTAGTTTAGTACAACTCTTTCGACGCCCTTGCGCGGCGTCGTGGGTGAGCGAAATCGTGATGTTGCGATTGCGGCGCGCGGCACACGCTCCGCTTGTGGCGAAACGGCGCATGGCAACAGGATGAAGAAAGGCGCTCACGGGTTCCAGTGCACGAAGTTGCGATACACGCGCAGCCCCGCTTCGGCGCTCTTTTCCGGGTGGAATTGGGTCGCGAAGATGTTATCCCGCGCCACCGCCGAGGTAAAGGGCACACCGTACACCGTTTCGCCCGAGGTATGGGCGGCGTTGTCCGGCACCACGTAATAACTGTGCACGAAGTAGAAGAAGGCGTTGTCCGCGACGCCGTCCCACAGTGGGTGCGGCTGCGCCTGACGCACGCGGTTCCAGCCCATTTGCGGGACTTTGAAGCGCGAACCGTCGTCCTGCAACTGGCCTTCCAGGTCGAAGCGCAGCACTTTGCCGGGCAAGAGGCCCAAGCCGGGCGTGCCGCCCTCCGCGCTCCAGTCGAACAGCATCTGCTCGCCGACGCATACGCCCATCAGCGGCTTGCTGCGCGACGCTTCAATCACCGCTTCCTGCAGGCCGGATTCGGCCAGGCTGCGCATGCAGTCCGGCATCGCGCCCTGGCCGGGCAGCACGACGCGGTCGGCCGCGCGAATCGCTTCAGGCTGGTCGACGATCGCCACGTCCGCTTCCGGCGCGGCTTTGCGCAGTGCCTGGGCGACCGAACGCAGGTTGCCCATTCCGTAATCCACAATCGCTATCGAAGTTTTCATTTCAAGTTAGGCAGCAATGCCTTCAATCCGTCGACGATGAATTCCACCGCCAGCGCCGATAACATCAAACCCATGAGCCGCGTGCCGATGTTGATACCCGTGCGACCGACCCAGCGGGCAATCGGTTCGGCGAGCCGCAGCGAAAAAAAGCAGATCGCCGCCAGCACCGCGCCGATCGCGACGAGGCTGATCCGGTCGTACCAATGCGCCGAGCCGGCCGCGTAGATGATCGTGGTGCTGATCGCGCCCGGACCGGTCAACAGCGGAATCGCCAGCGGCACGACCGCGATGTTGTCCTTCTGCTCGGCTTCATGGCGCTCTTCCGGCGTCGAACGGCTGTTGCCGATCTGCGCGTTCAGCATGTTGATCGCCATGAGCAGCATGATGATCCCGCCGCCCACTTCGAGCGAGCCGACCGAAATACCGAAGAAGCTGATGATCTGCTGCCCGAGCAGCGTGGTGATCGTGATCACGCAGAACACCGAAATCGCCGCAATGCGAATGGTTCTACGCCGCTCGGCATCGCTCTGATTCGCCGTCAGGCTCATGAAGAACGGGATCGCGCCGACCGGGTTGATCAGTGCCAGCAGCGAAATAAACGACTTCAGAATGTCCATCGCACACCGGGCGCGAGCGCATCGGCGCTGGTCCCGGTCCTGGTAAGTGAGTTGGCCAGTGAGCCGACCAACGAGCCGGCTAGTGAGCGCTTAAAGGCTGCCCTTGGTCGACGGAATCTGCCCCGCCGCGCGTTCGTCCAGTTCAGTGGCCATGCGCAACGCACGCCCGAACGCCTTGAATACCGTTTCCATCTGATGGTGGGCGTTCAGGCCGCGCAGGTTGTCGATATGCAGCGTGACGCCGGCATGGTTCACGAAGCCGCGGAAAAACTCGATGGACAGATCGACGTCGAACGTGCCGATGCGCGCGCGCGTGAACGGCACATGGAATTCGAGGCCCGGACGGCCGGAAAAATCAATCACGACGCGCGACAGCGCTTCGTCGAGCGGCACGTAGGAATGACCGTAGCGGCGGATGCCCTTGCGGTCGCCGATCGCTTTCGCGACGGCCTGGCCGAGCGTGATCCCGGTGTCTTCGACCGTGTGATGGTCGTCGATATGCAGGTCGCCATGCGCTTCGATTTCGAGGTCGAACAATCCATGCCGCGCGATCTGGTCGAGCATGTGGTCCAGAAACGGCACGCCGGTGGCCAGCTTTTGCTGACCGGTGCCGTCCAGATTGATCTTCACACGGATCTGCGTTTCGCTGGTGTTGCGAACGACTTCCGCAAGGCGCATGGTAATTCCTCGAATCTAGCTAGAAAGCGATAGGTAGGTGGGATGGGAAAACAGCGGGCCACGCGCGCTTTTCCGCAATATGGGAAAACACTTGCGCGGCCGTTCTGCACGCCGTTCAGTTCAGCACGAGTTTCAGTGCAGCGATCAGTTGGGCGTTTTCTTCCGGCGAACCGACGGTCAAACGCACGCAATTGGCCAGCAATGCATGCATTTTACTCACGTTTTTGATGAGAACCCGCGCCGTCAGTAGCGTTTCGAACAGCACCGACGCGTCGGGCACGCGCACCAGCAGGAAATTACCGGCGCTCGGGAACACTTCGGCGCCCGGTAATTGGGACACCGCGTGCGCCAGTTTCGTACGTTCGTCGCGCAATTGCGCGGCTTGCGAGTCGAGCACGTCGACGTGGTCGAGCAGGAAATCTGCGGCGGCTTGCGTGAGCACGTTGGTGTTGTACGGTGGCCGCACTTTGTCGAATTCGGTCAGCCAGCCCGGTTTGCCGACCAGATAGCCGAGACGGATCCCGGCGAGGCCGAGCTTGGACACCGTCCGCATCACGACGACGTTGTCGAACGCGTCGGCGCGCGGCAACCAGCTTTTCTGCGCGAACGGCTGGTAAGCCTCGTCGATCACCACGAGGCTCCTGGTTGCCGCAGCGATGATGCGTTCCATGTCGGCGTCGTCGTACAACGTGCCGGTCGGGTTGTTCGGGTAGGCAAGATAGATGATCGCCGGCTGGTGCTCGGCGATGGCGGCCAGCATCGCTTCGGTGTCGAGCGTGAAGTCCGCTTGCAGCGGCACGCCGATGAACTCGAGATTCGCCAGCTTCGCCGACATCTGATACATCACGAAGCCCGGCACCGGCGCGAGCACCTTGGCGCCCGGCTGCGCGCACGCGACCGACACCATGCTGATGATTTCATCCGAGCCGTTGCCGAGCAGCACGTCGCAGCCGGCCGGCACGCCCATCACACGCTTGATCTTCTCGATCAACGCATCCGGACGCGGCGCCGGATAGCGATTCAGCGCGATGCCGGCCAGGTGCTCGCCCAGATGCGCGGCCAGCACCGGCGGCAGCGTGAACGGATTTTCCATTGCGTCGAGCTTGATGTAGCCCGTGGCGTCGGGGACCGGATAGCTCGTCATCGCGAGCACGTCGCGGCGGATGATGTCTTGAGGTGTCGTCATAGGTCAGGTGAGCGGGCCGCGGGGGGAACGCCGGCCCGGCGTCGGCGGCATGCGGGCCGCCCCAGGTTGGTCTGTGTTGTCTTTATTAAACGGAGAACCGCGCGCAATCCGTCGCCGGCGTTCGCGGGCACCGGCTCGATGCCCGCGTGCCCGCGGTTTCAGCGTCGGATCAACCGCGCTCAGCCGGTTTGCCGCATCCGGTATTCGGCGCTGCGGGCATGCGCCTGCAGGCCTTCGCCGTAAGCGAGCTCGGCGGCGATCTCGCCGAGCGTCTGCGCGCCTTCCGCGCTGACCTCGATCACGCTTGAACGCTTAAAGAAATCATAGACGCCCAAAGGAGACGAGAACCGTGCGGTACGAGACGTAGGCAAAACGTGATTCGGCCCCGCGCAGTAGTCGCCGAGGCTTTCACTGGTGTAGCGGCCGAGGAAGATCGCGCCGGCATGGCGGATCAGCTGGCCCCACTGATGGGGCTCCAGCGCGGAGATTTCGAGGTGTTCCGGGGCGATGTCGTTGGCGATCGCGCAGGCTTGCTCCATATCGCGCACCTTGACCAGCGCGCCGCGGCCTTCCAGCGACGCGCGGATCACGTCGCGGCGCGGCATGGTGGGCAGCAGTTCGTCGATCGCGTCTTTCACGCGGCCGATGAACGCGTCGTCCGGGCACAGCAGAATGGACTGCGCGAGCTCGTCGTGCTCGGCTTGCGAGAACAGGTCCATCGCGACCCAGCGCGGGTCCGTGGTGCCGTCGCACAACACGAGGATTTCCGACGGCCCGGCGATCATGTCGATGCCGACCGTGCCGAACACCCGGCGTTTGGCCGATGCGACGTACGCGTTGCCGGGACCGCAGATCTTGTCGACCGCGGGAATGCTTGCCGTGCCGTAGGCCAGCGCGCCGACCGCCTGCGCGCCGCCGATCGTGAACACGCGGTCCACGCCGCCCAGCAGCGCGGCCGCGAGCACCAGCGGATTCTTCACACCGTCCGGCGTCGGCACGACCATGACGATTTCACGCACGCCGGCCACCCGCGCCGGAATCGCGTTCATCAGCACCGACGACGGATACGCCGCCTTGCCGCCCGGCACGTAGATACCCGCGCGATCCAGCGGCGTGACCTTCTGGCCGAGCACGGTGCCGTCGGCTTCCGTGTACTGCCAGCTATGGCTGCCGCATTCGATCTTCTGCTTCTCGTGGTAACCACGCACCCGCGCCGCCGCCGCTTCGAGCGCCGCACGGCGCTTCGGCTCGAGGCTTTCGAGCGCCGCTTCCAGTTCAGACATCGGCAGTTCGAGCGCGTCGACGCTCTTCGCCTCGACACGGTCGAAGCGCTTCGTGTACTCGAGCACCGCAGCGTCGCCGCGCGCCTTCACGTCGTTCAGAATCTGCGCGACCGAGCGCTCGATTGCTTCGTCTTCGCTCGCCTCGAACGCGAGCACCGCGTGCAGCGACTTCTGGAAGTCGGGAGCGGTGGAATCGAGTTTGCGAATCTTGATAGACATACGGGTATCCGTTTCGGTAAGGCGCGCTTTAGAACGTGGTCACACTGACACGATCAGGCCGTTGCGGCGCCGGCTTTCGACGCGCGTTCGAACGCGTCGAGAATCGGCCGCAACGCGGCGCGCTTGAGCTTCAGCGCCGCCTGATTCACAACGAGGCGCGACGAAATCTGCATGATCTCCTCCACCTCGACCAGATTGTTGGCGCGCAAGGTATTGCCCGAGCTCACCAGGTCGACGATCGCATCGGCGAGACCGACCAGCGGTGCCAGTTCCATCGAACCATACAGCTTGATCAGATCGACGTGCACGCCCTTGGCGGCAAAATGCTCACGGGCGGTTTCAACGTACTTGGTCGCCACCCGCAAACGGGCGCCCTGGCGCACCGCATTCGCATAATCGAAACCGGCGGCGACCGCGACCGACATGCGGCAACGCGCAATATCCAGGTCGACCGGCTGATATAGGCCGCTGCCGCCGTGTTCGAGCAGCACGTCCTTGCCCGCCACGCCGAAGTCGGCCGCGCCGTATTCGACATAGGTCGGCACGTCGGTGGCGCGCACGATGATCACGCGCAGGTTCGCGTCCGTGGTCGGCAAGATCAGCTTGCGCGAGGTTTCCGGGTCTTCGGCCACTTCGATGCCGGCTGCGGCGAGCAGCGGCAAGGTCTCCTCGAAGATACGCCCTTTCGACAACGCCAGCGTGAGCGGTGCGCTCACCGCCGGCGACGACGAAGTTTGCGCCATGGCGCTCATGCCTGGCTCCCCGAGACACGGCGCACCTTCGCGCCGATGGCGGTGAGTTTGGTTTCCATCCGGTCGTAACCACGGTCGAGGTGATAGATCCGGTCGATCAGCGTTTCACCGTCGGCGCGCAAGGCGGCAATCACGAGACTCGCGGACGCGCGCAGATCGGTCGCCATCACCTTCGCGCCGGACAGCTGGTCGACACCGGTCACGAGCGCGGTGTTGCCGTCGATCGTGATGTTGGCGCCGAGACGGTTCAGTTCCTGCACGTGCATGAAGCGGTTTTCGAAGATCGTTTCGACGACCTGCGAGGTGCCCGTCGCGATCGTGTTCAGCGCCATGAACTGCGCCTGCATGTCGGTCGGGAACGCCGGGTATTCGGAGGTGCGGAACGTGACCGCGCTCGGCCGCTTGTCCATGCGCACGCGCATCCAGTCGTCGCCCTCTTCGATCGTGACGCCGGCTTCGCGCAGCTTTTCGGTGACCGCTTCGAGAATCAGCGGACGCACTTTGCGCAACGTGACATCGCCACCGGCTGCCGCCACCGCGCACAGGAACGTGCCGGCTTCGATCCGGTCCGGAATCACCGTGTGCTTCGCGCCATGCAGCTTGTCGACGCCCTGGATCACGAGACGGTCCGTGCCGATGCCTTCGATGTTCGCGCCCATCTCGACCAGCAGATGCGCGAGATCGCCAACTTCCGGCTCACGCGCCGCGTTCTCGATGACGGTTTCGCCTTCGGCCAGCACGGCGGCCATCAGCAGGTTTTCGGTGCCGGTCACGGTGATCATGTCGGTGACGATGCGCGCCCCCTTCAGACGCTTCGCGCGCGCTTCGATGAAGCCGTGCTCGATCGTGATCTCGGCGCCCATGGCCTGCAGGCCTTTGATGTGCTGATCCACCGGACGCGCGCCGATCGCGCAGCCACCCGGCAGCGAAACACGCGCGTGACCGAAGCGCGCGACCAGCGGGCCGAGCACGAGGATCGACGCGCGCATGGTCTTCACCATCTCGTACGGCGCGACGAGGTTATCGACCTTCGACGCGTTCAGCGACACACGCCCGTCGCCGCTCTCGATCTGCACGCCCATCTGGCCGAGCAGCTTGAGCATCGTGCGCACGTCCTGCAAGTCGGGCACGTTTTCCAGATGCACCGGCTCCGCGCTGAGCAGACTCGCGCACAGAATCGGCAACGCCGCATTCTTCGCACCCGAGACGACGACTTCACCCGACAGCGGGTAGCCACCTTCAATGACGAGTTTATCCATGCCTGTCAGTTCCTGATTGACCCGGACTTCGGCCGGGGCTGCTTTGACTGTGTTCGGCGCGCCGCTACCGGCGTCACGCCCTTCTTGAGTAATTCGCACTAAATTTCCAGATTACGCGTTCTGCCATTCGGCGGGCGTCAGCGTCTTCATGCTGAGCGCGTGGATTTCTTCGCGCATGCGGTCGCCGAGCGCCGCATACACGAGTTGATGTCGCTGGATCAGACGCTTGCCTTCGAAGCTCGGCGAAACGATGGTCGCAAAGAAATGCTGGCCGTCGCCTTCGACTTCGAGATGCTGGCAGGCGAGCCCAGCCGCGATGTATTGCTTGACCTGTTCGGGAGTCGGCAACATGAGAGAAGCTCCTGATCAGTGGCGCAGTTTGTAGCCGGAAGCGAGCATGCGCATCGCCACCACGGCCAGCACCACAAAGAAACCGGCAACGATCGCGAGGCTCGCGAGCGGATTGATATCCGACATCCCGAAGAAACCGTAGCGAAAGCCGTCGATCATGTAGAAAAAGGGATTCAGCCGCGACACTTCGCGCCACACCGGTGGCAGCGTGTGAGTGGAGTAGAACACGCCCGAGAGGAACGTGAGCGGCATGATCAGAAAATTTTGAAACGCGGCAAGCTGATCGAATTTGTCGGCCCAGATACCGGCGATCAAACCGAGCGTGCCGAGAATCGCCGCGCCGAAAATCGCGAAGAGAATGATGTAGAGCGGCGCGCTGAAACTGACCGGCACGAACCAGATCGTCACGATGAATACGCCGAAGCCGACCGCCAACCCGCGCGCCACGGCCGCGAGCACATAGGCGCCGAACATCTCGTAGTGCGACAGCGGCGGCAGCAACACGAACACCAGGTTGCCGGTGATCTTCGACTGGATCAGCGAAGACGAACTGTTTGCAAATGCATTTTGCAACACGCTCATCATGACGAGACCCGGAATCAGGAAACTCGTGTATTCGACGCCCGCATAGACCTGCACATGGCCGCGCAACGCGTGGCCGAAAATCGTCAGATACAGGAGTGCGGTGATGACCGGCGCCAGCACGGTCTGGAACGCCACCTTCCAGAAACGCAGGAGCTCTTTGTAAAACAGCGTACGGAAACCGCTCATGCAAGCCCCTCGATCACTTCCGGACCGTTCATCACCTGAACGAACACATCTTCGAGGTCGGCTTTGCGAACCTCGATTTCTTCGAAGATGCAGCCCGCTGCGCGGCACTGCGCGAGAATTGTTTCGACGTCGTCGTAGCTCGCCAGACGCAGCAGATGCTGACGGCCATTGCCGTTGCCCGTGCCGCTTTCCACTTCGAGCGGACGCAGATCGACCGGCAAGACGCCTTGCGAGAAACGCAGGAACAGCTGCATGCCGGCGAAGCGTTGCAACAGCGCGCTGGTGCGCTCGAGCGCGACGACTTCGCCGCGCCGCAGCATCGCGATGCGGTCGCACAGCGATTCGGCTTCTTCCAGGTAATGCGTGGTCAGCACGATGGTGTGGCCTTCGCGGTTCAGACGCGAAATGAATTTCCACAGCGTTTGCCGCAATTCGACGTCGACGCCCGCGGTCGGCTCGTCGAGCACGATCACCGGCGGCCGATGCACCAGCGCCTGCGCGACCAGCACGCGGCGCTTCATGCCCCCCGACAGCGCGCGCATGTTGGCATCGGCTTTGTCGGTGAGATCGAGATTGGCCATGATCTCGTCGATCCACGCGTCGTTGTTGCGCAGCCCGTAGTAGCCGGACTGGATGCGCAAGGTTTCGCGGACCGTGAAGAACGGATCGAACACCAGTTCTTGCGGCACCACGCCGAGCGCGCGGCGCGCGTCACGAAAATCGCTGACGACGTCGTGGCCGCGCACGGCAATGCTGCCTTCATCGGCGCGCGCGAGCCCGGCGAGGATGCTGATGAGCGTCGTCTTGCCCGCGCCGTTCGGACCGAGCAGTCCGAAGAACTCGCCTTCTTCAACTGTGAGGCTGACGCCCTTGAGCGCCTGCAAATCCTTGTAGCGCTTCTTGACGTTACGAATTTCTATGGCTGACATGACTGTGGGCCGCGTGCATCGCGGCGCCTAAAGGAGCCCTGGGAGGGCGCACAAATGCTGGAAGGAACGGAATTGGGGCCGGTTATGTGCCCCAAAAAACGTTTGATTATAGGGCAAAAATCTGTAGCCCTATCTCAGCAGGAGGTGTTTGGATGTGACGCGTCAGAGCGTCAATGTCGCGCGGCGATGAGGGTATCGACGCCGTAGGCTTGCGCGAGACTGGCGAGACCAGCCGGCAAATTGACGATCTCGAACGTGGCACCGCGTGCCTGGGCGGCACGCTGCCACGCGAGGAGGACGGCCAGCGCGGACGAATCGAACTGCGCGAGCGGTGCGCAGTCCACGCCCGTCGCGCCCGCCGCGATACGTTGCAAACCCGCCGCGAGCGCGGCATTCGCGCTCGCGTGGGTCAGCGTCGCGCCGCTCTCGAAGCGGCTGACGACCGGGCTCAGCACTTCGCTCACGACTGCTTGCCCGCGGCGAGTTGCTGGTTGCGCTGCGTGAGGAACTGGATCAGTCCGTCCACGCCCTTCTGCTGGATCTGCTCGTTGAACTGCTGCTGGTACGCCTGGATCAGCCATGCGCCGAGCACGTTGATGTCATACACGCGCCAGCCTTGCGGCGTCTTGTACAGACGGTAGTCGAGTTCGATCGGCGAGCCGTTGTTCATTACGACCGAGCGCACCACCGTGTCGGTATCGTCCGGGTTCATGCGGAACGGCTTGTACTGGATCTCCTGATCGCGCACCTGAGCCAGCGCGCCCGAGTACGTACGGATCAGCAGCATCTTGAACTGCTCGACCACCGCGTTTTGCTGCTCCGGCGTAGCGGTGCGCCAGTTGCGGCCCATCGCCAGTTGCGTGGTGCGGCGGAAATCCGTGTACGGCAGGATCTTTTCGTTGACCAGCTTGGTGATGTGCGAGATGTCACCTTGCTGGATCGACTTGTCTGCACGAATTGCGTCGATCACCTGCTGGGTGACCGTCTTGACCATGCCGTCGGGCGAATTGGTGTCGACCGTTTGTGCCGATGCACCGGCACTAGCAAACGAGAACAACGCGGCGAACAGCGGAATCAGGAAGAATTTTTTCATTTGGAGCCTTGCCTTAAAAATAGTGCAACCGTTTGCACCGACATTAGCACGCGAGTTCAGCAGCAATCCATGCGCAAACTGCGAGAGTCGTATCGATCTGTTACGGCCGTACGATCAACGCAATTTGAATGACGGAAAGTTGAAACGCGTGGGCGGGACCAGTTGACCGGCCGGGATCTGCGTCGTCTCAGGGCCGCCGTTCAGGTCCAGCGGCGGTGATTCCGAGCTACCCGAAGCGGCCTCTGGCGCGGCAGCGGTGGCCGATGCGGCTTGCGGCGGCGTTGCCGCGGTCGCACCCGAAGCCGCCTTCGCGGCAGCAGCACCCTGCGTGCCCGCCGCACCAGCCGCCGCGCCGCTGTCGACGTCGTCGTACTTCGGCAGCGGCGCTTCGTCGCCGTAGTTGGGGAGCGCCGCAGACTGCTTGCCATCCGACAGCAGATACTGACGGCGTTGCAAATACGCGTTACGCACGAACGAATATTTGTCGAGCGCGGCGCCTTCCAGCACATCGCTCGCGTTCAACAGATTCGCGCGCGTGTTGACGATGTTCAAGCCGTACAGCGCCCAGCTCAGACCATCCGGATGAATGTAACTGAGCGGATTCACATAGTAGTTGCCGATCGAGCCGACCGCGTCGCGCACGGTGCTCGGCCCGAACAGCGGCAGCACGAGATACGGGCCCGCCGGCACGCCGTAGTGGCCCAACGTGAGGCCGAGGTCGTTGTCGTGCTTGGGCAGCTTGGCGAGCGTCGCCACGTCGAACAGGCCGCCCACGCCGAACACGGTGTTGATCACGATCCGCATGATGTCTTCGACACCGTCGGTGATCTTCAACTGCAGCAGGTTGTTTGCCGCAATGTAGACGTCGCCGATGTTCGAGAAGAAGTTCGTCACGCTGTCGCGCACCGGCTGCGGCGTGATGAACACGTAGCCCTTCGCGACCGGCTTGAGCGCGTACTGATCGAGCTTGTCGTTGACCGTGAAGATGGTGCGGTTCAAACCTTCGAGCGGGTCGCCCTTGGTCGGCGTCTGCACCGTGGAACAGCCGGCGAGCAGCGCTGCGGCTACCGCCAGCTTACCGGCCTGGAAGGCGCGCGCGCCGCTGATGCGTGTGGTCTGCATTCTTGTTCTCCTTATTGAGCGGCCGCGCCGGAGGCGGGCAAGCTCGGCGCCGCCGGCGCCGCCGCAGGCGCGGGCGTGCCCGTCGCCGCGCCAGGTTTGGACGCACCCGAATCCGCGGCCTTGCTGTACAGAAATTGGCCGATGAGGTTTTCCAGCACGATCGCCGACTGCGTCATGGAGATGGTGTCGCCCGCCTTGAGCATTTCGGTGTCGCCGCCGGGTTCGAGCCCGATGTATTGCTCGCCGAGCAGACCCGAGGTCAGGATCTTCGCCGAGGTGTCTTTCGGAAACTGGTACTGCTTGTCGAGGTCGATCGTGACGACGGCCTGGTACGCGTTGCTGTCGAAGCCGATCGAATCGACGCGGCCAACCGTCACGCCGGCGCTTTTCACGGGCGCGCGCGCCTTCAGTCCGCCGATATTGTCGAACTTGAGCTTGACCGGATACGTTGCCTGGAACGACAACGAGCTCATGTTGCCGGCCTTCAGCGCGAGAAACAGCAACGCCACGAAACCCAGCACCACGAACAGGCCGACCCAGAAGTCGAGAGCAGCAGTCTTTTTCATCGTCATCCCAAAGTGAATCCGCCACGCCGCCGATACTCCCCGCCGCGCGCGCCCAGTGACGCGTCGCCGGCGGAAAACGCGCAGCGCAGTCTTAGCTGAACATCAGTGCGGTCAGCAGAAAATCGAGGCCGAGCACCGCAAGCGACGCGTACACGACCGTCTTGGTCGTGGCGCGCGACACGCCTTCCGGCGTCGGCTTGGCTTCATAGCCTTGAAACAGCGCAACGAACGTCACCGCGAGCCCGAACACCACGCTCTTGACGACCCCGGCGCCGACATCGCGCCAGACATCGACGCCGCCTTGCATCTGCGACCAGAACGCGCCGGCATCGACGCCGATCAGCAGCACGCCCACCACATAACCACCGAACACGCCGACCGCGCTGAAGATCGCGGCGAGGATCGGCATCGAAATAATGCCCGCCCACAGGCGCGGCGCGACCACGACCTTGACCGGGTCGACCGCCATCATTTCCATCGCGGTCAGTTGCTCGCCTGCCTTCATCAACCCGATCTCGGCGGTGAGCGACGTCCCGGCGCGCCCGGCGAACAGCAGCGCCGTGACCACCGGACCGAGTTCGCGCACCAGCGACAGCGCGACCAGCAGGCCGAGCGCCTGCTCGGAGCCGTACCGGTTCAGCGTGTAATAGCCCTGCAGGCCGAGCACGAAGCCGACGAACAGGCCCGACACGGCAATGATCACCAGCGAATAGTTACCTACGAAGTGGATCTGCTTCGTGACAAGACGCGGACGGCGCAACAACGGGAAAAATTCGAGCAGCAGCCGGAAGAAAAACCGCGTGGCGTAGCCGGCCGTGCCCAGCCCGTCGATCACCGAGCGGCCGATCGCACTGATCATGACTGACCTCCGCCGATGCCGAAGTCCGCCGCGAGCGGCGTCTTGCTGGGATAGTGAAATTTGAAGGGGCCGTCCGGCGCGCCGTCGATGAACTGACGCACGGTGGCATCGGTCGACGCGCGCAGTTCGGCGGGCGTGCCTTCGGCGTGAACCCCGCCGTTGGCGAGAAAGTAGACGTAATCGGCGATCGCGAACGATTCCGGCACGTCGTGCGTGACGAGAATCGAGGTGGCGCCGAGCGCCTGATTGAGCGCGCGAATCAGGTTCGCGGTGATGCCGAGTGAGATCGGATCGAGGCCGGCGAACGGCTCGTCGTACATCATCAGTTCGGGATCGAGCGCGATGGCGCGGGCCAGCGCGACACGCCGCGCCATGCCGCCCGAAATCTCCGACGGCGCCAGGTCGCGCGCGCCCCGCAGACCGACCGCGTTGAGCTTCATCAGCACGAGGTCGCGGATCAGTTCTTCGGGGAGGTCGGTGTGCTCACGCAGCGCGAAGGCGACGTTTTCGAACACGGACATGTCGGTGAACAGCGCGCCAAACTGGAACAGCATGCCCATCTTGCGGCGCAGCGCGTACAGGCCGTCGCGCGTTTGCCGGCCGACGTCCTGGCCCTGGAACAGGATCTGGCCGCGCTGCGCGCGCACGAGGCCGCCGATCAGGCGCAGCACCGTGGTCTTGCCGCAGCCCGACCCGCCCATGACCGCGACTACCTGGCCGCGCTTGAAGCGCAGATTCAGGTTCGACAGGACGAGCCGGTCGCCATAACCGAAGTCGACGTCGCGCAGCTCGAGTAAGGTCTCGGGAGAGGAAGACACGAAACGGACAGTCCTTTTACACGGAAGGCGAATTATAGGGCCATCGTGCAAAAGTTGCCCTGAGGCTGCCCCGTCCCTTGACTAAACGTGACGATTATTGCGCAAACGCTTGTTGCAGTGCATAAACGGCGGCGGCAGGATCCGCTGCTTCCGTTACTGCCCGCACCACGGCCGCGCAACCGACGCCCGTCGCCAGCACGTCGGGCAGCACCTGCATATCGATCCCGCCGATCGCCACCAGCGGCACCACGCCGTCGAGCAGCCGCACGTAACGGGCTAGACGCTTCAGGCCCTGCGGCGCGGTCGGCATGACCTTGGTGGTGGTCGGAAACACCGCGCCCAGTGCAATGTAGCTCGGCCGAAAATGCAGCGCTTTCAGAATCTCGTAGAAACCGTGGGTCGACAGGCCCAGGCGGACGCCTCCCGCCGCGAGCGCGGCGAGGTCAGCCGTATGCACGTCTTCCTGACCGAGATGGACGCCGTATGCGCCGGCGTCGAGCGCGGCCTGCCAGTGGTCGTTGATGAACACCTGGGCGTCGTGCTCACGGCCGGCGGCCACGCAGCGGGCGATTTCGCGCTTCAGTTCGTCGGCGGGTTCGGCCGATTTGCGGCGCAACTGCACGGTCTTCACGCCGAAGCCCACCACGCGTTCGACCCATTCCGCCGTCGGCAGCACCGGATAGAGGCCGAGCCGGTCCGGGCAGCGCGCGAACGCCTGGGCCGGCGCGTCGGGCAAGCCGGCGAGACGCGGGAAACGGCTGAGATCGGCGGGAAAGGCGTCGTCGGCGCGGGTTTCATCGCCGTCGCGCCAGGCCAGCGCGAGCACCAGCGCGTCATGCGGGTCGAAGCCGCAGTCGAGGAAAGCCGCCAGCGCGGCAATCCAGTCTTCCGCCAGATGGCCTTCGAGGCGGTATTTTTCGCCGCCAAGATGCAGCGTCGCCTTGTCTTCAGCGGCTTCGATCACGCCGGCGCCCCGCACCAGCCAGCGCGCCACCTGCTCGCCATGCTGCTGCGCGTCGGCGATGACGATCAGATCGCCGCCGTTCGGTTCGTCCGGCGCGGTCAGGCAGATACGCCACGGCGCATGCGTCGGCGGCCAGTCACCCAGCCGGGCGCGGATGCGCTCGGTGGCTTCGGTGAGTTCGTCGGCGGGCGGCCAGAACAGGTCGCGGTCTTTCAATGTCAACGTCTGTGTCATGCGGCGCTCCCGTCTTGATGCCAGAACGGCATGCCGACCACCGGCGTGCTCGCGTGCGCGCTTTCGCGCTCGGCCATCGGCCCCGCCAGAAAAGCCTGGCGGCCCGCTTCGACGCCCAGCGCGAAGGCGCGCGCCATCGCGTCGGGGTGCGTCGCCTGTGAAACCGCCGTGTTCAGCAGCACGCCGTCGAAACCCCATTCCATCACCTGCGCCGCATGCGACGGTACGCCGAGGCCAGCGTCGACGATCAGCGGCACGTCCGGCAGCCGTTCGCGCAATACGCGCAGGCCGTACGGATTGATCACGCCC
This sequence comes from Paraburkholderia sp. NPDC080076, assembly GCF_050281145.1. Lineage (NCBI taxonomy): Bacteria > Pseudomonadati > Pseudomonadota > Betaproteobacteria > Burkholderiales > Burkholderiaceae > Paraburkholderia > Paraburkholderia sp. NPDC080076. The sequence goes on along the minus strand of NZ_JBNNWQ010000016.1, from coordinate 64,507 downwards.
TTGCCGGTGCCGATCGGCGCGCCCCACGGCATTAGCGCCTCACAACCGGCGTCCAGCAGACGGCGGCCGATCACCAGGTCTTCGGTGCAATACGGCAGCACCTTGAAGCCGTCCTTGACCAGTTGCGCGGCCGCTTCGATCAGGCCGACCGGGTCGGGCTGCAGCGTGTAGTCGTCGCCGATCAGTTCGAGCTTGATCCACTCGGTCTCGAAGATTTCGCGCGCCATGTGCGCGGTCGTCACCGCCTCGCCGACCGTCAGGCAGCCGGCCGTGTTCGGCAGGAGCGGCACGCCGTGGCGCTTGAGCAGGTCGAAGAAGCCGGCTTCGGCGCCGCCTTCGTTCATCTGCCGGCGCAACGCGACGGTCACCATGCCGGGCCGCGCCGCGTCGATCGAATCGGACAGCGATTGCAGCGACGGATAGCGCGAAGTGCCGAGCAGCACGCGGCTCGCGAAGGTCTGGCCGTAGAGCGTGAGCGCATCGGCGGTTTGGGGGGAAGTCATTGGCATAATCCTGTTTGTCTCCGGCAATCGGCGTTCCGGCAATGCGTGGCGGGCGCTCAGCCGCCAGCCACGGGTTGCACGACATCGAGCTTGTCGCCCGTGCGCAGCACGCGCGCCGCATGCTGGGTGCGCGCCACGAAGTCGCCGTTCAGCGCGACCGCGAACGGCGGACGCGCGCCGAACGCGGTGAGCGCGTCGGCGACAGTCGCGCCTTCGGGCAGCGACAACGGCTTCTGATTGATATGAATGTCCATGGTGTTCGAATACGTTTCAGTCGATGGCGAAAGCAGCGTGGCGTATAGCGCTCGATTGGGTAAAGACCTTTCGCGCAACGCTCATGCCGGCTCCCGCGCGGAGTCCAGTTGAAAGAGTTCGCTCCAGCGCGCATCGCGTTGCCAGTCGGCGAAGGCATCGGCGTCGCCGATGCGGCCGTCGAGCAGCGCCGCGGCGAAGCGCACGGCTTCGTCGGCGACTTCGGGCACGATCATGTAGCCGTGCCGGTACAGGCCGTTCACGCGCAGTGTCTGCGCGCCGTCCCACAGCAAGGCCGGACGGTGGTCCGGCAAAGTTGGGCGGCACTGCGAATTCAGTTCGAGAATGCGTGCCTCGCCGAAGCCGGGATGCACGGAAAACGCCGCGCTCAGCAGTTCGAGCGCGGAACGCACGCTGACCGGCGACATGTCCTCGCCTTCCACTTCGGTCGCGCCGATCACGTAGAGGTCGTCCTGCTTCGGCGCGATGTAGAGCGGGTAGCGTGGATGCAGCAGCCGCACCGGCCGCGTCAGTTTGATACCGGGCGCATGCACGCGCGCCACTTCGCCGCGAATGCCGCGCAACGTAGGCAGCACGGGCTTCGCGCCGAGGCCGCGGCAGTCGATCGTGATGCGTGCGGGCGGCAGCGCGCGATCGTCGACGGGCGTATTCCAGTGCGTGTCGACACCACGTTGCGCGAGGCCCGCGGCCAGTGCGGTCAGCACCTGACGGTTATCCAGTTGACCTTCACGCGGCAACAGCCAGCCCTGATTGAAGCGTCCCGCCAAAGCAGGCTCGGCGGCGCCGAGCTGCGCGCCCGCGAGCGTGACGAAGCCACCGTCCAGCAACTCAGCCGGGGCATTCGAGCGCACCCGGCGCTCGAACAGCGGTGCTTCGGTACGGTCGGCGTGATGCCAGACGACCAGCGTGCCATTGCGTTGAAAGAACACCGGCTCAGGAAGTTCGGCCAACACTTGCGGCCAGGTTTCGAGCGAACTCGCGCCGAGGCGCGTGATCAGCAACTCGGCGCTGGCGGCTTCCGCGAGCGGCGCCAGCATGGCCGCGGCGACCCACGCGGCCGACTGCGTACCAGCGGCGTCGCCACGCTCATAGAGCGCCACGCGATGCCCCTGCCCGGCGAGACGCCACGCCACCAGCCGCCCGCACAGGCCGCCGCCGAGCACCGCGAAATCGGGTTGTGCAGGACGCGTCATCGCGCACACTCCGTTTCAGGACGGCAAGCAAAGCTGAAGCACGGCGCGCCGACGGCGGCGTGACGAAGAGCAAAACACATATCTGAAGAATAGGCGGTCATCGAGTCCTTTCCGTACGGCAAAAAAACGCACGTACCCAGGACGAAACCGGCGGGTGAGGCCGGCCGGGCAATGCGCGTTCCAATGACGGACGCTGCCCGGCGGGGAATGGAAGACTGGCTGCTTCCGGAAACTTCCCGCGCCGGTATTACCCGGATCGGGTGCAAAGGGTGTCTCTCAGCCTCGCCGCTGCGCCATGAAAACCATGCCGCCTGTGCGCGAAGCACCCCTGTTTCGTCGAAGGTCATTAGACCATAAAAGGCGCGGCGCCCGCAAACCAGCGGCTGGCCGCGTCGCGCGCGATTTGATCCGGCACCATCTTTCACGTTATCAATACGGCCGAAGGCGGCGCTCTGGCACAATGCCAGCACAGGATGCCGCACGAACGCGGCGCGGGCGGCACGCCGTCCCGCCATGTTCGCAGCGGCACCGGCGCGGGGCCTCGCGGCGCAAATTAATTTTCGCTTAAGGGCTTCACGCCAGAATCTGACGCTCACCCGGGCGTGCGTTCGTCGAGCACGACGCCCGGGCATGTACCGCAAACCCGCCGCAGGGCAGCCCGCAGACGGGCCTGCCCCGATGGGTCAGCCCCGAATGGGCCAGCACTACTTCAGGATGCTCATGACACCGAATACCTCTGCCACCCCCGTGCTGCCGCCGGACGAAAAAGTCTCCGCCTGGAGCCTGATCAAACCCTACTGGGTTTCCGAAGAACGAAAAACGGCATGGGGCCTGCTCATCGCGATCATCGTGATGAATCTGCTCGTGGTGTGGATCAACGTGCGCCTGAACCGCTGGAGCGCCGACTTCTACAACGCGCTGCAAACCAAGAACGTGCACGACTTCCCGCATCTGCTGATGGTGTTCTCGGCGCTCGCGTTCGGTTTCATCATACTTGCGGTGTACGGCCGCTACCTGCGCCAGATGCTCGGCTTCCGCTGGCGCCAGTGGCTGACCACGCGCTATCTGAACGAGTGGCTGAAGGACAGCGCGTTCTACCGGATCGAACGCGATCGCCTCGCCGACAACCCCGACCAGCGGATCAGCGACGACCTGCAGTCATTCGCCACCAGCACCCTTTCGCTGACGCTCGACCTGCTGTCCACCGTCGTCACGCTGGTATCGTTCATCACGATCCTGTGGTCGCTCGCCGGCGCGCTGACCATTTCGCTCGGCGGCATGCCGATCGAGATTCCCGGCTACATGGTGTGGGCCGCGGCGCTTTACGCCGTGGTCGGTTCGCTGATCATCCAGAAGGTCGGCCATCCGCTCGTGCCGATCAACTACCAGGCGCAGAAAGTCGAGGCCGATTTCCGTTTCGGCCTGATCCGTCTGCGTGAAAACGCCGAACAGATCGCCTTCTACAACGGCATGGACACCGAGAAGACGAACGCGCACTCGCTGTTCGGCCGCATCCGCGACAACTGGTGGCAGGTGATGAAGTACACCAAGCGGCTCACGTTCGTGCTGAGCTTCTATGGTCAGATCGCGATCATCTTCCCGCTGGTGGTCGCCGCGCCGCGCTACTTCGCCGGCGCCTTCACGTTCGGCGTGCTGATGCAGATCTCCAGCGCATTCGGCACCGTCAGCGATTCGTTCTCGTGGTTCATCAACAGTTACGGCACGTTGGTCGAATGGCGCGCCACGGTGAACCGGTTGCGTGAATTCAAGCGGGTCGTGCACGCGCCGCGTCTGAAGGAATCGGTCTCGCCGGCTACCGCGCATGGCGGCATCAATCTGCATTTCGTCGACGAGGACAAGCTCTCCACCGACGGCCTCAAGCTCGCCCTGCCCAACGGCAACCCGCTGTCGCGCATTCGCGATGTCGCGATTCAGCCGGGCTCGCGCTGGCTGGTGCGCGGCCCGTCGGGCTCGGGCAAGAGCACGCTGATGCGCGCCCTCGCCGGCTTGTGGCCGTTCGGCGACGGCTCGATCGACGCCCCGGTCAACGCGCGCATGATGTTCATCCCGCAGGTGAGCTACATGCCGATCGGCACGCTCAAAGCCGCGCTCGCCTATCCGTCCGCCGTCGACACCTACACGGACGACGAATGCCGCGAAGCGCTCATCGTGTGCCATCTGTCGGAATACGCGGACCGTCTGCAGGAATCGGGACACTGGACCCGCATCCTCTCGCCGGGCGAGCAACAGCGCCTCGCCGCCGCGCGCGTGCTGCTGCACAAGCCGGACTATCTGTTCCTCGACGAAGCCACCAGCGCGCTCGACGCGGAAAACGAAGCGCGTCTGTATCGCCTGTTCACGGAACGGCTGCCGAAGGCGGCGATTGTCAGCGTTGCGCATCGCGAGTCGCTGGCTGCGTTCCATGATGAGACGCTCGAAGTCGAGCGCTCGGGCGAAGCGGTCGCGGCATGACCACCATGAGCCGCGTGAGTGACCTGAACGACACCGGCAGCGCCGGATTCGAACGCGTCGTGCTGATCACCGGCGCGGGCTCCGGCATCGGCGCGGCGTTGGCCCGGCGCATCGCCGCGCCACGCTCGGCCTTGATGTTGCACGCACGCGGCGCCGATCACGACGCGCGTGAACGGCTCGCGCAAGTCGCCGCCGATTGCAGCGCGAACGGCGCACGCTGCGCGACGGTGTTCGGCGACCTCGCCGAACGCGGGGCCGCGGAACATGTGGTCCATCAAACGCTGGCGAGCTTTGGCGGACTCGATCAACTCGTCGCCAACGCGGGGCACGCCCAGCGCCAAACGCTGAATGCGCTCGATCCCGACGCGCTCGGCGCAGCCTTTGCGGCGATGCCCGCCGCCTTCGCGGCGCTCGTCAAACGCGCGACACCCGCACTGGAAACCTCGAAGCGCGGCCGCGTGATCGCGCTCAGTTCGTTCGTTGCGCACCGCTATCGCGCGGACGCGCCGTTTGCCGCGACGGCCGCCGCCAAAGCAGCGCTCGAGTCGCTGGCGAAAACCGCAGCCGCCCAACTGGCACCGCACGGCGTGACGGTCAATTGCGTGGCGCCCGGCTACACCCGTAAAGATCGCGGGCCGAGTGCCGATAATGCATCGGTGTGGACTCGGGCTGCTGAAGCGACGCCGCTCGGGCATGTCGCCGAACCGGCGGATGTCGCCGCGTTGATCGCGTTCCTGCTCTCTGACGAAGCGCGTCATATCACCGGCCAGGTGATTCATGTAGACGGTGGTCTCACGCTTGGTTGAGTGACTGGCGAACTGCGCCACGCCGACCGTACGAGCCACAGGCGCGGCCACTCAGCCGCAACGCTCGCTCACGCCGCACCGCCTGACCGCATCACCCAGCCACGCCAGATCGCAGCGGCCACCGCCGCATCCCTTCTCGATCCCAGGCAATACCCCGCAACATCCCGAAACACGCGAGAAGAGTTCGAAAGCATTTGCGAAGCGGGCAAGCTGTTCCGCGCTTTGGAAATGCCCCCCAGCGGCGACGATAGTCGTGCGGGCCATACCACGTCCTGCCCCACGTCATTCATCGCTACTGGATTCTCCGCCCATGTCATTCGATCGCAGTTCCCATCCTTTGACCCAGCGTCTCGCGCTGGCTCTCGGCGCCGCGCTGCTCGTCACGAGCGCCGCGCACGCAGCCCAGGCGACTCAGGCAAATCCGGCCAACGAGCCGGCCGACGTTTGCCCCGCGCTCAAGCACATCGTCGACGCCGCCGATTTCCGGCAGTTGCCGACTCAAGCCGCCGCACAACTGCCGGGCACGTCGAGCGCCGACGACTGCCGCGCCAACACGCACGCCTACGATTGCCACTGGCGCGCGCACTGGCAAGCCGACGGCGTCGTCACCGATCCGCTTGAAGAGTTCGGCGCCGATATCGCTGCCTGCTTCCCGAACGTCGTGCACGACGTCAACACACCGACGCGCCAGCATTTCATCGTCACCACCGCCGAGCGGCGCATCAGCGTCACGGCAAGCGTGCAAGGTCAAAACGAACTGCGCCTGCGCGTCACGCGCTGACGCTCGATCCAGCGCGCAGCTATCCGCGGTGATTCGCCGCGATTCACCGCATCCACTGACCGCCACCAGGCATCGCCTCATGACCTTCATGCCGAGCATGCGCGCTTATGCTTTCACGCGAGCCTCGCGCGCCGCGTGGGTCACGTTGCGGCGTCCCTGCGCGTGGCTCGCCGTTTCCGCCACACTGGCGGTCGGTCTGAACGGCTGCGCCTGGACGCTGATCCAGGCCGCCGATGCCACCGGCTCCGTGATTCAGGCGGGCTACGCGATCGCCGCGAACTATTCGTCGCCGACCTTCGTCAACGGCCGGCCGGCCGAGGTGAGTAACGTCTGCATCGAAGTGAATCAGAACGTGTCGGTCGGCGATTTCGTGCCGGCGCTGCAACTCGCGCTCGACCGGCGCGGGATTCGTTCGGACGTCTACAATCCGGGCACCTCGCCCGCCGGCTGCGAGGCGCGCCTCGTTTACAACGCCGCGATCGATTACGGCCGCCGCTCGTTCAGCGACGAAACGATCCAGTATCTGTCGATCATCGACCTGACGCTGATTCAGAACGGCCGCATTCTCGTCACGGCCCGTTATCAGACCGGCGGCCTGAACACCGATCGCTTCTCTTCGGCGTCAACCAAGCTCAACGGCCTGATCGAGCGAATGGTGGTCGATCGAACCGACTTCGCGCGGCAGCCGCTGCAGACCATTCAGACCTCCCAGGCGAACTAGGCACGCGGGCTCTTGCTTTCTCTTACACGGGAAAGGATTCGAAAGCGTTACGCGCTTTGCTCCGCCCGCACCGTTCTCTAAGATGACCTGAATGAACCAATCCATTCTGGTCGTCGACGACGACCCCGTCGTACGTGAGCTCGTCAGCGGCTATCTGCAAGGGCGCGGCTTCAAAGTTGACACGCTCGAGCACGGCATGGCGCTGCAGCGTCGCTTGCAGGACGAGCGTCCCGCCTTGATCGTGCTCGACATCATGATGCCGGAGCTCGACGGCATCAGCGCGCTGCGCGCCTTGCGGGTGGCCGGCGACGACATTCCCGTGATTCTGCTGACCGCGCGCTCCGATCCGATCGATCGCGTGATCGGCCTCGAACTCGGCGCGGACGACTATCTCGGCAAGCCATTCGAACCGAGCGAACTGGTCGCGCGGATTCGCACCGTGCTGCGCCGTCGCGGCAGTATTGCGCCGAGCGCGCCGGAGCAGCGCGCGCCGTACCGCTTCGGCCGTTTTGAAGTGAATTTCCCGGCGCGCGAATTACGCCGCGATGGCGAGCGCATCACGCTGCGTTCGAGCGAATTCGCCATGCTGAAGGTATTCGTCAGCCACGCGATGACCGTGCTCACGCGCGCGCAGTTGCTGGAGAAACTGCACGGCAATAGCGAGCTGCATCGCAACCGCAGCCTGGACGTCTCGATCTGGCGTTTGCGCCGGCTGATCGAAGTGGACCCGTCCGAGCCGCGCTATGTGCAAACCGTGTGGGGACGCGGCTACGTATTCGTGCCGGACGGTGAAATCGGCGCGGCCGAACGCAGCGCCTGACGCGTGCATGAAGTGCGACGAACATCTCACTTCATGCATCTCTTGCGTTTCAGGTATCCAACGCGTCGTCGCCGGCTCAGAACGTCAGCACGCTCATGAACATTCGCTGCAGCCAACCCATCGTCGTGGAGTCGGACACCATGCCCACGCCCGCCTGTTCGATGCGCGCGTTCGCAACCTTGCTCGACGCCACGTAGTTGCCCGCTTCGATATCCTTAGGATTGACGATGCCCGACAGGCGCAGCCGGTCGCGGTTGCCGCTCATCGCAATCACCTTCTCGCCCGACACCACGAGATTACCGGTCGACATCGTGCCGATCACAGTGACGGCGAGCGTGCCGCTCATGCCGCTGATGTCGGTGATATTGCCCTGCCCTTTGTATTCAGTGCTCGCCGAGCCGATGTTGAACAGGCGCGCGAGCCGCGCGGCGGCGTTGGTGGACTGGTCGGCGGCGTCGGCGGTAATGCTGCTCGAACGGCTCGCCGCCGCGGTCGCGCTGTTGTTGCCGCTATACGATTCCGCGAGACGGATCGTCAGCACGTCGCCGATATGCTGGGCGCGCGGCGTTTCGTACAGCAGCAACGGCGTGCCCGCCTGATAGATCGCGCCTTGCGTGTTGACGTTCAGCGGCGCCGAGGCGAGCGGCGGCGCCATCGGCGTATCGACGATCGAGTTTTGCTGGTGGCTCGCGCAAGCCGCAAGGGAAGCCGCCGCGCCCAGCGCGACAGTCAGACGTAGCGCAGTCATGCATGCTCCTTGTTCGAAACGGGCCTGGTGGCCATACTCATTGGCCCACTCATTGGCCCACTCATTGGCCACACTCGTGCCGCGCATCAACCCGCCTCCGCGCCGCTCGCCTGCCATTGCCGCACGACCGACTTCACCCACGCGTCCGAGCCCTTCAGCAGATAAGTGAGCGTGCCGTTGCGCGTGCCCGGCAGAAAGCACAACGTGATTGAACTCACGGCGTTTTCCCAGACATAGGTAGGCATCGCGCCGGACGCCGACACGTTCTGCGTCGCGAGACGCGGCGGCCCGTAGCGGTCCCCGAGCGCGTCGCGCAAGTCCTCGGCGGTGATCTCGTCGATCACGAAAGAAATCTCGTACAGATGCAGCGCGCTTTGCCCGTCCACGCGCGCGAAGCGCAGCACGTGCTCTAACGCAGGTGCGCCGTCGACCACCGCCTGCGACACCGCCCAGCCGTTGTCCGCGCGATGCGCCCAGCGGCATGCCACCGTCAGACTGTCGTGCGACTTGAGCCGCATGCCGAGCGCGCCCGCCTGCACGTCCGTCTCGCAGACCGGCACGCTGCCGAGCGGCGTCGCCCGCACGCTCGAGCCCGCGCGGAATTCGTCGAGCGTGATGCCGAGCGCGATGCCACGAAACGCGAACGGCGCGTCTTGCGGGCGCCGCCGTGCATCGACGGAAGGCTCTCTCGACGCGGCGCTCGCCGCACTCGCGTCGCGCGCGGGCGGTTGCGCTTCAGCGCTCGACGACAGCACGCCGCCCAGCAACGCCAGCGCCCAGACAATCCTTTTGAGTGTCATGATTCAGTCGATGGCGGATGAGCACATGTCGAACGGCGAGGCCGCGGCATGGCCGACGACCGGGATGATTTTCAGCGTGGCCGAAGTCAGCCGGCACGGCAGCGCGGCAACGGCGCAGCCACCCAGGGGCAGCAGCGCCGCGCCGAGCGTCAACCACGCAACGACACGCATGAAGCGGTGAAGAATTCTCGGGGTCGACACATGGGCCTCGGTACGTCAGGCTGTCGTATTGACGTGGTGCCCGACGAGCCCGGCGGGCAGCGACGTCTGCGGCTGGGTGGCGGACTCCCTGGCTTGCCCGGCGACGCCCGGGTTGTTGGCGGCTGTGGGCCTTTCGGCCGGCGGCATCGGCGCCAGAGAAGAAAAGCGCGTTGAAGTGAGATTGCTTGGAACGGTCATGGTGAGCCTCGCGTGGCGCTAGGTTTCGATTTCACGCCGCTTGCCGTGGGCCCAAGGCGTTAGGCTGTTTCAGCATGCGGCGCAACGTACTGCACGACGAATCATCTCGCCGACCACGCAGTGCCGATGCACGAAGGAAAGCGCGCTTTCCACCGGTTCTTACGACCTGTTCCTACCCGTTGCGACCTGTTTCGACCGGTTCCAGATACGCGCAAATTCTTTCTTCGGAGGGATGTTGGCGATGCAAAACGAATTCAGCGCCGTTGCGCGCCTCGCAATATCTGGCGCCGCTGAAATATGCCGCGAGCCTTGCGTGGCGGGCCTGACAAGCGAGCCCCCCGAAGCGGCGCGGCATGCCGTAAGCATTGGTAAGAAAACAGTCGGCCGCGCGTCACGCGCGCCAGTCTAAAATTTCGCCATGAATCCACAGGTCCTCATCGTCGACGACGATCCGGTCGTACGCGATCTACTTTGCAAGTTTCTGCAATCGAACGGCTTCGACGCGTCCGTGCTCCACGACGGCACGCATCTCCAACGCCGGCTCGAACGCGAACGGCCGTCCGTCGTCGTGCTCGACATCATGATGCCGAACACCGACGGCTTGCGCGCGCTCACCGCGCTGCGCGCCGCCGGCGACGACATTCCGGTGATCTTCGTGACGGCGCGCGGCACGGTGGCCGACCGCATCGTCGGGCTTTCGCTGGGCGCGGACGACTACCTGACCAAGCCGTTCGATCCGCGCGAATTGCTGGCCCGCATCCACACGGTGCTGCGCCGGCGCGGGCCGTCCACCACAAGCGCGCCGGAAGCCCGCAAGCCGTACCGATTCGGCCCGTTCGAACTCGACTTCGCCACGCGTTCGCTGTGCCGCGACAACTCGAAGCTGGCGCTGCGCGACAGTGAGTTCGCGCTCCTGAAGATCTTCGTCAACAATCCGTACAAGGTGCTGTCGCGCGTGCTGATTCACGATCTCGTGCATCGCGACAATCTCGCCTTCCGCGACCGCAGCCTCGACGTGCCGATCTGGCGCCTGCGCCGCGTGATCGAAGACGACCCGTCGAATCCCTGCTACGTGCAGACGGTGCGCGGCAAAGGCTACGTCTTCGTGCCCGACGCCGACGGCACGCCCTTCGCCGACGAGGCCGCCGCAAGCGCATGAAAAACCCGCTGAACACGCTGTTCGGCAGAATGGCGTTACTCTCGGCGGCGGTGTTGTTCGCAATTCAGGCCGGCTGGTTCGTGCTGGTGGTGATGCAGCCGCCGCGCCATGAAATCGACGGCTTCGCGCGCGGCATCCTGCTGGTGCTGCAGGCCATCAACGGCGAGCCGATGAAAGGCGCCGCGCTCGCGCCCGCCATGCGCGTGCATCTCGTGCCCACCTGGAACATGCCGGCGAGCGTGCATCTGCACCAGCCGACCCAGCGTCCGCTGGAAGAGCTGAGCCGGCATCTGCGCGAGAACCTGCCGCCCGGCACGCAGATCGCCGTCGACGACCTGCGCCCGCCGCAGTTATGGGTGCTGTTTCCCGGCAAGTCGAACTGGGTCGTGGTGCCGGTCGACGTGCCGCCGCGCCCGCGCTTCCTGATCGAGGCGATCTCGATGCTGCTCGCCGCGCTGATCCTCTCGCTGTTCGCGGTCTGGCAGATGCAGCGGCCGCTCTCGCGCGTCGCCGACGCCGCGCGCGCATTCGGCTCGGGCGGCCGTCCGGAACCCGTGACGGTGCAAGGCCCACGCGAATTGCGCGATCTGATCGGTTCGTTCAACGACATGATGCGGCGCCTGAACGAAGCGGGCGACGACCAGGCCGTGATGCTGGCCGGCGTCGCGCACGACCTGAAGGCGCCGCTCACCCGCCTGAAGTTGCGCGCGAGCGTGCTGGTCGCCGAAAGCGAACGCGCCGGTCTGATTCGCGATGTCGACTCGCTCACCAATATCGTCCAGCAGTTTCTCGAATTCGCGGGCCAGTCCGCCGACACCGGGCCGCCGGTCGAAGTCGACGACTTTTTGCAGGAACAGTTCTCCGCCAGCGACAGCAGCGAAACGCCCCTCTTCACGCTCGATCTGCGCGCCGGTTCGGCGTTCAAGCTGCCGCGCACGTTGCTGGACCGGCTGGTCACGAACCTCGTCGATAACGCGCTCGAACACGGTGCGCCGCCGGTGGATATCGTCACCGCCCGCACTGACGGCCATTGGGTGATCAGCGTGCGCGACCACGGTCCCGGCATCCCCGACGACCGCATCGCCGCCGCGATGAAGCCGTTCGTCCGGCTCGACGCCGCGCGTGGCGGCGAAGGCCATTGCGGCCTCGGCCTCGCGATCGTCGCGCGGCTCGCGCACGATCGCGGCGGACGGTGTCACGTGCGCAATCACGCGCAAGGCGGCCTGGAAGTGCGGATCGAATTGCCGGTGGTGCCGGCGTTGACGTGAGAGAGAGTTGGGCGGGCGCTTACGCGCCCTTACTGCATGAACCATCACAGGCGCGGCGGCTTTATAGTCGCCCCCGGCAACCTCGATGCCGCCCTTCTCTGTCCGCCCAGTCACTTGGGGCGGACTTTTTTTGCCTGCTTCGAGCGCGCGGCGTAGACGTCTCAGACCACCAAGCGGCTGTGCAAAGTGTCGATGGTCGTCTGCGCGACGCCGAGGCCTTGCGTCAGATAGCTCACCATCGTGCCGTAGCTTGCCTGCACCTGGTCGAACCCGGCCTGCAGATAATTTTCCTGAACATTCATCAAAGGCGCTTCGGCCGACGCGACGGCGTCGCCGTCCTGCGCGCGCAACCTGTCGGTTTGCGCCTTGATCGACGGCACCAGATAGACGTTGCTCAGCAGATAGTCCTGCATGATGACGTCGAGCGGAACGTTCGCAATGCTGAGCAGAAGCGCCGCGACCCAGCCAGCGCGGTCCTTGCCCGCGTTGGAGTGAAAGAGTTGCGCGCCGGGCCCGTCGGCGAGCCTCGTCAGCAGCGCACCGTAAGCGGCGCGCTGCGCGGCGCCGGTGACGTAGCCGCGCGCCTGCGCCTCCATGAACGCGACGGCGGCACCCGCCGTATCGAAGGGCTGCGCCACGAAGTCCGTGATGCCGAGCACGTTGAGCGTCTGGCTAGTCGCGCCACCCGGCAAGACATCGGCGGTACGCGCGATTTCACCGGGCGTGCGCAAATCGTAGACCGAGGCAATGCCGAGCCGGTCTATCGTGGCCTGATCGGTGGCGTTGAGCGTCAATGCGTTCGCGCGATAGAACGCGCCTCGGCGCATCTGCTTGCCGTCGACGGTCGGATAACCCGCGGCCGCTCCCGCCAGATCGCGGAAATTGTCGACCGACGCAAGGCGCGGCGTGGCCGGCTGATCGGCGTCGAGGTTGCCGCCGCCGCACGCGGACAGCAGCGAACTGCCCATGCCGGAAACCAGCAGCACACTGGCTGAGCGCTTCAGAAAAGTGCGGCGCGAGGCCAGCGGCGCCTCGTCTGAGATCTGGCTTGCCCGCGGGAACGTGCTCGCGGAGCGACGGGATGGCGAGCAGGTTTTTGCGGTAGCGGGCATTCGGCGTGGCTGTCGCGGGCGTGAGTGGATTAGTCGCAGCATCGGCGCTGCGAGCGCAGTTTAACCACGGCAAATAATGTTTGGGTTACACGGTAGTAGTTGGTAAGGAAAAAGATCTTCGCGCGTATCGCCCGAACAGCGCGATCGCCAGCCTGGCTGTGGGTCTGGCCTTTCCTCGGCCTGATTTCTCCGGCATTTCATCTGTTATCGGTTTCTTACCGTTCTCTGCCATTTTTGACCACGACTGGCCCCACGACGCCCCATCCCCGTAGAATACAAACACCCCACATTCACGCCAACGGCAGGCCAACAAGCCCTGGAGACCACAACAAAACATGCCTTCTCTCCAATGGTTCACCGAACTGACACAACGAGAACGCCGCACTCTGTACGCCGGCTTCGGCGGTTATGCGGTCGACGCCTTCGACTTCATGATTTACTCCTTCCTCATTCCGACGCTGATCGCGACATGGGGCATGACCAAAAGCGAAGCCGGCATGATCGCCACCAGTTCGCTGATCTCGTCGGCGGTGGGCGGCTGGCTTGCCGGCATTCTCGCTGACCGCTACGGCCGTATCCGGGTGCTGCAGTGGACCATCGCCACCTTCGCGCTCTTCACCTTTCTGTCCGGCTTCACGCATTCGTTCTGGCAGTTGCTCACCACGCGCACGTTGCAAGGCATCGGCTTCGGCGGTGAATGGTCGGTCGTGACGATCATGATGGCCGAGACCATTCGCTCGCCTCAGCATCGCGCGAAAGCCGTGGGCACCGTGCAGAGCAGCTGGTCGTTCGGCTGGGCGGCTGCGGCCATCATTTACTGGGCGTTCTTCGCGCTGCTGCCGGAGCAATACGCATGGCGCGCCTGCTTCTGGATCGGCCTGCTGCCCGCCGCGTGGATCATCTACATTCGCCGCAACGTGAGCGATCCGGATATTTTTCTCGAAACGCGCCGCGCTCGTGAGAGCGGTTTCGACACCTCGCATTTCCTGCAAATCTTCTCGGGCGATCACCTCAAAACCACTTTGCTCGGCAGTGCGCTGTGCACTGGCATGCTCGGCGGCTATTACGCGATCACGACCTGGCTGCCGACCTATCTGAAAACCGTGCGCCATCTGTCGGTGTTCAACACCAGTGGCTATCTGATCGTGCTGATCGTCGGTTCGTTCACCGGGTATATCGTCGGCGCGATACTGTGCGACAAGATCGGCCGGCGCGCGTCGTTCGTGCTGTTTGCGATCGGCTCTTTCGTACTCGGCATGTTCTACACCATGCTGCCGATCACCGACGGCATGATGCTCGCGCTCGGCTTTCCGCTCGGCATCGTGGTGCAAGGGATTTTCGCGGGCGTGGGCGCTTACCTGTCGGAGCTTTATCCGAACGCGATACGCGGTTCGGGACAAGGGTTCTGCTACAACCTCGGGCGCGGACTCGGCTCGTTCTTTCCGATTCTGGTCGGTACACTGTCGCAAACCATGACGCTGGTGAAGGCGATGGGCATCGTGGCCGGCTCGGGCTATCTGCTCGTGATCGTCGCCGCGTTGTGTCTGCCTGAAACCAAGGGCAAGGTACTCGGCGCGACCCGCCCCGCCGCCTGAATCCGCAGTACACACACATGAAAACGATTGTTCTGGGCGGCGGCGTCATCGGCGTCGCCACGGCTTTTTACCTGCGCCAGCAGGGCTGCGAAGTCACCGTGATCGAGCGCGAGCCGGACGTCGCGCTCTCCACCAGTTTCGGCAACGCCGGCGTGATCGCGCCGGGCTATGTGACGCCTTGGGCCGCGCCCGGCATGCCGACGAAGATTCTCAAATACCTGTTCAAACCGGCCTCGCCGCTGATCTTCCGTCCGACCTTCGATCCGGCTCAATGGCGCTGGATCGCGCGCTGGCTGCGCGAATGCGACCTCGAACGGTTTCGCGTCAACAAGCAGCGCATGCAGCGCATTGCTTACTACAGCCGCGACTGCCTGCACGAATTCCGCGCCTGCTATCCCTTCGACTACGGCCGCAGCCAGGGCTATCTGCAGTTGTTCCGCAGCGAGTACGACGTCGAACTCGCGCAGCCTGCGCTCGCCGTATTGCGTGACGCGGGTATCGCGCATCGGGAAGTCAGCGCGGCGCAATGTGTCGAGATCGAGCCGGGTTTGAGCTGGGCACGTCAGGCGCCGCTGTCGGGCCTCTATCTACCCGAGGACGAAGCCGGCGATTGCGCCCGCTTCACGCGCGAGTTGCGCGCCATCTGTGAACGCAGCGACGTGCGCTTCCGTTTCGACACGCGCGTTACGTCGCTCGATGTGCAAGGCGGTGCGGTGCGCGCGGTGCGTATCGAGAGCGAACGCGGCGCGGAGATGCTGTACGCGGATGCCGTGGTGGTGGCGCTGGGCGTCGACAGTGCGGCGCTGCTTGCGCGGCTCGGCGTGAAGGTGCCGCTTTATCCGGTGAAAGGCTACTCGGCGACGCTGCCCGTCACCGATGAAGAAAAAGCCCCGCGCGGCGCGCTGATGGACGAATCGCTGAAAACGGCGATCACGCGCTTCGGCAACAATCTTCGGGTGGCCGGCACCGCGGAACTCGGTAATCGGCAGACCACCTTGCGCGAACAGGCGCTGCAAACGCTGATGAAAGTGCTCAGCGACTGGTTCCCGCACGCGGCCAATCCCACGTCCGCACATTTCTGGGTAGGCCGCCGTCCGATGACACCCGATGGCGCGCCGCTGCTCGGTCCATCCGGCGTGGAGAAACTGTGGTTGAACCTCGGGCACGGCTCGACGGGCTGGGCGATGTCGATGGGTTCAGGGCGCGTGGTCGCGGATCTGATCACGCACCGCAAGCCGGAGATCGATCTCGACGGGCTGACGTTGGCGCGGTATGGCAACGGAACATGATCTGACGGAAATGCTGGTGGTTGCAGTGCTTGCAATCCTGCCGGGTACCGGTAGCTGGGTGGCAAGCGCTTTTGCCGCGCTCGTTGCGCGACAGTTTTGAAACCTGTTTTTGTAGTACACATCCGAGCCCAGCGCTGGCCGATCAAATTGTAGCCGTGACGGCATGACAGTGCGTGGCTCGCATCGTGCGATCAAAGGGCTCTTCGCCAAAGGTGTTGGCCTACGGCGGTGACTTGGGAATGGCGCGGGGCAGGTATGCGCGGCGGACAAAAGCAACGAGATCACCGCGATTCCACAATTGCTTGATGCTCAGCGCGCTCGGTTGTCATGATCGACGAAATGCGCGAAATCCGCAGAGTCGAATCGACGCTCCATCGGCATTGCATCGGGAACCTGCGTGCCAACGCGTGCCGCATTAGCATACGCTCAAGCGCAATGTCGACACCAAGGCGAGACTGAGGATGCATCGCCTCAAGGCCTGCGCCAACAATCTATATCGCGCAAGCCTGCTCCGCTTCACCTTCATGCGATTGCCCCACCCCAACGTCAAAACAATCAGATTTTTTGGAATTGTCGGATTCCAAAATATTTCATTCTCCTTAAAAGTGCTTACGCCTTCGCAGGCGTAACAAGATGCGCAGGCACTTGGTGAAGCTTGGGTTGGACCGGGGGCCCGCGAGACAAGCGATGGTTCTGGCTTGGTCAGCGCCGACGGCTTGCGCGTCTACCGCTATCCTTCTTCAAAACCTAACAGTCCGTATGCAACGACAGGTGTTCAAGCGAACTTTGAATCGAAAATGTCGCCAACCGGTCGTCCCTACGCGAATGGACACTTGAACATAGCACCATGAACGCAGAAATTAGAAAACTCTATTCTCTCGAAGTGGAAGATGACTTGGTACGCTATCAACCTGCCGAGCCAGACAATTTCGGAACCTGGATCCGTCTTTCAATAGGTGCGGTTGGTCAACCGGGTACTGACAATTTCGAACTTTTAGTTTGTACGCCGCAATGGCTTTCCGAGGAACTCAAGCGAGAAGCAGGTACACGTTGGGGCCGTCATTCGTTGATCGTGATTGACTATGATCTTGCGGTGATTACCGGTCAACTTCAGCGCATGGTGCAACAATGCGCCGGGCCCGACTGGCGAAGCATCGCAGTAAAGATCGCCCGGTTCGCTGCATGGGAGTTCGAAGACTACCAAATGTAGGCGATCGGATACGGATCCGTCGCTCGGAAGAAAGCGCGAGTAATCCTTCACGTTTCCTTGGATTCATTCACGTGACGGTCTGCCCTCTCGCGAGGGACAAAACGGTGGCGCATGCGTCGCCATCGAGAACTCACAAGGTGCCGGTTTTAACGAGCGAACAACGCGAGAGCGTCGATTTCCGCGAGCCCCCTGAACAGCCTTCGCCAGCGCGGAGAGGTGGTTGAACTGGTTGAGATGTCGCCGGGTCATTTCCGCCATGACTTTCGAGACGCGTTTCAGTAAGTCACGTGAGTACCGCGGCCGCGTGCTGAAACTAAAAAGCCGAGTCACCCTCTCAGGTGCCCGGCTTTGTTTTTTCACAGCTTGATGCGCCGCTGACGCGGCACCTTGTCGTCTCCACCTCTTCCTGCAAGCAGTAGCCGGCTTGCGCGCCGAAGCACGAAAACCAGCCGGAGACGTTTACCGCGGCAGTTCCGAATGCCCCATCAAAAACGCGTCGACCGAACGCGCGCACTGACGGCCTTCACGAATCGCCCACACCACGAGCGACTGACCACGGCGCATGTCGCCCGCGGTGAACACCTTGTCCACCGATGTGTAATACGCCTTGTCGCCTTCTGTCGAGGCACGCACGTTGCCGCGATTATCCTTGTCGACGCCGAACGCTTCCAGCACCGGCGACACCGGCTGCGTGAAACCCATGGCGAGCAGCACCAGATCGGCCTTCATTTCGAATTCGGAGCCCGGCACTTCCTGCATCTTGCCGTCCTTCCATTCGACGCGCGCCGCGATCAGCTTCTCGACCTTGCCGTTCTTGCCTTCGAGGCGCTTGGTCGCGACCGCCCAATCACGCGAGCAGCCTTCGTCATGCGACGACGACGTGCGCAGCTTGATCGGCCAGTACGGCCACACGAGCGGCTTGTTCTCTTCTTCCGGCGGTTGCGGCAGCAGTTCGAACTGCGTGACGCTCTTCGCGCCGTGACGATTCGACGTGCCCACGCAGTCCGAACCCGTATCGCCGCCGCCGATCACGACCACATGCTTGCCCTTCGCGAGCAGCTGGTTCGCGACCTTGTCGCCGGCGTTGACCTTGTTCTGCTGCGGCAGGAATTCCATCGCATAGTGGATGCCTTCCAGCTCGCGGCCGGGCACCGGCAGATCGCGCGGCGTTTCCGAACCGCCAGCGATCACCACGGCGTCGAATTCTTCCTTCAGCTGATCCGGCGTGACGGTTTCCTTCGCCGTGTTGCCGATGTGCGCCGGCAGCGAATCTGGCTTGCCGATGAACACGCCCGCGCGGAACGTCACGCCTTCGGCTTCCATCTGACGCATGCGGCGATCGATCAGCCACTTCTCCAGCTTGAAGTCGGGAATGCCATAACGCAGCAAGCCGCCGATGCGGTCGTTCTTTTCGAACACGGTGACATCGTGCCCCGCGCGCGCGAGTTGCTGCGCGACGGCCAAACCGGCGGGGCCGGAACCGACCACGGCGACCTTCTTGCCGGTCTTGTGCTTCGGCGGCTGCGGCGCAACCCAGCCTTCAGCCCATGCCTTGTCGATGATCGCGTGTTCGATCGACTTGATGCCGACCGGGTCGTCATTGATGCCGAGCGTGCACGCCGCCTCGCACGGCGCCGGGCAGATGCGGCCCGTGAACTCGGGGAAGTTGTTCGTCGAGTGCAGCACTTCGATCGCGTTCTTCCAGTCCTGATGGAACACCAGGTCGTTGAAGTCCGGGATGATGTTGTTCACCGGGCAGCCGTTGTTGCAGAACGGAATGCCGCAGTCCATGCAACGCGCGCCTTGAATCTTCGCTTCGTCGTCGGTCAGTGCGGCGACGAATTCCTTGTAGTGCTTCACACGCGTGAGCGGAGCTTCGTACGCCTCGTGGCGGCGTTCGAACTCGAGAAAACCGGTTGCCTTGCCCATATGGTTCTCTTCTCTATCTAATCAGGTGGGGTGATCTTCACCCGCCGCGTGCACCGTTGAACGGTGGGGGGCGGCGGGTACGGCTTGTATGTGACGTCTTTGGCTGGAGGCCAGTTGCGAATCAGGCGGCGAGCACTTCCTTGTTCGCCTTCTTCGCGGCCATTTCGCCCAGCGCGCGCTTGTATTCGGTCGGGAACACCTTCACGAATTGACGGCGCGACGCGTCCCAGTTTTCGAGCAGCGCCTTGGCGCGCGGCGAACCCGTGAACTGGAAGTGACGCTCGATGAGTCCCTTGAGCAGCGCTTCGTCGGTCGTGCCGGTGTGCCACAGGCCCTTGTCGACCGTGCGTTCCTGTTCGGCCGTTTGCAGGACCGGATCGAGCGCGACCATCGACTTGTTGCACTTGCCTGCGAACGTGCTGTCCGGGTCGTACACGTAGGCGACGCCGCCCGACATGCCGGCCGCGAAGTTACGGCCCGTTTCGCCGAGCACGACCACCGTGCCGCCCGTCATGTATTCGCAACCGTGGTCGCCCGTGCCTTCGACAACCGCCGTCGCGCCCGAGTTACGCACGCAGAAGCGCTCGCCCGCGACGCCGCGGAAGAACGATTCGCCTTCGATCGCGCCGTACATGACCGTGTTGCCGCAAATGATGTTCTCTTCCGACTTGCCGCGGAAATCGTTGGTCGGACGGATGATGATGCGGCCGCCCGACAGGCCCTTGCCGACGTAATCGTTGCCGTCGCCGACCAGGTCCAGCGTGATGCCCTTGGCGAGGAACGCGCCGAAGCTCTGGCCCGCGGTGCCCTTCAACTGGATGTGGATCGAGTCGTCGGGCAGGCCGTCGTGGCCGTACTTCTTGGCGATCGTGCCGGACAGCATCGCGCCGACCGTACGGTTCACGTTGCGCACCGGCTGGATGAACGAGACGTGCTCGCCCTTCTCGATCGCCGCCTTCGCCTTCTCGATCAGCGTGTGGTCGAGTGCCTTGTCCAGACCGTGGTCCTGCACGTCCACATGCTTGCGCGCCACTTCGGCCGACACTTGCGGCAGATAGAACACGCGCGAGAAGTCGAGACCCTTCGCCTTCCAGTGCTCGATGCCCTTCTTCATATCGAGCAGTTCGGCGTGGCCGATCAGGTCGTCGAACTTGCGGATGCCCAGTTGCGCCATGATTTCGCGCGCTTCTTCCGCAACGAAGAAGAAGAAGTTCACGACGTGTTCCGGCTGGCCCTGGAACTTCGCACGCAGCACCGGATCTTGCGTCGCGACGCCGACCGGGCAGGTGTTCAGGTGACACTTGCGCATCATGATGCAGCCTTCGACGACGAGCGGCGCCGTCGCGAAACCGAACTCGTCCGCGCCGAGCAGCGCGCCGATCACGACGTCGCGGCCGGTCTTCATCTGACCGTCGGCCTGCACGCGGATACGGCCGCGCAACTGGTTCAGCACCAGCGTTTGCTGCGTTTCGGCGAGACCGAGTTCCCACGGCGTGCCGGCATGCTTCACCGACGACAGCGGCGACGCGCCCGTGCCGCCGTCATGGCCGGCGATCACGACGTGATCGGCCTTCGCCTTGGCGACACCTGCGGCAACCGTACCGACGCCCGATTCCGACACCAGCTTCACCGAGATGCTGGCCGCCGAGTTGGCGTTCTTCAGATCGTGGATCAGCTGCGCCAAGTCTTCAATCGAGTAGATGTCGTGGTGCGGCGGCGGCGAAATCAGGCCGACGCCCGGCACCGAGTAACGCAGCTTGCCGATGTAGTCCGACACCTTGTGGCCCGGCAACTGGCCGCCTTCGCCCGGCTTCGCGCCCTGCGCCATCTTGATCTGGATCTGATCAGCGGACGCGAGGTATTCCGCGGTCACGCCGAAACGGCCCGACGCCACCTGCTTGATCTTCGAGCGCAGCGAATCGCCTTCCTTCAACGGAATGTCGACGATCACTTCGTCGCCGATCACCGACTTCATGGTGTCGCCGTTCTTGATCGGAATGCCGCGCAGTTCGTTGCGATAACGGTTCACGTCCTCGCCGCCTTCGCCGGTGTTCGACTTGCCGCCGATGCGGTTCATCGCGACTGCCAGCGTGGCGTGCGCTTCCGTGCTGATCGAACCCAGCGACATTGCACCGGTGGCAAAACGCTTGACGATGTCTTTCGCCGATTCGACTTCGTCGAGCGGGATGGCCTTGGTCGGGTCGAACTTGAACTCGAACAGGCCGCGGAACGTCATGTGACGCTTGGTCTGATCGTTGATCAGATGCGCGTATTCCTTGTACGTCTGATATGAGTTGCTGCGTGCCGAGTGTTGCAGCTTGGCGATCGCATCCGGCGTCCACATGTGTTCTTCGCCGCGCACGCGGTAAGCGTATTCGCCGCCCGCGTCGAGCATGTTCGCGAGCACCGGGTTGTCGCCGAACGCCTCGCGATGCAGACGGATCGCTTCCTCCGCGACGTCGAACAGGCCAATGCCGCCGACCTTCGACGACGTGCCCTTGAAGTACTTCTGCACCAGATCTTCAGCGAGACCGACGGCTTCGAAAATCTGCGCACCGGTGTACGACATGTAGGTCGAAATGCCCATCTTGGACATGACCTTTTGCAGGCCCTTGCCGACTGCCTTGGTGAAGTTGTAGACCGCCTTCTCCGCCGACAGGTCGCCCTTCAGGCCGGCCGCCAACTGGCCGAGCGTTTCCATCGCGAGGTACGGGTGCACGGCTTCGGCGCCGTAGCCCGCGAGCAACGCGAAGTGGTGCGTTTCACGCGCCGAGCCGGTTTCCACGACCAGGCCCGCGCTCGTGCGCAGACCATGCTGGACGAGGTGCGTGTGGATTGCGGCGGTAGCCAACAGCGCCGGAATCGCGACGTTGTCGCGGTCGGTCTTGCGGTCCGACACGATCAGCATGTTGTAGCCGGACTTGACCGCATCGACAGCTTCCGCGCACAGCGAGGCGAGGCGCGCTTCGATGCCTTCCTTGCCCCACGCCACCGGATAGCAGATGTTCAGTTCGTACGAGCTGAACTTGCCGCCCGTGTACTGATCGATCGCGCGGATCTTGGCGATGTCCTTGAAGTCGAGCACCGGCTGCGACACTTCGAGACGCATCGGCGGGTTGATGTTGTTCGTGTCCAGCAGGTTCGGCTTCGGACCGACGAACGACACCAGCGACATCACCATGTTTTCGCGGATCGGGTCGATCGGCGGGTTCGTCACTTGCGCGAACAGTTGCTTGAAGTAATGGTAGAGCGTCTTGTTCTTGTTGGACATGACCGCCAGCGGCGAGTCGTTGCCCATCGAGCCGACGGCTTCTTCGCCGGCTTGCGCCATCGGCGCCATCAGGAACTTGAGGTCTTCCTGCGTGTAGCCGAACGCCTGCTGACGATCCAGCAAAGCAGCGGCTTCGCGGCGCTCCGTCACGACGTCTTCGGCCTTCGGCTCGATTTCGTCGAGCTTGATGCGCACGGCGTCGATCCAGCTCTTGTACGGCTTGGCGTTCGCGAGGTTGTCCTTCAGTTCCTTGTCGTCGATGATGCGGCCGTGTTCCATGTCGATCAGGAACATCTTGCCCGGCTGCAGACGCCACTTCTTGACGATCTTCGACTCGGGGATAGGCAGCGTGCCGGCTTCCGACGCCATGATGACCAGGTCGTCGTCCGTGACGATGTAGCGCGCCGGACGCAGGCCGTTACGGTCGAGCGTGGCGCCGATCTGGCGGCCGTCGGTGAAGGCGATCGCAGCGGGGCCGTCCCACGGCTCCATCATCGCGGCGTGGTATTCGTAGAACGCGCGGCGGTTGTCGTCCATCAGCGTGTGCTGTTCCCAGGCTTCCGGGATCATCATCATCATCGCGTGGACGAGCGGGTAGCCGGCCATCACCAGCAGCTCGAGACAGTTGTCGAACGAGGCGGTGTCCGATTGGCCCGGATAGATCAGCGGCCAGAGCTTCGGCAGATCGTCGCCGAGCACGTGCGACGCGATTGCGCCGGTACGCGCGTTCAGCCAGTTGACGTTGCCCTTCACCGTGTTGATTTCGCCGTTGTGGGCGATCATGCGGTACGGGTGAGCCAGTTCCCACGCCGGGAACGTGTTGGTCGAGAAGCGTTGGTGCACCAGCGCCAGCGC
Source organism: Paraburkholderia sp. NPDC080076 (assembly GCF_050281145.1). NCBI lineage: Bacteria > Pseudomonadati > Pseudomonadota > Betaproteobacteria > Burkholderiales > Burkholderiaceae > Paraburkholderia > Paraburkholderia sp. NPDC080076. The sequence goes on along the minus strand of NZ_JBNNWQ010000016.1, from coordinate 41,303 downwards.
CGACACCGTGCGCTCGTCCTGCAGGTCGCGGTAATACACGCCGACCTGGCCGGCCAGCAGCAGGCCCTTGTAGACGACCGTGCGCGCCGAGCACGACGGCACGAAGTATTCCTTGCCGTGCTTGAGCTTGAGCGCCTGGATGCGGTGGCTCGCGGTCTTGCGGATCACATACAGCTTCCGCTCGAGCGCGTCCGTCACCATGATGTCCTTGCCGCGGCCGATGAAGATCTGGCGGATCAGCGGCTCGCTCGCCTTGACGGTGGGCGAGATCGGCATGGTGTGGTCGACCGGCACGTCGCGCCAGCCCAGCACGACCTGGCCCTCGGCCTTCACCGTGCGTTCCAGCTCCTGTTCGCAAGCGAGACGCGACGCGTGTTCCTTCGGCAGGAAGACCATGCCGACGCCGTACTCGCCGTGCGGCGGCAGCACTACGCCCTGCTTGGCCATTTCCTCGCGATAGAAGCCGTCCGGAATCTGGATCAGGATGCCCGCGCCGTCGCCCATCAGCGGATCGGCGCCGACGGCGCCCCGGTGGTCGAGGTTCTCGAGAATCTTCAGGCCCTGCTCGATGATCTCGTGGCTTTTCTTGCCCTTGATGTGTGCGACAAAGCCGACGCCACAGGCGTCGTGCTCGTTTTGCGGGTCGTACAGACCTTGTGCGGCGGGAACCGGATGAGTCGGTTGCTGGTGGTCGTTCATGGGGACACCGTCTGTGAGGGGCCGGACAGGCCGTTAAACCATTTTTTCTATTGCCGCAGTGCGATTCACAACCGCGACGACGCGCTCAACGCTCGATGCTACGCGCGTCAAAAAGCGCCGGAATTCGGAATATACGCGACGAATCAATGGAATAGCAAATAAAACGTGATCATCGAACCCCAATTATCATGTTGGTGCATTGCACCTTATTTTTATTGGTGCCACATCAAAATCGTGCAAAAGAAAACGGCATGCGAAGATGCCGTTTCGATGCAGCCCTTTGATGCGAAACGCTTTATTGCTGCTGCGGCGTCTCGCGCACCTTGCGCGGCCGTCCGCGTGGCAGCGGCGACACACGTCGGTTGGCGGCCCGTGCCGCCCATTCACGGTATGTATCGCTCCCCAAAACCCAGCCCTTCAGTGTGGCCTGTTGAAGCTGGCTGGCTTCGCGTTCGTCGAGCGGCTGCTCGCACAGTTCGCGGTACGCACGCTGTCGTTCGAACGGCGTATTGCCGAGCGACCAGTACAGCGGATGGTCGGTAATCAGGCTGTCGAGCGTGAGGCCGATGTGATGGCGGTAGCTCGACCAGCGGTAGTCTTCCGGCGCGCCCACGAGCCCCGCGCGCACCGGGCACATCTCGACGACGCGGCTCGCCAGCAGGAAGTAGCGCTCGCCTTCGATCACCGTGGCGCGGTAGCGGCCTTCCCACAAGGTGCCGCGGCGCGCGTAGCGCCGGTTGAAGTGCGCCACGTAGCGGCGCCCGACCGCCTGCATCGCCTTGGGCAGACTCGACTCCTCGGTGGGCGTGACGAGCAGTTGCACCGCGCCCGGCATCAACGCATAGGCGTGGATGGATAAGTGATGGTCGCGAGAAGCCGCTTTCAAACAATCGATGAAGAGCTCGTAGTCCTGGTCGTCGACGAATGCGGGCTGCTGATCGAGCCCGCGGAGGATGACGTGCTGCGGCTGGTCAGGGACATAGAGACGTGCAAGCCGTGCCATGCTGGAGTATCCGATAGTCGCGTTGGTACATACCCGAAGGTCCGAAGAACCGCATGCGCCAAAGGTTCGGCGCGGCGCGGCAAAGCCAGAAACCGCGCGGAGCTTAGGGAGAAAGCTCTAACCGCCGCGTATGGTTTGTTTCAAACGTTGTAGTCATAATGAGCGGGCCTTTTTTGGAGGAGCACATATGAAATTAAAACAGGCCGTAACGGGGATCGCGGCGCTAGCCTGCATGACAACGGCAGCGCATGCGCAATCGGCCGGTAGCTTTTTCGTCACATCAGGCTGGTTCCATCTAGCGCCTCAATCGAGCAGCGAACCGTTGAAGGTGACAAGCATCGGCGGCAGCCCGACCAACATCACCGAAGCCAACACCGGTGCAACACTCAGTTCCGCCGACACCATCGGCTTCACTGCCGGCTACTTCGTCACCGATCACATCGCAGCCGAGTTCGTGATTGGCGTCCCGCCTTCGTTCGACCTGGAAGGCTCGGGCAGCCTCGCCCAATTCGGCAAGCTGGGCCAGGCAAAACAGTGGAGCCCGACTCTGCTGTTCAAGTACTACTTCAACGCCCCGACTGCCGCTTTCCGCCCGTATCTCGGCGTCGGCGTGAGCCGCATCTGGTTCACCGACGAAAAGATCACCAACAGCGCATTCGAGGCAAACGTACTGCATGGTCCGACCAGCGTCACTACGGATAGTTCGTGGGAGCCGGTGTTTAATGCCGGCTTCACTTACGCCTTCAACCAGCACTGGTTCGCCGGCTTTTCCGTTTCCTACCTGCCGCTCAGCACGACTGCCAAGCTGAATACCGCGGCGAACACGCCGGTCGGCACGCTGAACGTGCAATCTGAAACCAAGATCAAGCTGAACCCGATCGTTACCTACGTCAACATCGGTTACCGTTTCTAACGCTTCGAGAAAATTAGGGGCCGTAGAGTTAGGGTAGTCGAATTTTCGTGGCTTGGACAACGCCGTCATACATCCAATGGCGGCGTTTTATTTTTGTGGGCGCTTCATGGCTCCCAGTTCGGCGCTCGTGGAAGCCACGCGCCGACCGGCTGTCAGCGTTGTAAATTTGACCCGGATTCGCGTCAGCCAGTGCAATATGTGCTGACGAATCCGCGTCCCAACCACGACGGGTGGGGCCTCTCGGGTTTGGCATCGAAGTTGCGTTCGCATGGTGTTTCCCGCGTCGCGACGTGAAACTGCGTCTTAGTGACAACGCGCGGGACCCTTTTCACCTCATCGACGGAGCGACCATGACTGCACTTCCGAATACGCGAGACGCCCTCGGCGAATCCTGGACCAGCACCAGCCGCCGTGCGCGGCGTATCGCTCGCCACAGCCGCCACGCGGCCGAAGATATCGCAGGCGAACTGCGCACGCTAATGTCGGAACTCGAATCCACGCTGGCGGACGGCACCCAGGCCGACGCGGTGGCGTTGCGCAGCAAACTTCGCAAACAACTCGAGGTCGCGCGCGCCCGCTTGAACGACACGCGCGAAGCCGTGCGCGAACGCGCCGAAGTGGCGATCGCCGATGCCGACGATTACGTGCATGAGAATCCGTGGCAGACGATTGCGATCGTCGGCGGCGTCGCGTTGATTGCGGGCGCGTTGTTCGCGTCGCGGCTGCGTTAAGACGGCTACAGCGCGGGGCGCGCCGTCGGCTCGGCGGTTGTTGCAGGTGCGCTGAACCGGCGCCGCGCACTGGTGCCGGCTCGCGTGCCGTCCGTGCCGGCGCAGCCTCGCGCCGCGCTGCTCAGTTGTCGTCGATCACGAACAGCCGCTGGTATTCCTTGACCGCGTAGCGATCCGTCATGCCCGCGATGTAGTGGGCGATCAGGCGCGGTTGCTGCGTCGCGTCGGTCGACTGGTAGCTCGGCGGTAGTAGCCGCGGATCGTCCGTGAACGCGTCGAACAGACCCGCGACGACGCGGCGTGCCTTGTTGGCCATGCGCATCACGCGGTAATGGCGATACAGGTTCTTGAACAGAAAGCGCTTGAGCGCCGCGGCCTGCGCGGCAATCGTGTCGCTGTGCGCGACGAGCGCGGGCGACAAGCGCACGGCATCCAGCGAGGCCGGTGCGTGCCGGTCCAGATTCAGCTTGGTCGTGTCGATCAGATCGACGATCAACGTATTGATGATGCGGCGCACCGTTTCGTGAATGAGCCGGCGCCCTTCGATCTGCGGAAAATCGCGGCGCGCCGCCTCATAGTGCACTTGCCACAACTCCACTTCGGCGAGTTGCTCGACAGTGAGCAGGCCCGAACGCAGGCCGTCGTCGACGTCGTGATTGTTGTACGCGATCTCATCGGCGACATTCGCGATCTGTGCCTCGATGGACGGCTGCCGCCCTTCCAGAAAGCGCTCGCCCAATGCACCGAGCCGCCGCGCGTTCTCGCGCGAACAGTGCTTGAGAATCCCCTCACGCGTTTCGAAGCAAAGGTTCAAGCCGTTGAACGCGCCGTAGTGTTCCTCCAGATCGTCGACCACCGCCAGGCTCTGCAGATTGTGCTCGAAGCCGCCGTGCTCGCGCATGCATTCGTTGAGCGCGTCCTGCCCGGCGTGGCCGAAAGGCGTATGGCCTAAATCATGGGCGAGCGAAATGGCTTCGACGAGATCTTCGTTCACCCGCAGATTGCGCGCGACCGACCGCGCGATCTGCGCGACTTCCAGGCTGTGCGTCAGACGCGTGCGAAACAGGTCGCCCTCGTGGTTGACGAACACCTGAGTTTTGTACTCGAGCCGGCGGAATGCCGTCGAATGGACGATGCGGTCGCGGTCCCGCTGAAATTCGGTGCGCGCGCTGGGCGCGGCTTCCGGATAGCGGCGGCCGCGCGATTGCGCGGAGTGCGCCGCGTACGGCGCGAGGTGCGCTTCGAGTGCTTCCTGCGAAGGCACGCCGATCGTCGACGCGCCTGCCGCCGGGTCATGCTTTACATCGTCGCTGCGCCTGTCAGTCACCGGGTTCTCCGAAACAAGGGCGGCGCCTCGTGACGCTGGTGCGTGTTGCGTTGCTGGATGCCCCGCGAGACTCAGACGGCGGCGGCCAGCGTGGCGTGCACCTCGGCGTCGGGCGCCTGGGTGATCAGCGTCTCACCGAAACGCTTCAGCAGAATGAATTTGATCGCGCCGGCTTCCGCCTTCTTGTCGACCCGCATGAGTTCGACATAGCGCGAGTCGCCAAGAGCGGGCGCCCGCGTCGGCAAATGCGCGGCGACGATTACGTCGACCAAGCGCTTGCGGGCGGCCTCGTCGAGATAGCCCAAGCGCACGGACAGATCCGCCGCCATCACCATTCCGCAGCCGACCGCCTCGCCGTGCAGCCACTCGCCGTAGCCGAGGCCGGCTTCGATCGCATGGCCGAAGGTGTGACCGAAATTGAGAATGGCGCGCAGTCCGCCTTCGCGTTCGTCCTGCGCGACCACCGACGCCTTGATTTCGCAAGACCGCTTGACCGCCTCAGCTAGCGCTTCGGGTTCGCAGCGGTTCAATGCTTCGATATTGGCTTCGATCCAGTTGAAGAAGCCCGCGTCGGCGATGGCGCCCGTCTTGATCACTTCGGCGACGCCCGCCGCGAGTTCACGCGCCGGCAGTGTGCGCAGCGCGCCGATGTCGGCGATCACGGCCTGCGGCTGGTAGAACGCGCCGATCATGTTCTTGCCGAGCGGGTGATTGATGCCCGTCTTGCCGCCCACCGAAGAATCGACCTGCGACAGCAACGTGGTCGGCACCTGAATGAACGGCACGCCGCGCATGTAGCAGGCGGCCGCAAAACCCGTCATGTCGCCGATCACGCCGCCGCCCAATGCGATCAACGTGGTCTTGCGATCGGCGCGGCCGCCGAGCAGCGCGTCGAAAATCAGGTTCAGGGTTTCGAGGTTCTTGTACGCCTCGCCGTCCGGCAACACGACCGTGGATACCTGTTTGCCGAGCGGCGCCAGCGCGGCGCGCAGCTTGTCGCCATACAGCGGGTCGACGGTGGCGTTGGTGACGATGGTGACCGAGCTGCCGGCGATATGCGGCGCGAACAGCGCCGTCTGGCCAATCAGATCGGCACCGATATGGATGGGGTAGGCGCGTTCGCCCAGTTCAACGTTGACGGTAATCATACGGTCCATTATGACGCAGGATGTTTGGCGACGCCGGCCATCTCGAGCTGCATCAGAACCATGTTGACGAGTCCGTTGACCGAAGGCCGGCCGGTTTCGATCACGAAATGCGCGCATTCCCGGTACAACGGGTCGCGCACTTCATAGAGTGCTTCGAGGCGCGCTTTGGGGTCTTCGGTCTGCAAAAGCGGGCGATTCTTGTCGCGCCGCGTGCGCAGCCAAAGGTCGTGCGGATTGGCGCGCAGGTAGATGACCACCCCGCGATTCTGCAGTGCTTCGCGATTTTCCGGCCGCAGTATCGCGCCGCCGCCGGTCGCGAGCACGATATTGTCGCGCCCGGTGAGGTCGGAAATCACGCTGGCTTCGCGCTCGCGGAAGCCCGCTTCGCCCTCCAGCTCGAAGATCACCGGGATGCGCGCGCCCGTGCGCGCCTCGATTTCATGGTCGGAATCGAAGAACGGGCGATCGAGACGGCGCGCAATGGCCCGGCCCACGGTGGTTTTCCCTGCCCCCATGAGCCCTACAAAAAATACATTGGCGTGTGCGTCCCGCGCTTGCAACGGTGTCCTCTGGCTAATCCGGTATGGTTCGTGCCGCAGCTTACTGGCAAAGCGGCTGCCTTGTCGAGCCTGCGCGCCCCCGCTCGCAAGCGGCGGCAGCATGCCCCTAATTTGTCTGAACGACGCGCGGCGTGATGAAAACAGCCAGTTCGCTGCGCTGGTCGCGATGAGCCCGATGGCGGAAAAGCGCACCTAAAACCGGTATTTTGCCCAGGACCGGGACTCGCGTCACATCGTCCCGGTCGTCGGTCGCATAAATTCCGCCGATCGACACCGTACCACCATCCTCGACCTCGACGCGTGTTTGCACGTGCTTGGTGTTGATCGCGGGCCCGGCGTCGGTCTGTTCGCCGACGCTGTCCTTGGCGACGTCGAGGTCCAGCACCACACGGCCGTCCGGCATGATCTGCGGCTCGACCTCCAGTTTGAGCGTGGCGCGGCGAAACTGCACGCCCGACACGCCCTGCCCCACTTTCGCCTGATACGGCAGCTCGGTGCCCTGCTCGACCACCGCCTTCATCCGGTCGGCCGTGACCACGCGCGGACTCGAGACGATTTCGCCGCGGCCCTGCGCTTCGAGCGCGCTCAGCTCGATGTTCAGCAGCCGCGTCGCGCCGGCGGCGAACAGGGTCAGGCCGGCGGTCGCGGCGTCGAAGCCGGAAATCGGGCGGGCCGACAGATCATAGCCCGCGCCGGTCAAGCCTTTCGCGGTGCCATCAGCGTTCGTGGCCGCCATGGAGAGCTTCACGCCGAGATTGCGCGAAAAACCATGTTCGCCTTCGACGATACGCGCTTCGATCAACACCTGGCGCGTTGGCCGGTCGACGGAAGCGAGCAGCGCCGCAATCTGCGCGAGGCGCCCTTCGAGATCGGTCACGAACAGCAGATTGGTGCGCGGATCGGCAGTCGCGGCACCGCGCTTGGACAAGACGCGTTGCGCGCCCGAACCGGTCAGCAGGCGTCTGACGTCTTCGGCATGCGCGTAGTGCAGCTCGAACGTGCGGCTCGCGAGCGGCTCGAGATCGGCGGCTCGGGCGTGCGCTTCGAAGCGCTGCCGCTCGCGCGCCGCCAGATCCGCAATCGGCGCGACCCAGATCACGTTGCCGTGGCGCTCCATCGCCAGTCCGTTGACGTCGAGCAAGGTGTCGAAGGCAGTGCGCCACGGCACTTTGTCGAGCTTCAGTGAGACCGCGCCGCGCACTCTTTCGCTCGCGACGATGTTCAGCCCGGTGAACTTGGCGAACGCATTGAGGACGGCGCCGAGTTCGGCACGCTGGAAATTCAGCGAGATCGGTTTGTCGTCGGGCGCGAGGGCTGCGTCGGCGGCGCTGCGTGGCGCGTTGCTCAGACGGGCGAGCGGTGGCAGCGGCACCGGCGGACCTTCGAGCGCGGCGGTGCCGGCGGCTTCGGCGCGAGCCGGAGCGGCGGATTGCCTTCGCAGCGGGACGGAGCCGTCGGCGTCGGCATCGCCGAGATCCGGAGCCGTGGATTGCGTTGCAGCGGCGTCGGCACGCTCGTCCGTGCCGGCGTTGGCCGCCGCAGTGCTCCCGCGCGATGCCTCTGGATCGTCTGTTGAATCTTGACGAAACGGGTTGGGCACTTCGGCCGAAACATCACGTGGCAGCGGCGGTGTGCCGCTGTACGAAGCGTCGCGCGGCGATACCGCGTCGCCGAGCGGCATGTAGGCAGGCAACGGCGGCAGTGGTGGAGTCGACGCCTGCGTGACGCTGGCGCCCAGCGTCGCGCTGAGATACAGGCCGAGACACACAATGAGGCGAGGCGACGCACGCGGATCAACTCTCGACAATGCAAAGGGAAAGGGCTTCACCAGTCTCATCAGGAAGCCTCCATCATCGCCAGCATGCGTGTCGCACCGTCCTTCGCGAGCGTAATGCCGGACGCGTCCAGCTTCGTGACTCGCTCGGCGCCGATTCGCTCTCCGGACTCGACGGTTGCCACGCCGTCCGGTGTATCGAGCAAGGCCAGCCCGCGCGTACGATCGCTCAGCAATCCGACCAGACGTAGTTGCGAGACATCAGGCAGATCGCCGGCAGCCTGCATCTGCGGCTGCGAAAACGGATCGAAGAAAACGATGTCTTCATCGTCGTCGGAGTCAAGGCTGTCGTCGGCGAATGCGTCCGCGGAGGTTGTCGATGGCGCCGGCCGCAGCGCGTCGAACACTTGCAGCGTAGCGCTCACCGACAACGCCGCGGCATCACGCTTGACGGTCACATCGACCGGCACGATCAGCACCGGCAGATCGGACAGTCCGCGCAAAAATGCCATCAGGTGAACGAAGTCCGTACGCGCGGTCAGTTGCAGCGGGCGCATGCTTTCAACGCCCGCGCCGCTGACCACGCCGGGTTCCACCGCCAGCAATGCGACGTTATTTTGCGCGGCCAGTTCGGAGACGATGCGCACGTCGTCGGCGGAACTCCACGACGCGGATGTGCTCGTGGTCGAAGCAGCAACCGGCGCGGCGGCGGCATCACGGCGCAGCGCGGGCAATTGCGCAAGCGCGCGCCGCGCGTTGGCGAGATGCAAGCTACTGGCTTCCAACGCAGTGCGGCTCGCTTCGACACCACCGAGATCGGCCACGACCCAGCCATGCGCGCCAAGACCGAACACCAATGCCGCGATCAGCAACGCGACCACCCAGCGACGACGCCGGCTCCATGCATCGAGCGGCAAGCGCACGCGCTTCATCCAATGGGAAAGAGAAAGCCGCGCGTTTGCCGCGCCGCCGAACTCGACAAAGACCGTACTCATTTCGCACCTCTTGATTGTTCAGACTTCACAGGACGCTGCGTCGTGGACCCAGCCGGGCGAGCCGCTTTCTGCGCCGGCTCGTTCCACCGCAGATGCGCACCGAATTCGATCGGACCGGCAACGCTCACCTGCGCAGCAGCCGCACCGCCGCGTGAAACCGAACGATGGAGATCGCTCACCTCCGCCCCCTTCACGCCACGGATCGCACTCAGCCGCTTGAGCCACTCGGCCGAAGCGAGATGTCCACGCGATGACGCCAGCAACTCGGTCTCGTCCTCACGGTGGCGCAACTGCTGCAGCACCACGCCGTCGCCCGGTTCGAAACTCAGCGCGTCGAGCAGATCGCGCAGATGCGTGAGCGGCTCAGACACGCTCTTTGCGCGTGCGACGTCACGGCGCTGTTCGTCTCGCGCGCGCAGCAACGCCGCGTGCTCCGCGAGCGGTGCCGACAGTTGCGTGAGCGTGTGTTCGATCGACACGCGCTGCGCATCGAGCCGCGCTCTCTCGATTACCTGCCAACCGCCCAATGCGAAAACGGCGGCAAACCCGGCGCAGACCGCGGCAACCCATTCGAGCACGCGCCGTCGGCGCGCGAGCCGCGCGTTGGTTTGCCGGTACGGGAGCAGATTGAAACCGCCGAGCCACGACCGCGCGAAGCGCGTGCCGCGTACCGGCGCTCGGGTGTTAGAGGCCGTTGCGTGCAACAGGCCGCCCGTCATTCGAGCACCCCGCGCAACGCAAGCCCGAACGCGACCGCGCCGGACGGCTCGTGCAACAGCGAATCGTCCAACGGCCGGACGAGACCGCCCAGCGCCGCGCATTCGAACGGCAGCACTGCGCAGCTCAACACGTCGGCGATATCCGCGCTCGAGAAACCCACGCCGTCGAGCAGATCGACCTCGCCGCTCAACAACGCGCAGTCGAGTTCCGGGCCTTGGGCCAGGTCGCGCAACGCATCCGCGAGATCGGCGTGTTCCGGTGCGGGATAGCGCATTTCGCAGCAGATGACGTCGTCGACGATCCGCCAGCCATACACGCCGTCCGTACCGATCCACAACGCGACATACGGCTCGTGCGGATCGAGCTCGTAACTCGCCGCGTAGCGCATGGCGCGCAGCGCCGCATGCGGCTCGCCGTCGATGACGGTGAGCGAGATACCCGCAATCGCCGCGCATTCGATTCGCGCTTCGAGATGTTGCCGCGCGGTAGCGGCAATGGTCACGGAGCGGACCGGCGAATACGTTTCGTCGAGATACCAGTCGACGGCGAGAGCATGCCGCTCGAGGCCGGCAATGCGCTCGACCTCGCTCATCACCGCCGGCTCCAGTTCGGCCAGTTGATGCCCGCCGTCTTCCCCGCAACCGCTCTGCGCGGCAAGCCGCGTGAGCGGCACCGTAGTGGTCATGGTGGCCGACGCGGGCAGCGCCATCGCGCATCGCAAGGCATGTGTCGCGCACGCGTACGGCAGACCGGCGAACGCCTCGCGCAACGCACGCGCCACCGCGTGCCGGTCAGCGACCTCACTGCCAGCCATCGCGCCGGCGGCAAGCGGAACGGTGCTCACATATTCGATGTGCAACGCGCCGGGTGAACGCACGCGCTGACTCAGCACGATCAGACGCACGGTCTGCGAGCCGACATCGATCCCCGCAGCAAAACGCTGCGCACCGGGTTGCACTGCCTGAAGCCAAGATCTTTTCAACGCCATGACGCCCTCCCTCTGACTCACGCGACGAACCATTCGAACGCGAGTGATGAGGAAGAATTGTGCGTAGCCGCGCCGCCGCGCGACACTCAGCCAAATGGCTAACGTTGAGCAACGCACGTCCTGTATGCCATCAAAGCGGCTACAGTGAAGTCATTCCCGCGCGGCGCGCAGACTTGCCAATAAGTGTCAGTAAGCATGCCGAAAGCTGAAAAGCGAGGCGGCTATAATCGCGGGACTGTTTTTTGGTGCCTATATGCAATCCACGTCTCCTACGTCCCCGCCGCCCGCGCCGCAGAAGCGCAAACGCCCGCTGTGGCTGAAGCTCATCCTGGGCTTCGTGGGTCTGATCGTCGCAGGCATTCTGTGCGTGCTGCTGGTGCTCGGCTATGCGCTTGTCGTCGCCACGCCCAATCTGCCGTCGCTCGATGCGTTGACCGACTACCGGCCGAAGGTGCCGCTGCGCATCTATACGGCCGACCATGTGCTGATCGGCGAATTCGGCGAAGAACGGCGCGACATCGTCCATATTCAGGACGTGCCCGATCATCTGAAGAAGGCGATTCTCGCCATCGAAGACGCGCGCTTCTACGATCACGGCGGCGTCGACCTCACGGGCATCGCGCGCGCGGGCTTCGTCGCGCTGACCAATGGCCACGCCACGCAGGGCGCAAGCACGATCACCATGCAGGTGGCGCGCAACTTCTTCCTTTCCAGCGAGAAGACCTACACGCGCAAGATCTACGAGATGCTGCTGGCGTACAAGATCGAGTCGAAGCTGTCCAAAGATCAGATTCTTGAGGTGTATATGAATCAGATCTATCTCGGCCAGCGCGCCTACGGTTTCGCGAGCGCGGCGCGAGTGTACTTCGGCAAGGATCTGAAGGATCTGACGCTGGCGGAATCGGCCATGTTGGCCGGCTTGCCGAAGGCGCCGTCCGCGTATAACCCGGTCGTCAATCCGAAGCGTGCGAAGGTGCGTCAGGAGTACATTCTGCAACGCATGTACGAGTTGCACTACATCACCCAGGAACAATACGACGAAGCGAGCAAACAGCCGCTCGTGGTCAAGGGCGCGGGCAAGGAATTCAGCGTGCACGCGGAATACGTCGCGGAAATGGTGCGTCAGATGATGTACGCGCAATACCGTGAAGAAGCCTATACGCGCGGTCTGAACGTGGTGACCACGATCGATTCGGCGGATCAGGACGTCGCGTACCGGGCGCTGCGCAAAGGTCTGATGGACTACGAACGGCGCCACGGTTATCGCGGTCCGGAGGCGTTCATCGATCTGCCGTCCGATGCCGATGATCGCGAGCAGGCCATCGACGACGCTCTGCTCGAACACCCGGACAACGGCGAGATCATTGCCGCCGTGGTCACCTCGGCGAGTCCGAAGCAGGTGCAGGCCGCTTTCATCGACGGCAATGTCGCGACGATTCAGGGCGACGGCCTGCGCTTCGCGCAGTTTGCGCTCGGTCCGCGCGCCCAGCCGAATCAACGCGTGCGGCCCGGCGCGATCATCCGGCTCGTCAAGAACGACGACGGCAACTGGTCGATCACGCAATTGCCGCAAGTGGAAGGCGCCTTCGTTTCGGTCATCCCGCAAGATGGCGCGATTCGCGCACTGGTCGGCGGTTTCGACTTCAACAAGAACAAGTTCAATCACGTGACTCAGGCGTGGCGTCAGCCGGGATCGAGCTTCAAGCCGTTTATCTATTCGGCGTCGCTCGAAAAGGGGCTTGGGCCGGCAACCGTGATCAACGACGCGCCGCTCTTCTTCAGCGCGGCTGAGACAGGCGGCCAGGCGTGGGAACCGAAGAACTACGGCGGCGGCTTCGACGGCCCGATGACCATGCGCACCGCGTTGCAACGCTCGAAGAACCTGGTGTCGATTCGTATCCTGAACCAGATCGGCACGAAGTACGCGCAGCAGTACATCACGCGTTTTGGCTTCGACGCGGATCGCCATCCGGCCTATCTGCCGATGGCGCTGGGCGCCGGTCTCGTCACGCCGTTGCAGATGGCGGGCGCGTTCTCGGTATTCGCCAACGGCGGCTATCGGATCAATCCGTATCTGATCGCTGAAGTCACCGATCAGCGCGGCATGGTGGTCGCGCACGCACAACCGCTCGTGGCCGCGCAAAGCGCGCCGCACGCGATCGAGCCGCGCAATGCGTACGTGATGAACAGCCTGCTGCAAAGCGTGGCGCAACGCGGCACGGGCGCGAAGACCAACGTACTGAAACGCACTGACCTCGCCGGCAAGACGGGCACGACCAATGATTCGCGCGACGCGTGGTTCGCCGGTTATCAGCACACGCTCACGGCCATTGCGTGGATCGGCTACGACAACCCGCGCAGTCTCGGCGACAAGGAAACCGGCGGCGGCCTCGCGCTACCCGTGTGGGTCGAATACATGGGTCGTGCGCTCAAGGGCGTGCCGGAGTACAAGATGCCGATGCCCGACGACGTGACCGAAGTCGGCTCGGAGCTTTATTTCGACGACTTCACGCCGGGGCATGGCTTCATCGCTACGGTCGGCATCAGTCAGGCGGCGCTGGACGCCGAGGCGAGCGGCGCGTCGGCCGCAGCGCCCGAGCAGGTCGGCGAGCAGGAGAAGCAGGACATCATGAATCTGTTCCGCGGACACTGACGCTCCGCCCGAAGTCCCGCGGAAAGCAAAACGGCCGCGCTAAATGCGCGGCCGTTTTTTGTGCGGTTCGGGTAATCAACTCAGCCGCGTTGGCGGCCCTCACCCGACCGGCGGGTCTTACGCTTCGAAGTGAACCGTCTCGCCCGCCTGCTGCGTGGCGTACTCCGACAGCGCGGCAAAAAACTCCGTGCCGCTGCGCGTGTCGCGCCATTCGCCGTCGACGAAACGGAAGTGGAAACCACCCGCTTTCGCGGCGATCCAGATCTCGCTCATAGGTGGCTGCAGGTTGACGATGATCTTCGAGCGATTCTCGAATTCGAGGGTCAGGACGTTGCCGCTGCGCTCCAGTTCGATGTCGGCATCCGTGTCGTCGAGCGCGCGTTCGATGGCGGCTAGCGCGGCTTCCGCGCGGGTCAGGTATTCACTATCGGACATGCTAAACTCCATCGATTATTTATTCAGGGACAGTCATGCGAGTCGTATCTCGGATGCGCGCGGCGGCGCCCGGCCGCGCGATTGTAGCGGGTTTAGCCATTCTCGCAGGTTGTGCACTTGCCGGCTGCGGACAACGCGGTTCGCTCTATTTGCCCACCGTGCCGCCGCTACCGGCCAAGCCGATCGATCGCACGCAAACGCCGCCGAACGTTGCGCAACCGGCTTCGGCAACATCCACCGACATGAGCACCGTCCCGGATACCTCCGGCACACCGCTTTCGTTGGCGCCGGAAAACGAACTCGCCACGCCGCCCGCCTCCGCTGCATCAGCTACGGCGGCTCCGCTGCCTGCTTCCGCCGCCACACCTGTTCAATAAGACTTTCGCATGACTCGATCCGCATTTGACTACGTCGACGGCGTGCTGCACGCCGAAGGCGTGTCCGCCGTCTCCCTCGCCGAGCAGTTCGGCACGCCGCTGTACGTGTATTCGCGCGCCGCGCTCACCGAGGCGTGGAACGCCTACGCGGGTGCTTGCGCCGGGCGTCGCGCGAGTGTGCATGTCGCCGTGAAGGCCAATAGCAACCTCGCCGTGCTGAACGTTTTCGCGCGCCTGGGCGCCGGCTTCGACATCGTGTCGGGCGGCGAGCTGGCGCGTGTGTTGGCTGCCGGCGGCAAAGCGGAAAACACCGTGTTTTCCGGCGTCGGCAAGAACGCGGACGAAATGCGCGACGCGCTCGTAGCCGGCGTGAAATGCTTCAACGTCGAATCGATTCCCGAGCTCGATCGCCTGAATGCGGTTGCCGCGAAAATGGGCAAGAAAGCGCCCGTCTCGCTGCGCGTGAATCCGGACGTCGACGCCAAGACGCATCCGTATATTTCCACCGGCCTGAAGTCGAACAAATTCGGCGTCGCATTCGAAGACGCGCGCGCCACGTATCAGGCGGCCGCGGCCATGGCGAATCTCGAAGTGGTCGGCATCGACTGCCATATCGGCTCACAGATCACCGAAGTCGCGCCGTATCTCGACGCGGTCGACAAGGTGCTGGAGCTGGTCGAGCAGATCGAGCAGGACGGCGTGAAGATTCGTCACATCGACGTGGGCGGTGGTCTCGGCATCACGTACGACGATGAAACGCCGCCGGAAATCGGCGAGTTCGTGCGCACCGTGCTCGATCGCATCGAAGCGCGCGGTCACGGCCATCGCGAAGTGTATTTCGAGCCGGGCCGTTCGCTGGTCGGCAACGCGGGCGTGCTGCTCACGCGCGTCGAGTTTCTGAAGCCGGGCGCGGAAAAGAACTTCGCTATCGTCGACGCGGCCATGACCGATCTCGCGCGCCCCGCCATGTACGAGGCGTATCACGCGATCGACCCGGTCGCGGAGCGCGACGTGCCGGCCCACGTATACGATGTGGTCGGTCCGGTTTGCGAGAGCGGCGATTGGCTCGGACGTGAACGCCTGCTGGCGGTCGAACCGGGCGATCTGCTGGCGATCCGCTCGGCCGGCGCATACGGATTCGTGATGAGCTCGAACTACAACACACGTCCGCGCGCGGCGGAGGTGATGGTTGATGGTACACAGGTGCATGTGGTTCGCGCACGCGAAGAGGTGAAGCAGTTGTTTGCGGGCGAAACGGTTTTGCCGGCGTAACCTTCAACAACTGCCCCAACATCAAAAAGGCGATGCCACCGCGGCATCGCCTTTTTGTGTTTACGTCGTTGTGCGCGATCTACGTCAGCTCAGCGCCGATCAACGCGTCTTCGACATCCTGTCACGCGCCCAAACGATCAAGCGCCAGCCCAGCAACGCCAACATGATCGCGCCGTAAATCTTCGGCAGGATCAGATCGTGTTTGCCGGCCTTCATCCACCAGAAGTGCAGGATCGCCAGCGCGCCGATTACATAGATGGACCGATGCAACATCTGCCAGCGGCGCCCGAGCTTGCGCACCATCGCGCGCGGCGACGTCACGGCTAATACGATCAGCAACACGAACGCCGCGAACCCCACCGTGATAAACGGTCGCTTGCCGATGTCCTTGATGATGTCAGCGACATCGAACCATTTATCGAACCACAGGTAAGTGGTGAAATGCAGCGTCGCGTAGAAGAACGCATAGAGTCCGAGCATCCGCCGAAAACGCACGAACGCGGCGACGCCGGTGAGTCGGCGCAACGGCGTCACGGCCAGCGTGATGCAGAGAAAGACGAGCGTCCAGAGACCCGTCGAGCGCGTGATGAACTCGATCGGATTCGCGCCGAGCCGGTCGGTCAAGCCAAATAGCACGATGCGCGCGAGCGGATACCATGCCGCGATAAACACCGCGATCTTGGCCGGCACGATCCAACGCGCGCCGGCTGCGGGGCGCTTCGCCGCCGCCGACGCGGACGCTTGTGCGCGCGGCGTTTTTCGTTCGGCCTGGGTAGCGGATTGCGTATCGGAAGCCATGTTCGCGCCGCTCAAAAATTCTTCTTCAGGTCCATGCCCTGATAAAGCGACGCGACCTGATCGCCGTAGCCGTTGAACATCAATGTCTTGCGCTTGGGCGTGAAGAAACCGTCTTCGCCGATGCGTCGCTCGGTCGCCTGACTCCAGCGCGGATGATCGACGTTCGGATTCACGTTCGAATAAAACCCATATTCGTTCGATGCGTACGTATTCCAGCTGGTCGGCGGCTGCTTGTCGAGGAAGCGGATCTTCACCAGCGACTTCGCGCTCTTGAAGCCATACTTCCACGGCACCACGACCCGCGCCGGCGCGCCGTTCTGATTGGGCAGCACCTGGCCGTAGAGGCCCATCGTCAGCAACGTCAGCGGATTCATCGCTTCGTCCATGCGCAGACCTTCGGAGTACGGCCAATCGAGCACGGGCGTCGACAGTCCGGGCATTTGCGACGGATCGGCCAGCGTGATGAACTGCACGTATTTGGCATTGCCCGTCGGTTGCACGCGCTTGATCAACTCCGAGAGCGGCACGCCGATCCACGGAATCACCATCGACCAGCCTTCGACGCAACGCAACCTGTACACGCGCTCCTCGAGCGGCGCGAGCTTGAGCAATTCGTCGATATCGTAGACCTTCGGATTCTTGATCTCACCCTCGACGCTCACCTTCCACGGGTGCGGCCGCAGCGTCCCGGCATTGTGCGCGGGATCGGCCTTGTCGGTGCCGAACTCGTAGAAGTTGTTGTACGTGGTGATGTCCTTGTACGGCGTGATCTTGTCGAGCGCGACGAATTTGGGGTTGGTCTTCGCCGCCAGCTTTTGCGCCTTCGGGTCCGGCGACGTGTAAGCCGCCAGCGCCTCGCCGTTCACCCCGATCAGACTGCCGAGCGCCACCGCGCCGGCCGCCTGCAACACGCGCCGCCGGTTCTGGAAAACGCGCTGCGGCGTGATTTCGCTGCGCGCAATGTCGTCGCCAGTGAGTTGAATTCTGTCGCTACGCTTGATCCACATCGTGCTGCTCCTTGCCGGCCCATCGGTCTATGCATCTTAAGGGGCCATATTGATGATCGCTCGTCCGGGCGTCCGTCTTTCAGCCATCCATGGGTACTGTCAGGGCGAACACTCTGGAGGCAGCCAATATTCCATTGGCCGTAAAAAAACCGCCGGTGCGAAGCACACGGCGGTTTTGAGTCGGTTCAGAACGGCAGATCTTACAGCTTGCCGTAACTATGCAGGCCCGACAGGAACATATTGACGCCGAGGAAGGCGAAGGTCGTCACCAGCAGGCCGGTCAGCGCCCACCATGCCGCGACCGCGCCACGCAGCCCCTTCATCAGACGCATGTGCAGCCACGCCGCATAGTTCAGCCAGACGATCAGCGCCCACGTTTCCTTCGGGTCCCAGCTCCAGTAGCCGCCCCAGGCTTCAGCGGCCCACAGCGCGCCGAGAATCGTCGCGATCGTGAAGAAAGCGAAACCGACGGCGATCGACTTGTACATCACGTCGTCGAGCACTTCGAGCGCCGGCAGGCGATCGGCCAGCACGCCGCGCTCTTTCGACAGATACGCGACAGCCACCATGGCCGACAACGCGAAGCTGCCATAGCCGATAAAGTTCGCCGGCACGTGAATCTTCATCCACCAGCTTTGCAGCGCCGGAACCAGCGGCTGGATCTGCTGCGCGTCGCGCGCCACCGAGTACCACATCAGGAAACCGACCGCGGCGCTGATCACCAGCAGCACGAATGCGCCGAGCGCACGGGTGTTGTAGTGCTGCTCGTAGTACAGATAGAAAAGCGCGGTGATCAGGCTGAACAGCACGAACACTTCGTACAGGTTCGAGATAGGAATATGGCCGACGTCCGCGCCGATCAGGTACGACTCGTACCAGCGCACCATCAGCCCGACGAAGCCCATCACCACTGCCGCCCACGTCATTTTTGAGCCGATCGCCGCGCCGGTCGGCGAGCGCGACAGCAGGCCGATCCAGTAGAACACGGTGGCGAACACGAAGAGCGCGCTCATCCACAGAATTGCGGACTGGCTCGACAGGAAATACTTGAGGAAGAAGGCGTTATCCGCGCGGCTGAGATCGCCGTGATAGATCTGGATGGCCAGCAGCGACAGCGCAGCGATGCCCACCATCAGCGGACGCACCGGTTTCCAGCGCCAGCCGAGCACCACAAAAACCGGCACCGCGCAGCAGAGCACCAGCTTGTCGTAGTAATTCATGAACGGGTGATAGCGCGACAGCGCGAACCCTGCGCCCGCGACCATCGCGACGGCAAACAGCCAGTCGACAACGCCGAGCCGCTTCAGGAACGGCCGTTCGTCGTACTCGCCGATGTTGAGTGACTCGCCTGCCAGCGCCTTTTGGGGCCGCGAAGAGGGAGATTGGGAAACCTGAGTCAAGTCCATGATCTTACCGGGTCGAATCTTGTGAGCTTGCGGACGGCGCGCCGGCGTTGCCGGATTGAGCGGAGGCGCCGGCGGCGTCGGGTGCTTCAACGAGTTTGGCGCCCAACGCGGCGCCTACCGCGTCGCGCGTCTGGACGAACTCTTTCTCGAAGTCGAGCGTCTTGCGCGCGCTCGACATCGCCATTACGACGTTCGTGCCGTGCTCGGTGTCTTTAAGCCAGAACCAGAGGCGCCGTTCGCGGACGTAGAACATCGAAAAGATGCCCAACACGAGGAGCAGGCTGCCAAGATACACGACTTTTTTGCCCGGCGCGCGCGTCAACTGAAATACCGAAGCTTGCACCTGCTTGAATGAGTCAAGCTGTAAATAGACCGGCGATCCATACAAAAAGCTGTCGGAAATCGCGTTGATCGAGCTTTGGATGAAGCGGCTGGCGTCCGGATTGGCCGGCGCCTCGGGCTCGCCGAGTTGCTGGCGGGACAGTTGATACAGGTCCCACGTCGCGCCTTCGAGCATGCGCAACAGCAGGCCGGCGGCCTTTTCCTGCTCGCCCTTCGGCACCGAATGGTCGATAAAACCGGCAATAGCCTGGAAGCCGCCGACCGTCTGGCCGTTCGGCATCTTGATGCCGTTGTCCGCACCCGCAAAAAGGGTCAGCACCCGCAGCGCGCTTTCTTCGAGATGCTGCTGCAATTCCGCGTTCGAACCGGGCACCGAGCGCAGCGCGAAACGGTGAGCCGCCGAGGCGCGCATGGCCGGATCTTCGAGCGTGGCGCGCAGGTTCATCCATTCCTTGACGGTGCCGCCGTTGTCGGCGGGAATGCGCAGGTAGCGGAACGGATCGTCCGGATTCACGCGCATGCCGGCGAGGAACATCTTTTCGCCGGATACGTCGACCGGCAGCATGTAGTTGTTGTACTCGCGCGCCTGGCCGTCCTTGTCGCGCACCTTGTATTGCACCGACGGGCCCACGTTGTGCAGATCGAGCGGCTTCGAGGTCTTCGCGCCGGAGCCGAGGCGCTCGTCGAATGCTTCCTTCAGCGTGCGCTGCGCCGCGACGCCGCGGGCGTCGGTCTGGCCGCTGCCGTTCTGGATGTTTTCGACGTTGATCGCGCGGAAATCGGTGAATTCGACCGTCTGGCCGTCGGCGAGCGGCGTGGCCGTGCCCAACGGCGCATTGCCGCCGATCGTGCCGCCGAACGGCGCGGTCTTCGCGCTTGCACCGCTCATCGGGTAGGCCGTCATCTGCATCTGCGAGCCGCCGTCCTGGAAGCTCGACTGATAAATCGATACGCCGTCGTAGGTGAACGGCTTGTTCACTTCAACGCGCGCCGGAACGCGCGCGCCGGTCTTGTGATCCACCACCACGATGTCGCTCGCGAACAGCTTCGGCATGCCCGTCGAGTAGTAATCGACGATGAACTTGTTCAGTTCGATCGAAAACGGCAGGTCCTGAATCAGCGAGCCGTCCGGCTGGTTGAGGATCGCCGTGGACACGTGCTGGCCTTCCGGCACCCACGCGTAGCCGCGGAACGTCGGATTGGACTGTGACAGGCGATGGTCCGGCGTGATGTCGTTGATCACCGTGTTGGCGCGGATCGGCGACTTGTCGAACAGCCACATTTGCAGCTTGATCGGCAGATTGCTGTCCAGCAGGCCGCCGAGACAGATCACCACGATCGCAATGTGAGCAGAGATGTAGCCGAACTTGGTCAAGGCGCCGCGCTTGGCGGCGATCAAGGTCGCGCCTTCGGACTCTCGCGTGACGAACTTGTAGCCGAGCTTCGCCGAGAGCTTGGCGAGCAACGTCGCGGTCTGCGCGCGGGAGGCATGCACCGCGAATTCGCCCTTGTGATGGAAGGCGCGCAGGCTGCCTTCGCGAACCCTGTCCTTCCAGCTCTTCGCGTCGGCGACCATTTTCGGCGCATTGCGAATCACGCACAGCGACACCGACACCATCAGGAAGCCGAGAATCAGCATGAACCACCACGAGCTGTACACCGTGTACAGGCTCAGCGAGCGGAAGATGTCCGCCCAGAACGGGCCGAACTGATTGACGTAGTTGGGATACGGATCGTCCTGCGTGAGGACGGTGCCGATGATGCTGGCGATCGACAGAATCACGAGCAACGAAATGGCAAAACGCATCGAACTCAAGACTTCGACGACGCTGCGCATGACGCGATTGCCCGACTTCGACTGCAAACCCGACGTGGTGACGCTCATTCATACTCCGACTGAACAGCAAAAAAGGGTGAAGGGCTGTCGTAGGCACGACGCCCTCACCCTTTTCTTGTTTTGTACCGGCCTCGCCGGGCCGGTTGCACTTGCGTGCGGACTTCCTAGTGCAAGCCCGCGATGTAATCGGCTACAGCCTTGATCTCGCTGTCCGACAGACGCGTTGCAATAGCATGCATCGCCTCGTTGTTGTTACGTGCGCCAGGACCTTGCGTGAACGCGGTCAACTGCGCCACCGTGTATTCCGCCCACTGCCCCGACAGCCGCGGATACTGCGACGGAATCCCTTGCCCGGTCGGCCCGTGGCAGCTTGCGCACGCCGGCACGCCCTTGTCGGCAATGCCGCCGCGATAAATCTTCTGGCCGAGCGGCACGGTGTCCTTGTTGTGCGCGTAGCCCGGCTTCGGGGTCTGCGCCGCGAAATAAGCTGCGACGTTGACCATATCCTGATCGGACAGTGCCGCCGCCATGCCCGCCATGATCGCATTGTTGCGCGCTGGCTGCTTGGCACCCGACTGGGTCTTGAAGTCCTTGAGTTGCTTGACGAGATACTCAGGGTGCTGGCCCGCCAGCTTCGGATACGCGCCGCCGGCACTGTTGCCGTCTGCCCCGTGACACGACGCGCACACCTGCACCGCGATTGCCTGCCCCCGATTGACGTCCGGCTTTGCCGGTTCTGCTGCTCGTGCCTGAATTGCCAAACCTGAAAGACCTGCCGCTACATGAAGCACCATCAGAGTCTTGCTCAGTCGATTCATTCGCACACCCTGTCTCGTCTTGTGGGATTTTTAGAGCGCCCCCAAACCTGCCGCTTCGCGCCAGGCCCGGCGTTTTTCTTGAAGGTTTTGCAAAATACGACGGCGACCGAGTGACCGCCAGGAGCCGCCAAGGCACGTGGGCTGGCCCCCTCAGGTTTTCAGTAAACCATCGTATTGTACAATAACTCGCTAATCGCTAAGACGCCAGTCGGGCTTGACCCGTCCCCACTCCGGGTTCCCCGGCGTCTCGAATCCTGGCCTGATCATGTCCTTCCTGCTCCACCAATCCCGCTTTTTCACGACCGTCAATCACTTGCGCGATCTGCCGGCCACTTCGCAACCCGAGATCGCCTTTGCGGGACGCTCGAACGCAGGCAAGTCGACGGCCATTAATATTCTGTGCAATCAGAAGCGATTGGCCTTCGCCAGTAAGACGCCGGGACGCACGCAGCATATCAATTACTTTTCGGTGGGCAAGGCGGACGAGCCGACCGCGCACCTGGTCGACCTGCCGGGCTACGGCTACGCGGAAGTGCCGGGTGCGGCCAAGGCGCATTGGGAAGCGCTACTGTCCACCTACCTGCAATCGCGCTCGCAATTGCGCGGCATGATCCTGATGATGGATTCACGCCGCCCGCTGACCGATCTGGACCGCCGCATGATCGAGTGGTTCGCGCCGACCGGCAAGCCGATCCACACGCTCCTGACCAAATGCGACAAATTGACGCGTCAGGAAAGCGTGAACGCGCTGCGCGCGACCCAGAAAGGTCTGGCTGAGTATCGCACCGCCGGCTACCAGGGCGAACTAACCGCCCAGCTGTTCTCGGCGCTCAAACGCGTCGGCATCGATGAAGCGCACGAGCTGATCGAAAGCTGGCTGATCCCCGAGGCGAAGGGCGAAACGGACGCCGCTCAGTAAGCGAGGCGAACACCGCCGGACAAGGCAAAAACGCCATTCCGGCCGCCCATAAAAAAACCCGCCGCTTTAACGGCGGGTCAAACAGCCTAATCGAAAAACGACAGGCACCCGCTCAGGGAGGAGAAGCGGGGAGGTCAGCGCAAGGCGCCTTGCTCGATCGGTATGATATACCATTGTCTCGAAAAGTTTCCGGCAGCGGAGGCAGGCGTTACTTGTCCACTCCACACATCCACGTTTCTTCGATTCGCTATGAGCTTCTATCCGCACTACCGTCCGCGCCGCATGCGCCGCGACGACTTCTCGCGCCGTCTGATGCGGGAAAACATCCTCACCACCAACGATCTGATTTATCCCGTCTTTATCGTCGAAGGCACCAACGTGCGGCAAGCCGTGCCGTCGATGCCGGGCGTCGAGCGCGTGTCGGTCGATCTGCTGATGGGCGTGGCTGAACAATGCGTCGAACTGGGCGTGCCCGTGCTGTCGCTGTTCCCGGCGATCGAGCCGTCGCTGAAAACGCCCGATGGCCGCGAAGCGACCAACCCGGCCGGTTTGATTCCGCGCGCGGTTCGCGAACTCAAAAAGAACTTCCCCGGGCTGGGCGTGCTCACCGACGTGGCGCTCGATCCCTACACGAGCCACGGTCAGGACGGCGTGCTCGACGAAACCGGCTATGTGATCAACGACGAGACCGTCGAGATTCTGGTCGAACAGGCGCGCGCGCAGGCTGAAGCCGGCGTCGACATCGTTGCGCCTTCGGACATGATGGACGGCCGCATTGGCGCGATCCGCGAAATGCTCGAGAGCGAAGACCATATCCATACGCGGATCATGGCTTATGCGGCCAAGTTCGCGTCGGCGTTTTACGGCCCGTTCCGCGACGCCGTCGGTTCCGCGACGAACCTCGGCAAGAGCAACAAGATGACTTACCAGATGGATCCGGCCAATTCGAATGAGGCGCTGCGCGAAGTGCAAGCGGACATCAACGAAGGCGCGGACATGGTGATGGTCAAGCCGGGCATGCCGTATCTCGATATCGTGCGTCGCGTGAAGGACGAGTTCCAGTTCCCGACCTATGTGTATCAGGTGAGTGGCGAGTACGCGATGCTGAAGGCGGCCGCGCAGAATGGCTGGCTCGATCACGACAAGGCGATGATGGAATCGCTGCTTGCCTTCAAGCGGGCGGGCGCGGACGGCGTGCTGACCTATTTTGCGTTGGATGCCGCGCGGATTTTGCGCTCGCAGAAGTAAGGCGACGCGCCGCCCGGCGCCGTGACGAACCGCCGGTTTGCGTTACGCACCCGGCGCGTTCACCCGATCCAGACTGCGCAAAAATTTATCCGCGGACTCGTAGCCGACGACGCGCAGCACCTCCTTGCCACTCTGATCGAAAAAGATGATCCCCGGTGGCCCGAACAAACTGAAGCGCTTTAGCAGCATCTGATCGTCGACATTGTTGGCGGTCACGTCGGCGCGCAACAGGTTCATCTGCTTCAATTTCGCCCGAACACGTGGATCGCTGAAGGTGAATTTCTCCATCTCTTTGCAGCTGACGCACCAGTCCGCGTAAAAATCGAGCATGGCGGGCTGTGCAGCCGTTTTGACGGCCTGGTCAAGTTCATTCGATGAACGCACCGGGGCGAACGTCAAATCGCTCTGCGGCTCGCTGTCCGGCTTATTCGAAGTGTTCGCGACGCCCGCTTCTCCGCCACGCGCCGCCAACACCGCAAGCGGGCGCAGCGGATCGGATGAGCCCGCCGCCAGCCCGACCAGCAGGACCGCCGCCCAGATGGCAAACGCCGCACCGATGCCTCGACCGAGCCGGCGCCACACGGAAGCCTCCGCTGTGGGTGCCGAGAACAAGCCGAGGGAGGCCGCGGCGATCAGCAGCCAGAGCGCGCTCAGTAGCATCGTCGCAGTCGCGCCGAGCACCGGCCAGACGATCCACAGGGCGGCCGCAAGCAGCACGACGCCGAAGAACACCTTGACGCTGTCCATCCATGCGCCGGCGCGCGGCAGCAGTGTGCCCGCGCCTAGACCGAGGATCAGCAGCGGCACGCCCAATCCCAATCCCATCGAAAACAGCGCCGCACCGCCGAGCACGGCGTCGCCTGTATGCGCGATGAACGCCAGCACCGCAAAGAGCGGTGCGGTCATGCAGGCGCCGACCACCAACGCGGACAGAGCGCCCATCACGGCAACGGCCGCAAACTTGCCCCCGGAGCGCCCGGTCGATGCACGCGAGACGCCGTCCTGCCAACGCTGCGGCAGCGCAATGTCGAAACCTGCAATCAGGGTCAGCGCGAAAATGGCCAACAGGACGCCAAAAGCGCCAAGCACCCAAGGGTTTTGCAGCCACGCGCCGAGACTCTGCCCGACAAGCGCGGCAGCGATGCCGAGCGCCGTGTACACGAGCGCCATGCCGATCACATAGGCCAGCGACAGTGCGAATCCACGTGCACGCGTCACGCGCGCGCCTTCGCCGATGACGATCGCCGAGAGAATCGGAATCATTGGGTACGAACACGGGAGCAGACTGAGCACGGCGCCGGCGACGAAATAGAGTCCGACGATCGCGAAGAAACCACCGCCTTGTAGCAGCGACTGCGCGTAGTCTGCGCTGGTGGCGCGGTCGTACCACGAGGTGGCCACGGCAGCGGATTTCTGCGCAACTTCGGCGCCGGCGTCAGCCGCGCTGCCGGCCGACTGCAGAGCCGCGCCGCTCACGTGATACACGCGCTCCATCGGCGGATAGCAGATGCCGGCATCGGCACAACCCTGCGACGTCACCGCCAGGTCGAACGGTCCGGCCGCCTGTTTAACGGGAATCCGGATCGTCAGTTCGTTCCGATACGTCTCGACGTTCTTGTTAAAGGTCTGATCGAACTTGACGTGGCCAGCCGGTAATTGCGGCTCGCCGATCGTGGTAGTGCCGTTGCGCGTCGCGAAGGCGAAGCGCTCACGATACATGTAGTAGCCATCCGCGATTTTGTAGGTTACGTCGACTTCGCCGGGTTTCTCCGACGCGCTGAATTTGAACGCGACCGCAGGATCGAGAAAATCGTCGGCCGCGCGGGCGAGCGTGCCGAACTGCGCGAAGATCAGGCAACCAAGCAGGAAGAATACGGTGCGCAGTGCATTGCGCGCGCGCCGATCGAGGCCGTTAAACATGAAGAGGACGTTGGGTTTCAGCAGTGATCCACTGGCCGTACGCGGCCGATGCCGTCGCTTGCCATGAGAGGATTTCCGGCGTGTCGTAGGGATGGCGAGCCTGAATGTACTGCTCGAGTTCGAGCGCGCGTGCGGCGCTGGTCTTGAACAGCAACTGGATTTCCTGCGCTGTTTCGATCGCGCCCTGCCAGTGATAGCTGGACTGCACGGTGCCTAACTGCGCGGCACAGGCGCATAGCCGCGCGGCCAAGGCATCTGCGGCAAGCTTCTGAGCCACGGCCGCATCCGGTACCGTTGTCAGAATCAAGGTCACATTCACGCTCACAGATGGCTCCAGCAAAGGCACGATTCAGGTGCCGATATCGTATCACCTAGCCTTGTCCGACCGCTGAGGGCTCTGCAGCGGCCACGCGGCAAATGGCCGCAACCATTGCGTTCTGGCGCTATAAACAAAAAAGCCAGGCTTGGCGCCTGGCTTTTTTTGGATGCGACGAAGCTTACTCAGCTTCTTGCACTTCAACTTCTTCAACTTCCGGACGATCGAGCAGTTCGACCAGTGCCATCGGAGCGTTGTCGCCGACGCGGAAGCCGAACTTCAGAACGCGCAGGTAGCCGCCCGGACGGGTAGCGTAACGCGGGCCCAGAACTTCGAACAGCTTCGTGACCGAGTCACGATCGCGCAGGCGGTTAAACGCCAGACGACGATTTGCCAGCGACGGCTTCTTGCCGAGCGTGATCAGCGGTTCGACAACTTTACGGAGTTCTTTCGCCTTCGGCAGCGTGGTCTTGATGACTTCGTGCTCGATCAGCGAATTGGACATATTACGGAGCATTGCCAGACGGTGGCTGCTCGTGCGGTTCAGTTTCCGCAAACCATGACGGTGACGCATGTTAATTCCTTCGATTCAGAGTTTTGGTCCAGCTCTTCTATCGCGCTCGAACTACCTGCGGTTTCCCAATGGTAGCGAGTGCACGGGCCGGTAGTGAAAAAAGACAAGACGCGGATTTTAAAGGAAAATCCGCGTCTTTGCCAGTGCAGCGGCGGGTTCTGTCCCGGAATTACTTGTCGACTTACTTGTCCAACCCTGCCGGCGGCCAGTTTTCGAGTTTCATGCCGAGCGTCAAACCACGCGACGCCAGTACTTCCTTGATTTCGTTCAGCGACTTGCGACCCAGATTCGGCGTCTTCAGCAGCTCGTTTTCCGTGCGCTGGATCAGGTCGCCGATGTAGTAAATGTTCTCGGCCTTCAGGCAGTTCGCGGAACGAACCGTCAGTTCGAGATCATCGACCGGACGCAGCAGGATCGGATCGATCTGCGGCGCACGCGACGGCGCTTCAGCCGTTGCTTCGGTGCCTTCCAGTGCAGCGAAGACCGACAGTTGATCGACCAGAATGCGCGCCGATTGACGGATCGCTTCTTCCGGCGAAATCACACCGTTGGTTTCGATGTTCATCACGAGCTTGTCGAGGTCGGTACGCTGTTCGACGCGAGCGCTTTCAACGGCGTAGCTCACGCGGCGAACCGGCGAGAACGACGCGTCCAGCACGATACGGCCGATGATCTTGGCCGACTCTTCGCCGTAACGACGCACGTTGCCCGGCACATAGCCGCGGCCCTTCTCGACCTTGATCTGCACGTCGAGCTTGCCGCCCTTCGACAGATGCGCAATCACGTGATCCGGGTTGATCACTTCGCAATCGTGCGCGAGTTCGATGTCGCCAGCGGTGACAACGCCTTCGCCTTCCTTGCGCAGCGTAACCGTTACTTCGTCGCGGTTATGCAGCTTGAAGACCACGCCCTTCAGGTTCAACAACAGGTTGACCACATCCTCTTGCACACCGTCGAGCGTCGAATACTCATGTACGACGCCTGCGATCGTCACTTCGGTCGGCGCATAGCCCACCATCGACGACAGCAGCACGCGCCGGAGCGCGTTACCCAAGGTGTGGCCGTAACCGCGTTCAAACGGTTCCATGACCACTTTCGCATGGCTCTCACCAAGCGATTCAACAGCGATGATCTTGGGCTTCAACAAACTGGTTTGCATAGGTTTTCCTTTTCAATACCCTCGGCTCGTTACACCGATAAGGCTGACCGGTAACAACCTGAAAATAAACAGCCGAGGCGCCCCCTTGCTCAGCGCAATCAGGGTGCCCCGGCCGTTAATCCGATTACCGCGAATACAATTCGACGATCAGGCTTTCGTTGATATCGCCAGCGATGTCGCTGCGTTCCGGCTTCTGCTTGAACGTGCCTTCGAACTTCTTCGAATCGACAGCGACCCAGCTCGGCAGACCGCCTTGCTCAGCCAGCGACAGCGCTTCGAGAATCCGCGCCTGCTTCTTCTTCGTTTCGCGCACCGCGACGACGTCGCCTGCCTTCACTTGCATCGACGGGATGTTCGACACCACGCCGTTCACGACGATCGCCTTGTGGCTCACGAGCTGACGTGCTTCAGCGCGCGTCGAGCCGAAGCCCATGCGATACACGACGTTATCCAGACGCGATTCGAGCAACTGCAGCAGGTTTTCACCCGTGTTGCCCTTCAGGCGGTCGGCTTCAGCGAAGTAACGACGGAATTGACGCTCGAGGACGCCGTAGATGCGCTTCACTTTTTGCTTTTCGCGCAGCTGCGTGCCGTAGTCGGACGTACGTGCGCCCGAGGTGCGGCCGTGTTGGCCGGGCTTGCTGTCAAGCTTGCACTTGTCAGCGAGCGAACGACGGGCGCTCTTCAGGAAAAGGTCAGTGCCTTCACGGCGGGACAGCTTGGCCTTAGGGCCGATATAACGTGCCACGTTGATTCCTTCAATGATTAATCACGCGAATGCGTGCACTCGCGCTAGTCCGAACCCTTTGGGCCGAACGGTGGGCTTAGTCAATTCAATAGCGCAAGCAGCCTGCCGCCGCGCAGGGCGGCAACAGGCGCAAGCAATACTAGCGTCTTAGATACGACGACGCTTCGGCGGACGGCAGCCGTTGTGCGGGACCGGGGTCACGTCGGAGATCGCGGTGATCTTGATGCCAAGACCATGCAACGCGCGCACCGCCGACTCACGGCCAGGACCGGGGCCCTTGATCCGCACTTCGAGGTTCTTCACGCCGTATTCCATCGCCACGCGGCCAGCCGATTCGGCTGCCACCTGGGCTGCAAACGGGGTCGATTTACGCGAACCCTTGAAGCCCTGACCACCCGACGTTGCCCAAGCAAGTGCATTGCCTTGACGATCGGTGATCGTGATGATGGTGTTGTTGAACGACGCGTGAACGTGAACCACGCCCTCGGCGACGTTCTTCTTGACCTTCTTGCGAACGCGTTGCGCCGCGGAGTTGTTCGAAGCCTTAGCCATTACGTTTTCCTGTAACTGTCAGTTCCGCTTACTTCTTCAGCGATTGCGCTGCACGACGCGGACCCTTGCGCGTACGGGCATTCGTACGCGTACGTTGGCCGCGCAGGGGCAAGCCCTTACGATGCCGAACGCCACGGTAGCAGCCGAGATCCATCAGGCGCTTGATGTTCATCGTCGTTTCACGGCGCAGATCGCCTTCAACGATGAACTTGCCGACTTCTTCACGCAGCTTTTCGAGGTCTGCGTCGTTCAGGTCTTTGACCTTCTTCGAAAATGCCACACCAGCAGCGACGCAAATGTCGCGCGAGCGCGTGCGGCCGATACCGTAAATAGCCGTCAGGCCGATTTCGGTATGCTGGTGATTCGGGATGTTAACCCCTGCGATACGAGCCATTGTTTTTCCTCAAACAAAAAGCGCAAGCAAAAGCGCGGCGTTCAGCCTTGACGCTGTTTGTGGCGCGGATCAGAGCTGCAAATCACGCGCACAACGCCTTTGCGCTTGATGATCTTGCAATTGCGGCAAATGCGCTTAACCGATGCCATCACTTTCATGATATTACCCTTTTTTCAAATCACTTCGCCCGGAACACGATCCGCGCACGCGACAGATCGTAAGGCGTCAATTCAACCGTCACCTTGTCGCCCGGCAAGATTCGGATGTAGTGCATCCGCATCTTCCCGGATATGTGTCCCAATACGACATGGCCGTTTTCCAGCTTCACCCTGAAGGTAGCGTTAGGCAGGTTTTCGATGACTTCACCCTGCATCTGGATAACATCGTCTTTGGCCATAAGTCCTTTCAACGCATCGGGACGCCGCCGCCTTTGAAATTAGCTTTCTTCAGCAGCGATTCATACTGTTGCGACATAACGTACGACTGCACCTGCGCCATGAAATCCATTGTGACGACGACAATGATCAGCAGCGACGTTCCACCAAAATAAAACGGCACGTTCCAGCGCAGCACCAAAAACTCGGGCAGCAGACAAACAAACACGATGTAGATCGCACCGGCCAGCGTCAGACGCGTGAGGATGCGGTCGATATATCGCGCCGTTTGATCGCCCGGGCGGATGCCTGGGACGAAAGCGCCACTCTTTTTCAGGTTGTCGGCCGTCTCTCTGCTGTTGAACACCAGTGCGGTGTAGAAGAAACAGAAGAAAACGATCGCCAACGCGTACAGCAACACGTACACGGGTTGACCGGGCTTGAGGGCTTCGGCCACGTTGTGCAACGTGTCTGCGAACCAGCCGGTACGCGACCCCGAACTAAACCAGTTCAGGATAGTTGCCGGGAAGAGAATGATCGACGATGCAAAGATCGGCGGAATCACGCCCGACATGTTCAGCTTCAACGGCAGATGCGAAGACTGTCCGCCGTAAATCTTGTTACCGACTTGCCGCTTTGCGTAGTTCACAAGAATCTTGCGCTGGCCGCGTTCGATGAACACCACCAGATACGTCACAGCAGCAATCAGCGCGACGACGATAATCGCGGATATCGGGCTCATCGAACCGGTTTGCACCAGCGAAACAAGACCACCGATCGCATTCGGGAAACCCGCTGCAATCCCGCCGAAAATAATGATCGAGATACCGTTGCCAAGCCCGCGTTCCGTGATCTGCTCACCTAGCCACATCAGGAACATCGTGCCGGTCACCAGCGTCACGACCGTCGTCAACCGAAAAACCATCCCCGGGTCGATCACGAGGCCAGGCTGATTTTCCAGCGCCACGGCAATGCCGAAGGCCTGGAACGTTGCCAGCAGGACCGTAAAGATACGCGTGTACTGCGTAATCTTCCGTTGACCTGCCTGCCCTTCTTTTTTCAGCGCTTCGAGCTGCGGCGAGACAATCGCCAGCAACTGCATGATGATCGACGCCGAAATATACGGCATGATCCCCAGCGCAAAAATCGTGAACCGCGAAAGTGCGCCACCCGAGAACATGTTGAACATGCCAAGGATGCCGCCCGACTGGCTTTGGAACAACTTTGCCAGCTGGTCCGGGTCAATACCCGGCACCGGAATATGCGCGCCGATACGGTAGACGATCAGCGCCAGCAGCAGGAACACTGCTCGCCGACGCAGATCGCCGAACTTCGCCGCGCTGCGACCGGGTTTTGCGAGACTCGGGCTGTTAGCCAAGTACCTTCTCCGATGCAAATGCTAGTGACGGCAAATAACTTGCACGTTACTCGGCAAAAGAGCCGCCGGCTGCTTCAATAGCAGCGCGCGCACCCTTCGTCGCACCCAGACCCTTCACAACGACCTTGCGCTTGAGCTCGCCCGTCGCGATGATCTTGGCGCTCTTGATCAGCTCGCCGACCAGGCCGGCTTGCTTCAGAGCCAGCAGATCGATTTCGTCGACCGGCAGTTTTTCCAGATCCGAGAGACGCACTTCACCGACGAATTCCTTCGTCAGCGAGGTGAAGCCACGCTTCGGCAGGCGACGTTGCAGCGGCATTTGACCGCCTTCGAAGCCAACCTTGTGAAAGCCGCCCGAACGCGACTTCTGACCCTTGTGACCACGGCCAGCGGTTTTGCCGAGGCCGGAGCCGATGCCGCGACCAACGCGACGCTTTGCGTGCTTCGCGCCTTCAGCCGGCTTCAGGTTATTCAATTCCATTATCAACTCCTTGAGTCCTGGTCAGCCGCTTAGCTGATGACCTTAACGAGGTACGAAACCTTGTTGATCATGCCGCGCACAGCCGGCGTGTCCTGCAACTCGCTAACCGAGTTGAGTCGGCGCAGGCCCAAGCCACGCACCGTTGCACGGTGCGTTTCACGGGTGCCGATCAGGCTCTTGACGAGCTGGACCTTGACAGTTTTATCAGACATGGTGTCCACCTTAGCCCAGAATATCTTCGACGGACTTGCCGCGCTTCGCCGCGATGTCGCCCGGCGTGGACTGCTTGCGCAGACCGTCGAGCGTTGCACGAACGAGGTTGTACGGGTTCGTCGAACCGTGGCTCTTGGCCACAACGTTCTGCACGCCCATCACGTCGAACACTGCGCGCATCGGGCCGCCAGCGATCACACCGGTACCGTCCTTGGCCGGGGCCAGGAGGACCATCGATGCGCCGTGCTTACCGTGCACTTCGTGTTGCAGGGTACCGTTCTTGAGCGGCACCTTGAACATGTTGCGGCGAGCCTGTTCCATCGCCTTCTGAACAGCGACCGGCACTTCCTTCGCCTTGCCCTTGCCCATACCGACGCGGCCATCACCGTCGCCAACCACGGTCAGTGCGGCGAAACCGAGAATCCGGCCACCCTTCACGACCTTGGTCACGCGGTTGACCGAAATCATTTTTTCACGAAGGCCGTCGTCGCGTTCGTCAGCCTGAACTTTCGCTTGCATCTTTGCCATGACGAATTCTTCCCTTAGAACTTGAGTCCGGCTTCGCGCGCCGCATCAGCCAGCGCTTTCACGCGGCCGTGGTAACGGAAACCCGAACGGTCGAAGGCGACGGATTCGATGCCGGCAGCCTTAGCCTTTTCTGCGATGCGCTTGCCGATCAGCGTAGCAGCGGCGACGTTGCCGCCCTTGCCCGTTTGATCAGCCAGTTGCGCACGCACTTCGGCCTCGAGCGTCGACGCGCTGGCGAGCACCTTGGTGCCGCACGGCGAGAACACTTGCGCATAGATGTGCGTGTTCGTGCGATGCACGGCGAGACGCGCGACCTGCAGCTCAGCGATCTTGATACGCGTCTGACGAGCGCGGCGCAGGCGAGATTGAGTCTTATCCATGATTGCGCACCCTTACTTCTTCTTCGTTTCTTTGAGGATCACAACCTCGTTGGCGTAACGCACACCCTTGCCCTTGTAGGGCTCCGGCGGGCGATAGCCGCGCACTTCTGCAGCGACCTGGCCAACTTGTTGCTTATTGATCCCCTTGATCACGATTTCGGTTTGCGTCGGGGTTTCAGCCTTGACGCCTTCCGGCATCTGGTGCACCACGGGGTGCGAGAAACCCAGCGACAGATTCAGCTTGTCGCCTTGCGCTTGTGCGCGGTAACCAACGCCAACCAGCGTCAGCTTGCGCTCGAAACCCTTCGTCACGCCGTTCACCATGTTCGCAACCAGTGCGCGCATCGTGCCCGACATCGCATTCGCTTCGCGGCTTTCGTCAACCGGCTCGAACTTCAGCGTGCCGTTGTCGTTCACCACCTTCACGAGGCTGTTAGCAGCCTGCGAAATCGTACCCAGCGGGCCCTTGACGGTAATGCGATCGTCGCTCAGGGCCACTTCGGCGCCTTGCAGCGCGACCGGGCTTTTACCTACTCGAGACATGTTTCTCTCCTTTCGGCCTTAAGCGACGTAGCAGATGACTTCGCCGCCAACGCCCGTTGCGCGCGCCTTGCGGTCCGTCATCACGCCCTTCGGCGTCGACACGATTGCCACGCCGAGGCCATTCATGACCACAGGGATGTCGTTACGGCCGCGGTACACACGCAGACCAGGCTTCGAAACGCGTTCAATGCGCTCGATGACCGGGCGGCCAGCGTAGTACTTCAACACGATGTTCAATTCAGACTTCGCACCTTCGGACTTCACTGCGAAATCATCGATATAGCCTTCGTCCTTCAGGACCTGCGCAATCGCAACCTTGACTTTCGACGAGGGCATAGTCACCGAGACTTTCTCAACCATCTGCGCATTGCGGATGCGAGTCAGCATATCGGCGATAGGATCACTCATGCTCATTTACGTTTCTCCTATTACCAGCTCGCCTTGGTCAGGCCAGGGATCTCGCCGCGGAACGCGATTTCGCGAATCTTGTTACGCGCCAGCCCGAATTTACGGAACGTGCCACGCGGGCGACCGGTAATTGCGCAGCGGTTGCGCTTACGGGTCGGGTTAGAGTTGCGCGGCAGTTGTTGCAGTTCCAGACGTGCTGCGTAATGCTCTTCGTCCGACTTGCTCATATCGCCGATAATCGCTTTCAGCTCAGCACGCTTGGGAGCGTACTTAGCGGCCAGGCGAGCACGCTTCTTTTCACGTTCGATCAGTGCCAGTTTAGCCACGGTAACCTCAGTTTCTGAACGGGAACTTGAAGCTGGCGAGCAGAGCCTTTGCTTCGTCGTCGGTCTTCGCAGTCGTCGTGATGCTGATGTTCAGCCCACGCAGTGCGTCGATCTTGTCGTAGTCGATTTCGGGGAAAATGATCTGCTCTTTCACACCGATGTTGTAGTTGCCGCGACCATCGAACGCACGACCCGACACGCCACGGAAGTCACGCACACGGGGGAGCGCGACCGTCACAAAACGGTCCAGAAATTCGTACATTGCCTGACCACGCAACGTGACCATTGCACCGATCGGATAGCCTTGACGGATCTTGAAGCCAGCGATTGCCTTGCGTGCCTTCGTGATCACCGGCTTCTGGCCTGCGATCTTCGTCAGGTCGCCGACGGCGTTTTCGATGATCTTCTTGTCAGCAACCGCTTCGCCAAGGCCCATATTCAGGGTGATCTTGGTGATGCGCGGCACTTCCATCACGGACTTGTAACCGAACTTCTCGATGAGGCCGGGTACAACCTTCTCTTTGTAAAACTCTTGCAAACGAGCCATTTTTTTACTCCGCAGCGTCAGGCGCTCAGCTCGGCACCGGTCGTCTTAAGGAAACGGACTTTCTTGTCTCCTTCGACCTTGATGCCTACACGCGACGCCTTGCCATTCGCGTCGACCAATGCGACGTTCGAAATTTGCAGCGGCATCGTCTTGGCTTCCACACCGCCCGTCGTACCCTTCATCGGGTTCGGCTTGACGTGTTTCTTGACGAGGTTGATACCCTCGACAATCACTTTGCCTTCGCCAACGGACAGCACGACGCCGCGCTTGCCTTTATCTTTGCCGGTGATGACGATAACTTCGTCACCCTTGCGAATCTTGTTCATCGCGACTCCTTACAGCACTTCAGGTGCCAACGAAACGATCTTCATGAATCGTTCGCTGCGCAACTCGCGCGTGACAGGCCCGAAAATACGGGTGCCAATAGGTTCGAGCTTGGCATTCAACAACACAGCGGCGTTGCCATCGAACTTGATCAGCGAGCCGTCCTGACGGCGTACGCCCTTGGCGGTGCGAACCACCACAGCGTTGTAAATTTCGCCTTTCTTCACGCGCCCGCGCGGCGTTGCTTCTTTGACGGTCACCTTGATGATGTCGCCAATGCTGGCATAACGACGCTTCGAGCCGCCGAGCACCTTGATGCACATGACTTCACGCGCACCCGTGTTGTCGGCCACTTCAAGCCGAGTTTCGGTCTGGATCATGGTTTATCTTTCCCAACTTAATCCGGCCACACCACCATGGCGTACCCGGTCAGTCTTGGTCCCGTCAGCCAATCGGCTGCTTGGGTATGAACAGCAGCGACGGCAAACGAAACCCGCCATCGCAATCCGGTGAATCCTTCGGAACAGACTGGCGCCTGAACCGCTTCCCCCACCAACTTCGCCCGCGACGGGGCTCCCATAAAAGAGGGAAGACCGAGATTATAACAAATAATCCCGGTCTTGCAAGCGAAACTTACTGCGATTTCAATTACTTCTACAACTTTGCGGCGTCAGATGACGCGAGCAGCCTCGACCAGGCGAGCCACAACCCAAGCTTTCGTCTTCGAAATCGGACGCGTTTCCTGGATTTCAACGAGGTCACCCTCGTTGTACGTGTTCGCATCGTCGTGCGCATGGTACTTCTTCGAACGCACAACGTACTTGCCGTAGATCGGGTGCTTCACGCGGTGCTCAACCAGCACGGTGACCGTCTTGTCCATCTTGTTGCTGACGACCTTGCCGACCAGCGTCCGCTTGAGCGAGGTTTTTACGCTATCGTTCATTTCTGGTTCGCCTTCTCAGTCAGGACGGTCCGCACACGTGCGATGTCGCGACGAACCTTCTTCAGCTGGCTCGTGTTCGTGAGCTGCTGGGTCGCGAGTTGCATGCGCAGGCCGAATTGCGCCTTCAACAGGTCCGACAGCTCCTTGTTGAGCGCGGCCTGATCTTTCTGGTGAAGTTCGGAAGCCTTCATCATTTGCTCCTTAGGCGCCGAGCTGACGCACGATAAACGTCGTCTTGAGCGGCAGCTTAGCTGCAGCCAGACGGAACGCTTCGCGTGCCAGCTCTTCGGTTACGCCGTCCATTTCGTACAGCATCTTGCCCGGTTGAATCTCTGCGACGTAGTACTCAGGGTTACCTTTACCGTTACCCATACGTACTTCAGCCGGCTTGTGCGAGATTGGCTTGTCCGGGAAGATGCGGATCCAGATGCGGCCACCACGCTTGATGTGACGCGTCATTGCACGACGTGCCGCTTCAATCTGGCGCGCGGTCAAGCGACCACGACCGATAGCCTTCAGGCCGAACTCACCGAACGACACCGCGTTGCCGCGGGTAGCGATACCGGTGTTACGACCCTTCTGCTCTTTGCGATACTTTCTGCGTTTCGGTTGCAGCATCGTTATTCTCCAGTCTTCCCGCCGTCGCCGGCACCGCCAGCACGACGAGGAGCGCCACGGCGTGCACCTGCCGGGCCACCACCTTCACCATCGCGACGCGGACGGCGATCGCCACCCGGACGTGCGTTGCGGCGCGGACGCTTTTCTTCGGCGACTTCTTCAACCACCGGTGCGTCGTTGCGGCCGAGCGTATCGCCCTTGTAGACCCACACCTTCACGCCGATGATGCCGTACGTCGTCTTCGCTTCCGAAGTTGCGTAGTCGATATCAGCACGCAGCGTATGAAGCGGCACGCGACCTTCGCGATACCATTCCGTACGAGCGATTTCGATACCGTTCAGGCGGCCAGCGCTCATGATCTTGATGCCTTGAGCACCCAGACGCATTGCGTTTTGCATCGCACGCTTCATCGCGCGGCGGAACATAATCCGGCGCTCGAGCTGTTGCGTGATCGAATCCGCGATCAGTTGCGCATCGGTTTCCGGCTTGCGGATTTCTTCGATGTTGACGTGGACCGGAACGCCCATGCGGCGTTGCAGTTCCGACTTCAGCAGCTCGATATCCTCACCCTTCTTACCGATGACCACACCCGGACGCGAGCTATAAATCGTGATGCGCGCGTTTTTTGCCGGACGCTCGATGACGACGCGACCAACCGAAGCGTTCTTCAGCTTCTTCTTCAGGTATTCACGAACACCGATGTCTTCCTGCAACATCGCCGCGAAATTGTTGTTGTTCGCGTACCAACGCGACGCCCAATTGCGGCTGACGGCCAAACGGAAGCCAGTCGGATGAATTTTCTGTCCCATCGTATGACCCCTTAATTCCCGACCGTCACAGTGATGTGACAGGATTGCTTCTCGATGCGGTTACCGCGGCCTTTAGCGCGCGCGGTAAAACGCTTGAGCGACGCAGCCTTGTCGATGTAGATGCTCGTGATCTTGAGCTCATCGATATCGGCGCCTTCGTTATGCTCCGCATTCGCGATCGCCGACAGCACGACCTTTTTCACGATTCCCGCAGCCTTCTTCGGCGAAAACGTCAGAACGTTCAGCGCCTTGTCGACCGGCAAACCGCGGATCTGGTCAGCCACAAGGCGCGTTTTCTGCGCCGAGAT
Source organism: Paraburkholderia sp. NPDC080076 (assembly GCF_050281145.1). Lineage (NCBI taxonomy): Bacteria > Pseudomonadati > Pseudomonadota > Betaproteobacteria > Burkholderiales > Burkholderiaceae > Paraburkholderia > Paraburkholderia sp. NPDC080076. The sequence goes on along the minus strand of NZ_JBNNWQ010000016.1, from coordinate 3,490 downwards.
GCGGGCACCGCGATGAATTGCTTTCACTTCCATCATGAGCCCCTTATTTCTTAGCCTTCTTGTCGGCTGCATGACCCTTGAACGTACGGGTCAGTGCGAACTCGCCAAGCTTGTGGCCGACCATGTTTTCCGAGATGTACACCGGAACGTGTTGACGGCCGTTGTGAACGGCGATCGTCAGACCGATGAAATCCGGGAGGATCGTCGAGCGACGCGACCAGGTTTTGATCGGCTTCTTATCCCGCGAAGCTGCTGCCGCCTCAACTTTCTTCAGCAAATGGGCGTCGCAGAACGGACCTTTTTTTACAGAACGTGCCATTGCCTACTCCTTAACGCTTGTGACGGCGCTGGACGATCATGCTCGTCGTGCGCTTGTTGCTGCGGGTGCGATAACCCTTAGCAGGCGTGCCCCACGGGCTCACCGGATCGCGACCTGCAGCCGTCTTGCCTTCACCACCACCGTGCGGGTGATCGACCGGGTTCATTGCAACGCCACGCACCGTCGGGCGGATACCGCGCCAGCGGTTCGCGCCAGCCTTACCGATTTGACGGAGGCTGTGCTCTTCGTTGCCAACTTCACCAATCGTCGCGCGGCATTCAACGTGAACGCGGCGGATTTCACCCGAGCGCAGGCGGACCTGTGCGTAGATGCCTTCACGAGCCAGCAGCATCGCCGACGTGCCAGCCGAACGCGCCATTTGCGCGCCCTTGCCCGGCAGCATTTCGATGCAGTGAATCGTCGTACCGACCGGAATGTTGCGGATCGGCAGCGTGTTGCCTGCGCGGATCGGAGCTTCCGAACCCGACATCAGTTGCTGGCCAACCGTCACACCCTTCGGAGCGATGATGTACTTGCGCTCGCCGTCTGCGTACAGAACCAGCGCGATGTTCGCGCTACGGTTCGGATCGTACTCAAGACGTTCGACCTTTGCCGGAATGCCGTCCTTGTTGCGACGGAAGTCGACGACACGATAGTGATGCTTATGACCACCGCCCTTATGACGGGTGGTGATGTGACCGTTGTTGTTACGGCCGGCGGTCGTGGATTGCGAGTCGAGCAGCGGTGCGTACGGCTTGCCCTTATGCAGATCCTTGTTGACCACCTTGACCATCGCACGGCGGCCCGGCGAAGTCGGCTTAACTTTAACGATTGCCATGATTACTTGGCCTCCGCTTCAAAGTTGATTTCCTGGCCGGGCTTCAGGCAGACGTACGCCTTCTTCACGTCCTTGCGCTTGCCCATGAAGCGGCCAAAGCGCTTGGCTTTGCCCTTCGAGACCAGCACGTTGACGGAATTGACTTCCACCTTGAACAGCAGCTCGACTGCAGCTTTCACTTCCTGCTTCGTGGCATCGGGCGCGACTTCGAACACGACTTGCTCGTTCTTGTCGGCCACCAGCGTCGCCTTTTCGGAGATCACCGGCGCGAGCAGGACCTGCATCAAACGATGATCGTTCTTGCGAATCTCGCTCATGACAGCAACTCCTCGATCTGGGCGACCGCAGCCTTCGTGATCAGGATCTTCTTGAAGTAGATCAGCGACAGCGGGTCGGCGTAACGCGGCTCGACAACTGCCACATGGGCGAGGTTGCGCGACGCGAGGTACAGGTTTTCGTCAACCGTGTCGGTAATCACCAGCACGGAGTCGAGACCCATCGCCTTGAATTTTTCGGCCAGCAGCTTCGTCTTCGGCGCTTCGAGCGTCAGCTCGTCGACCACCGAGATGCGGCCTTCGCGGGCCAGCTGCGAGAAGATCGAGCAGAGACCTGCGCGATGCATCTTCTTGTTGACCTTGTGCGAAAAGTTTTCTTCGGGCGAATTCGGGAAGATCCGGCCACCGCCGCGCCACAACGGGCTCGACGACATACCGGCACGGGCACGGCCCGTACCCTTCTGGCGCCACGGCTTCTTGGTCGTGTGCTTGACTTGCTCACGATCCTTCTGCGCGCGGTTGCCGCTACGGGCATTCGCCTGGTACGCAACCACTACCTGGTGAATCAGGGCTTCGTTGTAATCGCGGCCGAACACGACGTCCGACGCGCTAACGCCTGCACCTTCCTGACCATTGGCATTCAGGAGCTTAAGTTCCATTATTTCGCTCCTTTCACGGCACGCGTCTTCACGGCCGGCGTAACGAATACCTTGCCACCCTTCGCACCCGGAACGGCGCCCTTGACCAGCAAAAGCTTGCGGTCAGCGTCGATACGAGCGATTTCGAGGTTTTGCACGGTTACCGTATCGTCACCCATGTGACCGGTCATGCGCTTACCCGGGAAAACACGACCCGGATCCTGCGCCATACCGATCGAGCCCGGCACGTTGTGCGAGCGCGAGTTACCGTGCGATGCACGGCCAGATGCGAAGTTGTAACGCTTGATGGTACCGGCGTAGCCCTTACCAATCGACACGCCTTGCACGTCGACCTTCTGGCCTACTTCGAACAGGTCGGGGCCGACCACGGTGCCGTTCGACAACTCGGCAGCCTTGGCAGCATCGATCTGGAATTCTTTGAGGATTTCACCGGCTTGAACACCGGCTTTGGCGAGATGACCGGCCAACGGCTTCGTTACACGCGATGCACGGCGCGTACCGAATGCAACCTGCACGGCCGTGTAGCCGTCGGTTTCAACAGTCTTGATCTGCGTCACGCGGTTGTCGGACACGTCCAGCACGGTAACGGGAATCGAATCCCCTTCTGCCGTGAAGATACGGGTCATGCCAACCTTGCGACCTACGAGTCCAAGGCTCATCGTTTTCTCCATTCCCGACTGCGATTGGTCGGGGCTAATTTACAAAATGCCGGTGCCGTTTCGGGCATGAATTCATGCTGCAGCACACCGACTTTTTTGCGCCAATGCGCGAAAAGCCTTGCATTATAGCGAGGCTTTTCGTTTTCCGCAAGCAATCAATGACTTAGCGATGTCCGGCGGACCGGATAACCGCTGGAAGCCTTATTGCAGCTTGATTTCCACGTCCACGCCAGCCGGCAGATCGAGCTTCATCAGTGCGTCAACGGTCTTGTCCGTCGGATCGACGATGTCCATCAGACGTTGGTGCGTACGGATTTCGAGCTGATCGCGCGAGGTCTTGTTGACGTGCGGCGAACGCAGGATGTCGAAGCGTTGAATGCGGGTCGGCAGGGGCACCGGACCACGAACGATTGCGCCAGTCCGCTTTGCCGTGTCGACGATTTCAGCTGCCGATTGATCGATCAGACGATAGTCGAAAGCCTTCAGGCGAATGCGGATTTTCTGGTTCTGCATGACAATTCCTTGGAAAAGAGCGAGGCGGTGTTGCACCGCCAGACAATAAAAAGAACGTAGAGCCGGGGCGCCCGCTGAGGGCCGGCGCCCGGCTCCGGGCACCACTTACAGCAAATACGTCAATCCGCGATTTTACTCGAGGATCTTGGCAACCACACCTGCGCCGACCGTACGGCCGCCTTCGCGGATTGCGAAACGCAGACCTTCTTCCATCGCGATCGGGTTGA
>NZ_JBNNWQ010000015.1:0-180178 GCF_050281145.1 Paraburkholderia sp. NPDC080076 | reverse complement strand
CCCACCCCTTCCCATCCCGAACAGGACCGTGAAACGACTCCACGCCGATGATAGTGCGGATTACCCGTGTGAAAGTAGGTAATCGTCAGGCTCCCTTGCAGCAAACAGAAACCCCACCCCAAAAAGGTGGGGTTTCTGCGTTTACGACGACGGAAAAACGCCCAAAGAACGAACGGGAAAACCGCCCTCAATCCCTCCCCATCCGCAGCGCGTTCGCGCTCGAGCGAGCGTGCAAGCGCCAAGAAACATCACTCATTCCCAGCGCGACGAAACAACAGGGGCGACGAACCAATCACCGCCGCCAGCCTCCTCGGGCGAATTCTATTTGTCTTGCGCGAGAAACCGCTGAGCCAGCCGTACCCAGTACGTCGAGCCGATCGGCAGCAGTTCGTCGTTGAAGTCATAGCTCGCGTTATGCAGCATGCACGGACCTGCGCCATGGCCTGAATCACGGTGCCCGCCGTCGCCATTACCCAAAAACGCGTAGCAGCCTGGTTTGGCAAGCAACATGAAAGAGAAGTCCTCTGCACCCATCGTCGGTTCAACGGCGTCGTCGACATTTTCCGCACCGACGATTTCCTTCATCACTGTCGCCGCAAAGCGTGCTTCTTCGCTGCTGTTGATCGTCGGCGGGTAGTTTCGGTGGAACTGAATATCGACCGAGCAATCGTAGGCTTCGGCCGTGCTCTCCGCGATTTTGCGCATGCGCGCTTCGATCAGATCAAGCGTATCGGTCGTAAACGTCCGCACCGTGCCGGCGATCCACGCGTTGTTCGGAACGACATTGACTGCGTCGCCGGCGTGAATCTGGGTGATCGACAACACTGCTGTGTCGAGCGGCTTCTTGTTCCGCGTGATGATGCTCTGCAGTCCGTTCGCAATCTGCACCGCAGTGAAGACGGGATCGCGGCCGTTGTGCGGTAGCGCGGCGTGCGAACCCACGCCCTTGATTTCAATGTGAAATTCGTTGCTCGACGCCATGATCGGACCTTCGGTCACGCCGAACTGTCCCGCCGGCATGCCCGGCCAGTTATGGATGCCGAACACCGCATCGACCGGAAATTTCACGAACAAGCCGTCGTCGATCATGGCCTGCGCACCAGCGCCCCCTTCTTCGGCGGGCTGGAAAATGAACACGATCGTGCCATCAAATTCGCCGTGTTTGACCAGGTGCCGCGCGGCACCGAGAAGCATCGCCGTATGTCCGTCATGGCCGCACGCGTGCATCTTGCCGTCGTTTTTCGACCGATGGTCGAAGCTGTTCATCTCCTGTATCGGCAGCGCATCCATGTCGGCCCGTAGGCCAATGGAGCGCGAACCATTGCCGCGTTTCAATACGCCGACGACGCCGGTTTTGCCCAACCCACGATGAGTTTCGATACCCCAGGACTCGAGGGTTCGTGCCACCAGATCGGCCGTCGCCGTTTCTTCGTAACGCAGTTCTGGGTGGGCGTGGATGGTTCGTCGAAGGGTCTGAATTTCGCCGTGAGCGGCTTGAATTTCGGGGATCAGTTTCATGATGTAGTGGTGACGCGTCTGTGCTTTGGCTTGCGTGGAATCGCTCGGGGCCCCATTGGCCCGGGCACGGTAATAACCGATTCTACGCCGAAGGCCTTTTTGGCGGCACCACGCAGGCCAAGCAGCAATTGCCGTAATAGAATCCCGCATTGCTCCACCGCTCACCGCCCCATTGAACGGATCGCCGATGAATGCTCCGACTGAACTCGCCCGCGCCGTATGCCCGCATGACTGCCCCGACACCTGTGCGATGCATGTGACGGTCGAGGCCGGGCGCGCGATCAAGGTCGTCGCTGATCCCGAGCATCCGCCGACGCAAGGCGCGCTGTGCACGAAGGTCAGCCGCTATGCGGAGCGTGTGCATCATCCACAAAGATTGACGATGCCGATGAAGCGCGTCGGCCGTAAAGGCGAGGGCCGCTTTGAGCCGATCAGCTGGGACGAGGCGTTCCAGCTCGCTGCCCGGCGGCTTTCGGAGATTGCGCGCCGCGCGCCGGAAGCGATCGTCCCCTACAGCTATGCCGGCACGATGGGCTTGATTCAGGGCGACAGCATTGCGCAGCGATTTTTTCACAAGCTTGGCGCATCGCAACTGGACCGTACGATCTGCGCGGCCGCGGGCGCCGCCGGGTTGAAGTACACCTATGGCGCGAACATTGGCATGCTCACCGAGTTTTTCGACGAGAGCGAAGTCATCCTCATCTGGGGCTCCAATCCCATCGCGTCGAACCTGCATTTCTGGACGCGTGCCCAACACGCCAAACGCCGCGGCGCACGGCTGATCGCGATCGATCCGTACCGCTCGCTGACCGCCGAAAAATGCCATCAGCATATTGCTCTGAAACCCGGCACCGACGGCGCCTTGGCGCTCGGCATGATGAATGTGTTGATCACGGAAAATCTGCTCGATCACGCGTACATCGAGGCCCATACACTAGGTTTTGAAAAGCTGAAGGCCCGCGCGCTCAGCTATCCGCCGTCGCGTGTCGCCGAAATTTGCGGCGTTGATGAGCACGTTATCGTCGATCTTGCGCGACTTTACGGTGGCACGAAAAAGGCTGCGATCCGCATGAACTACGGCCTGCAACGGGTGCGTGGCGGCGGCAATGCCGTGCGTGCCATCGCTTGCCTGCCGTCGTTGACGGGTGCATGGCGCGAGAGAGCGGGTGGCGTGCTGCTGTCTTCGGGCAGTTGGGCCCCGGTCGACTCGCATGCGTTGCAGCGTCCGGACCTGATGCCCGGGTGGCCGTCGAAAGTAAGCCGTGTCATCAATATGAATGCGATCGGCGACGCGTTGCTGCACCAGGGCGACGCCACGTTCGGCCCTAAAGTCGAAGCGATCGTCGTTTATAACTCGAATCCCGTGGCGGTCGCACCGGATTCCGAGCGAGTCGCCGCGGGTTTCGCGCGTGAAGATCTGTTCACCATCGTGCTAGAGCATTTCCAGACCGACACCGCCGACTACGCCGATCTGCTCCTGCCTGCGACGACCCAACTGGAACACCTCGACGTCCACAAGTCGTACGGTCATACGCACGTGATGGTCAACCTGCCGGCAATCGCACCCGTCGGCGACGCACTCCCGAACACAGAGATTTTTCGCGGATTTGCGCGCCATATGGGACTCGACGAACCGGCGCTGTTCGAGAGCGACGAGACCGTCGCGCAGGCCGCGTTCCGCTGGGAAGACAAGACGCTCGAAGGTGTGGACTGGCAGACGTTGAAGCAAAGTGGCTGGGCCCCGCTGAATCTGCCCGACGCGCCTTTCGCCGAAGGCGGTTTCCGAACGCCGTCCGGCAAATGCGAGTTCTACAGCGTGCGCCTCGCGCAGCAGGGACTCGACCCGCTCCCGGACTATCTGCCGCCTTACGAATCCGCCGACGGCGCACCGGAACTCGCCGCCCGCTACCCGCTTGCCATGATCTCGCCGCCGGCCCGCAACTTCCTGAACAGCACCTTCGTGAACATCGAAAGTCTGCGTTCGACGGAAGGGGAGCCGCATCTCGACATGCATCCGGCCGACGCACAAGTACGCGACATCGTCGACGGCGATCAGGTGCGCATCTTCAACGACCGCGGTTCGATGCAGGCGCGCGTACGCGTCACCGATAAAGCACGCGAAGGGCTCGTCGTCGGCCTGTCGATCTGGTGGAAGAAGCTCGCGCCCGACGGCCGCAACGCCAATCAACTCACCAGCCAGGCGCTCACCGACCTGGGCGGATCGGCAACTTTCTACGACTGCCTGGTCGAAGTCGAGCGCGTCTGAAACCCGCTCAAGCATCCCGCAACGCTCGTCTTTCACGGGTTCGAGGCTGCAGTCTAACCAAGCCGCTTTTCGCGAATAGCAACGGGGTGCCCATGCTACGATGCGTTTTTAGCACGACCATTCGAAAATAAAGGAGGAGACGCTGCATGGACAAAATCTGGCTGAAATCTTATCCGCCCGGCGTTCCCGCAGAGATCGACCCGAGCCGCTATTCGTCGGTGGGAGAACTGCTCGAAGAAGCCTTCCGCGACCACCGCGCCAAACCGGCATTCGTCTGCATGGGCAAGGAGATCAGCTACGGCGAGCTCGACGCGCTTTCGCGCAAGCTCGCTGCGTGGTTTCAGTCCAAGGGCCTTGTTCGCGGCGCGCGCATCGCGATCATGATGCCGAACGTGCTGCAGTATCCGGTGGCGATTGCAGCCATTTTGCGCGCGGGCTATGTGGTCGTGAACGTGAACCCGCTTTATACCCCGCGCGAGCTCGAGCATCAGCTCAAGGACAGCGGCGCCGAAGCGATCATTCTGCTCGAGAACTTTGCGGTCACGCTGCAGGCGATCGTACGCAACACCTCGATCAAGCATGTCGTCGTGGCCGCAATGGGCGACCTGATGGGGATCAAGGGCACGCTGGTGAATTTCGTCGTGCGCAAGGTGAAGAAGATGGTGCCGGCCTGGAGTCTGCCGGGGCACGTCAAATTCAACACCGCGATCGCGGAAGGCGCGCGCCAGAATTTCAAGCCGGTCCAGCAAGGACCTGAAGACGTCGCTTTTTTGCAGTACACCGGTGGAACGACGGGCGTGGCCAAGGGCGCGACGCTGCTGCATCGGAACCTGATCGCCAATGTGCTGCAGTCGGAGATTTGGCTCGATCCGGTTCGCGCAAATCGCACGGATCTCGATCAGTTCGTCACCGTCGTCGCGTTGCCGCTGTATCACGTGTTCGCGCTGACCGTGTGCGGACTGCTGACAATCCGTACCGGCGGCCTCGGCGTGCTCATTCCGAATCCGCGTGACATTCCCGGCATGATCAAAGCGCTGGAAGGCTATCCGATCACGACGATTCCCGCCGTCAACACGCTGTACAACGCGTTGTTGAATAGCCCGGATTTCCACAAGCTCGATTTTTCGAAGCTGATCGCCGCGAACGGCGGCGGTATGGCGGTGCAGGAAGCCGTCGCCAAGCGCTGGTACGAGCAGACGCATACGCCGATCATCGAAGGATACGGGTTGTCGGAAACGTCGCCGTGCGTGACCTGTAATCCGGTCACCGTCACCGAATACAGCGGGACGATCGGCTTGCCGTTGCCGTCGACAGAAATCTCGATTCGTGACGACGAAGGCAACGAAGTGCCGCTCGGCCAGCCGGGCGAAATTTGCATCCGCGGCCCGCAGGTGATGGCGGGCTACTGGAACCGTCCCGACGAAACCGCGAAAGTGATGACGCCGGACGGCTTCTTCAAATCAGGCGATGTCGGCTTCATGAACGACGGCGGTTTCGTCAAGATCGTCGACCGTAAGAAGGACATGATTCTGGTGTCCGGTTTCAACGTCTATCCGAATGAAATCGAAGACGTGGTCGCCAAGCTCCCGGGCGTGTTCGAAGTCGCGGCGGTGGGCGTGCCGGACCAGCATTCGGGCGAAGCCGTAAAGCTGTTCGTCGTGAAGAAGGACCAGGCGCTCACCGATGCCGACATCTTCGCGTACTGCAAGCAGCAGCTGACCGGGTACAAGCGGCCGAAAATCGTCGAATTCCGCACTGAACTGCCGAAGAGCAACGTCGGCAAGATTCTGCGCCGCGAGTTGCGCGACGGGCGGGCATAGGCGGATCACACGCTGATCACGGACGAAGCCGTCACGAAGTAGCGAGTAAGCGAAAAAGGCCCAGCAGACGAAAGTCTGCCGGGCCTTTTCTTTTCGGCCACCGCGAAAACCCGCCGACAGCGCGCGCCATAAAAAAAGGCGCCCGAAGGCGCCTTTGAGGCAAACTGCTTTTTTACGACTTATTAGAACTTGTGACGGATACCGACGCGAGCCGTGAACTGGTTCTGGTTCGACGAACCGGTCAGGCCGTTGATGCCTGCCGTTGCGTCGACCACAGCGCCACCAGCGGTGACCGTGTCGCCCAGAGCGTGTTGGTACACACCCGTCACGTATACGTCGGTACGCTTGGACAGGAAGTAGTCCACGCCAATCGCGCCTTGGTGGTACTGAGCGCGCGAATTGCCGTTGATTTCTGCGCCGCGCGTGTAGTCATACGCTGCGCCGACCAGCAACGCCGGGGTCAACTGATACTTGAAGTTGACTTCCGCGTTGTTGAACGTAGCCGACTGGCCCTTGAACGGCGATGCGAACGAAGCGCCGAGGTTGCCGAAGCGGATGTTCGAGTACGTCAGGCCAACCGTTGCTGCGCCGAACGTGTATGCGCCGCCTGCACCGATCACCTGGTACGTGTTAGCCGACGAGAAGCCAGCGTAGACCGGCGACGTCACAGCAGCAGCCGGTGCTGCAGCCGTGCCGCCGTTGTTGAACAGGCCACCCGAAGCTGCCGGGCTGCGTGCGTTCAAGTAACCAACGCCCAAGACGAGGGGACCGTTGTTGTAGCCAGCGCCCAACGACCAGATCTGGTTCGACGTGACGTTGCCGGCGATGCCGCCGAAGCTGTACGTGCCGCCGAACGTCAGGCCGCCGTAGTTTGCGCTCGTGTACTTGACCGTGTTGTTGGTGCGGTACGCGTTGTTGAAGTTGTCGATGTCGCCCGGGTGAGCAGCGATGTAGCCGCCCCACTGGTCGCCTGCTTCCAGCGGACCGACGTAGTCGACGACGGAGTCGTACTGACGACCCAGCGTGACCGTACCGAACTGGCTCGACAGGCCGACGTAAGCTTGACGACCGAACATCAGGCCGCCTTGACCCAGCTTGCCGTTGTTCACGTCAAAGCCGTTTTCCAACACGAAGATTGCCTTCAGACCGCCGCCCAGATCTTCCGTGCCGCGCAGGCCGAAACGCGAACCTTGCAGAACGCCGCTGGACAGGTTGTACAGGTGCTTGCCACCCGAGTTGGTGTTGATGTTGAAGCCTTCGTCAATGATACCGTACAGGGTCACGCTGCTCTGAGCATGTGCGACGCCTGCGAATGCGCCCAGTGCTGCGAGAGCGAGAAGCGACTTTTTCATCGAATGATCTCCAAGGATTACGAATCTTTTGTACAAGGCGGAATATTTATCTAGCGTTGAGGCCTTGCTTGTCCAACTTCGCGAGAAGTTGCACGTAATGTAACAAAAGGCATACATGGCACAAAGAAAAAGGAGCGGGGCGGGAACGCTCCTGTTTCGTTTACGCAACATGGTCTAGAATCGGAGATTGGCCGCTCGAGTCATGCGGTTTGAAGGTTTCCGTGAAGCCGGATTTGCGCCGCAAAGCCTTGTTGAGCGGCCTTGGCGGATCGGTGAGGCGGCTGTCGAATGAGGGAGTGCTGAATGTTTCTGGACGAGTTGATTAGCGAGTTTGATCGGGGTTTACGCTCAATGACCGGCGTGTCGCGGATGAGTCGTCCGTTGCCGGTTCCGCAAGAATCTACGGTGACGGAACCGGCGCCCGAACTCTCACCGGCGGAGCGTGCGCACGCGGCTGGATTGATGCGCGTGAACCACGTCGGCGAGGTTTGCGCCCAGGCGCTCTATCAGGCTCAGAAACTCGCAACCAAATCGCCTTCCTTGCGGGCTGTGTTCAATCGCGCCGCGATCGAGGAAGAAGATCATCTCGCGTGGACTTCCAAACGTCTCGAAGCGCTCGACTCGCGTCCCAGTCTGTTGAATCCGCTCTGGTACACCGGCGCGCTCGCAATCGGCCTCGCGGCAGGGCGTATGGGCGACCGCGTCAGCCTCGGCTTTATGGCCGAAACCGAGCGCCAGGTGGAGCAGCATCTCGACAGTCATCTGGACGAGTTGCCGGCCGCCGACCACGAGTCGCGTGCGATCGTCGAACAGATGCGCGTGGACGAAGCAGAACATGGCAAGGCGGCGATGGAGGCCGGCGGGCTCGAACTGCCGTTTCCCGCGCGCGCATTGATGCGCGCCGTGTCGAAAGTCATGACGCGCACCGCCTATTACATATAAGTCAAAGTCCGCCGTTCACGCACCTCTCGAAAGTGGGACGGTGCCTCGCGCGCCGTCCGCCCGAAGTACCCGGAAACGCCATCCCACACCTGCCGATCCCGCTTAACGATCTCTTTCATTCCACGCCTTTCCCCCGCACTTTTCACGTAACACCTTCACAAGTTGCACTAGCTCATTCATTTATAACGGTTTTCCGTTTTATGCCTGACGTGAAGGAGTCGCGCTAAGTCCTTGTTCTAACAAACAAAATTCGCCGGAAAAGCACGCATCTCCCTTGACCCCTGTTTAGCGTTCCTCTAAAGTGGGAGACAGTGTGAGAAAGTGTATTTTTGTGTGATCTCACAAACGGTTTCGGGTAGATTTTCACGGATCGGGTAGCCGGCGCAAAAGCGCCGCAGGGGAGAGCGAAGTGTTCCAAGGGGCGTCGGCGCTGACGCTCGATGCGAAAGGGCGGATGTCTATTCCCTCTCGATATCGGGATGCGCTGCAGACACAGGCAGAGGGCCGGGTGACGATCACCAAGCACCCGGACGGCTGCCTGTTGCTCTTTCCGCGCCCGGAGTGGGAGATCTTTCGCGACAAGGTCGACAAGCTGCCTATGAACGCGACCTGGTGGAAGCGCATTTTTCTCGGCAACGCAATGGACGTTGAAATGGACGGCGCAGGGCGCGTGCTCGTGTCGCCGGAATTGCGCACGGCTGGTGGGCTGGAAAAAGAAGTGACCTTGCTCGGCATGGGTCGTCACTTCGAGTTGTGGGATGCACAAACATACGCCGCGAAGGAACAGGCGGCAATGGCCGAGGGCATGCCCGACGCGTTAAAAGATTTCACGTTCTGATCGCGGTTTACATATATGGCACCTGCGATGGGAAACGAATTGCAGCATCGCACGGTGCTGTTGGAAGAAGCGGTTCAAGCGCTGGTCACACGCGCGGACGGCGTGTATGTGGACGGCACGTTCGGGCGCGGCGGTCATAGCCGCCTGGTGCTGGAGAAGCTGGCTGAGTCGGGGCGTCTGATCGCTTTCGACAAAGACCCGCTCGCCATCGCCACGGCGCAGCAGATTGCCGATCCGCGCTTTGGCATCGTGCACGAGAGTTTTGCTTCACTGCGCACCGCGATTGCGGAGCGCGGCGTAGGACGGGTGTCGGGTGTTTTGCTGGATCTGGGCGTGTCGTCGCCGCAAGTCGACGATCCGGAGCGGGGCTTCAGCTTCCGCGCCGACGGCCCGCTCGACATGCGGATGGACCCGACGCGCGGCGAATCCGCGGCTGACTGGCTGGCGCGGGCCACGGTGCAGGAATTGACGGAGGTGATACGAGATTATGGGGAAGAACGGTTTGCTTTTCAGATTGCAAAGGCGCTTGTTGCTCGCCGGGCAGAGTCCGACCGTCTTGGGCCTCTCGTCAGCACGGGCGAGCTTGCCCAAATCGTGGCTAACGTCGTCAAAACCCGTGAGAAGGGCAAGGATCCGGCAACCCGCACCTTTCAAGCTATACGGATTCACATCAATCAAGAGCTTGCGGAGCTGCAAGTCGTTTTAGAAGCAGCGTTGTCGCTGTTGGAGCAAGGGGGGCGGCTGGTGGTCATCAGCTTTCATTCGCTCGAGGACCGGATCGTCAAGCGATTCATGCAGGCGCACGCGAGTACGCCTGCGGTGGATCGCCGTCTGCCGATTCGCGCAGTCGATCTGCCGAGCCCTCCACTCAAAATCATCGGCCGTGTGTTCGCGAGCGACGCTGAAGTCGCCGCGAACCCGCGCGCCCGTTCTGCCGTGATGCGTGTGGCGGAGCGGATCGCACCATGAACCGCCTCAATATCTTCCTGCTGATCATCGTGATGGGCTGCGCCTTGTCTGTCGTCAACGCTACCAATCAGCAGCGTCAGATCTTCATCCAGTTGCAGCGCGCTCAATCGCAGGAGCGTCAGCTGCAGCAGGATTATTCGCAACTTCAATATCAGCAGAGTGCGCTGTCGAAAACGTCGCGCATCGAGAATATCGCCACTGATTCCCTGAAGATGCAATCGGTCACCACCGGCCGCACCCAGTACCTCACGCTCGATCCGGGCGCGGTGAAGGCCGAAGACGCACCGATTCCGACTTCCGGCCCGGCATCGGCGCCGGCGGCGACCCGTCGCGGAGGCGTGCGATGAAAAAATCATCGGCTCGCAAGAGCGTAGCTTTCTCGGCCAATCCGATCCTGTCGGTGCGCCTGCCGATGTGGCGTTCGAAACTCGTCGTGTTCCTGCTGTTCATGGCGTTCGTCGCGCTCACCGCGCGCGCGTTCTGGATCCAGGGCCCGGGCAACGCGTTCTATCAGAAGCAGGGTGAAATCCGCTATCAGCGCCGGCTCGAACTGCCGGCCACGCGCGGCAAGATTCTCGACCGCAACGGTCTCGTGCTCGCCACGAGTCTGCCGGTGCGCGCGATCTGGGCGATTCCCGAATCGGTGCCGGACGACCTCGGCGCGGACAAGCTGACTTCGCTCGGCAAGCTGCTCGGCATGACCAACAAGGAACTGCGCGCCAAGCTCTCGGAAGACAAGAACTTCGTCTACGTGAAGCGCCAGGTGCCGGTGGACGTGGCCGCGAGAGTCACCGCGCTGGACATCCCCGGCATCTACGCGCGCGACGAGTACAAGCGCTTCTATCCGGAAGGCGAGATCACGGCTCACCTGATCGGCTTCACCAATGTGGAAGACGAAGGCCAGGAAGGCGTCGAACTCGGCGACCAGAAGCTGCTCGCCGGCATGTCGGGCAGCCGCCGCGTGATCAAGGACCGTATGGGCCACATCATCGAGGACGTGGACGAGCAGGTCGTGCCACACAACGGCCAGGACGTGGATCTCTCGATCGACAGCAAGATTCAGTACATCGCCTATACGAACCTGAAGGCGGCAGTCGAGAAATTCAAGGCGAAGGCCGGCGCGGCGATGGTAATCGACGTGCGCACCGGTGAAGTGCTGGCGCTCGTCAATTACCCGACGTACAACCCGAACGACCGTTCACACCTGACCGGCGACCAGTTGCGCAACCGCATCCTGACCGACACGTTCGAGCCCGGCTCGATCATGAAGCCGTTCACGGTCTCGCTCGCGCTCGATCTGCACCGCGTCACGCCGACTACACTGGTTGATACAGGCGGCGGCCGCTTCGTGCTTGACGGTGCGCCGATTACCGACGACAGCGCGTTCGGCGTGCTGACGGTGGGCGGCGTGATCCAGAAGTCGAGCAACATCGGCGCGACGAAGATCGCCATGCAGCTCAAGCCCGAAGAGATGTGGAACATGTACACCAGCATCGGTCTCGGCCAGGCGCCGAAGGTCGGTTTCCCGGGCGCGGCGGCGGGCCGTTTGCGTCCGTGGAAGAGCTGGCGCCGCATCGAACAGGCGACCATGTCGTATGGCTATGGCCTGTCGGTGTCGCTGTTCCAGTTGGGCCGCGCTTACACCGCGATCGCGCATGACGGCGAGATCATGCCGGTGTCGATTTTCCGCACGCCTGGCGATCAGCCGGCCACCGGTCCGCAGATCTTCGCGCCGACCACCGCTCGCCAGGTGCGCGCCATGCTCGAAACCGTCACGGCGCCGGGCGGCACGTCGCCGGATGCGGCAGTGCCCGGCTATCGCGTCGGCGGCAAGAGCGGTACGGCATACAAGCACGGCGCGCACGGCTACGACCACTCCAAATATCGCGCTTCGTTCGTGGGCATGGCGCCGATGCCGAACCCGCGCATCGTCGTGGCCGTCTCGGTCGACGAACCGACGGCGGGCAGCCACTTCGGCGGTCAGGTGTCGGGCCCGGTGTTTTCGAGCATCGTCGGCGATACGCTGCGCTCGTTGAATGTGCCGCCGGACATGCCGGTCAAGCAAATGGTGGTGTCCGACGATTCGGCCCCGGCCGCACCGACCGCGCCCGCTACGCCTGCCACGGTCAAGAAGCTCTCCACCAGCGCCGGCGCGAAGAAGATGACGATTTCCGCGAACGCGAAAAGCCATCCGGGAGTCGTGCGATGAGCATGTTGCGGCAGAAGCATCCCGCGCAGCGGCAGATCGCCGACGCCCTCGCCTGGTTGCACGCCCGGGTGCAACCAAACGCGCATCTGCACGCCGACACGCGCTCGCTCGCGGCCGGCGACGCGTTTTTCGCCTATGCGGTGGACGGCGCTGACAACCGCCCGTTCATTGACGGCGCGATCGAACGCGGCGCCGCCGCCGTGCTGGTTCAGCCTGAAGGCTTCAGCGGCGCGATCGATCCGTCGAACACGCTGGCAGTGCCGGCGTTGAACGAACTCGCGGGTTCGATCGCGAGCGGCTGGTACAACGATCCGAGCGACGGCATGCTGACGGTCGGTATCACCGGCACGAACGGCAAGACCTCGTGCAGCCAGTGGATCTCGGCGGCGCTGACTGCGCTCGGCACGCGCTGCGCGATCATCGGCACGCTCGGCACCGGTTTGCCGGGCCACCTCGTGCACACCGGCTTCACCACGCCCGACGCACCGCAACTGCAACGCAGTCTCGCGCACTTGCGCGATGCGGGCGCGCAGGCGGTGGCGATGGAAGTGTCGTCGCACGCGCTGCATCAGGGGCGCGTGAACGGCACGGCGTTCGACATCGCCGTGTTCACGAATCTCACGCAGGACCATCTCGACTATCACCACACGTTCGAAGCCTACGAAGCCGCCAAGGCGCGTCTGTTCGCCTGGCCGGAACTACGCGCGGCCGTGATCAACCGCGACGATGCGGCGGGCCGTCGTTTGCTCGCCAGCACGCAAGGCCGTGCACGCACGATCGCTTATGGGCTAGACGACACGCTGCAAGACGCGCCGCAAGCCGACGCGTTGCTGCTCGCCTCGAATGTGCGCGCAACGGCAACGGGCACCGCATTCCATTTGAGCACTTCCGACTGGGGCTATGCCGACGTCGAAGTGCAAACGCTCGGCGCGTTCAACGTGAGCAATCTGCTCGGCGTGCTGGGCGCATTGCTCGCCGCCGACGTGCCGTTCGACGCCGCGCTGGCCGAACTGGCGAAGCTCGAGTCGGTGAACGGCCGCATGCAGCGTCTGGGCGGCCGCTTGCAGAACGACGAGCCGCTCGTCGTGATCGATTACGCGCACACGCCGGACGCACTGGAAAAGACGCTCGAAGCGCTGCGCCCGATGGCAACCGCGCGCGGCGGCGAACTGATCTGCATGTTCGGCTGCGGCGGCGACCGCGACGCGACCAAGCGTCCGCTGATGGGCGCGATCGCCGAGAAGATCGCCGACGGCGTCGTGGTGACCAGCGACAACCCGCGCAGCGAAGATCCGCAATCGATCATCGAGCAGATCGCGGCGGGCATGAAAGACGCCTCGAAGGCGCGCCGTATCGAGGACCGCGCGAGCGCGATCCTGCAAGCGATCCGCAGCGCCGCGCGCGAAGACGTCATCGTGCTGGCCGGCAAGGGGCACGAAGCAACACAGGAAATCATGGGCAAGAAACGCGCTTTCTCCGATCAGGACCACGCTCGCCTCGCGCTGGCCGCGCGCGCGACGCAAGCACGCGGAGGTGGCGAATGAGCATGTTCTCGCTGCGTGAAGCCGCCGCTTTGATCACGGGCGCAAGCGTGCTGGGTGACGACGGCGTCACGTTCGATCGCGTTTCCACCGACAGCCGCAGCGCCGGACCGGGCGATCTGTTTGTCGCGATCAAGGGCGACCGGTTCGACGCGCACGACTTCCTGCCGGACGTCGCCGCGCGCAACGTGAGCGCCGTGCTGGTCTCGCGCATGCCGCTAGACTGGAATGTTCCCGCGCTGAAAGTCACCGACACGCGCGTGGGTCTGGGCGCGCTCGCACGCGGTTGGCGTCGCAAGTTCAGCATGCCGCTCGTCGCCGTGACGGGCAGCAACGGCAAGACCACGGTCAAGGAAATGATCGCGTCGATCTTCGCCGCCGCGGTCGGCGCCGACGCGCGTCTGGCCACCGCGGGCAACTTCAACAACGACATCGGCTTGCCGCTCACCTTGTTCCGTTTGCACGCCGCGCACCAACTGGCGGTAGTCGAACTCGGCATGAACCATCCGGGCGAAACCTCGGAGCTCGCGAAAATCGCCGAGCCGACGGTCGCGGTGGTGAACAACGCGCAGCGCGAGCATCAGGAATTCATGGCGACGGTCGAAGCCGTCGCGCTCGAACACGCCAGCGTGATTCACGCGCTGTCGCCGGAAGGCGTGGCCGTATTCCCCGCCGACGACGCCTACGCGAGCATCTGGCGCGTGGCCGCCACCGGCAGCCGCATCATGGACTTCGCGCTGAACTCCGCCGAGCGCACGACTGAAGCCGCGGTAAAAGGCACGTTTGACGGCAACGTCTTGAGCATCGCCACGCCTGAAGGGCAAGTCGAAGTCACGCTGAAAGTGCTCGGCGAGCACAATGCGCACAACGCGCTGGCCGCAACATCGGCCGCTTTGGCCGCGGGCGTTTCGCTCGACGCGATCAAGCGCGGTCTCGAATCGTTCGGCGCCGTGAAAGGCCGCTTGCAGGTGAAGCAGGCCGTGCTCGGCACGCTCGCCGGCGCCACCGTGATCGACGACACCTACAACGCCAACCCCGATTCGATGCGCGCCGCGATCGACGTGCTCGCCTCACGCGCCGCGCCGCGCGTGCTGGTGATGGGCGACATGGGCGAAGTCGGCGACAACGGTCCGGCGTTTCACCGCGAAATCGGAGCTTACGCCAAGGAACGCGGTATCGACGCGCTGTACGCCATGGGCGACGCCTCGCGCGACGCTTGCACCGCGTACGGCGCCAACGCGCATCACGTCGCCGATATCGGCACGCTGGTCGCGCAATTGCAGCAGGCCGGTTTCGGTCCTGCCGCAACGCTTCTCGTGAAAGGCTCGCGCTTCATGCAGATGGAGCGCGTGGTGGACGCCGTAACGAGTCCACAACCCAACGCTGCGGGCAGTACGCCCGCAGCACATTGAAATAGAAGGACCGAAGCATGCTACTGGCGCTGGCGCAATGGCTGCAGAATGACGCAAGCTTCTTGCGCGTGTTCAGTTATCTGACTTTCCGTGCGGTGATGGCGACCATCACCGCGCTGCTGATCGGGCTCGTCTGCGGCCCGGCGGTGATTCGCAAGCTGACCGCCATGAAGGTCGGTCAGGCCGTTCGTAAAGACGGTCCGCAAACTCACCTCGTCAAATCCGGCACGCCGACCATGGGCGGCGTGCTGATTCTGCTCGGCATTGCCGTGGCCACGCTGTTGTGGGCCGATCTGACCAATCGCTTCATCTGGATCGTAATGCTCGTCACGTTCGGTTTCGGTGTGATCGGCTGGGTCGACGATTACCGCAAGGTGGTCTACAAGGATCCGCGCGGCATGTCGTCGCGCGAAAAGTATTTCTGGCAGTCGGTGATCGGTCTGTTCGCAGCCGTGTATCTCGCGTTCAGTGTGTCCGAAGCGAGCAATGTGCGCGTGTTCGACCTGTTCATGGCGTGGGTGCGCAGCGGCCTCTCGATGGGCCTGCCGGCGCGCGCCGACCTGATGCTGCCGTTCGTCAAATCGATCAGCTATCCGCTCGGCGTGTGGGGCTTCATCGTGCTGACGTATCTGGTGATCGTCGGCGCGAGCAACGCGGTCAACCTCACCGACGGCCTCGACGGTCTCGTGATCATGCCGGTCGTGCTGGTCGGCGCGTCGCTCGGTGTGTTCGCGTATGTGATGGGCAGCTCGGTCTACTCGAAGTATCTGTTGTTTCCGCATATCGCCGGCGCGGGCGAACTGCTGATCTTCTGTTCGGCGATGGGCGGGGCAGGGCTCGCGTTCCTCTGGTTCAACACGCATCCGGCGCAGATGTTCATGGGCGACGTCGGCGCGCTCGCGCTCGGCGGCGCGCTCGGCACGGTGGCGGTGATCGTGCGCCAGGAAATCGTGCTCTTCATCATGGGCGGCATTTTCGTCGCGGAGACGCTCTCCGTGATGTTGCAAGTGACGTGGTTCAAATTCACCAAGCGCCGTTTCGGCGAAGGGCGGCGTCTCTTCAAGATGGCGCCGCTGCATCACCATTTCGAATTGTCGGGGTGGAAGGAAACGCAGGTGGTCGTGCGCTTCTGGATCATCACGTTGATGTTGTGTCTCTTTGGTTTGTCCACGCTCAAGTTGCGTTAAGCAGGTTTTAGGGGAAGCAGGCGATGTTCGGCGAGAAGTTTCGGGATCGGCAAAAGCCGATGGTGCTCGTGCTGGGACTGGGTGAATCCGGTCTCGCCATGGCGCGCTGGTGCGCGCGGCACGGCTGTCGACTGCGTGTGGCCGATACGCGTGAAGTGCCGCCGAACCTGCCCGCGCTGGAAGCGCACGGCATCGACGCCGCATTCGTTGGTGGCCCGTTTTCGACGGCGCTGCTCGAAGGCGTAGAACTCGTCGCCATCAGCCCCGGTTTGTCGCCGCTGGCTGCTGACCTGTTGCCGCTGATCTCGGCTGCGCGCGAACAGGGCATCCCCGTGTGGGGCGAACTCGAACTCTTCTCGCAGGCGTTGAAGACGCTCGGCGAAAGCGGCTACGCGCCGAAGGTGATCGCGATTACCGGCACCAACGGCAAGACCACGACCACGAGCCTGACCGGCCTGCTGTGCGAACGCGCCGGCAAGAAGGTCGCGGTGGCCGGCAACATCAGCCCGGCGCTGCTCGACAAACTCTCGGAAGCGATCGACAACACCGCATTGCCCGACGTGTGGGTGCTGGAGCTGTCGAGCTTCCAGTTGGAAACCGCGCATACGTTTACGCCGGATGCGGCAGTCGTGCTGAACATCACCCAGGATCACCTGGACTGGCACGGCGGTCTCGACGCGTATGCCACCGCGAAGGGCCGCATCTTTGGTGCACAGACCGTGCGCGTGCTGAATCGCGATGACTCGCGCGTCATGAAGCTCGCGCCTTCGGAAGACAGCGAAGCCGAGATGGTCACATTCGGCGTCACCGAGCCGAAGAACGACGGCGACTACGGTCTGCTGCGCGACAACGGCATGATCTGGCTCGTAGAGGCGCACGATCGCGACGCGAGCGACGAACCGGTGCCGAAGCGCCGTCGCAAGAACGAAGTGGTGACGCCGCCGAACATCGCGCTAAAACGCCTGATGCCCGCGGACGCCTTGCGTATTCGCGGTCTGCACAACGCCGCCAATGCGCTCGCCGCTTATGCACTCGCGCGCGCGATCGGCCTGCCGGGCGCGCCGCTTCTGCACGGCCTGCGCGAATATCACGGCGAGCCGCATCGCGTGGAATTAATCGCGTCGATCGACGGTATCGACTATGTGGACGACAGCAAGGGCACCAATGTCGGCGCGACGGTGGCCGCGCTCGACGGCCTTGCGCAGCGCATCGTGCTGATCGCCGGCGGCGACGGCAAGGGCCAGGATTTCGAACCGCTCGCCGCGCCGGTCATGCGCTGGTGCCGCGCGGTGATGCTGATCGGCCGCGACGCGCCGCAGATCCGCGCCGCGCTGGAAGACACCGGCATCGCCATGACGGATCACGCCACGCTCGAAGAAGCCACGCGCGCCGCAACCGCGCTCGCGGAGCCGGGCGACGCCGTGTTGTTGTCGCCGGCTTGCGCGAGCTTCGACATGTTCAAGGGTTACGCGCACCGCGCCGCGGTATTCCGCAGCACGGTGGAAGACATCGCGGCCGAACGGGGGACGATGATATGAGCTGGTCGGAACGTTTCGGTTCGCGTCAAGCCGCCGCCGGCGACGCGGGTGGTTCGGGCGGTGCGGCTCGCGTCGGCCGCACGGGCGGCAGTGGGCTCGCAAGCGCCGTCAACGGCGTGCGTCCGTTGCGCTCGCGCATGCTCGACTACGATCACTCGCTGCTGTGGGTGGTCGTCGCGCTGCTCGGTCTCGGCGTCGTGATGGTGTATTCGGCGTCGATCGCCATGCCCGATTCGCCGAAGTACGCGTCCTATCGCGACTACGCGTTTCTCGTGCGCCAGATCATCTTCGTGGTGATGGGCTCGGTGATCGGCGTCGTGTCGTTCCGCATTCCGATCGCGACGTGGGACAAGTACGCGCCGAAGCTGTTTCTGATTTCGCTGGTCGCGCTGGTGATCGTGCTGATTCCGCACGTCGGCAAGGGCGTGAACGGCGCGCGCCGCTGGATTCCGCTCGGCATCACGAACATGCAGCCGTCGGAAATCATGAAGCTCGCCGTGACGATTTACGCGGCGAACTACACGGTGCGCAAGCAGGAATACATGCACAGCTTCGCCAAAGGCTTTTTGCCGATGGCGGTGGCGGTGGGTCTCGTCGGCGCGTTGCTGCTGCTCGAACCGGACATGGGCGCGTTCATGGTGATCGCGGCGATCGCGATGGGCGTGCTGTTTCTCGGCGGCGTGAACGGCAAGCTGTTCGGCGGCCTGGTGGCAACCGCGGTCGGCACATTCAGTTTGCTGGTGTGGGCGTCGCCGTGGCGTCGTGAACGGATTTTCGCGTATCTCGATCCGTGGGACGACCGTTACGCGCAGGGCAAGGCTTATCAATTGACGCACTCGCTGATCGCGTTCGGCCGCGGCGAGTGGTTCGGCGTGGGCCTCGGCGGCAGCGTCGAGAAGCTCAACTATCTGCCGGAAGCGCATACCGACTTCATCCTCGCGGTGATCGGCGAGGAACTGGGTTTTATCGGCGTGCTGGTGGTGATCCTGATGTTCTACTGGATCGTGCGCCGCTCGTTCGAGATCGGCCGTCAGGCGCTCGCACTCGATCGCACGTTCGCGGGCCTGGTCGCGAAGGGCGTCGGCATCTGGTTCGGCGCGCAGACCTTCATCAACATGGGCGTGAACCTCGGCTTGCTGCCGACCAAGGGTCTCACGTTGCCGCTCGTCAGTTATGGCGGCTCGGGCATTGTGCTGAACTGCGTCGCGGTTGCGGTGTTGATGCGCGTCGATTACGAGAACCGGGTGTTGATGCGCGGAGGGAAAGTATGACCGCTCTGCCGCAACGCACGCTGATGGTGATGGCCGGAGGCACCGGGGGACACGTGTTCCCTGGGCTCGCGGTCGCTCATCTGATGCAGGCGTGGGGCTGGAAGGTCGTATGGCTCGGCAATCCCGCGGGCATGGAAGCGACGCTGGTGCCGAAGCACGGCATCCCAATGGAATACGTGCGCTTCGGCGGACTGCGCGGCAAGGGCATGAAAACCAAGCTGATGCTGCCGCTGAATCTGCTGCGTGCCTGCACGCAAAGCCTCTCCGTGCTGCGTCGCGTGAAGCCGGACGTCGTGCTCGGCATGGGCGGCTACATCACGTTTCCGGCCGGCTTGATGACCGCATTGAGCGGCCGTCCGCTGGTGCTGCATGAACAGAATTCGATTGCCGGTCTCGCGAACAAGGTGCTCGCGAAAGTTGCCAAGCGTGTGCTGGTTGCGTTCCCGAATGCATTGCCGCACGGCGAATGGACGGGAAATCCGATTCGTGAGGAACTTGCGCGCGCAATTGCACCCAAAACACGCTACGCGCAACGCAGCGGTCCGTTGAATGTGCTGGTCGTGGGCGGCAGTCTGGGCGCGACGGCATTGAATGAAGTTGTGCCGCGCGCGGTGGCGTTGCTCGCGCCGAACGAACGGCCGCGCATCGTGCATCAGGCGGGCGCGAAGCACATCGAGGCGCTGCG
Source organism: Paraburkholderia sp. NPDC080076 (assembly GCF_050281145.1). Classification (NCBI taxonomy): domain Bacteria; kingdom Pseudomonadati; phylum Pseudomonadota; class Betaproteobacteria; order Burkholderiales; family Burkholderiaceae; genus Paraburkholderia; species Paraburkholderia sp. NPDC080076. The sequence goes on along the minus strand of NZ_JBNNWQ010000015.1, from coordinate 160,630 downwards.
CGAGAACTACGCGGCAGCCGGTTTGCAAGCGGGCGCCGGCGTCGAACTCGTACCGTTCATCGACGACATGACGAGCGCCTACGCGAACGCGGACCTGGTGATTTGCCGGTCCGGCGCGATGACGGTGTCCGAGATTTCAGCAGTAGGCGTGGCGGCGTTCTTCGTGCCGTTCCCGTATGCAGTAGACGATCACCAAACCACTAATGCAGCGTTCCTCGCCGACAACGGCGCGGCGCTGGTCGTGCAGCAACGCGATCTGTCGGCGGAAACCCTCGCTGACTGGTTGCGCAGCCAGACGCGAGAAACCCTCGCGGAGATGGCGGAGCGTTCGCGCTCGCTCGCGAAACCCGACGCCACGGAACAGGTCGCGCAGATTTGCGCGACCGTGGCGGGTTCGATTTCGGGCGCGAGCCCAGAAGGAAAGCAATGAAACACATCGTCAAACATATTCACTTTGTCGGCATCGGTGGTGTCGGCATGAGCGGCATCGCGGAGGTGCTGGTCAACCTCGGCTATCAGGTGAGCGGCTCGGATCTCACGAGCAACGCGATCACGGATCGCCTCGCCGCACTCGGTGCGCGGATCGCGATCGGTCACGCGGCGGAGAACATCGAAGGCGCGAACGCGGTGGTCGTCTCCACGGCGGTGCGCAGCGACAATCCGGAAGTGCTGGCCGCGCGTCATCGCCGCATTCCGATCGTGCCGCGCGCGGTGATGCTCGCGGAACTGATGCGCCTGAAGCAGGGCATCGCAATTGCCGGCACGCACGGCAAGACCACGACCACTTCGCTGGTGGCGAGCGTGCTCGCGGCGGGCGGTCTCGATCCGACCTTCGTGATCGGCGGCCGGCTGATCAGCGCGGGCGCGAATGCGCGGCTCGGCACAGGCGACTTCATCGTCGCGGAAGCCGACGAGTCGGATGCGTCGTTCCTGAATCTGTTCCCGGTGATCGAAGTCATCACGAACATCGACGCCGATCACATGGACACCTACGGCCATGACTTCGCGCGGCTCAAGCAGGCGTTCATCGAATTCACGCACCGTCTGCCGTTTTACGGTATCGCGGTGCTGTGCGTCGACGATCCGAACGTGAAGGAAATTCTGCCGTTCGTGTCGAAGCCGATCATCCGCTACGGCTTCGCGCCGGATGCGCAGGTGCGCGCGGTCAACGTACAGGCGCGCGACGGCAAGATGCATTTCACCGCCATGCGCGAAGACGCGGCGCCGATCGACATCGTTTTGAACCTGCCGGGCGAGCACAACGTGCAGAACGCTTTGGCCGCAATTGCAATTGCGACTGAACTTGAAGTGAAAGATGCCGATATCCAGCGAGCGCTGGCGGATTTCAACGGCGTGGGCCGACGCTTCCAGCGCTACGGCGAAGTGCCTGTCGTAAGCGAAGGCAAAGCGAGCGGCGCCTACACGCTGGTCGACGACTACGGTCATCACCCGGTCGAAATGGCGGCCACGGTGGCGGCGGCGCGCGGCGCATTTCCGGGCCGGCGTCTGGTGCTGGCGTTCCAGCCGCACCGCTTCACGCGTACGCGTGATTGCTTCGAGGATTTTGTGAAAGTGCTGTCGACCGTCGACGCGCTCGTGCTGACCGAAGTCTATTCGGCCGGTGAAGCGCCGATCGTCGCCGCGGACGGCCGCGCCTTGGCGCGTGCGCTGCGTGTGGCGGGCAAGGTCGAGCCGGTGTTTGTCGATACGGTGGATGAAGTGCCGGACGCGCTCTCAGCAGTGGTGCGCGACGGCGATGTGGTGATCACGATGGGCGCGGGTTCGATCGGCGGTGTGCCGGGTCGCCTCGCGCAGGAAACGAAGGTGTGAGCGAAATGAGCAGTATCGACCCGAAACAATTCGGCAAAGTGGCAGTGCTACTCGGTGGGAACTCCGCCGAGCGCGAGGTATCGCTCAACTCCGGCCGCCTGGTGCTGCAAGGTCTGCGCGACGCCGGCGTGGACGCGCATCCGTTCGATCCGACCGAGCGTCCGCTCGCCGCATTGAAGGAAGAAGGCTTTGTGCGCGCGTTCAACGCGCTGCATGGCGGCTATGGCGAGAACGGCCAGATCCAGGGCGCGCTCGACTTTTACGGCATCAAGTACACGGGTAGCGGCGTGCTCGGCTCGGCGCTCGGTCTGGACAAGTTCCGCACCAAGCTCGTGTGGCAGCAACTCGGCATTCCGACGCCGCCGTTCGAAGCGGTGCTGCGCGGCGACGACTACGCAGCGCGTTCGAAAGATATCGTCGCGAAGCTCGGCTTGCCGCTCTTCGTGAAGCCGGCGAGCGAGGGTTCGAGCGTCGCGGTGATCAAGGTCAAGAGCGCCGACGCACTGCCTGCCGCGCTGATCGAAGCGGTCAAGTACGACAAGATCGTGGTGGTCGAAAAGAGCATTGAAGGCGGCGGCGAATACACCGCGTGCATCGCCGGCAATCTCGACTTGCCGGTGATTCGCATCGTGCCGGCCGGCGAGTTTTACGACTATCACGCGAAGTACATCGCGAACGACACGCAGTACCTGATCCCGTGCGGTCTGGCGGCGGACGAGGAAGCGCGCCTGAAAGTGCTGGCGCGCCGTGCCTTCGACGTGCTCGGTTGCACCGACTGGGGCCGCGCGGATTTCATGCTCGACGCCGACGGCAACCCGTATTTCCTCGAAGTGAACACGGCGCCTGGCATGACCGATCACTCGCTGCCGCCGAAAGCGGCGCGCGCGGTGGGCATCAGCTATCAGGAACTGGTTGTCGGCGTATTGGCGCTGACGCTGCAGGACTAACCGGGGCGACCCGAAAGCAACACCATGTGGAACAACGTTCGCCAGCTCAATTTCGCCGCCAACGCATTGCATGCGTTGCTGGTGCTCGTGCTGCTGGCGGCGGGCGGTTACTGGCTGATCCAGCGCCCGAATTTCGCGTTGCGCGAAATCCAGATCGACGGCGATACCGAGCACATCAATTCGCCGACGGTGCGCGCGGGTGTCGTGGGGCGCTTGAAGGGCAACTTTTTCACGGTGGATCTCGACGTGGCGCGTCAGGCGTTCGAGCAGATGCCGTGGGTGCGTCATGCGAGCGTGCGGCGCGTCTGGCCGAATGCACTGGCTGTCACGCTGGAAGAGTACAAACCGCTGGGAACGTGGGGCAGCGATCAGTTGGTGAGCGTCGACGGCGAGCTGTTCACCGCGAACCAGGGCGAGCTCGAAGAAGACTTGCCCGCGTTCGACGGTCCGGACGGTACGGCAAAAGAGGTGGTCGCGCGTTATCACGACTTCCAGAAATGGTTTGCGCCGTTGGGCGCGACGCCTGAAGAAGTGACGCTGTCGCCACGCTACGCGTGGACGGTGAAGCTCTCGAACGGCACGCAGGTGGAACTTGGGCGCGAACGCAATCAGGACACGCTGCTCGACCGGAGTAAGCGTCTGAGCGCGGCGTGGAACGCGGTGACGCAACGTTGGGGAAAGGATATCGAGTATGCGGACTTGCGCTATCCGAACGGTTTCGCGATTCGCGCGGCAGGGATGCGCTTTATCACCGAACCCGACAAGGGCAAGAAGTAAACGGACATCACACGCAATGAGCACGCTATGAGTAAAGACTATAAAGATCTGCTGGTCGCCCTCGACATTGGGACGTCGAAGGTCGTGGCCATCGTCGCCGAGTTGAAGGGCGAAGGTCACTACGAGGTGATCGGCCTCGGCCAGAGCGAATCGAAGGGGCTCAAGAAAGGCGTGGTGGTGAATATCGAGGCCACCGTGCAGTCCATTCAGCGCGCGCTCGAAGAAGCCGAACTGATGGCCGACTGCAAGATCACAAACGTATTTACCGGAATTGCCGGCAGCCATATCCGCAGCTTCAACTCGAGCGGCATGGTGGCGATCAAGGAGAAGGAAGTCACGCAGACGGATGTGGCTCGTGTGATCGAAACGGCGAAGGCGATCAACATCCCGACCGATCAGCAGGTGCTGCACATCCTGACGCAGGAATTCATCATCGACGGTCAGGAAGATGTGCGCGAGCCGATCGGCATGAGCGGCATTCGTCTCGAAGTGAAGGTGCATATCGTCACCGGCGCGGTGAGCGCGGCGCAGAACATCGTCAAGTGCGTGCGCCGCTGCGGGCTCGAAGTGAACGATCTGATCTTGCAGCCGCTGGCGTCGTCGCTGGCGGTGCTGACGGAAGACGAAAAAGAACTCGGCGTGGTGCTGGTCGACATCGGCGGCGGCACGACGGACATTGCGATTTTCAGCGAAGGCGCGATCCGTCATACGGCGGTGATTCCTATCGCCGGCGACCAGATCACGAGCGACATCGCGATGGCGCTGCGTACGCCGACGCCGGATGCGGAAGACATCAAGGTGGATTACGGCATCGCCAAGCAGGCGCTCGCCGATCCGGACGAGATGATCGAAGTGCCGGGTCTCGGCGAGCGCGGTCCGCGCACGCTGTCGCGCCAGGCGCTGGCGGCAGTGGTCGAGCCGCGTGTCGAAGAACTGTTTTCGCTCGTGCAGCAGGTGGTGCGCGAGTCGGGTTACGAGGAACTGCTGAGCTCCGGCGTGGTGCTGACCGGCGGCGCGTCGATGATGCTCGGCATGGTCGAACTGGGTGAGGACATCTTCCTGAAGCCGGTGCGCATCGGCGTGCCGGAATACGCGGGCGGTCTCGCTGACGTGGTGCGCAATCCGCGCTACTCGACGGCGATGGGCCTGCTCGTCGAAGGACGCTCGCAGCGCATGCGCGGCCGCAAGGTCGCGGTGCAGTCGGGGTCGATGGGACAGGTGTTCACGCGCATGAAGGACTGGTTCCTCGGCAACTTCTAACGCATTCGCTGCACAGAACGGTTTTTAGAAATACGCGCCGGTGCCGGCGGCCGGCGCGCGACAGGAGGTTGCCCGATCTCCTGCCGAATAACGGCCGAGTGGCTGTAAATTTTTTATCTTGACGGAGGCATCATGGATTTCCAAATGCTGGAAACCGAAACGAACGGCACCATCATCAAGGTGGTCGGAGTAGGTGGCGCTGGCGGCAATGCTGTCCAGCACATGATCAACAAAGGCGTGCAAGGCGTCGACTTCATCGTGATGAACACGGACGCGCAGGCTTTGTCGCGTTCGCGCGCCACCGCGGTGATCCAGCTCGGCAACACGGGTCTGGGCGCGGGCGCCAAGCCGGAAATGGGCCGCGCCGCAGCGGAAGAAGCCCGTGAGCGCATCGCCGACGCACTGCGCGGCGCGCACATGGTCTTCATCACGGCCGGCATGGGCGGCGGCACGGGCACGGGCGCAGCACCCGTGGTCGCGCAGATCGCCAAGGAAATGGGTATCTTGACCGTTGGCGTCGTCAGCAAGCCGTTCGAATTCGAAGGCGGCAAGCGCATGCGCGTCGCGGAAGCCGGTTCGCAGCAACTGGAGGATCACGTCGACTCGCTGATCGTCGTCCTGAACGACAAGCTGTTCGAGGTGATGGGCGATGACGCCGAGATGGACAAGTGCTTCCAGTGCGCAGACGACGTTCTGAACAACGCAGTTGCCGGCATCGCGGAAATCATCAACGTCGACGGTCTGGTGAACGTCGACTTCGAAGACGTGAAGACGGTGATGGGCGAGCAAGGCAAGGCGATGATGGGCACGGCGACGGTTGCCGGCGTCGATCGCGCACGCCTCGCTGCTGAGCAGGCTGTCGCCAGCCCGCTGCTGGAAGGCGTGGATCTGTCGGGTGCACGTGGCGTGCTGGTCAACATCACGTCGAGCCGTTCGCTGCGTCTGTCGGAAACGCGCGAAGTGATGAACACCATCAAGAGCTATGCTGCGGAAGACGCGACCGTGATTTTCGGCGCGGTGTACGACGATGCGATGGGCGACGCGCTGCGCGTGACGGTCGTGGCAACGGGCCTGGGCCGTGCGGCGAAGAAGCAGCAATCGGCACCGATGACGCTGCTGCGCACTGGCACCGACAACCAGCCGATCAATGCACACGCTGCCTACACACCGCAGTCGTCGCACGCCAGCACCGCCGACTACGGCGCGCTGGACACGCCGGCAGTGTGGCGCACGTCGCGCGATACGGCCGCTTCGCATGTGCAGGCGCTGCAGGAAAAGGGCGTCGACACATACGACATTCCGGCATTCCTGCGCAAGCAGGCGGACTGAGCGCACGAGCAGGCTTTCGTTGCGGCGCTGCGAGTTGGACAGTAGTGCAGCGCTGGCGGACGAATGCACGAGCGTGGCGGGTGAACGGCAAACAAGTCGCGTATCGTCAGATCCGCGGCAAGGACGACTGCCCTCTTCGGATTCGCGAAGCGGAGTGGGCGACTGTCGCCGGGCGGCGGAGCATAGTGTGAGGCTCACGCCGGATTTTTCACTGCGACACGACGACGTGCGAGCGTGCTTCGCATCGATGCAAAGGACTTGAGCATGATTCAAGCAGGTGACAAGCTGCCCGACGCAACGCTCTTCGAGTTGATCGAAGACGAGCGGGCGGGCTGCACGATCGGGCCTAACAGCTTCGACGTGCGCGAACAGACGGCGGGCAAGCGTGTGGTGATCTTCGGATTGCCGGGCGCGTTCACGCCCACCTGTTCGGCCAAACATGTACCGGGTTATGTCGAACACGCCGAGCAGTTGCGCGCTCTTGGCATCGACGAGATCTGGTGCGTGTCCGTCAACGACGCGTTCGTAATGGGCGCGTGGGGACGCGATCAGCACGCCTCGGGCAAGGTGCGCATGATGGCGGACGGCAGTGCGGCTTTCACGCGAGCGCTCGGTCTCGAGCAGGATTTGTCGGCGCGCGGCATGGGAATCCGTTCCCAGCGCTACGCGATGGTGGTCGACGACGGCGTGGTCAAGACGTTGAACGTCGAGGCTGCCGGCAAATTCGAAGTCAGCGATGCAGGGAGTATTCTCGCTACGTTGAGCTAGGCACGTGGGCGTCGTGGCCTTCGCCACAGGCACGCGCGGTTGGCGCGTTGTGCCGGGGCAACGGTCGATAAGACGCTTTTGTGACAGGCCGTTACGCGGGCCGATGACCGGAAACGCCTCCGTTCCGGGGCATCGGCCCGTCACGCTTTCCTGACGGGCGCCCAGGGGTAATGCAGCGAAACAGATTGATACGTTCCGCGAAAAGACGCTCCTTAGGGTATTGGAGTATAATTCGTGCTATGGAATAAAAAGTCCCGATTGGGATTTTCAATCGAATAGAAGATCACCATGTTGAAGCAGCGCACTATCAAGCAAATCGTCAAGACAGTCGGCATTGGCCTGCACTCCGGCCGTAAAGTCGAACTGACCCTCCGTCCGGCGGGGCCGGACACGGGCATCGTGTTTTCGCGCGTGGATCTGGCCACGCCGGTGGACATTCCTGCGTCGGCGATGGCGATTGGCGATACGCGTCTGGCTTCCGTGTTGCAGAAGGACGGCGCGCGCGTCTCGACCATCGAGCATCTGATGTCCGCCTGCGCCGGTCTCGGCATCGACAACCTGTACGTCGACGTCACCGCCGAAGAAATCCCGATCATGGACGGCAGCGCGGGTTCGTTCGTGTTTCTGATTCAATCGGCAGGTATCGAAGAGCAGAACGCGGCGAAGAAATTCATCAAGGTCACCAAGCCGGTCGAAATTCGTGACGGCGATAAATTCGCGCGTCTCGACCCGTATTTCGGTTTCAAGCTCAAATTTACGATCGATTTCCGTCACCCGGCCGTGGATAAAACCGGTCAGGCGTTGGAAGTGGATTTTGCCAATACGTCGTACGTGCGCGAAATCGCGCGTGCCCGCACCTTCGGTTTTGCGCATGAAGTGGAAATGATGCGTGAACTGGGCCTGGCGCGCGGCGGCAGCATGGACAACGCGATCGTGCTCGACGAGTACCGCATCCTGAATAACGACGGCCTGCGCTACGACGACGAGTTCGTGAAGCACAAGATGCTCGACGCGATCGGCGACCTGTATGTGATCGGCCATCCGTTGCTGGCGTCGTACAACGCGTACAAGTCGGGCCACGGCCTGAACAACGCGCTGCTGCGTGAACTGCTGGCGCACGAAGATTCGTACGAAATCGTCACCTTCGACGACACGCAGAAGGCACCGCGCGGTTTCGCCTACGAGACCCAGACGGCTTTTGCCTGACGCCTTCGGGTGAATTTTCCGAAGTAATCGTACGAAAAGTAAGCGGCCCAGTCGGGCCGCTTTTCTTTTGCCTAGCGATTTCTCCGATGCCGGGCCGCCATTTTCGCCAGCGCTTCCTGTAAGGGCGACGGCGCCAGCGATTCGCTCAGCGCGTGGAGCGCGTCGGCGCCGGCCGGCGTCATGCGCGCCTGTTTGACCGGCGGCGGTTCCTTGACAGCCTGCGGCCGCACGCGAATCCGCAGCGCATTGACCGGCCAGCCGCGCTGTTGCAGATCCGACAGCAGCCGCGGTTCCAGATGCCGCAGCCGTGCCGCCAGCGCGTTATGGCCGGCGAACAGGGCCAACACGCCTTCCTTGATGAAGCTGGGCTCGACGCTCGTCGCCAGATAGTCCGGCAGCAGCGCCCGCAGATCCTTCTCCAACGCCGCAATCTGCTCGACGCCCGCGCGCAGGGCCGCGAACGCGTCCGTGCGGTTGAGCACCTCGGCGACCGGCTGCGGGCGGCGCGCCTTGAACTGCTGGGGCGGCGGCCTTGAAAAGGAAGGAATACGGCTCATGTTCGATGGTAACGGCGTGTCCGCACCCTATGCGCGTTCACGCCGCGATTGTACCGCGCGGGATGCACGCGGACCTGCCTCAATGCGGACTGTCAGAGCTCGCTGCGGCGGGCTTCGGATGCCCCGCAGCCGTCTTGTTGCCGACATCAGCGTGGGCGGGGGCGCGTGCTAAAATGCGCGATTCGAATTCACTCTTGGACTAAGCCGCCGAGGCCCTTCCGACCCCGGAGCGCACGTGCACGAACTGCACGCCGCGACCCAGCCGAAGCCGCGACGCAGACACCGATCCGATGACCACCGGTTTTCTACAGAAGATTTTTGGCAGCCGCAACCAGCGGTTAGTCAAGCAATATCAAAAGACCGTCACGGCGATCAATGCGCTCGAGCCGCAGATCGAGCAATTGACGGACGATCAACTGCGCGCCAAAACGGGTGAATTCCGCCAGCGCGTCGCGAGCGGCGAGTCGCTCGACAAGCTCCTGCCGGAAGCCTTCGCGGTATGCCGCGAGGCCAGCAAGCGGGTGCTGAAAATGCGCCACTTCGACGTGCAGCTGATCGGCGGCATGGTTCTGCACTACGGCAAGATCGGCGAAATGCGCACTGGCGAGGGCAAGACGCTCGTCGCCACGCTGCCGGTGTACCTGAACGCGCTGTCGGGGCGCGGCGTGCACGTGGTCACGGTCAACGACTACCTCGCCCAGCGCGACGCCGAATGGATGGCGCGGCTGTACAACTTCCTCGGTCTGTCGGTCGGCATCAACCTGTCGCAGATGGATCACGGCGCGAAGCAGGAAGCCTACGCGGCTGACATCACGTACGGCACCAACAACGAATTCGGCTTCGACTACCTGCGCGACAACATGGTCTACGAGACCGACGCACGCGTGCAGCGAGCCTTGAATTTCGCGGTGGTCGACGAGGTCGACTCGATCCTGATCGACGAAGCCCGCACGCCGCTGATCATCTCCGGCCAGGCCGAAGACCATACCGAACTCTACGTGCGCATGAATGCGCTGCCGCCGCTGCTCGAGCGCCAGATCGGCGAAGAGAAAGCGGACGGCACCGGCGTCGAAAAGCCGGGCGACTACACGCTGGACGAGAAAGGCCGCCAGGTGTTCCTAACGGAATCGGGCCACGAAAAGGCCGAGCGTCTGCTCGCCGAGTGGGGCCTGATCGGCGAGGGCGAAAGCCTGTACGCGCCGCAGAACATCACGCTCATGCACCACGTGTACGCCGCGCTGCGCGCGCACACGCTGTTCTTCAAGGACCAGCATTACGTGGTGCAGAACGGCGAAGTGGTGATCGTCGACGAATTCACCGGCCGCCTGATGGCGGGGCGCCGCTGGTCGGACGGCCTGCACCAGGCCGTCGAGGCGAAGGAACACGTCAAGATCCAGAGCGAGAATCAGACGCTCGCGTCGATCACGTTCCAGAACTATTTCCGCATGTACGCGAAGCTGTCCGGCATGACCGGCACGGCGGATACGGAAGCGTACGAATTCAACGAGATCTACGGTCTCGAAACGGTCGTGATCCCTACCAACCGTCCGCCCAAGCGGATCGACAAGCAGGATCAGATCTACAAGACCGCCAAGGAACGCTACGACGCGGTGATCCGCGACATCCGCGATTGCTACGAGCGCGGTCAGCCGGTGCTGGTCGGTACGACGTCGATCGAAAACTCCGAGTTGCTATCGCATCTGCTGAAGCAAACCGGTTTGCCGCACGAAGTGCTGAACGCCAAGCAGCACGCGCGTGAAGCCGAGATCGTCGCAGAAGCCGGCCGTCCGAAGCGCATCACGATCGCCACCAACATGGCCGGTCGCGGTACCGACATCGTGCTCGGCGGCAACGCGGAAAAGCAGGCGTCGTTCATCGATTTGGACGAAACGCTCGCCGACGACGACAAGCAGCGCCGCATCCAGAAGCTGCACGACGAATGGCAAGCGCTGCACGATCAGGTGAAGGCCGCGGGTGGTCTGCACATCATCGGCACCGAGCGCCACGAATCGCGCCGGATCGACAACCAGTTGCGCGGCCGTGCCGGTCGTCAGGGCGACCCGGGTTCGTCGCGCTTCTATTTGTCGCTGGAAGATCCGCTGCTGCGCATTTTCGCCGGCGATCGCGTGCGCGCAATCATGGACCGCCTGAAGATGCCGGAAGGCGAAGCGATCGAGGCGGGCATCGTCTCGCGCTCGATCGAATCGGCGCAGCGCAAGGTGGAAGCGCGCAACTTCGACGTTCGCAAGCAATTGCTTGAATACGACGATGTGTCGAACGATCAGCGCAAGGTGATCTACCAGCAGCGCAATGAATTGCTCGAAGCGAACGACATCACGGAAACCATCGGCGCGATGCGCCAGAGCGTGATTGCCGACATCGTTCACCAGTTCGTGCCGGCTGGCAGCATTGAAGAGCAGTGGGACGTGCCTGAGTTGGAAGAAGTGCTGCGCAACGAATGGCAGCTCGACCTCGCGATCCAGGAAATGATCAACGAGTCGAACTCGATCAGCGCGGACGAGATCCTCGAAGCGGTCGAAGCCGCCGCGGACGAAGCCTACGAGGCGAAGGTCGAACTGGTCGGCCGCGAATCGTTCAGCGCGTTCGAACGCTCGATCATGCTGCAAACGCTGGATCGTAGCTGGCGTGAACATCTGGCCGCGCTCGATCACCTGCGCCAGGGCATCCATCTGCGCGGCTATGCGCAGAAGAATCCGAAGCAGGAATACAAGCGCGAGGCGTTCGAACTGTTCGCCGCCATGCTCGACGCTGTGAAGCTCGAAGTCACCCGCGTGGTGATGAACGTGCAGATCCAGTCGCCGGAACAGCTGGAACAGGCCGCCGAACAGCTCGAAGAGCAGGGTGGCCACCTCGAAAACGTCGAGTTCCGCCACGCCGAATTCGCCGAAGCCGCAGCCGCGGCGCCTGTTGCCGCGGAAGCGGCCACCGCCGCCATGATCGGCGATGCAATGAGCCACGGCTCGTCGCATACGGCTGCAGCGAACATGAGCGCGGACAATGTGCCGAAGGTCGGCCGTAACGACCCGTGCCCGTGCGGCAGCGGCAAGAAGTACAAGCAGTGCCACGGCAAGATCGTGTAATGCCGAAGGCGGCGCGCTGCGAGGCGCGCCGCGTCGTTTTACGCGGTACTTTGCCTTGATTTCGCGGTGATCCGGCAGCACGCCCGGGCCATCAGTTTCCGTTTCCCTCGATGCCGGCGCCTGCCGGCATTTTCTTCGACAGGTCGCGACCATGGCTGTCAATTTCCCCTCGATCGATCCCGCTCAACTCCACCCCGTCGCCGGCGTTTCGCTCGGCTGGGCGGAGGCGAATATCCGCAAGCCGAACCGCAAGGACGTGCTCGTCATTTCCGTGGGCGAAGGCGCCACGGTGGGCGGCGTGTTCACGCAGAACCGTTTTTGCGCGGCGCCCGTCACGGTGTGCCGTGAGAATCTGGAGCGTGTGCGCGCCGGCGGCAAGCCGATTCGCGCGCTGGTGATCAACACCGGCAACGCGAACGCGGGCACGGGCGAGCCGGGCCTCGTGGCGGCGCGTGAAACCTGTGCCGAACTCGCGCGTCTCGCGGATATCACGCCGGAGCAGGTGCTGCCGTTTTCGACGGGCGTGATTCTCGAACCGCTACCGGTCGATCGCCTGAAGGCGGGTTTGCCGGCCGCGCTGGCGAACCGCAAGGAAGCGAACTGGTACGACGCCGCGCAGGCGATCATGACCACGGACACGCTGCCCAAGGCCACGTCGCGTCAGGTCACCATCGACGGCCATACGGTCACGCTGACCGGCATCAGTAAGGGCGCGGGCATGATCAAGCCGAACATGGCGACCATGCTCGGCTTCCTCGCGTTCGATGCCGCCGTCGCCCAGCCGGTGCTCGACGCGCTGGTCAAGCACGTGGCGGACCGCTCGTTCAACTGCATCACGATCGATGGCGATACGTCGACCAACGATTCATTCATCCTGATCGCGTCGGGCAAATCGAGCCTGCCGGCGATCACGTCCACCGACTCGCCCGCTTATGCAGCGCTGCGCGACGCGGTGACCGAAGTCGCGCAGACCCTCGCGCAGTTGATCGTGCGCGACGGCGAAGGCGCGACCAAATTCATGACCGTGCAGGTGGAAGGCGGCTCTAGCGTCGGCGAATGCCGCCAGATCGCCTATGCGATCGGCCACTCGCCGCTCGTGAAGACGGCCTTCTATGCATCGGACCCGAATCTCGGCCGCATTCTGGCGGCCATCGGCTATGCCGGCGTGGACGATCTCGACGTCGGCAAGATCGATCTGTATCTGGACGACGTGCTGGTTGCGACTGCCGGCGGCCGCAATCCGGCCTACCGTGAAGAAGACGGCCAGCGCGTCATGAAAAAGAGCGAGATCGGCATTCGCGTCGTACTCGGCCGCGGCGATGCGCAAGCCACGATCTGGACTTGCGATCTGTCGCACGACTACGTGAGCATCAACGCCGACTATCGTTCGTAACCAGGTTTCTCATAGGGGTTTTAAAGCGGCCTGCGGGCCGCTTACTCACCAGCCATGGACAAACTCGAACAGTTTCTGACCCGGGCCGAAGCCGTGCTCGTCCGCCTCGAAGCGATGCTTCCGCCCGCCACGCCAAATATCGACTGGTCGGCGGCGGTCGCCTTCCGCTGGCGCAAGCGCCAGGGGCGCGGCTATCTGCAGCCGGTGCCGGCCATCTCGACGATCACGCTCGACGATCTGCAAAACATCGAACGCCAGAAAGGTCTGATTGAGCAGAACACGCGTCAATTCGTGCACAAGCAGCCGGCCAACAACGTGCTGCTGACGGGCGCGCGCGGCACCGGCAAGTCGTCGCTGATCAAGGCATGCCTGAACGCGTACGCAAAAGACGGCCTGCGTCTGATCGAAGTGGATAAGGACGATCTGCATGACCTGGGCGATATCGTCGACCTGATCGCGCAGCGGCCGGAGCGCTTCGTGGTGTTCTGCGACGACCTGTCGTTCGAAGACGGCGAATCGGGCTACAAGGCGCTGAAGGTCGCGCTCGACGGCTCGATCGCCGCGCAATCGGACAACGTGCTGATCTACGCGACGTCGAACCGCCGCCATCTGTTGCCCGAATACATGAGCGACAACGAGACGTACAAGCACACGTCCGATGGCGAGATTCATCCCGGCGAGCTGGTCGAAGAAAAGATCTCGCTGTCCGAGCGTTTCGGGCTGTGGGTCAGCTTCTATCCGTTCAAGCAGGATGACTACCTGTCGATCATCGGCCACTGGCTGCGGCATTTCGGCTGCGACGACGCCGAAGTCGAAGCGGCGCGCGGCGATGCGCTGGTGTGGGCGTTGGAGCGCGGCTCGCGTTCGGGACGTGTTGCGTGGCAGTTCGCGCGCGACTGGTCCGGCCGCAAAACCTCAGTGTGAGCCGCGGCATGAACGACGCCCAGAAGAATGCCGCCGGGCGCAAGGTGACGGAAGTTGCCGTCGGCGTGCTGGTTCAGCCCGATGGCCGCTATCTGCTGGCGCAGCGCCCGGCAGGCAAGCCGTACGAGGGGTATTGGGAGTTTCCGGGCGGCAAGCTGGAAGCGGGCGAGTCTGTCGAAGCCGCGCTCGCCCGTGAGTTGCACGAGGAACTGGGCATCGACGTCGAGGCAAGCCATCTCTGGCATACGCTCGAACACGACTACCCGCACGCCTACGTGCGGCTCTTTTTCTGCAAGGTGACTCAGTGGTCCGGCGAGCCGCACGGCCGCGAAGGCCAGGCTTTTGTCTGGCAGACCCTGCCTGCGGACGTCGAGCCGCTGTTGCCGGCGACCATTCCCGTGCTGGAATGGCTCGCAGCCGAGAAGGCCTGATAGCAAAGGATTAGGGCGCGCGGTAGCGGGCGCTGTGCAAGCAGCGCCGGTCCGCGTGACCCGTACAACGGGCCGCGCTCAATGCGGCGTGTAGTCCCCGCTGGGCGTCTCGTCCGACGACGCTTCCTGCTCGCTCCCGCCGATCTTGTACTTCTCAGCGGCCCAGGCGCCGAGGTCGGTCTGCTTGCAGCGATCGGAGCAGAAGGGGCGGAAGCGGTTTTCAGGTGTCCAGCGGACGTCCTTTCCGCAAGTGGGGCATTTGACGACAGTAGGCATACGGTCAGGCAGTCAATCGCAAACGGAATAAGTAACGAATATAGGGGCATTTCTCGCCACTTTAAAGGCGTGCCCCTTCGGTTCGGATTTACCAGGTGAACGTGACAAGCTCGCGAGCGTGATTTACAGGCTGCAAAGCGTGAGCTGGAACGGGACGTCGACATCGACCGCACGCGGACGCAGATCGCCGTCCTGCACCGTGAAGCGCACCCACAGCATGTACTTGTTCGCACTGGCTTCGGGGATCACGCGCAATTCCGGTGCCACCCGTACTTGCATCAATTGATACGACCGGCCGGACAGCATTTGCTGATAGCTGCCCTGCATGGCCATGACCTTCGATGCCTGGCCGGATTCGCGCGCGAGCCGCAGGACGATGATGGCCGCATCGCGCAGCGGCAGCAGCGGCGTCACCCATTTGGCGATGTCCTGACGGCGCTGATCGGGATGAATCTGCTGCCAGGCATAGTAGGACGGCAAATCGAACTTGCAGGTGCCGCCTGGAATGATCGCGCGGCTGCGGATGCTGGCGAGCCACTCGTTGTCTGCAAGATGCTGGCCGGTCTTGCCCTGCATCTGCGAAAGGCCCGCGAGAGTTTGCTCGATCTCGCCGAGTACGGCCTCGAGCGCATTCTGTTCGATTCCCGGATTGCCGCGAAACGGCGCCAGCGTTTGCCGTTGACGCTCGAGTTCTTTCATCAGATCCGACTTCAGATCCGCGCGGCCCGCAACCTCTGAGATTTCGAACAACGTTGTCAGTGCGACGTGATGTTCCCTGGCGTCTTCCTGAGTCAGAAAGAACGTGAAGCGCTCGAACAGATCTTCGAGGCGCAATAGCGTCCGGATTCGCTCGTTGAAGGGATACTCGTAAAGGATCAAGCGGGCTCGCCTCGGGCGTGGTCGGTGACGGGAATGCAGAACATTCTAATGCCGTGAGACTACCCTAGCAATCACGCACTTTTTCAGCACGCATTCGCAACTTTTTTCACGTGTTTCGGGCGGTTTTCAACGCACTTTTGGCATGCGCATCGCCGCGAAGTTCAACCGGGATTTCCCGAAGTGTCACGTCGGCGTCATGCGCCGGCGAGCGCCAGATACACGCGATGCTGCGCGTCGACTTGGGCTTTTAGCGCGTCGAGCGGCGCGTTGTCGTTGTCGATCACGTCGTCGGCCGCGGCAAGGCGCGCTTCGCGCGTGGCCTGACGGGCGATGATCGCCAGCACCTGTTCGCGGCTGAAATTGTTGCGGCTCATCACGCGCGAGATCTGCGTTTCAACGCTGCAGTCCACCGTCAGTACGCGATTCACACGGGTCTTCCACTTGCCGGATTCAACTAGCAGCGGCACCACCACGATTACGTAAGGCCCCTGAGCCTCGCGTTGCTCGCGTTCGGTTTCCGCGCGAATCAAGGGATGCGTGATGCCTTCGAGGCGTTTGCGCGCGCTGTCCTCGCTGAATACGAGCGAGCGCATGCGCGCGCGGTCGAGTGAGCCGTCAGGGGCGACGAACGCCTCGCCGAACTCCGCAGCGATCTGCGGCATGGCGATGCCGTGCGGCGCGGTGATGCGGTGCGCGATCAGGTCGGTGTCGACGAGCGGCACGCCGTGCGCCGCAAACAGGTCGGCGACAGTCGATTTGCCGCTGCCGATGCCGCCGGTCAATCCCACAGCAAACATGCTTCAGCCTCCCAGAGCCAGATAAAGCGGTGTGCCGAGAAACAGCGTCAATGCACCGCCTGCCGCGAGAAACGGCCCGAAGGGCAGCGGCTCTTCGAAGCGCATTCGGCCACGCCATGTTGCCAGCAGGCCGACGACCGCGCCGGCCACCGCCGCGATCAGCACGATCTGCGGCAGCGCCGCCCAGCCGAGCCACGCGCCGAGCGCCGCCAGCAGTTTGAAATCACCATAACCCATGCCTTCGACGCCGCGTACGAGGAGAAATACCCAATGCACGACCCACAGCACCAGATAGCCGAAGATCGCGCCGAGCACCGCGTCGTGCAGGTTCGTGAACATGCCGTTGAAGTTGACGATGATGCCCGCCCACAGCAGCGGCAGCGTCATCGAGTCAGGCAACAGATGCGTGTCGATGTCGATCGCGCTCATGGCGAGC
Source organism: Paraburkholderia sp. NPDC080076 (assembly GCF_050281145.1). Taxonomy (NCBI): domain Bacteria; kingdom Pseudomonadati; phylum Pseudomonadota; class Betaproteobacteria; order Burkholderiales; family Burkholderiaceae; genus Paraburkholderia; species Paraburkholderia sp. NPDC080076. The sequence goes on along the minus strand of NZ_JBNNWQ010000015.1, from coordinate 143,719 downwards.
AGCGCGGCGCATAGGCCGAAGGCGGCGAGCGCCGTGAGAGTCGGGCCGAACAAGGCGAGCGAACCGGCCGCGAACGCCGCGCTGGCGATTTCGAGCAGCGGATAGCGCAGGCTCACAGGCGCCTTGCATGCGGAGCAGCGGCCGCGCAGTAGCACGTAGCTCAGCACCGGGAGATTTTCCCATGCGCTCAACGTATGGCCGCAGTGAGGACACGCGCTGCGCGGCACCCACAGGTTGTAGCGCGCTGGCAGGCCGTCTTCTTCCAGCGGTTCGTCGGTGGTCTCGCTCACCTCCGCGCGCCATGCGCGCTCGAGCATGATCGGCAGCCGATGCACGACCACGTTCAGGAAGCTGCCGATCACGAGGCCGAACACAATGGCGAACGTCATCTGCAGGGCGGCGGGCAAGCTGCCGAACGCCTGGCCGAGACCGGTCGCGAAATGGCCGGGCAGCAAGCCCGACAGCAGGCTGGAAGAAGTGTCTGGCACGAATGGAAGAGTAGCCCGCATAGATTAAGGATGGATTCGGCTGCGATCCTACACCACGTTGCCGAGTTGAATAATGGGAAGATACATCGCGATCACGAGGCCGCCGACCAGTGCGCCAAGCACGATGATGACGAGCGGCTCGCACAGGCTCGACAGCGTGCCGATCTTTTCGTCTACCTGACGATCAGCGAGCGATGCCACGTCGATCAGCATGGTGTCGAGTGCTCCGGACTCCTCGGCAACCGCGATCGGCTGCACGACCTCGGGCGGAAAGCAGTGTGCCGCGCGCATCGCGGCGGCGAGCCGCTCGCCCCGCCGCAGCCGCGCGGCGATTTCCGCGGTGGCGCGGTCGAAGAAGGCGTTACCGGTGGCGTGAGTCAGCGAATCGAACGCGTCAGCGAGCGGCGTGCCGGCTGATAACAAGGTGCCGAGCGCACGACTCCAGCGTGCCGCACACAACGTGCGCAGCAGCGGACCGGCGACCGGTATTGTCAGCGATATGCGCGCAAAGCGGATACGCGCGGCTTCGGAACGTCGCAGTAGAAACGTCGCTGCCGAACCCGCTGCGAAGATCATGGCGAATGTCGGTATGCTCCATCGCGCCACACCGGACGACAACGCCAGCACGAATTGAGTCGGTGCGGGCAGCCTGGCGCCGAAGCCGTCGAAGATCTGTTTGAAGGTCGGCACGACCCACACGAGCAATGCCGCGGTGATCGCCATCGCCAGCACGAGGATCGCGACGGGATAGGTCAGTGCCGCGCGCACTTTGGCGCGCTGCGCGGCGGCGCGTTCGCGGTCATCGGCGATGCGGGCGAGGACGGCCGAGAGTGCGCCGGCCGCCTCGCCGACTTCGACAAGCTGGCAGTAAAGTGCGTTGAATTGCGCGGGATGCCGCTGCAATGCCGCGGAAAAACGCAGGCCGCCGGTGATGTCGCGCGCGAGAGCGCCAACGATCCGCGGCATACCCTGGCGGCGTGAAGCCTGCGCTTGCGCGAGCAGGTCCAGCGCGGGCGCGAGCGGCAGGCCGGCTCGCAGCAGGCTGGCGAGTTGCCGGGTGAATAACGTGATGTCCGCGGCGCGTGCGGTCGGACGCGGTGCCGGTCCGTGCGCTGTGAGTTCGATGATGAACAGATTGTCGCGCTTGAGCTGTGAGCGTGCGATGGCCGCATCCGGTGCGATGAGCGCGCCGTTTTTTCGCACACCGTCGGCATCGACGCCGCGCCATTTGAAACGCATGTCGGAGGCCAGAGGTCGTTGGGTCGTGGCCGTGTTCATGCGACCTCGGTGGCGGCGAGTGCTTCGGCGAGACTGGTGGTGCCGTCGCGCACGCGACTCAAAGCCGCGTCGCGCAAGGTGCCCACCTGCTCCGTTTGCGCGAGCCGCGCGAGTTCATGCGTGCCGGCGCTCGCGACGATCAACTCGCGCATCGCGTCGGACACGGGCATTACCTGGTGAACGCCGACGCGGCCCCGGTAACCGATGCCATGACACGCTGCGCATCCGGCCGCGGCGTAAGGCTGCCAGCCGTCGAGCTGATGCTCGCTGAATCCCGCCGCTCGAAGCGCCGCGACCGACTGCGGCGCCGGCACGCGGCACGCGACGCACAGCCGCCGCACCAGCCGTTGTGCGGTCACCATCCGCAACGCGGCCGCCAGGTTATACGGCTCGACGCCAATATCGATCAGGCGCGCGACGGCTGCCGGCGCGTCGTTCGTATGCAGGGTCGACAGGACGAGGTGGCCGGTTTGCGCGGCTTTCACGGCGACGTCGGCGGTTTCTTCGTCACGGATTTCGCCGACCATGATCACGTCGGGGTCCTGACGAAGAAATGCGCGCAACGCGACCGCGAAGGTGAGTCCGGCTTTCTCGCGCACGCTGACCTGATTGATGCCCGCCAACTGGATCTCCGCGGGGTCTTCCACCGAACAGAGATTGCGCGCCTCGCCGTTGAGGAGATTCAGGAAACAGTACAGCGATAGCGTCTTGCCGCTCCCGGTGGGGCCGGTGACGAGCACGAGGCCGTGCGGCGCGCGAATCGCGGCATCCACGGTTTCGCGTTGATGCGGATCGAGGCCGAGCGAGTCGAGTGAGAGATCGGCGGGCAGCGCGTCGAGTCTGCGCAGCACGAGCTTTTCGCCGAATAACGTAGGCAGCGAGTTGACGCGGTAGTCCTCGACTCGGCCGGGCGAACTGGAAATGCGCAGCCGACCGTCTTGCGGCACGCGACGCTCGGCGATATCCATGCGAGCGAGCACCTTCACGCGAGTGATGAATGCGTCCCGCAGATGCGCGGGCGGCTGTGGGATTTCGTGCAGTACGCCGTCGATTCGCAAGCGCACACGCCAGCCGTGTTCCGCCGGCTCGATGTGAAGGTCCGACGCGTTGCGGCGGGTCGCTTCCTGCAATGTATCGGTCAGCAGACGCACGGCGGGAGCGTTGTCGGGATCGGTGAGACTTGCTGCGGTGACGTCGCGGGCGAATGCCTTCGGCTTCGCTTTGACTGCGCTTTCGTGGGCGTTTGCGATGGGACGCGGCGACGCTGCCGCGGGTTGAAAAGAAGCTTGCATGAGGGACCGGTGATGAGCCGCCTGTAGAACACGACGGCTTCATCTTCCGGTACGGCGGCGGGCGCCGCTATTCAGCCATTCGGCTAATGGCGCGCGCTGCGCCTGTGTGCGATGCTGCTGCGTGTCGTGCCTGACTGTGGTGTTCGGCCGCGTCGCGCAGTTGCGTCGACTAGCCTAGCCGCGCAATACCTTGCTGGCTTTCGCGCGCGTCGGCGGTCGGAACAGCTTGACGGTGCGAATTGCCTGGTCGTCGCTGCGCATCACTTCGAGTTTGACTTCGCCGATCTGCACGCACACGTCGCCGTCGGGAATGTCTTCGAGAATTTCGAGGATCAGGCCGTTAAGCGTTTTCGGCCCATCGGTGGGGAGCGTGAGATGCAGCCAGCGGTTCAGTTCGCGCAGCGGCATGCTGCCGGCCACGATGCATTCGCCGTTTTCGTTCCAGCCGCCGCGCGAATTGGCGCCACGCGGAATCGACGTGGTGAATTCGCCGATCAGTTCCTCGATGATGTCTTCCGGCGTGACGAGCCCCTGCAACTCGCCGTATTCGTTGACGACCAGCGCCGTGCGGTGACGGCTCTCCTGGAAGAATTGCAGTTGCTGGAACACGGGCGTGCCGCTCGGCACGAAATACGGCTCGGCCAGCAACTCGCGCAGCGTCTCGCGTTCGAGTTCCTGGTTGTGCAGCGCGGCCAGCGTCTTGCGTACGTGGAGCACGCCGAGCACCCGGTCGATGTCGCCTTGATAGACGATCAGCTTGTTGTGATAGCAGGTTTCGAGTTGATGCAGGATCTGTTCGAACGGCGCGTCGAAGTCGAGCGCCTCGATGCGGCGGCGCGGGATCATCACGTCGTCGACGGAAATGTTTTCGAGGTCGAACAGGTTCAGCAGAATGCTGCGGTGTTTGGTCGGCATGAAGCTGCCGGACTCGAGCACGATGGTGCGCAGTTCTTCGGTCGAGAGGCGCTGATCGTGCGCGCCTTTCGTATTGATGTGCAGCACGCGCAAGATGCCGTTCGCGAACAGATTGACGAACCAGACGAGCGGTTTGGCGACGCGCATCATGGGCGCGATCAGCAGGCTGGCGGGCAGCGCGATCTTTTCCGGGAACGTCGCGCCGACGATCTTCGGCGTGATTTCCGCGAATACGATGATCAGAAACGCGACGATACCGGTCGCGATTGACAGCACCAGGTTGTTACGTCCGAACGTGTGCAGCGCGATCGAGGTGGTGAGCACCGGAATGATCGTGTTGAACAGGTTGTTGCCGATCAGCACGACGCTCAGCAGTTGATCGGTATGCGCCAGCAGACCCTGCGTGGTCTTCGCGCCGAGCGCGTTCTGGTTGGCAAGATGTTTCAGGCGATGGCGGTTGATCGCCATCATCGCCGTTTCGGAAATCGAAAAAAAGCTCGAGCAGACAAGCAGCAGAAAGACGGCGCCAATCTGCGCCCATAAGGGAAGTTGTTCCACGCGTCGTGAAGGATAGGGGAAAGGATGAAGAGAATATAGCAGAGGGGCTTGCGCGCGCCGTTCGGCCTGGCGGCAAAAGACAGGCTGAGTGGGAGCAGCGGCGCAGGGCGCGTATGGGGAACTACATTCGTCGAACACGCCGTACGTGACCCAAAAACAAAAAACCGCCGAGCAAGCTGGGCGGTTTTTCGAGCCTTGCACTAACAAGGCAAATTTGGTCGGGGTGAGAGGATTCGAACCTCCGGCCTCTACGTCCCGAACGCCGTCCAGCGCTACACGTGGTCGCAGGAGCTTACATCATGAGTGTTTTTAAATCAATGGGTTAGCGAATATTTCGCGCAACTGCGCGCAACGATGCGCAGGGTCATCTACGGTTTCAGTGGCGCAGAATTGGCGCAGAAATTGTCGCGTCCGGGCCTGAACCGGGCGTTGAGCGACGCAGGTAGTGTTGATGTGAGGCCATGTGTGGCCGGGGGCGATCGGGGGCCGCCTGCCGGTCGTGCGGAGAGGGGATAAAACCGGTCGCCATACGGTAGATTACGTTTATCGCGAGCCACCATGTTGACGACCCCGTTCTCTCCCATCACGAAGGAGCAAGCTGCGCAGATTCTCGCGGTTTCCGTCCGCACCATTGACTACTATGTGCGCGATGGCCGCATGCCCGCCCCAATCCACCTTGGCCGGCGGGCCTACTGGCACCCGGACTTGTTCTTCGCCTGGTTGGATCAGGCACTCAGGGAACCCGTAGACAACATGACCGAATGCGGACAGACTGGCCCCATATCAGTTTCCCCGTCTGTGGGCGGGATCGCTGCGTCGGAAACTTTGCAACCTGCCGCAAAAAGGCGCCCCCTCGTACGGCAGGGCAAGGACAAAAAAGTGTCCGCCAATCGGTCATCTCCGGCGACAGCAGTGCGAGCGCGGGACGCGGCACTGCTGGCCCGACTCTCGGATGGCGCCGGTGGCGAATGAAGCGGTGGTCGGCTTATCAGCGTTTGAATAATGCGGACGGATGGGCCTTAGAGTTGCCTCACCTTCAAGCTGAGGAACGGGCGCGCCCATTCAATCTAGGTAGTCGCTTGCGGGATGGTCCGCTGGCAATTGTCCGCCAATCGATAGCTACTGCGGTTTGTAGTGTTTTGCGGGCTACGGCCAACGCAAGCCAATGCGTACGGTCGATGGTGCGGTGCAAATGGCTAGCAGGGTGGCGGGTTCCGCCCGTTCGGGAAATGGCGGCTCCCGGATAGCTGCCATCGTCGGTGGAGGGTGTTGGCGACCTGCCGCCAAACCGCCCCCGACGCTTGTCGATCCAGTCCCCAAGAGGCTGTATCGGGTGCCGTCCGGCAAAAGGGCGGCAGCGTAGCATCGGTGCCCGAAGGGTAAAATCGCAGTCCATCCTTTCGTACCCGCATACAAGGCGATCCGTGGAATACCGCGTCAGTTACGAACACAGCCTCAAATCCGCACCTGACGAGTACATTGTTCACGTTCCATCGCAGATGGTGGTTGACGTGCCTGCGTCGATCCCGCGTGCTCTGCTGCCGGAGTACTTCGCGAACCTGATTCGGGAGCGGTCGCCGAACGTCGGGCGTATCCGGCATCTTCGTATCCTGTAGAAACGGTCGACCGCCGGAATCTGGTCTCCTAGCTGTATTCGCCAATGAACGCATGATAGTCGTGGAATTCCATGCGATGCAGCGACGACCGCATCTCCTGTTGGTGGGCATCGTGAAGTGCCGTAGCGATGCGCGTGACTAGGCCGGTGACCAGTGCGTTGCCCATCAGGAACGCTCGTTTTGAGTCCGAGACCTTGGGATGCTGGGTGAATCCACGAGGAAATCCATTTAGCTCTTCGAGTTCTTCAGGAACCAATCGACGCAGTCGTCCATCCGGGGTACGGATAGCATGTCGGGTCCGGGACGCTGACATTCCGCCTTCCGACGTAATGATAGTGCGCGCTGGTTTGCTGAGCGGGTCAGGAAAGGCCATCGCTCCTTCCGTGTAGTTGTATCTGAATCCGTCTTTCAGTCGGGGAAGGCACTTCGCGCCCTTGGCCACTTGCCAGGCTTGTTCGGCGTCGCTGCCGATATAGAACCTGTCGTGTACATCTGTCGTCCGGTTGACGATATCTCCAAGCGTCAGGGCGTGGGCCGTGCCGGTGAAGGGCCTGTAGTCGCCGCATATGCAGGCATCCACAGGAGCGCTGTAGACACGGCCGTCGAACATGAAGCCCGCATTTGCGAATGGTGATTTGCCATTCGGTAACGGCCGAAACGTTGACTGCGCCATGAACGGATCTATCGGTATATTGAAGCACTCTCTTTCTGCTTCTGCACGGTCTCGAGGTGTTGCAGGAAAAGCTTGTCCCAGAATGCTTCCTGAGACCCAGCCATCGGGAACCATATACTGATTCACGACATTGCCGCTATAAAGCCCCGTCCTTTCGTGATACGCAACGATGAATGCGCGCTTTCGTTTCTGAGGAAATCCATAGTCGGCGGCGTTGATCACGCGCCACTCAACGGCGTATCCCAACCGATTTAACGTAGACAGTACGATAGCGAAGTCTCTGCCTTTAGCCGATGCTGGAGACGACAGCAAGCGGTCTACGTTTTCGAGGACAACGTATTTAACCGGCGCGCGGTCCGTAATGCGCTGCTGCAAGAGCTCCACTATCGACCACCACAAGACGCCTTTCTTTCCCTCGATGCCTTTTGATTGCGATATTGGCTTGGCGACCGAGTAGTCCTGGCAAGGAAAGCCGGCTACAACCACATCAGGTACAGCGTCGCGTATCGCCTGTTGACCGGCAGGTGTGGCCAACACCTCGTTGATGTCCTGGTTCAGATGTACGCCGTGCGGCCAGTGTGCCTGGTAGATAAGACTGGCGTGCTGAATCTTCTTTGACGGTTCGAACTGGTTACTGAGGGTGACGCGGAAAGGCTGTCCGGCGACGGATTCGAGGCCGAGACGGAATCCGCCTACGCCCGCGAAAAGTTCGATGACGTTGAGGGTGCTGTTTTGTTGCTCCATTTTGTTTCCATTGGTGGTTGCAGGAAACAAGTGGAGAAACGCGTTTTATCCGGTTTTGAGGATTTTCTTGAGATTTAATTATTTAGATTAGAGATGTCGTCGCCGTGCTTTGGATTAATGGAGATGCGATACGTCCATGAGGTTCAGGTCAGGTGTCCGTGAGGTATTCGTGATTGCGGCACGGGGCCGCCGGGAGGAGTGCCGATGCGTGGTTATCTGGGTTGATGTTATTTTTAAATTCGGATAAACATTTAAACGTATAAAAAAGAAGTTGAGATATTCAATTTATACGTTGATTTATACGATATTCAGCATTAATCTTCTTTTTGTCCCCAGTATGGGGTTAATCAAAAAGGAGATTTTTTAATATGGAAAACGGCGCAAATATTTATCAACCGGCTCAGGACTCTTCTATCCGGTTGGGTCTTATCGCCTCCGCGAGCGAATATAGCGGGACCAGCCCGCGACTCAAGGGACCCGTCCTTGAACAGATGGTCGAATTCGACCCAAGCCAATATGCGAATGCCCGTCGCGCGGTGTTCGATGCGTTCGTCATTGGCGGTCCGCAGATGCCGATGCTTCTGTTTGCGCTCTGCATTGAGGATGCGTTGCTGAACTGGCTGGCGGACCCAACGGAGCCCGAGGTGTGGCAGGCGATTGACACCTGGAACCGCCAGGGGGCCGTGCCGGTGGCGCTGAGTCGCGAGGACACACACACGTTCGTCATTCCGCTTCTGGAAAAGCTCGGTGGTCCCGTCAACCAGCTCCGGCGCCTGAACAATCAGCCCGCGACAGATATGTTCGTGACGCAGGCGATTGAGGTCTGCAAGCAGGGAATGCTCGACGGTTACGACCATCCATACGCACCGCCGGCGGCTCACAGGAATTCATGCGTGCTCCATACGCGCAGGGTTGACCGCGCGCTGAAGCAACTGGGCTACGAGATTGCATACCCTTCGAGCAAGTCGGGGATAACTTTCTTCCATGCACGCAAAACGGAAGTGTCTGCCTCATACGGTGATGCGGAGCGCGCGATCCGCACCTTGCACTGACCTCGGTCGGAAGCTTGCGCGCGTGGGTCGTCCGTCGTTGACGGTTGCGCGCGTGCGAATCGGATTCTGTTATTGCGGTGCCTATACGTAATGCGCCATTCCGGCGCGTCTACATAGGACACGAACAATGATTGAGAAACCGACAAGATGTGGTGATGCGCTGCTGACACCCGCGCGCGTGATGCGGCCGAAGGACGTTACGGAAGCTATGGCTGGGCGGCAGCGGAAGGGTGCGGGGCTGGAAGGATGGTTTTTGTGCGGAGACGTTTCCGCGCCCATGTTTGCCGCCATGCTCAAAGAGTCAGCTGCGCGGGACCTTAACGTGGCTGCTTTTACGGGCGATAAGGCCGGCAACTACGTGGTGTTCACCCAGCAGCTGGGCATGTTCCAGCACCGGTTTCTGCTTCCGCTGTTCGAACCACCGGTTCCTGAGTTCCTCGCCTCTTTGCGCATGGCGCCCATGCAGGTGGCGATGGGCGACGCGGGAGAGGAGACGGCGGCCGTTTCTGCCGCACACCTCCCGTGGGAGATGATTGCACCGGTCGAGAAGCTGGTTCAGTCCGTCTCCGACGTTGACCGCGAGGAGGTCATCCTGGGTGTGTCGGGCATTATCACCAAAGTGTGCGCTATTGCCACGGTGCCGGCGCTGCTCGGGCAACCACCCGTCAGGGACCTGAGCGTGTCGGTAATGCTGCCGACACATATGCTCGAGCGCGTTGAGACGAGTTTCCGTGACGAAGGGACGCTCCACTAACTCCAGGGCAGTTGCACCTGCGCTTGCGGCACGGGGCGCGCAGTGCGTCCAGCAACGTTGATTAAGATGGTCCGCCTGCGCGGACCATCTTCATTTTCTAGCGTGTGTGATGGAGGCAATCGGTGAGCCAGCGTCCCGCCACCTTGGCGATGGGCACAGGCAATGCGTTACCGAGTTGGCGCATTCCCTGCGACCACGAACCTTCCACGACGAAATTGTCCGGTAGGCCTTGTAGTCGCGCAGCGTCCCGCACGGTGAATTGCCAGCAAGCGCCATTGTCATCAACGAACATGTTCTCGCCGCCGGGAACGCCGTGGACGCCAGCTTTGAGGGCCTTCGATGGCAAATCCAGTTGGCTGCCCGTATGACCCGGATACTGACGCGCGGTCCGGCGACCTGCGGAATCCTCAAGGTGGTCAGTCAGTGCCGCCGTCCCGTTGCCAGCCAAGGCGTCGCGGCAGGTGCGCCAGGCCGCTTCGCCAGGGTAAGTCTTTCCCGTGAGGAGCCGCTTGAGGATAGACCTCTCCTCTTTGGGTACCAGCGAGGCATCAGGTCGCAGTAAGCCATGCCGTTTCCAGTACTCGCCGGAAACCCACCTGTCCCACACCAGTCGTTCGTGACTGTGCGTTGCGGCCGGAAATTCCAGTAGGCTGCCGCAATCTTGCCGTACGCCGGCGATGAGTACGCGCCGGAGGTTCTGGGAGACGCCGTAGTCTGCCGCGTTCAGCGGCACGACGGTGACGGCGTACCGCGCATCCTCTCCGTCGCTACACGGTCGCTCCAAGCGTGTGACCAGGCCGTTAAGGTAATGGCCGAACGCGGGGCGCAGCAGGCCCGGTGTGCTCTCGAAAAGAAACGCTCGCGGCAGCGCCTCCGACACGGCGCGAACAGCCTCCGGCCACAGGTCCCGCTCGTCATGCTGACCGGCGCCCAGGCCACCACCGGAAAACGACTGGGAGGGAGGGCCGCCCGCGATGAGGTCGATGCCGGCGTACGCGTGCCAGTCGACGTGACGCACATCGACCTGCGTAATTAACAGACGGTCCGATTTGCCGAACGCGGTCCGGTTTGCGGATAGCGTCCGGCATGCGTATGTGTCGATGTCGACCATCACCGGGTGAATGATGCCTGCCTGTTGCAGGCCCAGGGCCATCGAGCCGCATCCGGCAAAGAGCTCAACGCATTCGAGTGAACGGGTGGACGCTCCGGCATCGTCGTCGATGTTGGACAGCGACGATTGAAGGGCGTTGGCGGTGTATTGCGAGTGGGTCATTTTCACGGACTCCAGAGTGGGTGAGTCTCGTGTAGGCCCCTGTTTTATCCGGCCAGCGGATTTTTTCGTTAGCCGGTCTGTGGCGGAAAGATGACCAGATCAGGTTCCTGACCGATTAGCAATGCGAAGCTGGTTATGGAATAGGCTGCCATAGGCGGCTCACGGTTTTATCGGCGCCGTTGGGGCGCTCGCCGTCTCAAGCCACCGGCTTTGCCGGTGGCATTCGACCGGGGGCTGGCGCCGGTTACGCCGATGGTCGCCGACGTCAGATTTATGAACACACTTTCGACGGCGGCAACTGCGCGAACGGTTCACGTAGCGAAACGTCCAGCATGTTTTCGGAGCACGACTCCTCGATACCATGGAACGGGGCCGGTGCCCGGATATCCAGTTGCGCCAGCGTGAACGCACTCGCCGTGTGGCCCAGGTCAACGAACCTCAGGTTGAGAATGGGGACGACTTTTCCTGCTTCCCGCAGCGTCAGGCCACTCACTTCTTCCCGGAGTTGGTGGAGCTGGTCCAGCCGGGCCATCTCGGACTCGTACCAGTTCGGGTCCGGCGGGATGGTATCCAGTTGCCTTTTCAGTTCAAGGAGTGGGACGGGATATTTCACGAGGAGGTCGCGCTCCGCCTGCAGATACAGGATGGGAAGTGTCTCGCGCAGCTTGTACACGAATTGTATTAACCGTCCCCAGTCAAGCAGTACTGTGCCGTTTTCCAGTGAAAGAAAATCGCGCTGGCTGGTTCCACGACTGGAGGTCCGGAACAGGCGAGTCTCCCTGAACCAGTCCCGTACGTCGAACTGCTGTCCGAAGGGGCGCAGATCGTGTCCCGAGCCATCCACTACCAGCACATACCGTCCAGACGATGCGAGACGCAGATGTGTGGGCAGGGCATCGCGGTCAACGATAACGCCAACATCGCGATGGTGGTCAAACAGTCGCCGGACTGAGTCGAGAAGCGGTGACGAGTCATCCCGCCCAATTTGGCGGCCGGGAGCCTGGATTGATGTCATATCTGGGCCCGGGAGAGCATTGCCTGGCGAGATTCGACGTGTCACCAGAACTGTAACCTGCCTTTCCTCGGACTCGAGGGGCGGCACCGTATCAGCCTCGCGTTCCAGTACCATCTCCGCAAACGTGGGATGGTTGGGGGACTGGGCGCACATGCAGCAAACCGACAGGTCCTCCTCAAGCGATTCCGGATACGGAACTATCTCGAGAATCGATGCATCGTCGAACATATAGACTACCTGCAGACGCCCCCGGCTACTTGCATCGAAGTGATCGTAACCGTGGCATGGAAGCGCAATCGCGCCGTCCCTTAGTAGCAGACAGGCCATCCGTTCATAGGGCGGCGGCGGGTTGACCACTGCGGCCTGGGGTTCCGCAGCACCAGGCGGGAAATCCACGGAGCGCAAGCCGGGCAAGATGATGACCACGCATCGCTCGCCATCAGACGGTGAGTTCCGCAGCAGCGCGGCGGCCTCGACGTTGTACGAGCTGTACCTGGCAACCACGGGCGTCCATTCCCGAAAACACGCCACCAGGTCGGCGTCGAGGTCGTCGTCGGCCAGGATCCTGGTTGCGACTGATGGGTGCAATTCATTTATCTGCATAAGGTGTCTCCCTGTTCGGCATTCGAAATCCGGCGGTGCGTTCGGGTAACCTGCACGGCGGCCCTAGCCTGCGTGGGTTCGGTTATCGAGCGATGTAACGGGGCGGCGGGCGTGCCGGAAGGGTTTTTAGATTCGTTCATTTGGTCTCCAGGTTGTGCCGCGAATGCGCGGCGTACCACCAACCTGTAGCCCTTCGTTTTAGCCGTGTGGAATACTGCGAGGGGCCATGGCAGAACGGCACGCCTGATGTCGGATGGCGCCCCTCTGGCTCGATCCCCTTAGGCCCGATAAACCGTGTAGCTGTATCTGTTATTCCAACCCAAGGAGCAGCAGATGCAAATAGCTAACCCGCTTGCCGGCGTACCACTTTCCTGCGCGAGACGCGAACATGTACCAGCGCGCGTGCCGCGTGCGCCTGTCCGTGCGAGCGACTCCAGCATGGCGAGCGGAGGTGGCCGATGAGGGGCTACCGCAACGCAGGACGCAGGAAGATTTACGCAATCGTCGAGGCCGATGCGACACAGCCGGTGCGTTACCTGCTGGCCGAGCCAGGTCCGGACGGCTCGCCCTGGACGCTGGACCCGTCGAAGGCCAGAAAATTCTCGGGGTTCGAGGGATTCGACTTTCTGGGTCGCGCACTTGAACGCGGCCTCGAACTCGCGATGCTGCCGCTCGACGATGTTGTCGCTGGTGGGGAGGGGCAATGAGCGACCTTCTCCTTGACGCGCTGGTCGCCGAACGTGACCGCGACAGTGGAAAGCCGGCAGCACCAGTACCGCAGCTCTGGCAGCTACCGTACCCGCTTGTGCCATACCATCCAGAAAACGCGTCAGTTATTCCAAACGAACTTGTGCGCTGTGCGCTGTTTCGCGTCGCCGATCCGGTGTCGCCACGCCGGTGGTTTTCCCGGCACCGGCTACCAGTTCAGGCTGCGCGGAACGGGTATATCGAATACTCGGGTGAAGAGTTGCGCCAGGACGACCGGAGGGTGTTCATGCATGCCCTCTACTTGGAAGGAGATATACCAGGTACCGCGACCTTCAGGCCACGGCGATTCTGTAAGGATATCGGGTGGGGCACATCCAACGCGGCCTATGAAAAACTCATCGATACGCTCACACGGCTCAAGGCGACATGTCTACTCATGTTCGTTCCGCGCATTGCACGCCAAGGGGCGGCTGTATCCCTGATTGCTCGTGTGGAGTTCGTGCGGGGCTCGAAGGAAATCCGGGTGCATTTTGACCGGGAGATTGCGGAACTGTTCAGTGACCAGCATTACACCCGCATACTGAGCATGTACGAGGACCAACTGACCCGACGTTCATATCTCGCGTCCTGGCTGCTGGGGTTTTACGCGTCGCATCGCGAACCCATTGCATTCCCGTTAGACAGATTGCAGAGCCTGTGCGGCGACGTGACAGCACGCAAGGAGTTCCGACGCAAAGCTACCCTTGCGCTGCAACAGCTCGTCGACGTGAAGTTCCTGGAGTCATTCTCGATTGAAGACGGAACGGTCAGTTGTCGCCGCGCAATCGCCCCACCCGAACCGCGCAATTGCCCCACCGGAATCGCGTAATTGTCCCACCCGAATCGCGCGATCAGCCCACCGGTAAGACGAACGGAAGCCCGCCTGACGGACGTTCGGACGCGAAAAGTTATACGTAACCTATGACCTTTTAACCATTAACCAGGCGGAGACTTCCCCAGAGGAAAAGTTTTTCTGAAGTTCCGCCCTTTCGTTGGCCAAGGCTGCGCCTTAAGTGGCCATCAGGGAGGACGGCTGACTGTCTGCCCCGGGTGGGGCAATTGCGCGAAGACCATGTGCGCGGTCCACGATCTCGCGCGACGGACGCGGGATGTGTAACCGTCAGTCCTCTCCGGGATCGGCCATCTGTAGGCTCTGTAAAAAGAAAAGGCGCGAGCATCGCTCGCGCCGTGAATCACAGAGTGTCCTCGAAATCGCCAGGCTTCAGAAACTGCGAAGTGTCCTTGACAAAAACCACGCTTACGCAGCTCGCGGGCTTGTCGTCGAACACGAAAAACTTCGTGTCCTGCAATAACCTGGAGCAGGCCGACGCCTTTTCGTTCCAGGCATCCTCAGTGGAGAACATGACAGCTCCGGCAGACGTTTCCAGTAGCCGGCTGCATGCGTCGGGTTCGATAGCGAGCAGGGTCGAGTGTACCCAGTTGTCATCCCGCGTATGTAATCCCACCAGCAATTCGCCACTCGCGGTCGCTTCCTGAAGGTATTGCCTTACGTGCGGTTCCGACAGGTTCAACACCACTCTGGTCTGGCAGGTTTCAATCTGCAGGGTGACAGCCAGAAGAAACATTCCACCGCCGGAACGCAGCGTACTCAGTCTTGACTGTCCTAATGCGTGGGTGGCCTCGAATGCGCGCTGCATTTCCTCAGGAACCTCGACTAGGAGCGCGCTTCTTTCAGACGGTTCTTCCCCGCATATACGCTCGATTGAGGACCAGTGAGCCGAAGGAATGATGTAGCCCGGGTGCAGTCCATGCTCCCTGAGCAGGGCCGAGTTCATTGAACCTCCAGTACTGTGGGAGCGATTCCCGTTGCCGAGGGCTGCTGGGCGGCTCGTTGGTGTGGCTTGACTTCGTTGTCGAAAACTAGCGCGGCTTCCATCGTGTCGCGGAGCCGGCGGGTAAGCGAAATGCCTGGTGTCAGGTCAAGACCTGTTGCCTCGCGATAACACTCGATAACGAAGATTTTCATCTCACGACTGGCGGAGAGGATATCGCCCGGCACTGAGGCGCCGAAAGCCCCGTCATCCCGGATGAACTGCATCACCTGGTCAAGCCGGCTCTCGAGAGAACTGGACGGCATGACGAAATCCTCCGCCCGGACCTGCTCTGCCAAGATTTTGACGATGACGGGCAGGACCCCGAGGTACCGGGCAGCGGCATCGACAAACTTCTGCGATACGTTGGTCGCGCATCGTGTGTCGTTTCTCAACTGCGAGAGATAGCCTGGTGTACATCCAAGTTCATTTGCCAGTGCAGCCAGTGAATGGTCCCGATAGTTCGCTTGCTGGAACAACGCCGCAAGCAGTCTTGAACCAGGCCTTTGCAACTGCTCGGTGTCGAGTGCCAGTTTTTTCCGGCGCGCACTGCGCCCGGTACGCCCTTCTTCGTGTGTCATTTCCATTCTTGTTGTCCTCGAACGTTTCGGCCGGGTCCGGCCGTGAGCGGGTCGCTCACTACGTATAGCAACTGTTCGGATCAGTCCCGCTCACGCATTCGCTATACGTTTTGCTGAGGCATAGCGAGGACACTTATATGGCAATACCAGGACCAGTTTCAGAACTACTCGACCTGTTGGTCGAACTCGCCGCAGCAACCTACCAGCAAAAGGGAGACGTATGCGGCGAGCAGGAATCTATGCAAGATATTCGGACGATGAAAGCCGGTCGACGTCAATCGACGACCAGGTTAGAAGGGCGCGACAAACAGCGGCGCAGTTAGGATTGACCGTCAGCGACGAGCACGTTTTTGTCGATGCGGCGGTGACCGGACAACAGAAAGGCTTGGCGAAGCGCGTTGCTTACGCGCGATTTATCAGTGCGTGGGAGGCCGGGGAGTTCGAGGCCATCGTGGTCGATGAGATATCACGGCTCGCACGCTCGACGCTAGAGTTTGCTCATCTCGAGCAGCGTATCGAACGGACTCGGGTGCGTGTCGTCAGTTGCGACGGCACCGACAGTTCGATACCTGGGTGGCAGTTGCAGTTTGGAATCTCGGGGCTGATCGCGGCCCATTTTGTGCGTGAGACCAGCCACCGAGTCAAGCGCGGCATGCAGGGGCAATTGATACGCGGATTCATGATTGCGAAAGCGGCATACGGATATCGGGCAGTCAGGCACGGGGAGCGCGAAAACGAAGGAGGAACAGTCTGGGAAATTGACGAGCCGGCGGCAGACCGGGTGAGGCAGATGTTCGCCATGCGGTACAAGGGTAGCTCGCTCAATGCCATCGCAGAACACCTGAACCGTGAAAGCGTTGCCTGCCCCCGTCCGTCGAAAGATGGCGGCGCGGGGTACTGGCGGCCGGCGACGGTAAAGCAGATTCTTGCCAACACCATTTATCGCGGCGTTTTCGTATATGGAGGCAGCAGCTTTACGAAGGCAAAGGCAAAAAAGGAGAAGCAGGACGTTAAGGAGATTGAGTATGCCCGTCCGGAGTTGCGGCTCGTGGACGACCACGTCTGGTACGTCTGCAACGAGAGCTCGTCTTCACAGCCATTTCGGGGCGGTGGGCGACGGCCTTTCACCGGACTGGTGACCTGCGGCGTCTGTCTGGGGAGGATGAGCATCGCGGGGGGAGGTTCTGCGCCGCAACTTTACTGCGCAGCATGTGCACAGAGACGTCGGGTTGCTGTTGAAAGTGCTCCGGAGCGGGTGGACTATGTTTCGGTGAGGGCACTCGAACATGCGCTGAAACATCTTCTGCGATGCATGTTTGACGATGAGCGGATCAGGGAATTCCGCAATCGTCTGAAAGCACGACTGGATGGAGGTCACGAGGCTCGCATTACTGAGTTGAAACTGGAGGTGGCACGCGCTGACAGGCAGCTTGAGAGTCTGGCGCAGCGCATGCGAAGACTGGAGGCGGACGGAGATGATTTCCTTGAGCGGGCGTATCGCGAGCAGCGGGACGAGAAGAAGAGGTTGGCAGAGGAACTGGAAGGACTCCGGGTCTATGCTGCCTCACTTGATGTCGGAAATCTGGAGCGCCAGTTGGTTGTGGACCCGCTCGACATCATTCCTGCGTTATTTGGACCAGACCCGGTGATTGAACAGGTGAGGGCGATTCTCTCCAGGGTATTCCCAAAAATTGTTCTTAGTGACCGTCCCCAGAAGTTCGTGTCGGTATGGACCGTTACGACCTGCGAAGGGGCAGTCGTCGCGAACCTCTCCGGGACGACGCCGGTAGTTGAGGACGAAGTCAAGTATGTCGTCCGGGTCGAGACCGGTCCGACGCGGCCAGCACCCTGGCGGGTGTTCGTGGAGGGTCGCAGAGGAGAGGAAAACGATTGATTGTGCGGGGCTTTTCACGCCCCGCTTCTTTTCGGCAAGTCTACTTTTGTCGGCGACGCGCTACCGACGGATGGCCCTGACGCCACCCGATATCCTCATCAGGGGGCATGGGCATCAGTTTGGGCTCGGTCTTCCTGCTAACACCGCGTCTTCAACGGTTCCTTCATTCCCGCGTTTTGTGGGGCTTCGTAAAAGGGGAGAAAACAGTTCGACATGCAGCGCCATCGTGTCTAATTGCGTTGATGGCGCGGGTTATCGCAGCAATCGCCCGGTGGCAATGCCACCGGAAACAGACCGGGGGTAGGCGTCGTCGTTCGGGTTGTTCTACTGCGGGGCCCTGCGCGACGGAAGGGACGGGCGAGACCAGCATACACACGCGGACTACCTGCGCTACACGGTTGGCTTCCGGTCACGTTATGCCGCCGTGCTTGAAAAGCCGCAGACGGAGCTGTCGAAGACGCGGCGTATTGCGGTTTCATTTCGCGGTGACCGTTTGCGCATCAAGCCGCCAAAAGTTCTGGCTGTGTTGCCGCTGATGCAAGTACTGCAATCTTCGCCCTCGCCGGACAACCATGCAGTGGGAATGCCGTTTCTCGTAATCCTCGATGAGAGCTGGTTCCGTGAGTATGGGATAGGCGAGCGGCTGGAGGCGAGTATTGCGCACGTCAAGCTTGAGATTCCAGAAGGGGAGGTGCTCTGACCAACGGACAGCGCAGACCGTGCAAACACACCGTGAGTAGCGAGTCCTGACGAATCGACCTCCCCAAGTTTTGCACGCTCTCAATATTGTTGCACTTGTCGTGTGTTTTCGGAGGGGCGGCCAGCGCCGGATTGACGTCGTCGCTGTGTAGGTAGTTCGAAGTCGTCGACACGTCCGCATGCCGCAGCAAGGGGCGGGCCGCGTCCGGCCAGTTACCGCGGCAGCGCTATCCGTGCAATCTTGCCGCCTTTTCCCGTCATCTGCAGCCAGTGCGCGCCGGGCAGCCGTTCGTCTCGATGCGCCCGCCGTCGCATCGATCAGTTCGCCCGGGCGCGTTGCTCCTCAAGGTCGTTCACTCCAGGCAGAGATGGTCAGTGTGTAGCCAGAGAGCTCACCTGTGCACTTGATGAACTTTCCGACAAGGTTATCAAGTTCTGGATCGAATAGTGGATTACAACCCTCCCTTCTGAGTACGTATGAGCCCTTGTCGGTTTCGAGTTGAATCGCGTCACGTTCGCTTTTGGAGCCGCTCGCCAGGCGCCGCTTGATCACTTTTCCTGCAAATTGCTGCATCGTTCATCGACTCCGAATCTTCCAGATGGAGACTAGTTCTCCACTGACCTCTTTGCCTATAAACGCCGTAATATCTACGACGCCTGCTTCTCGCGGCCCTGGCACGGGCCTCGCAAATAGTATGTGATACCCGGCGGACGCGGATTTCGTGCGTGCTGTCGTGCGCACGGCTTTTGATGCGCTTTGATGCCGTATCACGAACGACAAAGATTTGGCTGGCGCATGTCCGTCTGCGCGGGCACTGGCCTCGAGTTGCTGGACGATCGCCTTTGGTGTTTTTTTCACAGATCGTAGTGGTACTGGCTCGCTCGCTGATATCTCATGGCCGCTCCTGTATAACACCGCGCGACGGTCCTTTCTTTCGGATCGTTCGGCCAATGCGTGGGTATCTTTCGTGATGCTTGAGTACGCTTTAGGTGTTGCTACGGGGGTAAGCGAAGGATCACCGAGGAGATTAAACTGCGCGAGCGTCTTTAGATCTGACGGGTCAACAGGTGAGGAGCTGCGCACGAAATTTTGCCGTGCCTCCAGCGCCGCGCGTCCTAGCGACGCTCCACGCATGACGCTTTGCAGGAAATATTGACAGATCAGGTCTGCTTGGCCATTCCCTGTCTCCGGGCCATAGGCGATTGTTGTGCTGCCAAAGAAGCCGTACGCTTTGTTCTCGAGGTAGACGTTGCAGATGCCGGTCTGCTTTTGAGTGGCAGATGGCGGATACAACTCTGCACCGTAGCAGCACTCGGCGGCAGCGATCGTCCCTTCCTTTATATGCCCATTGATAAATGCCGCGTCGAGAGCAGGTGGAAAGACCTGCTTACCGCTTTTAGGTTGACCATAGAACTGGGAACTTCCTGGCGCACCATGGCAATTGAAGAAGTGTATCGGCTTGTTCATCCGAGTAACCGGCCATCTGTAATTTTTCGGAGGAACGCTTTGAAGATTGCGCGACGCGCCGAAGGTATTCGTAATGGATTGCGCGGTAGACCGGCTCCATATTTCTGCTGTTACGCAGAAACTGTCCTGAAGCGTCTGTGCGGATACCTGTTTGTATCCGGCCGCCACCATAAGAAGGCTTGCCAGATAACGGGGATCTCTTCCCGCCGTGATGTCTGGAATCCTTCCGATCACGCGCGACGGACCGACGAAGTTCTTGATATCCTGGCTATGTGGTGACTCACAGGCGTACGGTAGGTCCCCATACGCGAATTGATCGGGATCTTCACCATCAGGATCATGTATTGGGTTCTTGACGTCCTGATGAGGCACCACATCAACTGATCCCAGCAGTACGATATAGTCCGGTTTCATGGCCCGATAGACTTCATCGATTGCCTGCTTGTTCTGGACGGGATCGCTTGCCTTCTTCACCCGGGTTGCGGATAGCGCCGCCATTGCACGGCGATCGTCGAGAGGCACGAGAACGGTCGCCAGTCCTCTTTTCCTGTCGGCCAATATCAATCCGTCGATCGCCTTTTTCAAGGTATCGAGTCCTTTTGCGCCGTATTTTTTCCTGAGCGCTCCAAGATTGGTGACGATGACTTTATCTACGGTGGCAACCATGTCTCCTCCCGCGTGGGGGCGGATTGTTGGCAACGCGGAAATCCCATTGTCGCGTGCCGGGAACGACCGCGCTGTGCAGTCATCCAACAATCGCCTGTCAACGTAATTCTTCTCCAGTTCGTACCGGATGAGGCGGTGGCTCAGCGCAGCGTTGTGGTTTTCGCCGCGCAATCGAACTGCAACTGGCTTTCTGCCTCGCCACGGCCCGCGAGCTTGCTGCGGCCAATCCACATCCAGATTCGGCCATCGCTTGAACGCGCGTACTGGAACTTGCGCTTGAGGCTTGCACCGATGCTCAGTACTTCCTCCTCCTCGATGATCAGCTGATCGTCAGCTGCCATCGGCTCCGTGGGATTGCGGCGCAGCAGCCAGCCGCGCGGCCAGAACACGTAGGCTCGTAACGTCGGGTCAATGTTCAGACTCTCGATGAACTCGGGCTGTGCATCGAGGATATCGAGAAACGCCGTGTACGCGGCATCGTCGATGTCGGGCGCTGCGACGGTGTGTCCCGGATAGAAGCGCTTCATTCCCGCGCGCGCAAGACGAATCTCTAATGGATCGGCGATATCAAGCGCGGGATTGCGCACCGGCAGCAACGGCGTCCAGTTGGACGGTACCGGCGTAGCAAGTCGATAGACCAGCTGTGGGCTGTCGGGCGAGGCGTCGAAATGGATCTTTTGCTGGAAGGCGAGCGACTTTGCTTCGAGATCGCGATCCAGCGGCTCGCCGGACACACCCTGAACCGTTTTCTCGATCGCCCACGCCAGATTGGCCATTTCGTCTCGCGCGAGCAGGGTGTGTTCGAGCACAGCGCCTTCCTGCACGCCATCGAGGCTGTCAGGCAGAAAGAGCGTGTGTCCAAGCTGCTCGCGCAGCGATGCGTCAGGCGTGAGTTCAAAGAGCGTCCAGGGCACTCCGCCGAGTGGAGCGAATGGACGGGACTCAGCCAGGACGCCGAAGGTATCGGTGATCTGGAAAAGCGTGACGTGGTACAACCCCCCGACGGGGAGTCGCAATGGGGCAATGAACCAGTCGTTGCCGAAGGTAAGCGCCAACTCGGTGACTGCCATGCGCAGCAGATCGGTGACGCCGGCTTCCGCGCGGGCGAAATTCACCTGCCCATCCTCGAACTCCCAGTAACGCTCGGCTGGCATGCCGGCGTAGCGCACGGGTGACGGATGACGCTGCGCGACCGCAAACTCGCAGCGAGTGGCGGCATGCCCTTCTTGGGATAGCGGCATGCCCACAAATTCCTCCCAGTCCACATGGCCATCGGTGTATTCGTCTGCCCGGAGTTCAACCTCACCATCGGATAGCGCGAAAGCGTATTCCATGCGATTTGACTGCCATGCAGGATTCTCCGGGTTGCCCTCGTAGACTGCACCGTCAAGCCAGGTAAGCCACCGCTCAAGCAAGGCCAGGGCCGCGTCCTTTTCAGTTGCCGTGACCTTGAGGCCTGCAGGCAGACCCGAGAGTCCGTCGTCAGTCAATAACGGAAGCAGGTCTGCGCGAAGCCTACTTGCGTCCACGGTGCGTCCTGTCATCACTGTCGACCAGAGGAGGCCCGCACGGTCGGACCCGGGGTCTGCAGGCGAGGCGATCGTGGTCGCGTAGGCTGCAAGCAGCGCGGCACGGATCGACGTACTTGATGCCATGCGCAAAAGCTGAAGTCCCGCCTCGCCCGCAAGACGTGCGTGACGACCCCATACCGGCTCTGCTTCGACCCGAGTCTCGACGGGAACTCTGTCCAGCTGCTGCCACGGCTGCCGTATGTCGCGGCCGGCGTGGAAGCGGTCGATCTTGCTACCGTCGACGGAGAACGCGAGTTTGACCGGTGACCCCGCGTCTTCACCCTGAAACTCGTTGAATTGCCACTGGCGAGCAAGTAGCCACAGAGGATCGGCCAACGGTGCCTGCAGACCCTTTCTCATGCCCACCGTGGTGGGCTGGGTTTCAAGGCGCGTATAGCCCAGATAGATGGGGCGTTTCTTTACGAGGTCGACTTGCGTACTCGATGCAAGAACTCTGGAAAATTCAATCTTCATGACAGTGCCTATACTTTGCCCAGCGGAACAACCGCATCCGGATGGCCAGCTACGAGCCTGATGTTTGCCATCGCCTCGCGCGCGAGCTCGAGCGCGCGCACGCCTGGAAGATCGCCGGTGTAGTCGTGCGGAAGGTAGTTGCCAGGAAGCAGCAGGCCCAAGCCACTCCCGAGGTCGCGCGGGCGAACCGCGCGCAGGCGTGCGAGATCGAAGGCCTCGTGGAGCGCATCGAGAACATCATCGAAATCCCAGTTTTCCTGATTGGGCTGCGGGGGCACCGCAAGAAGAATGCTCTGCGGTGGGCGTGCGCCGGGCGCGTCGTAGTGGAAGGCGATGGCTGCCGTCTGATATCGATCGGGAATGAATTCTGGCCAGTCGTCGCACACGAGTCCAGCAAGAGTCGTTGAGGTGTCTGATGGCTTGAGCCCGCCTGGCGTGTGCAAGGCGAGCGCGAGTTTCGGAACCACCCGGTTGATGTCCTTGTAGGGCGTTTCGCCCTGTTGCTCGATGTAAGCACGCAACTCCTCGGGCACCTGATTCGGATCGAAGGCAACCCCCTCCGGCTCTTGCCACGCTTCCGGTAACGCCGCCCAGATCTCGCCTGCTACGTGAGGAAATTGCACTACCCGGAAGTCGTCTGCAGCGCTGAGTTCGACGAGCGTCTCGTGTGCGGTGAGTGCTGCGGAGTAGCGGTCGAGCCCCTCGCGCACGCGCGCCAGCGTCGTCATCCAGCCGGTCACGCGCCAAGGGTCGTTCGCTGTGAGCGCGCTCTGATCACCGAGCGCAGCGCTGAAGCCGTCAGCATAAGGGCCGAGCGCAAAGCGGGGCAGAACGGGGAAATCATGGCCAAGCAGCAGCTTGATCTGGTCGATGGCCTGCTGCACACGCTGGGCGTGCGTGAGCTCGGTATGGTCGGCGAGCAATGGGGGCGGCTGCTTCAGCGTTTTGAGCTTGGCTCCAAGCTGCGCGGCTAGCGCCGATCGTGCCTTGCCCATGTCGTCGTTGAGCGCCGCGCCATCCGCGTTGGGCGCAAAGACTGCGAGCACCTGCGGCGGCCATGCGGCGGGTGGAAGAAACTCTGCGTGCGCTTCCAGCGCCGCGCGCAGTTCGTCTGCCGTTTCGGCGTCCGCGAGCGAGGTGCCGAATGCCTCAAAATCGTCAATCAGGGTGCCCGCGCGGGCACGGAGTTCGCCGAGATCCACGCCAGGATATTCGCCTTGTGCAGGCAGCGTTTTTTCAATTTCGTCGTTTGGCACGACGAAGTCTTTACGTGTGGCAGGACGCGCACGATCGACGAGCGCGCGTAACACGGTCGCGAATGCCTCGAAGTGTGCGAGGCCGAGGCTTGTGCCGTCGCCATCTGACATGATGTCGAGGCCAGTGACGTTGGCGCGGTCGTCGAGCTTATCTATCAGCTTTTTCACGACCTGACCGCGCAAGCCTGTATCGGCCGGCCCTGTCGTCATGTCGTGCGTGGCTATGGTGCTCTCGAGCATGGCCGACAGCGGCGAATAGCCGAGCTCGGCGAGCGTGATGTTAACGCGGTTCGCGTCGATAGCTGGGTGGCCTTCTTCCGACTCGCCCCGATGAACCTGCGCGGAGAACACATAGCGCTTTGGCTCGCCCAGCATAAACGCGAGCCAGGCGTTGAGCGACGGTTCGGCCCGTGCGCGTCTGTCGTCTGGCCAGGCGTGACCAGCGTCGGGCGGGCACAGCAGGGCAAAGCGCTGGGTGTAGCTCGCGCCGCCGCGCGGGGTCCACGCAAACCTGGGTTCAATCGGTAATGCCTGCTTGTCGGCGACCGCCATCGCCGCGCTCGCCCGCTCGAAGTTGCCCTGGACGATCTGGTGCATGCCTTCGGCCATCAGCAGGTCGCTCACAGCGTCGGCGAGGTCTGTTGCATCGGCAAGCACGGCTTCGAACGCTGCCTGCTCCTTCGGCTGCAAACCAACGAACGGATGAATGCCGTTGGTCTCGACGCCTTGTACCCGGCTCTTCACATCTGCGGGCGATGCCTGCCAGGCGGCCAACAGCGCGACGCCATCAACGACGTTGCGCGCACCAACAGCCTCTTGGGGCTCATCGGTCGGATTCTCGCCCGCAGGCCGCCACGGATAGGCGAGACGCAGTGGCCAGATGAGCTTGCCGAGGAGCGCGTCACGCAAGCCACGCTCGATGCGGTACCCGTAAAGCGCAGCAAGAGGCTGATCGCGCGTGAGTCCCTGAAGGATCCCGAGGGCGCGATTGGTGCGCCGCGAATCGAGGTTGATGTTGAAGGCGCCTTGCTCGTGGTTAGCAAGAAAGCCGCTGCGCAGAATCGCCGCACTTGCGGCTTGCCCGAGCGAAGGGGCGAGCAGGTAGCCGTCGCTGTCGGGGCGTGGATCACACTTCAGATTTTCGACCCACGCATAGCCTCCGACATGCACGCCTGTCGGGCGGGTCGCGCGCATCTTCTGAAGACGCCGGCTGGCGCGTGCCGTATACCACGCATCGAGCCGGTAGGAAAACGCATCCAGCGTAGTGCGCAGGGCGACGTTGAGTTCACCGACGGGACGGTTGGCGAGATACGCCAGGCTCACCTGAACGCCTGCGGCGTTGCGCAGTGGAGGAGTGAATTTGCCGATTGCGTCCCGGAACTTGGCGCCCATCGTACTTGCGTGCCCTTCGCCGAGCTGCAGGGGTTGCGTTGCAAGACTCTTCGCGACATGCTCGCCCAATGTTGCGCGTCCGCTTACAGCGGGAATCACAACAGCTGCGAGCTCCTTCGGACTATTAACGGAAAATTCGGCCTCGTTCTGGGTACGCGGTTCGACATTCATCAGGTGGGACATTGTGAGCGATTCCACCCGCCTGACGGCGGCACTTCCGATCGCGAAGTTTTGCACGGCATCGTGGCGTTCGAACTGCACAGAGCAGGCAGCGAGCGCCTGCAACAGAGCGGGCCCGGCTTGGTAGGCGCTCAATTGTGCGTCGGACTGGTCGGGCGGCTGATTCAGAGCGTCCGCGATCCTGCTCAGGTAGTTTTGCCCTTCCGGCATCGGGTTGTCAGGAGGCGCTTCAACTGTCGGTTGCTGCGCATCTGCGAGCACCCAGGGTACGCCCGCGAGACTGGCGGCCGAATAGGGGGGATCGGGTGGAAACGCGGCGCACGTGAGGATCGGCAGCAGGTCAACGCCAGTCTGGTCCACACCGAGCGCGTTCAGCAAAGCATTCACCAGCATCTGCCTCGATGGCCCCTGCACTCCGGAGACATCGAAAACCACCGGCTTCAGGCAGACGTTATCGGCGTTGCGGTACGCAGCCGTCTGAGACCACGCAGAGGTTTGCAGAATGTCCTTCGCGCGGTCGACGTCACCGTCGGTGAGCAACGGCACGGCGTTGCATGCGAGCTCCCACAATGGCCGCAGCACCGGCAAGATCTTGGACAGCCCTTGCTCGATCTGCGCGTCGCTCACGCCGGATATCGCGGGTATGCCGTCAGTTGCCTCTGATACGAAGCGCTTGCCGGTTACCGGTAGAACGCCATAGGGCTGCTTTCCGACACGCAGCAACGGCAGCGGACCAGCCGGGCGCAGATAGGACACCACATAGCTACGAAGTGCATAGAGGGTTGGCGTTTTTAGCAACAAGTTCTGCTCGTCGCCTGGCGGATTCCACAACTCCATCAGGTAATGGCCGAACGTAGCGCGCCACAATGCGTTCATCATGTGCATCGCGGTGCGCTGCTCGGCCAGGTGTGCGTTATCGATAGACTGGGCGGGCAAAGCCGGCCCGGGCAGCCCGAGCGCGTCGGTGAGAAGTTCCAGCGCGTCCTTTTGCTGCGGGAGTTGCGCGAGTTCCTCCTCTGAAGGTGGAGGCGTACTTTCCTGAGCGGGGCTGTAGCCGGATGGCGCGGCTTCGGTGTTGTTGGTCGGGGTGTCGAGCGGCATGAAGGCCAGCCCTTCGGAGTCAGCCTGTGCCGCCAGCATTTCCCCCAGCCCAGCGGCCGTGTCCGGTGCTTCCCTCGTCCACTCCAGGCCAATCACGACGAGGCGCTCGAGGGTATCGACCGCCAGCTTGAATGGCGCAGCCTTTCGCTGTTTGATGAAGGCCGTCACCATTTCCTGGGTGACTTGCAATGCCATCCCTTTTGCGAGCGCGGCATCGAAGTCCACAAGCCACGCGCGCTCGCCGCCGAGTAGCGCCTCAGGCGCGTCTTGGTCGAGCCAGTCCGGCGAGAGAATCAGCTCGTCGGGAATCCGGTTTCCCCAGACGCGGAACACTTCGCGCCGCCCGGCGGCGTATCCGATTGCGCACCAGCGGTCGGGCAACAGCAGCGCGCGCGTCTGCTTTGCCTTGGCATCTATGACGGGCGCATCAGGGAATTGCGGTTCGACACCTTGCTGGCCTTCGCTTGCGGCGTTCTCCGGCGTGAGCACACGCAGCACCCAGGCGCACCGATTGCGCCCCACGCCTGACGAAAGGTCACGAACAATACGGGCTGTCTCGTCAGGCTTGCCGGAGAAGCGTGCGCGCCAGTAATCTGTGCCTGACTGCTTCTCCTTGTCGGTAAGTGCCGGTGTATGCTCGACAATGTTGAGATCGTCGGGATAGACGCGGATGCGCAATGTGTTCGGGTCGGGTGCATAGCGCGTCTCCAGACGCATCGGAAGCAGCGCAATCGGGACACCGCCGTCCAGCGCCGCGGCCATCGCGGCGGGATCGCGTTCGCCGATCAGGTCGTCGGCGAATCGATCGAGCACGCTGTTCCCCTTGCGAATCTGGTCCACGAGTGACTGACGTGTGGCGCGCACAGCGTCAATCGCCTTGCTAAGCTTTGCCGTGACACGGGCTGCGGCGCCTGATTGCTGCGCGGCTTCGAGCGCGCGCCGCTGTGCGGCGAGACTGCTGTCCAGCGCTCGCTGCTGCGCCTGCAGGTCGTGCAGGAGTTCGCGCTGTTTGGCGAGGTCCTTCAGATTCAAATCAAGGCGCGGCATGGCGTGGTCCTCATTGCAATTGCCGTCAGTCTTCAATTGCGGGGCATCTTCAGCATTTCGCCCGAGTAGTAGCCGCGAAATGGACGCTGCATCAGCGCGTCGGCGATCGTGGCGGCATGCGGTTTGTCCCACCTCGGACCCTTGGCGGGCGGCGCGTGCGCGAGTTGCGCACTGCCGAAGTACACGCCACCGTTGACTCCCACTTCCTTCCAGTCCACGTTCAGCCAGCCCTGCCCGTCGCCGCCTTCCTGATCGGGTTCGTCGAAGCCGAAACGCGGCTCGGTCATCTGTTCTTCGAGGATGAAGAAGTAATTCACCATGTCGTCGGGTCGTATTTCGAAGCCCAGATAGCTGATGTCCTTGCCGAGATGTCCTTTGAGTATCGGCAGCTTGGCGTTGGCGGCGAGCATCTCGGCTTGCTGTCCGGCCTCGTGCGGCTCGCTCTCGCCTGGGCGGGTGTCGTGATCGCCCTTGGGATATGCGTAGACGGAGAGCGTCGGAAAGCGCTCAAGCAATTGCCCGCGGATCAGGAGCACGGTCATTTCGTTGCTCGCTGGTTGTGCACCGAGCGGCCGTTCGAGCCACTTGTGAATCGGCTCAATGTCGCCTTTGCCGTCGAGACGCTGCCAGAAGTTCAACATCGGCGTGCCGCGCTGGTCAGTGGGAAAGCCCTGCCACAATAGCTTGCGACACATCTCGTGGTTGGCACCAAGCATCAGCGACTCGACAAAACGAGGGTTGGTCTTCACCGCCATGATGAAGTCGTCCGGCAACACGCCGACGCCAGGCAGGAACACGTCCGGCGCGAGTGTTTCCAGTTTCTTCGAGAGCGGCAGCATGAGTTGCGGATACGCCATTACCCGATCGAAGTGCACCGGGATAACGTAGCGCAGACGCTCCAGGAGGGCGAGATCCATCCGGGTCGCGATGAAGTCGTTGGTGAGCCCCACATCGCTTGTCCAGCCGACCGCGTGGCCGCCCAAGGTCAACGTCGTGGCAAGCCGCAATGGCACTGTACGCGCCGGGTCGATCCGTGCACGCAGGGCGGTGATCGAGGATGGGAGCGGAAAGTCGACGGGCGCGATTACCATCTTTTCGGCTTGTTGTGGATCGGTCCACAGGTTCTGGAAATCCTTGAACGCCTGCGAGTAGCGAAGCAGCACCTCGCGCGACTTGATCGCGGGCGGCAGGGTAATGGAGGGCACCGCCTCAGCGGGTGGTACCGTGGGTGAAAACTGCCCGGGGCCTCGAAGCCGAATTTGGACTGGCGCCGCGCCGCCCAAGGCGCCCGGCGGCAAGCTGGTGAACACCGCCTGCTTTCCATAGAGATGTAGCGCGTGGGCGTGTACGCTGCCCAGATGCCCATGGGAGGAACGTAGCGTGCGGATCGCCTTGCGCGCCCCCGGTGTGAACTTGCTACCCATCGTCTTGAGCGTCCCGCTCGCCCGGTCGATCTTGAGCGCCTGGGCGTGCGGCTGACCGCCTTGCTGAACTGTCAACAGCACTCCTTGCGCGCCACCGCGGCTCGCCTGTGTCACCAGTTCGCGGACGTCTCCGAGCAGAGGTTGCCCCGCGACTCGCCGTAGCTGGGCGATGCGCAGCAGATGCGTATCGGTGAGAATGCCTTGATGCCAGATATCGCCCATTTGCGGCGGCGTACGCTCTGTTCTGGACGCTTGGCGGCGCGCGCTCGCGGCAGCACGCTGGAGCTTGGCGATCGCGCCCGCCGCCCTGCTCCCCGGCATTCCGATGAAGGGGGCGAGATCCACGAGTGCGTCGGGGTCGGCCGGCAGCGGAATCGCATCGAAAGAGCGGCTTCCCATAATTCCGTCGGGCACGAATCGGTTGGGGTCGATCGCGGTGATCTGTTGGGTGGCGTTGGCGAACCTGTTCATCAACGCAGTCATTTGCGCCGGGAGTGGCGTGAGCCCGAGATTTCGCTCGCGCCACTGCGCCATACGCAAGATCGGACGGCGCGCACTGGTGAGGCGGCGCATCGCGCCGTCGAAGAGTTCGTCGGGTAGCGTGACACCAGCAAGACGCCCGTACAGGCTCAGATCTGGCGCAATCTTCACGCGTGCCCGCGCCGGCGCCAGCAGTGCCAGCAGACGCACGTCGGACAGTTTCGTGAGATGGCGCGCTTCGACTGCCTTTAACACGTCGTGCGCGAGCCGCGACAGCGAAAAAGCACGTTCCGCAGCGAGCACATCGCCCACCTGTTGCCACGCCGCCTGCATGAACCCGTCCTGGTTGCGACGGACCACTTCAGCGCCCCAGCCCGCGGCAAGGCGATACCGCGGCTGCAGGTTGAGGTCCTCCAGCCAGTGCTGTCCGATCCGCGTGGAGTCCACCGTAAGGCGCTTCGCCGGAAATTCACCGTACAAAGGCGGCGAGAGCGTCGGCACCCGATCGTCTTTCGGTGTGCCGCTGTTTGCGAGCGCCTGGCCGCTGTTCAGAATCGCCTCCAGGTTTTGTGCGAAAAGAGGATGCTTGTCGGTCTCTTCGGGCGTGTAGTCCAGCGAGATCATCGCGCCTTCGAAGACCGTTTGATCAGGAGTCGGGACGTCACAAAGAAGACGGTCAGCATCGACCGCTACCTTGCGGATGCCGATGGCCGCGAGCTTCCTGAGGAATTCAGTTTCGCCAGCGTAGGCTGAAGGCGTGCGCAAGCGTCGTGCGAGCGACTCAATATCGCCTTCCGGGCCTGTCGAGAAGGTCCAGTGGTAGTACACCGGCAGAACGAGGCTGTCGCGGGGCGCGCGATCCCAGGCGGGGCTCAGCGTGTCACCCTTGGGCGCTTCACCCAACCCTCGCGCCCGTCCCTGATCGAAGGCCGGCACCACGCAAGCAAGGTAATCGTGGTATGGCTCAAGGCGCCGCGGGCACACCAGGCGCGAGATGTTGCGTTCTGGGTATTGCTTGAGTTCGGCGGCGAGTGCTGCATCGTTGTTGCTCACGGGAACAGCCTGTGTATGCGCCCACAGCCAGGATTCGCCCAGATCCGGAAGTTCGCTTGCGATCTGCCCGCCAGCGAGTTCGATCGAGGGCAATGGTTGGCCGGCACGCACCTGCGGGAGCGCCGGAGCGACTGCGCGATCGATCACGACCAGCACGAGCCACGGACGCAGACGCTGGTCTACGTTGGGCGCTGCGGGTGTAAGCAGCCACGGAAAGTCGGGCGGATCGAAGTCGACGATCGCGAGGTAGTTCGGTTCGAAATTGGTGACGTTCGGTTTGGGATCAGTGCGCACGATGAGGCGCGGATCAATACCGATGATGTCGGCCGGTCCATACAGTGCGAGATCCAGATTGCCTGACACCACGGCCACGCCTGCACCGTCCTGCTTCGCTTGCAGCGTAAGGCCGACTGTGACCTGGGCACGCACAGCAAGCGCATTGCCGTCATCCTCGTTCTGGTGGCTGCGAGCGAGCCCGCGTCGTGCCCAGGGCGCAAAACGATACGGGATGCTCATGCAGCCTCCGCGATTTCGGCCATCTCTACCGCCTGGTGCTGGCGGGGGTCGAGTGCCATGTCGAAGCGGTATGCCTGATCGGCCTGCCACACGCTGCTGTAGGTCTTGGCGGCAGTGAGCTCCAACGTCACCTTCGACGTCACCGCCATCGGCGCGGGATCGACACGTACGGGCGCGATCTGCGGAGGTTGAACGAACGCCTTGTCGCGCAATGGCGAGAGTCCGGCCGCACCGAATCGCATCAGCACGCCATGGAATTGATCCGAGAAGGCCATGCTTCCTATGCGCCGCAGCTTGCGTGGCCCGCGCTTGGCGCCGAGGTCGACTTCCTCGTAGTCCAGAGTCTCTTCGACGATCTCCCCCAGTACGAAGTCGTCATCGCGAAGGGCATAACCCGCTGTGTAGGACTCGAAAGAGGGCTTTGCGAGTTTGTCGTCCTGCGAGAGTTCGAGAAATTGCGCAGCGGCAAAAGTGTCGGGCAGCGCCTCCGGGAGCCTGGATGGTGGTCCTGCGTTGTCTCCCCGGGCGAGCTGCAGCGAGCCTGCGCCAAACTCATTCGGACCGTCGATCTTGCTGCCGCTTGCCTTCTGAAGCCGTAAATTGAGTGGCACGAGTTTCTGGCGGAACTCGAGGCCGCCAAGCGGATGCGCGAGCAGGGCCGTGCCCGGATCGACCCGCGCCAAGGTCAGGAATCCATCACCGCCTTGCGGCAATTGTGCGCTCCAGTTGCCTTGTTTTGCGATTTCCAGCGCCAGCTTGTCGGCGATCCTGACAGCGACCACAGGCGTGTCGCGGTCAGTACCCCACGCTTCGTCGATATGCAAGCTGAAGTCGGGCAGCGGCCACGGGGTATGAACTTCCGCCCGCCCCACGATGTGCCAGCGCCCCGGGCCCGCAAGCAATCCGTCCAGATTGATTGAGGAGAAGTCCTGGCCGAACACGTGGATCGCCAGATATGCATGCAGATCGAACTCGAAGTAGAACCTGGGCTCGAGGTAGCAGATTGCGTCAAAGCCAAAGCCGCCCTCGATGCTCGCGATCCCGATGTCTGCCCAGACGCGCAGATCGGAACCCGCTTGCACTGTCGCCGAAGTGATCGCGAAATAGCCCTTGAAGGACACACCGATAATACCAATGTCGTAGCTTGCGCCAACCCGATCGAACGGCGAGGGGATGTCGGAAGGTACTTCTTTGAATTTGGGATGGAAGCCGCCTGCGCTGATCAGAAAGGTCGGATGGTCGCCGAACGCAGCGCGGAACGCGAACTGACCGGTGATGGAAATGAAGGCGACGTGCGAGTTCACCAGCTTGGCATCGAAGCCGATGCGCAGCGGCTCGAACGTAACCGAGCCCACGAAGTCTAGGCGGAGGTAAAGCAGTGAGAGGTCTGCGCTAACGAGTGGAGGCAATTGCACGATGCCTTGGCCAAGCAGCACAAACTGGTTGGCTTCAACGAGCAGGCCCAGGCGCACGGTGAGCAGACTGGGTGTACCCCAGCCGAGCTCAAGCATCGGTCCGATCACGAAACCGCCTGGCTTCACGGGGAAAAGCGTGCGAAGCGTGGAAATGATCTTGGGTGCATCGCCCACCGGATTGGTGGGAAAGAGGACCGCGTCGAGCGCGCCGTTGGAGATGCCTTGGGACAGTGCGGTTATGTTTGTCGTATGCTGCACCCCAATCAGGCCGCCAATTCCGGTGAGCGTGAAACCGAAGGACAACTGGACGGGTGGAAATTCACCGTAGATCAAGAGCAGGAGGGAATAGCCTGTTTCCGTCGTGCTGAGGACGCAGATCGCCTTGACGTCGATCGCTAATAGCTTGAGCTCAAGCGTGCCGGCATATCCCGTCGCGTCAACGGCCAGATAGCCGCCACCTTTGACGACGCCTGCGTCCAGACTTAGACCGATCCCGTTGGGCCGCTTGAATGAAAAGTGAGGGGGAGGCTTGCCGCCAACCTGGAGATCGACGAGCATGCCCATGCGATCCACAACGGCTTCGAATGGCCCAAGCTCGACGCCGAAACTAGCCGAGAACTCGGTTTGGAGATGCAGGAAGCTGCCGTCGACGGGCGCGAAACCCAGATTGATAAGCTCGAGCTTGAACGGCCCGGCAGGGAGTGTGGGTATCGGCAGGCTGGCCGTGAGGCCCGTGCCGTTTTTCAGGCGCAGCCTGCCCAGATGATCAGCATTAGCTTCGAGTGCGAAGTCGAGCCTCACGTCCTTCCCAAGCACCTGTGGCAGAAAGCTGTCATCTGGAATGAAGCGAGCCTTGCTCTCGCGCGCGAAGAAACTGAGCTTGGGCGCACTGTTGATCAGGCTAAGACCGACACCCAGCTCGCCAATGCGCAACTCCACACCGCCGAACGGGCCGATCACCAGCGTGCCGTCGTCCTTGCTGCGCACGAAGCTCATGTCCAGATTGAAGTCGCTGCTCACCTGCACTTGGCCGCGAGGCGCGACGGGAACGAAGACGTCGACGCCTGGCGTGGTGGTGAGCTCGATTGCGAAGCCGGCGATGTCGTTCGACTTGATGTTCTTCAGACTAAGATTGAGGCCAGCCTTCACGCCGATCGGCGCGGATGTGCAAATCTCGATCACGCCACCGATTTGCGGCGGTAGATCGAGCGTGGCGAAATCGATCTTTACTGGCAACGGCGGTAGAGCTGGCAGGCCGCCAGCGAAACCGAGGGCGGCATCACCCGTGCTGGGTGCGGTGAAGGAGCAATCGAGCAGACTGCCCGCAACGACCACGAGGAGGCCGAGCGCCGCCTGGGTGTCCCTGATCTGTGGCGCAGTGGTTGCACCGGTGAGGTCGGCCAGCCGGGCCGCTTCCTGACCGGCAACTGGAGACGCTTCGGTGTCCCCGCTTAGCATCAAGAGGATCTTTCCCAGACTAAACGCGCTCGGGTAGCCTAGTTTCGGCTGCGTTGCGAATCCTTCCATCTGCTGCAGGACTGGATCAAGCATTGCCAGTGCCGCCGTGGGATTTCCGCCTTCCATTGCGTCGACCGCCTGACGCATGCAATTCAACGCAGTGAGCGCTTCGCCGATGACCCCGACCGCGAAGGACAGCGATTCGGCGTGGGCGCCATTGGGCGCGAAATCAGAAAGATCCGGATCGATGGGCGGAGCATCGGCATCTAGTACACCAAGCATCTGCCACACGAGCCTCTCGGCATCGACGCGCTGCGGGTCGGGTAGGGCGCTTAGCGCATGCGTGATGGTCGTACGGAACCAGTCATAAACTTGCTTAAACGCTTGGTCCGGTTTGGACACGTTGCCTCCTTTCTGCTAGGCGACATGCTTTTCATGTTAGGGAAGCGGATGGGAGCTGGGCGAATTTCTTTTGGAATCGCATGCGATCCTAAGAGACATAGGTGTCAAAGACCGACTACAACCGGAAGCGGCAGATAACTACGTTACAACACCAGAATTTATCTACTTTTAGCATCTTGTCAAAGTTTTTTGCAGAGTATGTCACGCATGCAATGGAGAGGGTAGAAGCCTGTAAGAAGTATCCATTTGATTTTCTGATTTCTTGATGAAACTGTGCGGTTGCCAACACAACAGATTGCACGTCGAAAACGGGGAACGGTTACTTACCAAAGACACGATGCGATTGACTTTTCATTCCTTGATTAAATTTGCTTGCGCCAGATCGATGACATATAAATTGAGCATGTGACAAGTCCCGCTCTCCAACCAGACAGGAATGAAAATGCCGACACCTATTTCGGTTCTCCAGCCTTTTGCTCCGAACCTGGTATCTGATCTATCCCGTCTTGCGTTCACGTCCGTCGAACAGGTTCTGGGGGCAGCACAGATTTCAGGTCCGCTGCTGCAGACCTTTCTTGGTGGAATCAATCTCGCGACACTTCCGTTGCCGCCGCTAGACGTCATTCCTCCGGCGATCAAGGCGATCATCGACGCTGCTGTATATGCATTTGGGGTCCCTGTTGCGCCGTTGACGGCCTCCTATGCTCCCGGTGCTGGCCTTCCTCCTCCGCCTCTTCATCCCTCTACGAAGTCACTCGTGCCCGACATGTCGCCGATCCGGTACCAGGGCAATCGTCCAACGTGTGTTGCTTTCTCAAGTCTCGCGGCTCTTGAGCACAATGTCCGCAAGCATCCGGGCCCGTTTGGATTTTTGATTGACCTCGAAGACTGCTCGGAGCAGTGGCTTTACTATCGGTGCAAAAAGGCGGATGAGAACAACAAGCCTGGAACCCTTGTTTCGAACGCTTATCGCTCTTTGCAAAAAGACGGTACGGTGCCCGAACTGGATTGGCCGTATGAATCGCCGGCGGCCCCCAACGATCCTGGTACCCCGCTTCCTGTTCTGCCTGAGCTCGCGCTTTCGGGAATCGGATCTCAGACCCGGATCAGGGAAGGCCGTGCGTTGAATGGCAAGTCCATCGCCGACTTTCGTGCGGCAATAGACAATGAGCGTGCGGTGACATTCTGGGTGCCTGTATTCAAATCATGGAGTCAGAACGCCTGGTCAAACTTCCTTGGACAGATCACGATGCCCATTCCCGATGAGAAGTCGGTGGAGGCGCATGCGATGTGCGTCGTCGGATACATGGACCAACCAGAGTCCCCGGAAATTGGAGGTGGCCGCTTCATCGTTCGCAATAGCTGGGGGGCAAACTGGGGCCTCTTGAATATTTGGGGTGATCGAGTAGCGTTGCCTAACGGGTATGGAACGATCCCTTACGCCTATATTGCTAATTTCGGATGTGAAGCGTTTGTGATAGCCCGCGGTCCATTCGAGTAGCAGCGTCTAGCAAGATTTGGCCGAACCCGACCGTCGTGCCAGGTTCCACATTTCCCAAAAGCTGCTGGTGAGTGCGTTGCCGATTGCCTTGCCGGCGGAAGAACTGTTCGACACACCGATGTATCACGCAACGTTTTGCTCATCTCACTTAGTCGGAATTTTGTTCTTTCACAAAACTATTTTTTTAAAAAAGCAGTACATGGTTCTATTGAATAATGCAGACTTCGCGTGATCGCGATGTAGCTAAAACGGTACGGCAGCCTGGCGAAGTGCGAGGTCCAAAGTGGCCCTAAGGATGACGTCTATTCCGCCTGGCGGTAGGCCGCGCGCTGCACGAAACGCCGTGATCGCTGCAGTTGTAGAGGGTCCAGCGACGCCCGTTACGTCGCCCGCGTCGAACCCGAGCGCGCCGAGTCCCTGTTGAACGCCCGAAACGGTTCCGAGCTGAATTCTAACTTCGGGCGGCTCGCTTCCGACTACGCCCGATGGGATGCGTGGTCGGAGATCAAAATGCTGCACATCGCCGCTGGCGCTTTGGCCAAAATCGCAAACGCCCCAGCGCATCAATGGGTTTAGAAGGACTACCGAAGGGTCGCCCGCCAGCGTGGTGACTACTTCCTCCCGCAACGTCAGAAAACCATTGGCCGGGTTTCGCGTGCTAGCCGGTGAAAGCGACGGCGCGCCGAACTGCATCGGTACGCGAACGGTCTCAAAGTCCCGCAGAATTTGGCGATACCAAAAGTCGACTGTGAAATCCCAGCCGGGGTGGTCGACCGGAAATCCGACATTGGACACGAGCGCCTGGATCCTGGCGCGTGCGTCGACATCGGAAAGACGCTCAGCTTGGGAATCGCGGCGAGGAGATCGTGTAACGTGGCCCGCTGTGCATTGGCCACCGGTCGTCGTTGAAGGTGCGACGGGTTGTTGCCGCCGGGCAGTGGCGGGTTAGTGATAGCGGATGGCAGCGTGGGCAGAAACACCAATCCGAAATAGTCACGCAGTGAGTCCGACGCTGCCTTAAACCGCAGGAAGACATTGGTGGTCGTTTCGACGCTCGCTCGCGCGCTGACATTTGCGACATTGCTGGAGACGGAGAAAAATGCCATGGCTCGATCGTAGACTGTCGTGGCGAGCAGTCGTGCCATGCGGATTCCAGGCGGCTCAGGGGCTTCGCCGCCATAGACGACGCCGCCCGCTCCCTTCGGCGTGCGTGTGGCGATATAGGAATTCGTGTCGTAATTGACGTCCATGGCGTCACCAGGCGCGTGCCCGCCTGGATGGGTTACGCCGTGCGACTGTCGGATCTGTGCCCATTCGGTGAAGCTCCCGGTGAAACGCCGCGCAGCGAACTGGGCGGCATAGGTTGCCCGAAGCAGATTGTCTGCAATCGTTAATTTGGCGTCCATCGCTGCGTTGACACCGCCGTCGCAAGGGAAATCGAGAAAAGTTCGTGCGATCATGGACTCTATACCTCCAACGAATGCGAACCTCCATTTCGAATCACGCAGGAGCTATCCGGCCAGGAATTCCCAGCCGAATTCTGGCATGAAACCGTCATGACACATCGAGCCAAGATCCGGAAAGGCCCAGCCGGTCAGAATGTTTTGCTGAATGAGCTCCATCAGCGGTCTGGATTGTGCAACGCCAGCTGCGATGCTCGCATGACGGCCAGCAGCCCATGCTGCAAGCGTGCCGTTGGAGGCGCGGGCCTCCGTCAAGGGCGAGGAAGCCAGCGTTCCGCGCGGCGGCAGATCGACGCTGAGTTGCCGGATGGCGGCCGGGATTGAATTCGGCACTAGATAGCCGTCGTTGACACCGTTCTCACTTACGCGCGCCAGGATAAACCCCTTGAGCGCGTCAAGCCGGGGCTTCAGGTTAATAGAGCGAGCAGTGGGTGGCAGTAAAACGGCGGTACTGCCTGCGGCGTCCCGCGGTGTTCCTCCATCCGTGACTTCATAGACCACAAGGTCGGCATTCGGATTGACGGCACGAGCTGCCCGGATCATCCTCGACGTGTTGCCGCCGGGCGGCGGATCGTCGCCACGATAGAGAGCATCCAGAAATACGATGCGCTTTAGCTGATCGAGCCCGACGAGCCGGTTGTTGATAGTGCCGTTCACGCCGCGATAGCCGGTGCTATAACCGGCAAACGTATCGGCGACGATCGTTGCCGACGGAAATCCGGCCTCAACGAAGAGCTGGCGGATCTGCTGGTCCGAAATGCCGACACCCCAGGCCTTGACGCTTCCGGCCTCCCTTCCGGATATCGTGATCAGCACGCGATCGGCCTTGGGGACGAAGAATGTCCTGAGCCCGTGCCGGTTGAACTCGGTGCCGACGCAAAAGAGCAGCGTGACCTTGGCTACGGCTTGGGGATTGACGATCAGCGTGGCGGCGAGAAGCGGTGGCACGAATATGCAGAAAGCCTCCAGATCGTTCTGAAACTCTGCCGGGATCACTTCCGGCTGTGCAAGTCCGGCCGTGACCGTGGGATTGAGCGGGTTCGGCATCTGAGTGAATTTGCTCATCGGCTCTATTGCCGGCGGAAAGCCTGGAATAACCGCTGTGAAGCGACTGAATTGCACGCCGCGCGGATTCGCCGTCAAGACCGGCGCTAATGGCCATTCGTCGGCGTAAAACGCATCCTCAACAAGATTGCGTGGCCCGTTCGCCATAGCTCCTCCCTCGCGACCTTTTGGTCTGCGATAACCTTGCGGTCTGCACGTGATCTCGCTGAACTCAATAATGCAAATTCAGATCATGCTGCAAGCATGCGTCCGAACGGTGCTGTCATGGGTGGCCCGGAAGTGCATGCGATAGATACGAAACAACGATGCACACAGGACCGCGTTATTCCAGATGTTAAAAAGCGCCTCGCCGCCGACGGCGCCCGTTTGTTGCGTCCAGCAGGAATTGCCCTTAACAGATATTCCAGATGAACTTTCGATTGCCAATCTTGTCTGGATAAGGACGTCAGTCTTTCGAGCGCCAACAGTGTTGACGGGTCACTAAACTATTTAATGATCGAACTACATTGAGTGGCGTTGAATGGATGATAGTTTATCGTTAGTTGATTGCAAGGAGGAAGTGAAGTCACCGACTCCCTCCAGA
Source organism: Paraburkholderia sp. NPDC080076 (assembly GCF_050281145.1). Taxonomy (NCBI): domain Bacteria; kingdom Pseudomonadati; phylum Pseudomonadota; class Betaproteobacteria; order Burkholderiales; family Burkholderiaceae; genus Paraburkholderia; species Paraburkholderia sp. NPDC080076. Next base: position 105,190 of record NZ_JBNNWQ010000015.1, on the reverse strand, counting down.
CGCACCGGCCATCAAGACAATCTTTGCCCAACGGACCGTCCACAGCGATCTTCCATTGCTGCGTTTAGTACATCTTTTCCGTTTACATAGAAGCACGAATCACAATAATGGTCCAGCATTGGCAGTGTGCGCCCGCTTGGCCTGTCGTTTGCGCTGCTGTGCATGGGTTCCGTGGTCGAGTACGCGGGCCTCGTTGCGGAACGCTGGTTCTTCTTCGCGCAAGCGCAGCATCCCCAGAATCTCTACTATCAGCAGGAGTAAGCACGCGCGGTGATCCCGCGTGCGAGCACACGTGTTCCTTGTGCACGTCGGAGAATTTGTGACTCTTTCTTGACTGCCCCGCCGCACGGACCGGCTTCGGCACCAGGCGCACACACGGGCTGGATGCGTGCTGGAAGCACGCCGCTTGACTGGACGTGCACTCTTGCACTGAGCACAGCTATGCTGTTCAACGATGGGCGGTTGAGTTCTGTAACGCTTACGCCCCGAGGGCGACGCTTAACTGGACATGAACCCGATTCCACCGCGGGCGACCTCATACGGCTTGTTGTTCAGGGCGTCTGTCGTGAACCCGAGATACAGCGCGTTCCAGGGCTTGCCCAGGTTTTTCGGGGCGCGCTCGAACCAGGCTGTGCGATGCACGTTCTGGATTCCGATCTTTTCTTCCCAGTAAAAGCGCACAGAGTCGGCTGTGTCATCCGGAACACTCCACTGCAGCGTAGCGTGTTTGCCCGGATCCACGGAACTGGCCACCGAAATGGGGCCGAGCCGTTGATTCCCGTACAGGAGCACCACCTGCACGTTGCGCTTCGTGGTGCCTTCAGCAACATCGCCGCCTTCGCGATTTGACACCATGACGGTGACGGTTTTCACAGCCGCCGTTTGCGCCTTTTCAGACAAGGTGTCGATTGAAGGGGAAGGAAACAGTTCGGATAATTGGTACATGACGCAGGCTCCCGGTCATTTCGTCTATTGATGCTCGGTTCTTAAGCATAGACACATACACAAATGTTTCCTGTCAGAACGGTTGACTAGCGTTAGCCAGCGCACAGTGCATTGCGTTCGATAAACCGTGCTGCTAAACGCTATGTGCTGACGGGATCCGGATCTCGGGCGTACCCGAAAGAATGCTCACGGTGTGGTCGCACGATGCCATTGTCACATCATGCGCTCATTGCACCACAAACCTTGCCGGTACGAAGGCGCCTATCGTGTTCCAGGAGAATGTCTTGGGCTCGCCGAGTCTGCCCGTCCCTGGATCGAGCAACTGAACCGTAATGCCTTCGCCCTGCTCGCAAATGATCGGTTTACCAATACCATGTTCGCCGTCGTCCCGAAGCACTCGCAACATGACCTTGCTATCAGGACCGTTAAGCGCATCAACCCTGAGAATGGTGCGTGTGTTCATCTTCTCCTGCCCCCTGCAGAAGCGTATGCTGTCCACGCGCTGCCATTTGCCTGGCAGATCGTTTCCATCCTTGTCCGTGATGACATCGTCGTAGATGCTTTCGACCGCGCGGACGATATTCAGGCGCGCACCGAGTATCGTGTCCTTACCTTCGATGGCCGGCGAGTAGTCGGCCGAAGCGATGACGTGCTTTTTCGCGTCCAGCAGGCTCTCCACGCCCAGACCATGCGTCATACCGATGGCAAACGTAACCGCGGGCGCCGCAAACGACGTGCCGACATCATCAAATCGCCCTTCTGGTGTATTTAACTGAAGACGGCAGCCGGGCGCGAGGATGTCGACCCGACCTTCGCCGTAGTTGGAAAATGGCGCACGCGTTCCATCGGGCTGCGCTGCTCCAACCACGATCATCTTGTTCTCGAACTGCCCCGCGCCACCATTCCATGCCGGGTAAAGCCGATGCTCGTTGAGATCAACGTTGTCGTTGCCTGCGGCAACCACTGTCAGGACATTACTATTGGCGTAGCTGGCGAGCATAGTCTCAAACACCGGATTCGAGCGCGTACCGCCCAGGCTGACATTGATAATCTCCGCACGGGGCGGAACCATGAAGAAACTGCTGACGAGAGCCGTCGTGTCAGCCTCGACAAGGTGACTCGGCACCGGCCTGAATACGTTGACAAAATCGATGCCGATCACCTTGTAAACATCCTTGTAGTTCTGTCGAAACTCGTACCCGCCCAACGCCAGATCCGCGACTTCGGTGCCATGCAAGCGGTTCGGGTCATCGTTGAGTGGCTCGACCGTGGTGCCCCCATCAACCGCATAGCCGTAGTGCCCCATTCCCTGCTCGTCCACGCTTCCGGCCTCAACGTCCGGGTGCACCATTAGCGCCTCGCTAGGGAAAAATGTTTCGAGCCCGGTTGCGCCAGTGTCGGCGATGCGAACCACTGATCTCGTGAGCACACGCCGCCGCTGTGCGATCGAGATAGCACGCTCAAGCGCGTGCTGGAGAGCGGCCTGATCAAATGGCCACGGCTTCGTCAGCCTGGCTGCGGAGTCGCACGACGAACCCTTCAGTGCAGGATCGGACCGACTGAGCGGCCTGATCAGTTTCAGGTCCGGCGTGAACGCTGTTGTGAAGGGCGCGCCCTTAATCGACGCACTCTGCAAGAACAATTGAGCCTGAACCGGCGTGATTCCCGGCTTTAACGGCACGGTCATCCATTCCGTACGTGCAGGTGTCGTCACCGTACGGCCAGCCGGCAACTCGCCTGCGAGCAAAAGCCTGCTTCCACCGTTGAGCATGGCGGTGGCGACGCCCGCCTCAACCAGGCAAGCTGATGCGCCACTCGTGGCGGCGCAGTTGTTGATCGGCTGATCGCGGTCTACGCCCATGGCCCTGACGAGGATCGTATTGAGCGTGTCGCCGTCGGCAATACGCTCGCTGGGTCGCGCCTTGAAGCGGGGGCACGGTGTGACCTGAACCTTGCGCTCCCAAGGCTCGGCGTCCAGGCGAAACGCAGGGTTAGCGCTAAGCACCTGCTTAAGATAAGCGCCCGTGAACGACCCACCACAAAACCGACGTAATACGGACTCAGGCCGGGTATTATGAGGAATGCTGATCGTCTGGATCGCCCCAATTTTGGCGAGCGCCGCGATATGCTCGATGCTCGGCGCCTGTCCGATTCTTACGACAATGGTATTGTCCGGCAGGTAAGACGCGGCGCCGCTATCCCCTTGCGATCCCTTGGGCTGCACCGACTGCGCACCTGCGCCCGAAGCAACGACCAAGCAAATGAGCAAGACCAGAGTGCACCTCGTGCAAATTCCAGAGACGCTCGCTTCTGTCGATATCATGGCTGCACCACGCAATGGGTGAGGCCCTTCGAGATTCCGCAGATTTCCTGTCCGTCGTGTTCCGCCCATTTGCTCAAAAAATCGACCGCCACAGGCGTACTGAGGGACGCGAGATAGGAGACCTTGACCGACGGTTTGACCCAGGCGTTGACGGCCACCACGACCCGGGCGCCATTCTCCTCGCCAACGTATGCCCCCCCTCCGCTGTCGCCTTGGCAGAGAAAAGCCGTGTTTGCAAGCGCGCCGTCGGTCGTCAACAGATTAGGAAAGGAGGCGTCAAATCCAGCCGGTTTGCCCACCCACATCGAACCAATCGCCATCTGATTCGACCGCGTCGGGCCGCCCTGAATGAGGCACCCGTACCCCGTCGTCAAAAGCAGTGCGCCTTTGACAAGGCGCCCCGCATCGAGAGACACGCTCTCGTAACGAGGAATCTGGACGACCTCGTCCATACGGCACAATGCGTACTCCGCGCTCAGATCGTGGTCCTTCTCGTATGCATCCGGATGGTGACAAATGCCTGTGATTGGCGCACCGGCCTTCGCGCTCAGTGTGATCCGCTTATTGTTGCCCACGCAATGCAACGCAGTAAGAACCGTGCGCGGACCGATTACGGTCGCCGAGCAGATCATCCCGCCTTGCGCGCCATAATAGGACGCGGGCCATTTTGAAGTGTCCGCTGGCCGCGAATTGCCGGCAAGTTGCGGACCGAGCTGCACGGCAGGCGCGTCTCGCACGGGCGCCAGCGACAAATCACCCGTGTTGGACACAAATGAGTCGGAACCAGGTAGTTCGACGGCGCCCAACAGCACAATGGAGGCGATCAGCCCGGCTATGACCGGAATGCTCGCCGCAATCCGACGCTTCATGACTGAACCTCCTGCACGTTATTTTCCGTTTTTTGCCGCAGCGCTCGCCGTATCATATTTGTCTTTCGCATCCGACACGCTTTTGGCCGAGTTGTAGACCGCATTCGCGTTTTCCGCGAAAACCTTCAGCTCCCCAAACGCCTCGGCATCGGTCAGACATCCATTGGCCATGTACGTGAGCTTTGCCCACGCCTGCACGATTGAACCTGCAACATCGGCAGTCGCAGGCACCGTCAGATAGTCGCTCACGGCCTGATCAAGCGCCTGGCGTTGCTGTGTTCCGTTCACCCCACCGGCTTTCTGATCAAGTGCGTAGAAGTTGTACCAGGCTAGCCGGAGATTCGACCATCTCTCCTCGATCGTAATGGAATCCAGGATCGTTTTTTGATCGGGAACCGTGAACAACGTCTGATCGATTTCTGCAAAGCATGCACGCCGGGACGTATCCGCCTTGCTCGCATCCTGACCCGTTCCGCCTTTTTCTGGATGGGACGGCGGCGGCGCCTTGGAAACACTTGCTGCACAGAGGATTGCGTATTTTCTGTTCTCGCAAAAATCGCGCGCCGCTACGTCCGCCAGATAGGTTTCTTCGAATGCGTTGCGTACATTGTCCTGCGTTCTCTGGTCACGGATGTAGCGCTTTAACTTCTCAGCGCGCGCCTGCTCTTCAAGTATGCCCAATGTCGCGTCCATGGCTTTCCAGGCGGCAGTTACGATCGCCAGCGCTGGTGTGAACGCGAACGCGCCTACCGGCTCAGCTTCGTTACCGCTCATGGACGGAAGATCCTTCGGTGAAAGACTCATATAAACAGCCACGACCGCTTCGCAATAGCTCTTATCGTCCGCTTGAGTGGGTTGACCCGACGCTTTCAATGGCTCGAAGTCCTTCGCTGCGTCCAGAATTCCCTTGATCTTGCCTGGCAATGATTTATCCGCCTTTATGTTGTCTGGATCCACCACCAGGCTTGCCTGATGCAGCTCAGAAAGGCCGGCTTTCATCGAGTCCAGGCCATGAGGAACAGACATGCAAACATACCCTGCGAAATCATTAAGCGCTTGGGAACCAGGCTGCACCGAATTGGCGTTTCCGTAGCGATTAAATGTCGATTTCGTTCGTTCGGCGCTTATCAACGCCGCCGTGCGATTCGCAATTGTCTTCGTCGCGTCTGTGTAGCCGTTATGGAAATTTCCCGCGGCCTGCTCGACGTTGCCGGCTGAACATGCAGCGAGCACCAAACAACCTGCGAGCGAAAACAGTATCGACTTCATTTTTCCCTCTGGCGGCAAGGTAACGTTGTTGTTGAAAGCGGGAATTGACGGAAGCATTTCCTTAAGACACCTAGCCTTGTCACCATCGTGATCCATACCCGTTCCACAAAAGAACGTGCGACACGAGCGACCCGGTTGTTCAAACAATCATAGGATCACCGCTTTGAGGCAGAACGGTAAGTTCAGCGCATTTACGTTCGACAACGCACACAACTACGCTACAGAGCATCAGATAATCGCGTCCGGGCAACTTCGATGGTTCTGCCCGCCAGATCTGATCGGCTCAAACCCGCTGGAGGTTACCGGGCTGCATGGAACGCAACGCAGCGCCTGATCATTTCGATTCTGCACACCCAGACTTTATTGAGTCGGACCTGAACAATCTGCAGAGTGTTCTACAGCAAGGCTTTTTACAGGCGTTAACAGAATGAGTTCTTCAGTTTTCGCCAACAGATGATGCAGCAGGCGATTTTCATGAAGGCTTCGTGGATAAATGCAGGGCGTTCGAAGCGGACGCGTAGTCGTCGGAAGTTGTGAAGCCAGCAGATGGTTCGCTCGACGACCCAGCGTGTTTTGCCCAGCCCGCTACCGTGAGGCTCACCACGTCGGGCGATTTCAGTGGCGATACCAGCAGCGTGTAGCGGACGGCGGTATTTGTCGTGATCGTAGCCCCGGTCGCCCTGAGCGATGCGGGGCTTCGACAGTGGCCGGCCTCGCTTGCCAGCAATGGGCGGGATGGCGTCAACCAGCGCGTGAAGCTGGGTGACATCGTGTCGACTGGCGCCAGTGAGGATTACTGCGAGCGGGATGCCCTGCGCTTCGGTAATGAGGTGGTGCTTTGAACCAGGTCGCGCGCGGTCGGTGGGATTCGGTCCCGTTTTTGACCTGCACCCACCGCGCGGATGGAGGAGGAATCGACAACGACACGGGACCAGTCAATCCGGTCGGCCTCGCGAAGCTTCGCAAGCAGGACTTCGTGCAGCCGGTCCCAGACGCCAGCGGCCTGCCAATCTCGTAGACGGCGCCAGCAGCTCATGCCGCTGCAGCAGCCCATCTCGCGTGGCAGCAGGTCCCAGCGCAGGCCCGTCTGCAGGATGAACAGGATGCCCGTGAACACGGCCCGGTCATCCAGCGGTTTGCGTCCCGGATACCGCGAACGGCGGGGTTTGGGTGGAGGCAACAATGGTTCAATGAGTGCCCACAACTCATCATCGAGTATCGGTTTGGCCATAGGGTAGCCGCGTTCCCTCTCGGAAACGCGGCCCCCGAAGAACCGTACGTGCGAGTTTCCCCGCATACGGCTCGAGCACGGCACGAAGCATCTCACTGATGCTGGTTGTGTCTGTATGAACACAAACCTTCGCTGATGTCGCATCGTCAATTCGTCCCGCAGGCGGGACAAGGGCGCTGAACCGTAGCCCTACCGGTCTCTCTCAAGCTTCCCTTTGGCGAACCCCTGATGCAGGTCAATGACAGCCACACCACGCGCACGTCAGCACCCTTTCAGGTCGGGGCAAATCTTGAACCCCTATGTCACCCGTTACAGGCAACCCTTCGCTTTTCGCGCATTCTCAATCCCGCTTCCTCAACAGTGTTCCTCAAGGCTCCGGAAGTTGAATGTTTGGCCAAAGGCAAGGCGCGCACGCCCTATGAGTTCGGCGTGAAAGTGTCGATCACGACGACGCACAAGGAAGGACTGGTAGTTGGCATGCGGTCGATGCCGGGCAATCCGTACGATTGTCACACGCTGTCCGAAGCGTTGGAGCAGGTGGCGATTCTGAGCGAGGTGAGGCCGGAAGTCGCCGTCGTGGTCGCGGCTACAGGCGCGTCGCCATCGACGGCGTTAAGATCTACCACTCGGGTTTGCGGCGTGCGGACCACGCGCGATGATCAAGCGGCGAAATTCAATCGAGCCTGCCATTGGTCACATGAAAACGGACGGAAAACTCGATCGCAACTGGCTCAAAGGCGCGCTCGGTGACGCGATGCAGGCGGTGCTGCGCGGCGCCGGCCACAACCTTCGGATGATCCCCAGGAAGCTGAGGCTTTATTACGCCCTCGTCCTCACCGCTTTGCTCAACAATAACGTTGCCGCCGTCCCAACAACATGACTTGAGCCGCCGATGAAGCGAATTGTTCAGGGCCGGCTATTGATTACATTCATATTGTTCGATATCGCACACTCGAATCATTTCGGAAGCGCCAGATTCACGTAGAGCCTGCCACACAGTTGCGCGAACCTGTTTCCAAAATCCAGTAAAACCGCTGCGCTTGACGAAAATGCCCCGCATCCCGATCGGAGGAAACCGCCATGAGACATCGCTTCACTTGCGCACTCCGGGCACCCAGTCTCGCGGCGCTCGGGATCACCCTGTGCATCGGCGCGTGCACGACACCCTACAAAAGCCCGGTCTACGACAGCAGCCTGACTAACTATCCCGAGGCGATCGCATTTCCGGGCATCATTTCGAAGTTGAGCGAGCATAAGGCGCTGGATGTACTGCTCGTGCACGGAATGTGCACACACGATGGCGCATGGGCCAACAAGGCCGCCAATGCGCTGTATCAGGCGCTCGGCGGCGCGCCCGATGACGTCCCGCTGACGCAATCGACCGTGAACGACACCGATGTACAACTCTACCAGCGAACATTCGATACGAAATTCGGAACGCTAAAATTAAATGCCATCGTATGGTCCAGAATGACGACGCCACTGAAAGCTCAATTGTGCTTTGACCAGACAGCTAGGCTGACGACGCAACAAAATGCAAACGCATACTGCGTATCGCCCGATCTCACTGCGCCCTATCCATACAGACGCGATGCCGCGCTCAATCGCATACTAAAAGATTCGATCCTCGACGATTGCCTCGCCGATGCGGTCATCTACGAAGGACGTTCGAGAGACGAAATGAGCGCGCAGATGCAGAAGGCCATTCTTCAGGCGCTCGCGACTTCGGGAGGCAATGAGATTGAACGGGGAGACGTAAAATCATTGGCCAGTCAACTTGAGCATGAGGGGTTGCCGGATCTGGTCGTGATCACCGACAGCCTGGGTAGCAAGATTGCGTTTGACGCGTTATGGAAGCTAAGTAACGACACCGTGACCGCAAAAGCCACGCGCGCTACGCTGCAACGCATTACGCAGATCTTTATGCGCGCCAACCAGCTACCCATTCTTGCTCTCGCCGATGTGCAGATACCGCAAAAGCTGACCGCAAAAAGCACCCCGCAGGCGCGGCAGAGTCTCATGGCGCAACAAGGTGAGAGCGAGCCGACTCACTACCCGTCCGACCCGCTTGGCGCCCTCTTCGGCGCAAACAAGGCAGTAGCGAACGAGAGGCCTAACGTCGTCGCTTTCACAGATCCCAATGACCTGCTTTCCTATGTCCTTGTTCCCAGCATGAACCGCCAAAGCATGAATTACGAGGTCGTGGACGTCGTCACCTCGAACAGCCCCACCTACTTTGGCGCAATCGAGCGCCCCGATTATGCCCACCTCGATTACGACACGAATAAATCGGTGATCGACTCAATTGTTTGCGGCAACCCAAAGAGCGCGTTGTGCGACGGGCGCTGAGCGTGCTAGCAGCAGGCGGCGGCGGACAGCGATGCATCACAGAAGTAGAGGTATTCGAACTTTCCGTGCATATTCCGGCGGTAACGGCGTAGGAAGCCGCTTGTAGCAAGCCTGAGCGGCCTCACAGGCTTTCGCAATTGGACGGATCTTCAACTCGTTGAACTGAAAGCGATTTCTCGTGCAAACCGCGCCAGGAAATGCACGAACACCCCGATAAGGTGATGTTATGTATCAACAGCTACCTGAACGTTGTAGCCAACGACCCCTGTGCCCTTGGCTTGCGAGATCATCGAGCCCGAGTCCGGATCGGTTAGCGAGACCTGCTTTTCCGGTAGATCGTTCAGCACCTCTGATGCGCGATCTGGATCGCGCAGCATCTCAATCTTATCCCGCAAACGCCCGATTTTCGCTTTTCCCTCAGCCGGCTGCGTGCGATCTGCTGTCTCCAGTGCGTCCAGGTCGTGAAGTAACTGTTCCTTCTTTGTAGTAATGGGCGGTGTCCGGCGGCCCGGCGCAATTAAGGTTGACTCTACACCGTTATCGGACTAACCGGGGGGAGCAGGTTACATCGCCCGTAGTCTCGCCCAGCGTGGCTCGTCGGATTCGCGAATGCCCTTCAGTGGGTGACACAATACGTCCGCAACGGTCACAGTTTCATTTTGGTCTTCGCCAGGGGAAAGGATTTCCGCACACGAAACAGTACTCGCCGTACGACTTCGCCTTATGACACCGCCCAGATCGCGACAAGAGAACTGACGAGACTCGTCGAAGGAGGGGAGTTCCACTGAAACGCGCCCACCCAACTCAGCATGTCTTGAAAGCTGATCCGGATATGGAAGTCTACGCCGTGAGCCGTTGGGCTCACGATTCACTCGTGCCATTGGGGAGACGATCTAACTCTTAGGCTGTGCGGATCCAATAACTCGTCAAAGGCGATCACTTTGCTCCACCTCGCCATGCCAAGCGCTAGACAGCGGGTATCGGGCAACTACTGCTCCGATGGTTTATGTGCTCTGGACCACATATCCGGTCATCCATCTATTTAACGTTGTGTCGGGATTTCCTATCGTTGTCAAGGAAACGGACAGCAGAATTTGGACTGTGGGCTGGGCGTCATTGTCACCCCATAGCAGCTAGGAAATTCGTCGTACCTGTCAAAAATAGAATTCAAAGAGAGAGCGAGGGCATCATGAGTAACCGCAAGTACGGTGTACTGCGAGGCCGCGTTGTGGCTACCGCTGAAGAGCGTCGTGACCCGAAGTCGCATCATTATCAGATTACGGTTGTCGTCGATGGCGAACCATGGCGTGTCGCCGTGAATGTCAAGTCGGCCGCAACCGACGGAGGATCCGATCGTGGGATTGTTCTCTACAATCTGGTCGAGCAAGACCATCGGTCGATCAAGCGATGGACAAGTCACATGCTGGGATTCAAGAATTTTTGCTGTGCCCGGATCCTTCCGACTGGCATCGAGCTAATGCATATGATCTTGAAAGGACCGGTTAAGGTTGTTCAGGGATTCCATCTGTCCGCAGCTGATCAAGTCTGCAACCTCACAATATAAGCAGTACTTCGCATATCGATCTCGCCCGCCCTTCGACCCGTATCGCGACAAAACCCATTTTTCTCGCCACCCGTGTCTGCAGGGGCATAAGTCGTTGGTAAGTCGCGAAAATCGTACTTAATTGACGTTGCTAGGAGTATTGACGATGACTACCTCCCATGAGCATGCAGCTCCAGTCCCACCGTCCGGACGGCCTCATGCCGGCATTGATGATGCACAGGCACATTTTGCCGCTATAACGGCCAAAACGCCGGTGGACGAGGCCTTTCGCGCCGCCTTTATGAAAAGCAGGATCCGGCTCGCGCATACGCATCCCGCCGCTGACCTCGCGTCTCGTGATCGAGCGGTGCAGGAGGTCATCGACAGGATTGGCCCCGAGTCGAATGAACTGCGCACGCAACCAGTTCCTGGAGGGGTGGGTTATGGTATGTTTTACACGGCCGCCTTCAAAAGCGGATGGGGCAACGGAACCTCTATGGCGTTCGACGCTGTTTGCCCCCAACCGCCAGGTGGGAACGTCAGCACGTTTCTTTATCTCACCGCGACGAATCGTTCCGGGCTCGGTGTGGAGGCCTTTGTCTCATACAACGGGCAGAATGATACCCATTTTCGCGTTTTCGACTGGTCAAGGTCGGACCATTGGCAAACGGACACACCGTTCAGCCAGTTATCGAATTATCTAACAACGGTCTCAGCTGACGGCCATCCGTATCCTGTACTGCCAATATGGAACAGTAGCTGGAAACTCAACAACACGACGTATCGAAACCAGGTGCTGCTCTACAACCACGTGCGAGGGGGGTGGGACCTCGTCTACCAGCACGATTACGCCGCAACCGATGCGCAACAGAAAACGGGCTGGATCGGTTCTTGGGGTCCCATCGTGGAGACGTTCCAGTCCACTTATAGCCATACCAATCCCATGGGTGCGCTTGTAACACAGTTGATAAGCGCCGACAATAACAGCCATTGGGGTAGCTGGTCCCTTCTCGGGTCGTCGAATTCGTCTATTCGAAACGATAGCTTGGGATTCCAGCTGCGACTACTCCATCCAAATTACGACTTCATTGTCGCGAGTTGATTCGCCGGTGTCGGCGGGTCGAGAGGAGATGCATGATGCCGATCGAAAGTCCGCCGCCGCCTCCGAACGTCACACAGAACGTTCCGGCGGCTCATCGGTCTGCTGGCGGGATTGAGGATATGCGAGATAAGTTCACCCGTACAACCCCGCCGACGCCTGACGACGCGGCGAGGACGCGGGAATTTATTGAGGGCAAAATTGAAATGATCCGCAGCGACCCGCGGTTAAGCGATGCAGAAAAAGCGGCCGCGATAGCCGATCTTAAGGCAAAGCGGTAGTCACGGCCATGGTCTTGAAATCCGGTGAAAGGCGGCCCGAGAGCCACATGAGCACGATATTGCGTTGAGTCTCGCGCTCCGAGCGCCGACTCGACTGGCGGATGGCGCAGCGCATCTCTGCGCCCCCTTTTCTACCACGCTGGCTTACGACAGCCGCCCCATGGGCATCCGGCACGGAAATCAAGCCGTCTTGGGACACGTATCGACGAAGTGGCTATTTCAGTCCAATTGCGCCGAAAATTGCCGACTAACTGCAACCCGTCATCGGTCTGACGGCAACGGACAGCGCGTGGTGCGCCGTCGTTGCAAGTTGATAATCATTGAAAGGCCTCCTGGCCGCCCAGGGAAGGGGCGGCCAGGGTCTACAGTTGAGAGGCAAACGATCAACTGACCCGTTCAGGAGGCTGAAATGAAGTATAGCGGCATTGATCTGCACTCGAATAACGCCGTGGTCGCCGTAATCGACGACCAGGACCGGGTGCTGTATTGCAAGCGGCTGACCAATGATCTCGGACTGATTCTGGCAGCGCTCGCGCCTTATCAGGCTGAGCTGGAGGGAGTGGTGGTGGAGGCGACGTTCAATTGGTACTGGCTCGTTGACGGACTGGTGGCTGCCGGCTTCGCCGTGCATCTCGCAAATACGGCCGCGATCAAGCAGTACGAAGGCCTGAAGTATGCCGGGGACGAACGTGACGCGGTGTTCCTGGCTCACATCTTCCGTCTTGGACTGCTGCCTGAAGGCTATATCTACCCACCACAGGAACGCGCGTTACGCGATCTCGCCCGCAAGCGGCTGCAACTTGTGCAGCAACGAACGCTGCACATCCCGAGTATTGAGAGCCTGCTGGCCAGACAGATCAATCTGCGGATGAACGGCGAACACATCCAGCGAATGGACGATGCAGCGGTACGCGCACTTGCGCTACCGCCGCATGTCGAGCGCGCGATGATGGCCAACATGGCGGTGCTGCGCACGTTGCGCAGCGAAATTACTGCGCTTGAGACGATCCTGCATCAGGAGGCACAGCTACGCCCCGAGTTCGAGACTCTGAAGACCACGCCTGGAATCGGCAACGTACTCGCTGCCACGATCATGCTTGAGACCGGTACCATCACGCGGTTTGCCGACGTCGGCCACTTCAGTTCCTATTGCCGATGTGTTGACAGCAAGCGGATCTCGAACGGCAAGAAAAAAGGTGAAGGCAACGTCAAGAACGGCAACAAGTATCTCGCCTGGGCGTTCATCGAAGCCGCCGCAGTAGCGCTGCGTTGCTGCCCGCAGGCAAGACGCTTTTATGAACGCAAGAAGGCAAAGCGCTTGCCGGTTGTCGCGATGAAGGCACTCGCGCACAAACTGGCGCGTGCGGCCTATTACATGATGCGTGACGGCAGACCCTTCGAGGTTAAACGATGCTTTAGCTAAGTTTGGCGGGGGGCCGAGAGCCCGGTAAATTTGTTGGCGTCAAACCATTGAGTTGATTGCGCCCGACCCCCGGCCATCCCGATGCAGCGAACACTGAGACGCCCAGGCCATGAGCCGACAACAGTCTGGTGCCCGCACGCGGGCAACCATGGAATTGACGTGTACTCCTTTGGACATTGGCCTGCCACCGACGATTTTCTGGAGCTCGAATGAGCCAGGGGCGACGGCCAGAACACCGGCACTCGCCTTGATCCCGATGGGTGACTGGTGCGGATCAGTTCCGTAGCCAGACGACGAGAAGCCGGACGCGTCATCAAGCTTCGCATCACCAGGATGGCTAGAACGGTTCTGCAACGCTGCAAGGCCTGAGCCTTGAGGGGACAGATATACCCCTTTACTCCGGCCTTTCAATGGGTGACATAGTTAAAGCGAATTTTTGAGATGCCTGGGCCAGATACAGATGTCCGGCACCGCCACCCTCCGAGAAACGGGCAGGGCGCGATAACACCCGTTATCGCCGCAAGCGAGCATCGAGGGCCGGCGCCGATGGAGTGGCGTTTGGCTTTTCCTGCAAGGTCGTGAGCCGAGTCGGTTGGCGAACGCTGTTCGGCCTTATCGACAGCTTCTTATAGGGGAGCGGTGTTCGAAGCCATCACCATCGCTCTCAGAAATTGTTCGACATCTGAGCGACCGAGATATCCCCCCAACACAGTAAGCGACACTGGGGAAGTTCGCTCGTGTCAACGTAGTTGTCGCGCAACCGACCGGACATCGTAATTGACGATATCCACGTCACAGCGACTGTAAGAGTTCTCTCACGCGATCCAGCGATTTTTGGGGAAGAATCGACTGCCAGCGTAGCTGTACACAATTTATACCGATGGGGGACCCGAACATGAAGAAACGGTCATCGCGAGCTACTCGGCATCTGGGTATGCTGCAGCATATCGGTATCAGAAAGCAGGGGTATTGACGCGAGGCTCCTTGAGGCGTCGTCATATGCACCCCGGGACTGATGAAAACGCTTTGAACGGGGAAAGCTATGTCCATCCACGCAAGCTCGTCGGTCGACGATGACCCGGTCGTTTCGCTGGAGTCCTGGTCTATTCGCGAATCGAATACTGGCGCACGGCATTTTGTCGGATTCAACCTTGCCGAGCGCGACGGACGTGTCAGCACGACGATCATTTCGTTTGACTCGACGACACGTACGGGCGTCACTGCCAGCGGCCGCCGATACGTTTTAGTCGGGCGTGCAGGATTCGACAAAGATGCCGAATACGTCTGGCAGTGGGCAGTGAGGCAATGGCGCATTGAGAAGTGGAGCGACGTTACCGCCGAGCTCGTTCCCGACTGGCGACGACCGTCGCCAGTTGGACAGCGTGGCGAGGTTGAGTCGACTGGTGTCTGGCGCGGTGCGTCGGCTGTACTGGATATGGCCGGCTCCGACCGTCGTGGTGTTTGGAGCACCGACTTTACGGAGGATGCCAATGACGATGCCGCATGAGCGTACGCGATCCGTGCTGCGCACGCGGGAATTACTGCAAATGCTTGCATCAACGAGTGACGTCCGGGACATGGGTGAACTGCGAGATAGCGCGCTAAGCCTGTTACGGCATTTCCCCGACAAGATGCATTTCGCCTGGTCGGCGAAGGTCTTGCCCTCCGTTTGGGGCGATCCCGACGAAAAATGGTAACCCCGCTTCTGCACGGAGAGGCATGGCCAGTAATCGACTGGATGCGTGGCAACCCTGTTTGCATCTTTCGGGCAGTGACCAGAAGCCGAAACACGGGTGCGCTATGCGGCGAAAGACAAGGAAAATCTGCCCCTTCACATGGCGAGTAAGGGCATATGAGGGAGAGTATCTCGAGCACGGCGCCCACCTGCCTCTCATAGTCGAGGTTGGTGGCGAGATGACTCTGGAGCAGAGCGAGCCGATAGGGGGGCGCGATGCCCAGCGCCAGCTTCTTGCCGTCGTGACTGCCCTGCATGCCCATCAGGAGATTCAATATCCGCTGCGGCCCTTTGCGCCCGTGAGTCGCCACATGACGGTGTCCGTCGAAAGGCTAGAGTCTCTCGACGGAAAGACTAGGAACGCGATTGCCCGTCTTGATATCACGCAAGAACGAGGGTACGCCCATGGAAGCCTGCTTATGAGGAATCAGCCGCGCATTGATCTTGAGCCGGTCTGGATTGAACAGTCCAACGGTATCCTTGACGTATTCACACGTTTGCTGTGGCCGGCCAGATAATGACTCAGTCGGCGTGGTTTTGGGGTAACTTTTCATGGAAGTCTACGAATTGCTCGAGCGTCTGGCGAACCATGAAGCTGGTTTGTATTGCGAGCGTCCGTGCGAAGTTTTCTATCCCGGCTCCCCGGAGGGACGAGACCCGCTGTATTCAAACGTGAAGGTCGAGCGGATCAAGGCGGTTTTGATTGGAAAGGAGCTCGGAAAATTTCGCCTGCCATTCAAGGGCTAATCACGGGCCTGATGTCGGCATGTCGTACTCAGATGACCGGCTGCTCCTATCTTTTGCCGAACTTGTTTTCGGGTAGTAGCCAGCAGGCCGGTGCGTCTTCGGACTCACTTATCGCATCGACCAACAGCAACGCGTTCCTCTGCTGCATTCCGCGACTCTTCTGTTGTGCGTTCCAAACTCGAGCCGGCGGTAGCTTCCACTGGGCGCCGGCTCTGACGCTATTTGCCCGTCGTGACTCACGGCTCGTTCCTCGCGACTCTCTCACCACACAGGTCGTCAATCCCACCGAATTCTAAAGGTCGGCCTTTCAAACATTTGAAATAGGTCTCCCGGCAGCTCATTGGTTCTCGATGACGGTATAACCACGATGCCAGTCACGCCTGCCAAATGCGGTAGCTACATTTGGTATTTGATGTATGAGGGGACGCATGCAAACAATTATCGATAGCGCAGTGAAAGACACGAAGAGTGAACGGTCTCGCGATATTCGCGTGCCGGGGCTATTTATGCTTGCCATCGCGACAACGGGAACGGCAATCTTCATGTCGGTGCTGGCTGGCAGCGGGGTGGTTGGTCGTCGGAACGGCTTGTCTGGTGTGCGATTAGCGTTGTGCTTGTCTTGTGCGCGCATTTCGTGCCGGCGATTTGCCGGAACGTTTCGACTGCGGTTCGCTGGATCGCCAGCGGATTGTGGGTCGCATGCATGCTTGCAGTTTCATGCGGCCATGCAACTTTTTTTCTGCTGTCGCAGCAACATGCGGGTGAGCGTCGAGCGGACGCAATAGCAGTGGTTGCCGCGCCGGTCGCACGGGTTGCTCCTTCAGGTCGCAGTCTTACAGCGATAGCCGCTGAGCAGGCGACGTTCAAGGCAGCGCTGGGAGCCATTCGCGCACAGCGCTGTGCGCGGAGCTGCGCGAACCGGATCGCATTGTCCGCGAAGCTCGATGCGCTCAACGTCGAAGCGGATGAAGCGAAGCGGTGGGAGAGGGCCGAAGACCGGGAGATCGCTCAGGAAAATCTCGTGACCACCCTGCGTGACTCCGCTCGCGACGACCCGGTCACGGCGCGACTTGCCGTCTGGGTGGGCACGACTGCCGGGAAGGTCAACCTGTTGCTGGCACTTGCCTATGCCGCCGAACTGGAAGGTGTGGCGTGCCTGTGCTGGTACATCGTGCTTCAGCCCCGCAGACCGGGTGCGACGCTCGCCGACCGAGCGGTGACTTCGTCCGTCACGCCCGCAGTCATCGCCGCGCTCCCGGCGAGTCATGCTTCTTCTATGGCTAGTCACGCGATTCCAGACTCGCCGGCGATGAATTCGCCCCAGGTCGCGGATGCCGGTCATGAGGGTAAGGTCCTGCGGCTCTGTCGTGACATAGCTGCGGGGCGAGTGCGGGCAACGGTTGCCGACATCCGGCGTCATCTCGGCTGTTCCTAGGCGAAGGCTGCGGATTTTCGGCGGCAGATTGGCGAACTGCAACCGTTGCCGAAGTCGACGCATCGCAACAACGAGCAGCCCCGTGCCTGAGTTGTCCGATCACATCACACGTCCATAGTCCTTTCGCAGATCAATGCTTTACCGCCGGCTTGACCAGTTACGCAGCGCATGGCTGAAGTGGAAGAGAGCGTGTGCCTAAAGCTCTGACGCCGGCCGCCGTTATCCAGGGATTTGGGAAGACGGGGACCTTTCATGACGATGTTGCTGTACAAGACGGCAGTGCACCTCTTAAGACCGAGCGGTGACGGTATCGGAGGGGTGATTGATTTCGACGATGCCAGTTTCGCGTGCAATGAATTGACGTCCCTGCCGGTCGTCTGGACGTACTTTGAGGACCCCCGGGTCGTCGGTCTGCACGACGATAAAGGATGCTGATGGAATTCATCTCCTTGCATGCTGTATTGATGGCGGTCTCTAGAAGTGTCAATCCCAAGGTCATTTTCAGTGACGAACCGTTTCCGCAGCGATGGCAGATACGCGAGGCTGCGAGAAATCTGCTGCAGGTTTTGACCAATGAAACGGCTGGTCGTCCCCGGTGGGTGGAAATGGATTCGCAGATCGGCCGGTATATGGCCAGCGAAGCAGTTGCAGTTCAAGGCCAGCGCTTGCTGCGGAAAGCCGCTATCGCAACTGCGGAAGAAGAGTGGTTGGAGTGTTGGATGCACGCCATGAAACAAAAGGGACCAATGATGTTCCTTGGCGGTTCCCACGCCAACGCAAATGATCCCTGGTCGAAGAAGGAATACGCGCGCACATTCCGGATCGGTTTTTTTCACACCGAGGTGGTCAGGTTTCTCGAAGCGACGGAAATCACTTTCCGCTTTGACAACTCCCGGCAAGACGCCCTCTCGGATAACAAGGCCGAGGCGGGCAAAGCCAACGGCCAGGTGACTGGCCTGTCAAAGCACGAGATTGCGGCAGCATTTGAGAACATCAGATGGTCGAAAGAACAATGGATTGAAAGGCTGGGCAAAGCCAAGGGCATTCCATGGCTATTCGCCGCCCGTCTCACGGGTGGGCGGCGAGGCGGGGAAGCTGCAACGTTTGATCCGGTCGCCATCGCGTTGGGGCTCCGGTCACGTCGGAAGGGCGATGTCGGCTGGCTGACCCTCGATATTCTGTTCAGTCGGCCCGAGATGTCGCTGTGGCAAGAAAGATGGAAAGAGGCCAAAGCGAAGTGGAAATCTCCAAATCTCCGCTGAAATCCCCGCCCGTCGCCTGCAAACCCGCACCAATCCTAGAAATCAAATAGCCGGAGTTTGTAATTCGGGCGAGGGATTTTACGCTGTGCCCCAAGTGTTCGGGATATTCCCGGGATCCAGCGGCAAGTTGTCCGTGGACCCGGGAGCCCGGCGCGAAACCCTGTTTCGACACCTGGGAGCCAACAAATGCACCTCTCTCTGCCCGATGTGATTCCGTCCGGCGGCGACTACCGCCCTGCCGCATTACCTGACCTTCCGATGTGGCCCGTCACGTGCGCTACCTGCACCCGGCCTGGCCGGCTGCTGCCATGCGATGCCGCCTGACCGGGGCGCGCGCCTCACGTTTCCGGCTCAGTCCTATTACCCCCTTTCCATCAATTTTGTTTGCGAACCAGGTGCCTCGCTGACCTCGCTCGCACCGTCAAAAGGACCAAACGATGACTGAAACTACTGCAAGCAAATTTTCCCTGACCACTACCTACCTCCCTGAAACGCAACCCGAAGACGCACAGGTACTCGGGTTTCGCGTCGAGGTTCACGTGGAGGCTGCTCACGCCCCGCGTACATACCTCGGAATGCTGATACGGGCAGCCGGCGGATATCTGTTCTGCGACGCGCACCCGACGGGTCCCGGTCGGGTTGATTCAGAAGGGTTCCCGCTTGAGACCGACTTTCTTTCGCTCGGTGAGGCAACACTGACTGAAATCGTGAACATGCTGACCCTGGAGCTCTCCTCCGCGAGCAGGACAGTAGAGCCGCTGACGCTCACCATCGAGGATTTTGCCGGGATATTCGGTCTTGCTACTCCCTGAACGACGGGCGCTTGCAGCAGCCAGGGGAGTGAGATCTCCGCGCGGCGGCTGGCTGTTGCGGTTGCATGTCACAGGTAACGGGATCCCGCATGGGATGCCACACCACCAACTTTTCTGAGGTCAATCGAAATGCAAAAGCAGTTTTCTCAGCGCGCCGCTTTTGCGGACAGGACCAGGCCTCCCGGTTCTTCGCGGTCGCCGACGCCATGTGCCGTGACGGTGCGATTGAACTGCCATTTCTGCTGTCACGCCCCGAACTGAGCAGGCAGAGCTCTTGGATTCTCGCCGCGCCGAATGTGATGGCGTATCTCGAGGGAGCTCCGGCACAGGAACCATGCGACGCCCCCTCACCGACCTCGAACATGTGCCCAGGACAGGCACAGGATGGCCAGCCCCATTGATACTTGCATAGGAAACCGTTATGACGAAATCTATCCACGCACGCCAGCAGCCGTATTTCGACCGGATGGTTGGCTACCTGAAGCACAACCCGCCCGCCAAGTCGGCCGAGGCCGTAGCCCGTGTAGGCGGCATGCTCGAGGACGTCTACGAGCCTCGCCTCAACTTCTGGCAGGAGTTGGAGCCGGACACCATCATCCGCGTGTTCCAGTTCCACGTTCCGGTGCTCAACCCGGACGCGATATTGAAGCACTGGGGGACCTTCAGGGCGGTGGTCGAAAACCATCTGTACGTGCGGCAGTTCGACGAGCGCTGCGCCATGCGGCTCCTTGCGTTGCCGGCGGACGGGCGTCCTTCGGAGCAGGAGCAGGTCTACGACTGGTTGATGGCGGATTTCGCGACAAGGGGCGAGGACGAATACGCGGAATACCTCGATTCCGACTGCAAGGCGACACGCGCGATTCTCGGATTCATGCACCGGCTCGATGATGCCGGTGCTGAGGCCGGTTCGACAGTCGTGGCGAGCCAATCGTTCAGCGATCCCGCATCGGGAGCCGCGAACGGTGCGCAACCTGTCTGATTTTCCCCCATACAAGGAGATGTATATGAACACGAAAGTCAATGAAACGAATTTCCTTTCCCCGACCATTGAAGGTGTGTCGTTACCACGCTGCCGGTTTGGCATGCTGCTGCCAGCAAAAACGTACGTCGACTGCTTTGGGACGCCACGCTCGGGTCGCCCACGTAGCCCGGTGCTGGCCGCCCACTGCAACCTGACGCGTCTTCGAGCCGTTGCCGGCGGACAGGCGTGCTTTGGATTCGGCCGCATCGGCGCACCAGGGGTGCCTGTTATAAGCATCCGAAGCCAGATTGGTTCGGTGCAGACTTACTGGCTGGCCGACGCGAGTGACGCGCAGGTGTGGTCTGCTATCGATTCCTGGCGGAGCAACGGTTACGCACCCGTCGCGATGGTTGAGAACGACTTGTCGATGTATTCCGCTCATCCGATTGACTGGATACCCGGAAGAAGCAAGAGCGGTATCGATGACCTGCGGCACGCATGCGGCACGGACAGTTCAGCCAGCTTTCTGGCGTTTGCGGCAAAGCTGGCTGCAAGCGGTCTGCTCGAAGAGCAAGCGACGACTGACATCGAGGGTATCGCGCTTTCCCATGTCGAGGTGAACGTCCTGATGACGGAGAGGCTGAGTCAATACTTGACGCTTGAGCCGTTGTCCGGCCTGCCGATGGCGATTCTGCCTGTGACGACTGGAAATTCTAGCCCAACCAGCATTCATTGACGACCCGGCACGGTTGAATTATTGCCAGACTGGACATTCATTCGATTCGTAGTGCTATCTAATCGCGTGTGGGGATGACGCCATCGGCGCGGAGTGATTTCCGCTGCAAGACCGGGTGGTGCTGACGAAGGATCCGCGCCAGACCCCTTGGGTAGGTTCCCGCACGCTCCGACATCAGGAGAATTTTGAAATGAAGCTGGACAAGCAACATCCTCAGCACGGCTCCGTGCGTGCAGGAACAGGTACGAGCGCTATATCGCGTCGCAGCGACCGGGGGCCGCTGTTCGACCTGCCGCCGGTCGAACCCACACAGCAGGCTGCATTCCTGCGCCTGATGATTCACTCAGATGCGGCAGCTCCTGATGAGCTGGACGAGGCGGCGGTATTCAGGGTGCTGAGAGCATTTTATGAGCCGCGTCGCGGATTCTGGCGTGCCCTTGAGGCGAACACGGTACTGGAGGCCATCGACTGCTATGCGCCGGAGCTCCGGGAGGCGCGGGAGCGCGCCGCGCACGGTGGCTACGCGGAGTTTGCCTGGCAGATGGAAACAGGTGTCTTCATGCTGCAGTTCCTTGAGCGCTGTGCCGAACGCCTGCTCGATACCCCCGGTGAAGCGCGCCCCGAGGGCCAGACGGCCACCTGGCGGTGGCTCAACGACGACTGTCTGCGACGAGGTGAAACCCAGTGGGTGCACCTCATGGCATGCGTGGGCGAGCGCGCCGTGACACTTGTGCTGCGGATGGCGAGTGCAATCGAGCGTGCACCCGTAACGACTCCTGGGCCGCTGCCGGAGCGTCCCCGTCGCGGCCGAGCGAGGAAGCGCGGTTCCTGAGCGATGACCCCGCGCCCCACGGGGCGCCTAATCTTATAGTCGAGAAAACCAATCATGCAGATATGGAATCCTAACTCTGGCA
Organism: Paraburkholderia sp. NPDC080076; assembly: GCF_050281145.1. Lineage (NCBI taxonomy): Bacteria > Pseudomonadati > Pseudomonadota > Betaproteobacteria > Burkholderiales > Burkholderiaceae > Paraburkholderia > Paraburkholderia sp. NPDC080076. The sequence goes on along the minus strand of NZ_JBNNWQ010000015.1, from coordinate 83,256 downwards.
AGCATGTTCCCCTGAGCCGGCTGCTCAACCCGTTCGAAAGCGGTCCATGGGGCGGCCTGGCATCGGGCCCGGCGCTCCATGCCTGTCTGTCCCACGATGTGCCGTTGCCGATGGACTCGGACCAGGTGCAACTCCATTTCTCAGGCATTGAATGCATGGCGCTTGAAGGTCGGCCCGCGCCCGTCATTGTCGCGACCGCCGTGCTGCAGCGAAAGACAGCCGTTCACTGGCTCCTTGATGGGACGGACCCGGTGACGTGGCGGGCGATGGACGCGTGGGATGAACAGCGAGGCTGCCAGGTGCTGGCGAGTCACGATGGTGAGGAACATACCGTGGCATTGGGACTGCAACTCCCGGACAAGGTGCACCCTGGCCGGATGTTTCCGGAATTGCGTGACCTGTGCGGTCACGAACTGACCGCCTGTTTTCTCCATGCCTCGTGGCACGCGCTGCACCGGCAGCGCCTCGAGCGGCGGATGGCGCGACAGCTGAAGGCGAAAAATCGGGACCTGACTCACCAGTCTGTCTGCATCGTCGCCACGCCGAGGGTCGCCGAATTCGCGGCGGCGCAGCCGACCGCATACGTCGGCAAGCGGGCGTAGCAGGAGCTGATCCCGGCACGAGGCGCTGATTGGGCGCCGTGCAGGCGACCGGCGGAGCGGGGCGGAAGATGGTTCCGACCTTCCGGTCCATCTGCGACCATCGCATCCCGCCGGTTGGCTTTGCAACGGATCGGGCAATCCGCTCTGATGCATCGATGTCGTACCGTGCATCCTGCCGGCTGCCCCGGCGGAACAAGGGCTGCGACCGGCGGCGTGCGCGACGGATAAAACCGGCGCCTTTGCCCCGCCTCGGGGAAGGGGTCGCTACCGCTCTGCCCGACATACACGTAACCCCGTGGCGGGCCCGAAATGGCGGATCATCTGCGCGGTGCGCGCTCCAATGGTGCTGCGACCCGTCGACCCACATGCCAGCACGCTCTGGTCAGGACCCGCGCCATCCAGTTGGTCTGGAAACTCGGCAAGGTCGTGAGAGTTGCCGGCATCGATATCTTTTTGCCCTGTCTCCAGAATCTGCACGAGCGCCTCGCGCTGCTCCTTCTGCGCACGCGGCTGGGCATCCCGCAACGTCATGCCAGCCGGTTCGCCGTGAAGTGATTTCATATCTGCTCCGTGCTCCCAAGGCTGTGTGGGCAATATAGTCCAAACTCCACACAGACTGCTTCTACGGGTCAATGCCACGCATAACCAGCCGGCAAGACCGCGTTGACCAAAGAGATTCGAAGCTATCGACAGGAAGCACGGCCCACGTTGTCGCGGGACGGCGTGCAGGATGTCGCCATTGCGTCGTGTTGTTACGCGGCGAACCGGTGGTTGCGGAAATCGACGTTCACAATATATCCGCATTCCTGTATCGGAGCCGCAGCGGGGGGGAGTGGGGTGCGCATCCGAAGCGTGCCTGGACATTGCAGGTATGGCCGCTTCCATGCTGTGCATCGCTGCCGGTGCTCAGCCGTTGCACCTGTGTGAGCGCGCGCGCTTCGCTCGTCGACTGCCCGCGCAGACCGGGCGGCAACTGCGCGGTCGAGGGCTCCTCGGTGGCATAGAGCGCATCAAGGACCTCGTCCAAAAAACCGGTGCGTATCCAGGATCCAGAAAAACCGACTCGTTTGCCACCGCTCCCCGTGGTGTGACCTCGCGCATGCGATTCATTGGAAGTTGGCTTCGACGCTGCCTCGCACGGAAATACTCTTCCCGGACCCGTGCGCATAGCTTGCCTCTCTGCGCCGATTTGGTAAGATTGTTCGATTAATTTATGAAAATAAGAAACCACGAAGGTGACGTTAGCCAATCTTTCTGTGCATGTCGGGGGCGGCGGGATTCAATGATGCAGCGTCCCGTTGCTAATCGATGTGGGACTAATAACTGCTGTGAACGTCGTGTGTTCCAGTGAGAGATGCGGGTCTTTGTGACCGCAGAGGGCCGCGCGACGAATCTCTTGTCACAAGAAGACCAATATGTTCGTCAGGTGCACGTTGTTCCCGGGGGATGGAATCGCAAAGTTGCTACAACAGGGCAGCCATGATTCCGTGATTGAGTACTTCGACGATCCATACTCAGAGAGGATCGTCAGGACCGTTCCCTCCGCAACTGTTTCTCGGGCGCGGTTGCACAGGCAGACGCGGGTCTATTTGTTTGACCATGCACGGAAATGCTGGCGAATCGCACGAGTGGTAGTGGCAGACGGGCAAACGCTGCAATTGAAACTCCCGAACGGCTTATCGCAGGTACGAAATGTCGAGGAGGTTTTTGTGCGGTGGGACCGTCCGATCCGCGACCCCAGTAGTTATCTGGCGAACTTCATCACAGAGACGCCGGGTTATGCATCGGGGCGGGGGCCGTTCATGCGCCGGACGCTGAGCCTACGCGGGGGGTTTCAGGGCTTGTCAGCATATGCGTCGTCGCGGATCGAATTGCTACAACACCAATACGAAGTTGTTCGCCGCGTCTTGTCGGACCCATGTCAACGCTACCTGCTTGCGGACGAGGTGGGGCTCGGCAAGACCATCGAAGCGGGGGTTATTCTCAGGCAATACGTCCTCGACTACCCGACAAATCATTTCGCCGCCATCCTGGTTCCCCCGCCCCTCGTTCAGCAGTGGCGCGATGAGTTAAGCAGGACGTTTCACCTATCCGACTTTCTTGACGATTCAATTTTCGTTATTGGATTCGACAACCCCGAGGCTATGGTCGCCGTTTTGCCCAAGGCAGGCATGCTGATCATCGACGAGGCGCACCAGGTGACGACCGGCTACGGATCAGACGACGCAAGCAAGAGTTCTTTGTTCCGCAATATCGCGTCCGCCGCTGCGCGCGTGAGGCGACTCCTTTTGCTCTCGGCGACGCCAGCGCTTGGCAACGAGCGTACCTTCCTTGCCATGCTTCATCTTCTCGATGCCAGCCTGTACAAACTTGAAGACGAGGAGACCTTCCGCGACAAGGTTCGGCACCGGGCGCGACTCGCCGAACTCGTTGCGACGCTCGTTCCGGATAACGTGTTCCTGTTGGGGACGTCGATCAAGCAACTACGAGTGCTTTTTCCGCAGGACAGTCTGCTCGCGGACCTTTGTGATCATCTTCAGGCAATCGTCGACACGCTGCCCGACGAAGACGATCCCGAACTCGGCGAGGCGCTGCACGTTCTCCGAGCACACGTTAGCGAGACATATCGACTGAGCAGGCGAGTGCTGCGGAATCGGCGTGCGTCACTTTCCTTTCTTACGCCGAATCGAAGCGGGGTGAAACCCTTAAGATACGCGTCGGTTGCACGTGTCGAGATCGAGCGAAGACTGGAAGACTGGCGGATCAACGCGATAACGGATGCCAACTTGCGCGGCGAGGAAGGTGCTTTATCGTTCCAGTCCATCTTCTTGCGCTTTATTGAGGCATTCTTCTCCGACACAGCCAACCTACGTGATCTTGTATCTGCCCGCCTGCTTGAGATCGACGGGTGCTCTCACAGTGAGTCGCAATGCACGGCTGCCTTCTTCCCCGGCGAGGATGAATCTCTGCAAAAACTGCTTGCGGCGATTGGACCCGCGGTTCAGCACGTCGGGACGGCAGAAATCTCTCGGCTGGTTTTGGACCTCGCTGGCCAGCGTGGGCAGAAAGTGGTCGTTTTCACTTCATCCGTTGCCTATGCAGACCAACTGTACGGCGAGTTGGGCAAACACCTGAGAACTCAGGTTGCACGTCATCGGGTACGTGCACGAGATGGTACGGCGATAGACTGGGATGATTTTGATGATGCAGATGAAACCGAGTGGAAACGATTCGTCACTGATCCGGGATGTTTTGTTCTCGTCTGCGACCGGGCCGCAGAGGCCGGATTAAACTTGCAGGGAGGCAACAAGATCGTTCTCCACGCCGACCTGCCGCTGTCGCCAAATAACATCGAGCAACGTATAGGTCGAGTGGATCGCTTTGGTTCAGGAAGACCTGTGCTTTCGTACGTCGGATTTTGCGGAGAAAGCGAGTGGGACAGAGCATGGTTCAATTGCGTTACCAATGGATTTGAAGTGTTCGATCGTTCGGTAGCCAGTTTGCAATATCTGATTGATGAGCAAATGGCGGGTGTAAGAGCCCGGCTGTTACAGGATGGTCCTGAGGCACTTCGCGACCTCGAAAAGACCCTGGTCGAAGGCAAGGCGGTTCAGCATGAAATTGATCGCCTCGACAAAATGGACGCCCTCGATGCCATCGAGCAGGGGGACTCTGAAGATTTTGATTTTGTGGAGGAGTCAGACGCTGACTGGAAGGGTATCCGCGAGGACATGGACGAATGGGCAGTCAGAACCCTGCAATTTCAGCAGATCAAGTCCGGATCGTCTGACCTGGAGCAGGTCGTCCGCTACCAGTACAACGGAGACGAGAAGGCAGTTGGTACGCTGCTGCCGTTGACGCGGTTTCTTGAATATCCGGGGTTTATCGAGGCGATCGATACAGAGCAGCCCGGTGCGAGACAGCAGACCCCGCGTACGTTCGCTTATGCGTTCAGACGACCTAGCGCACTCGCCCGTAACGCGCATGTTCTGAGGTACGGATCCGCGTTCTGGCGGGGCCTGGAACAGTTTTCACTGCTCGATGAACGTGGCCGGTCATCGGCCATGTGGAGATTTGTGCCCGAATGGAGCAGCATCGATGTCGCGGATGTATTTGTGCGGTTCGACTTTGCCATCGAAACTGACGTAGCAGAAGCTTTCACTCTGTCCAAGGACAGGGGGTACGGTGAGGGCAGTTATTTCGCATTGCGGCGGCGTGCTGACGCGGCGTTCGAACCGATGGTGGTAACCGTGTGGCTCAATGCCGAGTACAACGAAGTCACTGACGAGGCGGTCCTTGAGCGTTTGAATGCTCCGTATCTGAAGGTGCCGAGGGCAGGGGAGGGCCGGGACTTTAATCTGAGCGCTGAGCGATGGGATGTGGTCCGAAACCAGGCAATTCCGGCAATCGCGGACTGGTCCGTGCATGTCCTGCACTCACGGCGTCGCGCCGAGAATGGGTTGCGCGAGCATGATGATTTCCGGAACAAGGTTCAAGATGCAGCCAATGCGAGCCAAGCACGACATCGACTTCACGACGTCCAGAGACAGGCACGACTGGCTTTCATGGAGGCCAAGGAATTGGAGGTGGCCCGCGAAGCCGCGCAGTTCGAAGCGCAACTGGACAACGCATTGTACGCAGGCGTTGCCAGGCCTGCGATCCGGGTAGATGCCATACAGGCCGTTTTTGTTTCGAACAGGTCGCTCGATGACCTTGCGCGAGAAGCGGCATGAGAGAGTTCGGCTTTTCTGAGTTGCAGGCGGCGCTGTTGCAGTGGCCGACGGAATTTCCGTTTTCCGAGTTTAAGGTGCAGGGCACCTACGAGCGGATCAGCCAGATCCTGTCGCAATCGTCGAGTGGTGTTCTTGCCAAGAATGACCTGATGCCGCTGATTCGCCAGATCCTGCTGCAACAGTCGCAATCCAGCAGCCTGAGCCAGATCCTGGTGCCACACCATCCGGCGTGGCCGTCGTTCGGCGAGTGGACCGAGTGGGGCGTATTCGTGATGCAAACGCCGGACGGATTTGTCCTTTCCGCCGAGCGCTGGCAACCTGAATGGCTCGAAGCCTCTTCGTCAGGCATTTTCGACAGGGCGTTTTCGACGGATAGCCCGGCGGTCACCCAGGAGTGCGACACAGACCCATGTGTGGGCCTCGCGACGGGATTGCGACATTACAGGTCGCGCGGACAACGCGAAGCTGTGCGAGCGTCTTTTTTTGCTCCGCCGGGAAGTACTCTGATTGTCAATCTGCCGACTGGAAGCGGAAAGAGCCTGGCCGCGCAGATTGATGTTCTTCTCGATGGTCGCGAGGGAAACATGACGGTTGTGGTCGTGCCAACGGTGGCATTGGCAATCGACCAGGAACGGCAAATGCAGGAGCGCCTGGCAGTTCATCCGGGCAGGGGTGAACTTTTCGCGTGGCATGCCGACCTTTCGCCTGAGCAAAAACAACAGTTCAAGGAACGAATCCGCCGAGGGCGACAACAAATTCTCTTCGCGGCTCCCGAGTCTGTGTGTGGTGGCCTCGTCTTTGCACTCTACGATGCCGCCCGTTCTGGTTTTGTTCGTCGCCTGGTCATCGATGAGGCGCATCTTGTCGCCCAGTGGGGTGATGAATTCCGCCCGTCATTCCAGATGCTTGCAGGCTTGCGGAACGGACTGCTTCGGGTCATACCGGACACATGTGAACCCTTCAACACGCTGTTGCTGAGCGCGACGCTTGCAGCGGAAACGCTGGAGACGCTGGCTACTCTTTTTGGGCCCGTCTCACAGGTTCAAGTTATTTCTGCCGCGCAACTTCGACAAGAGCCTGAATACTGGTTTCATCGGGCTCAATCACGGGACGAAAAGCTGGCGAAACTTCTCGAGGCAGCCCGGCATGCGCCGCGACCGTTTATTGTCTATGTGAGCGAACGGTCCGACGCGGTGGGAATAGCGCGCTCGCTGCGGTATTCGCTTGGCTTGACGCGCGTTGCGCATTTTCACGGTGAAACCACTGCCGCAAACAGGAAGTCGATCATTGATGAGTGGAGCACTAACAGACTGGATGCCATCGTCGCGACATCTGCTTTCGGCGTAGGAATCGACAAGACTGACGTACGTTGCGTGATCCACGCCTGCGTCCCGGAAACGCTCGACCGCTTTTATCAGGAAGTCGGCCGGGGCGGACGTGACGGCCGCCCGTGCGTATCACTTTCGATCTACGACGGTGCAGATATTGACACGGGACGAAGCCTTGGGCGAACTCGAGTCATTGGCGACGAACTGGGTCAGGCCCGCTGGGAGGCTATGCTCAGATCCTACGAAGCCCGTGGCGAGGATCGGTGGTCCATCGACATTTCGGTCGTTCCAAGTCATGGCATGCAGCAGAGCGACTATAACAAGGCTTGGAACGTTCGAACTTTGATATTGATGGCTCGGGCCCGAGTCATCGAACTGGATTCCGATTTTCCCGAACGGCCCGTGCAACTGCCTGGAGAGACCGATGACACCTACGAAGTCCGCCAGGAAGAGGCCGCGATTCAATATTTCAACAGGGCGACAATTCGCATTCTCAATCCGCACCATCGAGAAAAGGGTGTCTGGACGAACGAGATTCAGGCGGCGAGACGCCGCGGTGCGCAGAGTACGGAGCGGAATTTCAAGCTCCTGCTTTCAGTACTGAAAGGCGAGGTTGAGGTGTCAGACGCGCTGACCCAACTGTATGAGGTTGACAGTGATCGGTGGCGCATCCCCGTCGGAGGAGGGTGCGCGGGTTGTCCGGTGTGTCGAAGAAGTAGCCAGAGAAGATTGCCGACATCCACGCCAACTGGATCTCTCGCCATGACGCGCAGATTCGATACAGCAAAGTGGAGCAAGTATTTTAGTGGACGCTCACCAGAGAAGTTTCTTGTAGTAATGCCTGACCTGTTGACACAGTCTGCCGCAGCCCAGGTGGTCAAGGCAATGTCGGCAGTCATTTCAGTTTTTGACGTCGCCGAGGTTAACTTGACAAACCGGGAGTTCTGGAGAGGCGTCAAGGGCTATAGCGAACTCGCACGACGATCCCGATATAGGTTTGTGATCGAGAATGACATAGACGCGGGAGACGCGTACCTTGTCAATCAGCGCTTTCCGGCTGTTTCCATCCTGACATCTCCGGCGGAAGAGATGCCTCTTGAGATTCTCGCTGTTCGCAAACCGTTGCATCTGCTGTTCGTCTCAGAGAGCTTCAACGACCCGTTTGTGCCAGGCAGACGGATGGCTGATGTCTGGCCAAACCGCATGGGTCTCGATCAGTTTGTCAAAAAATTGACGACCTAAGGCGGACACTGTGCTGCGTGGAAGATTTGCGCAGCCCATATCGAACGCACCGAGACGTTCGACTAACTGCTAACGGACAGAGAAGAGTCGGAAATGGCAATATTGAATATGGAAAGCGATGGGATGCCAGGGCAGGTCTTCATCGCGCTAAAGGCACTGGTTGCGCTTGGTCCAATGACAAGAGACAGGTTGGTTAGCATATGCGCACCGGAACCCGCTGTCGACCCGAAACGTTTCCGCTCCGCCGTGACGAGATGGACCCAACTAGGCCTGTTTGTTGAGAATGACGGCAAGATGCGTGTTGCGTCGGAGTACAACTGGTTGTCTAATCTGGAGCACGATGAGGCGATCCGCCGGATGCCGTCAGTTGTGCGCGAGGTTGCACTCAGCGAAACAAACAACAGAAACTTCTGGGATGCAGAATCTAATCTGAGCGCGGATTTTACGCGGGCAGCTGCTTGGATTCTCGCGCAGGATATCTACACACTTCCTTCTTCCGCTGAGCAGGTCCAGGTTCTGGAAAGCGTGCAGGTCGGGAATGAGGCGAGAAGGGTGCTGCAAAACGACACGCGCTGGAATGGCTTCAAGCACTGGTCGGTGTTTATGGGCTTCGCCTCCGGCGACAGTCCACTGATTGTCGACCCCACGGTTGCGGTTCGCGATTCGTTGTCCGGCATATTCAAGGACCGGAGTACGCTGACCGCTGTCGATTTTATCGAGGCGCTCGCAACGATACTTCCGGTGCTCGACTTTGGTGGCTACCGCCAGTTGGTGGAGTCGGAAATCAAAAATGCCGAACTCGCGTCGCGTGCAGGGGATGCGCTGTCGACGTCACTGTCTCGCGCCTTGAAGCGTCTCGAAATTGGTGGGGTAGTTGGATTCGAGATCCGGGCGGATGCGAAGCAGGGATACAGTTTTACGGGATTTGCGGGCAGGCCGTGGGACCGATTCACGCACGTCACGTATCACGGAGAAGCATGATGACACTTGCAAACTGGTGGCCCTCGAGCGCAGCGATTAACGACTGCATCAAACCTGAGGCGGAATCCGCAGAGGAGTGCCTGCTGCTTGCCGTTCATCAAGCGATGGATCTGACGAAAAAGGCAACTCTGGAGCGGGCGGAAGAGGCCGCCACCGAACAGGATCTGCTCAGCTACTTCCTGACTGACGACCTGCCTACGGGTACGCTCATTCTGCCGCTGAGCGGGCCCTCCGGATACGGCAAGTCACATCTGATTCGATGGCTTCACGCGCAACTCAGGCGTCGTCCTGAGGCGCAGCACGCTCACATCATTCGCGTGCCGAAGAGTGCCAGCCTGCGTACCGTAGTCAAGCAGATCGTGGATGCGCTGGATCCGGAACAGTCTCCGGAAATATATAAGGCCTTTAACCAGGCGATTCCGGATTTTCAGCCACGTGCGGCCGCCAACCGTTTGCGCGCTGAACTGCAGAACGTACTTGAAGAGCGGTTCCGGCAACTGCGGTTGCAGTATTCGCCGGATAGTGCTGATGGTCAGAAACAGCTAACCGACCTGCATCACCTTAAGAACCTTCCTGGCCTCCTTGGAGACGCTGTTTTTACGGATCGATTGCTCGGGCAGGAGGGGGAAGCTTCGGACCTCGCTCCCCTAATCCGACTCGTGCGGCGCGCGACCGGGGCGAAGACCGCAGATAGTTCGGTGGATGACTCTGTGCCACAGTTCGAACCAGGCGATCTTGATATGCCGATCGGCCTCGTCAGCCAGGCTTCCGCAAAGGTCAAAGGATACTATTTGACCACCATCGACGGCGCTAACGCAGAAGGGCGGGCCCGCGCCGTGAAGATACTGAACGAAGCTGTCGATACGGCTGTGGGCAACAGTTTCAATCTCAGCGCAAAGGGCGGGTACTCCCTTCAGGACGTCATCCTGGACATCCGCAAGCAGCTTTTCAAGGACGGAAAGGAACTGATCCTTCTGGTGGAGGACTTTGCGGCACTTACGGGCATTCAGGAGGTGCTCTTCAACATCTGCATCCAGGAGGCCATACGGGATGGCAAGCAGGAGTTGTGCTTCATGCGCACGGCGATCGCGGTCACGGACGGTTATCTTGACAAATGGGAAACCATTCGCACGCGGGCGAAGTATGAGTGGGCCATTCGACCTACGGATGAACGCGACGGAGTCGTTGTATCGCGCGCTGTCGATCTCGTCGGCAACTACCTGAACGCGAGCCGTCACGGAATTGATCAACTTCGGCGTATGTTCAGTACCGTCGACGATGAAAGTGTCGATTCGGGCGACTGGCTGACGGCATTCAGTGACGAAGATGATCAGACGTCGATCATTTCCGGGTTCGGCTATAGCTCGAGAAACTACGCACTGTTTCCTTATAACAGGGAAGCCGTAGCGGCGTTCTGCGATCGTTATCTGAAAGTCGGGGGGCGGCTTTCATTTAACCCGCGCGCGGTCATCAACTACATATTGAGGCCGCTGCTTCTTGATCATCGCGCTTCTTTCGACGATGGCTCCTTTCCGGAGACGATTGCCGTAGCGACGCCAAGTGCCGCCATAGCGGAGTTTGTCTCGAAACAACGTCTACTAAATAGCCAGCAGCGCTTGCAGTACAGGAGTCTTCTCGCGAACTGGGGTGGAAATCCGGAGGACGATGAAGGGCTGCACGTGCTCAATCCATCCGTGCTCACCGCATTCAAACTGCCGCCGCTCGAAGCTGTTCTACGTGAACCGGGCGATTCAGTGCAGGAAGAGGGGGATAAGGATGTAACGGGTGGAGACCAAGATAGAGACATCGATGCCCCACAGGAAGACCCCAAGGTTGCGGAGTGGAAGAAACGGCTTCAGGCATGGCGGGAGGGCGTCGAGCTCGACATGCCAAGCGCGCGGTCCATCAGGAATGCCTGCGTGAAACTGGTGGACGCCATGTCAAACTGGACCCTGAGTTCGCTGTCTGGGTCTGACGTCAAAAATCTGTCGCCAAAAGCCTTCCAGATTCCGAGCGCACGAGGAAATCAGGAACATCCGATCGTCGTCAAGATCGCTGATACGAGCGAGGACCCCGATGGGTTTCTCTTCAAGAGCCTGCTCGCTATCGTTCGGTGGGACCTAAAGGGCAACCAGTGGAACTACCCCGAAGCGGACGAGGATTCCGTATATGCATTCCAGTTAGGGCAGAGACTTGTTTCCGAGTACCTGTCGCAATCGAGGGCAATTGCAGACTCGGCTCTGACAACCGTATTGCCGGCTCTGACGATGCAGGCGCATGCCCTTGGTCTGACTACGGTGAAGAAAGACTCTACCGGGACTGAAAACGTCGAAACGCTGCTCGCACAGATACTGACACCGGCGGTCGAGGCGCCAATTACGTTGTTGGGGACTGGCTGGGCATTGCTGCGCAGGGATTGCTTCACTTATCGCAAGGGCCTGATGGAGCAGTTTTTCCGTCGGGCGATGTATTTTCAGGGTGACACCGGAAAGACCCCGCTGGCGCTCGACGTGACTCGAATCTGGAAGTTGATGCGTGAACAGGACGTATACGCGATCGGAGTGCACGCGAAGGATCTCGATCGGGAAAAGGGACTGGACAAGGAGCTTGTTTCGCACATCAAGCAACTTGGTTCCAGTCTGAGGCCGCTTTCCGGCCAGTTTTACGCTGAGCTTTGCAAATGGGGCGCGGAGATGACGGAATTGCTTGGCGAGGACACGAACAAGGTGGAGTTGTACGCGGAACTCCGAGCCGTTTACTCCGACGCGATCAGAATTGGTGTATGGCCAGAGAATGTCGATCAGAGCAGCATTAAAGAAATCCTGAAACAGTTCAATGCGTGTCCCCTGGCGGAGATCCGGAGCCTGTATGTCGACGCGGAAAGAGCCCAGACGGAGGCGGCTCGTATGGCAGTACTCGGACGTGTGAACCCCAAGGAACTGCAAGACACGGCAACGGTCATGTCGACCATATCCCGATTTGTCTCCAGCATGAACGGCCTTGTCGAGACAAGGCGCAAGGCCCTCATGGGACTGGACAAGAAGCCCGTTATCGAAGAATTGCTACAGGAACTGGATGTGATTGCAACGGACATGGCAGTGCTGCATGCGGTCGACGCAGAGACCGCACCTCAAGGAGTCCACTCATGACCTTGCTCGAACAGGCGAGAACCCTCAAAGAGGGATTGGGATACCTGGAGACGGTAAGCGATAACGGAGAGGAGGTCCGTGAACTCCACGAGCAAAAGCGGACTCTTCGCGCGCTGACCGAACCGTTGAATCTTAGCAGGCAGAGCGTTCTCCGACTCCGTTCTGGAAATGTTCAGGTCGAGCTTCCCGAGAGTTTGGTCGGGGAGGTCGTCAAACTAGCGGCTGATGTACGCAGGAAGATGGAGAAAAAGCCGGGTCCCCAAACTTTGAAGTCCGGCAAGGAGTGGTCCACTCTGCTGGAGAAGATGCGGACGCTTAACAAGACGCTGGAAGCTTCTGCGAAATCGGGATGGAAAGCGTACGTCGTGGAAAAGATCACCAGTGACCCACCGGGGACGATAAAAAGTCGTACGGCCGATACAACCGAAAACAGGCAACGGATCCGGGAGTATGAGGTGATTTACTCCCGACTGCAGCAGACCAGTCAGAGCCTGCCAGGTGATGTCGCTGCCATCAGCGAGGTCGAACCGCTTTCCCTTTCGTTGTCTGCTGCATACGGAAAAATTGATTTCGATGTTCCCGAGGCCGTGAGACTTTTTCTGGATGGGGCTAACAGCGCCACGGGCGCGCCGCTGTCTCTGCTCACGGAAGAGGTCTTGGATTGGCTGAAATGTCGGCAAGAGGATGGCTTGTATTCGGTCAGGGCACGCGTCAATTAATGTATGGATAAGGTTACGACTCTCCTGATCGCCTGCCTGGACGCCCTCGAGCAACGCGAATTGCCTCTTCTGTCATGGGGCGTCGTCGACGCAGCCATAACCCACGATGAGTTGGTTGAACTGGTGGATCCACTTCTCTCCGACGCCATTCGGAGTGAGATGGACGCGTATTTCGACGCGGATGGGGTGATCGAAGATCTGGTTCGGCGGGCGCTTATTGTATGCGTCGATGACAGCGAGCCCCGGTACCGGTCACGCATGGCGGAAACGATCAGACTCGCCAGCAAACTTAGACAGTGGTTTCCGAAGCATGGCACCGACGGCGGATGGGTTAATGCTCCCGCGCTTGTTGCCGACTATCGGTTTCGATGGAGAAGGCGGGAATATCCGGACCGCAGGCTTACGCTGGAGGAACTTCTGCCGGAGATCGGCGATGTCCCGTCTTTTACGGTGTCTATAATTCGCGCTTTGCTGCAGGCGGATGCGGGTCCGATCAGGCTCGCGCAGTTCCAGGTAGACGCAACTTCCCGAATCCTGAGGTCTCTGCGTTCCGGGAGTGCTGCGGGGACCATCGTCTGCGCGGGCACCGGAAGCGGGAAAACCATGGCGTTCTACCTGCCTGCCTTGTCCCATATTGCGCAAATTCTCCAGGACCGTTCCTCGAAGCGATGGGTGAAGGCGATAGCCCTGTATCCGAGAAACGAACTGCTCAAGGACCAGTTCAGTGAGGTCTATTCCCAGGCGCGACGTCTCGACACGACCCTTGCTGCTACAGGCCGGAAGCTGGTCCTGGGGGCGCTCTTTGGCGATACGCCGACATCGGCGCGGTACCTTCCGAAACGATGGCGTATGGTCGGTGCCGATGCTATCTGCCCATACTTTTCGTGCCCACGTCCGGGGTGTACCGGTTCGATGCTCTGGCGCGAAGCGGATCGCTCGCGCGACATCGAGAGGTTGTACTGCGATACCTGTGGCCACTGCGTGGCCGAGGATGAATTGATTCTTACCCGCAGGCGCCTTGCTGAACAGCCCCCGGATATTCTCTTTACGACGACGGAGATGCTGAACCGTCGTATGTCGGACTCCCGTATTCGCCATCTGTTCGGACTGGGTCCGAAGGCGCATCGGGCGCCCGACCTGATGTTAATGGACGAAGTCCACACCTACGCCGGGTTCCACGGTGCACACGTCGCATATCTCATGCGTCGATGGCGTGGCGCACTTCGCTCGGGAATTCATTTCGTCGGCCTGTCGGCGACGTTGCGCGAAGCGCCGGAGTTCTTCTGTCAACTGACTGGTCTGAAGCCGGAGCAGGTGTCCGAGGTTTCGCCGTCTCCTGGTGACATGAAGAAGGAGGGCGCTGAATATACGCTCGCGTTGCGTGGCGATCCTGTCTCGAGAACCGCACTGCTTTCGGCGACCATTCAGACTGCAATGCTCATGGCGAGGACCCAGGACCGGCGGGGCCAGTCGGTAAGCGAAGGTGCGTACGGCACCAGGGTCTTTGCTTTCACAGATGACCTTGATGTCAATAACCGGTTGTTCTTCAGTATGCTGGATGCGGAGGGCAGAACGCAGAACTCCCGTCGCGAGCTTGATCGGCGCCGACATCCGAACGGACCACTTGCCCATCTTCGGCGTTCCAGTTTATCAACGTCCCAATTCGAGAACGGGCAGGACTGGAGGATAAGCGAGTCGATTGGCCATGACCTGTCCGTCTCATTGCAGGTTGATCGTACGAGTTCGCAGGATGCCGGTGTCGACCGCGACGCTGATATCGTCGTCGCGACAGCGTCGCTTGAGGTTGGATATAACGATCCGGCTGTCGGCGTTGTCATCCAGCATAAGGCACCTCGGGAAGTCGCGGCCTTTTTGCAACGACGAGGTCGCGCAGGGCGGCTGCGTAGCACGCGGCCATGGACGGTGGTTGTGCTTTCCGACTACGGTCGCGACCGGCTGGCATACCAGGCTTACGAGCAACTGTTTGATCCAGAGTTGCCAAGACGGGTACTTCCGCTCGCCAATCGATACGTACAGAAGATGCAGGCGGTCTTCACGCTTATTGACTATCTTGGCGTCCAGTTGGAACAGTCCCGTTTGCACTATCACGTGTGGACACTGCTGGATAGACCTGGAGAACATCAGACGGACATTGACCTTCAGACACGGATTGCCCATCTGATCACGGAAATCCTCGAGAATGAGGGGGCGCAAGAAGCGTTAGCTCGACATCTTTCTCGCGCGATGAAGCTGGATCGCGATTCCGTCGAGGCGCTGCTGTGGGACTTCCCGCGTCCTTTGATAACGGCGGTGCTGCCCACCGCGCTGCGACGCCTCCAGTCGCAGTGGGCACGCATGGGTAGACCAAAGGAAGACCCGTCGGCAGGGGCAGGTCCACTGCCGGAATTTATCCCTGAGTCTTTGTTCGCCGATCTTAACTTGCCCGAAGTGGCGATTCACCTGCCTGGTAGTCAGGAAGACCCTGAAACAATGCCTGTCCTGCAGGCGATGCGCGAATTTGCGCCAGGGCGGGTTTCGAAGAGATTTGGGTACAGGTACGGTACTGAGAACCATTGGTGCGGGCCCGAACATCTGTCGACTGAACTGAATCAACGCTTCGATATCCTGTCATGTATGGAAGGATATCTGCTTGGTAATTTTCAGTATCTCGATGGGGGAGAGACGAAGAGTACACCGGTATTTCGGGTAATGCGTCTGAATGTCTCGGCACCGCCGCGAGACCTTGGCACCACGTCTAATGCGTTTCTGGAATGGCAGACGCAGCTTGTTCCAGGGGGGCTTCCGTCCATGTTTCCTGCGCCGCGCTCGTCGCGACTTGCAGGAATCGTCAGGTCGGCCGTGTTCCATACCCATCGAGAGCAGTCCCCGATTGAAGTTCGGAGATTTGCGAGCGGCTCGCGGGCCAGTTTACGGTTCACCGATGGTCGAACGGAGGAGCGTACCTTTTCGTTTGCGCTGGACGATGCAGATATCGCGATCGGCTTCACGCTGAGTGTCGACGGCCTGAAACTGGACATCAACGTTCCGGACGGACTCTACTGCGACACGAACGCGGATTCGTCAGAAAAATGGCGCGCCTTGCGGACCGCGCGCTACTTCGATAAGGCGTGGTCCGGCGAAATTCTGTCGAATGTCGAGAGTCCGTTTTCGAGGGATTGGCTGGCACGTGTCTATCTTGGCGCACTGGTGTGCAACGCGTTGGCGATGAACTGCACACTTGAGCAAGCGAGTGTCATGCTGAGCGAAGGGCGGGCGGAAATGGGGCTCATCGCGGTACTGGAGACCGTATTCCAATCGACGCAGATTGATGAGGAAGAGGCATCGTACGGCGATGCCCGGGGACCAGAGCGACTCAGGCATGATCTGATTGCGTTCCTGAGCGACGTGAGCGTGCTGGAAGAGTTGAAAACTCTTTCGGCGGTCCTCTGGCAACCGATCGACAGTTCATGGCAGCAGTGGCTGAAATTGCGCTACCTGACGACCTTGGGCGCAGCTGTACAGGATGCCATTCAGTCTCTATGTCCGGAAATTGACACGGACTCTCTTCTGGTCGACGTGGTGTCAGAGTCACCTGTTACGGAAACTCCGGGTGCTGTTATCTGGGTGACTGAAACGATGGTAGGAGGAGGCGGACTCATCGAAAATCTGCTGGTGCGTTACGGAGAGGATCCGGGGCGGTTCTATGCTCTCATTGAATCTGCGCTGCAGGCCGGCGAGTTTGAACTGGTGGACCAGCAACTCGGTCGCGTGGTCAATCTGCTCGCGGTCGAATCTGCTGACGCTGAATTAACGAGGGCAGCGGCGGAGTGTCGCGACGCAGTCGGACTGGAGAGTAGCCGTGCCGCCTTTGACAGTTTGAGATCCATGCTCGTCAGGCATCAACTCCTGCCGAGCCACGCCTTTCTGGCCTCGCTTAACGCCCGCATCCTGAGGCCCGGGAGTTCGCGGGTCTCTGACACCTTCCTGCACGACCTGCTGACTGACTGGCAGGTATCCGAGCAGCGCCTGGGGATCGAGATCGACGCGCGACTCATGGCAGCATTTGCCGCGAGGAATGACCTTCCGGACGAACTTCAGGACATGCTCGGCGAGGCGGGCATGTCCGGTGGCTGGAAGACGGGAATGATCTACGGACTTCTGTGGCCTCGTGGAAGCCTCGTAAGACAGCAGCGCCTGTCGATTTATAACCCGTTTTGCCGCCTGCCGGGAACTGAACGTTTGCTCGTAGCCGACTCTATTCCCGAGTGGGACGTTCGCATAGATGTCGCACAACCCGAATGGCAGCAGCACTGCGAGTCAGTTCTCGCCGAGCGCGGATTTGCTACCTTGACCTGTGCGAAGGGAAAGGAGGAACAATTACAGGCTGCGTTTCACGCTCTGATGCTAAACCCGGTCGACGCCGGAAGCCTTCATGTCTATCCGGCGCTGGTCGCAATGCGGCAAAGCATATCGGCCATCGAGGCCGATATCCGGCTTCCTGAAGTGGAGGTGAATTGATGCAATCGCGACGAATATTCAAGTCCGTGACAGCCAGCCAGCATGAAGTGCGCGAACTCTTTCAGTTTGTCTTTCTCGGTGAACTTCTCAATCCCGGGAGTGCCACGTGGCTTGTCAGCCCATGGATCAGCGACGTGCCGATACTTGACAACCGATCGGGCGCTTTCAATCTCGTCGAGCCTGACTGGGGAAGCCGCGAGATAACCATATCGGAAATGCTGCTGTCGCTCATGCGACGCGGGCAACCGGTCAGTATCGCGACCCGAAGTCTCGATCATAACAAGCGCTTTCTCTCGACGATGCGCGAAAAAGCCAGGAATTCAGGTGTCAATTCAAAGCTGTGGATTAACGACGGCGCGGACGCCTTGCATACAAAAGGGCTGCTGACCGACCGGGCGTTGCTCTCAGGCTCCATGAATTTCACCTACGGTGGGTTCGAATTGAACGACGAGGTGATCTCGTTTGATGTCGACCTGCAGCAGATTGCGGAAGCAAGGCTTAATTTTGACAGGTATAGAACCGGCTAGGACAGAACGTGGCAGATCTCCAAAACTTTATGCCTTCGATGGACTTGGGAGCGGTGATGTCCGGCGAAAGTAGCTGGCTCGGAGCTTACATTGCACAACTCGACGGGTCCGGTAACGCGGTGCTTGATCAGAATGTTGAAGGCGTTCGCCTCGCCGGGTCGGAGACTTGCGCATGGCTGAAATTCTGGGCGAAGGCCCCGGCCACCCGTCCTCTGGTTTTGCCCCTGTCTTTCGACCATGACGGGACAACCGCATGGCTCGCCTGCGCTGACAGTCATCTGCTGGCGAACGAAATGTGCGAGGAGTTGACCGCGCATGTTGGCCTCGCGTATACCGATTTCACGCCGGTGGGCCGGGTTGCCATCCCGCATGATGCGCTGACGCAGATTGCTGTCGACCGGTTCAAGTGGGTCTACAGGTTTGAAGGACGCGGCGGTCGTGAGAATGAACCGGTCTGGTCGATGCTGGGTATCTATCGAACTTCGCTAGAGAGCCGACCGGAGCGGTATCGTCCTGCGCCTCAAACGTTTGGTTCAATCAAGTTACGTTTTGAGAGAGCGATCGCTGCGGGAGACGAGCGGCAGGCCTATCGACTACTTGAGGAATTGAAAGGCACCGGTCGCCTTAATGCGCAGAACGAGCGGTTTCTCGAAATTCATCTGCTTGCAGGACTTGGACGCTGGTCGCCGATGGTTGCGGGGGAGACAAAGCTGCTAGCTCTTCGTGATCTCAATCTTCCCCGGCAGACCCTGGGCGAGGCGGTCGAAGCGTTGTATGTCCACTTTCTGGCGCGACACGAGAATGACGCCGATCTCGCCGCTGCGACGGCGACGTTTAATGAGTACGTCCGGCCGCGATTCGCGTGGCTGTTCAGAGCGAGGAAGAGCATCACGCGCCCGGCAGTATTGAAGGCGTTTGCGCTGAATGAACTTTCACGGGAAAGACCCGATCAGGGGTTGCTCACAACGTTGCGGGCCGAACTCGAGCATTCTGACGAGTCCTCGTTGCCGCAGTGGTTTCCCAATCTGCAAGCGGGCGTCAAGACTTCCGACAGTCTGTATGAAGCTAACACCGCGTTCGAGGATGCTGAATACGAACGCGCGATGACTTTTTTCAAGCGCGCGCCGGTCAGTCAGGAAGTGCTGCAGCGCATCCTGGAGTGCGCCGCCGAAATAGCGACCGTGGAAGCAGCACGCGAAGCGCTTGATGCGTTGGGCCGTTATCCCGCCGCGATGCAGGACGCTTTAGGACCGCGTTATACGAAGAAGATCGCGCATCTTCACAAATCATTGGACTCTGCACAGTCTGCCGTGGACGAGGGAGCAATCGCTGACTGGAGTGGTTGGGCACGCGCCGTGAAGGCCGGACTGCCAAGCCTCGATGCATCACGTCTGGCGACGCAGAAAGCGGAAGAGTGGCGGCTTTCCGACTACAGTTCTAACCCCGAGGCTGTCGCAGCCTTCATGGCGGAAGTCGAAGACTACGAAGAAACGGTCTTACGCACCTACGTCAGGTCGATACCGGCCATTCTGGACTTCTTTCGTGAGGGCACCGGTGTGCCTGAAGTCCAGCGCCTTTACCAGACGCTGCTTACGCTCATTCTGCTGGAAGGCAATGACGGGTTGGAAGAACTCGATTCGGTACAACGAATAACAGCAACGCTGCTCGAGTCGGGTATCCCGGCTGCCGACTACCGTGGCCTGGTCGATGATATGCAGGAGTTACTTGCGCGGGTTGGCTCTCCACGCTACATGAATTGGGTGTTCGACATTGTAGAGTTGTTTGCTCTGTTCCCACGTCCTGACAAGGAAGCGCCGCTAAGGCTGTTTTTCGCTCTGCAACAGATCGCTAGCCAGTACCGTCACCGTCTGAGAGTGGATCAGTGGCGCGGACTGGAACTTCTGGCACAGGATTTCGACCAGCTTCCCGCAGTCCGTGAGTTACTGGCTGAACAAGGTGAGGAAGGCGAGCGTGGTGAGGGCGATTTCGCACACCTGGCGAACAAGTCGGTAGCCATTTATACGCTGACTGAATCAGCCGGGCAGCGTGCCATACAGATCCTGAAGTCGTTGGTCCCCCTGTGCCGTCTTGAGTTGAACTCCGATTATGTTGCGACTACTCGCCTGAAACAGTTGGCAGCAAACAGCGATGTTTTCGTGTTCGCGTGGCGTAGTAGTAAGCATCAGGCCTATTTTGCGATCAAGGATGCGCGTGGCAGCAGGCCAAACCTGCTGTTACCCGAAGGGAAGGGATCTGCGAGCATCTTGAAGGTCTTGAGCGAAGTGGCAGTCTAGCGGCACCGAAGGTATCCCGTTTCCTTTTACTGATGGCATCTGTGTCCAGAACACAGATGCGTGACGCGATACGCTCTCTTCTTTCGATTAGGGTTTATACTCATGTTGTCTCCTCCGTGTCTTCTCAGATATGGATTAAGCCCGTCCACTAAGGCGGGCTTTTTTTCGTGCGTTACTCTGCCGACCCGAGTGCCCCACATAATGCTCACCAGTTTGCCGGGGTGGTCCGGGCGGACTGCCCATTAGGGGAGCCAGTCATGGGATATCTGTTCACGCGGCAGCAACTCTATGACCTAGTCTGGTCTGAACCGATGACGACGCTGGCGAAGTCGCTGGCCATTTCCGGCGTCGGACTCGCAAAAGCGTGCCGGCGTGGCGATATTCCAGTCCCGCCGCGCGGCTATTGGGCAAGAGTGAACGCCGGCCAGCGTATCGCGCGCACGCCGTTACCACGGCGCGGGCCTGGTGCGTCGGACCGTGTCGCGATGGGCACCGGGCGACCGCAGGTATTCCGAGCAGAGGGGGACGGGAGCAACCATCGCAACGAGGCCAATGACGACAGCGTGAAGCAGGACGAGCTTCCACCTGCTCCCCCGGTTTATGACGAAACGCTGGAAGCCCTCGAAGCGCGAATCCGTCATGCGCTGCCCGCGAAATTCCGCTTCGTGCGCGCGCTCGACAGTGCCCATCCGCAGATCACGCGGCTGCTACGCGAGGACGACGAGCGCCGCGAAGCGATGACAAAAAGCCGCTATGCGTTCGACAAGCCGCGCTTCGACGGCCGCTTTGAGCAGCGGCGGCTCGTGTTCCTGAGCAACCTGTTCACGTTGCTGGGCCGGCTCGAGGCGCAGGGCTCGGTGCGGGGGCGCGAAGGCCGCGAGCTTAGCGTCCATGTCGGCGATCAGTACGTCAAATTCAAGGTAGAAACTTTGGTCACCCTGCGGCCCCGCACACGCCCGACCAGCGCGAAAAGTGAACCGATGGCGATCGAGGTCGAGGTCGCCCGCTGGCAGCATGGTGAGCGCGAAGAGCGACTGTTCTGGAGTGACGGTGAAGACGGCAAGCTGGAAGACCGGCTGCAGGAAATTGGTGTCGCGATCGTGCTAACCGGTGAGCGGCAGTACCGGAAATCGCGGGAATTTTCGTACAACTTAAACCGGCGCAGCTTTGACGAAGCGATCGAAAAGGCGCGCAAGGCCCGGGAAGATGCTGAGCAGCGCGAGCGCGCACAGCGTGTACAGGCCGATCGTGATCGCGTGGTCCGGCTGCTCGGTTTGGTCAACGCCCGGCAGCAGGCGCACCAGATCCGTGCGTATGTGGCCGCCGTCCTGTCTTCACCGAATGCAGTGGCGGGACGCGCGTTTGATGGTGATCGCGAGGCATGGGCCAATTGGGCGAATGAGTTTGCCAACGAGCTTGACCCGCTCACACTGGCCACTCCGGCCGGTGATGCAACCGGTGCTGGCAAAAGCGACCCGGAAGAGTGATAGGCTGGTCACGCTGTCAGGGCAGGCAGTTCCGGATGATGGGTAGTGCTCCATTCCGTAGTAAAAACCTTGTGCTAGAATCATTTGGTCATTGGGGGAGTAGCTCAGCTGGGAGAGCGTCGCGTTCGCAATGCGAAGGTCGGGAGTTCGATCCTCCTCTCCTCCACCACGAAATTCTCAAAACCGGCCGTTAGGCCGGTTTTTACATTTAAGCTAAAAATCGGGTACGGGCTACCGCTCGGAGCACGGATCGACGATCGCGTTGCCTAGGGCTAAAAAAACGGCTGACTTTGATTTTATTCGGCATTTCTGGATATCGCCGCCCAAGTATTTTGCTCGTCGCCCCTGACAAGCGCTTACGCTGGAGCGCTATCCAACGAACTTGGGATAGCCACTGATTGAAGTGTGGGAAATCATGGACCAAAATACCTCGACACCGCTATCGAGTAGACGCATAACGTCTTTTTCAGCGATAACTCCCTGAAGCATGGCCGCAGTTTCGACGAAATTACTCCAGTGTGTTTTGCCTTATTCTCATGCGCCGGGAGGCCTCTATTCGCGGACATAGAGGTCACATGCGTCACCGCCTGCCGTGCGTTCAACGCGTATTCGTGTGACTTCTGGAAAGGAATCCCTGATCTTTTGGAGAATGAAAGCGCAAAGGCTCTCAAGGGTGGCCGGTCCGAGTTCCGGGATGTCATCCAGGAAACGATGATCCAGTTGGTTGCGAACTCGCTCGATGGCCTGATTCAACAGGCCCAGGTCGACAATCATGCCAGTCTCAGGGTTGGGATTCCCGCGCACGAAGACGTGAGCATGATATGTGTGGCCGTGGATGCGACGACTTCCTTCCTGATCGATCTCACGATGCAGGGTATGAGCGGCATCAAAGAAGAAGCGTTGGCTTAGCTCGAAGATCATTGGATGGTTAAAACGTTCTAATTTTAGCGCGTGGACGCTGCAGGCAACCTGCTTCGCGCCGTAATGCAGTTGTCGCGCGTGCGACCTGCAGTTGGTCGCGGAGCATCGCCGTGACCTTGGGCATCGTTATGCGGTTCTCGTTGCGAAGGCACGATGTCCCTTGGCTCTAAGCTCACAGGCGGGGCACTGACCGCATCCGTAGCCCCAATCATGAATGTGCGTGCGGTCGCCGAGATAGCACGTGTGCGTCTCTTTACGAATAATATCAACCAGTGCGTCGCCGCCCAGATCTGCTGCCATTTGCCATGTGTCAGCCTTATCGATCCACATCAACGGAGTTTCGATAATTAATGGCGAGTCCATTCCCAACGCAAGCGTGACCTCGAGCGATTTGAGCGTATTGTCGCGGCAGTCGGGATAGCCGGAATAATCCGTCTCGCACATACCTCCAACCAGCGAATGAAGGTCACGGCGATATGCGATAGCGGCTGCCAGAGTAAAAAACAGCAGATTCCGTCCCGGAACGAACGTATTAGGCAACCCGCTTTGCTCCATCGCAATTGCTTTCCCTTGCGTAAGCGCAGTGTCGCTTATGGAACCGAGGACGGAAAGATCTAGCACGTGATCGCGACCCAGCTTTTCGCCCCACGACGGAAAAATCTGTCTCAGGCGCTCAAGCACAGCGGGGCGACAGTCGAGCTCGACTGCGTGTCGCTGTCCGTAGTCAAATCCCACCGTTTCAACGTATGTGTACCGGTTGAGCGCCCAAGCGAGACAGGTCGTCGAGTCTTGGCCGCCCGAGAATAGAACAAGTGCACGTGTCTTCATCATTGCCTCCGGATATTAGGCGTTCGCTACCCGCCGTGGGCGGCGCAGTTCCTTCTTCAGAGTTCTAACCAGGAAATTGGTGAGCAGGTCGATGTCACTCGGGGTATTCTGTATTCCGTTCCATGGCCGTTCGTCGCCGACTGCAAGACGCCAATGACCACTCGTCCACGCCGTATACGGCTTTAAGAGGGTGAGGCCCGCCGCGAACTGATCGCGTGTCTCAGCACCCTCGCTCGAATACAACAATTCCATGACAAAGCCCAGTGCGACCAAGCCTGCTCCATGGCGAAGCCGGGAAGTCTTGGGGCTCATGCCTACCCATTCACTTCCGAAGACCGCTGTTACGGCTTCAAAGAACTCATTGATGAAATTAAAGGCACGGTCCTCGTAGTCTCCATCCTTTATGAATTCCCGAATGGCGCCGTCAGAAGTAGAGTTCATGACAAGCTTCTGCATGGCGGTATCGCTGATGACGCCCTTGGGATTGGTGTGTTGCCGGATTTCTCCGCGTAAAGCTGAATGACGGGAAAAATTCAGACGATCGACGATACGTGCTGCGAACTTCCGGGCGGTGAAACGCGCGGGCAAGCCTTCAACGGAAGGCAGAAGTTCGTATATGAGCGTTTTAGGTAACGGCCGCGTGTTGTTAATAAGCACGAATTGCTGACGCAATTCGTTATAGTCTTTGCAGATAAGTGCGGAGACGAACACCTGAAATCCTGGCTTTTGTAGGCCCGAAAGTGCGGAAAGTCGCTGCTGGCCATCCACAACGAAGCCTGGCTTTCCGTCCTTTGTCTTGATTTCGACCTCGACAATTCCGTCGGAGAGTTCACGCAACTTGACCCCGCCGATAAAGGCAACGATAACCGCGTTGGGAAGCAGTGCGTCGGTGCGACCCAGGTAGTCGCGAATTTCCTTGATGTGTGACGCGATCTGATGCCGCTGAAAGCCGCGCAGCTGGCCATCCTCCTCTCGCCCGACGCGTTCGATCTCTGAAAACGCGAGGATCTGTTCCGGGGTCGCCGCGAATGAAAAGACGTCGTGCTCCGGGGCTTGCGAAGCACGAATGGCCTTGAACTTGTAGGTTTTCACGACAGATTCCCCAAGGTCTTCTGTAAATGTTGGTGATATACGCGCAGGTTGTGAAATCCGCGTCGCTTGTTCCTGTTACTTGATCTGAAGATGATCACTTCGACGCCAACTGATTTGCAGATCTCGCAACGACAGTGCTTCCACGGCGCGTCTTCGAGAGTGCGCTCCACCAGCGTGCGAGTGCGCATCAAGTCTCGCTCATGCTTCTCGGGTGGACTGCCATCACCCAGCGTGAGGAAGCGCTGATAATCCATAACCGCGTCGAGTGCGGACTTGACCTTTCCGCCTTTGGCGTCAAGAGCACGCAGAGCCGACAAGGCCTTCTGTTCGCGCCGCTGGAGATCCTCGGCGCTGAAAATGCCACGCTTGATCCCTTGCATTAGCCTGGGATTTTCGATCGCCTGCGGAATGCGGACCGCTGCATAGTAGGCAAGACCTGTCGAGTTCGACGGCATGTAGTAATTCGATTTAGCATCCTTGAAAGCGCGGATCAAAGGCGACGTCGAATCGAAACTCGTGATGTTGTAACCGGTGAACTCGTGTATGGCTTCCGCCTTTGCAAATCCAAGCAGATGGATGTTCGTTTCAGGTTTTATAGCCTTACGAAGGGCTCGCAGGACCTGATGGATCATATCGACTTTCAGGGGAACGAGCCCCCCGATTGCAAGATATCGATAACCCATGCGTTCAAGCGTGACCGCCGCTTCCGCGATGCTCGCTGGCGACCAGCCTTGAACCGCGCCGACCGGCTCGAACGGCTCGCCTTCCTGACGGGCGATCTTCAGGAATTCCTCTGCATTCGACAACGTGATTTCGAAACGTTGACGCACCGCGTCGGACATAGCCTCCGCAGGCGGATTCGTTGTGTCGCAGTCGAAGATGATATGGTCTGGTGAGACACCATGCGTAAATTCTGCATCAGCATAAAAGTCAACCACCTCCTGCGGAGAATAAGCTGGCTTCTCGTGCTCGACATATGCGAAAGCGCCGCAGTCACCCAGCAGCATGGCATCTTTGTGGTCAGGACCGCCGTACCGAAGGAACTTGCGCACGCCGTCGCGCAACATCCGCTGCTCTTCGGCCGTGGAATAGCGAACCTTCGATTTTGCGACGCCGTCTGCCTGCCGGACGGCGCTCATCGACACCAACAATCCGTCATACGGTGCCGGTCGCAACAACTCATGCGCGTAAGCGTCATCCCAATACCGGCGACGCCCAGGGGCATTGCGGTCTGCCAGGAAATCGTATTCAGGATCCACATAGTCCTGAGTGTCTGAATAGAGGAATTTCATGGCCGTACGCTGGTGTAGGCTTTAACTAACGCGTCCTGCAATCTTTTTATATCTCTCGGTGTATTCTGGATCTCATTCCATGGCACTCCGAGCGTGTCCCAGACGCCCTCTGTCCAGCGACAGGCAGGCGCTACCTTCTCGACTTCTTTTCGAACTGTCTTGTAGTCCTCTCCGTGGCCGGCGATTCTCGCGTAGATGCGGTCCATCAGAACGCCCATCGCCTCAATTCCCGCTGAATGCATCAGGCGGCTGTTTCGTGGATCTGCTCCCCAGGCTTCTGGGAAGACGTCCTTCACTGCAGTCCAAAAGGTTAACAAAATGCGGTACATGCTTTCTACATCTGCGCCTTCACGGCCAGTTGACTTGTACGGGGAGAGAGCCCCTAGAGGATTGTTCATGCTGTTTCGAATCATTGTGATGATCGCGGTGTCGGTGATTACTGCGCTACCACCGCCTTTATCAGACGCGCGTTTGATGAGCTTGTAAAAGGGCGAGTCATTGTCGCGATTTAGCAGATTGCAGATTTCAGATGGTACTTTGCGTGTGCTCAGTTCTCGTGGCAGCAGGACTCCACGAGTTTCCGGGAGCAACTCGTTAATCAGTCTCGTAGGAAGAGGCTTTGCTTTGTTCACTAGGATGAACTGCTCTCGCTGCACCTCAAGGTTGTCAGACACAAAGCCGACAACGGGAACCGAAATTTCCAACTTTTCAACTTGTGCCAAAGCCAGGGAGCGCTGCTGCCCGTCAACGATCCAGGCGACGCGGTGACCTTCGTCATAAACAGGAATGGAAAGTGTGCCTGCCTGGGCGACTCCGTCATCGCCAGTCGGCTTTGTGCCGCGAGCCGCTGAGAAATGAACCTCGGGCGACATCGCCAAGATGATGGCGTTAGGAAATAGCACGTTTCCTTGATTGAGGTAGTCGACGATACCTTTTACGTGGCTGCGAATCTCTGGCCGCTGAAATCCTCGCAACGCATCGGTCTCATCTCGCTCGATACGCGAAATATCGGCGACACGGACGACGTCTGTGCCCTTGATGAAAAATGCGAACACATCCAGACCGTCGCCCTGTGTCGTCTTCAGAGCCCGAACAACGATTTCATGTTTAGTTGTTGCCATTACTGACGCCCACCGGGAAGGTCATTCTTCACCTGAGACCAGATGCCCTGGAAACGACGTTGCTCGCAAGCGACCTTAGCCTCGTCCCGAAGGTACCGGAGAAGCAGCGTCGACGCCCCCTGAAATCGGATCCAGTTCTCGCGCAGGATTGCGGCGATTTCGTCGTCGCTCATCCTGTTCCGAAGAGGTACCGTTCGTTTGCTCAATCGATGCATGGACTCAGCGACGACCTTGGCAGCAACGCCAATTTCAAGTTGATGGCCTGATAAGTCTTCAACGAAGTGCCTCAACGCCCGTTGTGCAAAATCGGTCCGCGTTCCGGGCAGACGAGAAGTCTCAAGCCGTTCGTCGTATGGCATCGCGGCGTGCTGAATTGCGGGCGGCAGGATCGTTCTTCCACGGGAAGACGTGAATATTCGCAGTCGTGTTATCTGCTGAGGGGACAACGCGGCGAGTTCTTTTCCGATCAGGTTCAGGTAGCTGCCGGGAAGGGCAAGCATCACTAGTGAGTCGTCCGTGTCGCAGAACATCGAGAGCAACGTTCGGCGCGTGCCAAATTGCAGAGTGAGCGCTGTCCACCAATCGCTCGCACTCGCGTTGAGACTGGATAGGACGGGCGCGAGCGAATTGCGTCCATTTGCGATCGTGAGATCGTAATTAGGGACGAGTTCGTCGGCCGATACGATGCCAAGTCCGGCGGAAACTACTCGCAGGCCCGCGTCCAAGACTCCAGACACGCGCCTTGCTTCCGCGAACGATCGACCGACGTATAACTCATCGGCCCTGTGGTTATGAGTGGCCAGTCCTACCGTTTCGAACCACATCCGGGCGACGCCAGCGAGCGTATCTTCAGACGCGACAGCAGGCAACGATATTGCCGTGCCGCCGGCACGTTTTCGACCGGTACAATTAGTCAAGACGATGGGTTTCGCGCGCATAACTGCATTGTATAGAAGACGGGAAGGTATGGAAACTGCAGCATAAGTGCCTATTGTTTGATGCAGTTATGTGCGGCATTTCCCCCGGAAACGGCTGGGAAACTGCTTCGGCTTATATGTCGTCAAGGCATCCTGCCGGGCTGGAATGTCGATGAGAGGACGACTTAGCTCTGTCCACCTTCGCCGAAGCGCGGGCGCCGTTGCCGACGCAGTTGAGAGACGAGTCTCGCAAACCCGGCGAATTGCGGCGCCGGCGACGCCGAGCTTTCGCACTTTGTGCGCGACAATTGTTGCCAGGACTGGCTGGAGGGCGGCAGCGAAATTTCAGCGTGGAAATTATGGCGGACAAACTCGCGGGTGCTTCATTGCAACAAGTAACGGCCTGCGGATTTGGTCGGCTGTGTCTGCGAGCCGAGGGACAAGGCTTCTGCCGTGGGGCACGGGCCGTCCGCCGCGTGTCGCTTTTCGGAGATTTTTGTTATCCACAGCACGCACTAAATGGAAGCGGCATCCACGCCAGCACGACGGTATCGCACGATCCCGACGTCGCGTGTGGCGCGATTCGGGTTGGACGCCGCCGCATTTTCACTGTCATCCCGCGACCGCCGGTGGGGCCGCTGTGGAATTGGGCCACGGTGCGCGCGTAGATCTGGGAGCCGCATTTCCCGCACGTTAATAATATTGTCGGGACCGGTGGATTAGCAGGTTGGCCGTGACATTTAAGCGGGTAGCGGCATCCCGCACTGGTCGCGCCCGACGAGTAACGTGGTGCCGCCTCCCAACTTATAACGTGTTGCTCAATATTCTTCCGGAGTTTTCGCTTTCCGTCTTCGCCGCAAAGCAGAGACCCATCACTTCCGATTTTTTGGCGAGGGTTCAGCGTCAGTTGTTTGAGTCAGGTCGGTCCATTTGTCGGACAGTATTTTGTTTTTGACTGCTGCGATATTGGCGGCAGTGTTAGACGCCAAACCGACTACTTTCTTTTCGCCCGTGCTTTTCAGCGTGAATGTCTTCTTGTTGCCGTTTTTATCGACGGCGGAACCAGTAAGGTCGATCCAATGTTTCCGATATCGCAACCAGTCGATCGATGAAAGTCTGTTTTTCAGGTCACTGAACGGCACGACTGGCACCTTAATCCAAGCCTCAGTTTCCTGTTGCAAGGCATCTTGGAACACGGCTTCTTGCGGCTTGAGCGGATTGCGGGCATTCATTGCAGAGACGACCGGTCCGAGTTTATCGATCCGACATTCGAAATATGCCAGTGCTATTGCCTTGAGGGCAAAAGGCCATCCGTGAACGTACAGTTTCCGAAACGTGTCCTGCTTCGGGGGTGCGATCGATGGCCAGTCGGAAGCAAACAACTCGTCAAGCATGTGGAGAAATTCTTTCGCATACGGTAATAACGTCTCGACATGAAAATGTTTCAGTTGCTCAGGTTTAAATCGTCCGTTTGTCAATGCGGCCAGCAGCATTTGCTCCATCCCGCTTAGATCTACTATGTTGGCGGCTTGTGTCTCGGAGGTGCCCGTTGTCCGTCCATCGGCAACACGATGTTCAAAAGCGGTATCCTTCGCGGCGCGTATTCTTAACTCGCTTATGGGCTCAGCTGTATTCAATGCTATGACCAGGTTGCGGTTCTTTTTTGAGCCGCGACCATTCCTGTCAGCGAAACTTTGCCCAGCCTTTCTCTCGTCAACGTTAAGCTCTACTTCAAGCGTCACGCAAAGCTGGTCTAATGCGTTACTTTCGATTGCATCTGCCGTATTAGCGACTGCAAAGAGCGCCGCTGTTTGTGTCTGCCCGTCGGATTGCATGACCGGCGACTTCGGCAAATACAGGGTGCCATACATTGCATTCGGATCCTCTTCGTCAAACGCAACAAAAATCGTCTTCGAAAATACTGCCTTCGACTGCCATCCGCTTATGATCGGAAGAAAGATTGACCTTATTCCGCTAATCCCCTCAAGAATATAAGTCTTAAACATCTCTTTGTTCGCAGATTTTTGTCCTTTGAAATCGCTCTGCGTCACGCTGTGTGCTTGCTGCATTTCCAGCGCCATATAGTTTTCCGCCGGCGGATTCGACGGATCGTATCTTACGATTTCAGTAAATACTTTGAGTGATGGGTGAAGCATCACCGTAATGCGCTGTTTTTCTGTGCTTGCGTGGCCGATATAACCCTTTCTGCATAGGGTTGCTCTGAGTACGGTGTATTCTCCGGGTTGGTGCTGAAATTCATAGTGATTTTCGTAATATGCTGTGCCCGCGCTTTTATCAGTTTGTGCCCGAACGATTTTTAGTCCATGAAAAGCAGGATCAGCGGCGATTTCGTCGTTCGCGATTAGGCTTGATTTGGTTTGTGGAATTTTAAGCATGGTTGTCTTTTGTTGAACGCCTCAATCCATCCGTGGAATTTCAATTCTGGACGGCATGACCTGGGAGTGTGGGAGTGCGCCGGCGGCTCTTAGTGAGGCGGGAAGCTGAACGATTTCGATGCCGAGATTGTTGACTTCTATGGCTTTCCTGATCTCTTCTGGAAATCTGAACGCGGCGATTACCGGCCGAACAGTCCGTTTAAAATCGAATTCTATTTTCGCATAAGCTGAATACGCCATTACCTGTCCGATGGCGCTGTAGTCGGCTTCAATCTTGAATTCCCATTCGAAAATAACGTCCGCCTGATTAATGGTGCGCAGGTCCGCTCTTATTCGGCTGGTTCGATAGGCAACCTCACATTTGGACACGAGCTCATTCGGACGGAATCGCTGAAGGTTCGCCGCAAAATAGTCTCGTATATGGCACTCGAAAGCAAAGCGTTCCCCGGCATCAAGTTTCGGCATGTTAGAAGTTATATGTCGTACTAGGAAGATTTTCGGGGAAGTGTGCCACGTTCCGTGGAAGACAACAATGAAGCTCCCCCGTCGGAGAGGTGCCGTCGCATCTTGTGGCCGCAGAAAGCGGCGCGCCTTTGCCAGCGTGGGGCGAGCACTCACACTCACGTTTTTTTTGGAATTGCGCGGTTGGTGCCCTGAACTGAACTGGGTTGGGCGCCAGGCGCAGCGGGAACTGTGGCGCGAACCTTACCGGAACGGAAGACGGTGACACAAGGTTTGGCGCGGAAACTGGTTTGCCGCCAGCGAACTTTGAGGGCTGAACTTGGGAGGCAGGGTTCGCGCCGGCACCAGGCGCGCGGATCCCGCTTGAGAATGTCACGACGGCAGTTTGCATGACAGCGAGGAACCTCGCGAGAGGGATTCCATTGCAGCAAGAGTGCCGACGAAAATAATACGGATGTGATGTGCAGGCCTCCCTGGCACCTGTAACTGCCAACGTCGGTCAATGTGCCTGAGGTGCGAAGGTTTCAGGCGGCGTACACCGGGCGTGACGTGAAATTGATCAAGTTTGCCGGAGTGCCGATCCTGCGCGGCAGGGCCTGCTGGGGATCACGTCGGACGTTGGCGGCCGGCGGGGCGCTCGGTGGAAGATCAGGAGCGCCGCCGCGAAGGCGGGCGGGCGACGTGTCTTGCGCAGGAGACTCATCCGTTCGTGCGTGACACGGCACGACCGTTCCGAGCAGCCCGCTCAGGCGGCGCGGCGCCGTCGCAGAGGAATGACATTGCTGACGGGTGCCGGTGCACCGGCTTCGCTCGTCGCAGGTTTGAACTCCACGGGGCCGGCCGCCGGGGCTGAGTCGGGGCGCGTCGCTGCCAGTTCACCCAGGGAAATCTTCCCCGCGACAAGTCGCCGCCGCCCCTTATGCTCCGGCGCATCGCGAAACGCATCGTCGAGCTTCGCAGCGAGCCGGCTCGCGCACAGGTGGGCATAGCGCAGCAGCATGCGCACGTCGCGGTGGCCGCTGAACGCCTGCAGGTCAATGAGCGTGAACTGGCCGGTTTCCGCGACGCGCGAAATCGCGTCATGCCGCAGGTCGTGGATGTGGAGGTCCTCAATGCCCGCACGGGCGCAGATGCGTGCCCAGCTGTTTTCCAGGTCATCCACGGTCAGGTTGAAGACGTAGTCGCTGTCACGCGGCAGTGCATTCAGCAAATCGATAAGGTCCGCGCGCAGCGACAGCGTGCGCGGGCGGCCATTCTTCGTTTCCGGCAGGAAGGCAGTCTGTGCTTCGAGGTCGACATTGGACCAGGTGGAATTCAATGTCTCGCCGCGCCGTGCGGCGGTCATCAACTGGAATTGCACGAAGGTCTCCAGTTCGGGGACATGGGTGTAGTCCGTTTCGGCCTGGGCCCGGCAGGCCGCCAGTGCGGCCTTGAGGTGGGCCTTCTTCTGGTAGACGGTGGGTAGCCGCGCGGCGGTGTCCCGCGCGCCGGTCATCAGGTCCTCGACGCGTCGCTCAATCGAGCGCAGGCGGTCTTCCTCGCGGGTGGCATCCAGGAGGCGGGCCTCCTCGTCGGCCTTCAGGCGCCGGTCGCGCTCGTTGAAATAGCGGGGACGGCGCACGCCGTCCATCGGGTTCTTGGCGACATGCAGGTCCCATGTCTTGATGGCCACGCGGCAGATGGCCGAGAGAAGGTCGATTTCACGGTCGACCGTCGCCGGCTTGACCTCTTCGAGGCGGTCGCGGATGAAGCTTTCGATGTCGGTCGTCTTGACCCGCGCGAACGGCAGGTTAATCCACGCCAGCGCGCCGTAACCCTTGCGGACCTTGATGCCTGTCGGCGTGCGAGGTGTGACGTTGCCGAGGTGCGGGTAGGCGGCGAGGTTCGCGTCAATGATGGGGCGCAGGTCCACGCGGGCGCAGCCCGCATCCTCGAGCATGCCGTTCAGCTTGTAGGTCTCCATCTCGAAACCTTTGTGTCGCACGCATTCTTCACGCATGTAGCGCACGATGCAGTCGGCGAAGGTCGTCTGGTGGGCTGTCGCATAGTCGATGACCAGGCCGTCGTTGCGTTGGACCGTAATTCGGTTGACGAGCGCTTCGGCGTCTTCGAGAGAGGCGACCGTGCGTTGCAGCACCGGGTAGCCTTTCTGGCGGATGCGGACGAAGTAGGTGTCGTTCGCCCGCTCGACGCGGGGCTTGAACCCCTGGCGTCTGAGGTCGCCAACGTACTGTTCGACCTTTTTCGTCTGGCTGTAGGAGAAGCGGCGGTCGAGGTCCTTGCGGTTCTGGACGCTGACAGTGAATTGAGAGCGGTTGTCGATGCTGGCCATGTGGTCTCCGAAGTCAACGAGAAACCACGTGTTGCGACGGGTTTTAGCCATCCCCCGCCCGGTGTGCCGGGAGCGGGTGGCGCAGATTTGGCGCAGAACGGCCGTAAAACAAAAAAGCCGTCCATGTCGATGGACGGCTTCTGCCTTGATTTAACAAGGAAAAATCTGGTCGGGGTGAGAGGATTCGAACCTCCGGCCTCTACGTCCCGAACGTAGCGCTCTACCAGGCTAAGCTACACCCCGATTTGTACTGCAGACTCGATTCAGACTAAGCCAGCGTTTCAGTCCCGTTCAAGACTGTCTTGCCGTCGAGTAAGAACATAATTCTAGCAGGCTCTCTTTAAAAATGGAATCGGGAAATGAAGAAATTGCGGCTGCAGCGGCCTGTGCTTCCTGTTTCGCGCATTCGAGCGTGTGATCCAGCGCGCCGGACCGCGTGATCGCCTCGAAAATGGTGTCGAAACGGTCTGTGCCGCCTTGTTCGATTGCTTCCCGTGCGAGCGTCGCCTGCTCAGGCGTGCCGCGTTCGATCAGATAGATCAGCGGGAGCGTGGGTTTGCCTTCGCGAAGATCGTCGCCGGCGTTCTTGCCCATGGATTCGGCCGTGCCCGTGTAGTCGAGCCAGTCGTCCATGATCTGGAACGCAGTGCCGATGCGCCGGCCGAACTCCGCCGCGGCGGCTTCGGTTTTCGCGTCCGAGCCGGCCAGCACCGCGCCCAGCTGGGCCGCGGCCTCGAACAGCTTGGCGGTCTTGTAGCGGATCACCCGCATGTAGCGGGCTTCGTCCACGTCGGCGTCGTGCATGTTGAGGAGTTGCAGCACTTCGCCTTCAGAGATGATGTTGGTCGCCTCCGACAAAATCTCCATCACGCGCATCTTGCCCACGCCGACCATCATCTGAAACGAGCGCGAGTACAGGAAATCGCCCACCAGCACGCTCGCGGCGTTGCCGAACAGCGCGTTGGCGGTCTGCCGGCCGCGCCGCAGATCGGATTCGTCGACCACGTCGTCGTGCAGCAGCGTGGCCGTATGGATGAATTCGACGACCGCGGCCAGTTCATGCCGGTGCCCCGTGGTTTCGCCCAGCGCGCCGGCCACCAGCAGCAGCAGCGCGGGCCGCAGCCGTTTGCCGCCAGCGCTGATGATGTACTCGGAAATCTGGTTGATCAGCATCACGTCGGACGCGAGACGGTGCCGTATGACGCGATTGACCTGCTGCATGTCTTCGGCGATCGGAGCAAGCAGGCTGGCGGCGTTGGAGGAGGGGGTGGCAGTCGACGACATGATGGCTGATTTGGGTAGTGCCGCGAATTATAAGGCGAATCGCGACAGTTCCGGGT
The DNA here is from genome assembly GCF_050281145.1 of Paraburkholderia sp. NPDC080076. Lineage (NCBI taxonomy): Bacteria > Pseudomonadati > Pseudomonadota > Betaproteobacteria > Burkholderiales > Burkholderiaceae > Paraburkholderia > Paraburkholderia sp. NPDC080076. The sequence continues at coordinate 48,975 of NZ_JBNNWQ010000015.1, read as the reverse complement.
CGCAGGCTGCGGCGCGGCGCGTTCCGGGCGGCGGCAGAACCGCGCGCCGGGGCTGTGTGGCAAGGCGCCGGGCGCTGCGCGCGGCACCTCTCAATGAGTTTTGACCGAGCAGCTAACTCTATGTATAATCACGGGTTTCCGCGCGCGGTGCGTAGGAAAAATGAACACAGAGTGAGGTTCTCAATGTACGCGGTCATAAAAACCGGTGGCAAGCAGTATAAAGTTGCCGTCGGCGAAAAACTTAAAGTAGAACAGATACCGGCAGACATTGACGCTGAAATCACGCTCGACCAGGTTCTCGCAGTGGGCGAAGGCGAATCGATTAAGTTCGGTACGCCGCTGGTCAGTGGGGCTTCCGTCAAGGCTACCGTCGTGTCGCAAGGTCGTCACGCAAAAGTGACCATCTTCAAGATGCGTCGCCGGAAGCACTACCAGAAGCATGGCGGCCACCGCCAGAACTATACCGAATTGCGCATCGACGCGATCAACGCGTAAGCGCGCCGGTTAAGGAGCAAATCAAATGGCACACAAAAAGGCAGGCGGATCATCCCGCAACGGCCGCGACTCTGAATCGAAGCGCCTCGGCGTGAAGGTTTATGGCGGCCAGGCTATCAACGCTGGCGGCATCATCGTTCGCCAACGCGGCACGCGTATGCACCCGGGCGAAAACGTCGGTATCGGCAAGGATCACACCTTGTTCGCGCTGACGGACGGCCACGTCAATTTCTCGACGAAGGGCGCAGCGAAGAAGCACATGGTCAACGTCGTCCCGGCAGCAGTCTGAGTTTACTCAGGCACGGGCTTCAGGACCGGAAAAAGGCCCCGCGAAGTTAGCGGGGCTTTTTTTATTCCGGCGGTTTTCGCCGGACGAATGGGCGTGAATGTTCCGCTCACGCCGGCACGCCTATGCCGTTCAGTCGATTGATCAGCGCGCGGCGGGCGCGGCAAAATAGCATCATCCGGTAGCATCAAATCTAGCAGCACCATCTGGCAGTACACCACGGGACGGAGTTACGCATGAAGTTCATTGACGAAGCGAGGATTGAAGTCATCGCCGGCGACGGAGGGGATGGCAGCGCGTCGATGCGCCGCGAGAAATTCGTTCCGTTCGGCGGCCCGGATGGCGGCGACGGCGGTCGGGGCGGCAGCGTGATCGCGGTCGCGGACCGCAACATCAACACGCTGATCGACTACCGCTACGCGAAGAAACACCTGGCGCGCAACGGCGAAAACGGCCGCGGCGCCGACTGCTACGGCAAGGGCGGCGACGATATCACGTTGCGCATGCCGGTCGGCACCACCATCACCGACATGGAGACCGGCGAGTTGATCGCCGATCTGACCGAGCACAACCAGAGCGTGCAGATCGCTCAGGGCGGCGCGGGCGGTCTCGGTAACCTGCATTTCAAGTCCAGTACGAACCGCGCGCCGCGTCAGAAGACCGACGGCAAGCCGGGCGAGCGCCGCATGGTGCGCCTCGAACTGAAGGTGCTGGCGGACGTCGGTCTGCTCGGCATGCCGAACGCCGGCAAGTCGACCTTCATCGCGTCGGTGTCGAACGCGAAGCCGAAGATCGCCGACTATCCGTTCACGACGCTCGCGCCGAATCTCGGCGTGGTGCGCGTCGGGCCGAGCCGCAGCTTCGTGATCGCGGACATTCCGGGCCTGATCGAAGGCGCGGCGGAAGGCGCGGGCCTTGGCCATCAGTTCCTGCGGCATTTGCAGCGCACGGGCTTGTTGCTGCATATCGTCGACCTCGCACCGTTCGACGACGCGGTCGATCCGGTCGCGGAAGCCAAGGCGATCGTCAACGAATTGCGCAAGTACGACGAGTTGCTGTATGAAAAGCCACGCTGGCTCGTGCTGAACAAGCTGGACATGGTGCCCGAAGACGAGCGCGAAGCGCGCGTCTCGGCATTCCTCGAAGGCTTCGGCTGGGACGGTCCGGTGTTCGAAATCTCGGCGCTGACCGGTCAGGGCTGTGAAAACCTTTGCTACGCTGTGTTCGACCACATCGCCGCGCATTCGGACGCGCAGCGCGCGGCCGAGGCTGAAGATCTCGCTGCGGACGTGCGTTTCCGCGAAAAGCCGGAAGCTCCGGCCGCCGCGGACGACGCCGGCATCGACCCGCAGGCATAAAAAGCTCGAGCGCCGGCGCCCAAACGGGCTGCCGGCATGCATCACGCGTCATCTTGGAGATTGCGCACAATGCGTTCCGTCATCGCAGATTCACGGCGATTGGTAGTGAAAGTCGGTTCGAGCCTCGTCACGAATGACGGGCGCGGCCTCGATCATGCTGCTATCGGCCGCTGGGCCGCGCAGATTGCCGCCTTGCGCGCGCAAGGCAAGGAAGTGGTGCTCGTCAGTTCGGGCGCCATTGCCGAGGGAATGCAACGGCTCGGCTGGACCAAACGGCCACGTGAGATCGACGAACTGCAAGCGGCCGCGGCCGTCGGCCAGATGGGTCTCGCGCAGGTCTACGAAAGCCGCTTTGCCGAGCATTCCATCCAGACCGCGCAGATTCTGCTGACCCACGCCGACCTGGCGGACCGCGAACGCTATCTGAACGCGCGCTCCACGCTGCTCACGCTTCTGCGCCTGGGCGTGGTGCCGATCATCAACGAGAACGACACGGTCGTCACCGACGAAATCAAATTCGGCGACAACGACACGCTGGGCGCGCTCGTCGCAAACCTGATCGAAGGCGATGCGCTCGTCATTCTCACCGATCAGCAAGGGCTTTTTACCGCTGACCCGCGCAAGGATCCGGCTGCCACGCTGGTCCAGCAGGCCGATGCCGGCGCGCCGGAGCTCGAAGCCATGGCGGGCGGCGCCGGTTCGAGTCTGGGTCGCGGCGGCATGTTGACCAAGATTCTCGCCGCCAAGCGCGCGGCGCACAGCGGCGCGAATACGGTGATCGCAAGCGGGCGCGAAGCGGATGTGTTGTCGCGGCTGGCGTCGGGCGAGGCGATCGGCACGCAGTTGATCGCGCGCACGGCGCGGATGGCGGCGCGCAAGCAATGGATGGCGGATCATCTGCAAGTGCGTGGCCACGTGGTGATCGACGACGGCGCAGTCGAAAAGCTGACCGATGGCGGCAAGAGCTTGCTGCCTATCGGTATTGTCGGCGTGCAGGGCGCATTTGCGCGCGGTGAAGTGATTGCTTGTCTTAGCGCCGCGGGGCGCGAAGTGGCGCGCGGCCTCACGAACTACAGCAGCGCCGAAACCAAGCTGATCCAGCGGCGCCCGAGCGGTGAAATCGAATCGGTGCTCGGCTATATGCTGGAGCCGGAGTTGATTCACCGCGACAACCTGGTGCTGATCTGAGTCACTGACCGGCGCTGGCGCACGGGCACGGTGCGGGCATACAAAAAAAGCCGTTCCAGCGAAAGCTGGACCGGCTTTTTCAAGTCTGCAACGCAACGCGCCCCCATTCAAAACGCGCCCACCAAAGCGCCTCAGTGGATCAACGAACTCGCGGTGCGTTTGTACCGAATATTCTCCAGAATCGAAGCCGCGTTGCCCATGGGCATCTTGTTCGCGCACAGATAATCCTGATACAGCGCCGCCTGATAGGCGTTCAGGGCGCCGTTCTCGATGCGCGTGAAGTTGTTCGCGACCGTCGTGTCCCAGCCGTCGTGATCAGAATTCAGGCCCGCATACTGGCGCCATTCATACGTGTCGCAGCGAATCCCTTCGTAGATTACGTTACGAGCGCCGCTCGGGCTTGCCACGACGACCGTAAAGCGAACCACTCCGTCCGTACCGACGGTTAGCGAATTCCGGTCGACCGCGAACTGCAGCGGCGTATTGCCGGAGACTTCGAAAGGCAGGAGATTCGAGTCTTGCGGCAGCGGCGGCAAAGCGTCCACCTTGTTCTCCACCCAATTGCTCTGCCGGTCCAGCAGGTACGTAAACGCGCTGTCGTCTTTATTGGTAGGTTTGCTGGCGCTCGAACAGCCAGCCAGCAGGGCGCCGGTGGCGACGCACGCCACGACGAGAGCAAGTGCTTTCAATATGATTTCCTCGAAACACTGACGCGGCTCGACGAGCCGCGTCAGAGAGAGGCGGCGTGGACAGCCGCACAGAGTTGTTAATTGCGCACGCCCGGGCGGAACAGCGAGCCGGCCGTTTCGCGTTCCGATTCGTCTTCGTGCTCCGGCGCGGCACCTACTTCTGCCGTTGACCCGGAGCCCGGACCGCAATCGGACACGATCGTTGCGTGAACCGATGTTTCGATGCTGACGGTGGTCACAGAAGTCACCGTCATTACCGTGGAATCCGGCGGACTTTCCATTGACGACGCTATCCGGGGATAACGCGGCCCATGGTGCCCGCCAGGTTTTTCCGCACGCGGCGCAGCCCGGCGCATGAAACGGGATAGCTCCGTCAGCGCCAACTGATATACATCCCGCTTGAACTCGATCACACAGTCGAGCGGCACCCAGTACTCGTTCCAGCGCCACGCATCGAACTCAGGGTGGTCGGTGGCGCGCAAGCAGATGTCGCAGTCGCGTCCAACCATCCGGAGCAAAAACCAGATTTGTTTCTGGCCGCGGTAATGACCGCGTACTTCGCGCTTGATGAACTTGTCAGGCACCTCGTAACGCAACCAGTCGCGCGTGCGACCAATCACCTTGACGTGCTCAGGAAGCAGCCCGGTTTCTTCGTGTAACTCCCGATACATCGCTTGCACGGGGGTCTCTCCGTACTTGATGCCCCCTTGCGGAAACTGCCAGGAATGTTCACGGAGCCGTTTGCCCCAAAACACCTCGTTGTGCGCGTTCAAGAGGATGATGCCGACGTTCGGGCGAAAGCCTTCACGATCCAGCATACAACCACCTTCGAATCCTTTAAAATTGCTTTGATTATAAACAGATAACGGGCCTGACGCACCGATTCGCACCAGATTGGAACGATTCGCCGCCAAAGGCCCGCGTTTGCGGTAGCCTGTCAGTCTTTCCGTGCCTTATCCCTTGTGCAAAGGCTTTGCGCGGCGGCTTCGGCGCCGCGGCCGGCTGCGATGTGCCGGTGTCAGTGGCATTGGCAGGTGAGCCGTGCCGGCTCAGAGCCGGATCTGTGTCGATTTCCCCACCGTTTTCACCTTTCGGGCGGTCCCTCCGGAGCCGCCGCTTTTGGATAATCTGAATGAAAGCTTCCCGTTTCTTTATCGGTACCCTCAAAGAAGCTCCCGCCGACGCAGAGATCGTCAGCCACAAGCTCATGGTGCGCGCCGGCATGATCCGGCGTGTTGCCGGCGGTATCTATAACTACCTGCCGGTCGGCCTGCGTTCGATCCGCAAGGTGGAAGCGATCGTGCGCGAAGAAATGAACCGGGCAGGCGCGATCGAGCTGTTGATGCCTGCGGTGCAGCCGGCCGAGCTGTGGCAGGAGTCGGGCCGCTGGGAGAAGTACGGCCCCGAACTGCTGCGCTTCAAGGATCGCAAGCAGTCCGATTTCGTGATCGGACCGACCCACGAAGAAGTGGTGACGGACATCGCGCGCAATCAGATCAAGAGCTATCGCCAGTTGCCGGTGAACTTCTACCAGATTCAGACCAAGTTCCGCGACGAGATCCGTCCGCGTTTCGGCGTGATGCGCGGCCGCGAGTTCATCATGAAAGACGCGTACTCGTTCGACAAGGACATGGACGGCCTGCGCGAGTCGTATCGCAAGATGTACGACGCGTACGTGCGCATCTTCACGCGCCTCGGTCTGGACTTCCGCGCGGTGGCGGCGGACAACGGTTCGATCGGCGGCAGCGGTTCGCACGAATTCCACGTGATCGCCGAGACGGGTGAAGACGCGATCGCCTATTGCCCGACCTCCGAGTTCGCCGCGAACGTCGAAGCCGCCGAAGCGCTGCCGCTTTACGCGGAACGCGCGGCGCCGGCCGAAGAGATGAAGAAGACGCCCACGCCGGGCAAGGCGAAGTGCGAAGCGGTGGCCGAGCTGTTGAACATTCCGCTCGAGCGCACGATCAAGTCGATCATCCTTGCGACCGAAAACGAAGGCGCCGAGCCGACCATCTGGCTGCTGATGCTGCGCGGCGACCACGATCTGAACGAGATCAAGGCGAGCAAGCTGCCGGGTCTGGCCGACTTCCGCATGGCGACCGAGGCGGAAATCATCGAAACCTTCGGTACGCCGCCGGGTTACCTCGGCCCGATCGACACGAAGAAGCCGATCAAGGTCGTCGCGGATCGCACGGTCGCGAACATGAGCGACTTCGTTGTGGGCTCGAACGAGGTGGACTACCACACCACCGGTGTGAACTGGGGCCGCGATCTGCCGGAACCGGTCGTCGCCGACATTCGCAATGTGAAGAAGGGCGATCCGTCGCCAGACGGCAAGGGCGTGATCGACATCTGCCGCGGTATTGAGGTGGGTCACGTGTTCCAGCTCGGCACCAAGTATTCCGAAGCGATGAACGCGACCTGCCTCGACGAAACCGGCAAGCCGCGGCCGATGGAAATGGGCTGCTACGGTATCGGCGTGACGCGTATCCTGGGCGCCGCGATCGAACAGAATTTCGACGACAAGGGCATCATCTGGCCGGAATCGATTGCGCCGTTCGAAGTCGTGCTGTGCCCGATGGGCTATGACCGCAGCGAAGCCGTTCGCGCAGAAGCCGACAAGCTGTACGCGACATTGGTCGAAGCGGGCATCGACGTGATCCTCGACGACCGTGGCGAGCGCCCGGGCGTGATGTTCGCAGATTGGGAGCTGATCGGCGTGCCGCATCGCTTGGTGATCGGCGACCGTGGCCTCAAGGAAGGCAAGCTCGAATACCAGGGCCGCCGCGACGCTGAAGCGACGCTGCTGCCGGTCGAAGACGCCGCGCAAACGGTGATCGGGAAAGTTCGCGCAGCGTTGGCGCGCTAGGCGGAGCGCACGGTGGAGTACACCTTCGCCTCCGCGACCATCCTGCTGATTCTGATCACCGATCCGCTCGGCAACATTCCGCTCTTCGTCAGTTGTCTGCGCGGTGTGTCGCCGAAGCGGCGCACGATCGTCATTCTCCGTGAGGTGGCGATCGCCTTCATGATCCTGCTGACCTTCATGGTGGTCGGCGACGGTTTTCTGCGCATGATGAGTCTGACCGACCAGTCGTTGCGTATCGGCGGCGGGATCGTGCTGTTCCTCATCGCGCTCAGAATGGTGTTTCCGCATCCGGACGGCCCGTTGGGCGGCGACACGCGCGGCGGCGAACCGCTGATCGTGCCGCTCGCCATACCGGCACTGGCGGGTCCGTCGGCGTTGGCCACCGTGATGCTGCTGACGTCGCAGGCGCCCGGCAAGATGTTCGAGTGGATCGGCGCGCTGACCGTCACGATGATCGTCTGCGCGATCGTGCTGATGCTGGCGGAGCGCATCCAGGCGTGGCTCGGCGAGCGCGCCATGATGGCCTTCGAACGGCTGATGGGCCTCGTGCTGGTGGCGATTTCGGTGGAGATGATGCTTGGCGGTATCCGGTCGTTCGTGCATCAACTGTGATGCAGGAGCCGCCGGAGCGCTCAGCCTCGCACAGCACAGCGCAAAAAAAGCGGCCCCCGTGGGCCGCTTTTTCTATATCGATTCACCGCCCGCTGGCGGCCGCCTCTAAGAAGATCAGGCGCCTTCAGTCAGCGCGCGAATCGTGGGCAGGTTGCGCCAGTAACCCTTTGCATCCATGCCGCAACCGAACACATAGCGGTCCGGCACTTCGAAGCCGCAATAATCCGGACGCAGCGGCTTCGCCTTCGGAATGATCTTCTCGCACAGCACCGCGCTCAGGAAGCGCTTCGCGCCCATCGCGAGAATGCGGTCGCGGATCGCGGCCATCGTCTCGCCTTCGTCGAGAATGTCGTCGAGCACCAGCACGACGCGATCCTTCACCGACTCCGCCGGCGCCACGCGCCACTGCATCTCGTTGCCGCCCTTGGTGGTGTTGCGATAGCGGGTCAGGTGGATGTAGTCGAACTCGAGCGGGAAATCGAGGTGCGGCAACAGCATGCCGGTGAACACCGCCGCGCCGCCCATGACCGACAGCACGAGCGGGAAGTCCTCGCTCATCTCGTCGCGGATGGCGGCCGCCATGCCGCTGATCGACGCGTTGACGTCGTCGGCCGAAACGATTTCTTCGGAGTGGCTAAAAATGTGGAGAGCTTCTTCGCGGTTCATGACGTCTGACGGGCGGTAACTGTATACATAGTGTGGGTGAGATCGGCGGCGCGCGGTACAGAATAAACCCGCACGAATCCGGAGTCAGCCGCGCGTTCCGTGGTCCAGGTCGGAACGCGCGCGCCGCCGTCTTGCTAAAGCTTAGCGCATGCCGGGCAACATACCCTTCATGCCGCGCATCATCTTTTGCAGATTGCCGCCCTTGAGCTTTTTCATCATGGTGCGCATCTGGTCGTACTGATTCAGCATGCGGTTGACTTCCTGCACCTGCACGCCCGCGCCCGCGGCAATGCGGCGCTTGCGCGTGGCCTTGATGAGGTCGGGCTTGGCACGCTCCAGCGGCGTCATGGAATTGATGATGCCTTCCATGCGGCGCATCTGCTTTTCGGCCTGGCTCATGTCAGCGCCGGCGGCGGCCTGCTGGAATTGCGCGGGCAGTTTGTCCATCAGCGACGACAGGCCGCCCATGCCCTTCATTTGCGTCAACTGTGCGCGGAAATCGTTCAGATCGAAGTCGCCGCCTTTCTTGACCTTGTCGGCGAGCTTCTGAGCGGCCTGCACGTCCACGCCGCGTTGCGCTTCTTCGACGAGGGCGAGAATGTCGCCCATGCCGAGAATCCGGTTCGCCATGCGATCCGGGTAGAAGACTTCGAGGCCGTCGAGCTTTTCCGCGACGCCGACGAACTTGATCGGCTTGCCCGTGACATGGCGCACGGAGAGCGCCGCGCCACCGCGCGAGTCGCCGTCGAGCTTGGTGAGGACCACGCCGGTGAGCGGCAGCGCGTCGCTAAAGGCCTTGGCGGTGTTGACCGCGTCCTGGCCGAGCATCGCGTCGACGACGAACAGCGTTTCCGCCGGCTTCAGCGTGTTATGCAGCGCGGTGATTTCCTGCATCATCGCTTCGTCGATACCGAGACGGCCGGCGGTGTCGACCAGCAGCACGTCGTGATAGTGGCGCTTGGCCCAATCCACGGCGGCGCGCGCGATGTCGACCGGCTTCTGATCCGGCTCCGACGGGAAGAAATCCGCGCCGACCTGCTCGGTCACCGTCTTCAACTGCGCGATAGCGGCGGGGCGGTAGACGTCGCACGAGACGGTCAGTACTTTCTTCTTGTACTTCTCGCGCAGCAGTTTGGCGAGCTTACCGACGGTGGTCGTCTTACCCGCGCCCTGCAGACCCGCCATCAGGATGACGGCCGGCGGCGTGACCGCGAGGTTCAGTTCGACCGCCTTGCCTTCGTAGTCGCCGCCGATGATCGCGGTCAGCTCGCGCTGCACCACGCCGACCAGCGCCTGACCCGGCGAGAGGCTGCTGATGACTTCCTCGCCGAGCGCCTTTTCCTTCACCTTGGCGATGAACTCGCGCACGACGGGCAGCGCCACGTCGGCCTCGAGCAGCGCAAGGCGCACCTCGCGCAGCATTTCCTGGGTGTTCGCCTCGGTGAGCCGGGCTTCGCCGCGCAGCGTCTTGACGACGCGCGCCATCCGTTGAGTCAGATTGTCGAGCATGGGGAGCGATGAACAGTGCGGCCCGGGCAGCGCGCGAAGCGGAAGACGTCGCGGAGTAGGGGCCTAGTGTAAACTTCGAATATGGATATTGTACTGTATGCCCTCACTGCGCTCCTCTACGGCGGTTTAGCCGTTGCCGGCTGGCGCTCGCACCGGCACGCCGCCATGCGTCCCATGCTCGAAAGCGTGCCGCCGGTGCCCGCCGCAGCGGCGCCCGTGTCGGCCCCATCGGCCGCTTCGGGTATGAGCGCGTCGGGCCGCGCGCTGCTGTTCGTGGCGCTGCTCGCCCACGGCGTGCTGCTGCATACCACCATCTTCCCGCAGAACGCGATGGTGTTCGGTTTCGCGTTCGCGCTGTCGGCCATGTTCTGGCTCGGCGCCGGCATCTACTGGATCGAGAGCTTTTTCTTTCCGCTCGACGGCTTGCGTCTGCTGGTCCTGCCGCTCGCCTGCGTCGCCTCGCTGTTGCCGCTTGCGTTCAACGGCGTGCGCGTGCTGCCGTATTCGGCCGCGCCGATGTTCAAGCTGCACTTCCTGATCGCCAACATCGCCTATGGTCTGTTTGCGATCGCGGCGCTGCACGCCATTCTGATGCTGCTGGTCGAGCGGCGTCTGCATGCCATGCGCGGCGGCATGGCGCAGCGGCACGCGGCTGCGGCGGGCAACGGCTGGCTGTCGAGCTGGCTCGATACGCTGCCGCCGCTCCTCACGCTGGAGAAGCTGCTGTTCCGTCTGATCGGCGCGGGTTTTGTCCTGCTGACGTTGACGCTGGTGTCGGGCATTCTGTTCAGCGAGCAATTGGTCGACCGCGCGTTGCGGCTCGATCACAAAACCGTGTTCGCGATTCTTTCCTGGGTGATGTTCGGTGCGCTGCTGACCGCGCGCAAGGTTTCCGGCTGGCGCGGCCGTGCGGCATTGCGCTGGGTGCTGGCGTCGTTCGTCGCGTTGTTGCTGGCGTACGTCGGCAGCCGTTTTGTTTTCGAGGTGCTGTTGCACCGAGCTGTAGTGTGAGCGTGTCCCATGCGACAAATATTTCTGCTGATCCTGTTGTTCATCGTCGGCCAGTGGCTGGTGAAGGCGCTGCGTCGTCATGACGCGCAGGCGTCCCAACGTAGCGGCACCAGTGCCGGGGGCGCCAAAGGTGCGAATGGCGCGAATGCGCCAAACGGCGGCGCGCGTGCTGCCGCGCCGGCACAACTCGCCGAGCCGATGATCCGTTGCGTCGAATGCGGCGTGCACGCGCCGAAGAGCGATTCCGTGGTCGTGGCGGGGCAGCCGTTCTGCAGCGCCGCGCACGCGCAGCGTCATGGCGCGCGACCCACGGGCCGCGACGCTCGATGAGCGTCGAGTTCACCGTCGATACCGACGGTTGGGTCGCCGCCGCACGCAAACTGCCATCGCCGAATTTCGAAGCGCGGCCCGACGGGGCCGTGCCGACCCTGATCGTGGTTCACAACATCAGCCTGCCGCCCAACGAATTCGGCGGCACCGCGATCGCCGACTTGTTCCTCAACACGCTCGATTGCGACGCTCACCCGTACTACGATTCGCACCTGCGCGGGGTGCGGGTGTCGGCGCATTTCGTGATTCATCGCGACGGCGCGCTCGAGCAGTTCGTGTCGTGCAACGAACGCGCGTGGCACGCCGGGCCGTCGAATTTTTTTGGTCGCGAGCGCTGCAATGATTTCTCGATCGGCATCGAGCTGGAGGGGAGCGACACTACGCCTTTCGAAGCAGCTCAATACCGCACGCTCGGCGCCCTCGTGAGCGCGCTCAAGGCCCGCTATCCGGTCGCGGCGCTGGCCGGTCACTCGGACATCGCCCCTGGTCGCAAGACCGATCCAGGGCCGCATTTCGAGTGGTCGCGTCTGCAGCACGACACGTCGCTCGACGCTCAGTATTTCCCCTATCTCAAGTTTTCCAAAACGCCGTAACGACCCTTCACGCAACTTCGCGTGATGCGAGGAGAACAAGGCGCCGCCTTGTTCTCCGGGGAGTCGGCTGCGCGCCGCGCCAAGCAAAAGTCAAGACTTCGAAAGCAAATAAAACGATTTGACCTGTCTCGATTCTCCACTATACTTGGTGCCACAAATCCAGTTTTGCACTATATCTTGTGTTGTGCTGTGCATAACCATGTGAATAACCAAGTGCACAACTGGGTGAACAAGTCAGCGGCGTCCGCTCTCCGAGCATGGCGCCGCAAGCATTTCAGGCAGCGAAAAAAAAATTCCTGTGGCGCGGCCGGAGAGACCACCGGCGGCATTCAGATGCATTCAGGAAAGGGGCTTGGCAAGTGATCGCGACACACACGATGAAGACCGTTACCAATTCGAACCAGGCTTCATCGCAGTCGCAGCCCGCCAACCGGCTCAGCCGGTCCCCTTCCTGCACCCCATCGCTTGCGCACGCGGCGGCGCAGCGTTCGTTTTAATCCGCGGATTTTCCCGCAACATTTCCAGGACCAGGAGCTTTGCACATGCAAACCACCGACAACGTGACGACCCGGTACGAGGGCTCACCGACTGGCCAGGCCTTTGGCCAGGCACAAGGCGCACAAGCGCTCGCGCCGCAAGCGACCTTCGCCGACTACAAGGTGATCCGCCGTAATGGCAGCGTCGTGTCGTTCGAACCGTCGAAAATCGCCATCGCCGTGACGAAGGCATTTCTGGCCGTGAACGGTGGTCAAGGCGCCGCCTCGGCGCGGGTGCGCGAACTGGTCGAGCAACTCACGCAGAACGTGGTGCGCGCCCTCGTGCGCAGCCGCCCGAACGGCGGCACGTTCCATATCGAAGACATTCAGGATCAAGTCGAACTCGCGCTGATGCGCGGCGGCGAGCACAACGTCGCACGTGCGTACGTGCTGTATCGCGAGAAGCGCACGCAAGCCCGCGGTCATGACGACCAGATCGTGGCGAACACGCCGGGTCTGAACGTGACCGACAACGGCGTCACGCGTCCGCTGGATATGGCTGCTCTGCGCGGCATCATCGAACTCGCTTGCTCGAATCTCGGCGACGCCGTGAGCGCTGATCCGATCATCGCGGAGACGGTCAAGAATCTGTACGACGGGGTGCCGATGAGCCAGGTCTACGACTCGGCCATCCTGGCTGCCCGCACGATGATCGAAAAGGACCCGGCGTACAGCCAGGTCACCGCTCGCATTCTGCTGCACACGATCCGCCGCGAAATCCTCGAAGAGGAAGTCACGCAAACGGAAATGGGCGAGCGCTACGCCGAGTACTTCCCGCAGTTCATCAAGCGCGGCGTGCAAGCCGAGCTGCTCGACGACAAGCTGCTGCAGTTCGACCTGAAGCGCCTCGGCGCCGCGCTCGACAACAACCGCGACCTGCAATTCGGCTACCTCGGTCTGCAGACGCTGTACGACCGCTACTTCCTGCATCACGACGGTGTGCGCATCGAAATGCCGCAGGCATTCTTTATGCGTGTCGCGATGGGTCTGTCGCTGAACGAGATCGACCGTGAAGCGCGCGCGATCGAGTTTTACAACGTGCTGTCGAGCTTCGACTTCATGTCGTCCACGCCCACTTTGTTCAACTCGGGCACGCGCCGTTCGCAACTGTCGTCGTGCTACCTGACGACGGTGGACGACGACCTCGACGGCATCTACGAAGCGCTGAAGGAAAACGCGCTGCTGTCGAAGTTCGCCGGTGGCCTCGGCAACGACTGGACGCGCGTGCGTGCGCTCGGTTCGCACATCAAGGGCACCAATGGCAAGTCGCAAGGCGTCGTGCCGTTCCTGAAGGTCGTCAACGACACGGCGGTCGCGGTGAACCAGGGCGGCAAGCGCAAGGGCGCGGTGTGCGCTTACCTGGAATCGTGGCACCTGGACATCGAGGAATTCCTCGAACTGCGCAAGAACACCGGCGACGACCGCCGCCGTACCCACGACATGAACACGGCGAACTGGATTCCCGACCTGTTCATGAAGCGCGTGATGGAAGGCGGCGACTGGACGCTGTTCTCCCCGTCCACCTGCCCGGACCTGCACGACAAGTTCGGCGCCGAGTTCGAAACGGCTTACACGGCTTACGAAGACAAGGTCGCGCGCGGCGAGATCAAGCTGTTCAAGAAGATCCCGGCGGCGCAACTGTGGCGCAAGATGCTGGGCATGCTGTTCGAAACCGGCCACCCGTGGATCACGTTCAAGGATCCGTGCAATGTGCGCTCGCCGCAACAGCACGTCGGCGTCGTCCACTCGTCGAACCTGTGCACGGAAATCACGCTGAACACCAGCGACGCCGAAATCGCCGTCTGCAACCTGGGCTCCGTGAACCTCGTCGCTCACCTGAAGGAACAGGCCGACGGCACCCTGGTGCTCGACCACGACAAGTTGAAGCGCACCGTCAGCGTGGCCATGCGCATGCTCGACAACGTGATCGACATCAACTACTACGCGGTCGCCAAGGCGCGTAACTCGAACCTGAAGCACCGTCCGGTCGGCATGGGCATCATGGGCTTCCAGGACTGCCTGCACCTGCTGCGCACGCCCTACGCGTCGGAAGAAGCGGTCAAGTTCGCCGACACGTCGATGGAAGCGGTCTGCTACTACGCTTACTACGCGTCGACGGAACTGGCGCAGGAACGCGGCCGCTACTCGAGCTACCGCGGCTCGCTGTGGGATCGCGGCATCCTGCCGCAAGACTCGGTGAAGCTGCTGGAGCAAGCGCGCGGCGGTTACGTGGAAGTCGATTCGAGCGAGTCGATGGACTGGACCGAACTGCGTTCGCGCATCGCCACTTACGGCATGCGCAACTCGAACTGCGTCGCGATCGCGCCGACGGCGACGATCTCGAACATCATCGGCGTGTCGGCTTGTATCGAACCGACCTTCCAGAACCTGTATGTGAAGTCGAATCTGTCGGGCGAATTCACGGTGGTCAACGACTACCTGGTGCGCGACCTGAAGGCGCGCGGCCTGTGGGACGAAGTGATGGTCGCCGACCTGAAGTACTTCGACGGCACGCTCTCGCGCATCGACCGGATCCCGGCCGACCTGCGCGCGATCTACGCCACCGCGTTCGAAGTCGATCCGAAGTGGCTGGTCGAAGCGGCCTCGCGTCGTCAGAAGTGGATCGACCAGGCGCAGTCGCTGAACATTTACATGGGCGGCGCATCGGGTAAGAAGCTCGACGAGATCTACAAGCTCGCATGGGTGCGCGGCCTGAAGACGACCTACTACCTCCGCACGATGGCGGCGACCCACGTTGAGAAGTCGACGGTGGCGCACGGCGCGCTGAACGCGGTGAGCTCGGGTGGCGGCGAAGGTTCGGGCGGTGCTGCCGGCGGCGCGGCGGGTGGCTTCGGCGTGAGCGGCGGCGCGGCTTCGGGTGGCATTCAGGCAGCGGCGGCCGCTCCGGCAGTCGCGGTTGAAGCAGCGCCGGAAGCGGATGGTCCGGTGTGCATGATGCGTCCGGGCGATCCAGGCTTCGACGAGTGCGAGGCTTGCCAGTAAGTAGTTGGCAAGTGCGCGGCAGGCAGCAGGATCGCTGCTTGCTGACGGGTCGTAGGTAATGACCCGCATGCAGCGAGCAGCGAAGCGAAGGAAGTGAAGTAGAAGTGAAGTCGGTGAGCGGCGCGGCGAGTGGAATACGAAGCGCCGTTCATCGCAACGCAGCGAAGCAGGGCAGGTCACTGAAGCCGTAACGCGGTCATCGTGACGCGGTCAATCAGCAGTCAGCAGTCGGCAGCACCAGACGAAGCGCGCGACACAGTGCGCGCAGCAAACGCTTCGATCGATGGGTCGATCAACGCAGCCGGCCCGATGCATCGCTCGACATTGCATTGAACTTCACCTCGCCAGCACTGACGAACAGGCAAACGCGAGGCAAACGCGAGGCAAACGCAGGGCAAGCGCGAAGCAAGCGCGGACCACCGCGACGAGCAACGCGAGGCAGCAGTCAGCAGTCGCAAGACGCTACAAGCACGCTCCGCAATACAGATAGATAGAGCAGCGAAACGTCGCATCGACACGTTGCTCTTCGAGCTCGCGAAGCACTTCGACGACACACGTTCAACACGCTTCACATGAGGTGATGCACACACTCTGTTGAACAAAGTGTTGTATGAACGTAGCAACGCGAATCGAAAACAGGATTTTTCATCAGCGAACTCTTTTATCGCTCGTGAAAAGATGGTACAAACCGTTCTAAATTGATGGTGACATTTATGCTCAACTGGGATGACGAGATCACTGCCGTAACTCCCTCGAGCGCTACGCAACAGAATGTGTTGCGCAACGCTGCGGGATCGGCTGTCGGTTCGCAAGTCGGAACGCGTTCCGCTCCTCATGCTCCCTCGGCTCAAGACGTCTTCGCGAACGACATTGCTGTCGCTCCCGTCGCTCATGTGACCAACGCTGCTGCCGGAACGGCTGCCGTTTCGGAAGCGCGGGTCAACGTCGCCGACAAGCGCATCATCAACGGCCAGACCGACGTCAATCAGTTGGTGCCGTTCAAATACAAGTGGGCCTGGGAAAAGTATCTGGCTGGTTGTGCCAACCACTGGATGCCGCAAGAAGTGAACATGTCGCGCGACATCGCCCTCTGGAAAGACCCGAACGGTCTGACCGAAGACGAGCGCCGCATCGTCAAGCGCAACCTGGGCTTCTTCGTGACGGCCGATTCCCTCGCCGCCAACAATATCGTGCTGGGCACCTACCGCCACATCACGGCGCCCGAATGCCGCCAGTTCCTGCTGCGCCAGGCGTTCGAAGAGGCGATCCACACGCACGCCTACCAGTACATCGTCGAGTCCCTGGGCCTCGACGAAGGCGAAATCTTCAACGCGTATCACGAGGTTTCCTCGATCCGCGCGAAAGACGAATTCCTGATTCCGTTCATCCACACGCTGACCGACCCGGCCTTCAAGACCGGCACGCTCGAGGCAGACCAGACGCTGCTGCGCTCGCTGATCGTGTTCGCCTGTGTGATGGAAGGCCTGTTCTTCTACGTCGGCTTTACCCAAATCCTGGCGCTGGGTCGTCAGAACAAGATGACCGGCGCGGCGGAACAGTACCAGTACATCCTGCGCGACGAGTCGATGCACTGCAACTTCGGCATCGACCTGATCAACCAGATCAAACTCGAAAACCCGCAGCTCTGGACGGCTGAGTTCCGCGCGGAAATCCGCGAGATCTTCCAGCAAGCGGTCGAACTTGAATATCGTTACGCAGAAGACACGATGCCGCGCGGGGTGCTCGGCCTCAATGCGTCGATGTTCAAGAGCTATCTGCGCTTCATCTGCAACCGCCGTTGCCAGCAGATCGGTCTCGATCCGCTGTACCCGAACGAGGAAAACCCGTTCCCGTGGATGAGCGAGATGATCGACCTGAAGAAGGAACGCAACTTCTTCGAGACGCGAGTGATCGAATATCAGACTGGCGGCGCGCTGACCTGGGAGTGATCCGGGTTCGTGCTGCAGATGCATTCATCGATGGGGATGCCGTCGGCTTGGGCCGCGGCAATTTTGGTTAGGAGCAGGATCGCCTGATGCAAAGCATGCCCGGTGCGCCGCGTGCCTTCGCGGCCCACAACTATGACAGGCACTTTGCGAACCCTTCAGTGGGATGGGCAAACTTCCCCCCGGAAAAAGCCGCTGGCGTCATTGCCGGCGGCTCGATCAAGCAATTGCCGGCGTTGAATTTTCACGCCGAACAGATCTGGCGCGCGGTGCCTTTTGGCACGGCGCGCCTTACCGCATTCATTAGCGTAAGCGCGCAGCACCTGCGTACGCCGATGAATAGCCCGCTTCGTAGCGCGCGCCCTGAGAAGCGTCCGCGGGAAGCGGGTTTTGACGAAGGGTGTAGTTTGAACTGACTCTCATCTGAAAACCTGAAGGAGAAAATGATGGCAACTGCAAAAAAAGCCGCCGCTAAGAAACCCGCAGCCAAGAAGGTCGCAGCAAAGAAGGCTGCTCCGGCTAAGAAGGCTGCTCCGGCAAAGAAAGTCGCTGCCAAGAAAGTGGCAGTGAAGAAGGTTGCAGCGAAGAAGGCAGCACCGGCCAAGAAGGCAGCACCGGCCAAGAAGGCTGCAGCGAAGAAAGCTGCTCCGGCCAAGAAGGTTGCAGCCAAGAAAGTCGCAGTGAAGAAGGTTGCGGCGAAGAAGGCAGCACCGGCTAAGAAAGCCGCTGTGAAGAAGGTTGCAGCAAAGAAGGCAGCACCGGCCAAGAAGGCTGCAGCGAAGAAGGCTGCGCCGGCTAAGAAGGCTGCTGCCAAGAAGGCTGCGCCTGCGAAAAAGGCTGCTGCGAAAAAGGCTGCGCCCGCGAAGAAGGCTGCCGCTAAAAAGGCTGCGCCTGCCAAGAAGGCTGCCGCGAAGAAGGCCGCTGCTCCTGCCAAGAAGGCTGCCCCTGCGAAGAAGGCTGTCGCCAAGAAGGCGGCTCCCGCACCCGCAGCGACTTCCGTCTCGAGCGCACCGGCGGCGACGGTGAAGACCGCGCTGAACCCGGCAGCGGCATGGCCGTTCCCGACGGGCAGCCGTCCGTAAGCTGGACGACAAGCGGTAGAAGCACTTCGGCACGTCGCATGATGTGTCTGATGATCGAGTAGCGCTTGAGTAGCGTGGCGAGCGCTACTCGGTCAGGGTCCCGTTGCCAGTTTCCGGCGACGGGATTTTTTTTGCCCGGCGAGAAACTTGCAGGCGAAAAAAACGCATGCACAGGGGAGGGCATGCGTGTGAGGTCGTCGCGGCGGCAGAAAGCCTCGCCGCGCGAGAGGGGAAACTTAGTGCGTGACGCGCGTGACGCCGCCGCTGGAGAGTAGCCGCACGCGCTCGCCGGCCCTGAAGATCTCGCCGGTGGCGCTTTGCGTGATGGCGCGCATGTCGCCGTTATCGAGCCGCACGGTGACCTCGAGACCGTCGCGCACGGCGACGCCGTTTTCGATCGAGTTGCCGGCCACCGCACCCGCCAGACCGCCGATGATGCCCGTGATGATCGAGCCGGTGCCACCGCCAATCGTGCTGCCGGCTACCGCGCCCAAGGCGCCGCCGCCGATCGCGCCGATTCCGCTCGGCTGGCCGTTGTTCGAACTGATCTTCACTGCGCGCACGCTGTCGACCGTGCCCATGCGAACCGTTTCTTCACGCTGTGCCTGCGACGCCGTGTACACGTCCGCAGAACTGCTGTTGTACGCGCACCCCGACATGGCCAGCGAACCGGCAATCAAGGCGGCCACGACCAGGCGACTCGTTGTTCTCATTCCCTGAACTCCAATAGCTCTCGGTATTACGGCAGGTCGTACCCGAACGCCTGCTTGAACCGCTCGTTGATCTCGGCCCGGCCGGGCGCATAGTTTTGCGGGCCCTGATGTTCGATCTTCAGCGCGCCCATCAGGCTCGCCAGACGGCCGGTGGTGGCCCAGCCGAGCTTGTTCTCGATGCCGTACAGCAAGCCGCCGCGGAACGCGTCGCCGCAACCTGTCGGATCGAGCACTTGCTGTGCCTTGACCGCCGGAATCTCTTCGATGCCACCCGCATGATGGATCTGCGCGCCTTGCTCGCCGAGCGTGACGATCAGCGCGTCCACCTTGCCGGCGATCTCTTCGATCGACCAACCCGTTTTATTGCTCACCAGTTTGGCTTCGTAATCATTGACCGCTACATAGGTAGCGAGTTCAATCATGCGCCGCAGCGACGCGCCGTCGAAGAGCGGCAAGCCCTGGCCCGGATCGAAGATGAACGGCACACCCGCGGCCGCCAGATGCTCGGCGTGCTGGATCATGCCGTCGTAACCGTCCGGCCCGACGATGCCGAGCGTGATGCCCTTGGCCTCGTCGGCGCGATTCAGATGCGACTGCATCATCGCGCCCGGGTGGAACGCGGTGATCTGATTGTTTTCCAGATCCGTGGTGATCATTGCCTGCGCCGTATAGGCGTCCGGCACGACCAGCACGCTTTCCGTCGACAGGCCGAGCTGCCTGAACCGGTCCATATAGAGCTGCGCGTCGACCGAGCCGAGCGTGCCCATGATGCGCGCGTCGCCGCCCAGCAGATGCAGCGAGTAGGCGATGTTGCCCGCGCAGCCGCCGAACTCGCGGCGCATGGTCGGCACGAGAAAGCTGACGTTCAGGATGTGGACCTGCTCCGGCAGGATGTGCTCCCGGAACCGGCCTTCGAAGGTCATGATGTTGTCGTAGGCGAGCGAGCCGCAAATCAGCGTAGCCAAGGCGAGCGTTCCTGTAAAAACGATAAAGAGAATGGGCGCGACGACGTGACAGCGCCGCGCATGAAGCGCGGCGCCGGGTTCATGCGCGAAGGTGTTACTTCAGCGCGGCGAGGGCTGCGTCGTAGTTCGGTTCGTTCTTGATTTCGCCGACCAGTTCAGCGTGAACGACCTTGTCGTTCTCGTCGACCACCACCACGGCGCGTGCCGTCAGGCCGGTCAGCGGGCCGCTCGTCACGTCGACACCGTAGGCTTGCGCGAACTCATGGCCGCGGAAGGTGGACGCCGTGACGACGTTCTCGATGCCTTCGGTCGTGCAGAAGCGCGACGCGGCGAACGGCAGGTCGCCCGACACGACGATCACAGCCGTGTTGGTCAGCTTGGCCGCGGCTTCGTTGAACTTGCGGGTCGAGGTGGCGCAAGTCGGCGTGTCGAGGCTCGGGACAATGTTCAGCACTTTGCGCTTGCCGGCGAAATCGGCGAGCGACAGCGTCTTCAGATCCTTGCCGACCAGCGAGAAAGCGGGAGCGGCCTGGCCTACCGACGGGAACGTGCCGGCTACTTCGATCGGGTTGCCACCCAGCGTGACTTGACTCATGTTGTCGTGCTCCGAAAAATCGTCAGGATTGACGGTGAACGCGCCCGGTCAGCGCCAGGCGCGCGAGGATGCGTTACGGATAAAAAATCTGTACGCGGAAATTGGAAGCGACCGCATTGCCCGTGTCGAGATGCACGATCATGGTCTGAGTCGTATGCGCGGGCAGGCCGGCCGCGATCTGCGTGCCGGGCGGGACGTAGTCTTGCGGCCACAGCACGCGGCGTACTGCGACGTTGTTCTGGTCGTCGAGCAGCGTGAGTTCGATGGCCGGATACGCGAGCGCAATATTGAAGCGGTTGCGCAGCGGCATCTTCAGTTCGAGCTTGTGCGGGCCGTCGATTTGCCGCAGATCGGACGGCTCGACCTGCAAACCGTCAATGTCGTGCGGCGGCGTGACCTGGCAGCCGAGCGTCAAGCAGGCCTTCGCGTAGAGCGTCTGCGAGCGCGGGAAATACACCATCACCGTTTCGCGTTGCCACCAGGCGAGCTGCGCGAGCAGCGCGATGATCAATAGCGCCGCCACCACCGAGCCGGCGATGATCCAGCCCATGCGCCGCGGTTCAGCCGGGCGGGTTTCGCGCACCACGGGGAAGGGATCGGCGCCGTCGTTGACGGGCTGCACGGAGAAGGGCTCACCGCTGGGGGAGACCGGGCCAGTGGCGGCGGCCGGGCCGGCGGCAGCAAAGCCGGCTGCGCCTGCGCCCGCAGCCGCACCTACGCCGGCCGCACCTACGCCGGTCGCACCGAAACGCGGCTCATTGTCAGGAATGCCATACAAGGTAGCCGGCTCGTCCAGAACCGGCTCTTCGAGCGGCTCGTCCAGCGGTGCGTCGGAAGCGCGCTCGGTCTTGTGCCAGACGCGCGGCGCTGCTTCCTCGGGTGGATCGAGGTGATAAGCGAAGGGGTCGAGCGGCGCGTCCGCGATCAGTGGTTCCTCGTCGGGCGGAACCGGTGCGGAGGATGCGCCGGGCGGGAGCTCGGGTTCCGCAGCGTGGCGCGGTGTGACCGCGACGCCTGCGCCGGTGGAAACCGGTGAGAGCGGCACATTGCTGGCGTTGTGACGCAGACGGTTGTCGATGGCGGCGTCGGGTGACGGCGCCCACGGATCCCATGCTTCGGCGCTGAAGTCGGGACCCTTGGGACGCACGCCCGAGAGCGCTTCGATCGCCGCGGCTGCGGCAACCGGTTTGGCGGTCGAGAAGTCACCGCCTTCGCTGATGTCGAACAGGCTGCTCGACGCGTCGAATACTTCCTGGCAATGCCCGCAGCGCACCAGGCCGCGGCGCAGCGCAAGTTGTTCCGTTTGCAGGCGGAAGACGGTTTCGCAGAAGGGGCAACGTGTTGCCAGGAGCATATTGAGCCGATAAGCCGGAAGGCCGTTGGTTGGACAATACGCCTTATTCTAATGGCTTTCGCGACGCGTTCCCGCCAGACATACCCAACCTTCGTGTTCGCGCCATACGCTGATGTCGATCCACCGTGAGTAGACCTGTGCGACCTCGTCCGCTTGCCGCGCCAGAATGCCGGACAGCGCGATCTTGCCGCCCGGTTTGACCTTCGACGAGAGCATCGAGGCCATCAGCTTGAGCGGGTTGGACAGGATATTGGCGACCACGATATCGAACTCGCCGGTAGGGCATTCGTCGGGCAAACCGTACGTGACTTCCGCACGATTGCGCTCGCTGTTGTGCCGCGCGGACTCGACCGCTTGCGGATCGATGTCGATGCCGTACACGGGATTGGCGCCGCACTTTTTCGCGAGGATCGCGAGAATGCCGGAGCCGCAGCCGTAGTCGAGAACCGATTGCTCGGGTTCGACCGACTGCTCCAGCCATTCCATGCAAAGCCGCGTAGTGGGATGGCTGCCGGTGCCGAAGGCGAGCCCCGGATCCAGTTCCAGCACCAGTGCTTCGGGGTCCGGCGCGTCGTGCCACGACGGCACGACCCAGATGCGCTCGCCGATCTTGATCGGATCGAACTGCGACTGCGTGAGCCGCACCCAATCCTGATCTTCGACTTCACGCACGGTGAACGACGGCGCCGCCGCCAACCCGATTTCGTTGGCTGCGGCGGTGAGCAACACCGCCGGCTCGTGTTCCGGCGCGAGCAGCGCGATCACGCGCGAACGCTGCCACGCCGTGCGATCCGGCGTGAGACCGGGCTCGCCGAACAGCGGCTGCTCGTCGGGCGTGTCGGCGTCCGCATCTTCGACCGACACGGACAACGCGCCCAACTCGAGCAGCGCGTCGGAGAATTCCTCCGCGTGCTCGCGTGCCAGCTCGGCGATCAGTTCCCGGTAGCTCATGAGTTACGCTTCTTCCGGCGCGGCCTGCAGCTTCGCGGCCAGGCGGTTTTCGAGGTAGTGAATGCTGGTGCCGCCTTCGACGAATTTCGCGTCCAGCATCAGCTCGCGGTGCAGCGGGATGTTGGTCTGAATGCCTTCCACCACCATCTCCGACAACGCAATGCGCATGCGCTTGATCGCCTGTTCACGCGTCGCGCCGTAAGCGATCAGCTTGCCGATCATCGAATCATAGTTCGGCGGCACGAAATAGCCATTGTAGGCATGCGAGTCGACGCGGATGCCGGGGCCGCCCGGCATGTGCCACGACGTCAGGCGTCCCGGCGACGGAATGAACTTGAACGGATCTTCCGCGTTGATCCGGCATTCGATCGCGTGACCCTTGAACACGATGTCACGCTGACGGAAGGCGAGCTTTTCGCCGGCCGCAATGCGGATCTGTTCCTGCACGATGTCGACGCCCGTGATCAGCTCCGTCACCGGATGCTCGACCTGTACGCGCGTGTTCATTTCGATGAAGTAGAACTCGCCGTTTTCGTAGAGGAACTCGAAGGTGCCCGCGCCGAGATAGCCCATCTTCTTGCAGGCGTCCGCGCAACGATCGCCGATGCGGTCGATCAGGCGGCGCGCGATACCCGGCGCCGGCGCTTCCTCGATCACTTTCTGGTGACGGCGCTGCATCGAGCAATCACGCTCGCCCAGCCAGACGGCGTTCTTGAACGAATCGGCCAGCACCTGAATTTCGATGTGCCGCGGGTTCTCCAGGAATTTCTCCATGTAGACCTGCGGGTTGCCGAACGCACGGCCGGCTTCTTCGCGCGTCATGTTGACCGCGTTGACCAGCGCCGCTTCCGTGTGGACCACGCGCATGCCGCGGCCGCCGCCGCCGCCGGCGGCCTTGATGATGACCGGATAGCCGACCTGGCGGGCAATCTTCACGATCTCTTTCGGATCTTCCGGCAACGCGCCTTCCGAACCCGGCACGCAAGGCACGCCGGTCTTGATCATGGTCTGCTTGGCCGTGACCTTGTCGCCCATCATCCGGATCGTTTCCGGGCGCGGGCCGATGAAGGTGAAGCCGGACTGTTCGACACGTTCGGCAAAGTCGGCGTTTTCCGAGAGGAAGCCATAGCCGGGGTGAATCGCTTCGGCGTCGGTGACTTCCGCCGCGCTGATCAGCGCGGGCATGTTCAGGTAGCTCAGATTCGAAGGCGCCGGGCCGATACAGACGGCCTCGTCGGCGAGCTTCACGTATTTGGCTTCCTTGTCGGCTTCGGAATAAACGACGACCGTCTTGACGCCGAGTTCGCGGCAGGCGCGCTGGATACGAAGCGCGATCTCGCCGCGATTGGCAATGAGGATTTTTTCAAACATAGCGGGTTTTCGACTCATCAATGGGCGCCGGGTTGATCACAACACCGGCTGCCTCAGAGGATCGGTCGCGCGCCTGGGAGCAACGGCGCGCGGGCGGCATGCGCAAAGCGTGCCGCGTCAGCCGACCACGAACAGCGGTTGGCCGTACTCGACCGCCTGACCGTTTTCGACGAGGATTTCCTTCACCACGCCGGACTTGTCCGACTCGATTTCGTTGAGCAGCTTCATCGCTTCGATGATGCAGATCGTCTGGCCTTCCTTGACCGTGTCGCCCACCTGGACGAACGGATCGGCGCCCGGGGACGGCGCGCGGTAGAAGGTGCCGACCATCGGCGAGGTCACCACATGGCCTTGCGGCGCGGCGGCCGCCGGCGTAGCCGGTGCGGCTGCTGCAGCCGCCGCCGGCGCTTCGCCACCGAGTGCCGGTGCCGGCTGCGCGTATTGCGGCGCGTACGACGCGGACGGTTGCACGTAAACCGGCGGCGCATTCTTGACGATGCGGACCTTGCCTTCGCCCTCGGTCACTTCGAGTTCGGAAATACCGGACTCCGAGACGAGGTCGATCAGTGTTTTCAGTTTACGTAGGTCCATCAGGCAGCCCCTTTAATGCGTAAAGTGCCGGCGCGTACGCAGCCGGCGCAAATTAGACGTGTTTGGAATCAGCCGCGCGACGAGCCGGCGGACAGCCGGTCGAGCGCGAATTCGAGCGCGTACAGATATCCCTTCCAGCCGAGGCCGCAAATCACGCCCTCAGCCTGGTCGGAGAAATACGAGTGATGCCGGAACGGTTCGCGACGATGCACGTTCGACAGATGAATCTCGACGAACGGGATGCCGACCCCCGCCAGTGCGTCCCGAATGGCCACGCTGGTGTGCGTGTACGCGGCGGGATTGATCAGTATGAAATCGGTTTTTTCAGTCCGCGCGGATTGGATGCGGTCCACCAGAGCGCCTTCGTGATTGCTCTGGAACGACGCGAGTTCGACGCCTGCGTCCGCTGCGCGGTCCGCCAGCGCCTGATCGATCTGCGGCAAGGTCACGTGACCGTAGACCTCGGGTTCCCGGGTGCCGAGAAGGTTGAGGTTGGGTCCGTGCAGTACCAGCAGTCGCGTCATGGTCGCTTCTTTTTCCGTGGAATTGGGCGCACTTTAGCGCTGATTAGAGAAACTTGTCTAGTTTCGCGCGCGTACGGATTGATGGCGGCGGTATTTCGCCGCTGCGCCGGGCGCCCATCTTCCCTCAAATCCGTCTGATTTGCGCCTATTTTCGCGCCTTCCGCGGGTAATCGAGCGCCAAAAGAATGTGAAATTTAAAGGGCGTCGAGCGTCTGTTTCAGCGCCTGCGGGTCGATTTGTCCTAATTTTGTCGAGCGAATGTTGCCTTTTGCGTCAATTACGACGGTAAACGGCAGTGCGCCCGCAGTATTGCCGAAGGCGCGCGCGAGGTCTGCGCCGCCGAAGCCGGTCACGTAGACCGGGTACGCCACTTTCACTTTCTGCAGGAACGTCTGAACGTTTTTTTCCGAATCCACGCCAAGTCCGACGAACTGTATGCCTTTTTTCGCGTAATCGCGCTGAAGTTGCGACAAAGCGGGCATTTCTTCGACGCAGGGGCCGCACCACGAGGCCCAGAAGTTGACGACGATTGGGTGGCCTTTAAGCAAACTTAGCGTTTGCGGCTTGCCGTCGACTGTCGTCACCGGCGCGGTCCAGAGCTGCGCGACCGCGTTTTGCGGAGAGGCCGGCTGCGCGGCATGCGCGACTTCTTCGACGCCGCCGTTCAGCAAGTGGTTCGCCAGAACGCCGCCGCCCGCGGCGACAGCGGCGACAAGTACGCCCGCCAGAATCCGTCTCGTATTCATCTTGGTCAGTCTAGTTGGTTGAAGGAGCGACGTCGCTGCCGTCAAGTAGCGTCTGAACGGCCTGCAAATTCGCGCGTGCCGTGCGCCCGCGCGCGTCGGCGCGCACTGCGCCACGCAGATCGTCGGTTTCGTAGAGCGCCACGTGCAGGCCGACCGGTTCAGCCTCGCGCCCTTCATTCGTGGGGCGCCACAGAAAGCTGAGCGTTTCGACATAGCCGCGGCCGGCGAAATGCCGCGTTTCCGAGACGTCGTACTGAATGTTGGCGTTCAGAAAGTAGATGGCGACTTCCTTCGGGTTGTCGCAGAACACCTGAAGGTGGATATCCGAGTGTTCGCCGGCGGTGCCGCCGAGCACCGCCCCGGTCAGATAAGGATTGAACGGCGCGAGCCGCTCCATCCATTCGACCGCGATGCGGCGCAGCCGCCGCAGCAACACGGGCTGGCTGTCGCCCTGGAACAGCGACTGATATTCGCGGATTTCTTCTTCAATCTGGTCGTTATCCGGCAGCCATTCGCCGGCAACACGGCTCTCGCCGACCACTTGCCGGGCGGCTTTGCGCTTCGCCGTGGCGTAATCCAGACCGTCTTCGGCGATCATGCGGGCAGCCGCGATGGCGATTTCCTCGCGCACGCGCTGCGGATCGAAATGAGATTTGCGGACCATCCCTCGATCATACTAGAGATTGACGACGGCCTTTCCTGGCGGGTCGCACCGCGCGCCGGCCGAGGCGGCGCAGGCGAGCGCGCATAGGGTGATCGAAAGGCGTCGGTTACAATAGCGTCCTTTGCAGGCGGTCGTTTCGGCCGCTCTTCTGCGCTCCCATCCCTCTCAGGAAAACGCCGGGCCGCGCCCGGTTTTCTTGCCCCCTCTGGGGGCCTGGCGCGAGGCGACAGGTTAGGGGGCCCTTCCAGGAAAAACGCCCGCGCGGCACGACAGGCTTATGCACATCCACATCCTCGGTATCTGCGGCACGTTCATGGGCGGTCTCGCGGTCCTCGCGCGCGGCGCGGGCCACACCGTGACGGGTTGCGACGCCGGTGTCTATCCCCCCATGAGCACGCAGCTCGAGGCGCAAGGCATTGGCCTGATAGAAGGTTACGACGCGGACCAGTTGAACGGCCTGAACGCGGATCTATTCGTGATCGGCAACGTGGTCTCGCGCGGCAACCCGCTGATGGAAGCCATTCTCGACCGCGGCCTGCCGTATACCTCCGGCCCGCAATGGCTCGGCGAGCATGTGCTGAACGGCAAATGGGTGCTGGCGGTGGCCGGCACGCACGGCAAAACGACCACCAGCTCGATGCTGACCTGGCTGCTCGAAGACGCCGGCCTCAATCCGGGCTTCCTGATCGGCGGCGTGCCGCTGAATTTCGGCGTGTCCGCCCGGCTGACCGATTCCAGCTTCTTCGTGATCGAAGCCGACGAGTACGACACGGCCTTCTTCGACAAGCGTTCGAAATTCGTCCATTACCGTCCCAAGACCGCGGTGCTGAACAACCTCGAATTCGATCACGCCGACATTTTCCCGGATCTGGCCGCGATCGAAACGCAGTTCCATCATTTGATCCGCACCGTGCCGGGCATCGGCCGCGTGGTCACGAACGGCCGCGAAGACGCGCTCGAACGCGTGCTGACGCGCGGTTGCTGGAGCGAAGTGGAGCGTTTCGGCGTGCAGGGCGGCTGGCAAACCCTGCCGGCGGAAGACGGCGTGCCGGTCGACGAGCGTTTCGCCGTCTATCACAACAGTGAGCGTGTCGGGGTGGTCGAGTGGCAGGTGCAAGGCGAGCACAACCGCATGAACGCGCTGGCCGCGATCGCCGCCGCGCGCCATGTCGGCGTGCCGCCGGCGCAGGCCGCCCGCTCGCTGGCTGGCTTTCGCAACGTCAAGCGGCGCATGGAAGTGCGCGGCAGCGTCGACGGCGTGACCGTCTACGACGACTTCGCGCATCATCCGACCGCCATCGACACGACCGTGGCCGGGCTGCGCGCCCGTGTGGGCCGTGACAACACGCGGATTCTCGCCGTGCTGGAACCGCGCTCGAACACCATGAAGCTCGGCGTGATGAAGGCGCAATTGCCGGCCAGTCTCGCCGACGCCGATCTGGTGTTCGGCTACGGCGCGCCGACCGGCCGCGACGCGCTCGGCTGGAATCTCGGCGAGGCGCTCGCGCCGCTCGGCGGCAAAGCGCAGGCTTTCGACAATCTCGACGCGCTGGTCAAAGCAGTAGTCCACGCAGCGCGCCCCGGCGATCAGATTCTGGTGATGAGCAACGGCGGCTTCGGCGGCGTGCATCAGAAACTGCTCGACGCCCTTTCCGCGCGAGGCGCTTCGTGATCCTTTATCTGCACGGTTTCCGCTCGTCGCCCAATTCGTTCAAGGCGCGCCTGCTGGCGGCGCGGCTCGTCGAACTCGGCCGTAGTGACGAATGGTGCTGCCCAATGTTGCCGGTTTCGCCGTTCGAGACCGTGGCGCTCGCTGAATCGCTGGTGGCCGCCGCCCAGCCGCAAACCGTCACGCTGATCGGTAGTTCGCTCGGCGGCTATTTCGCCACCTATCTGGCGGAGAAGCACGGCTGGCCGGCGGTGCTGCTGAATCCGGCGGTCGTGCCGCAGCGCGATCTGAGCGCCTACCTCGGCGAGCAGCCGTTGTGGCACGGCGGCGGCAGCATCGTCGTCGAGCCGCATCATCTGGATGAGTTGCGCGCGCTCGGCGTCGCGTCGATCACGCGGCCCGAACGCTATTATTTGATGGCCGCCACCGGCGACGAAGTGCTCGACTACCGCGAAATGCTCGCGCACTATCCCGGCGCACGCACTACGCTGATCGAAGGGAGTGACCACGCGATCAGCGAGTTCGCGCAATACGTCGACGACGTGCTGGCCTTCTGCGACGCGGAAGACGTCGAGCCGCCGGCGCCGCGCGAAGCCGCGTAAAGTCGCGTCAAGCCGGGCGTTCCAGCAGCGGGGCGATTGCCGCGCATCATGATTCATGCCGCCGGCGCGCGCGTATCGCGCCGCGGATCCACTACCACGAACACGTTGCCGTGCCGCGCACGCAGTGACCGATCGCAAAGCAGGATCGGGCGCGCCGGCAGATGCAAGACAGAACGAGAGTATTGAGTGAACGTTTTCTTCGAGGAATCGGGCAGTTTCAAGGCGGGCAGCGTGCTGTCGCGCCAGGGCGATGCTTTTCAGGTCGAGTTGCCGGGTGGCCGGCGCGCCAAGGTGCGCGCGAAAGATGTGCTGATCGAATTCGAAAAGCCGAGTGCGGCCGAACTGATGCAGCAAGCCGACGCCACAGCGCAGGAAATCGATCTGGACTTCCTGTGGGAATGCGCGCCTGACGACGAATTCCCGTTCGCCACGCTCGGCGCAGAGTATTTCGGCGACCGCTTCGGGTCGATCGAGCGCGCCGCGCTGGTGCTGCGCATGCATGGCTCGCCGGTGTACTTCCGCCGCAAGGGCCGCGGCATGTACCAACGCGCGCCGCAGGAGCAACTGAAGATGGCGCTCGCCGGGCTCGAGCGCAAGCGTCAGCAGGCGCTGGTGCAGGCCGGCTACGAAGATGAACTGAAAGCCGGCCGTCTGCCGGAAGCCTTCACGGGCAGCAAGGCGCTGGGGCTGTTGACCAAGCCGGACAAGAACACGATCGAGTACAAGGCGCTAGAAGGCGCCGCGGCGGCGCGCGGTATTTCGCAGGCGCGTCTGATGCTGGAAAACGGCGCCATTCCGTCGGCGCGCGCGTTGCACGAAGCGAAATTCCTCTCCGAGTTCTTCCCGCATGGCACCGGCTTTCCGCCGGTTACCGTCGGCACCTTGCCGGAAGATCTGCCGGAAGCGGACGTGCAGGCGTTCTCGATCGACGACATCACCACCACTGAAATCGACGATGCCTTCTCCGTCGAGCACCTGGCGGACGGCCGCGTGCGGATCGGCGTGCATATCGCCGCGCCGGCGCTCGGCATTCAGCGTGGCGACGAGGTCGATGCGATCGCGCGCACGCGTTTGTCGACCGTGTACATGCCCGGCGACAAGATCACCATGCTGCCCGACAGCGTCGTCGAAGCGTTCACGCTGGCCGAAGGCGGCTTGCGTCCGGCGCTTTCGCTGTATGTGATCGTCAATCGCGAGACGCAGGAGATCGTCGCGAGCGAAACGCGCGCCGAGCGCGTGTTCGTGAAGAACAACCTGCGCCACAACACGCTCGACGAACTCGTCACCGAAGAGGCGCTCGCCGCCGGCACCGGCG
The DNA here is from genome assembly GCF_050281145.1 of Paraburkholderia sp. NPDC080076. Lineage (NCBI taxonomy): Bacteria > Pseudomonadati > Pseudomonadota > Betaproteobacteria > Burkholderiales > Burkholderiaceae > Paraburkholderia > Paraburkholderia sp. NPDC080076. The sequence continues at coordinate 18,742 of NZ_JBNNWQ010000015.1, read as the reverse complement.
ACTATCCGCACAAGGACGACATCGCCGTGCTGTGGCCGTTTGCGCAGGCGCTATTCGAAAAGCGCCAGGCCGCGCGCGCCGGTTACGGTCTGCGTCGCGAAGTGCAGCGCAATACCGACTTCAACTTCTACGTGGAAGGCGAGCACATCACGATCACGCCGCGCCGGCGCGGTTCGCCGCTCGACACGATCGTCGCCGAACTGGCGATTCTCGCGAACTCGTCGTGGGGCGCGTTCCTGCACGACCACGGCGTGCCGGGCATCTATCGCACGCAGCGCGCTTTTGGCGCGCCGACCGGTCCCAAGCGCACGCGCATGCAGACCAACGCCGCGCCGCACGAAGGCCTCGGTGTCACGCAGTACGCGTGGAGTACATCGCCGCTGCGCCGTTACGTCGACCTGGTGAACCAGTGGCAGTTGATCGCCTGCGTGCAGCATGGCGTGACCGCGAAACTGGCCGCGCCGTTCAAGCCGAAAGATGCCGATCTGTTCGCCGTCGTGCAAGGTTTCGACGACACGTACACCGCGTACGCCGATCATCAGCGTCGCATGGAGTACTTCTGGTGCCTGCGCTGGCTGAAGCAGGAGAACAGGAAGCAGGTGGTGGCGTCGGTGGTGAAGGGCGATCTGGTTCGCCTCGAAGAGATTCCGCTGCTGCTGCATGTGCCGGGCCTCGGCGTGCACGCGCGCGGCACGCGTTTGCAGATGGAAGTGATGTCGATCGATGAGTTGACCGTGGAAGCCTCCGTGCGTCTTCTGCATGTGCTCGACGCGCCCACCGTGACGAGCGGTAGCGAGGCTGAAGAAGCGGACGAGGGCGAAGAGGAAATCATCGACGCCCCGGACGAGAGCGCCGAAGGCGAAGCCGAGGCGCAGGCCGAAGCCGAACTCAACGGCAACGACGCGGCTGCTGTGAAGGACGACGCCGAGAGCAGCGATCGCGCGGACGGTGCCGCTACCCATCAGCACATTGCGGAGCCGGGACGATGAGCACTCAGGATTCACGCGACCGCTATGCGGTCATCGGCAACCCGGTCGGTCATAGCAAGTCGCCGTTCATTCATGGACGGTTTGCCGCGCAGACCGGCGAGCCTGTGGAATATGGCCACCTGCTCGCGCCGGTGGATGCGTTCGTGCCGCACGTGCGGGCCTTCATCGACGCAGGCGGGCGCGGGTTGAACGTGACCGTGCCGTTCAAACTCGACGCGCATGCGTTCGCTGACACGTTGTCGCCGCGTGCGGCGGCGGCGGGGGCGGTGAACACGTTGCGTATCGACGCGAATGGTATCTACGGCGACAACACCGATGGTTTCGGTCTCGTGCGCGACATCGAGGTGAATCTCGGCGTGTCGCTGAAGGGCGCGCGCATTCTGCTGCTGGGCGCGGGCGGTGCCGCGCGCGGCGTGGTGCTGCCGATGCTGGACCGCGCGCCGCATACGGTGACCATCGTCAATCGCACGGCGGAGAAAGCCGAGGCGCTGGTCGGCCAGTTCGCGCAGGCCGCGCGTGATGCGGCATGTCATCTGAGCGGCGGCAGCGCGCGGGCGATCGAAGCGGGCGCTTACGACGTGATCGTCAACGCGACGGCGGGAAGTCTCGACGCGTCACTGCCCGAGTGCGACGACCGCGCGTTCGGCAGCGGCACACTCGCCTACGACATGATGTACGGCGCTCATCCGACCGTGTTCATGGAGCACGCGCGGAAGCTGGGCGCGCGCGGCGCGGATGGTCTCGGGATGCTGGTCGAGCAGGCGGCCGAATCGTTTTTCGTGTGGCGCGGCGTGCGGCCTGACGGTGCGCCGGTGCTGGCCGAATTGCGTGCGCTGTTGACGGCGCCGTCGCACGCTTAACGCTGGCGTATCAGGTTAAGGCACTTTCCCGCACGAGGATTGAGAGCACGATGACAGCAACGCGGCGCGTGAGCCGGCCAGGTCCGGCGCGATGGGTGTTCTATCTGTGCGCCGTGGTGGCGATTGCGTGGCTCGCGACGCAGGCGTTTTACTTCGCGCAGATCGCGGTTTGGAATTACGTAAATCCGCGCAGTACCGCGTTTATGCGGTCGGACGCGTGGCGGTTGTCACAGGATCGGCCGGATCTTTCGGTGCAGCATACGTGGGTGTCGTATGACCAGATTTCGCGCAATCTGAAGCGGGCGATTATTGCTTCTGAGGATGCGAATTTTGTTAACAACAATGGGTATGAGACCGACGCTATCTTGCAGGCCTGGGAGCGGAATAAGGCTAAGGGCAAGATTGTTCGCGGTGGGTCGACCATTACTCAGCAGTTGGCGCGGAATCTGTTTTTGTCTCGGGAGAAAAGCTATATCCGGAAGGGGCAGGAACTCATCATTACCTGGATGCTCGAGACCTTGATGGATAAGGAGCGGATCTTTGAGATTTATCTCAACTCCGTTGAGTGGGGGAATGGGGTTTATGGGGCTGAGGCGGCGGCTCATTACTACTACAAGACTTCGGCGAGTAAGTTGACTGCTGCGCAGTCGGCTCGATTGGCCGTTATGCTGCCGCAGCCTAAGTATTTTGATGAGCATCGAGGGTCGCAGTATTTGGCTCAGCGCTCGCGGGTTATTGCCAGGAGGATGGGGGCGGCTGAGTTGCCTGATTAATGGGGTCTTTGCGTGTTCGGCGCTGGGTCTGTGTTTTTTTTTATGGCGTTGGCCTTTCCTTGAGTTCATGTCGGTTTATTAGCGTCGCCCCTGTGCGGGGCGGCACCTACTTTCTTTGCCGCGGCAAAGAAAGTAGGCAAAGAAAGCCGCTTCACACCGCAAATTCTTAAGTGAGTCCCCCGGCTCGGAGGGGGTAGTGGTGCATCTGGAATCTGTCACCTCGCACATTCAGCGCTCGTGACACAGCAGTCATACTTCCCGCCTCGCGCTACGCGCTCGCCGGAAGGGGCTGCTTGAAACGATGGGTTTCTCGTGCGCAGCGGGGGCCGTCGGCTTCGCCTCGGCGAGGTGCCCTCAGGCCTTTGGTCTCTAGAGCGCCTTAGTGCGGAAATGCGGAAAGCGGTGGCGTTCAAAAGGGCGCTCACGGGGGCGTAGGCGGTCCGCGCGTCGAGTCGTGCCGCACTTCCCTCCTCGCAACAAAGGCGCACGGGTTGCGCCTTTAACGCGGTTGCGACGCGTTATCGCAAGCCTCTTTCAGTGTGTCGCCGCGGTTCTGCAAAGCACAGTCAGTCAGTGTGTCACTGAGTTTCCGCAGCCTCTTTCAGCGTGTCGTAGGTTTACCGCCGCCGCTTTCTGCGAGTCGGCCAAGTTCCGCGAAGCCTGTCAATGTGCCGTTGCAGTTGGTCGCGCATCTGTTCTGAAGCGGATCTGTCTGTTCTGCAACATCGCTGTCGCGCCGATTTCTCGCGCACAGCCGGGCTCCTATCTACCGAGAAGTGGTCTCCCGCCCAAGCCAAACCGCGCGCGCCGTCATCATTCTCGAAAATTCGCAGCGACTCATTCGGATTTCGCCGCTACGACACTGAGCAGTTTCTTCAGGAACAGCGCGGCGGTACTTCATCCGAATTGGCCGCGTTATGCCGCAGCAAGATTTTTCTAGACGCTGCCCATTTCAACGCCCGCATTTCGGCGCCACGCCGAGGCGAAGCCGACGGCCCCCGCTGCGCACGAGAAACCCATCGGTTTCAAGCAGCCCCTTCCGGCGAGCGCGTAGCGCGAGGCGGGAAGTATGACTGCTGTGTCACGAGCGCTGAATGTGCGAGGTGACGGATTCCAGATGCACCACTACCCCCTCCGAGCCGGGGAACTCACTTAAGAATTTGCGGTGTGAAGCGGCTTTCTTTGCCTACTTTCTTTGCCGCGGCAAAGAAAGTAGGTGCCGCCCCGCACAGGGGCGACGCCAACAGACCGACATGAATTCAAGGAAAGGCCAACACCCTACAGAACACAACCAAAAAACCCTAACAACGCCAAATCCCATTATCTGAATCCAACACTCACATATTGGAGCTTTCACAAAAACCGCCCTACAATCCAACCCAACACGCAAAGCGCCGCAGCGAAAGGCAAACAAAGCCAACCCTGCGCAGCGCCAAAAGCAACAGCAAAAAAACCGGAGACAAAACCCAACCATGCCTAAAACGCAAAGGCAGCACCACCACGCCCGCGACACCGCGAGCAACCCAGGCCAAATCTCCGGCCCCGCGCTGTAAGCGCAAAAAAACCACCGAAAAGCGAATCGCCATGAACAAAGCGATGCCTACTCACGCCGCGAGCGAGTCCGACGCCGATCTGTCGCCATCAGCCGATCACGTGCCCAGCGCCATCCCGCGCCCGGCGGCGGCCACGGCCACGAAACCGCCCCGCCCCAGCATCCACCCAGCCCCGGTAGACGGAATCGCGCTGCCCAGCACGCTGCTCGACATCACCCCGCAGCAAGCCGGCACGCAAACCCTCCTGCGCGGCCTGGCGATCCTCGAAGCGGCAGCAGCCGGCGTCCGCGACCTGCGCACCTTCGGCGCCGCGCTCGGCACGACCCGCAGCACCACGCATCGTCTGGTGAGCAGCCTCGTGCAAGCGCGCTACCTGCGCCAGGTGCAAGGCGGCTACCTGCTCGGCCCAAAGCTGATCGAACTCGGCACCATCGCACTCGAACAGATGCCGCTCACCGCGGTCGCACGCCAGCATCTGGAATCGCTCGCGGAACAGACCCTCGACACGATCCACCTCGGCGTGCGCGACGGCGACGACGTCCTGTACATCGACAAAATCCCCGGCACCCGTGGCCTCGAAATGCGCTCACGCGTCGGCCATCGCATGCCGCTGGCGTCGACGGGGATCGGCAAAGCCATGATGCTCGACCTCACGCCCGACGTCTGGCAATCGCTGTTCGACGCATCGCGCCGCGCGCTCGCCGGCGTCAGCTTCAAGCCCGATAACCGCCCTGATGCGCAGACCTTCATGCAGCGCATGACCAACTACGCGGCCGGCGGCTACACCTTCGACCTCGAAGAAAACGAAGCGTCGATCCGTTGCGTCGCGGCTCCGGTGCGCGACGCGTCGGGCGCGGTGGTGGCGGCTCTTTCCGTGGCGAGCACGATCCCGTACATGTCGCTCGAACGCATGGACGAACTGATTCCGGTCGTGCAGCGCGAAGCGCGCGCGATCTCGGAAGAACTCGGCTGGCGCGCCCCGCAACCGGCAACCCGCAGGATCAAGCGATGAAGCGAGCGGGTTCTCCCACCCAGGCAGTCAGCCACGCCGCAGCAGTTGCGGTGGACGCCAGCCACGCGGATGCCGCGCTGATCGCGCTCGACTGGGGCACGACCTCGCTGCGCGCCTACCTGTACGACGCGTCCGGCAACGTGCTGGCGACGCGCGCATCGACGGCGGGGATCATGAATCTGCCGCGCAGCGCCGAGCAGGGCGGCTTCGACGCGGCCTTCGACGACGCCTGCGGCGCCTGGCTGGAACACGCGCCCGCCCCGCCGGTGATCGCGGCCGGCATGGTCGGCAGCGCGCAAGGCTGGCTGGAAGCGCCGTATGTGGACACGCCGGCGAGCGCCGATGCGCTGGTGGCCGGCATCGTCCGCGTCAAGGCGGCGTGCGGCGTGACGCTGCACATCGTGCCGGGCGTCCTGCAACGCGGCGAACTGCCCAACGTGATGCGCGGCGAAGAAACGCAAATCTTCGGCGCACTCGGCGAGGAAACGAACACCGCCGACAGCGGCAAGCGTGCCCTGATCGGCCTGCCCGGCACGCACGCGAAATGGGCGGTGGTGCAGGCGGACCGCATCGAACGTTTTCACACTTTCATGACCGGCGAAGTGTTCGCGGCATTGCGCGAACACACGATTCTCGGCCGCACGATGCTCACGCCGGATCTTCCGGACACCGGCGCGTTCCTGCATGGCGTGAACATCGCCCGGGAAAAAGGCCAGGCGGGTGTGCTCGCGACCGTATTCAGTTCGCGCACGCTCGGCCTCACCGGACAACTTTCGCGCGAACAGCAACCCGACTATCTGTCGGGATTGCTGATCGGGCATGAACTGGCCGGCCTCGATGCCGTGCTCGCGCAACAACAAAGCGCGCTTGCCGGGCAGAGCCTGCGCCTGATCGGCAACGAAGCGCTGTGCGAGCGCTATCGGCTCGCGCTGGCGCAATTCGGCTGTACCCAGGCGGAACTGGTCAAGCACGCTACCGAGCGCGGCCTGTGGCGCGTCGCGTCGCAGGCGGGGCTCGTCCAACCGGCCGCCAAGACGGCGCGCGCCTGACCGGCAGCGCCGCCGCCCACGAAACAAGGAATCGACATGCAATCTCACATCAATCTGCCCGCTCCGTACATGCCGCACGCGGGTTTGATCGCAGCGTTCGAGGCGTGTCCGCTGATCGCGATCATGCGCGGCGTGACGCCCGCCGATGCCGCCGAGCACGGTCAGGCGCTGTATGAAGCCGGCTTCCGGATCGTCGAAGTGCCGCTGAATTCGCCGCAACCGTTCGACAGCATCGCCGCGATCCGCAAGGTGTTGCCGGCCGACGCGATCGTCGGCGCGGGCACGGTGCTGCATCCGAGTTTCGTCAACGACGTGAAGTCGGCGGGCGGCGAACTGATCGTCATGCCGCATAGCGATCCGGAAGTCGTCAGTGCCGCGAAGGCGCAAGGCATGGCCTGCGCGCCAGGCGTCGCGACACCGAACGAAGCGTTCATCGCGCTGAAGAACGGCGCGGACGTGCTGAAGATGTTCCCCGCCGAACAGCTCGGCTGTCAGGTCGTGAAAGCATGGCGCGCGGTGATCGCGGCGGAAGTGCCGCTGGTCCCGGTCGGCGGCATCACGCCTGACAACATGGGCCCGTTCCTCAGCGCGGGCGCGAACGGCTTCGGTCTCGGCTCGGCGCTGTACAAGCCGGGTCAGAGCGCGGCCGTGACGGCATCGCACGCGAAGGCGTTCATCAACGGTTTGCGCATCGCCCGTGCGGGTGCGAAGAAATGAAACGGCTCGCCGGTAAAGTCGCTCTCGTCACCGGCGCCGGTCGCGGCATCGGCGCGGCGATCGCGCACGCGTTCGCACGCGAGGGCGCGGCGGTCGTGCTGGCCGAACTGGATATCGACACCGCGCAGCAGACGGCGGAGCACATCAAGGCGCAGACCGGCGCGCGCGTGCTCGCGGTGCATACGGACGTGACGCAATCCGCGTCGGTTCAGCACGCGGTGAGCGAAGCCGAACGCGCATTCGGCGCGCTCGACGTGCTGGTGAACAACGCCGGCATCAACGTGTTCTGCGACCCGCTCACCATGACAGACGACGACTGGCGCCGCTGCTTCGCGGTCGATCTCGACGGCGTGTGGAACGGTTGCCGCGCGGCGTTGCCGGGCATGGTCGAACGCGGCGCGGGCAGCATCGTGAATATCGCCTCGACGCATTCGTTCAAGATCATTCCGGGCTGCTTTCCGTACCCGGTGGCGAAGCACGGTGTGATCGGCCTGACGCGCGCGCTCGGCATCGAATACGCGCCGCGCAATGTGCGGGTCAACGCGATCGCGCCGGGTTACATCGAAACGCAATTGACGCATGACTGGTGGAACGAGCAGGCCGATCCGGCCGCCGCGCAGCAGGCGACGCTCGCTCTGCAGCCGATGAAACGCATTGGCCGCCCGGAAGAAGTGGCGATGACCGCGGTGTTTCTCGCCTCGGACGAAGCGCCGTTCATCAACGCCACCTGCATCACCGTGGATGGTGGCCGCTCGGCGCTGTATCACGACTGATTTTTGCAGGACCCGAATTGCGCAGGGGCGCATGGAGTACACCGGACGACGCGCTGGCCGCGTGTGTCACAACCGGTACAAGAAGACGCGGCCGATACCTTCTCGTTATCAATTAGTCAGGAGACACGCATCATGAAACGTAGAATTTTCCTCACGCTGGCAGCAGCGGCGACGGGTGTGCTCTTCAACGCACCGGTCGCGCAAGCTGCCGATCCGGTGAAGATCGGCTTCCTCGTGAAGCAGCCGGAAGAACCGTGGTTCCAGGACGAGTGGAAGTTCGCCGAAATCGCCGCCAAGGAAAAGGGCTTCACGCTGGTGAAGATCGGCGCGCCGTCGGGCGAGAAGGTGATGAGCGCAATCGACAACCTGTCGGCGCAAAAGGCGCAAGGCTTCGTGATCTGCACGCCTGACGTCAAGCTCGGACCGGGCATCGTCGCGAAGGCGAAGGCCGACGGCCTGAAGATGATGACGGTGGACGATCGTCTGGTCGACGGCTCGGGCAAGCCGATCGCATCGGTGCCGCATATGGGCATCTCGGCGTACAACATCGGCAAGCAGGTCGGCGACGGTCTGGCCGCGGAAATCAAGAAACGCGGCTGGGACATGAAGGACGTGGGCGCGATCGACGTGACCTACGAACAACTGCCGACCGCGCATGACCGCACCAGCGGCGCAACCGATGCACTGATCGCCGCCGGCTTCCCGAAGGCGAACATCATCGCCGCGCCGCAAGCGAAGACCGACACGGAAAACGCGTTCAACGCCGCCAACATCGCGCTGACGAAGAATCCGAACTTCAAGCACTGGGTCGCTTACGGCCTGAACGACGAAGCCGTGCTCGGCGCCGTGCGTGCAGCGGAAGGCCGCGGCTTCAAGGCGGACAACATGATCGGTATCGGCATCGGCGGATCGGACTCGGCACTCAACGAGTTCAAGAAGCCGTCGCCGACCGGCTTCTACGGCACGGTCATCATCAGCCCGAAGCGCCACGGCGAAGAAACCTCGACGCTGATGTACGACTGGATCACGCAAGGCAAGGCACCGCCGGCGCTGACCCTGACGACCGGGATGCTGGCCACGCGTGACAACGTCGCCGATGTGCGCCAGAAGATGGGCCTCGCGGCAAATTGAGCGGTTTGATTCAGCAAGTGGTGACATGAAGTGAACTGCCGGCGCGTGTTTCTCTTTCGCGAAAGAGGGCACGCGCCGGCAGCAGCAATACAAGATGAGTAGTTGAGACATGCTCTGCTTTGCACCTGCCCATGACGTAATCACGCAGGCGCCACAAAGCAAAGGTTCACACGAAGCATTAGGAGGCGAAGTGTCAGCGACGCTACGTTTTGACAATATCGGCAAAGTCTTTCCAGGCGTGCGCGCGCTCGACGGTGTGTCCTTCGACGTCAACGTCGGCCAGGTGCACGGCCTGATGGGCGAAAACGGCGCAGGGAAATCGACCCTGCTGAAGATTCTCGGCGGTGAATATCAGCCCGACTCGGGCCGTGTGATGATCGACGGCAACGAGGTGCGCTTCTCCAGCGCGGCGTCGTCGATCGCGGCGGGCATCGCGGTGATTCACCAGGAACTGCAATACGTGCCCGATCTGACGGTCGCGGAAAACCTGCTGCTCGGCCAGTTGCCGAACTCGCTCGGATGGGTCAACAAGCGCGAAGCCAAACGCTTCGTGCGCGAACGCCTCGAAGCGATGGGCGTGGCGCTCGACCCGAACGCGAAGCTGCGCAAGCTCTCGATCGCGCAGCGCCAGATGGTGGAAATCTGCAAGGCGCTGCTGCGTAACGCGCGCGTGATCGCATTGGATGAGCCGACCAGCTCGCTGTCGCATCGTGAGACCGAGGTGCTGTTCAAGCTGGTGCGCGATCTGCGTGCCGACAACCGCGCGATGATCTACATCTCGCACCGCATGGACGAGATCTACGAACTGTGCGACGCCTGCACGATCTTCCGCGACGGCCGCAAGATCGCCTCGCATCCGACGCTCGAAGGCGTATCGCGCGACACCATCGTCAGCGAAATGGTGGGGCGGGAAATTTCGGACATCTATAACTACTCGGCGCGGCCGCTCGGCGAAGTGCGCTTCGCGGCAAAAGCGATCGAGGGCCACGCGCTCGCGCAACCGGCCAGCTTCGAAGTGCGGCGCGGCGAGATCGTCGGCTTTTTCGGGCTGGTGGGCGCGGGCCGTAGCGAACTGATGCATCTGGTGTACGGCGCCGATCACAAGAAGGGCGGCGAGTTGATGCTCGACGGCAAGCCGATCAAGGTGCGCAGCGCGGGTGAAGCGATCAGGCACGGCATCGTGCTGTGCCCGGAAGACCGCAAGGAAGAGGGCATCGTCGCGATGGCGACGGTGTCGGAGAACATCAATATTAGTTGCCGCCGTCACTACCTGCGCGCGGGGATGTTCCTCGATCGCAAGAAGGAAGCGGAAACCGCGGACCGTTTCATCAAGCTGCTCAAGATCAAGACGCCGAGCCGCCGCCAGAAGATTCGTTTCCTGTCGGGCGGCAATCAGCAGAAGGCGATTCTGTCGCGCTGGTTGGCTGAGCCCGATCTGAAAGTCGTGATTCTCGACGAGCCGACTCGCGGTATCGACGTCGGCGCGAAGCACGAAATCTACAACGTGATCTATCAGCTTGCCGAACGCGGCTGCGCGATCGTGATGATTTCGTCCGAACTGCCGGAAGTGCTCGGCGTGTCCGACCGGATCGTCGTGATGCGTCAGGGCCGGATTTCCGGCGAGCTGGCGCGCCAGGATGCAACGGAACAATCGGTCTTGAGCCTCGCCTTGCCGCAAAGCTCGACCGCCTTACCTGGAACCGGCACCGGAACCGCATCGGCTGCCCAACAGGCAGCCTGAACATCATTCGGACGAAAGTCCGGCAACCCGTGGGGAACGGGAGGAGTCTTCAACATGCAAGCCAGAGAAAACCTCGCGCAACAGGCCGCCAAGAGCGCCGCCGAAGCGCTGATTCCGCAGTCCAACGACAAGGCGAAATGGTGGCAACAGATCACCGAGTACAGCCTGATCGTGATCTTCATCGTGATGTTCGTCACGATGTCGCTGACCGTCGATCACTTCTTCTCGATCGAGAACATGCTCGGCCTCGCGCTGTCGATCTCGCAGATCGGCATGGTCTCGTGCACGATGATGTTCTGTCTCGCCTCGCGCGACTTCGACTTGTCGGTCGGTTCGACCGTCGCGTTCGCGGGCGTCTTGTGCGCGATGGTGCTCAACGCCACCGGTAATACCTTCATCGCGATCATCGCGGCGGTGGCGGCGGGCGGCGTGATCGGCTTCGTCAACGGCGCTGTGATCGCGTATCTGCGCATCAACGCGCTGATCACGACGCTCGCCACGATGGAAATCGTCCGCGGCCTCGGCTTTATCGTCTCGCACGGTCAGGCGGTGGGCGTGTCGTCGGATACGTTTATCGCGCTCGGCGGTTTGAGCTTCTTCGGCGTATCGCTGCCGATCTGGGTCACGCTGCTGTGCTTCATCGTGTTCGGCGTGATGCTCAACCAGACCGTGTACGGCCGCAATACGCTCGCGATCGGCGGCAATCCGGAAGCCTCGCGTCTGGCCGGTATCAATGTGGAACGCACGCGCGTCTACATCTTCCTGATTCAGGGCGCGGTGACCGCGCTGGCCGGTGTGATTCTGGCCTCGCGTATCACGTCCGGTCAGCCGAATGCCGCGGAAGGCTTCGAACTGAACGTGATCTCGGCGTGCGTGTTGGGCGGCGTCTCGCTGCTCGGCGGCCGCGCGACGATTTCCGGCGTCGTGATCGGCGTGCTGATCATGGGCACGGTCGAGAACGTGATGAACCTGATGAACATCGACGCGTTCTACCAGTACCTTGTGCGTGGCGCGATCCTGCTCGCCGCCGTGCTGCTCGACCAGTTGAAGAACCGCGGATCGCGGGACTAACCCACTTGCTCTAAAAGGAATCGAACGATGTCGTCTCCGGCCAATGCAAACGTCCGTCTCGCGGACAACGTCTTCGCGCGCTATCCGAGCCTCGTCGACCGCACGGTGTTGATCACGGGTGGCGCGACCGGCATCGGCGCATCCTTCGTCGAGCACTTCGCGGCGCAAGGCGCTCGCGTCGCGTTCTTCGACATCGACGTGAGCGCCGGCGAAGCGCTCGCCGACGAGCTCGGCGATTCGAAGCACAAACCGCTGTTCCTGCCGTGCGATCTGACCGACATCGACGCGCTGCAAAAAGCGATCGCCGACGTGAAGACCGCGCTCGGCCCGATCCAGGTGCTGGTGAACAACGCCGCGAACGACAAGCGCCACACAATCGGCGAAGTCACGCGCGAGTCGTTCGACGCGGGCATCGCGGTGAACATTCGGCACCAGTTCTTTGCTGCGCAAGCGGTGATGGAGGACATGAAAGCCGCCAACAGCGGCTCGATCATCAATCTCGGTTCGATCAGCTGGATGCTGAAGAACGGCGGCTATCCGGTCTATGTGATGTCGAAATCCGCGGTGCAGGGTTTGACGCGCGGTCTTGCGCGCGATCTCGGCCACTTCAATATCCGCGTCAATACGCTGGCGCCGGGCTGGGTGATGACCGAGAAGCAGAAGCGCTTGTGGCTCGACGACGCGGGCCGTCGTTCGATCAAGGAAGGGCAGTGCATCGACGCCGAACTGGAACCGGCCGACCTCGCGCGCATGGCGCTCTTCCTCGCCGCCGACGACAGCCGGATGATCACCGCGCAGGACATCATCGTCGACGGAGGCTGGGCGTGAGTGCGAGCGGTTCATCCGGCACGGCCGCGCTGCTGCTCGATACGAAATGCACGCTCGGCGAAGGCGCGACATGGTGCGCGCAAAGCGGCCGTTTCTACTGGACGGATATCGAAGGCGCGCGCCTGTGGCGCTATGACCCGAGGGACGGTAGCACCATGTCCTGGCGTATGCCCGAGCGCCTCGCCACGTTCGCGCTGTGCGCGGATCCGCGTTACCTGCTGCTCGGCCTGGCCACGCATCTCGCCTTTTTCGAGCTGGCCACCGGCGAGACGCGGCGGATCATCGACGTCGAACCCGGCTTGAATACGCGCGTGAACGACGGCCGCTGCGACCGTCAGGGGCGCTTCGTGTTCGGCACCAAAGATGAAGGCGCGCCGCTGCAGGCAATCGGCGGCTTCTACCGGCTCGATCACGATCTTTCGCTCGAGCGTTTGCCGTTGCCCGCGCCCGCGATCTCGAACAGCATCGCGTTCAGTCCCGACGGCACGACGATGTACTACTGCGATTCGCCCACGCGCGAAATCCGCGCGTGCGACTACCGCGCTGACGGCGGCATCGCCAACGACCGCCTGTTCACCCAGCTCACCGACGCCACCGGCGAACCCGACGGCTCGACCGTCGACCGCGACGGCGGCTTGTGGAACGCGCAATGGGGCGGCCGACGAGTGGTGCGCTACGGCCCGGACGGCGTGGAAACGGAGCGTGTCGACGTGCCGACCGCGCAGCCCAGCTGCGTCGCGCTGGGCGGCGCGCAACTCGGCACGCTGTATGTCACGAGCGCACGCTGTGACCTCGATGCAGCGGCGCTTGCGGACGATACGCACGCCGGCGGCGTGTTCGTCGCCACGCCCGGACGGCAAGGTTTGCCGGAGCCGGTGTTCCAAGGCGCGCCAGCTTAGCGCAGAATGACGCTGCCTCGTTCTCGAGGCAGCAATGAATAATGAAACGATAAAGCGCGGTCGGGCAGTGAATCTGAAAGTGAATCGCAAGTTGATGGTGCAATCCCAGTGGCAGCAAATCGGCAGCATGCAGTTCGGACCCAGAGGCGACCAGTTTAAGAAAATCGCCCAACAGCATCCGTCAGCAATGACGGCAACGTCCCAAGCCTCTCGATGGAGCCAGATATGACTGTTGCGAATCTTGTTTCTTCCTCCCCTCAGACCTCACAGAGTCGACGCTCGCGACTCGCCGCGGCGGCCAATCCGGTGTTGCCGGGTCCCAGCACGTCGGCGGTGGCCGTCGGCGAAGCCAGCGCCGGCGATGTCGCGTGCATCACGCTCGCCAACGCGCATTTGCGTCTCGACGTCGCGCCGACGCTCGGCGGCGGCGTCACCCGTTTCGACTGGCGCAACGACGGCGCGCTCACGCCGATCTTCCGCCGCTGCCGCCACGTCGGCGCCGATACGCAACCGAACCAGTTGTCCTGTTATCCGCTCCTGCCGTATTCAAATCGCATCGGCGGCGGGGAATTCAATGTGGCGGGACGGCGCGTCGAGGTGCCGCGCAATCGCGCCGACGAACCCTTGCCGATTCACGGCGACGGTTGGCAATCGGCCTGGCAGGTCGCGGAGTCGGATCGCGAAAATGTCCGCCTCACGCTCGATCGCCGCGACGGCAAGCCGTACACGTACCGCGCGACGCAAACCTATACGCTGGACGGCCCGACGCTGGTCGTCACGCTCGAAATCGAAAATACCGGCCGCGAGGCGCTGCCTTTCGGGCTGGGCGTGCATCCCTTCTTCGTGCGCGACGCGGACACCGAGTTGTCCGCCGCGGCCGGCGGCCTGTGGCTCTCCGGCGACGACTGGTTGCCGGTGCGGCATGTGCAGGCGCCGCCTGCCTGGCAATTCGGCGTGGCGTATCCGCTGCCGGAAACCATCGTCAATCACGCCTTTACCGGCTGGAGTGGGCAAGCGGCGGTAGTGTGGCCGAAGCGCCGCCTGTCGCTGAACATTGCCGCCGATACCGACTACTACGTGCTGTACACGCCGCCCGGCGAAGACTTTTTCTGCTTCGAACCGGTGGATCATCCGATCAACGCGATGAACCTGGCCGGCGGCGCGAGTGAAAACGGCATGACCTTGCTAGGACGCGGCGAGCGACTGACACGCACGTTCCGCTTCACGGTCGAACGCACGGGTTTGCGGTCAATGCCGGGCGCGCGCGGCTCGAAGCGGCGGCAGTAGCGGGCGAAGGTGGCGCGGCCCGCCGCGCAGGACGGGTAAAATACGCGCCTCTTTCGTTCCCAGCTCGCCGCGAGACCCACCATGTCCAATTTCATCCAGACACTCAACGACGCCTGGCGGCGCACCAACTCGCTGCTGTGCGTCGGCCTCGATCCCGAGCCGAGCAAATTCCCGGGCGCGCTCGCGGGCCGTCCCGAGGCGATCTTCGACTTCTGCCGCACGATCGTCGACGCAACCGCGCCGTATGCGTCGTCTTTCAAACCGCAGATTGCCTACTTCGCGGCGCATCGCGCGGAAAACCAGCTTGAGCAGCTGATCGCCCACATTCATGCGAACCATCCGGGCCTGCCGGTGATTCTGGACGCGAAGCGCGGCGACATCGGCAGCACCGCCGAGCAATATGCGCGCGAGGCGTTCGAGCGTTATCAGGCGGACGCCGTGACGGTGAATCCCTACATGGGTTTCGACTCGATCCAGCCGTATCTGGAGCATGCAGGCAAAGGCGTGATCGTGCTGTGCCGCACGTCGAACCCGGGCGGCTCCGACCTGCAATTCCTGGAGACGGGCGGCCGTCCGCTGTATCAGGTTGTCGCAAAACTGGCGGCGGAGAAATGGAATGCGAGCGGCCAGCTGAGTCTGGTGGTCGGCGCGACTTTCCCGAAAGAGATTGAAGTGGTGCGGGGGATCGTCGGCGATATGCCGCTGCTGATTCCGGGCATCGGCGCGCAAGGCGGCGATGTGGAAGCGACGGTCAACGCCGGCCGCACCGCGAACGGCACGGGCATGCTGATCAACTCGTCGCGGGCGATCATCTACGCGGGCAAGGGCGACGATTTCGCCGAAGCCGCGGCGAAGGCCGCGATGGAAATGCGGGACCGGATCAACGCCTTCCGGTAATCGCAGGCTGTCGTTGTTCGGCGCGCGTAGAGTTCAGTTTGGCCCCAGCCGCTCGATCAACGCCGCATGCTGCGGATGCCGCGCTTTCAACGTGCCGACATTCGCCAGTTCGAATTCGCTGAATTCAAAACCCGGCGCCACCGTGCAACCCACCAGCGCGGAGGTCGCCGGATCGGCGCATTCCGCCGCGAACCACAGACCTGCAGGCACCACGGCCTGAAACACGGCATCCGCGTGCGTCAGCGCGTCGCCGAGCTTATGTGTCACCAATGCGCCCGTCTCGTCGAGCACATGGACGGTCAATGGTTCGCCCGCATAGAAATGCCAAACCTCGTCGGACTTGATCCGGTGCCACGCCGAATGCGCGCCGTCGCAGAGCAGGTAATAGATCGCCGTGGACGCAGAGCGCGTTTCCGCTGCGCTGTGGTCGCTGTCGCGGATCACGCGCTCCGCCGAGCGGTACGTCTCGCTGAAAAATCCGCCTTCGGGATGCGGCTTGAGATCGAGGCGGCGGATCAGTTCGTCTTTGACTGCGTGCGAATCAGGCATCGGCTCTCCGCTTCGAACAAAGGTTAGTGCTCGCGTTCGTCGAGCAAGGCGAGGACGCCGCGCAATGCATGCGCGGCAGCCTGCACGCGGATCTTCTCGCGGTCGCCTTTGAAGATCTTCGTTTCCACCGACGTATGCAGCCGGTTGCTCCAACCGAACGAGACCATGCCGACCGGTTTGGTTTCGGTGCCGCCGCCCGGTCCGGCGACGCCGGTAATCGACAGCGAGACCTGCGCGCGGCTATTGCGCAGCGCGCCTTCGGCCATGGCGCGTGCCACCTGCTCGCTGACCGCGCCGTGCTTGTCGATCAGCTCGGCGGGCACGCCGATCATCTCGCTCTTCGCCTGATTCGAATACGTGACGAAGCCGCGCTCGAACCAGCCGCTGCTGCCGGAAATGTCGGTGATCGCGGTCGCTACCATGCCGCCCGTGCAGGACTCGGCCGTGACGAGCATGAGGCGCTCGTCGCGCAGACGGTTGCTCACGCGAATGGCGAGCTGGTGAACGACGGAATCGGTAGGCATGGCGTCAATCCGGAAAAACGGGGGCTGGCGGTGAATGCCCGGCGGCGCGGCAGCCGCCGGGCAGCAGTCAAACGGACATGCGCCAGAGTGCAATCACGAGCAGCGTGAAAAACGCGGCGACCAGGTCATCGAACATGATGCCAAAGCCACCTTTCAGACGACGATCGAAATAGCCGATGGGTGGCGGCTTCACCATGTCGAAGAAGCGGAACACGAGGAACGCCCACAACTGCCCGGTCAGCGTGACCGGTGTGACCATTAGCAGCACCAGCCAGAACGCGATGATTTCGTCCCACACGACCGGCGAAGGATCGTCGATGCCGAGCTTCTTCGCGGTGAATCCGCAAATCGCAATGCCGCCGAAGAAGCCGGCGACGATCAGCAGGCCCCACTCGATTACGGTCAGATAACGGCTCAGAACGGCGAACGACGCCCACGCGAACAGCGTGCCGATCGTGCCCGGCGCGACCGGCGACAGGCCACTGCCGAACCCCAGCGACAGAATGTGCAGCGGATGCGACAGCATGAAGCGCGCGGTGGCGCGGCGCGGCTGACGGCCGGGCGGGCGCGGATCGGGCGCGCGCGGCGCCTGCGGCGGCTCGACGCTGATGAGTTTGTCGGCCGGGCCGAGCGGGGGATCAGTCTGCATGAAAGTGGTCGAAGCCTTGCAACGTCAGAGTAAGCGGCGCGCCGGCGGCATCGCGCCAGCCGATCGCCGGGCGGTCGGCCGCCGATTCGAGAGCGCTTATTGTACCGATGCGGGTGAGCTGAATGCCCACCTCCTGGCCGGCCTTTTCGACGGCGGCACGCGCCGCGGGCGGCGCGGTGAAGCACAGCTCGTAGTCGTCGCCGCCGGCGAGCGTGCAGCGTCGCTGGATCTCCGGCGCGAGGCGGCGCAGCGCGGCGGAACGGGGCACGGCGTCGACGTCGACCGTGGCTCGCAAGTTCGAGCGTTCCAGAATGTGCAGCAGATCGCCCGCGAGACCGTCCGAGAGGTCGAGCGCCGCGTGGGCGATGCCGCGCAGCGCGAGCCCGAGCGCGACGCGCGGCTCCGGGCGGTCGAGGGCGCGACTAAACGTCGCAGTGTCGCTGGCATCGGCAGACCATTCGCCGCGCCGCACGCCGAGGCCGGCGCGCGCGTCGCCGAGCGTGCCGGAAATCCAGATGTCATCGCCCGGTTGCGCGGCGTCGCGGCGCAGCGCCGCGCGCGGCGGTACGCTGCCGAATACCGTGATGCACAGATTCAGCGGACCGCCGGTCGTGTCGCCGCCGATCAGCTCGCACCCGTAGCGTTCGGCCAGCGCGAAAAGCCCTTCGCTGAACGCGGCAAGCCAGGCTTCTTCGGCCTTCGGCAAGGAGAACGCCAGCGTGAACGCCTGCGGTTGCGCGCCCATCGCGGCGAGGTCCGACAAGTTCACGGCGAGGGCTTTGTGACCCAGCGCCTCGGGATCGACATCGGCGAAAAAGTGGCGGCCTTCCACCAGCATGTCCGTCGATATCGCCAGCATTTCGCCCGCGCGCGGGGCGAGCAGCGCGCAGTCGTCGCCGATGCCGAGCGTGCCGCTCGCGGCGTCGGCGGGCCGGGCAGCGGCGCGGCGGGCAAAGAAACGATCGATCAGCGAAAACTCGGAGAGCATGGTGGCGAAGGGTGAACGATTAATTGTTGCGAATTGCGGCTAACGGCGCGCATTGTATGGAGTGGTCATCGGGTAAACATTCGATCGCCCGGCAACTCCGATTCGGGTCGCGTTGCGGCCACAGCATGCCACGTCAGCCTTTCGCTATGTTTCTGTCGCGGCAGTTGTACCCGTATTGAAGGAATTGGGCCGCCAATTGGGGCTACAATGCCGTCGAACGTCTATTCTAATCCGCCCTTCGAAGCCCGCCTTATGTCGACTCCCGTCAATAGCAAACTCCGCGAAGCCGCCCTCGATTACCACGAGTTCCCCACCCCGGGGAAGATCGCGATCGCCCCGACCAAGCAGATGATCAACCAGCGCGACCTCGCGCTGGCGTACTCGCCTGGCGTCGCGTTCGCGTGCGAGGAAATCGTCGAGAACCCGTTGAACGCCGCGCGCTTCACCGCGCG
>NZ_JBNNWQ010000014.1:0-232143 GCF_050281145.1 Paraburkholderia sp. NPDC080076 | reverse complement strand
GACCAGACGACCTGGGTCGATGCGTACGGCCGGGTCAAGATCTGCTACCTGTGGGACGTGGACAGGCCGAAGGACGAGAACGCGAGCTGCTGGGTGCGCGTGCCCTCGCCGTGGCAGGGCAACTCGTTCGGCTCGATCTACGTGCCCCGTATCGGGCAGGAAGTGACGATCAACTACCACGAAGGCGACCCCGACAAGCCCTATATTGCCGACCGGATGGTCAACCGGTTCAGGCAGCCACCGTGGTTACTGCCAGCCAACTACGCACTGAGCGGCACGCGGACGCAGGAACTGAAAGGGTTCCAGGCCAACCAGATCGTCGCCGACGACACGCCCGGCAAACTTCAGGTACAGGTCAGCAGCGATTACGCGCAGTCGCGGCTGATCGTCGGCTACAACACGCGCATCGACGGCAACAAGGGGCGCACGGAAGCGCGGGGCGAAGGCTGGGAACTGGCGACGGACGCATGGGGCGTGCTGCGCGCCAATCAGGGCATGCTGATCAGTACCGAAACGCGTGCGGGTGCGGCGGCTCCCGTCAAGGACATGGGCGAGACGGTGCAGCGGCTCACACAGGCGCGCGAACTGCATGAGGATATGGCGGAGGTTGCACGGCAGCACAACGCCCAGCAGGACGGCGCTGACCAGCGCGACGCCATTGGCGAGATCAAGGCGCAGAACGATGCCATCCGTGGCAGCGCGATAACGGACGGCAATCCATTCCCGGAACTGGCGCGGCCCGACATGGTGCTCGCGAGCGCGGCGGGGATCGGTATGACGGCGGCGCAGAGCACCCATCTTGCAAGCAGGTATGACCTCGCGGTGACGACCGGGCGCGACGTGAGCATTGCATCGGGCCGTTCGTTGTTCGCTGCCGTGCGTGGTGCCGTTTCGCTGTTCGCGTATCAGCTTGGCATGAGACTGATTGCGGCAAAGGGCAAGGTGGAGATTCAGGCGCAAAGCGACCAGATAGCGCTTGCAGCGTTGAAAGACCTCGCCATCAGCAGCACAGACGGCCGGGTCGTCATCACGGCGGCGAAGGAAGTGTGGATCGGCGCTGGCGGCTCTTACATACGGATTGCGGCGGATGGTATCGAGAATGGCACGCCTGGCCAGATTCTTGAGAAAGCCACGTCGTGGGATGTGCCCGGGCCTGCAACGATGAGGATGCCATTGCCGCCCCTTCCGCTCAGCGCCTTGCCACAAGCCGCTGATCATCAATATAAGCAGGTCTTTGATATCAGCACGCTCGTTCCGGCCACCAGCATCGGCTCGTCGCTGGAGAGCCAGCCTTATCGCATCTACCTGTCAGACGGCACGATCCAGCAGCAGGGCATGTTGAAGGAAGGCGCTACGGTAGCCGTCCAGACGTCCAAGCCCACAAGAGTCAAATGCGAGATTGGCGCGGGTGATTGGGGGGTTGTCGAGCAAGGTTATGACGGCATCGAACTGGACGACCAGGACGAAGCGTAACTATCGGGCGATAACGTTGAACGCGCTGGAGGGAATCTGTGAATAAACCGCATCATAAAGGGAATGCGCCGACGCATCCGAAAGCTCCGCCAAGTCCGTTTGTCGAAGTGACTATTGTTTTCCGGGATGCACTGAATCACCCTATCGAGGGACTGGCCGTTCGGGTTGCAGCCGGAACCGGCGCACCGCCGGCTGCCGCCTGGACAATTGGACCCGAAACAGACGAGCCGGCGGTCCCGTTCGCGCCTGAGTCAGATACCCCTGCACCCGTGGCTACAGTGAACAACAGTACCGACGCAGTGACGGACAGGGACGGATACGCGATAACGATCCATAACGCCGCGCGCGACCAGCCGCTTGATGTGCTGGTCAGGAACCGACACGGGCAATATGTACTCAAGGCCACGGTAACGCCGACGAAGGACATAGTGGCCTACGCGATCAATAGTCCCGAATATCACCTGGAGGCAGTAACGCAACTTACGCCCAAGGATGTATTCGAACAGGACCTGACGATTCCGGTAATGAAAGACGGCGAAATCATGACGATGCATCGACTGGTTAACGAGTTCGGCCCTTACATAGGGTCGGCTCAAAAGGTCACGGAGCAGGGAAAGGTGAAAAAGGACTTTCCGACGAAAAAAAAGGAAGTACAGACCGATCCCGCGACCGAGAGACCCAAAACCTCAATCACGATTGAGCATCATTATCGCGTAGTCGATACAGGAATGCCGCGCACCATTGCCATAAATCTGCTTGCATCCAGGTTAAACTCCCCAAAGTCCTTGGATATTTCCGATGCGAAGTACGCCGAGATTGCGAGGAAAATAAATTGTGAAGTTGCTGCTGTTAGGGCTGTCGCCGAGACTGAATCGTCGGGATCAGGATTTTGCGATAATGGGTTGCCAAAAATTCGATTCGAGCGTCATTACTTTTTAAGAGCGTCGTTGCCTGAGAATAAAAGGGCGAGTGGCGTTTGGCAGAAGCAAAAAAATCCTTTCCCAAAAGTGCCTGATTTATCCTGGCCCAAATCAGGAGGCTACAGCGTCGGCAAGCCCTTAGACGATGGGACTTGGACACATAGCGACAGAGACGTTATGTATCAGTACGAGCGCATGATAAGAGCCGCGAATCTCAATTCCGACGCCGCATTAATGGCATGTTCGTGGGGGGCATTTCAGGTAATGGGATACTTCTACAAGGAGTGCGGGTACTCTTCGCCGGAAGCTCTCGCAAATAGCGTAATGACCGGCATCAACGAACAGTTGGATTTATTCTTTGCTTATGTTTCATATGTCAGCCCAATAGCTCTAGACGCGCTCAAACACAAGAATTGGCAAAGTTTCGCGCAAGCCTATAATGGCGCGGACTGCCCCCCGTCCTACGCTGCAACCATGAAGAAAAATTATGACAAATATAAGTAAATTTGGACGCCTCTGCTCGGTGGCATTGGCTGCACTTGCTTGCAGTTCGGCTATATCTGCCGAGGCATTTATTTTCGACAACCCTTTCTTGGTGGCAATGCACTCTGGAGATAGTATCTATGGATACTATGACTCCCGGGATGAAAGATTTTCGTGTTCATTTCTTTTTTCAGGAATTGGTAAAATCAAAAAAATAAATGAAAAATTTTCTAACCAAATAGATATTGAAACATATAGCTTCGACTTTCAGCGAACCTCTTTCGCTTACAAGGACAGGGACAAGCTGTTCGATGTATCGGGAGATTTATTTATTAGGTCTGGAAAATGGGTTATTAGAACGAAAAAGCCTCAAGGTGCATGCAACGGCATCGGAGCCGATTTCGGGAAAGCTCCCGACGATCCCGCTGTGACGCAATTCTCAGTCGAGAAGCAAATTGACGTTATCGGGATTGGAATTGCGAATAAAAAAACCTTTTTCTATCGCAAGCCAGGTGCAGGAAAAGAGAATCGATTTCTGTTGAGAGGAGATATTGCGCTAATAATTTCCAAGCACGGGGACTATACCTATGTCCGGTTTGCGAACCCCAATACCGTTTCGTCGACCCGCGATCCTGTTGTTACCGGATGGATACGATCAGCCGATCTGAAAAACCCTCTCCCGCCCCTCGACCGCTAGTCGCAAAGTATCGTGCATTCGATATTTAAGCAAGGATCAACTTTATGATCGACCTTTACGGATGATGGCGAGGAAGATGATCGGGCGCGCCCCTGGATCGCTGGGCAACAGTCCCGCGCGCACGGACGCGGTCTACGGCGACGTGTGGTTCTTCGTTCCTCGCGGCGCAAAGCTCTTTGCGAATGAGCCTCACCCGTATCGTGAGGACGATAGCTTTCCGGCTATTGCGACGCTGCATCCTCAGGCGCCTCTCGTTCCGGCTGGAACCAGTCGCGATCTGGTTATCCGTATGCATTACGAGAAGGACTGCACGCTGACGTCCTACCAGCAGAATATGGATCTGAGCTGGTCCGTTAGCGGCGCAATGCCTGCGGAAAGCGAGGCAGAATACAACCTGTTCTCGCGGGCAACCGCCCTCAGTCGGCGCTATACGGACAGCAGCCTGGCGAGTCCATTTGAGTATTTTCGGCGGTATGAACGCGCGAAGAATTATGTTGGCTGGTTGGGTAACGTCGAATGGAACGACGGCGGAAAATTCAGGGGGCGAGGATTCAAACAACTTACCGGTCGCGCGAACTATGGGATGTACTTCTCTTACCGCGGGTGGCTCGCTCCGCAGAGCGTCGGGGCTAGATGGTGGCACGACCCTCGATGGTGGGGATTCAATCCGCCGTACTCGTCCGGGCAGCATGCAAACCTGCTGCCAATTCAGGACACGACCACGATCGCGTCGCTCGTCGCATCTCTAAAGCTGCCAGTTATTGACGACCCAGAGGTCGTAGCGGACGAGCCCCTGACGTCAATTGATACGGCTGGTTTTTTCTGGGCCAACAATCGACTTTTACCAATCGCGGACAGCGACAACGTAATCCAACTAACGAACAAAGTGCGCGGGGACCACGCGCAGTCGCCTTCCGACTTTCCGGCAGATGCGCATTTTGATCAGCGTCAATCAGAAACATTGAGAATCAAAGGGATTCTGTTATGAAAAAGATATGGATTGGCATTTTGATTGCTTGCGGACCCTTGTTGCCGGTATCTGCGCAGGATGTTCAAGGAACTTCTATAACCGTAGCCGTTGAAAACGCGAAGTATGTTTTCTCCTGCGACGGTGCCTCCGGTGCTCAATCCATTGCAGTGTCACTGTTGGAGGCGCACGTGGGTGATCAGCGGCTAGTCGGGCCGCAGCGTTTGGATGACGCAGACGATTGTTCGCAAGTAACGTGGACAACGCAGCCAGCCAGTGAATCGGGTGCCCAACTCGTCATGGCCAACCCAGGACAGTTAGGCCTCAATGCACAGATGCTGGTGTACTACGCTGACAAAGACGGCGTTGAGTTTTCTGGATATTTGCCAGTGGCGGCTGATACGTTGACGCCCGGCCAGTTTCGGGTTGTCGGCGCCGACGCCTATGGAGAGTGGGAGCGCACATACGCTTTTAAGAACCACAAATTGAATGTTGCTCAAGAGTTGCTCCTTGTGCAGTCGGGAACAGTATGTGTAGAGCGCAGTGGAACCGTGAAAACGAATCTTCCGTGTGCTGGGTCGACGATTAAGGCAAGCGCAAAAAGCCCGGTTTGTGTCATACAGCAAGATGGCAGAGCGACATTGGCGGCGTCGCGCACCTGTTCGTCGCTAACATTGCGGCGATGACTGCGTGATTAACCCTTGATTATTCGGGTTCTTCACAGCGTCAAATTCGTCGATGCTCCCTCTGCTCCTAACGGTGCAAACCCATGATTGACCTCATCCGACTCGGCGACACCACCGACCACGGCGGCAGCGTCATCACCGCCTCCCAAACCATGCGCTACGCCGGGCGGCGCGTGGCCCGCGAGGGTGACCTCGTCGAGTGCCTGCTGCATCCTGAAGTCCAGCCGAATATCATTATCGAAGGCGACAGGAGGATCACGGATCGCGGTATTCCCGTCGCGCGACAGGGGCATCGCGCGAAGTGTGGATGCAGCCTGATTTCGAGTCTGGTATGAATGGCGAGCCATGCGCCGGTTGCCATCACCGATAACTGTCGCAGAAGACCGTTCGCGTTCTCATTACTGCCTCGCTGCCGTGGGCAACCCTAAAGCCTCTGCTCCATAGCAAGCACCAAAATCCGCGCCCATTGTTTAGCCTGCCGCTCATCCCACATAGGCAAAACCCAAACCTGATGCTTAGGATCCTTGACCTTCAAAACAACCTGCCACTGGGCACCAGGCCGCTGCACCTCTGCCCCAAGCAAGTCAGCAAAAATATAAGCACCCTGCTCTTCGCCGAAACGAATCTCACAAAGCCGCTTGTCGGCAGCGAGCCGCACCGCCCCCCAACTCCCCTTGAGTTCGTGAGTCCAGTCTCCATCCCGAACATTCGCTGCGACTTCTTTCCGACGACGCCACCAATAAGCCAGGGCGGCTACCACGAGCAGGGCAGCCAGCACCGCAACGCCAACAGCAACACCCAGCCCAAAAGCCGCCTGCAAGGCATAAAACGCCCGCACCGCGCCATACACCAGCGCGATAAGCGCAATCAATGCAACGATAATCGGCATCGCAAGCTCACAAGGCAAAAAAACTCAGCCTAGCACGAGCGACGCCCACCTCTCACCGCAAGAGCACAGCAAGAAACCATTGCGAAAATCACGCGGCGCCCAGCTTGAGCATTAAGGCTGCTTATGCGTCGCTGCCCAATCCTTCACCGCCTTCAGCGTATTCTCGACATGCTTCTCCGGCGACAGGCTCGTGTACTCATAGATGATCTTGCCATCCGGCGCGATCACATACGACACGCGATTGGCCATCGACGCGTGCATCGGCAGGCCCGCGTCATACTCGCCGATCACCTTCGAATCGGCATCGGCCGCGACCGGGAATTTGCTGCGGCACTCGCTCACCGAAAACTTCGTCAGGGTGTCGATGTTGTCGTGCGACACGCCGATCACCGTCGCGCCATATTTCTTGTACTCATCGACGGCTTCGGCAAACTCGTGGGCCTCGATGGTGCAGCCCTTGGTGAAGGCCGCCGGATAGAAATACACCACCACCGGCCCTTTCTTCAGTTCGTCGGCCAGCGAATAGGTGTAGGTCTTGCCGCCCAGCGAAGCCTGCGCGGTGAATGCCGGCGCCACGTCGCCCGGCTTGAGGGTCGCCGAGGCCGTCAGCG
This sequence comes from Paraburkholderia sp. NPDC080076, assembly GCF_050281145.1. NCBI lineage: Bacteria > Pseudomonadati > Pseudomonadota > Betaproteobacteria > Burkholderiales > Burkholderiaceae > Paraburkholderia > Paraburkholderia sp. NPDC080076. The sequence continues at coordinate 225,417 of NZ_JBNNWQ010000014.1, read as the reverse complement.
AATGCATGGCGAATCCGACCGACACGGCGGCGACCAGTGCCGCCGATATGAATTTCTTCTTCATCTGCTTTCTCCAGGCGTGGATGCACGCGGTTCGTTCAATGAACCCAAGGCCGATGCGTTCAGGAGAACGCCGGCCAACTTCGCTATTGGACCACGTACTCACAAGGTACGTCAGAACCAGCCTGAAGGATGCAGAAGTCGTTGCCGTGAACGCGGCCACCGCGAACGCAGTGAAAGCGCGCGATCGGCCAGTCCGCCCGTCAGGCGGCCGCTTCGGTATGCGCGCCGAACCAGGCCGCGGCCGACAGATTCAGCTCGGCCAGCACCTCGGGGGTAAAGGCCACGAAACCGCCCGGCGCGTCGGGGCCCAGCGCGATCGCTGCCGCATCGACGCCCTCGCCGGCTGCCTCGGCGAGGCGCAGCAACGTGCCCAGCTCGCCGCGCCGCGACACGATCGCTTCGCGAATCTGCGGCGCGAGGCCGAGTTTCTCCAGCGCCGCGCCCGGCGAACTGCCGAGCACCACGTGAATCAGGGAAAAAATTCCGGTCATGAACGCGGCATCGGCGAATCCGTCGTCGGCGGGGCGCAGCCAGGCTGCGGCCAGCTCCATGAAGCGCGAGCGCGTCCCCGCCAGTTGCACCAGCGGATCGGCGCGCCACGGCAGGTCACCGGTGTCGGCGTAGAGCAGCAGTTGCGCCCAGCGCGCGATCTGCCGCGTGCCAGTGGCAATGATCGCCTCGCGCAACGACGCGATATTGCGCCCCAGCCCGAATGCGCTCGAATTGACGAGGCGCAGCAGCTGCACCACCACGCTCGGGTTCAGCTTGAGCTCCGCTTCGAGCTCGACGATGCCGGCATCGCGCGACAGCAACGCCAGCAGGCGCAGCAGGCCCGGCCGCGGCGAGCGGTTGCGCGGCGCGGCCAGCACCTGCGGCCGCGCGAAAAAGTAGCCCTGGAACAGATCGAAGCGAAGCTCACGCGCGAGCGCGAAGTCCTCGCGCGTCTCGACCTTTTCGGCGATCAGCGTCTTGCCCTGCCCGCGCACCAGCGCCGCCAGGTCCGGCAGCACGGCGCGGTCGGTCTGCAGAAAGTCGATCTTGACGATGTCGGCGTGCGGCAGCGCGCGGATCAGCTCGTCGGACAGTTCGCTCACGTCGTCGAGCGCCACCTGAAAGCCGGCGTGGCGCAGCTCGCCCAGACGGCGGACCAGTTGCGCGTCGAATTTCACGGTCTCGAGGATTTCGAGCACGAACCGCTCGGGCGGCATCAGATGGACGATGTCGTTAAAGAGCAGCGCACGGTCGATATTGACGAAGCCGCGATGCTGGCCAAGCACCGTCGGCACGCCGATCCCGCCGATCGCGCGCGCCACCACCTGCGCCGTCGCCTGGGCGTCGTCGGTGACTTCGGCGTAGTTATGCGCACCGGCTCGAAACAACAATTCGTAAGCATTGAGCGCGCCGTCGCGATCGAGGATCGGCTGACGGCCCAGATAGACGAATTGGGTGGCGGGCAGCGGTTCAGCGCCTTCGGCGGTTGCGTCGAGCACCTCGATGTGCCGGGCAGTGGCCTTGGCTTGATGGCGTTCAGACATGGAGCATCGGGGCAAGTGTTCGGTAAGCTACGCAGCAGCGACGTCTCAGCCGGCACTGCACAACAGAGGTTTGTCCTATTAACGGACATCGAGTAGCCGCACTTTAACTGAATCGGTCCCGGGCCGCCGCCAGGCCGCGCAAGCGCTTCCTTACCACGTGTTTTTTACAGCAGGCGCTAAAGATTTCCCCGCAGGGGTCGTTATCTCGTTCTGATGGGGCGGCCTGATACCTCTTAACCGCCCTTAAACGGCGGGCAGTGAGCCGCCCCGCCTGCAGACGAATACAGGTTGCCAGCGATAAACATGGAAGCGAACAGGATCACCGCGCCCCGCCGGGGCTCCTTGCGCACGGTCATCGACCGGCTTCGTGCGTTCGGCCGGCGCGTGGACGGCAAACCGCAGACGGCCGCAAGCCGCGCTGCGCAACTGGAACAGGTGGTCGGCGCCGTCGACCTGTTGGCGCACGTCGACGACGAACTGCGCTTCATCTATGTGTCCGAGGCCAGCCTGCGCTTCATCGGCTATCACCGCGAGTATCTCGAGACCATCACGCTGCACGACCTGGTGGCGCCGGCCGACGTGCCACGCCTGGACACCCTGCTGACGCGCGCCGCCGTCTCGGGCAACGTCGAGAAGGCCACGCTCGGCCTCATCAAGTCGCTCACTTACCCGATCACCGTCGAACTGCGCGTGGTGCGCAGCAGCCACGACGGCACCGAAGGCTATGCGATCGCCGGTTTCGACGTGTCGGCCTGGCGCGCCACCGAGGAACGTCTGACCCAGGCGCTGCATCTGGACCGCCTGACCAATCTGGCCAACCAGTCGGCGCTGATCCCGGCGCTGCTCGACGCCCAGCAGCAAGCCGACGCGCACGGCACGCCGGCCGCGCTGCTGCTGCTCGACCTCGACGACTATCAGCGCGTGAATCGCGCGCTCGGCTACGACGCCGGCGACGAAATGCTGCGCGACACCTCGCGCCGCATACTGAATATGACGAGCCCGAGCGAGACCGTGGCGCGCGTGGCCAGCGACGAGTTCGCGATCCTCGTGAAGCCCGCCGCCAACCGCACCGACGCGGCGGCCGCCGCCGAAACGCTGGCGCGGCGCCTCTTGACCGCGATCCAGCAGCCGTATGTATTCAACGGCCAGCAGGTGCATCTGTCGGCGAGCATCGGCATCGCGCTCTATCCCGACGTGCGCCACGCCAACGACACCGCCGCCCACGACACCCACCTGCTGCGCTGGGCCGACCACGCCCTCTTGCAGGCCAAGGCAGCCGGCGGCAACACGCTCGCCTTCTACGTCCCCGACGACAACCCCGCCGACGCCGAACGCCTTAAGCTGGAGGCCGACCTCTACGACGGTGTGCGCAACGGCGAGTTCTCGCTACACTTCCAGCCGATCACGAGCAGCCGCACGCACGGCGTGGTCGGCGTGGAAGCGCTGATCCGCTGGTTGCATCCGGTGCACGGACTGGTGCCGCCGTCCATGTTCATCCCACTTGCTGAGTCGATCGGCCTGATCAACTTCCTCGGCAACTGGGTGTTGAAGGTGGCCTGCATGCAGTTGATCCAGTGGGACGCGAAAGGCATCGCGTTGCAATACGTGGCCGTGAACGTGTCGCCGCAGCAGTTCCGCGATCCGCGCTTCAAGGACTCCGTGCGCGAGGCGATCGAGTTGACCGGCATCGATCCGCGCCGCCTCGTGTTCGAGATTACCGAAAGCCTGCTGATGCACGACCCGGCGCATGCCAAGGGCCTGCTCGAAGACCTGACGGCAATGGGCATCCGCTTTGCGGTCGACGACTTCGGCACCGGCTATTCGAGCCTGGCTTACCTGCAACGCTTCCCGCTGGCCAAGCTCAAGATCGACAGGAGTTTCGTCGAGAATCTGCTAACCTCCCGGAACGATCAGGCAATCGTTAGCGCTGTCGTGGGCCTCGCTCAGACACTGGATCTCGAACTGGTGGCCGAGGGCGTCGAAACGGAAGCGCAGCGCACCCTGCTCACCGAGATGGGATGCGACCACATCCAGGGGTGGCTCGTCTGCAAGGCGCTGCCCTCCGACGAACTCGCGCAGCGTTTCGAAGCGCGCACGCTTCACTTGCACAGCGCATAGCAATGCAGGCAAAGCACTCATGTAGCGGCTCATCTGCCTGCTCATGCAGCGGAACAAGCCGGCCTCTGGCCGGCGTGGCACTCATTGGAACATGTATGGCTTTGGCGGGACTCACATGGTAAAGGCGGCGGTGCTCGACCGGCTCTGGACGCGAATGAGCGAGCGCGGCGATTTCCCCATGCTGTCGCAATCGCTGCGCTCCACCATGGCGGCGATGAACAATGACGACCTCGACTTCACCGGCCTCGTGCAGGTGGTGCTGTCCGACTTCGCGCTGACGCAAAAAGTGCTGCGGCTCGCCAACTCGGCCATGTACATGGCGTTCGGCGGCAACATCACGACCGTGTCGCGCGCGCTGATGGTGCTCGGCATGGACGCGGTCGGCCATCTCGTGGTCGGCCTGAAGATCGTCGATCACTTCCATCACAGCGCGCCGCGCCGCATCGACGCAAAACTCGAACTGAACCGCACGCTGCTGTCGGGCTGCGTCGCGCGCAAGCTGACCGAACGCGGCGATCTGCGCGCGGGCGAAGAAGCCGTGGTCTGCACGCTGATGCGGCAGATCGGCAAGCTGCTGGTGGTGTTCTATCTCGACGCCGAATGGGATCAGATTCGCCGCCATATGGACGACGGCACGCTCGAAGCCGATGCCTGTGTGCTGGTGCTCGGCGTGACCTTCGACGAAATCGGCGCCGAAGCCGCCGTGCGCTGGCGTCTGCCCGACATGATCCGCTCCGGCATGGGCGAGTTCGACCCGCAAGACGTCACGCAGCCGCGCCAGGTGCAGTGGCTGCGCGCCATCACCAATTACTCGACGGCGGTCGCCGACGTGCTCACCCAGCAGAACATGCCGGACTGGGAGCGCGAGCAACGCATCGCCGAGCTGGCGCAGGAATATAGCGGTGCGCTCAACACCGACCCGGAAGTGCTGCTCGAAATGAGCGTGGCGCTCGCCCGCGAGGAAGGCGGCGACGGCGTGATGCGCGAAATCGTCGAGTTGCGCGCCAATGCGGATGCGATCGCGCGCGAGGCGCTCAATCCCGAGGCCCGCATCGCGGTGGGCGTCGAAGATCTGCGCGGCCTGCCCGACGGCAGCCCACTCCAGCCGGCGCTGGCGATGGCCGCGGAAACGCTGCTCGCCGGCCTCGGCTTTGCGCGCACCGTGGTGTTCGTCAAGCACAGCAACGGCACCTTCAAGGCGCGCCTCGGTCTCGGACCGAAGATCGACGCGGCGTTGCCCAAGCTAACCTTCAATACCGCCTTCGAGCCCGACGTGTTTCATCTGGCGATCGCGAACTCGGTGGGCATTTTCATCGAGAACGCACGCGACCCGAAGATGGTCGCGCGCCTGCCCGAATGGTTCCGCCGCTCATTCGACGACGCCCGCGCCTTCGTGCTGCTGCCGGTCGTCGACGAAAGCGACACGACCGTGGCGCTGCTCTACGGCGACTGGTCGCATAGTCAGGAACCACGGCGCATCTCACAGAAAGAGATGAGCGTGTTGAATGAACTGGCCAAGGAGTTAGGCCGTTTTTTCGGCTTGGGGCAGATGCGGGAAATGGAGACGATGTGAAGACCTGGCGTGATCGTTGATCACGGCGCTTCACTCTCACCTGTTCTGTATTTGCCCGACGCCACGTTGAAGTCGAGTCAGGCTCGCCGAGGCCGCCATGCATGGCATGCCGCGGCCTCCCGCTGAATCGCGGACCTCAATCCTCGATTCGTTCCAGCCCTTCCGCGCTGCGGTCCGCGACACCGGCCCACGCGCCCGCCGCTAGCCCCAGTTCCGCGACCTCTTCCACCGTCAACGGCTGCAAGCGCGCGCACAGCGTTTCGATCTCATCCCATGCGCCGCGTTCGAGCGCTTCGACCGCGCTCAGCAGCAACCCCAGCACACCCTGTCGATGCAGGATGCCTGCCTGGATCGGACGCGACAACGTCAGCACGTTCAAGGTGCTTTCGAGCGAGCCGCCGAACACCGCGTCGACGAATGAAAACACGCCGGTCAGGAACGCCGCATCGGCTTCGTCGCGGCCGGCTTCGGGCAAGCGCTCGATCGCGAGTTCCATGAAACGCGCGCGGGTCGCAGCGAGTTGCAGCAAAGGATCGTCCTCGAGGGCGACTTTGCGGCCGTCGGCATAGAGCAGCAGTTGCGTCCAGCGTGCGATGCGGTTGGTGCCGGTCGCGTTGATCGCTTCGCGCAGCGTCGTGACTTTGTGGCCGACGGCGAGGCCACTGGAATTCGCGAGCTTCATCAGGTGCATCACCAGCACCGGATTCAGCTTGAGTTCGGCTTCGAGTTGCGCGACGGTCGGATCGCCCGAGAGGAGTTGCAGCAGGTTCAGCAACGCATGGCGCGGCGCGCTGACGCGGCGCGAAGCCGAGGTCTGTGCGCGCGCGAAGAAGTAACCCTGGAAGCGATCGAAGCCGAGTCCATGGGCCGTTTCGAAATCGGCTTGCGCGTCGATTCCCGAGGCGACCAGCAGCTTGCCCGCCGACTTGAGCACGCTCGCCAGTTTCGGCAGCAGCACGCGCGGCACGCCCGTGAAATCGATCTTGACGACTTCCGCGTAAGGCAGCAGTTTGGCGAAGGTTTCGTTGGGCTGGGTCACCTCGTCGAGCACGAAGCGATAGCGGCGGCCGTGCAACTTGACGATGCGCGCCACCAGCGCTTCGTCGAACTCGATCGCCGGCGCCAGTTCGAACATGAAGCGCTCGGCGGGCAGCCGCAGGATCGCGTCGTCGAATAGCATCTCGCGGCTGACGTCGACATAAGCCGGATGCCCGGTCAGCGCGCCGCGCACGTTGCCCTGAAGCAGGCCGTGAATGATGGCTCGCGCCACGCGTTGCGCCGGATCGGGCGCGCGGCACGACGAGGCGTCGGCACCACTGTTCGCGTCCGCGGGGGCTCGTGCGGCCTCCAGCATGTCCGCGGTCAATTCCGGTGCGCGCACCTTGATCTCGTAGCCGCACAGCATGCCGTCCCGATTCAGAATCGGCTGTCGCGCGAAGCTGGCATTCAATTGCGCATCGTCCGTTGCACCCGTGCGCCCCGGATTCTCGATTGCGATGGTGGTCATTGCACTCCCCCGCTAAGCGCCGCCCCGGCGCTTACTGCCGTATTTTGATTTTCGCTGCACCGTCAGCACGGCCCAAGGTGTGAAGCCCGTGGCCCGCGGTGCGTCTGCCGATTTTAGCTCAGGCCGCCATGCGCGGACACGTCCGTGAAGCAATATCTCGAAATAATTGGAGATGAGTCTGAAAGCGATCCGGCGCAAAATCGCCGATACTCTTGTGCAGTGCAGAAGCGTTCCAACCGCGTTTAACCACCAAGGAAAAACATGGACGTCAAAAGCGTGCTGTCAAATGCCTTCGCCATGCCGATCACGAGCCCGGCATTTCCCATGGGCCCGTACCGGTTCATCGACCGCGAATTCCTGATCATCACCTACCGCACCGATCCGGACAAACTGCGCGCCGTCGTGCCCGAGCCGCTCGAAATCGGAGAGCCGCTGGTGCATTACGAGTTCATCCGCATGCCGGACTCGACGGGCTTCGGCGATTACACGGAAAGCGGCCAGGTGATTCCGGTGTCGTACAAAGGCGTGGCGGGCGGCTACACGCTGGCCATGTATCTGGACGACCATCCGCCGATCGCCGGCGGCCGTGAGCTGTGGGGCTTTCCGAAGAAGCTTGCGAACCCGGTGCTCGCCGTTCATACCGACACGCTCGTCGGCACGCTCGACTACGGTCCGGTGCGCATCGCCACCGGCACGATGGGCTACAAGCATCGTCAACTCGATCTGGCGCAGCAGAAGAAACGCCTAGAAACGCCGAACTTCCTGCTCAAGGTGATTCCGCATGTGGACGGCACCCCGCGCATCTGCGAACTGGTGCGCTACTACCTGCAGGACATCGATCTGAAAGGCGCATGGACCGGCCCGGCCGCGCTCGAACTGGCGCCGCACGCGCTCGCGCCGGTTGCCGAGTTGCCGGTGCTGGAGATCGTCGAGGCGCGTCATCTGATTGCCGATCTGACGCTCGGTCTCGGCGAAGTTGTGTTCGATTATCTCGATCAGCCGGAAGCGAACGTGCGTTGAACGGTTGATCGGTTGATCGTCGTGGTGAGGCTTCTCTCGACATCAATGTCGTGCCACCGCGCAAATGCAAACGGCCGCAATAGCGGCCGTTTGCATCACATACAACGAATCGCGGAAGACGCGTAGCGCGTTACTTCACCACCACCTTCACGTCGAAGTACTTCGCCGCGAATCGGTCGATCGTGCCGTCCGCCTTGAGTTCCTTGAGCGCCTGGTTCAGCGCGTCCTTCAAGGCCTTGTCGCCCTTGCGGATGCCGAAGCCGACGCCCGCGCCGAGCAGCTTCTCGTCGCTGACGGCCGGACCGGCGAACTCGAAGCCCGCGCCTTGCGGCTTCTTCAGGAAGCCCTTCGAGGCGGCTTCCGCGTCCTGGAACGCGGCGTCCAGACGCCCCGAAGCGAGGTCGGCGTAAATCTGGTCCTGTGTCTGATACGGCACGACGTCGACACCGGCCGGCGCCCAGCGCGCCTTCGCGTAGGTTTCCTGGATCGTGCCCTGCAGCACGCCGACATGCTTACCCTTGAGCGAAGCCGGCGTCGGCAAGAGACCGCTGCCCTTCTTCGCGATCATCTGATTCGGGATCGTGTAGATCGGATCGGTGAAGTCGATCGCCTGACGGCGCTGATCCGTGATCGTCATGTCCGAGTTGATGGCGTTGAACTTGCGCGCCTGCAAGGCCGGGATCAGACCGTCGAACGAGTTCTCGACCCACACGCATTTGGCCTTCAGCTTCGCGCACACGGCATTGCCGACGTCGATGTCGAAACCCTGCAGATCGCCCGCCGGCGACTTCGATTCGAACGGCGCATACGATGCCTCGACGCCGAAATGCACTTCCTTGATATCGGCAGCCGATGCGGTGCCGGCCGTAACCGTTGCCGCCGCGAACAGCGCGAGCGCAGCCATGTTTCGCCAATTCATCTTCATTACGGGTGTTCCTCTACGGTATTGAATAAGACGGAGCCGAATCCGGGCAAGCATGATTGCCGCGCCAAAAATGCGATTCAAACTCGTGCGGCCGGTGTGGTGCAGCGCAACAGCCGCGAGGCCGCGATTGTACAGGCTTCGTTTGCCGCGCCTGCGGGCGCGCCGCGTGGCGCGTTGCTGGGCACGCGCTTTGGACTTACGCGTAAAGGTGTAAATAGCCGTCGCGTGCAGGCAAAGACAAACACGTCAGCGCGCGCCGTCGCCGGCTGCGAAATCGCCACTGAGTTGTTGCGACAGATGCGTATAGACGGCAGCCACATGCGGCAAATGCCGCGACTCCGGATGCGCGAGCACCCAGACTTGCGACTCGGCTTCGTCGAGCGGCGGCGTCAATTGCACGAGATCGTCGCGGCCGCGCGCGAGAAAAGTCGGGAAGATGCCCACGCCGAAACCGCGCGCCACGAGTTCGAACACGGCCATCACGCTATTGGTCTTGTAGCGCGGCTCGACAATCGGGCAATGACGCTTGCGCCATAACACGGAGGGGTGATCGCCGAGGGAGGCGTCAGGAGCGGCCCAGTCGCAGCGCGCCAGCGCATCCACATCGCTCGCGTGGATGCCGCTGCTCCTGGCGGCGAACACCGCGATACGCAGCGGGCCCACGTGCTTGCCCACCAGATGATCCGGCGCGCGGCGCGTGGCGCGCACGGCGATATCGGCATCGCGCTTGGTGAGGCTAGCGAGACTGTTGGCTGCCGTCAGTTCGAACGACAACGCCGGATGCAACGCCGCGAAATCATGCAGCGCCGGCAGCACGAGGCCGTAGAGCACGGTATCGGTGGTCGTCACGTGGACGCTGCCGGACACGCGGTCGCTGCTCGCCTGCACCGTGGAGCGCGCCGCCGCGAGTTCGCTTTCGATACGCTCGGCATGTCGCGCCAGTTGCGCGCCGAGCGGCGTGGCGCGATAACCGCTGCGCGAGCGCTCGAACAGACGCTGTCCCAGCCCGCGCTCGATCCGCTGCACCGAGCGAAAAATCGTCGACGCGTCGATACCCAAACGCTGCGCGGCTTCCGCCAGCGTGCCGGCGCGCACCAGCGCGAGAATGGTCTGCGTATCCGCCGAAGTCAGTTCGTATTGCGTTTTTGCACGCATGGTTTGGCAAGCCGCCTGTTTATTCGGAATCCGATCCGGGCTACTTTTACCACATGGACTTGTCGGCCGACGAGCCTCGCCACCGGCACCTGCCGGCCACTTCACTCCCGTTCATAGCGAAACCATCATGAAACTCTATTATTCACCGGGCGCCTGTTCGCTGGCGGTTCACATTGCACTGCGCGAGGCGGATCTCGACTTTGAAGGCGTCAAGGTCAATCTGCAAACGCACAAGCTCGCCAACGGCGACGACTATTACGCAATCTCGCCGCGCGGCTATGTGCCCCTGCTCGAATTCGCCGATGGCTCGCGCCACACGGAAGGCGCCGCGTTGCTGCAATACGTCGCCGATCTCGTGCCCGAGGCGGGCTTGCTGCCGCCCGCGGGTTCGCCGCAACGGCTCGAAGCGCTCGGCTGGCTCACGTATATCAGCACCGAGTTGCACAAGACGTTCAGTCCCTGGCTGTGGCATCAGGAGACCGCCGAATCGACGAAGACCGAATGCCGCGCGAAACTCGCGACGCGTTTTGGCGAACTGGAGCGTGTGCTGGCGACACGCGATTATCTGACCGGACAGTTTTCGGTCGCGGATGCCTATGCGTTCACGGTGCTGAGTTGGGCGCGCATGCTGTCGATCGATCTCGGTGCTTATCCGAAGCTGGGCGCGTATCTGGAGCGCGTAGCGGCGCGCCCGAAGGTGCGTGAAGCGATGGTGGCCGAAGGCTTGATCCGCGCGAACGCGGCCTAGGCGGCGGCCTGAGGGAAAACGTTGCGCGCCTCGGCGCGCAACGTTTGGGTCTTGCGTGGTGGCCTACACGAGTTTCGACAGCGTGTCCTGCGTCGTCTCGACGACCATCAAGCCGGCGCGCAAACCGGGCTTGACCGTCGCATTCGGAAACACGAGCCGCTCCTCGTCGTGCTGCACGACATAGCGATACTCGCCATCGCGCGCGAGCACGGTGTCTTTCGCGAACGGCGTGAAATTCGCCACATCGGCGGCGACCAGCAATTCGAACGCATCGCTTCGCTTGGTGATCTGATCGATGACCGTGAACGCCCGCGGCAGATTCCCCTGCGCCTCACCACGCATGCCGGCCAGCAGATGACGCACCGCGTGATCGGCACCGGCGAAACGCGTCAGATCGTTCTGGCCGAACGGACGCACCTTGCCGAGTTCCAGCGTGCACGCTTCGGCGCCGCATACCTGCGCGGTGAAATGCGAATACGTGTTGCCCTTGGTGGTGTGCAACAGCACCACACTGATACGCGCCTCGCCGAGCCACTCGAACATCGCGCGTGAAAACGGCTTGCCCGTGTGCGGCAGCAACGCGAACTGCTCGAAGGCGGACGCGCGGATCGCGGTGTGCATGTCGATATGCCAGCGCGCGCCGGGTTGATCCGGCGCTGCCGCGAAGAATTGCGTCGCGGCCTGCTCCAGCGCGGCGGCACGCGGCGCCTCGTAGCTCTGCGGCACCTGCAGATGACGGCCGCTGAAGAGGCGGTTCAGATCGTCATCGCGATAACGGCAGGCGTCGCGCATTGCGTCGACGTTGCCGAGAATCACCAGCAGGCGGCAAGTCAGCGCGGCGGTGCCCTGCGCGATATCGCGCACCAGAAACCCCAGCAGTTCGATCGGCGCGGTCTCGTCGCCATGCACGCCTGCAGAGACGAGCACGCTGCGCACGCCCTCTTCCTGCGTTGCCGGTTCCATCAACAGCACGCCGTCGTCCAGCCACGACCAGCGCACGCCGCCGGCACACGTACCTTGTGCTTCACCAGCGGCCGGCCGCGTGCCCGCCAGCGTGTAGGCGAGGAAATCGTCGAGCATCGAAACCGGCATATCGCGCTCAGCGCTGGAAGTCATACAGCGAACCCAAACCGAGAATCTGCGTCAGTTCGTCGAGCGCGGTGCGCGATTCGGCGAGCAATTGCGGATCGGTCAGATCGGCCGGTGCGAGACGGTCGCGATAGTGTTTTTCGATCCACGCATCCAGACGGCCGAACAACGTGTCGTTGATCCACAAGCCTTGCGTGACCGCCGCGCGCTCCGCGTCGTCGAGCACGACCCGCAGGCGCAGGCAAGCCGGCCCGCCACCGTTCTTCATGCTTTCGCGCAGATCGAACACCAGCACGTCGTCGATCGGGCCCGAGCGTGATGTCAGTTCGTCGAGGTAAGCAGCCACGCGCGGGTTTTCGCGGCATTCCTGCGGCACCACCAGCACCTGCTGGCCATCCGGGCGCGTCAGCAACTGGCTGTTGAACAGATACGAGGTGACGGCGTCGGCCACGCTCACCTGCGCGTCGGGCACTTCGATCACGTTGAAGTCCGCCTTCAGACCGGAGAGCTTCGAGCGCAGTTCGTCGTACACCGCGTTCTGTTCGACGAACGCCAATTGATGACAGAACAGCGTATTGCGATTGCCAACCGCGATCACGTCGTTATGGAACACGCCCGCGTCGATCACGTCGGGGTTCTGCTGCGCGTACACCGTGGCCGCATCGGCGAGACCGTGACGATGCGCGACCGCGCGGCTCGCCTCGAAGGTTTGACGCGCCGGGAAGCGCTTCGGCTCCGGCCCGCGACGATACTCGCTGCGGCCATACACGAAGAATTCGACGCCACGTGCCGCATATTCCGCGCAAAAGCGCGTGTGATTCGCCGCGCCTTCGTCGCCGAGCGCCGGTGTGCCGGGCAGCGCCTCGTGCACCGCGAAACGGTCGGCGTCGTTGAAAATCGCGCGCAGCGTGCGGCGCGTCGATTCATGTTCGATCGCGCGATGCAGCTTGCTGCACAGATTGGCCGGCGTGAAATGCACGCGGCCGTCGTGCGTATCCGCGGACGGACTCACCGTCGCCGCATTCGCGGTCCACATCGCCGAAGCCGAACTCGCCGCGGCCAGCAACTCGGGCGCGTCCTTGGCCACGCGCGCGATCACGGTCGCGTCGTCGCCGGAGAAACCGAGCTCGCGCAACAGACGCATCGAAGGACGCTCCTGCGGTGGCAACACGCCTTGATGAAAGCCGAGATCGGCGAGTTGCTTCATCTTGCGCAGGCCTTGCCGCGCGGCCGCCTTCGGATTCGCAACCGACTTCTCGTTGTTCTGCGACGCGACGTTGCCGAACGAGAGCCCCGCGTAGTTGTGGGTCGGGCCGACCAGGCCGTCGAAATTGGCTTCAGTGGCTTGCATCGTCGATCCTTAGAATTGAAGGCCCGGCGAGATGCTCGCGGGCATTTGCAGTTGCGCGCTTTCGACGGATGCCATCGGGAACGCGCAGTAGTCGGCGGCATAGTAAGCGCTCGGCCGGTGATTGCCCGAGCGGCCCGGCCCGCCGAACGGCGCGCCCGACGATGCGCCGTTGGTCGGCCGGTTCCAGTTGACGATGCCCGCGCGGATGGTGCGCTGGAAGTGCGTCCAGAGCGCTTCGTCGTCGGCGAGCAGGCCGGCGGAGAGGCCGAACTCGGTGTCGTTGGCCTGTTCCAGCGCCTCGTTGAAGCTGCCGTAGCGGATGATTTGCGCCAAAGGCCCGAAGTGTTCTTCGTCCGACAGGTTCTTCACGCTTGTGACATCCAGAATCGCGGGCGTCACGAACCCGAGCTTCGGGTCGCGTTGTTCCATCTTCAGCAGCGCCTTGGCGCCATCGGCCAGCAGACGTTCCTGCGCCGCGACCAGGCGCGACGCAGCACGCGCCGAGATAACAGCACCCATGAACGGCTGCGGATCGGCGTTGTATTCACCAACGGTGATGCGCGAGGTGACCTCGGTGAGGCGTTCCATGAAGCGGTCGCCGAATGCATCGTTCGGCACGAAAATGCGGCGCGCGCAGGTGCAGCGTTGACCCGCCGACAGAAACGCCGATTGAATCGTGTGATGCACGGCGGCGTCGACATCGGCCACCGGTCCGATCACGAGCGGATTGTTGCCGCCCATTTCCAGCGCCAGCACGATCTCCGGCCGCCCGCCGAATTGCTTGTGCAGCAATGTTCCGGTATCCGAACTACCCGTGAAGAACAGGCCGTCGATCTGCCGATGGTTCGCGAGCGCGATGCCGGTGTCCTTCTCGCCTTGCACGAGATTCAGCACGCCTGCCGGCAAACCGGCATCGCGCCAGATCTGCACGGTGAGCGCGGCCACGCCGGGCGCGAGTTCCGACGGCTTGAACACGACCGCGTTGCCCGCGATCAGCGCCGGCACAATATGCCCGTTCGGCAAATGACCGGGAAAGTTGTACGGCCCGAACACGGCCACCACACCATGCGGACGGTGCCGAAGCACCGCTGTGCCGTCCGCCATCGCGGAGCGCTTCTCGCCGGTGCGTTCGTTATAGGCCTGAATCGAAATCTCGACCTTGGCCGCCATCGACGCCGCTTCGGTGCGCGCTTCCCACAGCGGTTTGCCAGTTTCGCGGCCGATCGCTTCAGCCAGCGCTTCCTTGCGCTCGGTCACGAGCGCGGCGAAGCGGCGTACCACGCCGCAACGCTCGTCGAGGCTCAACGCCGACCACGCGGCGAACGCGCGGCGTGCGCTGCACACCGCGCGATCGACGTCGTCCGCCGAGGCGCTGTTGCCTTCCCACACCGTCGCGCCCGTGCCCGGGTTGTGCGACGCGAATGCGGGTCCTGTGCCGGCGGCCCATTCGCCGTCGATGAAAAGCTCGCTCATGATCATCCCTGTTTGTGTTTCTGCGGCAGCACGCGCACGAGGTCGCCCGCCTTGAGGTCGAGTGCCGCGGCTTCGAGCGCGCTCAGGCGGAATACGCCGTCCTGTGGCACGCCCGCCACGACGCCGACGCGAAAATCGCTCAACGACGTATTCGACACCATCGATTTCGGTCCGTCCTGAGGCGCACTCGACGCGCCGATCTCGACCGGCACCACCACGCTCTCGCGCACCGTGCGCAAGTCGGCGATATGGCATTCGAGCACCGGCCCCGCGTCGAAGATATCGACGTGGTTCTCGTAACGCAGCCCTTCCGATTCGAGCATGCGGCGCGCCGGAATCGTGTCGTTGTGCGTGAGGCCGACGCATTGCTGCGCCTCTTCCGGCAACAACTCGACATACACCGGATAGCGCGGCATCAGCTCGGCGAGAAACGCCTTGCGGCCGTGCGAACTCAGGTAGTCCGCCGCGTTGAAATCGATCTGGTAGAAATGCGAACCAACCGCGCGCCAGAACGGCGAGGTGCCTTCGGCATCGAAATGGCCGCGCAATTCCGCGCACAGACGTTGCGGAAAGCGCTCGCGAAACTGCGCGAGAAACATGAAGCGCGAACGCGACAGCAGGCCGCCCACGCCGCTCGTGCGATAACGCGGGCTGAGGAACAGCGAGCACACTTCGGCATAACCCGTCAGGTCGTGCGAGATGTTCAGCGCGCGCATGCGCGTCCAGATGCCGAGGTCCTGGCTCGCGTGCACCACCGTGCTCACGCGATAGTTGTAGAACGGCTGCTGCAGGCCGACCGAGGTTTCGATTCCGCACACGCCGGCGACGTCGCCCGTGTCGGTGTCTTCCATCACGAAGAAGTAGCCGGCTTCATGCGGCTCGGCCTTGTCTTCCATCGTGCGGCGCGCGCGTTCCACGCGTGCCGCGAGTGCCTCGCGGTCCGGCTTGAAGGTGGTGAGACCCGGGCCGGTTTCCTGCGCGAGCCGCATGAGCGCGTCCACATCGCCTCGTTGCACAACGCGAACGACGATCATCGTGCCTCTCCCGATTGTTCTTCCTGATGCGGCTGGTGCAGCGGCACGCAGCGCACCGTGTCGCCCTCTTCCACGCCGAGCGCGGCACGCGCCGCGTGCGGCAACGACGCGCCCGCTTCTTTACCTGCCGGCAATTCGCCGAGCACGCAGCGGAATTCGCCATCGGCGCCGTTATGCGCGATCAGATACGTCGAACCGTCAGCGGCCGCATGGTTCTCGTGCACCACACGCGTTTCGTTGCGCGTGACGCAGGCGCTGCGATCTACTTGCGCGGTCAACACCGGACCCGCGTCGAATATGTCGATATACCGATCCGTCTCGAAGCCTTCCTCGATATGAATGTCGTATGCGAGCAAAGCCTTCGAATCCGGCTCGCCGAGCACGCGCTGCGCCGCCTCGGGCAGCAACGGCACATACACGGGATACGTCGGCATCACTTCGGCGATGAACGTGCGGCTACGGCCGCCCGATTCGATCTCGATGTCGGCGAAGTTGCGGCCGAAGAACTTGCGCCCCACCGCTTCCCAGAACGGCGACACGCCGTTCTCGTCGGTGACGCCGAGCAGCAGCGAAAACACCTCGGGCGTGAAGCGCTTGCGATTGGCGGCGATGTACATCATCCGCGCGCGCGACATCAGATGCGCGGCGGCGTCGCCACGCAGCGACGGATCGATGTAGTAGCCCGCGAGACGGCTCTTGCCGGTCAGCTCATGCGACATGGTCAGCGCGTGAATCTTGCGGTTCACGTGCAGTTCGCGCGACGCATGAATCAGCGCGTCGTTGCGAAACGCGTAGAACGGGTCCGAGTAACCGGCCGCGGCGACGATGCTCGCCGTGCCCATCAGCTTGCCGCTCAGCGCATCTTCGAGCACGAACAGATAGAACTCCTCGCCCGGGAAATCGACCTCCGCGCGAAACGAGTCTTCCGACAACGCGACGCGCGCTTCGAGCGCACGCCGGTCGTGCGGCAGGGAATGCAGCACCGGTTGCGCGGTGCGCGCCATGTGTTCGAGCGCGTCGAGATCGGCGAGGCGGCCTGGGCGTACGAAGAGCATCATCGTTCCTGTTGAATGTGACGCGTGATCAATGCCGTGAATCAATGCGACGCCGCTTCAGCCTTCGCGCCGACGATCGTTTCGATGGCCTTCGCGAGTCGCTCGAAGCCTTCGTTCATGTCGTCGAGCGGCATGATCAGCGACGGCACGAAACGCAGCACGTCAGGACCGGCCATCAGCATGATCACGCCATGCTGGCCTGCCGCCGTGACGAAGTCTTTCGCGCGGCCCTTGAATGCGTCGGTCAATTGCGCACCGATCAGAAGACCCCGGCCGCGCACTTCCGTAAACAGACCGAAGCGTTCGTTCAGCTTGGCGAGGTGGCCCTTCAACGCTTCACTGCGCGAACGCACACCTTCGAGCAGTTTCGGATCGCTGACCAGTTCGACCACCTTTTCGGCGATCGCCGCGCCGAGCGGATTGCCGCCGTACGTCGTGCCATGCACGCCGACCTTGAAATGCGCGGCCAGTTCGTTGGTGGTCAGCATCGCGCCGATCGGGAAACCGTTGCCGAGCGCCTTGGCGGTAGTCAGGATGTCCGGCGTCACGCCGGTTTCCTCGTACGCGTAGAAATAGCCGCTGCGGCCCACACCCGTTTGTACCTCGTCAAAAATCAGCAGTGCGCCGTGCTGATCGCAGGCTTCGCGCAGCGCCTTCAGGAACGCCGGATCCGCCGGGATCACGCCGCCTTCTCCCTGAATCGGCTCGACGATCACAGCGCAGGTTTGCGCGCCGATGGCTTTCTTCGCGGCTTCGATGTCGTTGTACGGCAAGTGGGTGATGCCGGCCGGCACCGGGCCGAAGCCTTCCGAATACTTCGGCTGGCCGCCGACGCTGACGGTGAAGAACGTGCGGCCATGGAACGACTGGGTGAACGAGATGATTTCGAATTTGTCCGCGCCGTGGCGGTCGAACGCGACGCGGCGTGCCAGCTTCAACGCGGCTTCGTTCGCTTCCGCGCCCGAGTTGGCGAAGAACGCGCGGTCGGCGAACGTCAGGTCTTCGAGGCGTTTGGCGAGGCGCAGCACCGGCTCGTTGGTGTAACCATTGCCGATGTGCCACAGCTTGCCGCCCTGCTCGTGCAGCACGTTCAGCAGTTCGGGATGCGCATGACCCAGAGCGGTGACGGCGATGCCGCCGGCGAAGTCGATATAGTCGCGGCCTTGCGTATCCCAGACGCGCGAGCCGAGACCGCGATCCGGCACGAAGGCGGCGGGCGAAAACACCGGCACCATGACTTCGTCGAAGGTCTGGCGTGTCACTGTCAGGTCGTTCATGGCAAATCCTCGTTACAGGTGAGAGGTAATACAGGTAGTGTAGGAAACCGCACGCGATCCGTCTTGCGCATACGCGACGCTTTCTATGAGGTTCCACGCGAACGGGGCGGGTTTAGCGCCTGGCCAGCGCGTTTCTGTCCGCGATTCAGTCCGCGTCTCAGTCAGCTTCAATCCGCCTGATCCGGCGGTTCGATCAGCGCGCCCGGCCGCGGCTCGCTGGCCGTGGCGCCGCTCGCGCCGGTCTGCTTGTCGATCCAGTTCCGA
The DNA here is from genome assembly GCF_050281145.1 of Paraburkholderia sp. NPDC080076. Classification (NCBI taxonomy): domain Bacteria; kingdom Pseudomonadati; phylum Pseudomonadota; class Betaproteobacteria; order Burkholderiales; family Burkholderiaceae; genus Paraburkholderia; species Paraburkholderia sp. NPDC080076. The sequence goes on along the minus strand of NZ_JBNNWQ010000014.1, from coordinate 207,230 downwards.
CGATCCTCGCGCGGTGTGACACCAAAGCGTTCGCGGTACGCATTCGAAAAGTGCGCCGCCGACGAAAAACCGCAAGCAAGACTGATCTGCACCACCGACTTGCTGGTGCGCTGCAATTGCGTGCGCGCTTTCGAAAGCCGCAGTCCCAGATAGTATTTGGACGGCATCGAGCCGAGATACTGGCGAAAGAGGCGCTCCAACTGCCGCCGCGATACGCCGACCAGACCCGCGATCTCGTCGGTGGTGAGCGGGTCTTCGATATTCGCTTCCATCAGCAGCAACGCGTCGTTCAGGCGCGGATGGCGTTCGCCCGGCGCGGTCACGAACGGAATGCGCTGACGTTCCTCACCCGCGCGCAGCACGCCGACGCCGAGCGTATCGGCAATCCGGTCCGCGAGTTCGGGACCGTGCTCGCGGCCGATCATCGCCAGCATGAAGTCGACGGTCGCCTGGCCGCCCGCACAGGTCGCGCGATCGCGGTCGATTTCGAAAATCTGTTGCGTGACGATGGAGCGCTCGAACTGCTCGGAGAACTGCTGATAGGTTTCCCAATTGACGCTCACGCGATAGCCGGACAACTGCCCTGCCATGGCGAGCCACCATACGCCGTGATGAATGCCGGTGACGAGCGGCGTGCGCTGACCGACGCGCGAGAGGCTGGCAAGAAAGAGGCGGTAATCGGCGAATTGCTGAAAGCGCTCGCTGACGATGATCAGCCAGTCGCACGAGATCGCATCGCCGAAGGCGGCGTCGGCCGGCCAGTGCGCGCCGCCCGCGAGCGGCACCGCGCGGCCGTCCCACGAACACACCTGCACGCGGTACAGCGCGCGGCCGTCGATTTCATTGGCGAGATTGAGCGCGTCCACAATCGGCCCGACGCCCGACATCGACACGGGCGGCAAGGCGACGATTGCGACCTGCGTGGTCCGAGCCGGGCTGGACGTGCGAGCCATCGCTGAGCGAGTCAAACGCTACGGCGCGAGCCGCGCGTTACTTCAGGCTGCCGGAGAGGAACTGCTTGAGCCGCTCGCTGCGCGGCGAGGTCAGGACTTCCGCGGGCAAGCCCTCTTCTTCGGTGCGGCCTTGATGCAGGAACATCACATGGTTCGACACGTTGCGCGCGAAACCCATTTCGTGCGTGACGACGATCATGGTGCGGCCTTCTTCGGCGAGCTTCTGCATGACCTTCAGCACTTCGCCGACCAGTTCGGGGTCGAGCGCGGAAGTCGGCTCGTCGAACAGCATCACGTCGGGGTTCATGGCCAGCGCGCGGGCAATCGCCACACGCTGCTGCTGACCGCCCGACAGATGCGACGGATACTGCTTTTCGAGGCGCGGCGCGAGACCGACCTTCTCGAGATATTCCCGCGCGCGGTCTTCGGCTTCCTTGCGCTTCAGACCCAGCACATGAATCGGCGCTTCGACGATGTTCTCGATCACATTCATGTGCGCCCACAGGTTGAAATGCTGGAACACCATGGCGAGCTTCGTGCGGATGCGCTGCAGCTGCTTGTGATCGGCGACTTCGAGATTGCCGGCACGGTCGGTTTTGGTCTTCACGGTCTCGCCGTCGACGACGATCTGGCCGGCGTTCGGCCGCTCGAGGAAATTGATGCAGCGCAAGAAGGTACTCTTGCCCGACCCGCTCGCGCCGATGATGCTGATCACGTCGCCCTTATTCGCATTGAGCGACACGCCCTTGAGCACTTCATTGTCGCCGTAGCGCTTGTGGATGTCCTGTACGGCGAGCTTGCAAGCTTCGGTTTGAGTCGTGTGGAGCAAGATGCTCTCCCTTTGAAAATACGGATCAATCTTCGTGACGACGCGAGGATAACGCGCCATCCACTGCAAACACGGCGCGCTTCAATGCGTGCGCACCGCCAGGTAACCCAGCCAATGACGCTCGGCGCGGCGGAACAAAGCCACCAGCGCGAACGACACCACGAGGTAAATCAGCGCCGCGAGGCCGAACGCGTCGAACGACTGGTAAGTGGCCGAGTTCGCGTCGCGCGCCACCTTCAGGATGTCCGGCACCGTGGCCGTAAAGGCGACCGTGGTGGCGTGCAGCATCAGGATCACCTCGTTACTGTACAACGGCAAGGCCCGGCGCAGCGCGGACGGTATCACAATGCGCCGGTACATCGTGAACCAGCTCATGCCGTAGGCGCGGGCCGCTTCCACTTCGCCGTGCGAGGTCGAACGGATCGCGCCGGCGAAAATCTCCGTGGTGTACGCGCAGGTGTTCAGTGCGAAGGCGAGAATCGCGCAGTGAAAGCCGCTGCGGAAGAATGCGTCCAGCACTTGATGCGAGCGCACGAATTCGAGGCTGTAGATGCCGGTATAGATCAGCAGCAGCTGCACGTACAGCGGCGTGCCGCGAAACACGTAAGTGTAAAGACGCACCGGCGTGGAGAGCCAGCGCTTCTTCGACACGCGCGCCACCGCCAGCGGAATCGCAAGCACGAAGCCGATGCCGATCGACGCCACCAGCAGCCACAGCGTGACCGCGAGGCCGGACATGCGCTGGCCGTCCCAGTACAGGAACGCGCGCCAGAATTGATTGAGGATGTCGATCATGGTCTTAGAGCTCCGCGTGCCGCACGCCGATCGAATAGCGCTTTTCCAGCCAGATCAGCACGAGATTCGAGGCGGTGGTGATCGCCAGATAGATCAGCGCGGCGACCAGGATGAAGAAAAACATGTTGAAGGTGCTTTTACCGGCGTCCTGCGCGGCTTTGACCACGTCGGCGAGACCGATGATCGACACCAGCGCCGTCGCCTTCACCAGCACCTGCCAGTTGTTGCCGATGCCCGGCAGCGCGAAACGCATCATCTGCGGGAACAGGATGCGTGTGAACACGCGCGCGCCGCTCATGCCGTACGCACTGCCTGCTTCGAGCTGGCCGCGCGGCACCGCCAGAAAGGCGCCGCGAAAGGTCTCGGTGAAGTACGCGCCGTAGATGAAGCCGAGCGTCAGCACGCCGGCCACGAACGGATCGATATCGAATTGCGGGAGACTCAGCGCATCAGTGAGATTGTTGACCGCGATCTGGATGCTGTAGAACAGCAGCAGCATCAGCACGAGGTCGGGCACCGAGCGGATCAGCGTCGTATAGCCGGTCGCGATTGCCCGCAGCGGGCGGCTGAACGAGAGTTTCGCCGCCGCGCCCGCGAGGCCGAGCAGCACGGCGGCCGCCAACGACAGGACGGACAGCTCGATTGTCTGGATCGTGCCGGCCAGCAACACCGGACCAAAGCCGTATAGGAACACGCGTGTCTCCATCCAGGTTGTTTGAGGATGTCTCGGACGGTATCGGCTTGTGTCTGCCCCACTCGTCCAGCATGGCGCGGAGTCTCGCAAGCGAAAATTAATTTCTCAAAGGCTCGCCGGCGCTTTGTTGCGACGCAGCAAAGCGTGCTTTGGCGTGCCGTGCGGCTTGCAGGGCTTGGTTTTGCGGGGAATTAGGATTTGTAAGGCGGGGAACGCGCGGCGAGCGCCGCCGCGATTTAGCAAGTTTCGGGTCGCTTTTTCGATAGACGTCAGTCAATCCCCAACCTTGCCCGAATCGCGGGCAGCATATGTTCCACCGCCGCGCGCCCTTCCTCGATGGCCGGCGCCGCGCGGTGAAAGTCGAAAATCCCCATGCCGCCCAAACGCGGCTGGATCAGGATATCCGCCGGCTCACCCGCGAGGCGGCTGCGCGTAATCCGCACTTGCATGATGTCGATGCTTTGCGCGATCGAACTGAGCATGGACGGCACGCGCGCGCTTGGCGCGGGCGGCACGCGCACGTCGTCCGTGGCGCGCCCCTCCGCGGGCGCGAGCCAGCGCGGCCACGGCTTGCCGTTGCGGCGCAGTGCGAGCGGCGGCGGCGCGCTCGGATCGATGGCGGGTGTGTCGACCACCGCGCCGCCGAAATCGCGGCCGTTCAGAATATCGTTGTTCAGATCGACGGCGATCACGCAGTCGGCGCGCATGCCGCGCGCCACCGAAACAGGCACCGGGTTGCTCAAGCCGCCATCCACCAGCCAGACACCGTTGTGCCACACCGGCGTGAAAATGCCCGGAATCGCAATCGACGCGCGCACCGCGTCGACCACGCTGCCGTCCTGCAGCCAGCTTTCGCGGCCCGAATCGAGTTCGGTGGCGACCGCCGCGAACGGCATGTTCAGTTGCGCGATCGAACGGCCATTGAATTTGTCGGCGAACAGCTGGATCACCTTGCGCCCGCCGAGCAGCCCACCCGAGAGACGCAGATCGAGCAGGCGCACCACCGTCTGCCACGTGAGCCGCGCGACCCACTCCTCGAGCCAGTCGAGGTCGCCGTTCGCGTACACCGCGCCCACCAGCGCGCCGATCGACGTGCCGCAGACCACATCGGGCTTGATGCCCGCATCGTGCAGCGCGCGAATCGCGCCGATATGCGCCCAGCCGCGCGCGGCGCCGCCCCCTAACACCAGCCCGATTCGGCTGTATCGACGTCGACGAATCATCTTCTTCCCCGCTTCTCTCTTCTAACTTCTATCGTCCTCGGATCACGTCCGAGCGCGATGTCGTGTACACCTTCTGATACTGGTCGAAATGCACGTTGAAAATGCCTTCTTCGGTCACGCCGCCTTCACGCCACTTCCAGCTCCACACGGTTTCCGGCTTGAGCGGAAACACCGCGACCTGGCCGGGCTTGCCGAGCAGTCGGCGCACTTCGTCCTCGCTCATGCCCATGCGGATCTTCGCGAAGTTGGCAGCCGTCAGCACCTGGGTGATCGCCTGCAATTTGCCGTCACGATCGATGTCGACCATGTACGTATTCAGGCCTTGCGGGCCGCGCGGATATTCGAAGCGTTTGGAACCGTCGGTGAACGTGCGCTCGGTTTCCGGCTTGCCCATCTGGTCGCGGATCTGCGCTTCGGTCGTGACGCCCGGCGTCATGTCCTTGAGCAACAACGCATCCGGTTTGACGGCGTTGAAAAATTCCTTGAGTTTTTGCACGGCTCGGTCGCTCGATTGGTCGTCGCAACCGGTCAGCGCGATGCACGCGGCCAGCATGGCGACAGTCAGCAGTTTGAGGCTCACAGCGAGTTTTCCTGTACGGACGCAGGCTGCGAAGCCCGCATCCCGTTGTGTAGTGTCTGCTACAGGATAACCGCGCACGGGCAAAACCGCGAGCGGACGCGGCACGGCGGTGTGCGCGGTCGTACACGGTGGTGGCGGCAAGAGGCTGGGACGGCGGGAGGAAAAGTGGCAAAGCAGACGGCAAAGCACGTTAAAAACCGGCGCCACAAGCAAAAAGGCGACGCTGTGCAAAGCGTCGCCGGGTCGGTCGATACGGTCAACCGGAAAGTGAAAGCGGCCGACTGGCCGCCTGAAAACGAAGCACCGCGGACGACGCGCAGCGGTCTGGTCCCGGGCGAAGCGGTGAGCAACCTTGGCTGCTGACCTTGCGCCATCGCCGGAATGGCAAACCGCTGCTTGATTGGCCGCCCTGGTCCCTCGATAAGCCTTCCAAGTGCAGTTAATCTAAACGGATTGGCGGGTTTAGACGAGAGCGCGTTTACACCGAATTGGCAGATGATTTGCGTTGGGCGGCGAGGCCTTCAACGGCTTTCGACGAGGCATTTCAACCGCGCGAAATCGATGCAAAACCCGCGCGTCCCGCCGCCTGCAGCACCGAGTCGTTTTGCGGCGTGTGAATCCGCGCGCACAGCATGTCGCGATAGTGACGCTCGAGCGGATTGTCGCGCGAAAGACCGGGGTTGCCGCTCGCTTCGATCGCCAGTTGCACGGCCTCGATCGCCTGGTTCGTCACCGTGTATTTGACGAGCGGCGCCTCGTCGAGCGTCACGTGTTCGGCACGCGCGCTCGCGTCGAGCAGCACGCGATTGCTGAACAGCAGCGCGTCGATGCGGCCGAGCGTCTGCTGGAAGGCCGGCAGGCTCGACAGCGGCGCGCCGAAATTGCCGGGCGCGCGGTCCACGGCCCATTGCGCGAACCAGTCGCGCGCGGCCCGCGCGACGCCGTCGTAGACCGCCGACAACAGCACGCTCATCCACGCCACGCCGAGCGCATCGAGCCCGGCGCCCGGCGCGCCCGGCGGATGCACATCCACTGCCTGCGCGGCCGGCACGAATACGTTGTCGAACACCAGTTCGTGACTGCCGGTGGCGCGCATGCCAAGATGATTCCATTCGTTGCCCACTCGCACGCCGGGCGTGTCGCGGTGCACCAGCCACACGCCGACGCGCGGCGGCGTCTCGTCGCTGCGCGCCCACACCGCGAGCCAGGTGAGACCGGGACTGCCGGTCGAATACAGTTTGCTGCCGTCGATCACCCAGCCGTCCGCGCGGCGCTTCGCGATCGTCGACGGCAAGCCGCCGCGCGCGGGCGTGCCGAGTTCGGGTTCGACACGCAGCGAGTTGATCAACGCGCCCTCACGCACCGCATCGCGCGCCACGCGTTCGCGCAGTTCGACCGGCCAGTGCGGGTTGCCCTGCAAGCGATGATGAAACAGGTACTGCATCACCAGCACCAGCGCCGTGGACGGCTCGCCGTGCGCCACCGCGCGCACCACCTTCAAGGCCTGCGGCAGGCTCGCGCCCGCGCCGCCGAGCGCTGCGGGCACCGTCAGCGAAAGCAGATCGAACTCGTGCAGGCGCGCGAGATTCGCATGCGGGAATTCAGCCGTGCGGTCATGGCGCGCGGCGCTCGCGGCGAACTCATTCGTGAGTTGCGCCAGCAATGCGTCGAATGTATCGCTATCGAGCCGCGGATGACGCCGTGTCACGGCGCTGTCGGCAATCGGGGCATTCATGCGGACACTCCGGCTGGCCGCGTCAAGGCAAAGGGAAGCTGCGATCGAAGCTCGGGCGCACGTCCAGATGCGCGCGGATCACATTGGCGGCTTCGTAGGTGTCCGCCGTGCGCTGCTGTGCGGCCACGACGCTGTCGTCGATCGCTACCGGATGCACCTGGCCGCGCTGATAGACGGTCTTCAGCACATCGGTCGGCAGGCCCGTGACACGCGACTGCATCGCCGCGACTTCGTCGGGATGCGAGAGCGCCCAGCGCTGGCCGACCGCCACGCGCCGCAGGAAGTCGGCGAGTTGTTCGCGTTTGTCGGTGATCGCGCGTTCAGTGGCGACCTGATAGCTCAGCCCTTCCGACAGACCGACGCCGTTGGCGATGATGCGGTCGTGATCGCGCGCTTCTCCGAGCGCCGTGTACGGGTCCCACACCGACCATGCGTCGACACTGCCCGAGGCGAGCGCCGCTTTCGCATCGGCGGGCGCGAGGAATACGAAGGTGACGTCGGTGAGCGGCACGTTGGCCTTTTTCAATGCGGCCAGCGCGAGGTAGTGGCCGATCGAGCCGCGCGTCGTGGCAATGCGCTTGCCCTTCAGACTCGCCGCGTCGTTGAGCGGCGACTGTGCGCCGACCACGATCGCCAGATCCAGCGGATTCGAGCGCGTCGCCGCGACCGCCCTCACTCGTGCGCCGGCGGCCAGCGCGAAGACGAGCGGCGCGTCACCGAGACCGCCGACGTCGACCGCACCCGCATTCAATGCTTCACCGAGCGGCTGCGCTGCCGGGAAGTTGAACCATTCGATCTTGTACGGCAGGTCTTTCAACTGGCCGGACGCTTCGAGAATGCCGCGCGTTTGCAAGGCTTGATCGCCGACCTTGAGCACCGGCAGATCGGCGGCATACGATGGCGCGGCGCACAGCAACGCTGACGCAGCAAGCGCGGCAACGCCGGGCGTTACAGACCACGCGCGTCGCACAACAGATCGGATTGCGAAAGAAAAACGGGAAGTCGTCATGGGCAGCGCGTGTGTCGTGGCAACGAGTTGATTTGCCATCGACGATAAGGCAGGCCTTTGTATAAGACAAACGCATTATTCTGCTAAGCAAATATGCGAAATTTTCTTACGCGACCGATGCGGGTACGCGCCGACGCGGGTATCATCGAGCGCATTCTTTTGCGCCTCTATCCGCTCACCGCTCATCATGAAGATCGACGAAATCGACGCCTACGTCACCGTGATTCGCTGTCAATCGCTGCAGCAGGCAGCGCTCTCGCTCGGCCTCACGCAACCGGCAATCACGCGCCGCTTGCAGAATTTCGAGGAAGCGCTCGGCGTCGAACTGCTCGACCGCAATACGCGTCCGCTGAAGGCGACGGCCACGGGACGCATCGTCTACGAACAATGTCGCGTGATCCAGCGCGAACTCGACGTACTGCGCGAGATCGTCGCCACCGACACGCCGCCAGTCGGCACGCTGCGTCTCGGCGTCGCGCAGACGATTGCGGATATCGCGCTGACCGAGGCGATGCGCGTTCTGAAGACGGACTATCCCGACTTGCAGGCGCGCGCGTCGACCGGTTGGGGCAGTCAACTGCTGCAACGCGTCGAACAGGGCGAACTCGACGCGGCGGCGATCCTGCTGCCCAGCAACAAGACCTTCGACGACGCGCTGTCGGCCCGCTCGCTAGGTCGCATCAAACTGGCGGTGGTCGCGCGGAAAGGGCTGCTGAAAAAGCGCGCGCATACGCTGGCGGAATGCCAGTCGATCGGTTGGGTGTTGAACCCGGACGGCTGCGGTTTCCGCGACGGCCTGCAACGCGCGCTCACCGGGCTCGGGCTCGCCCTCAAGCTGAACCTGGAAACGCTTGGCACCGAATTGCAATTGCAGCTCGTCGCGGACGGCAACGGTCTGGGTCTCGTGCCGCTGCCGTTACTGCAGATGAGCGCCCACGCAGACACGCTCGATATCATTCCGATCAGCGACTTCAAGCCGCTGATCGACATCTGGCTCGTGCAGCCGCGCGTGCTCGGCAAACTGCAACAGCCTGTCGAACGTTTCGGCGCGGCTGTCGAGCGGCAGTTCAAGGAAGCGCGCGCGCAGCGCGCGGCCTAAGCCGCGCCGCCCTCGCTCGCTTCGCCTGTTCGACGGTTTCGTCGCAGCAAACCGCTCAGATCACGCGAAACCCATGCGTACCGTCGCGCCCGAGTTGCGCGACGAGCCCATACTCCCATTCCAGATACGCGTTCATCGCTTCGCGCGCGTTATCGGTGCCCTCATAAGGCCGCCGGTAACGATCGATGCGCGCCGACGCCATGCGCGTCTCGCCACTCTCGAGCGGCAAGCCCGCTTCGATCCACGCCGTCGTGCCGCCGCTCAGCACCTGCACCGGCTTGCCGGTCAATGCCGCGACGTCGGGAGCGGCGAAGCGCGCGAGCTCGCCGCTGCCACAGGTCACGACGAAACGCTGCGCATCCGGCAGCTTGTGCAGTGCCTTCTCGAGTTCGCCGCGAATCACGAACCAAGCGCCGGGAATATGCCGCTTCACGTAATTCGCGCTGCTGGTGAAATCGAGCACGGCGGTGCCTCGCGATTGCAGCAGCGTGACCAGTCCGGCCGGCGTGATCTCGTCGGCGTCGGGTGCCGTGGGCGCATGGCGAACCGCGGGCGCCGCGCCCTTCTCGCCGAAGTCCGCCGCCATCAAACCATCGACGACATACACCTCGATATTCATCTGCGCGAGCCATGACGCGGTCATGTTCGCGCGCACGCCGTCGTTATCCGCGAGGATCACGCGCGCGCCGCGCACCGGCGCGAACATGTCGGTTTCCTGCACGAGCTGGCCGCCCGGCGCGCTGCGAAAACCGGGCACGTGGCCCGCTTCGTATTCTTCCGGCGTGCGCACGTCGAAGCGATACACGGTGCGCACCGCTTCGCCGGCCCAGCGGCGCGCTTCGTCGCGTGAAGTGCGGCCCACCTTCGCGCGATCCGCCACCGTGCGCGCCGAATCGGCGGCGGCCAGACGTAGCTGATCGTCGACAATCGGCTCGAACCTGCGCGAACTGCCGTGCGCGAGCGCCTGGCCAGCCAGCGTCCAGCCGATGGTGCCATTGCGCAGCGCCGCAACCGGGTTCGGCACACCCGCGTTGATCAGCGACTGCGCACCGATAATGCTGCGCGTGCGCCCCGCGCAATTGACGATGATCCGCGTCGCCGGATTCGGCGCAAGCTGGCGCGCGCGCAGCACCAGTTCCGCGCCCGGCACGCTGATGCTGCCGGGAATATTCATGGTGTGATATTCGTCGAAACGGCGTGCGTCGAGCACCACCGCGTCGGCTTCGTGATCGAGCAGCGCCTGCACTTGCGGCGCGGTCAGCGACGGCGTATGACGAACGCTTTCCACCAGTTCGCCGAACGCCTTGCTCGGCACATTGACGTCCTGGAACAGTTCGCCGCCGGCCGCGCGCCAACCTTGCAAACCGCCTTCAAGCAGAGCGACGTCGGTATAGCCCAGCTCGCCCAGACGGCGCGCGGCACGTTCGGCGAGTCCTTCGCCGGAATCGAACACCACGATGGGCACCGCCTGGCGCGGCAAGCGCACCGGCGCATCGAGTTCGAGCCGCGACAGCGGCAGATTGGCGGCAAACAGCGGATGACTGCGGGCGTGCGGATCTTCCTCGCGCACGTCGACGAGCGCGATTTCCTCGCGTTCGAGCAGTGCGCGGCGCACGTCTTCGAATGATCGGGTACGAAATGCCTGAACGAAACTCATGAGATCGGGGACTCCTTCGCAACATTCCAGATATTCGGCAACACGTCGTTCGCGTAGCCGGAGACAAAGGGCTTGCGGGCGGCGCCGTCCGGATAGACGGACCGTTTTACCGCGCCGATATTTGCACCGTACACGTGAATGCTGATCGACGTACGGTCACTAAAAGCGTTACTCACACGATGAATATCGCCAATGCGCGGCGACACTGCATCCACGGCGCCGGCATCCAGTCGTTTTGCCGCGCCGTTTTCCTGTAGCGCGCCGCCGGCGGCGATACGGTAACCCTGCGCAATTTCCGCGCCACGCAGCACACCGATCAAACCCCATACGGTGTGATCGTGCACCGGCGTCGCCTGCCCCGGTCCCCACACAAAACTGACGATTGAAAAACGCTGCCGCGCATCCGCGTACAACAGGTACTGCTGATACCGCTCGGGATCGGGTTGCGCGAAGGCGTCGGGCAGCCAGTCGTCGTGGGCGATCAGTTCGCGCAGCGCGGCGCCGCCGGTTTCCAGCAGATGCGCTTCGGGCGCCGCTTCGTCGACGAGCGACGCAATCCGGCCGGCGAACGCGCGCAGGCGGTCCGGCCTCAGGGCTTGAGTCATTGAGTATTCAGAAGGTAGGTTCGAATGGCGCGCTCACGCACCGTGGGCGAGCGCGGTGTTGAAGGTGTCGGTCCACAGCGGTGCGACGTCGACACGCCGCTCGATCACGGCGGCACGCGCGAAGGTATCGGCCACCTGCTGCTCGCTCGCAATATCCGCCGCCGTGATGCCGGTGACCCGGCGCGCCTGGCTCTGGTTGCGATAGAGCGAGAGGATCGCCTCCTCCGGCACGCGCAACTCGGCGGACAGCACCTTCGCGTACGCGTCCTGATGTTGCGCGAACCACGTGCACGCGCGTTGCAAGCGCACCAGCAGATCCGCGGACGCGGCGCGCCGCAGCGGATCGGCAAGCGTCGCCGGATGCCCGTAGTACAGGTAATTGCCCGACAGATAGCCGTTGGCGTTTTTCAGCACGCGCGCGCCAGCCTGCGAGATCGCGAGCGGCACGTTGTAGCCATAGATCGCCCAGGCATCGAGCGAGCCGGCGTTGAAAGCGGCGAAGCCGTCACGCGGCGCGAGCGAGGTCGCCTGGATGTCGTTGAACGAGAGTCCCGCTTCATCGAGCATGCGCAGCAAGTAGTAATGCGTGGTGGTCGCGCGCAGATAGCCGACGCGCTTGCCCTTGAGATCGGCGATCGAGCGGATCGTCGAACCTTTGGGCACCAGCACGACCTGGTTGTTGACGTCGTCCTTATAGACGGCGATCACGCGGATCTGCGCGTTCTGCAGGCGCGCGAAGATCGGTGGAATCTCGCTGCCCGAGGCGATGTCGAGCGAGCCGCCGTTCATCGCTTCGACCATCGCGTTGCCCGATTGAAATTCGGACCAGTCGATCGTGTAAGGCGTATCGGTCAGGCCCGCGGTTTTCAGCAGCGTGGCGTCGCCACCTTTGTAAGTGGCGACGCGCAGGCGGACTTTGCTCAGGTCCAGACGCGGATCGGTTGCGGTGTTGGGCGTGGGCGTGGCAGCAACGGCGGAGCGGGAGATCAGGCCGCTGCCCACTCCGAGCCATGCCGCAGCCGGCAACGCGGCTGACAGCGCAGCCATGAGCCGGCGACGCCGGTGCGAAACCGGCGAATTCGTACGTTGAGTCATCGTGTGGGAGCGTTCAGGTGAGGACGTCGGGCTCGGCTTCGACCAGCCCTTCCAGCAGGCTCTGGAACGCGAACAGCGCGCCGCCCGCGCGGCCGACCTGTTCATGCGTGAGCGTGGCGATGTCGTGCGGAATCGCTTGCGGCGTGCCGGCGGCTTCAGCGAGCAGTTGCGCCTGGCACGCGTTGTCGAGCGCGATGTACCACCACGCCGCCGCTTCCACGCTCGGGCCGGCCGTGAGAATGCCGTGATTCTTCAGGATCACCGCTTTGCGCTCGCCGAGCGCCGCGGCAATCCGCGCGCCTTCATCGGTATCGAGCACGACGCCGCGAAAATCGTCGAACAACGCGTGATCCTGATAGAAGGCGCACGAGTCTTGAGTCAGCGGATCGAGCGTACGGCCGAGCGTCGACCATGCCTTGCCGTACAGCGAATGCGTGTGGGCCGCCGCGACCACGTCGGGACGCGCTTCGTGAATCGCCGCGTGAATCGCGAACGCCGCCTGATTGACCGGTCCCTCGCCGACCACGATCTCGCCCTCGGCATTCACCAGCAGCAGATCGGACACGCGGATGCGGCTGAAATGCTTGCCGAACGGATTCACCCAGAAGTGATCGGGCCATTCCGGATCGCGCGCGGTGATGTGGCCCGCGAGCCCTTGATCGAAACCGTAGCGCGCGAAGAGACGAAACGCCACCGCGAGCCGCTCCTGCCGATAGCGGCGTTCAGCGGCGACGCTCTCGCGCGGCGGTACATCGTCGAACCAGAATTTGCGTTGCGGCGCGTGACGCCGGATTGCCGGTAGTTCCTTGGCGAACGTGGTGAGAGACAGATCGGTCATCGCGCCTCCGTTCACGCCGCCACGCGCTCGACGCGCGCGATACGTTCGCGGGTGGCGGGAATCAGTTCACGGCCGTAGTCGATGGCGTCTTCCAGCGGATCGAAGCCGCGCACGAGGAAGGTCGAGACACCAAGTGCGTGATATTCGGCGAGTGTATCGGCCACTTGCTCAGGCGTGCCGACGAGCGCGGTCGAATTCGAGCGTCCGCCGATTTCTTTCGCGATACCGGTCCACAACCGCTCGTCCACGCGATCCGAATCGCCCGATGCCGCGAGCAGCCGCCGTGCGCCTTCGCTTTGCGCGGGTCCACCCACGCCCATCCCTTGCGCCGCGCGCAGCCGCTTCGTTTCTTCGAGGATGTGTTCCGCGCGCTCCCAAGCCGCTGCTTCCGTGGCCGCAAGAATCGGCCGGAACGACACCGAGAAGCGCACGGTGCGGCCGTGCTTCGCGGCTTCCGCGCGCACGCGGGCGACCTGCTCGCGCACTTGCGCCTTCGACTCGCCCCACAGCGCGTAGACATCCGCGTGACGGCCGGCGATTTCGAGCGCGGGCGCCGACGCGCCGCCGAAGTACACCGGAATATGCGGCTGCTGCACCGGCTTTACTTCAGAGAAGCCCTGTTCGAAGCGGTAATACTGGCCGTTGTGATCGAAGGGTTTGGCTTCGGTCCAGATGCGCCGCAGGATGTGCAGGTACTCGTCCGTGCGGGCGTAGCGTTCGTCGTGCGAGAGGAAGTCGCCGTCGCGGCGCTGATCGGTGTCGTCGCCGCCCGAGATGATGTGCACCGCGAGGCGGCCGCCCGAATAGTGATCGAGCGTCGCCAGTTGACGCGCGGCGAGCGTCGGCGCGACAAAACCCGGCCGATGCGCGAGCATGAAGTGCACCTTGCTCGTCACGCTCGCCGCATGCGCGATCGTCAACAGCGCATCGGGGCTGGTGGAATGATGCGGCACGAGGATGCGGTCGAAGCCCGCGGCTTCATGCGCGCGGGCAAACTGTTCGACGTAATCGATGTCGATGACGGGACCTTGCGCCGCGTGGGTTTCGGACACCTTGCGGGTCTGGATCATGCCGATGAATTCGATGGACACGTGCGTGTCTCCCTGAATGGTTTCTGCCCGGCGGGGCGGTGACGTGACTGGCTGGATGCATGGCTTTCGTGCGAGGGGTTAAGGTAGCAGCGCGACATGCACTTGTTAAATATTGATCGGCCATATCTATATCGGATTTGCATGTAACGCTCGGACCCTCTAGCGACGCGTTTTGTGTTTCCAACGCCGCGCGCGAGCAAACCCCCTTTCACGAACGTGGGCATCGCGGCACCGTCAGCAGAAAAGCACAACCTTTGCGAGAATGCCCCATCGCGCGAAAGCGCCGGAAACAACAAGTGAACAGACAATGATCCCCTTCTCGGTCCTCGACCTCTCGCCGGTCACCGCGGGCGCCACGCCGGCAGACGCGTTCAGGAATACGCTCGACCTCGCCCAGCACGCGGAAAACTGGAATTACCGCCGCTTCTGGCTCGCGGAACATCACAACATGACGGGCATCGCCAGCGCGGCGACCTCGGTGGTGATCGGTTATGTCGCGGGCGGCACGAAAACGATCCGCGTCGGCTCGGGCGGCATCATGCTGCCGAACCATGCGCCGCTCGTTATCGCGGAACAGTTCGGCACGCTCGCCTCGCTGTATCCCGACCGCATCGACCTGGGTCTCGGCCGCGCGCCCGGCACCGATCAGAGCACTGCCCGCGCGCTGCGCCGCGATCTGCAAAATAGCGCGGAGTCGTTTCCCGACGACGTCGTCGAATTGCAGCGTTATTTCGCCGACCCCGTGCCGGGCCAGCGCATTCGCGCGGTGCCGGGCGCGGGGCTGAACGTGCCGCTGTGGCTGCTCGGCTCGTCGCTTTTCAGCGCGCAACTCGCGGCGGCGCTCGGTCTGCCGTTCGCCTTTGCTTCGCATTTCGCGCCGGATTACATGCTCACGGCGTTGCAGGTGTATCGCTCGCAATTCCGTCCGTCGGCCGCGCTCGACAAACCGTATGCGATGGTCGGCGTCAATCTGTTCGCCGCCGATACGAACGAAGAAGCGCAGCGCCTTTTCACCTCGCTGCAGCAGCAATTCATCAACCTGCGACGTGGCACGCCGGGTCAGTTGCAGCCGCCGGTCGAACGGCTCGAGGCGTCGGAGATGGAAGTGAACGGCGTGGCGCACTCGCTTGCCTGCACAGTGCTGGGCGATCGTGAGACGGTGCGCGAAGGCTTGAAGTCGGTCATCGATCAAACCGGCGCCGACGAGTTGATGCTCACCGCACAGATCTACGATCACAAGGCACGGCTGCGCTCGTTCGAGATCGGCGCGCAAGTGCGTGAGGAGTTGGCGGGCGGCAAGTAAGACAGGTAATTACGTCAACGAATGTAGAAAGGGCAGCGCGCGGCTGCCCTTTTTTCGATCTGCGAGAGTCAACCGACTCCTGACTCACCGGTTCGCCGGCACCGCCGCGAGACCGTCCAGCAACGCCTTATGAAACGCCTGCGGATCCTGCATCTGCGGCGCATGCCCCAGATCGGCGAATTCGACGAGCGTCGCATGCGGGATCGCCTTCGCGGCGGCCTTGCCGAGTTCCGGGTAATGGCCGATTTTCGCGCGCACTTCGGCAGGCGCGGCGTCCTTGCCGATCGCCGTGGTGTCTTTCTGGCCGATCAGCAACAGCGTCGGCATGCTCAACTGCCCCAGTTCGTACACCACCGGCTGCGTGTAGATCATGTCGTACAGCAGCGCGGAATTCCACGCGACGATCTGCTTGCCAGGACCGCGATACATGCCCGCCAGCATCTGCACCCACGGTTCGTAGTTGGCGCGCCATTGCCCCGCGTAATAGGTGGCCTGCTCATAGCGGCGAATGCCCTCGGCGGTCGTCTTCAGCTCACGCTCGTACCACTGATCCACGGACAGCGAGGGCACGCCCTTCGCCTTCCAGTCCTCCAGACCGATCGGGTTGACCAGCACCAGTTGCTGCGTCTCGCGCGGATACATCAGCGCGTAGCGAATCGCCAGCATGCCGCCGGTGGAATGGCCGATCATGGTCGCATTGGTCACGCCGAGCGATTCCAGCAACGCATGCGTATTGCGCGCGAGCTGTTGAAAACTGTACTGATAGTGCTCAGGCTTGCTCGACTTGCAAAAGCCGATCTGGTCCGGCGCGATCACGCGATAACCGGCGTCGGTCAGCCGATGAATGGTCGCGTCCCACGTCGCCGCGCAGAAGTTCTTGCCATGCAGCAGCACCGCTGTGCGGCCGTTCGCCTTCGCCGGCTTGATATCCATGTACGCCATATGCAGCGCCACCCCTTGCGAGGTGAAGTCGTACTGCTCGACCGGCGCCGGATAGTTGAAACCCTGCAACTCGGGACCGTAAGCCGTACCGGTATCGCCGGCGGCGCTCGTGGCGGCGGAAACGGCCTGGCTGGCCGGACTAGCCACGCTCGCCTCGCTCCGCGCGGCGGCACTCGCGGGCACGGCGGCGATCGCGGGTGTGGCGGCGGAAGCCGCTAAAACGGCGGGCGCGGAGGTGGCGGCTAGCGCGCAAACGCTCAACGTGGCGAGCAAGGACAGGCGGCGAAAACTCATCGAAGTTTTTTCTAAAGGGGAAACACGGCAGGCATGCGAGGCAAACGCACGGCGAAACCAACGCCCGAACCCGCGGCCGGGAGCGCACGATTCTACGACGCGCCGCCCGACTCTGCTGCCGCCGGCGCCCGCTGACAGCGGCATGGCGGTCGTGGCACGCATATTGCGGCTGCTCACCTCACGCCCTATGTGTCGTGGCGCACGGATCGCCGCGATGCAAGGGGTGATCGTGCGCAAGGTGGGCGCACGCGCGGCATCCGCACAATTCAGACTACTCCCCCGCGGCAAATCAGTGCTAGAACTAGCAGACGGACCCGCGAAGACGGAGCCGCCTCGCAGCACGATTCATCAGTGGAGAGCAAGCGACCAAACCATCCGGGGCATACTAATCAGGAGACAGACATGGACACTCCGGCACGGCTGAACGATCTGCAACGCACTACCCTCGCCATCGTCCTTGCGGGCGGACGGGGCACGCGGCTCGGGCCGCTTACCAACAAACGCGTCAAGCCGGCCGTGCACTTCGGCGGCAAATACCGGATCATCGACTTCGCGCTCTCCAACTGTCTGAACTCCGGCATCCGCCGCATCGCGGTCGTCACGCAGTACAAGGCGCACTCGCTGTTGCGCCATCTGCAGCGCGGCTGGAGTTTCCTGCGCGGCGAGATGGGCGAATTCATCGACTTGTGGCCCGCGCAACAGCGCGTGGAAGGTGCGCACTGGTATCGCGGCACGGCGGATGCGGTGTTCCAGAACCTCGACATCATCCGTTCGATCCGGCCGAAATATGTGGTGGTGCTGGCGGGCGACCACATCTACAAGATGGACTACACGCGCATGATCGCCGACCACGCGGAGAGCGGCGCGGATTGCACTGTCGGCTGTATCGAGGTGCCGCGCATGGAGGCGGTGGCCTTCGGCGTGATGCACGTCGATGAAAACCGCCGCGTGACCGGCTTCGTGGAAAAGCCCGCCGACCCGCCCGCCATTCCCGGCCGCCCGGATACGGCGCTCGCCAGCATGGGCATCTACGTGTTCAGCGCGGATTACCTGTATTCGCTGCTCGAAGAGAACATCTCCACCATCGACACCGATCACGACTTCGGCAAGGACATCCTGCCGCGCGTCGTCACGCAAGGCACGGCGATCGCGCATCCGTTCAGCATGTCGTGCGTGTCGTCGGATCCGAACGTGGAGCCGTACTGGCGCGACGTCGGCACGATCGACGCCTATTGGGCCGCCAATCTCGACCTCGCCTCCACCATCCCGACGCTCGATCTCTACGATCGCAACTGGCCGATCTGGACGTACCAGGAACAGTTGCCGCCCGCCAAGTTCGTGCGCGACATGAAGGGGCTGCAAGGCTCGGGCAATAATCTGATCGTGTGCGGCGGCTGCGTGATCTCGGGCTCGCAGATTTCGCGCTCGGTGCTGTCCTCGAATGTGAAGGTGAGTTCGTTCTGTAACATCAATGAGGCAGTCTTGTTGCCGCAGGTCACCGTCGGCGCGAGCTGCCGGCTGCAGAAAGTGGTGATAGACCGCGGTTGCGCGATACCGGACGGCACGGTGATCGGCGAAGATCCGGTGAGCGACGCCGAGCGCTTCTACCGTACCGACGACGGCGTCGTGCTGGTCACGCCGGAGGCGTTGCAGCAGAAGACGTAGCAGGACCGGATCGGTTGCCGCCGGCCATCCAACCCGCACTAACAGGACAGAGACGGAGCCTATGACGATTCGCGCCCTGCACGTCGCAAGCGAGCTGTATCCCCTCCTCAAAACGGGCGGTCTCGCCGACGTCGCGGGCGCGTTGCCGCCCGCGCTGATCGAGCGCGGCGCCGATGTGCGGGTGCTGTTGCCCGGCTTTCCGGCGGTGGTCGCCGGCCTGACCGATCTGGCGCCGGTCGCGCAGTTGGGCCGCCGCTTCGACGCGCCGGGCGTCACGCTCGAGCGCGGCACGCTGGCGTCGAACGGCCTGGTCGTCTATGTGATCCGCGCGGCCACGCTGTACGACCGGCCCGGCAATCCCTATCTGAATGACGAGCACGTGCCCTACGGCGACAACGCGCAGCGTTTCGCGCTGCTCGGCTGGGTCGCCGCGCAACTCGCCCAGCAACTGGACCCGGCATGGTCGCCGCAGATCATCCACGCGCACGACTGGCATGCGGGGCTCGCGCCGGCCTATCTGAAAGCGGCCGAACGGCAGCACGGCAAGCGCTTCGCGCGCAGCGTCTTTACGGTGCACAACCTCGCGTATCAAGGCGTGTTTCCCGCACATCAGTTCGGTCAGCTCGGCCTGCCGGACGATTTTTTCAGCGTGCATGGCGTCGAGTTCTACGGGCAACTGTCGTTTCTCAAGGCGGGCCTCTACTACAGCGACCGCATCACCACCGTCAGCCCGACCTATGCTCGCGAAATCCAGACGCTCGCCCAAGGCGGCGGGCTAGACGGTCTGTTGCGGCATCGCTCGCACGATCTGAGCGGCATCCTGAACGGCGTCGACTACACGGTCTGGTGTCCCGCCACCGATACGCTGCTCGAGAACCACTACAGCATGACGCGGCTCGCCGGCAAACTGGCGTGCAAGGAAGCGCTGCAAAAACGCTTCGGCCTCGCGCAGAAAAGCGATGCGCTGCTGTTCGGCGTGGTGAGCCGCCTGACCGAGCAGAAGGGCCTCGACCTGCTGCTCGAGGCTGTGCCCGAAATCGTCAAGCACGGCGGGCAGCTGATCGTCTTCGGCACCGGCGACCCGGCGCTGGAGAACGGTTTGAAACGCGTCGCGCATACGCATCCCGAATCCGTGGCGGTGGAACTGGGATTCGATGAAACGCTCGCGCATACGATTGTCGCGGGCAGCGACGTGATTGCGGTGCCCTCGCGTTTCGAGCCGTGCGGGCTGACGCAACTGTATGCGCTGGCGTATGGATCGCTGCCGCTCGTGCATAGCGTGGGCGGCCTCGCGGATACGGTGGTGGACGCCTCGCTCGAAAATCTCGCCGACGATCTCGCCACCGGTTTCGTGTTCGAGCGATTCGAACCGAAAGGCATTGGCGCCGCGATCCGCCGCGCCTTCGCGCTGTATGAACGCCGCACCGAATGGAAGGCAACCCAGCGGCGCGCGATGCGCCAGGACTTCGGCTGGGGCGCCTCGGCGGAGCGTTATCTGGCGTTGTATCGCGAGCTGGCCTGAGTTCGAACGGCTGTTGGGCAACCCCGCCACGCCGCTTTTTACGAGCCAAGAACGGCTTCGCAACCGTCCGTCACCATGCTCACGTCTGATGGTTCGGCGCAACAACGCGGGGACGGATCGACTCGCGCAAGGCAAACTCATGTATTGTTTCCTGACGATGCAGAGTGTGCCGATTTCCTGCACCATCTGAAGCAGTCCTGCCGCATGAGGCGTCCGGGTGCTAGCCGGATCGCCGCCGCGGTGCACCCTTCCCGTTTTCATTGATCGCGCATACCCGTTTGCGCGGGCCACACCATGACGAAAAACGTTCTGAGCATCCAGTCACATGTCGTCTTCGGTCACGCCGGCAATAGCGCGGCCGTGTTTCCGATGCGTCGGCTCGGCGTCAACGTCTGGCCGCTCAATACCGTGCAGTTCTCGAACCACACGCAGTACGGCCATTGGACCGGCAGCGCGATCGACGGCTCGCAAATGGAAGATCTGGTCGACGGCATCGGCGCCATCGGCATGCTGCCGCGCTGCGACGCCGTGCTGTCCGGCTATCTGGGCACGCCCGAACAGGCGCAGTCGGTGCTGGAAATCGTCAAGGCCGTGAAGGCCGCCAATCCGCGCGCCTGGTACTTTTGCGATCCGGTGATGGGCGCCGCGAGCGGCTGCAAGGTCGAGCCGGGCATCCAGGAATTTCTCGTGCGCACCATGCCCGAGATGGCCGACGCGATGGCGCCGAATCACACCGAATTGCAGCGCCTCGTGGGACGCGAGATCGAGACGCTGGAAGAAGCCGTGACGGCATGCCGCGAACTCATCGCACGCGGGCCGAAGCTGGTGCTGGTCAAACATCTGCTCGATCGTAACAGTCCCGCCGACCGCTTCAACATGCTGGTCGTCACCGAACGCGAATCGTGGATGGGGCAGCGCCCGCTCTATCCGTTCGCGCGGCAACCGGTGGGGGTCGGCGATCTGACGAGCGCGGTGTTCGTCGCGCGCACGTTGCTAGGCGATTCGATTCGCGCGGCCTTCGAGCACACGCTGGCCGCCGTGAATGCCGTGGTGAAGACGACCTGGCAGGCCGGCCGCTATGAGCTCGAACTGGTGGCCGCGCAGAATGAAATCGCGCAGCCGCGCGAGTGGTTCGATGCGTGGGTCGCGGATACGGCGTAGGTGGCGTGTTTCGCGCAGCGCAAGCAATCCGTAATGCGCGCCCCGTGACCAGCCGATTCGCGCCGCGTCGCTCGGCTGTCGACCAGAGTCCGGCGCTTGCGCGCCGACTCCGGTCCCATGCAAGATGCTTGCTGTCAGCCGCCCGTCCTATAATGCGTGCCGCGTGGACGAGGCACCTGCCAGCCCACACCGCATTTTTCAGGCATCCGGCATTCAGCAGACGAGGCATCGATGGACGGTTATATCCGCAGCGAGCGGGAAGAATTTTTTGAGCAGTTGTGCATCAGCGTCGATGCCGACGAGGCGCACGAACAGGAAGCGATCGAGTTCTTCGAGAGCCAGTTCGATCAGGCCGACTTCGATCCCGCGCAGTGGCTCGACATCGCGCTGTACTACTCGCCGGCCGTGGCGCGCGGCATCGTCGACATGGTGACGCCGGACGACAAGGCGCGCAGCAATATCGCCGAAGTCATCGCCGACAATCTCGACATCTCGTACGGCGAGGACGAGTGCCAGCAGTTCGCCGAGACCATCGAGTTCGCGCTCAACAACGGCGTGCCGGTTGACCTCGACCTGGTGCTCGACGGCTGCCAGCGCGCCCTCGACGATCTCGACACCTGGGCCGACGACGACACCAAGGCGCCACTGCTGCGTCTGCGCGAAGAGTTGTTGCGCCAGCAAGGCGAGCATTGAGCGCCTGGTTTTAAGCTCACAACGAGGCTTGACCTCGGCGCACCGCGCGCGGATTCACTCCCGCCGCTTTGCCACAGTCACATGGCCGGCGCGCTCGCGCCGGTCTCTTAAGCATATGCCGCAATCCGCACCCGCGCGCCGGCGCGGACACGCCGCCAGCGAACGCGCTGCGCCGGCTATGCCGAAATGCTCATTCAAAGTGCCTTGAACTGCCAAGACGACGGCAAATTGGCTTTCTATATTCGCGCCAGATTGACCGACGCTTAAACGCAAATGCGCACAAGTGCGCGCATTCCCGCATTGTTCAAAGCGACCGATCATCCGTAGTCTCTCGATGCGCGCCATGGGAAGTCCATGCTTGCGCGTCGATCCAGCGTTACTGCCTTGCCGCTTTCACAACCTGAAACTGTCGATGGAAGGAGAGACCATGAGTCTTCGCTACACGCTGAAACCGCTTGCCCTGTTCGTTGGCGCTATCTTCGCCATCGTGCCGCCGGCCAGCTACGCCGACGATCTGCCGGTGAAGGTCGGCTTCGCCGCGCCGCTGACCGGCGCCAACGCCGGCTACGGCAAGGACCTGGAGAACGGCGTCCGGCTCGCACTCGAAGAGGCCAACGCGCAAAAGATCAAGATCGGCGACAAGGTGGCCCAATTCCAGATCGTCTCCGAAGACGACCAGGCCGACCCGCGCATCGGCGTGCAGGCCGCGCAGAAACTGGTCGACGCGGGTGTGTCGGCCGTGGTGGGCCACTTCAATTCGGGCACGACGATTCCGGCTTCGCAGGTCTACGAGCAGGCCGGCATTCCGGTGATCGACCCGGCCGCCACCAATCCGATCATCACCGGACGCGGCTTCGCGAACACCTTCATGGTGATTTCCACCGACGCGCAGAACGCCGGCAACGCGGGCGTGTATGCCGTGGAAGTGACCAAGGCCAAACGCATCGCGATCATCGACGACCGGACCGCGTTCGGCCAGGGCGAGGCCGACGAGTTCGAGAAAGCGGTGAAAGCGCACGGCGGCAACATCGTGACGCGTGAGTACACCGACAACAAGGCGGTCGACTTCAGCACGCAGATCACCAAGATCAAATCGACCAATGCGGATCTGATCTTCTTCGGCGGCTTGGACACGCAGGCCGCGGGCTTTGCCAAGCGCATGAAGCAGTTGAGCATGAACGCGCAACTGGTGGGCGGCGGCGGCGTGATGGATCAGGATTTCATCAAGCTCGCCGGCGATTCCGCTGAAGGCGTGATGGCCTGGGAATACGGACGGCCACTCGCGCAGCTGCCTGGCGGCAAGGATTTCTCCTCGAAG
Source organism: Paraburkholderia sp. NPDC080076 (assembly GCF_050281145.1). Taxonomy (NCBI): domain Bacteria; kingdom Pseudomonadati; phylum Pseudomonadota; class Betaproteobacteria; order Burkholderiales; family Burkholderiaceae; genus Paraburkholderia; species Paraburkholderia sp. NPDC080076. The sequence goes on along the minus strand of NZ_JBNNWQ010000014.1, from coordinate 184,129 downwards.
TTCAAGAAGCGCTTCGGGGTGGATATCCTGTCCTATGCGCCGTTCGGCTATGACGGCGCATGGGCCGCGATCAAGGCGATGCAGAAGGCCAAGTCCATCTCGCCGAACGACTACCGGCCCACGCTGAAGGCCATCGATTTCGAAGGCGTGACCGGCAAGATTTCCTTCGACAACACCGGCGCGTTGAAGAGCGGCGCGTCGACGCTCTATCAGGTCAAGAATGGAGCGTGGGTGCCCATCGTGACCAAGAGCGGGAGTTAGGCGACTTCTGGTCCCGGCACGGGTGTTAATGCTTGCGCCCGTGCCGGCGGAATCGCTACGGGTTCTTCGAATTGGCGACCTTGACCACCAGTTCGGCCTCGAGATCGCGCTCGATCCGCACGAGATCGTCGTGCAGCTCGGCGAATTCACTTGCTGAACACATCTGATGACCAAAGGCGGCGCGCAGGTGCCGCCTGACCTGCAAGACCCGCGCGGCCGGATCGTAGACGTAGCTGGATGAAAAGGTCAGAAAGCGGTTTTGCACCGCGGTGTCGGACGGCAAATCCGTCACCCGTACGAAGCGCGGCAGCGTCATTTCCAAGGTCTCGTCGAACTCTCCGCCGATGCACGTCCAGGGCTGAGTCCTTGCGGGCTCCGCGAGCCACGCCTGCACCTGCGAGCCCATGCCGCCGGAAAAACTCGTCAAGGCTGGTATCGCCGTGGTGCCGTCGGTCCACACGAAGTGTTCCACCTTTCCCTGCATCGACGTGGAGAACGGTCCATTCGTGGCGCTGAGCTCCGCCGTGCGCAATTGCGTTGTGCCGTGCAAACCCGTCTGCAAAAGACGGTTCGCGGCGATCTGCTGCGTACGTTGCCGCGTCGCGCGCCGGAACGTGTTGCGCTCGATCTCGGCGGTAAAACCCGCGTCCTCGGCGCGGTAAGCGTAATTCGCCGCCCCGCTTTCGCCGATGTCGATCTGCACGCGCGCGCTGCGTTCGCGCAACTGCGTGGCCGGCGTGCGCGACAGCACGCCCTCGCCGACCAGCAACACCGGCCTGTCCATTACGCTCGGCGGCAGATAACCGAAAGCCGTGCCGCCCGCCGTCGTATCCGCATACAACGACAACTCAGGAATCCAGATAATCGCGTGATTGATCGCGCTTGTGCCGTAGCCGGGCACGTCCGGCAAACTGTAGTACGGGCCGAGATTGAGGAGCACCGCCTCGCTACGGATGCCGACGGCGGCCAGCATCGCGCCGTAGAGCGCGACGTGGTCCTTGCAGTCGCCGTAACGATTGCGCAGGATGTCGGTCGCCTTGTGTGGAATCGCCGCCGTTTCGCCGAGAAACAAGGCGACGTAGCGGATATTCAAACGCATCCAGTCGTATAGCCGTTGCGCTTTCACGCGCGGGTCGTCGGTGCCGGCGGTCAGCGCTTGCGCGAAGCGGACAATCGCCGGATCGCTGGCCGTTGCGTCGGCTGCGGGCCCGCGATAGCGCGCCGCAAAACTCGCAAAGTCCGGCACCGTCGACACCATCAGACGGTCGCCCCAGTTCGCGTAGCCGACCGCGCCCGCTTCGAGCGGCGCATACGGCCCGTGCTGATAGTCGAACTCGTAGCGGGTACGGCCGTTTGCCGTGACCGGCGGCACGGCGACGTAGCCGCGCGCGTCGGCGTAGAGCGGCACGTCGGCGGGCAGATCGAAAATCAGGCGCTGCAGTTCGACGGGGTCGCGCGTCGGTTCGACGAGATACGCGAAGGTGCCCGCCTGCAAGGGCTTCGTGCGCGTCTTGCGAAACGCCAGATGCACGCGCGAGCCCGGCTCCACGCCAGGGAAAATGACCGTGCGCAACACGCCGTCTTCGAAACTCGGCGCGCCTGCCGAGCGCGGCTCCTGCACGTCGCGGATCGCCTCGGGACCGACCGGATGCGCGACGCCGTCCAGGTCGATCGTCTCGGCGGCCAGCAACTGCACCTGCTCGATGTCCTTGTTGAACCACACGTAGCGTTGCGCGATATCGTCGACGCCGCTCGTGGTGTTGGCGCGCAGGACGGTGTCGTCGTGTTCCTCGACGGAGCCGTCTTTCTGGATCGTGAAGAGATGGACGTCGCGCTCGATCGTGGAAGGCGCGCGATCGTCGCCGGATGTGGCGGACGCGCTGTCGTCGGCGAACGCGCTGGCGGCGAGGCATACGCCCAGTGCCGACCCGCAGGCCAGCCTGAGAAAAAACGCCACGCAGCGCGTCATGTGCGCCGCGCCCTGCCCCGCGCGCGCCAGGCTCGCGGACTCGAAGCGAACTCTGCGCGAAACGCGTGATTGAAATTCGACAGATCGTTGAAGCCGCAATCGAACGCGATATCGACGACCTTCGCGCCGCCGTCCTGAAGACGCAGCGCCGCGGCGCGCAAGCGCGCCCGCAACAGGTATTGATGCGGCGTCACGCCGGTCACGCGCTGGAACGTGCGCAGAAAGTAGAACTCGCTCAAGCCCGCGGCGGCCGCGAGGCTCGCGAGCGAATGCGGCGCGCCGGGCGTGTCGTCGATCAGCCGCACGGTCTGCGCGACGCGCGAACAGGCCGTGGCGCTAGCGGGCGCAGCGGGACGCGTCAAGGCGCTGGCCGCTTGCAGCGTCGTGGCGGCCAGTTCGACGGCGAGTTCGTCCCATGCTGTTGCGGCAGAGCCGCTTACGCCGGCACCAGCACTAGCACCGGCATTCGCTCCAGCGCCGACAGCAGAACCTGCACCTGGATCGGCTCCAACTTCACCCCCAGTTGCAGCACCAGCACCGACACATGCACGCGCGATCAACGGCGACAACGCACGCAGCGACGGCAAACGCGCGCGTTTGAATTGCAGATTGCCGCGCGCCAGCCCCGCATCCGCGGCAAGCCGTTCGAAGTACGCCGGCGCATAGTGAAACGCGATGCAACGGTCGCCGGCGCCATGCCGATGCCCGCACTCGAAGCAATCACCCGTGTTGCCGAGCAGTAGCGCGCCGGGCGTGAGCAACTCGCGGCCGGTCGCCGCGCGGTAAGCGAACGAGCCCGCCACCACCATCGCGATGCACACACCGTCGTGCCGCTCTTCGAACGGCTGGTCGCGCGGGCCGAAGGTGCACAACACATCCTCGACGCGCCACCCTGTGCCCCCGGCGAGCGCGCGCGCCGACGTGCCGCCGCGCGCGCCTTCCTGTTCGCGGCGGGCCAGCGCCTGTTGCAGCGTGACGGCAATTTTCCCCAAGATGCACCTCGGCTGAGTCCGTATCGTGGTTTTAGCACATCGGCGGCCGGCGCGTTTCCGTTGGCTCCGCCGATGCCGATCCCGCTATGCACCGAAGGAGCACACGATGAACCGGCTGGAGTACAACCTGGATAGCGGCTTTCACGCCGCCCTGAGCGCGCCCGCGCGCGCCGCGGACATCGACGCCGCCGACGACCTCTACGGCTGGCTGATCGGCAGTTGGGACATGGACGTGGTGCATTACCGCGTCGACCTGGGCAGCGCGCGCCGTCGCGGCGAAATTCATTTCGGCTGGGTGCTGGAAGGCCGCGCCGTGCAGGACGTCTGGATCATGCCGCCGCTCGCCGCACAACGCGACGCGCCGACGCCCGGCGACGCGATGTACGGCACGACCTTGCGTGTCTGGGACCCGGCGCTGCGGGCATGGCGGGTCACGTACCTCAATCCGCGGACCGGTCAGCGTGACGAGTTGGTGGGCCGCCGCATCGGCGAGCATCTCGTGCAGATCGGCACACACGCCGACGGCACGCCGATTCGATGGAACTTCACCGACATCACGCCGGATTCGTTCCGTTGGACCGGCGTGGCGCTCGCACAGGACGGCGTGACGTGGACGCTCGAGGCCGAGTTTCACGCTCGCCGCAGGAGCTCCTCTCAGCCCACGTAAGCGAGCGCCAGCTCGCGCCTCGCTGCATCACTCCGTTTCGCCGAGTTGCCCGAGCAAAGCCTGCAATCGCTCCACGTGCCTGAGCAGCAGATGCCGGTGCTTTTCGATCTGTTCGAGCCGTCCCGCGAGGTCCGCCTGGATCGGGTCGTCGAGATCGGCGGCGGCGATCACGTCTTCCACCTTGGCGCGCATCGTCGCCAGCTCCACCGGCGCGTGAGTCAGATGCCGCTCGAAACGCCGCACGTCCTGAATCGCCACGTCGCGGACTTTGCGGAAGTGCGCCTGACGCCGATGCGCCTCCGCGTCGAGGATTTCTTCCTCGACACGCTTGGCCGGCCCCGGCTGGCCGAAAATCGGCTCGGGTGGCCGCAGCACCGTCTTCTTTCGCACCGGATGCGCCGTACCGCGAAACCGCGCGAGCGGCTGTTCGTTGTCGATCGCTTCACGCGCGTTGGGCGGAATGTCGTGCTCGGTGTGCGGCACGTTCATCCAGCCGCCCGGCAAGCCGGTGACCGCTTCGATGCCCCGCACGAATTCCTCGCTGAATTCGCGCTGGCCGGACAACATCAGTTTCAGATAGCTCGCGGAGAAGGTCATCATGCGCGCGAGTCGCGTCGCCGCGCCGACCTCGCGGGTCAACAGCACCAGGTTTGCTCGCCAGACCGGGAGCAGCAATTCGTCGGAATCTTCCATTGCTGGGTCTTCCATCTTTTTGCCCGATGTAGAGATCACGCGCCACTCGCGCGTTATCGTATTGAAAGGGTAGACGCATCACCGCATGGCGCGCAATCCCGATATGCCACTGCGTGAGCGTCGATCTGTCGTAATTACACGCCACTGCGCCATTGCGCACCATTGCCCGCTATCCATTGCCGGTGGCGGCTCGCGACGATCGACGTTGTGAATTGACATCTGCATTTGTTCAGCGTTCCTCCGCTCTGCCCTCGCGATGTGGCATGCTTGCAGGCGGTTGCGGCACGCCCCGTGCTGCACCGTTAGTACCCCAACACTGATTTAAGGATTTTGTAATGAAGAAGATCGTCCTCGCCATCGCCGCAGCCGTTGCAGCCCTGAGCGCCATCGCTCCCGCACAAGCTTATGAGCATCATCATCCCGAGTGCCACAAGGTGCGCGTTCATCATCACTGGGAAAAACGCTGCCATTAATGGCGGTGCCACGCTCTGACCGGCACGGCACATCGTAAAGCCCCGCTGCAGGCGGGGCTTTTTTTCGCCATCGAGTCGGCGCGGAGCAGGCAGATTTCTTCAACGCGCTATATACGTTCTGCGCGAAAACGGCAGCATGCAATCACGGACACATGCTGTTACACCTTTGCGGTGTCGGCCGAGGCGCGCACGGCGCCGAGCAACTTGCGCGGCGCCGTGAATCGCGTGGCAAAGAAGAGAAGATGACGCGCGGCGTCACGCCGTCTTGACGCGCTCCAAGGCCTTCACGGCCAGCGCTTCCAGCAGAGGCTCGACCTTCGCGGCCAGCGTTTCGTCATACGCATATGGCATATGCTCTTCCATATACGTGATCTGCGAGAGTTCGAGTTGCAAGGCATGCACGCCTTGCGACGGCTGACCATACTCGCGCGTGATATAGCCGCCCTTGAAGCGGCCGTTGGCAACCGCCGTATAGCCGCCGTCGTGTTGCTCGACAATAGCAGCCATATCCTCGGCCAATCCGGCCACCGCGCTCGCGCCATTCGAGGTGCCGAAGTTGAAATCGGGCAGACGTCCCTCGAAAAAACGCGGCACATGCGAGCGGATCGAATGCGCTTCCCACAGCAGCACCTTGCCGTGTTTCGCTTTCAGCGCCGCGAGTTCGCCTTGCAGCGCCTCGTGGTAAGGCTTCCAGTAAGCCTCGCGACGGCGCGCGACTTCCGCCTCGTCCGGCAGATGGCCGTCCAGGTACAACGGCTCCTTGTCGAACGTGTCGACTGGCAGCAGGCCGGTCGTGTCCTGGCCCGGATAGAGATTCGCGCCGTCGGGCGGACGGTTCAGGTCGATCACATAGCGCGCGTAGGTGGGCGCGAGAATCGACGCGCCCATGCGTTTCGCGAACGCATAGAGACGGTCCAGATGCCAGTCGCAATCGTCGGTGCGCTGCGCGACGGGTGTCATCGTCGCCGCGATATCGGCCGGGATTTGCGTACCCAGATGCGGAATCGAAATGAGGAACGGCAGGCTTCCCCGATGCAGCGAGAAAACCGGCGGAGTGTTCGAAGCAGTCATGTCAGTCCGGAATCGATAGGATCGAAGGATCGGTTCAGCAACTCATGCGAGGCGCGCCGGCAAGTTGGCGCGTCATTCATTTGAGCAGGTCCGCCAGCGCCACGCGATAGCGCGCGTACGCGCCCTCTTCATCGCGATGCCTGCGGTTGTCGACGACCTTGTCGCCGCCCGCGTAAACGTCGCGAATCGGCGTTTCGCCATGCTCGCAGAATACAACGCCCGAGAGCCACGCGTTCGGCGCATGCTCGGCGATGCTCGAATGATCCGCGTCGAGCACCAGCCAATCGGCGCGGCGGCCGGCTTGCAGCGCGCCGACCGCTCTGCCCGTCGCGCGCGCGCCGCCTTCGAGCGAGGCGTCGAAGAGACGATCGGCGACGTGCGTGGCTTGCGCCGACGCCAGTACGTTGCGCTGCCGGCGCGTGAGACGCTGGCCGTATTCGAGCAAACGCAGCTCCGCACGCCAGTCGACGCCGATATGGCTATCCGAGCCCACGCCGATGCGTCCGTTCGCGTCGAGATACTCCTGCGCCGGAAAAATGCCGTCGCCGAGATTGGCTTCAGTAGTCAGGCACAAACCGGCGACCGCGCCGCTTTTCGCGAGCGCCAGCGTTTCGTTCGCATCGACGTGCGTGGCGTGCACGAGGCACCAGCGGCTGTCGACATCGAAACGATCCAGCAGCCATTGCACCGGACGCGCGCCTTCGGTTTCGAGGCAGGCGTCGACTTCAGCGGTTTGCTCGGCGATATGGATATGAACGGGCGCCGTGTCCTCGATTCCACCGAGTAACGCACGCAACGAATCCGCGGATACGGCGCGCAGCGAATGCGGCGCCACGCCATAACGCAACGCGGCAGTTTCGGGGCGCGCCGCGCGCAACGTGCCGAGCAGATCGAGCAGACTGTCCGGCGTGTTGATGAAACGCTGCTGATCCTCACGCGGCGCGCGCGCACCGAAGCCGCTGTACTGATACAGCACCGGTAGCATCGTCATGCCGATGCCGCTCGCCGACGCAGCATCCACCACGCGTTGCGCGAGTTCGGCCTGGTTCGCGTACCGGCTGCCGGTGGGCGTGTGATGCACGTAGTGGAACTCGCACACCGACGTATAGCCCGCCTTCAGCATTTCGATGTACAGCCATTGCGCGACGCTCGCCAGGCCTTCCGGCGTGATGCGTGCGGCAAAGCGATACATCAGATCGCGCCAGCTCCAGAAGTTATCCGTCGCGCCGGCGCCAGATGCGCGATATTCAGTGAGCCCAGCCATCGCGCGCTGAAACGCGTGCGAATGCAGGTTCGGCATGCCGGGCAGTACCGGACCAGCAGCCTTCTGCACGCCGGCGGGCGGCGTCGACGTATCGGGTGTGACGGCGGTGAGCGTGCCGTTTGCGTCCCACTCCAGCAGCACGTTGCGGCGCCAGCCATCCGGCAGGTATGCGTGCTCGGCGAACAGCGATTGATTCGATTGCTTGTGCGGTTCAGTCATCTCAGGCCCTAGCTCAAGTCACGCCGCGTATAAACGGTCTCGCCCGCGCGCACGACTCGCGCGCACAGCGGACGTCCAATCCAGTAAGCCAGCTCGGCCAGCGAGTCGACCGACCACACCGCGAAATCGGCCGCGCGTCCCGCTTCCAGCGAGCCGTGCCGATCCGCCTTGCCGAGCGCGCGCGCCGCGTGCGACGTCACGCCTTGCAGCACTTCGGGCACGGTCATGCGGAACAGCGTGGTGGCCATGTTCATCATCAGCAGCAGCGAGGTGGCGGGCGACGTGCCGGGGTTGCTGTCGGTCGAAATCGCGATCGGCACCTGATAGCGCCGCAGCAATTCCAAAGGCGGCAACTGCGTCTCGCGGATGAAGTAGTACGCGCCCGGCAACAGCACGGCCACCGTGCCGGCTTGCTTCATCGCGGCAACGCCGGCTTCGTCGAGAAATTCGAGGTGGTCGGCGGACAGCGCATGATGGCGCGCCGCGAGTGCCGTGCCGCCGCCGTTCGACAACTGCTCGGCGTGCATTTTCACCGGCAGCTTGTAGCGCTCTGCCGCTTCGAAGACGCGCTCGCTTTGTTCCAGCGAAAAACCGATGCGCTCGCAGAACACGTCGACCGCGTCGACGAGACCTTCGCCGGCGAGCGCGGGCAGCATGGTGTTGCAGACTTCGTCGATGTACGCGTCGGCGCGGCCGGCGAACTCGGGCGGCAACGCATGCGCGCCGAGAAACGTCGTGTACACGGTGACGGGATAGCGCTCGCCCAATTGACGCGCCACGCGCAACATCTTGCGCTCGCTGGCGAGGTCGAGGCCGTAGCCGGATTTGATCTCGACGGTGGTCACGCCTTCGGCGAGCAAGGGTTCGAGCCGCGCGGCCGACTGACGGAACAGCGAGGCTTCGTCCGCGGCACGCGTGGCGCGCACCGTGGAGACGATACCGCCGCCCTGCCGCGCGATTTCTTCGTAGCTGACGCCCGCGAGGCGCTGCGCGAATTCGTCCGCGCGCTGACCGCCGTACACGAGATGCGTATGGCAATCGACGAGACCCGGCGTCACCCACGCGCCGTGCAGATCTTCGCGCGGCCATGCGGCGTATTCGGCAGGTAATGCGGAAGCCGCGCCGAGCCACACGATCGTGCCGTTATCAACGGCGATCGCGGCATCGGGCAGCGTATGTTGGGGATCGCCCTGCGGGCAAAGTTTCAGGTGATGCCAGACGGTTTGCTTCATCGCGTGCTCTTTGCAGCTTGTTGCGTGTCTGTGGTGGTTCGCGTGCGCGTGCCGTGACTGCTGTGACATAAGCGGCGAGCACGCAAGCGAATCGTCGTCATCGTTGCGTGTAGCGGATGCTGATTGCGAGCAAGGCGCCCGCGCCTTCGACCGTGCATGACAGCGCGTTTGGCGTGTCGATGCGCAGCGTGTCGCCGGTTGCGAGCGACAGCGCTCGCGCATCGCCCGCTGTAACCGACATCGAACCTTCCGCGCAATACAGCAGGACCGCGTCGGCCGAAAGCGTGCGTTGCGTTACGCCGCGCCATACTTCCACTTCACCCTGCGCCGCGTTACGACGCACCATCAGGTTGAAGTCGCGTGTCGCGCCATCGACCAGACGCGCGTCGATCTGCGCCTCACCGGTAAAACGGGCCATGTCGAGCGCTTGCGTCAACGCGTGCGTCGTTAAACCGCGCGCACCGTCCACCTCATCGAGCAACATGCCCGCGCCGGACAACAACACGAGCGTGCGATCGATACCCGCAAAGCGCGAGAACGGCCCGGCTTGCGCAACATCGGCAACGCTCACCCGCCACACGAAAGCATCGAGCCCCGCGCCTTCGGGAAACGCCGCCACTTCGCGCGTGACGCCGCCGCCGTTCTTCCACGGCGCCGCCACGAGGTCGGCGCCGCGAATCAGCGTGAGGCTTGCCCCGCTGCCGACAGGCGTGCTGTGAAGCGTCACGCTCAACGGCCCAGCATCGGCAGATTGAGACCTGCCTCGCGCGCCGTTTCCTGCGCGAGTTCATAACCCGCATCCGCGTGACGCATCACGCCGGTAGCCGGATCGTTGAACAGCACGCGGCCGAGGCGTTCTTTCGCCGCGTCCGTGCCGTCCGCGACGATCACGACGCCCGAGTGCTGGCTGAAGCCCATGCCGACCCCACCGCCGTGATGCAGCGAGACCCACGAGGCACCGCCCGCCGTATTCAGCAGCGCGTTGAGCAGCGGCCAGTCGCTGACCGCGTCCGAGCCGTCCTTCATCGATTCGGTTTCGCGATTCGGGCTCGCCACCGAACCGGTGTCGAGGTGATCGCGGCCAATCACGATCGGCGCCTTCAGCTCGCCGTTCCTGACCATCTCGTTGAACGCCTGGCCCAGACGATAGCGATCCTTCACGCCGACCCAGCAGATCCGCGCCGGCAAGCCCTGGAACGCGATACGTTCGCGCGCCATGTCGAGCCAGTTGTGCAGATGCGGATCGTCGGGGATCAGTTCCTTGACCTTCGCATCGGTCTTGTAGATGTCTTCCGGATCGCCCGACAGCGCGACCCAGCGGAACGGGCCCTTGCCTTCGCAGAAGAGCGGACGGATATACGCCGGCACGAAACCAGGGAAATCGAAGGCGTTTTCCACGCCCATTTCCAGCGCCATCTGACGGATGTTGTTGCCGTAGTCGAGCGTGGCCGCGCCGCGTTCCTGCAGCGTCAGCATGGCTTGCACCTGCTTGGCCATCGACTGCTTGGCCGGCAGCACGATGCTGTCCGGCACGGTTTTCTGACGCTCGCGCCAGTCTTCGACATTCCAGCCTTGCGGCAGGTAGCCGTGAATCGGATCGTGCGCGCTGGTCTGGTCGGTCACGCAATCCGGCGTGATGCCACGCGTCACACATTCGGCGAACACATCCGCTGCGTTGCCGAGCAGGCCGATCGACACCGGCTTGCCTGCTTTCTTCGCTTCCTCGAGCATGGCGAGCGCCTCGTCGAGCGTCGCGGCTTTCTTGTCGACGTAACGCGTCTTCAGACGGAAATCGATACGCGTCTCGTCGCATTCCACCGCGATCATCGAGAAGCCGGCCATCGTCGCCGCCAGCGGCTGGGCGCCGCCCATGCCGCCCAGGCCGCCCGTCAGAATCCAGCGGCCCGAAGGATCGCCGTTGAAATGCTGGTTCGCCACCGAGAAGAACGTCTCGTAGGTGCCCTGCACGATGCCCTGGCTGCCGATGTAGATCCAGCTGCCCGCCGTCATCTGGCCGTACATCATCAGGCCCTTGCGATCGAGCTCGTGGAAGTGTTCCCACGTCGCCCAATGCGGCACCAGATTCGAATTCGCCAGCAGCACGCGCGGCGCGTCGGCATGCGTGCGGAACACGCCGACCGGCTTGCCCGATTGAATCAGCAGCGTTTCGTTTTCTTCAAGATCCTTCAGCGACTTGAGAATCTGATCGAAGCAATCCCAGTTGCGCGCGGCACGGCCGATGCCGCCGTACACGACCAGCGCGTGCGGATGCTCGGCGACTTCCGGATCCAGATTGTTCTGGATCATCCGGTACGCGGCTTCCGCGATCCATGTCTTGCAGGTCTTTTCCGCGCCGCGCGGTGCGCGGATCGTGCGGGTGGGATCGAGACGCGGGTCGATGTGTTTCGGGTTGTTCATGATGGCCCTCGGAATGCTTGAAGATGGTCGAAAAAGATTCGGGTACGGCAAAAACGGCGTTGTCAGAAATGTCCGGTGAAGCGATAACGGCTGCCGGGATGCCACAGATTGGCGATCGAAGCGACCTGGCTTTGCGACCACGTGCGCCGATGGAGCACGAGGCAGGGTTCGAGTTCGTCCATGGTCAGCAACTCGCGGGTATCGCCATCGGCGGCCAGCGCCTCGATGCGGTACTCGACCCGCTGCAACGGCGCGACACGCACGAGATACTGATTCGGCGTGGTGTTCGTGAAGTCCTGCAGCGCGTACTCGGGCGCGACTGCCGGATTGACCCAGCGCTCTTCGAGTTGCACCGGCTCGTCGTTTTCGAAATGCAGCACACGCGAATGAAACACCGGACTGCCCGCGCTCACCTGCATTTCCTCGGCGAGCGCTTCGTCGGCGATGCTCGCGCCGATGTGCAGCACGTTCGCCTGATAACGATGACCGCGCGCGACGATTTCGTCGGAGATGCTGCGGATCGCCACCAGTGTGGATTCGTACTTGGGACGGGCCACGAAGGTACCCGACCCTTGCACACGCGTGAGCACCTGCTCCGAGGTCAGCTCGCGCAACGCGCGGTTGACCGTCATGCGCGCCACGTTGAATTCGCGCGCGAGCTCGTTTTCGGAGGGCACCTGGTCGCCTTCACCCCATTCGCCCGCATGAATGCGCGCGAGGATGAAGTCCTTGATGCCCTGGTAGGCCGGTGCGTTCATTGGCTTGATGTGCGTTGAGACTTACTGTTCGGACACGAAAGAGAACGGGCTCAGTTTCGCGATCGTGCCGTCCTGCACGAGGCGCGTGACCGCCGCGATATCCGGTGCGAAGTAGTGGTCGAGCTCGTAATGCGCGACGTCCTTGCGCACCGCGTCCATCACTTTCTGCAGGCTCGGGCTGGTCTTGTGCGGCGCGCGCAGGTCGACGCCTTGCGCGGCGGCGAGCAACTCGATCGACAGAATGTTCGCGGTGTTTTCAGCAATGTCGCCGAGCTTGCGCGCAGCGAACGTCGCCATCGACACGTGGTCTTCCTGGTTCGCGGAAGTGGGCAGCGAGTCGACCGAAGCCGGATGCGCGAGCGTCTTGTTCTCCGAGGCGAGCGCGGCGGCCGTGACGTGAGCGATCATGAATCCCGAGTTCACGCCACCATCGCGCACGAGGAACGGCGGCAGGCCCGACAGCGTCGCGTCGATCAGCAGCGCGATGCGGCGTTCGGCCAGCGCGCCGATTTCGGCGACGGCGAGCGCGAGGTTGTCGGCGGCGAAAGCGACGGGTTCCGCGTGGAAGTTACCGCCCGACAGCACTTCGCCGGTGTCCGGGAAAATCAGCGGATTGTCGGAGACGGCGTTCGCCTCCAGCAGCAGCACGTTCGCGGCGTGACGCATCTGATCCAGACACGCGCCCATCACTTGCGGCTGGCAGCGCAGGCTGTACGGGTCCTGCACCTTGTCGCAATCGGCGTGCGAGACGTTGATGCCCGAGCCTTGCAGCAGCGAGCGGTACGCCTCGGCCGCGTCGATCTGACCTTGGTGGCCGCGCAGTTCGTGAATGCGCGCGTCGAACGGCTTGACCGAACCCATTGCCGCGTCCACCGACAACGCGCCCGACACCAGCGCGGTGCGGTACAGGTCTTCGATGGCGAACATGTTGTAGAGCGCGAGCGCGGTCGAAGCTTGCGTGCCGTTCAGCAGCGCCAGACCTTCCTTGGCTTGCAGCGTGAGCGGCTTGAGGCCGACGAGCGCGAGACCTTCGGTGGCCGGCATGCGCTCGCCCTTCGCGAACACTTCACCGACGCCGAGCAGCGTTGCCGACATATGCGCGAGCGGCGCGAGGTCGCCCGATGCGCCGACCGAACCCTTCACCGGGATGACCGGCAGCACGTCAGCGTTGTACAGCGTGATCAGCGCTTCCATCACTTCGCGGCGGATGCCGGAATGACCACGGCCGAGGCTCGAGAGTTTCAGCGCGATCAACAGACGCACGACCGGACGCGACATCGGCTCACCCACGCCGACGGCATGCGAGAGCACCAGATTACGTTGCAGCAGTTCGAGCTGGTCATGCGGAATATGCGTGCTGGCGAGGCGCCCGAAGCCCGTGTTGATGCCGTAGGCCGGCTCGCCCTTCGCGGCGATATCGGCGACGGCTTGCGCGCAGGCGTCGATCGCGGCGTGGCTGGCGGGATCGAGTTGCAACGCGACGTGTTCGCGAGCGATCTGGCGCAGTTGCGGGAGAGTCAGGTGGCCGGGCTTCAGATTCATCATGGTTGTCGTCCTGTCTATACAATTTGAGAGAAGTCTAGCGACGTCGGCTTGTATATACAACTTGTTTTTTGAGGTTTTGCCCCAGGGGTTTCCATTAGGGCGGGATGCACGCTTGGCTTGGATCTTGCCACTGCGGCGATTTCCGGCGGCCGCGCGCTGCGGATCGCCTTCCAGGCGGCGTGGGCCTCAACTTGTATATACACGTTCAAAATTGCAGGCGCGAGACGGACAAAAAGATTTCACTGGCGAACGGGCGCGCTTCGCTGCCTATAAGAGCGTTATAGGAAAGGCTTTTTGTGACGCAAAAAAGCCCGCGTGCTCAGGCGAGCCGCGAGCTCCTTCTTATTGGGCGAGTAATGGGACAGCGTGGCTAAAGCTTCACGCGCGCCGCGATGAAATCCAGGAAGCACTGCACGCGCCCCGCTAGCGACGCGCTCTGGTAGTACACCGCGCTCACCCGCTGCCGCTCGTCCACCAGCGCGTTGCCGAGAATCGGCACGAGACGCTTCTCGCGCACATCGGCCGCGCTCATGAAATTGGCGAGACAGGCGATGCCCCAACCCGACAGCGCCAGTTGCCGCAACGTCTCGCCGCTCGAAGCGGTGATCGCCGGTTCGATCTTCAGCGACTCGGCACCGCCCTTGCGCCCTTCCCGCAACGGCCAGCGATTCAGATGCTCCGGCGCTGTGAAGCCGATCAGCCGATGCTCGCGCAACGCCTCCACCGATTTAGGCTCGCCATATTCGGCCAGATACGCCGGACTCGCGAGCACTCTCAGCTTGCTGGTGCCGAGGGCGCGCGCATGCAGAGTCGAATCCTGCAATTCGCCGATACGGATCGCGATATCCACCTTCTGCTCCAGCAGATCCACGATCCGTTCATTGCTGGTCAGCTCCAGCCTGATCTCCGGATACTGCGCCGAAAACGCCGTCATATGCGGCGCCACGCAATGCAGCATGAAGGGCGACGCCGCATCGACACGCAGGCGCCCCGAGGGCCGCTCGCGTCCGCGTGTGACGGACTCCTCGGCCTCTTCCATCGCGTCCAGAATCGCCCGCGCGCGCTGCAGGAAGGTCTCGCCCTCTTCGGTGAGTTGCAGACGGCGCGTCGTGCGCCGCACCAGCGCGGTATCGAGTTTCTTTTCGAGGCGCGTGAGCGCGCGGCTCACGCCGGAGACGGTTTGGCCCAATTTCTCCGCAGCCGCGGTGATCGAGCCGCTGTCGATCACCGTGACGAACACCAGCAACTCGTCGGTGGATGTTTTCATTGTTGATTTCAAATCAAGATTGATTTGAGACTAACACGGTTTTTGCGAGAATCAAGTCGGCGGATACTGCGTGCATGTCATCGTGTTTCTCATCAAGGAGAACGTCTTGAAGATTTTCATCACTGGCGCAAGCGGTTTTATCGGCGGTTCGATTGCAGCGCATCTGGCGCGCGCCGGCCATACCGTGCGCGGTTTGATCCGCAACCCCGACCATAGCGCCCAGTTGCAACGCCTCGGCATCGAACCCGTGATCGGCACGCTCGACGACCGCGCGTTGCTGAGCGCCGAAGCGCAAGCCGCCGACGCCGTCATCAATGCCGCGAGCAGCGATCATGAAGGCGCGGTCAAGGCGCTGATCGACGGGCTCGCGGGCTCCGGCAAAACGTTTCTGCATACGAGCGGTTCGAGCATCGTCGGCGATGCATCGGGCGGCGAAGCGGGTCAGGCGCGCATCTATCACGAGGACGCGCTGCCCGAGCCGACCGCGGACAAGGCCGCGCGCGTCGCCATCGATCAACTGGTGCTCGATGCCGCGCAGCAGAACATCCGCTCGGCCGTGTTGTGCAACACGCTGATTTACGGTCATGGCGCGGTGCCGGGCAGCGCGAGTGTGCAGTTGCCGCGCCTCGTGCGTCAGGCGCAAAAGAGCGGCGTGGTGCGTCATGTGGGCAGCGGCGGCAACATCTGGTCGAACGTGTTCATCGACGATGTCGCCGAACTGTATCGCCTCGCATTGGATAAGACGCCGGCGGGTACCTTCTACTTCGTCGAAAGCGGCGAAGCATCGTTCCGCGACATGAGTGCCGCGATTGCGCGCGCGATGAAACTCGGCGAGCCGCAAGACTGGCCGCTCGAAGAAGCGCAGAAGGAATGGGGTTATGAAATGGCCTCGTACGGCCTCGGCTCGAATAGCCGCGTACGCGGCGAGCGCGCGCGCAAGCTGCTGGGGTGGCAGCCGAAGCGCACCTCAGTGATCGACTGGATCGAGCACGACATGCTGTCCCCCGAGCGGACTTCGTCCGCGGCGTAAGCCGAGGGGATCTTCCTTTGGTGTGCCCTCCAGGGCACACCCCGAGAGGACTTCTTCCGGGCGTAATTAGTGTAAGCGTCGCCGTTGCGAATCCGTAAGCTCGACTCGATAGAATCGCGCTCACCTGATCGTGCGATTCGACAATCCGAGCCGCACATGAGCCCGGATTTGATCGATGACTTTGGCGCTGAATTTCGATTGGCTAACCAATCTGCTGGCGATTCTCTTCGTCGTGGCGTGTCTCTACGATGCACGCTACGACGAATACGGTACGTTGACGCTGTCGGCTGCCGCGATGGGACTCGTCGTGATGGCGATCGAACTGTTCCTCAGACCCGCCTTCGACATGTCGCTTTGAACACGAGCGCTTCGAGCGTGACGCCACGCGCGGCGGCGTCACTCCCACTACGGCCGCGCTCACCCATGAGCGCAAGCCGTTCCATCAAACCGCGACTTCCGGCGGCGCCTGACGAAAACAGCGCGTGATCCAGCCGAGATAGCACAAGCCCAACACGAACCACACCGCGCCGAGCACCAGCGCCGTCTTCTCCAGACTCACCAGCAACCAGACGTCCGCGAGCGCGCCAGCCAGCGGGAACAGCAGGCCGCCGATCACACCCATTGCATTCGCACTGCCCTTCGCGTTGAAGAACTGGCGGATCACGCAGAGATTGACAGCCGTGAACGCAAGGAACGCACCGAAGTTGATGAACGACGTCGAAGTCGCCACATCGAGCTTCAAGGCGACCAGACCGATGGCGCCCGCGATCGCGATGTTCAGCGCCGGCGTCTTGAACTTCGGATGCACGAAACCGAAGATCCGTTTAGGCAGCACCTCGTCTCGGCCCATTGCATACAACAGACGTCCCACACTCGCCTGCGCCGAGATGCCCGAGGCGAACTGCGCGAGAATCAGGCCCGCCAGAAACACCGTGACGAAAATATCGCCGCCCACTTTGCGCGCGACTTCGAAGGCCGCCGAATCCGGGTCCTTGAACACCGCGCCCGGATGCGCGAGTTGCACCGTGTATGCCGCGATCACGAAGATCGCGCCGCCTATCAGGGCGATCAGCACGATGGCACGTGGCATGGTCTTCTCAGGGGCGATGGTTTCTTCCGTCAACGTCGAGACAGCATCGAAGCCGAGATAGGAATACGCGGCGATCGCGGCGCCCGCCATCGTCGCGGAGAGCGGCACCTGCGGCTTGAAGAACGGCTCGGCCGAAATGAGGCCGCCGGGCCCGACGGCCGCCGTCACATAGTGGCAGCACAGCACGACGAACAACGCGACGATCGCCAGTTGCACCACCATCAGCACGATGTTGAAACGGTTCGCGAGTTCGATGCCGAGAATGTTCAGCGCACTGGTCAGCACGATGAAAGCGACGATCCAGATCCAGCTCGGCACATGCGGAAAAGCGGCGCTCAGATACGCCGCGCCGATCAGCCAGATCACCATCGGCAGGAAAAAATAATCCAGCAAGGTGGCCCAGCCGATCATGAAGCCGAGATGCGGGTTGAAGCTCTTGCGCGTGTACGTATAGGCCGAACCGGCCACCGGGAAAAGCCGCGCGAGCTTGCCGTAACTGAGCGCGGTGAACACGATCGCCACCAGGGCAATCAGATAGGCGAGCGCCGCCGTATCGTGGCTGGCGCTCGCCAGCACGCCATACGTCCCGTAGACGATCAGCGGCGCCATGTAGGCGAGGCCGAACAGCAGGACGGAAGGCAGGCCGAGCGTGCGCTTCAGATGCGCGCTGCGCGGGGCCGTGGGTTCAGCGGCGGATGATGATGAAGTCATACGGTGTCTCCTCTTGCGAATGGACAGGCGTCGCCCCGGGCGCGGCATGGCACGCGCCCCAGTCGAACCGGATCGATCGGACTTGCTGGCAGCGCGGGATTCGCGCCGATGTCTTTACTGATTTGCCGGGCTTGTGCATGCCGCCGCCAAAGCGGCACGCGCCCGGTCGCTATCTGTCTGAGCGTTTGCTTCAGCGCGAGCGAATCACGCGCGCGCGTTGGCCCTGCGCGCCGTCTTCGGTGGCGAGATCGAGTGCGATGCGCGCGTCGTGCAGGTAACGGTAGTGTTCGCGTGCGCCTTCGAGACGCGCGCGATCCAGCGTCGCGCGCAGCACGGTTTCCTGCTGGCCGGCGTCGCACACCACATCGCCGAACGGATCGATCAGCGCCGATTCGCCGGGAAACGTGAGGTTGTCGTCGCCCGGACCGATACGATTGACGAGTGCCGCAAACATCTGGTTTTCCATGGCGCGCGCCACGATGGCCCGCCGATGCACCGGCCCGAACGGGTCCATGTTGCCATTGGTCACGATCAGCAGATCGGCGTCTAGCGAGGCGACCGCTCGCGCTGTTTCGGGGAATTCGATGTCGTAACAGATCAAGAGACCGACGGTCATGCCCTTGAAGCTGCATACTTCATAGCGGTCGCCCGGTTCGAACACGCCGACGTCCGACGCCCACAGGTGCGTCTTGCGATAGCGCAGCGCGATCTCGCCGCGCTCGTCGACCAGCACCGTGGTGTTGAAAAAGCGGCTGCCGTCGCGCTCGGCGAGGCCCACCGCCACCGCCACGCGTGCTTCACGCGCCGCATGGCGCACGGCGGTGAGCGAAGGACCGTCGATGGTTTCCGCCACTTCGCCGACGTTATGCCGCGTCGGAAAGCCCGACAGCGTCGTCTCGGGAAACACGATCAGATCGGTTCCGGCCGAACGCTGGCCGATGATTTGCAGCACGCGTTGCACGTTCGCGCCGCCGACGCCCACGGCGCCATCCACGACGGGAATCTGTGCCAGTTCGAGTTGAAGCATTGTGTCTCCTGTCGACCCGAGTCAGTGCTGACTCGGGTCCCATGCAATTTAGTTGCCGTCCATGCCGGTTCGCTTCGCGTTGAATAGCGGCTGTTTTAAGCCGCCGCGCGATCAGGTTGGGCCTATTATTACCAGACATATTTTTGTTCGTAATTACCCTGCTGGGTTACCCTCATCGGAGCACGCATGGAACTCGAATGGCGCGATCTGGCCTTTCATCGCGAGATCGGCGCGGTTATCGAAGCCCTCGATAGCGCGCACTTCTGGACCCGCCTCACACGTGCGCTCGAACGCTATGTGGCCTTCGACAGTTGGGTCGCGTTGCGCTTCACACCCGGCGAAGCGCCGCTCGTGTGCGCCGAATCGCCGACGCCGGACGGGACCGTGGATGCGATGTTTCAGGACTATCTGGCCGCCCTCTATCAACTCGATCCGTTCTATATCGCCGCTACCGAGACGCCCGCTTCGGGCTTCGTCACGCTGGCCGATGTCGCGCCCGACAACTTCTCGATGACCGATTACTACCAGCGGTACTTCAGGAAGAATATCGTCGGCGACGAGGTGCACTTCAACTACATGATCGACGCGCGGCACACGCTCGCCTTTTCGCTGGGCGCGACGCATCGCTATGGCGAGCGTGATCTGGCCGTGCTGGCGCTGTGCGCACCGTGGGTGATTGCGCTCTTGCGACAGCGCTTGCCATACGAGGGATTCGATGCGACGCGGTCGGCCCTGACCGAGGCCAGCGCCGAAACGGCAACGGAAACACTAGCACCCACGGACACCCCCGCGTACGCCGCGCGCTTCGAACAGGTCGCATCGTCGGGTGGCCGCGCATCGCTCACGGCACGCGAGGTGGAAGTGGCGATGCTGACCTTGAGCGGATTTTCGACGCGCGCCATCGCGGAGAAACTGACGATCTCGTTCGAGACCGTGCGCGCGCACAAGAAGCACATCTATACGAAGCTGAACGTCAATTCACAGTCGGAACTGTTCGCGCTGTTTTACGAAGCGGGACGCCAAGGTGCATGACGTCCCCGCTTTTCAACGCGAGCCTGAGCTAGCGCCGCGGTCCGTCAACCGCACGCGGCGCAGCCACCTTGCGTCTTCACTTCATAGCGGTCGTGATGTCTGACCCAGTCGGTCAGGCTGCGGTCTTCATTGCGGCCCTTCGGCGTGACGTCCAGATGCGCGTAGGTGTTGATGAAGCGTTCATCGCCGCGTCCATAGCAGGAATACGTGTGATACACGTCGCCCTTCTCGTCCTTGTAGAACACGCTGTGGCCGTGTTGCTCATCGATGCCGACGTCCTGCTCGGTGAAGTTGTAAAACGCTTTCTTGCTCGCCAACTGTTCGGGCGTGAACGACACGTGATAGTCGAAATTGAAGTCGCTGCCGGCCGACGACACCCACGGGAAAGTCCAGCCCATGCGCTTCTTGAAACCCTCGATCTTCGCGAGCGGCGCATGCGACACCGTCACGTACGACACATCGTGATGTTCGAGATGCGTGACGATCCCGGTCATGTGATCCGACAGGAACGAGCAGCCGACGCAGCCCTCTTCCCAATCGGCGCCCAGCATGAAGTGATAAACGATCAACTGGCTGCGTCCGTCGAACAGATCGGCCAGGGTCTTGCGGCCCTGCGGCGTATCGAAGGTATACGTCTTGTCGACCTTCACCCACGGCAGCGCGCGGCGTTTGCGCGCGAGTTCGTCGCCGGCGCGCATGTGCGCCTTTTCTTCGGCTAACAATGCCCTGCTGGCGGCCAGCCATTCCTCTCTCGACCCAGTACGGTGTTGCGGTTCCATATGCGTCTCCTTCTCTGCGTCGTGCAGACTAACGAATACAAACGACATCACGCCACGTAGCGTTCCAGCGAATCGATCCCGTCGGTCCAGCCGCGGCGATGATCCTCACACTGCGCATCGTCGGCGAGACGTTCGTGCGTGAGCGTGAGCCATGTGGCGTCGCCGTCCGGTTCCAGCAGCAGCGTGACCTGCGACTCATGCTCCGGGCTATAGCGCCACACCCATGTGAAAACAAGCTTGCGGTCGGGCACCACCTCCAGATACCGGCCGCCGACCTCGACCTCGTTGCCGTCCGGCTTGCGATAGACGATCACGTAACGCCCGTCGACCCGCACATCCAGCTCCGCGCGCACCACGTCCGAGCCGCCCGGATGCATCCATGTCATGAATTGCGCCGGTTCCGTCCAGGCGCGGAAGACTTTGGCGGGCGCGGCGTTGAGACGCCGCTGGAGGGTGAGGCTGGGCTGGGTGGACATGGGGCTTGTTCCTCTTCGACGAAAGCGGCAAGACGATCGAGTGATTCGGACCAGAAGCGCTGATAGCGGCCAAGCCACGCCATGGCTTCTTCCATCGGCCCGGCGGACAGGCGGCACGCCACCGTGCGGCCGGTTTTGTTGCGTGTGATGAGACCCGCCTCGCTCAGCACGTCGAGGTGTTTCATCACAGCAGGCAAGGACATCGCAAACGGCTCGGCGAGTTCACTGACCGACAGATCTTTCGACGATAGACGCGCGAGCAACGCCCGCCGTGTCGGGTCGGACAGCGCGGCAAAGGTGCGATCCAGTAGCGCTTCGTTAAACTTAACCATGAGGTTAAGTATAGAAACGCAGCGAAGGATGTCAAGAACAGGTACGCACTTTCGTAGAGCGCGTGGAAAGTAAAGGGGGAGCGCGGCAAAAAAGATACGCGGCGTGCCGCAGATAGCCTCTGCAACGCGCCGCGTCAAAGGTGGAGAACAACCGACTACAGGCTCGAGCGAAGCGGCCAGAATCGCACCACTCCGCTCTCGCTTTCCAGCACAGATTCAACAGATCGATACTGCAACCCGGCTAGGCCCAGGCAATGCCCGAGCCTATGACGTGACGATCAGATCGCCCAGCCGCCGAGATAGAAACCGACCAGCACGACGGCGATCACAACCGTGCCCACGTTCAGCTTGCGATACTCGCCGCTGACCACGCGGCCGATCACCAGCGTCGCGAAGCCGAGCATGATGCCCGTCACGATGTTGGCGGTCAGCACGATGAACACCGCGCACATCAGACCCGACATCGCGTCGACCATGTCGTCCATATGCAGCTTGCTGACGTTCGAGAGCATCAGCAGACCCACGTACATCAACGCGGGCGCCGTCGCGTACGAAGGCACGAGGGCCGCGAGCGGCGAGAAGAACATCACCACGAGGAACAGCAATCCGACCACCGCCGCGGCCATGCCGGTCTTCGCGCCTGCCGCCACGCCGACCGTCGATTCGATATACGCCGCTGCCGGCGCGCCGCCGAGCAGGCCCGAGAAAATCGAGCTCAGCGAGTCGGCCGTCAGCGCGCGGCCACCGTTGATGATGCGGCCGTTTTCATCGAGTTGGCCCGCTTGTCCAGCGACGGCGCGAATCGTACCCGTGGCGTCGAACACCGCGGTCATCACGAGAGCCAGCACGCTAGGCAGAACCGCCATCGACAAGGCGCCCTTGATGTCCATCGCGCCGATCAGCGACGCGTGACCCGGTGCGCTGAGCGACGGCACCGCGAACACGCCGTGAAACGACATGGCCGGATCGATCACGAAGGCGATCGCCGAAATCGCCACGATCACGATCAGGATCGAGCCCGGCACGCGGCGGCGCACCAGACCGAAGATGGCCGCCAGACCCGCCACCGACATGATGGCCGGCAAGGCGGTGATATTGCCCAGCGCGACCGGCAAACCAGCGCCCGGATTCTTCACGACGAGGCCCACGTCATTGGCGGCAATCAGCAGCAGGAACAGGCCGATGCCGATGCCCGTGCCATGCGCGATGCCCGTCGGCAGATTGCGCAGAATCCACGAACGCACGCCCGTCACCGAGATCGCGGTGAACACGACACCCATCAGAAACACCGCGCCGAGGGCGACATTCGGATGCAGGCCTTTGCCGAGCACGAGGCCGAACGCGGTGAACGCCGTCAGCGAAATCGCGCAGCCGATCGCGATCGGCAAGCGCGCCCACA
Source organism: Paraburkholderia sp. NPDC080076 (assembly GCF_050281145.1). NCBI lineage: Bacteria > Pseudomonadati > Pseudomonadota > Betaproteobacteria > Burkholderiales > Burkholderiaceae > Paraburkholderia > Paraburkholderia sp. NPDC080076. Next base: position 161,424 of record NZ_JBNNWQ010000014.1, on the reverse strand, counting down.
CGCCCATCAGCAGCGAGCCGAAAGCCGTGGTCAGACACACGGCGACGAACACCGCACTGGTGTCGAAGCCCGCTTTGCCGAACATGCCCGGCACGACGAAGACGGAATAGACCATCGCGAGGAAGGTCGTGATGCCCGCGACGATTTCCTGACGCTGCGAACTGCCGCGTGAGGAAATTTCAAAGTAGCGGTCGAGAAAGCCCTTTCCGTCGAATGATTCGGCGCCGACTTCAGAAATCGGTTGGGCGTGGGGTTCCATCATGATGAGTGCCTCCTTTATCAGCGTGCTGAAACGGCCGTCGATTCGGTCGTCATCAGGTTCGTCTCGTTGCGTTGGTTTAGTGTGGGTTGGGGTCTTATTCGCTGTCTCGAAATGTAGGGCAACACAAATATATCTCCCATCGCATGGATGGCATGCCTGACATGTCGCGATGCTTATATCCTTTAGGGGACGGCAAACCAGCTTCACGGTCCGCGTGTTTACACCTACGGTTTGTCATGAAGATCTGAAAGGGTTTTGAGGGTTTTCACGCGTGAAAATGGACTTCGATGAGCGAGCGAAACGGCGGAGCGCGGCATGAACCGTGCTTGGGCCAACCTGTCAGATCGCCTGCAAAAACGGGGCCGCCCGACGTCGCGGGTTACACTCTGGCCCGTACCTGTTTTAACTGCGGCGGCTCACTGCGCCCGTCCGCACCGGCCCATGGAGTCCTTCTTGATGAGCGGCGGTTTTTCGCGTCCTGCCTGGCGTCTCTTGATTCTTGCTGTGTTCGCGCTGTTCGCGCTGTCCGGTTGCAGCCTGCTGTGGGGCCCGCAGCAGGCGCCGATCGTCGACGCCACGGTGATGCCCGTCGAGCCGGCCAGCGCGCCGGTGGTCGCGTCCGCGCCCGAACCGGTCGAGACCGAAGCGGCCGAACCCGAACAATCGAAAAAGCCGAAGAAGCCGGTCGTCAAGCCGCACAAGGTCGAGCCCCCGCCGCCTGTTGTCACGGCGCCTCCGCCGCCCCCGCCGCCGCCTCCGCCGCTGATCGTGCTGCGCACCATCGAGCGCAACGAGGCGCGCGCGCTGCTCGACAGCGAAGTGCAGAAGCCCGATGGCAAAGTGGTCGGACGCGCGGTCGATCTGATCGCCGACGCCGGCGGCAAGCCGCGTGAGATGGTCGTGAACCTGCAAGGCTTCCTGGGTGTCGGCGACCGCAAGGTGAACTTCCCGTGGAGCGCGTTCCGCTTCACGCCAACGGCGAAGGCCGCCCCCATCACACTGAATGCCGCCGCGGTCCCGGCGAACGCGGCCAAAGCCGCCTCGGTTGCCGTGCAATTGCCGCTGATCGACGCAACCGTCGAGCGCTCGAACGGCGCCAAGGTCGGCCGCGTGATCGATGTATTGATCGACGCCAACGCGCAGCCGCAGGCGGTCGTGCTCGACGTCAACGGCATGGTCAGCACCGAACGGCGCACGATTGCCGCCAACTGGTCGGCGCTGCGCTTCGTGACGAAGGACAAGGAGCTGCATCCGCTGATGGATTTGAGCGATGCGCAGATCAACGCGACACCGCCATACGCCAGCGACAAACCGATACGCGCGGTGTCGCCGGCGCCACCGCCCGCGCCTGCGCCTGCGCCCGCTCCTGCTTCCGCACCCGCCGCGGTTGCGGCGCCGGCTGCCGCGGCCACGTCCACGGCGGTTTCCAACGCACGGGCGGCCCGATGATAGGCCGCACTCTGGTAACGGCGCGCAGCTTGCGCGCGCTCGATTGGCTGAATTTTTTCGTCGCCAATGTGCAGACGGGTTTTGGACCGTTCATCGCGTCCTATCTCGCCTCGCATAAATGGACGCAGGGCGAGATCGGCATGGCGCTCTCCGTGGGCACCATCAGCGCGATGGTGAGCCAGGTGCCCGGCGGCGCCGCCGTCGATGCCTTGCGCAACAAGAAAGGCGCGGCGGCCTGGGCAATCATCGCGATCATCCTGAGCGCGGTGCTGCTGGCCGTCAGCCCGACGGTGCTGCCGGTGATCGCCGCCGAGGTCTTCCACGGCTTCGCGAGCTGCATGCTGACGCCGGCGCTTGCCGCGATCTCGTTCGCGCTGGTGGGGCGAGCGAATCTCGGCGATCGGTTGGGGCGCAATGCGCGCTGGGCGTCGATCGGCAGCGCCGTCGCGGCCGGCCTGATGGGCGTGTTCGGCGAATACTATTCGCCGCGCGCGGTGTTCTGGCTGACCGCCGCGCTCGCCGTGCCCGCGCTCTTCGCGCTGACGATGATCCAGCGCACCGACACCGTCGAACTGCCGAAGTCCGCGCCGACGCCGCAGCAGATCGAGCGGCGCGAGAGTCTGCGCGAATTGCTGCGCGACAAGCGGATGCTGTTGTTCGCGGCGTGTATCGTGCTGTTCCATTTGTCGAATGCGGCGATGCTCAATCTCGCCGCCGGCGAAGTGACGGCCGGCATGGGTGACAACGTGCAGCTCGTGATTGCCGCGTGCATCATCGTGCCGCAGGCGATCGTGGCGATGATGTCGCCGTGGGTCGGACGCTCGGCCGAGCGATGGGGACGTCGGCCGATTCTGCTGCTCGGGTTTTCGGCGTTGCCGATACGGGCGTTGTTGTTTGCCGGGATCAGCAGCCCTTATTTGCTCGTGCCGGTGCAGATGCTCGATGGGTTGAGTGCTGCGGTGTTTGGCGTGATGCTGCCGTTGATTGCCGCCGATGTGGCCGGCGGTAAGGGGCGTTATAACCTTTGTATTGGATTGTTCGGCTTGGCGGCTGGGATCGGGGCTACGTTGAGCACTACCGCTGCTGGGTTTGTCGCCGATCACTTTGGCAATGCTGTGAGCTTTTTTGGATTGGCTGCGGCTGGAGCGTTGGCTGTGTTGCTGGTGTGGGCGGCGATGCCGGAGACTCGCGATGCGGCGGCAGAGGATGAAGGGCCGGTGGCGGATGGGGGGAAGTCGGCGGTGCGGTGAATGGGCAGGGGTTTTTGCCTGTCTGGTGATTTTTTGGCTGTGCTTCTTGGGGTGTTGGCCTTTTCTTGTGTTGTTAGTGGTCTATTAGCGTTGCCCCTGTGCGGGGCGGCACCTACTTCTCTTTGCCGCCGCAAAGAGAAGTAGGCAAGAGAAAGCGGCTCAAACCGCTAGCTTATAAGCGGGTCCCTCGCGCAGTCGCGATAGTGGTGCATCTGGAATCTGTGTCCTCGCGAATTTCGCGTCAGTGACAAGGCCGTCATTCTTCCGGCAGCGCTGCGCGCGCCGAAGCGGTACTTCAAGCCGCACGTTGCTGGGCTATTGGTTTCATTCTATATGGCGGTTTGTGCGCGCCTGCTCGATTTCTGCCAACGAATCGCGCGGCATTCATGCCGCGTGCGAGGCGGTTATTTCGTTCTGAGACCAGAATTCCTATTCGTCGCCAGCCGTCGTCTCCGGAGTTGATGGCGATCGTCATGGCTCTTTCAATGCGGCATAGGCGAGCCGCGAAGTCGTACGATTGGCGACCCCCATGACGATTCGGCCCTGGTGACACATGCGGATTGTCACGAACAGTTCTTGGTCGTCGGCATAAGCTAGAACGTTATCCTAAGCATGAGTGAGCGAAGAACCGCGCCGCTTAAGCGAAGACAGGCGCATCGGCGACGGGATGGCGCTAATACTCAAGACCCCGAGAACCGCATCCGCAAAGATGCAGCCAGTGTTCATTGAACAACCGCTTCGGCGCGTGCAGCGCCGCCGGAAGAATGACGGCCTTGTCACTGACGCGAATTTCGCGAGGACACAGATTCCAGATGCACCACTATCGCGACTGCGCGAGGGACCCGCTTATAAGCTAGCGGTTTGAGCCGCTTTCTCTTGCCTACTTCTCTTTGCGGCGGCAAAGAGAAGTAGGTGCCGCCCCGCACAGGGGCAACGCTAATAGACCACTAACAACACAAGAAAAGGCCAACACCCCAAAAAAGCACAGCCAAAAAACCACTACCCAATATCCCGCCCCGCAGTCTCCCGCATAAACGGCAACGGCAACAACGAAACCACCCCACACCCAATCAGATACCAAGCCGGCGCGAGATTACTCCCCGAAATCTGAATCAACCACGTAGCAAAAAACTGCGCAAACCCACCAAAGATAGAAACCCCGAGACAATAAACAATCGACATCCCGGTAGCACGAATCTCACGAGGAAACATCTCCGGCAGCATGACGATATTAGGCACAGCGGTGAACGCAACGAGCACAGCCAATCCGGCGACCACGGACAACAAAACCGGCACCGTCGGCGAAGCATTGATAATCATGAACGCCGGATACACCGCCACGATCAGCAACACCCGCGAGATCCACAACACGCGCTTACGCCCAACACGATCGGACAACGCCCCGGCAAACGGCGAACAGATCACCGTCACAACCGCAGCGGTCCACGCAGCCCAGAGCGCCGACGACATCGGCAAATGCAAAATCCTGATCGCGTAGGTCGACAGATAAAACAGCACGATGTAGTTCGCCGCCGTGCCACCGATCGTCGTCAACACGCCCGTCGTAATCACGCGCGAATGCTCGCGAAACAGCTTGCGCACCGGCTGCGAGGCAGGCTGCGAACCCGGCTGCGAAACCGCCGCGCCATCTTCCACACCAGGCAGCGTCTCATTCAGATGCCGCCGAATATAAATACCAATCGGCCCCATCGCCATACCGATCACGAACGGCACGCGCCACCCCCAACTCTCCAGCGCCGCAGTCGAAAGCGCCGCCGCCAAAGCGACACCCAGCAACGATCCGCACACGGTGTTCAGCCCTTGACTCACGAACTGCCAACTGCCGTAAAACCCGCGCGTCTTGTTGCTCCCATACTCCAGCAACAGCGACGTCGACGCCCCCACCTCACCACCCAGCGCAAAGCCCTGAATCAACCGCGCGAGAATGACCAGCAGCGGCGCGGCAACACCAATCGCCGCATAAGTCGGCGCGAACGCGATGATCGCGGAGCCAAGCGTCATCAGCCACAGCGTGAGGCTCATCGCGGCTTTGCGCCCCGCGCGATCGGCATACGCGCCGAGCACGATACCGCCCACCGGACGCATGATGAACCCGACGCCGAAGGTGCCGACCGCCAGCATCAGTTGCGCGAGCTGCCCTTCCACCGGGAAATACAGCTTGCCGATGATCGTCGCAAAGAAGCTATAGATCGTGAAGTCGAAAAACTCGAGGCCGTTGCCCAGCGTGATCGCGGCAATCGCCTTGGCGTGGCTCGTGCGTTCGACAGGCTGCGCGGCCGGCGTGCTCTGCATGCTCAACGCGTCGGTGCCTGCGGGTTGCGGTGTGGCGGAATAGTCCATCTGTGTCTCCGTGATGTTCTTCCTGCTAATGCGCGGCGGCTTTGCCCGCTTATGCAAACGCTGTGGCCTCAGGCCAGAAACGTCTGCGCGAGTCTCACCCAGTAGGCGGCGCCGGTGGCGAGGCAATCGTCGTTGAAGTCGTAGCCCGGGTTGTGGACCATGCAGCCGCCCTCGCCGTCGCCATTGCCGATGATCAGATAGCTGCCGGGGCAACGCTCGAGCAGGAACGCGAAATCTTCGCTGCCAGTGAGCGGTTGCATGTCGGCGATCAGGCCGCCTTCGCCCAGCCAGTCGAGCGCGACTTGCCGCGCCAGCCCGGTCATCTCCGCATCGTTGACGAGAACCGGATAGCGACGTTGATAGTCCACGTGCGCCTGCGCGCCGAACACGGCCGCCTGGCCGCACGCCACTGCCGTGATGCGCTCCTGCAGATAATCGCGAACCTCGGGCTTCAGTGCACGCACCGAGAGACGCATTTCGGCCGTCTCGGGAATCACATTCGGTGCCTCGCCCGCGTGAATCGCGCCGACGGTGATGATCGCCATATCGAGCGGCGCGATATTGCGCGATACGATGGACTGCAACGCCAGCACGATCTGCGCGCACACCACCACCGGATCGACCGCCTTATGCGGCACCGCGCCGTGGCCACCGCGGCCGGTTACCTTGATGATCACCGTATCCGACGAAGCCATGAACGAGCCCGGCAGGAAACCGAACTTGCCCGTCGGATGGCCGGGCATGTTGTGCATCGCGAACACGGCGTCGCATGGAAACTTGTCGAACAGGCCGTCCTCGAGCATTTTTTTCGCGCCGGCCAAGCCCTCTTCGGCGGGCTGGAAAATCAGATTCAACGTACCGTCGAAGCACTTTTCCTGCGCCAGATGTTTGGCGGCGGCGAGCAGCATAGCCGTGTGGCCGTCGTGGCCGCATGCGTGCATCTTGCCGGGCAGCTTGCTCGCATATGACAGGCCGGTGGTTTCATGAATCGGCAATGCGTCCATGTCGGCGCGCAGCCCGAGCTTGCGCGTACCGTCGCCGACTTTCAATTGCCCGACAACGCCCGTCTCACCGAGCCCGCGATGCACCGTATAGCCCCACTCCTGCAAGCGTTCGGCGACCAGATCGCCGGTGGCGAACTCTTCATAAGCCAGCTCGGGATGCGCGTGGATCTGGCGGCGCAGCGCGATCATTTCGTCTTCGAGTTCGGCGATGCCCGCCGGAATGGCCATGGTGTTCACGTCGTGTCTCCGTCATTGAAAGCGTGAACCCAGCATAACGACGCCGATAATCCAGCGGCAGGCGTAAAATCGTTACGGCAGCAACTCGTGGTTGCCACCCTCACGCCTACCTGTCAGATGAAACTGCATCAACTCAGCACCTTAGCGGCCATTGCCGATACTGGAAGTATCCGGGCCGCCGCGCGTTCGCTCGGGCTCTCGCCCGCCGCCGTGACCAAGGCGATGCGCGAACTGGAAGCCGATCTGCAAGCGCCGCTGGTGGTGCGCAGCGCGAGCGGCGTCGCGTTTACCGAGTTCGGCCGCGCGCTGGTCGTGCATGCGCGCGTGGTGCTGGGGCAACTGCAACGGGCGCAAGCCGAGATCGAAGCATTACGCGGCGCGGCGGCCGGCAAACTGTCGATCGGCGTCACGCCGTGGGTCGCGTTGACGTTTTTGCCGCCCACGGTGCAGCGCTTCCGGCAGCGCATGCCTGAAGTGCAACTGGAGTTTTTCGAAGGCTTGCTCGCGGTCGTACAGCCGCGTTTGCGCGACGGCAGCCTCGATTTTTCGATCGGACGGCCGCCACCCGCGTCGCCGCAATCGGAGTTTCACAACGTGCCGCTGTTTTCCACGCACTCGGCCGTGGTCGCGCGGCGCGATCATCCGAAGGCCGGCTGCCGCACGCTGCTCGAACTGGAAGACGCGGAATGGATATTGAACTGGGACCCGGCGAGTCGCGAGTCGATCTCGGACAATGTGTTCCGCAAGCGTGGCATGCAGGTGCCGCACACCATTCTGCTTGCGCACTCGCTGGCGGTCGTGCTGGGTCTGCTCGCCCACACGGACATGCTCAGCATCTTTCCGTGGCCGCTCGTGGAAGTGACGCTCGCGAAGGAGCAGCTGTGGGCGCTGCCATTGCGTGAGACGGTCGATGAAACCATCGTCAGCATCACCTCACGCCGCGGCGCGCCGACGAGTCCGGCGGCCGCGTGCTTTCTCGAATGCCTGCGTGAAGTGATCGATGAAGGGGCGCGCTCGCAAGATCCCGAGCAGCGCCGGCTATTTCATTCGATCGAGTTGCTGCTTTAGTGTGTTGTTACCTCACGGCGCTGTGCGGATTCAATCCGCGTAACCGACCACGCCCTTGATCTCCAGAAAGTCCTCCAGACCGAACTCGCCGTACTCGCGCCCGTTGCCCGATTGCTTGAAGCCGCCGAACGGCGCCTCGGGGTTGTAGTCAGCGTAGTTCAGATAGATCGTGCCGGTGCGCAGGCGCTTCGCCACCGCACGCGCGTGCTCGATCGAGCCGGATTGAATGTAGCCCGCGAGACCATAGAGGCTGTCGTTGGCCATCGCGATCGCTTCGTCTTCGGAGTCGTACGCGAGGATCGACAGCACCGGTCCGAAGATTTCCTCGCGCGCGATCGTCATGTCCGGCGTGACCTTGCCGAATACCGTCGGACGCACGAAGTAGCCGCCCTTCAATCCTTCGGGGCGGCCCGGGCCGCCGGCCACCAGCGTGGCGCCCTCTTCCATGCCCACGCCGATCAGCCGCTGGATCTTGTCGAACTGCTGTTCGCTGATCACGGGGCCGAGGTCCGTGCCCTTCGCGTCCGCGGGACCGACGTTCAACGCTTCGGCGGCTTCTTTCGCATACGCCAGCGCTTCGGCTTCGCGCGCACGCGGCACGAACATGCGCGTAGGCGCATCGCACGATTGGCCGCTGTTGTCGAAACACGCACGCGCGCCGCGCGTCACGGCTTCTTTCAAATCGGCGTCTTCGAGAATCAGGTTGGCCGATTTGCCGCCCAATTCCTGATGCACGCGCTTGACCGTGTCCGCCGCGGCCTTCGCGACCTGCACACCCGCGCGCGTCGAACCGGTAAACGACATCATGTCGATGTCCGGATGCGACGACATGGCTTCACCCACGGTGCGGCCTTCGCCGTTCACGAGATTGAACACGCCGGCCGGCACGCCCGCTTCGTCGAGGATCTCGGCGAAGATAATGGCGGACAGCGGCGCCAGTTCCGAAGGCTTGAGCACCATCGTGCAGCCGGCCGCGAGCGCGGGTGCGACCTTGGTGGTGATCTGCAAGGCCGGCCAGTTCCACGGCGTGATCAGCCCGCACACGCCGACCGCTTCCTTGCGGATCAGAATGCCGCTCTTCACGTACTCGAACTCGAAGGTATCGAGCGTGCGGATCATGGTTTCCAGATGCGCGACACCGGTCCATGCCTGCGCGTCGTTCGCGTACTGCAGCGGTGCGCCCATCTCGCGGCTGATTGCATGCACCATGTCGTCATAGCGCTTGCGATAGACGTCGAGGATCGCTTGCAGCAGATCGATGCGCTGCGCGATCGCCGTGTCGCTGTAGGCGGGAAATGCGCGCTTCGCGGCCGCGACGGCGCGATCGACATCCGCCGCGCTGCCCAGCGAGATTTGCGCGAACGCGGCGGCGGTGGACGGATCGATCACGTCGAGTGTGGCGGCGTTGGTCTGGTCGACGGGGTCGACCCACTGACCGTCGATATAAAACTGCTTGGCGTGTTGCATGGGGCTTGTCCTCTACATGAAAGTTTCAGGTCAGATGCGGGGCAAATCGCACCCGCGGCGGCATCGCCTGCTTTACATCGACGCCACTCAATCTGAATGTCTTCAAATCGAAATTCATCGCTACGCGGCTTTGGCTCAGACTCCGGCTTCGATCCATTTTTCGCATCGATTCACACTGATAGCGACCTCGATCCAATCAACCAGGAGAGACACATGAGCAACATCACTTTCACCCGCATCGACGCTAAAGGCCCTGGCGCATCCGGCCTGAACCCAGCCCTGCACGATCCGGCCGACGTCATTCTCGAAGGCGCCAAGGCACCGCACGCCCTCAATGCTTTCTCCGACGCCACCAACATGCTGTCCGCGGGCGTGTGGCAATGCGATGCGGGCACGCTGAAGCTGGCCGACCTGCCGATTCACGAAGTGTGCGTGCTGATCGAAGGCGAAGTCGTGATTACCAGCGACGACGGCCGTAGCGAACGCTATGCCGCCGGCGACGCCTTCATCCTGCACAAAGGCTTCTCGGGCACGTGGCATATGCCGGTGGCGACCAAGAAGTACAGCATCGTGTACTGCGGTTGATTCTGACTGCATCGCACCGTTGCTTCACCGGAAACCGCACCCATTGAGGTGCGGTTTTTTTATTCTGGCGAAGAAACCAAAAAACGCAAAAAAAGCGTCCGCCACGATTGCGCGGACGCCATCAACTACATCGGAAAACCCAGCGCCTTGATCGAATTGATCCATAGACGCCGCCAGCCGCCGCGATCGTCGGCGCCGTCGAACGCGTTGAAGGTGATCTTCGCGGCGATCCAGCGCACGGGTTCCGGCGGAATATACGACGGCCCTTTGCGCGAAATATCGAGCGACGTGATCACCGTCTCGCGATGCCACAGCATGTCGAGGCCCATCTTCGCGCCAAAGCGGCTGCCCGCCACGCCAAAGCCCGTATAACCCGCGACGAACACGCTCTTGCCGCCGTGATAGCGGCGCGCGAACACGGCGCCGCGCGAACAGTAGTCGATCGGGCCGCCCCACGCATGCGTGAAGCGTACGTCATCGAGTTGCGGGAAGGTGCGGTAGAACGCTTCGGCTAGCTTGTAATAGGTGCTTTCGTCGCGATCGGCAGCGGGATTCGGATTGCCGCCGAAGTGATAGCTCACGCGGCCGCCGAAGATGATGCGGTTGTCTTTCGTGAGCCGGAAATAATTGAGCTGCGTGCGCGTGTCGTAAATGCCCTGGCGATTCTTCCAGCCGATGCGCGTCATCTGTTCTTCGCTCAACGGCGCCGTCGCGATGATGTGATCGCGCACCTGCATCACACGGCGTTTGATGTCGGTCACGCCGACATCCGCCGTGCCGGTGCCGAGCAGCACGCGCGGCGTTTCGATGCGGCCCGACTGCGTGTGCACGATCATCTTCGCGCCGCAATCTTCGAGGCGCGTGATCGGCGAATGTTCATGCAGACGCACGCCGAGTTTCAGCGCGGCGGCCTTCAAACCCCACGCGAGCTTCGCCGGATGAATCGTGCCGCTGCGATTGCGCGACCACATCGCCCCTGCGAAAAGCGGTGAATCGAGTTGCTCGCGCGCGCCCTTGCTGTCGAGCAGCACCACGTCGTGCCCGTGTGAGACATGCAACTCGTAATCGCCCTTCAGATGACCGAGGTGGCCCGGATCGACCGCAACAGTCATCTCGCCGTTCCATTCGACATCCGCCTCGATGCCATAGCGCGTCAACGACTCCTTGAAGCCGTCGAGATTCTCCTGGCCCAGCTTTTCGAGCACGTCGAGGTCTTGCGGAAAGACGCGCGTCGCATTCGGCAGGCCGTGCATCACCGAAGTCGAGATGATGCCGCCCGGACGGCCCGAGGCGCCATAAGCCACCTTGCCCGCCTCGACCAGCACGACGTCGAGCGACGGGTCGACTTCTTTCGCCTGGATCGCGGCCCATAGACCGGTGAAGCCGCCTCCCACCACGACCAGATCCGCCGTGGTCGGACCGATCAATTCCCGTTCGACAGCCGGCGCGCGCGGATTGTCCAGCCAGAACGGAAACAGTTTTACCCCTTCAAACGCGCGCTTTACTGACTCGCTCATCCTGTTTGCCTACTCAATTTAAATACCATTGCTTGTACGGCACGAAGCCGCGCACATCGGCGTGCGCTTCAACCTGCGTCCTGCGTGTCCAGCTCCGCCTCGCGCTCGCGTTCCGCACCCACGGCGCGTTGCGGTTTCGTCCGCCGCTGCGTGGCCGCTTTAAGCTTAGTCGCCGGCACCACGGGATGCACGGTTACATTGCGCTGCGAACCGCCGCGCAGCCAACGGCGGCCTTGCGGTCCATACACGCCGTCCGGCTCCGGAAAGCACTGCAACAACGCGATATACAGCGCGGCTGCCAGCGTCAGCGAAACCGGCATGCTGATGTCGAGGCCACCGGCGAGCTGGCCGAGCGGACCGACGAACTGATCCGGCAGATTCACGAAGCACAGGCTGATCGCCGCGCTCGGAATCCATGCGCCCATGGCGCGCCAGTTCCAGCCGTGCGTGAACCAGTAGTGACCGCCACGGCCGCCGCGATTGAACACCTGCAAGTCGTCGGACAGATAGAAACCGCGCCGCGTGACGAAGCCGATGATCATGATCACCATCCACGGGCAACTGCAGACGTTGATCAGCACCGAGAACGTCGACACGCTTTCGACCAGATTGAAGGCGAAGCGGCCGAGAAAAATGAAGCCGATGGCGAGGCTGCCGATCAGCAACGTGGCGCGCACGCGGTTCAGGAACTTCGGAAACATGCTCGACATGTCGAGGCCGGTGCCATACAGCGCGGTCGTGCCCGTCGACATGCCGCCGATGATCGCGATCAGACACACCGGCAGGAAAAACCAGTTCGGCGAGATCGCCAGCAGACCGCCCACATAGTTATTCGACGCGATGAAATCCGGCGCCTTGCTGGCGATGATCGTCGCCGTGGCGAGGCCGAAGAAGAACGGCACGAACGTGGCCAGTTGCGCGAGCACTACCGCGAGGATCGTGCGCTTTCTCGGCGTGTTCTCCGGAATATAGCGGGCCCAATCGCCGAGCGTGCAGGCGAACGATACGGGATTGCTCATCGCAACCAGCACGGCGCTCACGAAGGCCGGCCAGAAACCCACCGAGCCGAGCGCGACCTTGCCGGCGTAGGCGCCATCGAACGACTTGGTGAACGCGAACAGACCGACCACGAACAGAATGCTCGCCGCCCACACCGCGATCTTGTTGACCCACAGCATGAAGCGGAAACCATACACGCACACGGTCAGCACCAGCACCGCGAAGAGACCATATGCGAAGCTCAGCGTCATCCAGTTGACCGGCAAACCGAGCAGATGATTCGCGCCGCCCACGAGCGCATCGCCCGAACTCCACACCGCCAGCGAGAAAAACGCGACCGCGGTCAGCACCGCCAGAAACGAGCCGACGATCCGCCCATGAATGCCGAAATGCGCGCCCGACGAGACCGGGTCGCTGGTGCCGTTACGCGGACCGAACAGGCTCATCGGCGCAAGAATGCACGAGCCGATCAGCACGCCGAGCACGATCGACCAGACACCCGCCTTGAACGACAAACCGAGCAGCACCGGAAAACTGCCGAGCACGGAGGTCGAAAAGGTATTGCAACCGCCGAACAGCAAGCGGAACAGATCGATCGGCCGCGCATAGCGCGAGCGATCCGGAATGCGTTCGAAACCGAATGTTTCGACTTGAGTGATGCTGTTGCTGCTCATTGTCTCCGACTCCTGTAACGGCCAGGTCAATCACAATGGCTCGCCACAGGGATGCGGCGTCCACTTTTCTCAGATGTCTGGACGCCACTGTAAAGACAATCGGCGCGGGCAAAAATATCGTCCGCCCAACCTTTACTTCGATCGCCGGCGATGTAACCGGCAAGCACCGCCCGGCAAGGCTCTGCGGGCGTCCAGAAAGGCCGCTTAGGGACTTCCCGCAGGCTTCGCGCAGCGCAAACGTCGAAGCGAATAGCGAGAATCCGCACGCGTTATGTCGCGTCCGCGCCGCCCGCCTGGCGCGTCTGGCGGCGTTTTTTTGCGGCAGCGACAGTCGGCAGCGGCACCGGCACCGCGCCCGACATCCCGTGCTCGATCAAGAAATCGCGGAACAGCCCGGCCACATGCGGCAGACGTTTATCCGACACATGCATCACATACCAGTCGCGCTCGATCGGGTTGGCGGGCATCGGCAACAGCGCGAGCAAACCCGCCTGAAACTCCAGCGAACAGGCGTGCAGCGACAGGAACGCGATACCCAATCCCGCCTCGACCAACTGCTTGATCGCCTCGTTGCTCGACAACTCGGAGCCGATATGAAGCTTGAGGCCCGCGAGCCGAAACAGATTCTCGACGGTCGAACGCGTGCCCGAACCACGCTCCCGCACGAACAGATTCGCGCTTTGCAGATCGTCGAGCGACAAACGCTTTTTCTTCATCAGCGCATGCGCGGGCGAGGCGACGAACGCCATTGGATGCTTGGCGAACGCGGTCGCCGCCGTGCGCAATTCGCGCGGCGCGCTGCCCATCACCGCGAGATCGATCTCGTGCGTCGCCAGCATGCGGATGATGTCCGCGCGATTGCCGACCTTGAACTGCACCTTCACTTGCGGACGCAATTCGGTGAAACGCACCAGAAACGGCGGGATCAGATACTCGGCCGTGGTGATCGCGCCGATGCGCAGCGTGCCGCCCTGCTCGCCGTGCAACGCGGCCAGATCGTCGGCCGCGCCGTTCCACAGGTCGAGGATTTCCAGCGCATAACGGGCGAGGATCTCACCGGCCGCGGTCAACTGCACACCACGGCCCACGCGCTGCAACAGCGGCGCGCCCGCGGCCTCTTCGAGCAGCCGCACCTGTAGCGACACGGCCGGCTGCGTGAGCCGCAATTCCTCGGCCGCACGCGACACGCTGCCGAGCTTCGCAATCGTATGCAAGGCCTTCAACTGACGAAACGTCGCGGCTTTTAACATAAGTGCAAACCTATATGTTCCGTATAAACATTAAATTGTGCTGCGGTTTTCGCCGATTCTATACTGGCCTGACAGATGAGCCGGGGAATGTTTGGAATCGCGCTCCGCGCGGCGCCAGCACCGGCCCGGCACGAATAACGTCAGGAGGAAAGAAATCATGGCCGCAATCGATCAACAGGCAAGCGCAACAACGCAGCGGGCGCACCACGCGCAATCCGCGCAACGCATGGACAATTCGGCGGCGCATCGGGTCGTGATCGTCGGCGGCGGTGTGGGTGGACTCGGGCTCGCCACGCGCCTGTCCGAATCGCTCGGGCGTGCCGGCCTCGCGCAGATCGTGCTGGTCGACCGCTGGCCCACGCACTTCTGGAAGCCCCTGCTGCACGAAGCCGCTTCAGGTCAACTCGATCCCGCGACCCATCAACTGCAATATGCGGTGCAGGCGCAACGGCACGGCTTCGAATTCGAACAGGGCGAACTCACTGCGCTCGATCGCGCCGAGCGGCATATCACGCTGAGCGCGTTACACGATGCAGACGGCCGCGAAATTCTGCCGGCACGGCAGATCGCTTTCGATACGCTGGTGCTGGCCATGGGCAGCGTCACACAGTATTTCGGCGTGCCCGGCGCCGCGGAGCATGCGTTGCCGCTCGAATCGGTCGCACATGCGGAAGCATTCCGCCGCAAGTTGCTCGATGCCTGTCTGCGCGCGAACCATGCGCGCCGGGCGCAGACCGCGCATGCGGCTACACCGGTGTCGATCAACATCATCGGTGCCGGCGCGACGGGTGTCGAACTCGCCGCCGCGTTGCGCGACACGGTGCGTTTGCTGAATCGCTACAGCCCGTTTTCACTCGATCCGGTGCGCGACTTCCGCATTCGTTTGATCGAAAGCAGCGGACGTGTGCTGCCCGCTTTGTCCGAAACGATTTCAGCGCGCGCACAGCGGATGCTCGCCAGTCTCGGCGTGGAAGTGTTAAGTGCCACGCGTGTCACCGAAGTGCGCGCCGATGCCGTGCTGACCGACGGCGGCGCCCCTCTCGCCAGCGACATCGCGATCTGGACAGCGGGCATCTCGGGACCACCCGTATTGCGCACGTTAGACGGCATCGCGGTGAATCGCAACGCGCAGATCCAGGTGAATCGCACGTTGCAATGCACGAACGATCCGAATATCTTCGGCCTCGGCGACTGCGCGGCCTGCCCCGCCGACGACGCCGGCGCATTCCTCGCACCGCGCGCGCAGGTCGCGCATCAACAGGCGCTGTTTCTCGCGCGCGCATTGAAGTGCCGGATTGCAGGTGAAGCGTTGCCCGAGTTCGTGTACCGCGACGCCGGCACGTTGGTCGGCTTCGGGCGTGAAGGCACCATAGGCAGCCTCAGCAACAGCTTGCTGACGCAGCCGGTGTTTGTCGATGGCTGGCTCGCCACTGCGGTCTACAAGCTCATCTATCGGCGGCACGTCATGACACTGACCGGTTTCGCGCGCATGGCGCTCGATACGGCGAGCCACTGGTTGCGCAGACGCGTGCATCCGGTGATCCGTTTGCACTAGAGAAAACTTTGCCGCTCACGCGCCGATAGATGCGATCGGTTCGGCAAGTGAGCGGCTTGCCACCTACTTCAACCTAGCGCATCTGAAACGCGTCCGCCACGGAACGCGCGCCGTCCGGCAACGGACACGGCTGCGGATACTGGCTGTCCGACACGTCCATGCAACCCGCCGCGCGCGCGACGGCCAGTTCACGCTTCACCTCCTCGCGGGTCTTTCCCTGCGGCGCCTGCCGCGCCTTCCGCACCGCACGCTCTTCTCCACCCTGCACCTGTTGCGGCTTTTGCTGCACCTGCTCCTGAGCCTCGTAAGCCACACGCGGCCCCGTGGCTGGGTCAAGCGACGAAACACCGTCGCTCGCCACCGACACACTCATCCACGCAAAGCCCAGCACGACTCCCGCAAACCACTTCGCATTCCGCACGATCTATTCTCCGATTCCGTTTGATTGAGCCCCCATGCTAGATCGAAGCGGCTCCCTGAACATGAGCGTGCCATGACGATCCTGTCATGCGTGCGACGCACCGCAATAAAACATGCACGCAAGCTATGTGACGGAATTGTCATGTTGCGTTCATGTTCGCATCGATCAGGTAT
Organism: Paraburkholderia sp. NPDC080076; assembly: GCF_050281145.1. Taxonomy (NCBI): domain Bacteria; kingdom Pseudomonadati; phylum Pseudomonadota; class Betaproteobacteria; order Burkholderiales; family Burkholderiaceae; genus Paraburkholderia; species Paraburkholderia sp. NPDC080076. Next base: position 145,152 of record NZ_JBNNWQ010000014.1, on the reverse strand, counting down.
CCGTACGATGGACCCGTTCTATCTTCAAATTGAACCGTATGCGGCACTTTCAACGAATGCGAAGTCTGACGATGCGCATCACGCATTTCAGTGCAAGCGTCCCGGCACGCTGGGAACGGCTCCGCATCGATCATCCGGTCTCTCTGGGAGCAGCGCTGCTCGTGATTGCACTCAGTTCGCTGGCGTTCTGGTGGATTCAGCCTGACGGGCTGTTCGACGGCGGCAAACCAGCCTGCCCCTCCGCATATGCAAAGTCAACTGGCCAGGACGAGCCGTTATTCACGCGAGGCCTGCTCTCGCTCGAGGTGTTCTCCGCGATGACTCGCACCATGCCGCGGACTTCCAGTTCGCTGCCTGCAGTCGATCACGGGCTCGATGCAGCGAATGCCTCCACGTCATGCGCGCCTAATGCACGCATCGGCCGCTGACTCGCGGCACTGAGAGAAAATCATGCGTATCCTGATCGTCGAGGACGAAATCAAAACCGGCACGTATCTTCGCAAAGGTTTGACCGAAGCGGGCTTTATCGTCGACTGGGTGGAAGACGGCGTGACCGGCCAGCACCGCGCGCTGACGGAGGACTACGACCTGATCGTCCTCGACGTCATGCTGCCCGGCCAGGACGGCTGGACGGTGCTGAAAAACCTGCGCCGCACCCATTCGACTTCGGTTCTGCTGCTCACCGCGCGCGACGAGGTGGACGACAAAGTGCGCGGCCTCAACATGGGTGGCGACGACTATCTCGTCAAGCCGTTCGACTTCGCCGAACTGCTGGCCCGTGTGCGCTCGATTCTGCGACGTGGGCAAACGCGCGACGCCGCTTCCCTGCAGGTAGCGAATCTGGTGCTCGACCTGACGCGCCGCAAGGCCACGCGCCACGGCGACATGATCCTGCTCACGGCCAAGGAATTCGCGTTGTTATGGCTGCTGATGCGTCGTCAGGGTGAAATTCTGCCGCGTTCGACGATTGCGTCCCAGGTGTGGGACATGAACTTCGACAGCGACACGAACGTCGTCGACGCCGCGATCCGCCGCCTGCGCGCGAAGGTCGACGACAATTACGAGCCCAAGCTGATTCACACCGTGCGCGGCATGGGCTACGTACTGGAAGAGCGCGGCCCATCGCAGTCATGATCCGACGTCTACTCGCGGCGCTGCGCCTGCGCGCGACAACGCTGCGCTTCAGGCCGCCCGCGCGGCTCGTGCCGCGCACCTTGCGTGCGAGGCTGTCAATACTCTTCGCCCTTTCGACTTCGCTGCTACTCATATTCAATGGCGTATTGCTGTATCACGGCCTGAAAACGCGCATCGAAGTCGCGTCGGCGCGCGAGATGACCACCACGCTCGCCGCGCTGCAATTGCGCCTGCACACCATGCCCAGCATCCAGGCGGTCAGCGCTGATCGTGAGACGTGGCACAACCAGCTATACGGACATCAGAACCTGGATATCGCACTGTTCGATTCGCGCAGCGCACCGCTCATTCGCACCAACGGCTACTGGCCGAATGCGGAGACCATGACCGTGCGCGCTGGCGTCGCACCCGTGCGCGTGTCGATCGAGAAACTGCCGCTGCGCTTTCTGGTGGCAATGGCGCTGCTCGGCGACCCATCCGGCACACAAGTGCGCGTGGTCGTGCAATACGACGCGAGCGGCGAACGCGCGTTACTGCGCGCCTACGCACTCAACGTGCTGGTCGTCATCGTGACGGGGACGCTGGTGAATGCGCTGCTTGCGTGGTCGATCGCCCGTTTCGGACTGCGGCCGCTGGCTCGTTTGACGGCGCGCGCCGAGCAGATCTCCAGCAGCCATCTTGCCGAACCATTGCCCGAGCGCGACATGCCTGGCGAACTGAAGGAGCTGAGCCGTGCCTTCAACCGCATGCTGGCGCGCCTGCATGAATCGTTCACGCGTCTCACGCAATTTTCATCCGACCTTGCGCATGACATGCGGACTCCCCTCACGAATCTGCTGGCTGAAGCGCAAGTGGCACTCTCGCAACCGCGTTCCGCCGACGAATACCGCGGCGTGATCGAATCGAGCGTGGACGAATTCCAGCGCCTCGCGCGTCTTATCGACAGCATGCTGTTTCTCGCGCGCGCGGACAGCATTCGCCACCGCTTGACGCTGCAATGTGTCGACGGGCGCAGCGAGGCGCTGCGCATTGCCGGCTACTACGAAATCATGGCGGCGGATGCCGGCGTCGAAATCGTCGTATTGGGCAATGCGCGTTTCGAAGGCGATGTGCTGATGGTGCAACGGGCGCTCAGCAACCTGATTTCGAACGCGTTGACCCACGCGCCGCGCGGCAGCACCGTCGACGTGCAGTGCGCGGAACGCAGGCGCTATGCGCACCTCTCGGTGTCGGACACCGGCGCCGGCATCGCGCGACCGCATCTGGAGCGCATCTTCGACCGTTTTTACCGGGTCGATCCATCGCGGCACAACTCGGCAAGCGGCACGGGCCTCGGACTTGCCATCGTCAAGTCGATCATGGACGAACATCACGGCGAATGCAGCGTGGAAAGCGTGCCGCACGTGCGCACCACGTTCAGCTTGCGCTTCCCGAAGCATCCGCCGATCAGTTGAGCGAAGCACACGCCCGCACGATGACAAAACTATCATGCGGCGATCACCACGGTCTCATCCCCTGCTATGCACAATATCCCTGTCTGATCAACATTGATCAGACATCCCAATCAACTTGCAGAGGACGCGATGAAACACTACGCAACCGCCCTGATTCTGAGCACACTCGCCACCACCGCCGTAGCAACCGACAACAACAGCATTCCCACCTTCACCTCGCAACCACAAGGCACCCTCGCGGGCCAGCCGCAACAGATGGGGAAATCCCGCGAACAGGTGCGTCAGGAGTTAATCGAGGCTCAGCGGCAAGGTCTCATTCCCAACACCGAGGCCGACTATCCGCCGAGTCAACGGAGCATCGACGCGAATAAAGCCCGCCATGCAGCCATGCAACGCTACTGGGCCGAGAACGACTGACACTCGTTCGGCAACAGATACAGATGCAATTCACAACGCGATCGTCGCATCAACGGAAGCTCGTTCATGACATACCCGAAACGCATGCTCGTCGAAAACCTCGCCTGGTCCGACGAAATCAACAACCGTGATCCCGCGTATTTCCGGCGCCTCGCCAGCAATCAGCAACCGAACGTGCTGTGGATCGGTTGCTCCGACAGCCGCGTGCCGGAAGCGATTACGCGGGCGATGCCCGGCGAGATCTTCGTGCATCGAAATATCGCGAATCTCGTCGCCGACAACGACGACAACCTCTCGAGCGTGCTCGAATACGCGGTCACCGCACTGCAGGTGGAGCATGTGATCGTCTGCGGCCATCACTGCTGCGGCGGCGTGCAGGCGGCGCTGCGCCCACCCGTGCCCGAACTGCCGAACGTCAATCGGCGCATTGGGGGAATTCGCCGGCTGTGCGCGCTGCACACCACCGAATTGCGCGAGCTGCCGAGCTTCGAGGCACGCGTGGATCGGCTCGCCGAACTCAATGTGCTGGCACAGGTTCAGGCGCTGCACGCCATGCCGCTGATTCAGCGTGCGCGGCGTCCCGTGCAGATTCACGGCTGGATTTTCTCGATGCTCGAAGGGCGTCTGAAAACATTGACCGACACGCCCTGGACCGCGAACAGCAACGCTGCAACCGAAGCCGCGATGGGCTGACCGCCGCTGCACCAACCCGTCGCAATACGTGCGAGCAGACCGACTCGTCCCAATCGCCCGCGCTGCTGTAACCGCGCACGACAAACGCCGCCGATAAGCGCGGCGTTTTTTTCGACTCCCCAGCTTGGAGGCAAGCTTTACGATGATTCCATTCACCTCTGAACAACCTGAAGTCAACAGCAGCCCCGCGCCTCGCCCGTATGCATGGCGCAGCGACCTGCTCGCGGGCATCACCGTTTTCCTGATTGCGTTGCCGCTATGCCTGGGCATCGCGCAGGCTTCCGGCGTCGCACCATTCGCCGGCATTCTGGCCGGCGTGATCGGCGGCCTTGTGGTCGCGTTGCTGAGCGGCTCACGGCTGAGCGTGAGTGGACCGGCTGCCGGGCTCGTCGTGATTGTCGTGGATGCGCTGGCCACGCTCGGCAGCTTCGCCGCGTTTCTGAGCGCACTCGTGATCGCGGGCGCCTTGCAGATCATGCTGGGCTTTCTGCGCGCCGGCCGGCTGGCGAGCTATGTGCCGGTGCCGGTGATCACCGGCATGCTCGCCTCGATCGGCATTCTGCTGATCGCCAACCAGTTGCCGCTGGCCGCGGGCATCGGTGGCGACGGCGTCTCCGTGGTCATGCCGCTCCTCGCGATCGCGTCGATCGCCATACTCGTGGCGTGGAACACGCCAACGTTGCAGCGCTGGCGGCTCGTACGCGCGGCTCCCGCGCCGCTTGTGGTGGTGTTGATCGGCATCGCGGTCGCGGGATTCGCCGACTCTCTCGCACCGGGCAACGCGATCGCGTCCGTGCAACGTGTGGCGATGCCCGCGATCGGATCATGGGATGCGTTTCGCGACGCGCTCACGTTTCCCGGCTTCGCGCACTGGCTCGACCCCGCTGTGTGGCGCGTGGCCGTGGTGATCGCGATCGTCGCGAGTCTGGAAACCTTGCTGAGTCTCGAAGCGCTCGAACAGATCGATCCCGCGCATCACAGAGCGCCGCCCGACCGTGAACTGAAGGCGCAAGGCGTCGGCAACCTGCTTGCCGGTCTGATTGGCGCGCTGCCGCTCACCGCCGTGGTCGTGCGCAGCGCGGCCAACGTGCATGCGGGTGCCCGCAGCCGTGTTTCGTGCATGACACACGGCCTCGTGCTGCTGATCGCCACGCTCACGCTCACCGGCGTGATCAATATGATTCCGCTCGCCAGCCTCGCGGCGATTCTGATCCACACCGGCTACAAACTCGCGAAGCCGCAGCTGTTCGTCGCAATGGGCCGCGCCGGACGCAGCCAGTTCGTGCCGTTCATCGGCACCATCGCCGGGGTGCTGTTGACGGATCTGCTGAGCGGCATTGCAATCGGCTTCGCGCTGAGCGTGGTACTTGTTGTCGAACGCAACCTGCATCGCGCGATGAGCTTCACGCGCGACGGCGATCACTACGTGCTGACCTTGCGCAAGAACGCGAGCTTCTTCTGCACGCCGCAACTGAAACGTTATCTCGGGCAGATTCCGCCGGGCGCGACCTTGATTCTCGACGCGACCCAGGCCGATTATATTGACTACGACGTGCGGCGCGTGATCGACAGTTTCATGGCAGATGCGCGAACCGGCAGTGTGCGGATCGAGTACCGGCACGGGCCAACTGCCTGATTACGCATTGCGGATGTTCAGTCCAAAAACTCGGTTGCCCGCTTACGTAACACCGCGCCGAAGTCGTCGAGCCAGTCGATCGACAAACGCCAGCTCTGCCAGTAGAGATCGACATCGATATGCTTGCCGGGCGCGATCTCCACCAGTTCGCCGCTGGCCAGATGCGGGGCGATCATGCGTTCCGGACACATGCCCCAGCCGAGGCCCGTGACGCAGGCGCGCAAAAAACCGGCGACGTGCGGAATCCAATGCAACGGCGGATCAATGTCCGCGCGCGTGATGCGGCGCATGAAGCGCTTTTGCAACTGGTCCTTGGGATTGAAGTCGACGCACGGCGTACGCCGCAAACTCTCGCGCGTGACGCCGTCGGCAAAGTGACGTGCGAGAAAATCCGGTGAACAGACCGCCAGATAACGCATCCGCCCAAGACGCGTGGAGCGGCAACCCTGCACGGGCTCGGCTTGCGTGGTGACGGCGCCTTGCACGCTACCGTCGCGAATCCGCTGCGCGGTGTGGTCCTGATCGTCGATCACCAGATCGAGCAGCATCTCCCGCTCGACGCAAAATTGCGCGACCGCGTCGATAAACCAGGTGCCGACGCTGTCGTCGTTGACGGCCACGCGCAGCGCCGGCCACGGTTCGACCAGCGCGCCGGGCAGCGCCGGCAGGCGGCCGGTCAGCTCCGCTTCGAGCAATTGCACGCGTTCGGTGTGGCGGCACAGCAGCGCGCCCGAGGTGGTCGCGACACAGGGCTGGCCGCGCTTCACCAGCACGCTGCCCACGCGCTCTTCCAGCAGTTTGACCCGTTGCGATACCGCGGACGGTGTCACATTCAGTTCGCTGGCGGCACGGTCGAACGAACCGTGGCGTACCACGGCGGCCAGCGCATCGAGCAACGCATAGTCGAGCATTAGCGTTCCTTAATCGGCATTAAGTGAATTAGCTTCTCTTATGAGCAGCAAACCCGCAGACTAGCCTCGTTCGCTTCTCCCGTCTACTGGATCGATTATGAATTGGCTGTCTTTTTCTCACGGCGCCGCCTTGTGCGCCTCCCTGATCGTGACGATCGGCGCGCAAAACGCCTTCGTGCTGCGTCAGGGCATCATGCGCTCGCATGTCGGCAAGATCGTCGCGCTGTGCGCATTGTCGGACTGCCTTCTGATCGGCGCGGGCGTCGGCGGCGCATCGGTATTGGTCGAGCGCTATCCTGTGTTCGTTCACGCCATGCTGTATGTCGGGCTTGCCTATCTTGCGTGGTTCGGGATCAGCGCGTTGCGCCGCGCGGTGCGGCCTGGGCATGCGGTGCTGGAAGGCGGGGACGTCAGCGCGGCGCCCGTGCAGCGCGCCGTGCCGATCATTCTGATGACGCTCGCCTTCACGTGGCTCAATCCGCACGTCTATCTCGACACGTTCCTGTTGATCGGCACGGCCGGCGCACGCGAACCCGAAGGCGCGCGGATCGCTTTTGCGCTGGGCGCGATGGCGGTCAGCGGAATCTGGTTTATCGGATTGGGCTACGGCGCACGGGCGCTCGCGCCGCTCTTCAAGCGGGCGACAGCATGGCGCGTGCTGGATGGCGCGATCGGCAGCATGGTGCTGCTGCTCGCGGTAACGCAGTTTCGGTGAGCGCCGCCAGCGCGGTTGCCGTCAGGTGGTGTTGCCGGAACACAAAAACTTTAGAAAGTACGGGTGTCCGCGCCACTGCAAACCCGTACGCAGCGCACCCGCCTAGATGCACCCGAGCGCGGAGGCCTTCAACGTGGCCGCGGCACGGGTAGAACATTCGAGCTTGCGAAAGACGCTTTCCACATGCGTGCGCACGGTACTGGGGCTCAGTTCGAGAATGCGGGCGACTTCCTTGTTGCTCGCCCCCAGGCTGATGTGTTTTAGCACTTCCGCTTCTCGCGGCGACAGCAACCCTGCTTTCGGATTGCGCGCACGTTCGCCGAATGCGGGACCATCGCCGAGTTCCGAGGAAACGGTTGCCTCGACCGCCTCTGTATCGAAACGCCCCGCCCGCGCCTGCTCGTTGAGCAGCGCCGCGGACTGCTCCGGCGAAAATGCCGGCCTCCAGGGGCGCGCTGAGCGCAGCGCCACCCAGGCGGCAGCAACCGCAAGCACCCGCGCTTCGCGTCCAATTGCGTCGCCGGCGCTGCTGCGGAAATAGCCCGAACCATCGAGACGCTCGTACGCGAAAGAAGCGATCTCCGACTCGCGAGCAAGACCCTCGATCTGTTTGCCCGCACGCGCGGTCCAGTAGGGCACAAGGCGAACCTTTTCCCATGCTGCCGGAGAAAGCTCGCCCGCCGTATTCCAGATGGCGTTGGGGACCGCCATACGTCCCATGCCATGGAGCAGCCCCGCCGTGTACGTGCAGCGCCGCGCATCGTCGCTCAGGCCTAAATGCGCGCAGCAGGCGCCAGCCGTCTCCGCTACTCGCCGCGAATAGCCGGTCATCCACGGCAGCTTCAGGTCGATCACGTCGGCGACGATCTCCGGCGCGCTGACCAGTTGCAGCGCTTGCGTGCAGCCCGACTCGTCACGCCGCCGCGCGATCGAATCCCCGAGTTCCTCGAGCCACGCGGCCGCCCGAGCCGAGGCGAGCTGTGCCAATTCCGACGGGTATTGCCGGCCGGCCTTTTGCGCGATCAGCATCTGCGCGCGCTCGATACCGTAGACCCGGCTCAGGATCTCGAGATCCCCGGCCACGGCGACGATGAACACCGCGGCGGGTACATCGCGCCCCGGCCGATGGTCAGGGAAACCTCCGCCGTCCCAACTTTCGAAAATACGTCGAAGCGCCTCCTGAGTCGCAAGAGTGAGCCCGAGCATACGAGCCACCTCGCCCGAGACCTCGCAGTGTATCTGGGCGAGCGGCGTGATCGCGGCGCCCACTTGCGTCGGCGACTCGCCGGTCCCGGTCCAGTCCGGCCGCATGGCAAGCATGGCCGCGCGGCCGCCGATGTCGTCGCCCAGCCAGTCAGAAAAACCGGCCGCGTTTGCCGTGCAGCCGGACCACCTCAGAAGAGACACTTCCTTGACTACGTCGCATTGCGTGCCGTCCAGACCGGCCTCGGCGGCGAGTCGCGCCGCCAGCCAGGCGGTGCGCGGCGAATGGTCGGTGGGCTGCCCCATGCTGAGGTCGCCAATAAACGCGAGGGCCTTGACTGCGTCCAGCACCCGGATTGCAGAAACGTCATGCATAGCTTTCGACCTTGTTGTCAGTACTCGCGCGTCCAGCCGGACTGTGTCGGCTCGGTCATTCGACCGATACAGGAAATCGGCCGATCGGCGCATCCTCCAATCCGCAAGTTGTTTCTTACCCAACGAAATTGACGAAGAGGATGAACATTATGAATACCTTGCTGAAAAAGTGCCTGGCTGCCACGTTGATGCTGGGAGGCTTGCTGTCGCTGGCCGCTGTCACGCCGGCAAGCGCCGCCGCGCCGAACGGCGATCTGAAAGGCAAAAACGTCGTCCTGGTGCACGGAGCATTCGCCGACGGTTCGAGCTGGAACAAAGTGATTCCGCTCCTGGAGGCAAAAGGTCTGCACGTGGTGGCGGTGCAAAACTCCCTCAAATCACTCGACGACGATGCAGCGGCGACGCAACGCGTCATTGAACAACAGAACGGGCCCGTCATTCTGGTGGGCCACTCGTGGGCCGGTGCGGTGATCTCTCAGGCAGGCAACGACGACAAGGTCAAGGCCCTCGTCTATGTCGCGGCGTTTGCGCCGGATAACGGTCAGTCGATCAACGACATCCTCAAAGGCAAGCCCGCGCCTTCATGGGCGACGGAGTTGCAGAAGGACTCCGCCGGTTATCTGACGCTGTCGACAGACGGGATCATCAAAGACTTCGCGCAGGACCTCCCGCCGGCCCAGGCCCGTATCGTAGCGGCCACACAAGGCCCCTGGTTTGCCGGTTGCTCGGACGACAAGGTGGCGAGCGCGGCGTGGCACAGCAAGCCGTCGTGGTACGTGCTGACTGAGAAGGACCGCATGATCCCCGCGCCCTTGCAGGCCGCGATGGCGCAACAGATCGGCGCCACGCTGGTCAAGGTCAATGCGAGCCACGTTGCGATGCTGTCGCAGCCGACTGAAGTTGCCGCGGCTATTATCACGGCCGCTCGTGCGGCGAAGTGAAGATTCTGGCTCACGAGCGGTTCGGGAACCTCAACGCTCATGCAGCCGCTCCACGCCTGCTTAAGCGTCTCTTAATCGAAGCAGTCGCAGCATCTTGACTTGAGGGTGCGTCGTGCGTTTGGGACGTTGTCTCAGTGACCGTCAGACGCAGCCCTCACCTTCTCTCAGGCTCTGGAAGCCTCCGAAAACCAGGACCATTCAAGCCGGCTATCGCCGGCTTTTTTTTGCCGCTCACCCGTGGCTATCGATCCAGGCACGCGCCCACTCGAGGCCCGCGCGCTGCGCTTCTTCCTCAGTATCGAAGTGGGCGAGAATGCCCGACGCTTCGATCAGCTTGCCGGCGAGCGTAATGGTCCCGCTAGCGGCGTAGCGTTCGGGCTGCAGGATGTCCTCCTGCTGCAAGATGGCGTGACCCCAGACGGTGTAGCCGTGATAGGTCTGGGACTCCATCAGCGCGTCACCTCAGCCGTCATGCCGCGCGAATCCACCCGCAGCACATTGCCCTCGGGCGTGATCTGCCGCGGAATCTCCGACATGTCCGGCGCATGAACAGGCACGTTTTCCCGCCGGTCCGTTTTCGCGACGAGCCTGGCAACTGGCGCCGATGCAGGCCGCGCGCGCGCTTTCACGGCACGAGGAACGATGTGCCGACCACCGGCAGGTCGATGGGCAACGACCGCGCGATGCGGCATGCTCGCTCGTGCTTCCGGCGGGTTCCAGACTTCGACGTAGTGTGCGCCGGCCATGGCCGTCGAAGCCACCGCGAACAGCAGAGCGCCCAAGCCCAAAAATCGAAACATGTTCTCTCCCTATGCGCCACCGATCACGCCGCCACAATCATGGTGGCACGACGAAATCCCATGCAAGATACTGTACATCCATACAGGTCTTTGCGCAATCCAATGATCGTCGCACCGAACAGCTTGCGCTCGGGTCATGACGCCAAGGAGTAAGGAAGAGGAGAATGCGGTCGCCCTGCGGTTCGTGAACAATGGTCAAAGCTCTGAGCAAGCTTTGGCAGGCAACCATTCAACAGCAGAGCCGACGGGGAGCCGCCGCCGCCGACCGCCCCGCCGCTAACCCTTCACTCCACCGTAACCGACTTCGCCAGGTTCCTCGGCTTATCGACATCCGTCCCACGCGCGCACGCCGTGTGGTAAGCGAGCAATTGCAACGGCACCACATGCAAAAGCGGCGACAACGGCCCATAGTGCTCCGGCATTCTGATCACGTGAATCCCCGGCTCACTGCCAATCCGCGTGTCCGCATCCGCAAACACATAAAGCTCGCCGCCGCGCGCCTTCACTTCCTGGAGATTCGACTTCAGCTTCTCGAGCAGCGCATCGTTCGGCGCGATCGTCACGACCGGCATCGCATCGGTGACGAGCGCCAGCGGGCCGTGTTTCAACTCACCGGCGGGATAAGCCTCCGCGTGAATATAGGAAATCTCCTTGAGCTTGAGCGCGCCTTCGAGTGCGATCGGATAGTGCGAACCGCGTCCGAGGAACAGCGCGCTTTCCTTGCCCGAGAACTTCTCCGACCACGCGATGATCTGCGGCTCCAGCGCCAGCACGGCGTTCAATGCGGCCGGCAAATGGCGCAACTGGCGCACATAGTCCGCTTCCTGTTCCGGGCTCACCGTGCCGCGGATTTTGCCCAGCGTCGCGGCAAGCACGAACAGGCCGACCAGTTGCGTGGTGAACGCCTTGGTCGACGCCACGCCGATCTCGCGGCCCGCGTGCGTGTGAAACGACAGCGACGTCAGCCGCACCATCGCGCTCGTCGCCACGTTGCAGACCGACAGCGTGTGCTGATGCCCAAGCGACTGCGCATGCTTCAACGCAGCGAGCGTGTCGGCCGTTTCGCCGGACTGGGAAATCACGACCACCAGCGCCTTCGGATTCGGCACCGAATCGCGGTAGCGGTATTCGCTGGCAATTTCAACCTGAGTGGGAATCTTCGCGATCGATTCGAGCCAGTACTTGGCCGTCAGTCCCGAGTAATAGCTGGTGCCGCACGCGAGAATCAACAGACTGTCGATATCCGCAAACACGGCGGCGGCCGCTTCACCGAACAGCGACGCATCGAGCGACTCGCCTTGCGGCACCGTATCGGCGATCGCACGCGGCTGCTCGAAGATTTCCTTCTGCATGAAATGCCGGTATGGGCCGAGTTCCACGCCGCCGCCATACGCGGCCACCGTGCGCACTTCGCGCGCTACGTCCGCGCCGTCGCGGCTCACGACCCGCACGCGCTCGAGCGTCAGCTCGCACACATCGCCCTCTTCCAGGAAGATGAAGCGCTCGGTCTCGCCGGCCAAAGCCAGCGCATCCGACGCGAGGAAATTCTCGCCTTCGCCGATGCCGACGACGAGCGGCGAGCCTTGCCGCGCGCCCACCACCAGATGCGGATGCGCCTTGTGCTCGACCGCGATCGCGTACGCGCCGTCCAGCTGCTTCACGGCTTCGCGAACCGCCTCGAACAGATCGCCGCGATACAGGCTATGCACGAGATGCGCGACCACTTCGGTGTCGGTTTGCGAAACGAACACGTAGCCCTTTGCGCGCAACATCTCGCGCAACGGCTCGTAGTTTTCGATGATGCCGTTATGCACCAACGCCAACTCGTCCTTCGAGAAAATCGGATGCGCGTTGTCCGTGACCGGCGCGCCGTGCGTCGCCCAACGCGTGTGCGCGACGCCCGTGCCGCCTTCGAGATGCGTCTCGCGTGCCTGCGCGTCGAGGTCCGCGACGCGCGCCGTACTGCGCGCGCGGCGCGGGCCGGCTTCGGCCAGCACGGCGACACCGCACGAGTCGTAGCCGCGATACTCCAGACGCCGCAGTCCTTCGATCAGAACCGGGACGATGTTACGTTGCGCTACCGCGCCGACAATGCCACACATAAATTTGCTTTCCCACGTGATGTTGTATCGGATGAGGCGAGCCGCCCCGAATCGAATCGAGCTTCAGGCGTAACCGGCGGGATTGGTCGATTGCCAGCGCCAATGGTCGGCGCACATGCGTTCGATGCCGTATTGCGCGCGCCAGCCGAGCAGCTTGTCCGCCGCGGCCGGATCGGCGAAACAGGACGCGACGTCGCCCGGACGGCGCGCGACGATTTCATAAGGCACCGGCTTGCCCGACGCCTTTTCGAACGAGCGCACCACGTCCAGCACGCTATAGCCCTGCCCCGTGCCGAGATTCACGACGAAGCTCGCATCCCGCTCGACCAACGCGTCGAGCGCGGCAAGGTGTCCGCGCGCGAGATCCACCACGTGGATGTAGTCACGCACGCCGGTGCCATCCGGCGTGTCGTAGTCGCCTCCGAACACGCGCAGCTTCTCCAGCTTGCCGACGGCGACTTGCGCGACATACGGCATCAGGTTGTTCGGCACGCCGCCCGGGTCTTCGCCAATCAGACCGCTCTCGTGCGCGCCGACCGGATTGAAATAACGCAGCGTGGCGATGCGCCAGGACGGATCGGATACTTCCAGATCGCGCAGGATCTGTTCGGCGATCAGCTTCGTTTGTCCATACGGATTGGTGGCGGACAGCGGAAACGATTCGTCGATCGGCGAGGTCTTCGGCACGCCGTACACCGTGGCCGACGAACTGAACACGAACTGCTTCACATCGCGTGCGCGCATGACCGAGAGCAGGGTGAGCAGACTGCCGAGGTTGTTGTCGTAATACTCGATCGGCTTCGAGACCGATTCGCCGACCGCTTTGAGCGCCGCGAAGTGAATCGCGCCAGTCACCGCGTGCGTGTCGAAAATGCGTTGCAACGCCGCTTCATCGCGCGAATCCGTTTCGTAGAACGCCACGCGCTTGCGCGCGATCTGCTCGACGCGTTTGAGCGACTCGCGGTTGCTGTTCACCAGGTTGTCGACCACGACCACGTCGTAGCCGCCATTCAGCAATTCGACACAGGTATGCGAACCGATAAAGCCCGCGCCACCGGTTACCAGAATCGTGCCTTTCAAGTCCATGCGAAATTCCCTTTTATAGTTATTCAATTGGAGTGTCACGGCCGCTCATTGCGGGTCCCGGCCGCGCCCACGCCGACGGTCGCGAGTCCGCCGTCGGTGACGTAGGGCACGAAGCCGGCTTGCGTAATCCGTGCCGCGGTGGCGGTTGCGCACGTGTCGTCGGCGGGCGGACAATAGTCGATGGACAGCACCGGCAGCTTGTATTGATCGCGGATGGTCGCCGCCTGCATCAGCAGCCAGTCGCGATCGGCCTGCGGCACTTCCGTATAACGCTGCTTGCCGGCATCCCAACCGCGGTACAGCGATTCGAACGCCACCATGTAGGCGAGATCATGGATCTGCGGCAATACCTCGAACCCGCGGTTGAAGATCAGCTTCGCCTTCGGATAACGCTTCTTGATCGCGCGGATGACGCGCACCAGTCCAGCTTCCTGCGCGGCTCGCGCGGCATCGGTTTTGGCGATCAGATGGTAGGAGTCGAGCGTGTCGAGGAAAAAGCCCCGATAGCCTTTTTTCCATAACGGCGCGATCACCTTGTCGACGAAAAACGTCGGCCATTCGGCGGCCGTCTGATCGATCACGTGCGAGGCCCACGCTTCGTTGACGCCCGGCAGCCACGCGGACGGCATGGCGCTGTAATACGCGCGGTGCGGGTTCACCTCGCCGACGCTCACATAAGCGAACCACGCCTGATGCGCCTTCGCGTGAGCGCGCGGATCGAAGTGCGCGTCGGGGTCGACCACCACGACATCGAATGCGGCCAGTTCTTCGACGGGAGGATTCGCGCCGTAGTACAGCGCCACCGACGGTCCCGCCGGCGCGTCCGCCGCGCTCTGCGCGTGCGCCACCGAAGCCAGCGCGCCGAGCGCGGCCATGCGCGCGAACCGGCTGACACGACGCAGTAGCGCGCGCAAGGTGAAACGTCGGTCGTGATCGTGATCGTGCTCGGACAAAGCCGGTTCCTCTTTCATGTTGTTCGGGCAACGTCGCCCGTTTCTGGCTGTCGTCCTAACTACCCACAGGCAGGAACGACCACCAGCAGATACTATCAAGCGACACAGTCGAGATCGAAGCACTGAAGCCCGTTTGCTGCGCCGCCGTCCACGCGGTTTGCGCGGTCGAACTCGCCGTGCATGACGGCGTGTAGTCGAGCGATCCCACGAAGAAACCGCTGCGGCCGAGATTCTGCTCGGTGCTTTGCCATGACTTCAACAACTGCACGACTGACGTGCTCGTCGACGGCAAGAACACCTGTTCCGCGATTACACCGTCGATCAGCCACGGAAACGATACACCGCCCGTCGTCCCGCCGATGGCCTGCACGGGCGCCGCATTCGGCACCATCGCCAGATCCGGATAGCGGTCGCGCAGTCGCTTGACGAGATCGAGGCCACCTTGCGCGCAGGCTGCATCGCATGGGGCCGTAGACGCATTGGCGCCGTGGCCGACAATTTCGAAGTTATCCAGCATGAATCCGTCGACACCGGTAGCCGCGAGACGCGGCGCGACGTAGTTGACGATCAGGTTCTGATAGTCGGCGTTGGCGGGATTCATCCAGTATTCCTGGAAGCCCGAATATCTGCTGATTTGCGCCGAGGTATTCGCGCCGCACGACACGAAGCCGGACGGGACCGTGTTCCAGTAAGTGCGCGATTTCTCGCAGGCACCGAAATTCAGGTAGCTGAGCACCTTCGCGCCATTCGCCTTCAACGCGGCGATCTGCGCGGCCGAGAAGGCGGGCGCGCCGTTGCCGGGATCCGCGTCGATCACGATCAGCTTGAACGTGGCCGCCGCGTGGGCGATGTTGACCGCGTTGCCCTGGCCGTAATAGACGGCCCAGACCGGCGACGCCGGCAAGGCGCGCGCCGTCGAGATCGTCGGCGTGGTGCTCGAGCCGGAATTGGTATTCGTCGATGAATTGCCCGAACCGGACGAGTTCGTCGAACCCGTCGAGTTGCCGGAATTACCGGCGTTACTGGAGTTCGTGGCGCTGCCGGTGGCCGAACTCGTCGACGACACCGTTGTGCCATTCGTGCTGCCCGTACCGCTGCCGCCGCCTCCGCAGGCTGCCAGCAGACTGCAGGACGCGACGATCGCAGCCGCACCGATCCAGCGTTGCGCGATGCGGCGGCCGTAACGGACGTCGGCGGCAAGGCGCGCGCGCGCGGGCCGCCGAAGCGAGCCAGGATCATACTGATGCATGGTGGAATCCGAAGTCGAACGGTGTGAGGCCAAGGGTGTCGGCGCGCCGATTCACGCTCGTCAAACGCGCCGGGATGTCGCCACCTTAGAACGGCAGCACGAACACGATCTTGAGTCGCAAACAGCGACGCCTTGGGTTCAACCCCGCAACATATACGTTTCGTATTCCAAAGACATGAATTTGCGGTCGAGCACCTTCACGGATGCCACCACCACGACCAGCAGCGCCAGCGCAAAACCATAGCCGTAAAAATCCGGCCCGAGCCTGAGCGTGATGCCGGTGAAGAGTCCGTTCAGCACGACGAATGCGCCGGTGAGCCGCAGCACCACGCGCCGCCCGTCGAGATAGAAGAACACGTTGAGCAGACCCAGCAGCAACACCTGCAGACTCGCCGACACCACGTCGACGACGAGCAGCGGCATGTACAACGGCGAAATGCCGAGCGAGCCCAGCACGCGCTCGCCGAAGGCGATGATCAGCAGCAGCACGACCGTCTGCACCTTGATGATTTCGTACAGACCGGCACGCACGCTGCCCACCATCATGTCGCGCATCTCGTTGATATGGCGCAGCGTCGCGCCGCTGCGCACCGCGTCGTAGAAGGCGTCGTAGTACTCGACGAAGTCCGCTTCGATGCGCACGAGAAACGTTGCCATGCCGGGCATCACGCACACGTAGGCGATAAAAATCGGAATGTCGTAAATCACCGACGCATTCAGCGGTCCGATCACGTGCGTGCCCGTGCCCGGCGCATACCAGAACATGAACTTGTCGAGCCACACGCCGATGTTGAACAACAGGCCGACCAGCGCGAGGCTCGGGTAGGCGAAGCGCCGCTCGAACACCTCGAACGAAACGAAACGCTCGCTGCGGTAGTTACGGTAGATCAAGCCCGACAGACCGGCGAGCAGCACGATGTGCCCCGCCACGAAGCCGCCAAGCAAGCCGACCAGTCCATAGCCGTTCAACGCGAGTGCAAGGCACACCACGCACGCATAGCCCACCGCGAACACAACGAGGATCTGCCGATACTGCTTCACGCTCGACAAAAAAATCACGGCGATCCAGATGTTGCTGACCACGACGAAGCCCGTAATCATCAGCAAGCGGTAGATCAGCGGTTCCTCGCGGAAACCCACCAGCATCGCGATCACCGCGACCACGCTGGCCAGCACCGACGACACGAGCACCACGCCGTTATAGTTCGACAGCACGAGGTCGTCGCGCTTTTCGAATAGCCGGTCTGAGATGAAGCGCGTGAACGATAGTTGCAGCGGCCCGGTCAGAATCAGGCTGAGCGCGATCAGATACGTGACCGACACCTGAAACTGCACGATCGCGAAGGTCGGAATCACCGAGGTGAGACTGATCAGCCCGATGATCAGGATCCCAAAGATCGACAGGATCAGCGGACCGGAACTGATCAGGCCCGCGTAGGCATAGGCGCGCGCCACGCCGGTCAGCGTGTCGCGGCGCATGATCTTGCGTAATTCGAAGCCGATACCCGCCATCAGCGTGTCTCCTGCGATTGAACGGGCTGCGCCGGCTGCACGCGCGGGTCCGCCTTGGATTGGGTGCCGTGGTGCATCGGGCAGCGCGCCGCATCGGCGGCCGTGCCGTTACGGTCACGGTCCGGCATGGCGGCGAGGCGCTCATACAGCGTGCGATAGCGGTCGATCATCTGCTTCTTGGTGTAGTAGCGGCGCACGCGCGCGAGTCCGGCCTGCTGCGCGGCCTGCCAGCGGGTTTCGTCGGCGAGCAGCGACAGCACCGCCTGGGCGAACGCCGCCGGGTCCGCGAGCTGCACCACCATGCCCGCCGAGCCGAGCGCGCGATCTTCCTCATCCACGCCTTCGATCAATTGACGGCACGAACCCACGTCCGTCGTGATGGCCGGCACGCCGGCCGCGAAACCTTCCAGCACCACCAGCGGCAGCGCCTCGCTGATCGAGGTCAGCGCGATCACGTCGATTTTCGGCATCATGTCGTCGATACGCTGGAAGCCGAGGAATTTCACGTTGCGGCTCAGCCCGAGACTCTCCACCAACGCGCGGCATTCGAGCGCGTAAGCGGGATCTTCCTCTTCCGGTCCGATGATCCAGCCTTCGAGATCCGGCATGGTGCGCGACGCAATGAAGATCGCGCGAATGAAGGTCTTGATGTCCTTGATCGGCACCACGCGCCCAATCAGCGCCACCACTTTGTGCGAGCGCGGCTTGCGCTCGGCGACCAGCGGCGCGAGCGCGTCGACGTCGATGCCGTTCGGAATGCATTGCGTGCGCTCGGCGCGCGCGCCGTCCGTGACCTGACGCTGGCGGTTCGCCTCGTACAACGCGACGATCTCATCCGCCGCGTCGTACGCGAGCTTGCCGATCGCTTCGAAGAAACGCACCCACAGTTCGCGGAAATAGCTGACGCGCGAGATATCGCGCTCGAACACCCCGCGGTTGTCGCGAATCCACTGGCTCTGCAGCAGGTCGATCTTGCGCTCTTTCGTATAGATGCCGTGCTCGGAGATCAGCAGCGGGCGCCCCGTGCGGTAATGCACCAGTGCGCCGAGAAAGCCGCCATATCCCGTCGATACCGTGTGGTACACCTTCGCCGGCAACAGCTTTTCAGCGACGCGCGCGAGCTGCCACAGCGGCTTGTGCATGATGCGCACGGTCCAGAAGTAATCGGTGAACGAAGGATCGGTACAGTACTTCTGATACTGATCGACGATCGTGTCCCAGGCGGCGCGGCTCGACAGGAATTGTTCCTCGCTCAGCGCGCCGTTGGTCCCGAGCATCGGAATCACGTCGGCCATCAGCGCACTCACGTCCCGGCCGTTGCGCGGATCGCGCAGAGCGTCATGCAATTTCTGCGAGCGGGCAAAGGCCGCGGCGTCGCCATCGACGGCGCGCGGCTGGAAGTCCGCAACGGCCTGCTCGTACAGGTAGTGCGTTTCGATATGCACGACGTTGTCCGGCAGCGCGTAAGCAGCACCGTTGTAGTCCTGTTCCCGGCTGCCAATGAAGACAATCGCGAAACGGGTTGCCGGGTACGAGCGGATCATTTCATTGACCCAGCTCGACACGCCGCCTCGCACGAACGGGAACGTGCCTTCGAGCAGCAGGCAGACATCGGCATCGGCGGCACGGCGGATCGGGAGTTCTTTCATCATGACCAGTACTTCACAACCGGTTTGAGTGTGGGCAACGCGGCGGCATTGCCCAGCGATGCGAGAAGCTGCTCGACACGAGCGTAGTCGCCGCGCAGGAAGTCGGCTTCAGCCAGCCACGGCACCAGCCGTTCGCGCGGGAAACCGAGTGCGAGCGCTCGCCCGATGTATTCGTGCGCGGCATTCGGCAAGCCGCTCGCCAGCGAGAGACGGCCGCGAATCAGCCACAGCGCGGCGTCGCCCGGATCGGTTTCGAGCGCTGCCTGCGCGTAGCGGTCGGCCTGTTGCAGCGTATGGCGATAGACCGCGCCCTGCACCAGATTCTGGTACACGAGTTCGAAATAGAGCTCGGCGAGCATGCGGTTGAGCGCATGGCGTTCGACGTCGCTGTCGGTCGCTTCGAGCGCTTTGCTGGTCCGGAAGATCTTCTGCATGATTTCGTTTTCGGCGTGATCCAGCGTGCCGTAAGCGATCAGGCGAATGTCTTCGAGTGGGTCGGCAAGCAACTCGCGCAGCAACGTGCCCGTCGTGCGAGTGGGCATGCTCTGGATCGCCACCAGCGCGGACAGCCGGTCGGTGGGCGACACCTGGGTGTTGGCAAGACGCGCCTGCAGCCGCGCGCCGCCGCCGTGCGACACACGCGACACCAGGTAGGTGACGAATTCCGGCCGCGGTACATCGGCGAGTTGATCGCTGTCCTTGTCGCCCGGAAAGAGCGCTGCCCAGAGGCAGCTAATCAGCACCACGAGGCCGCCGAACAGCGGCACGAAGGTGCAGGCGAGCCACAGGAACACGAACGACACCACGCGGGGCTCGCGATAATTCGCCGGCAACCACGCGCGGAACGCGACCGCTTCGGCGAGTCCCGCCACCGCTTGCAGCGCGAGAAAGCGCAGCAAAGGATCGATCGCGCCGGCCGGTTGCAGCAGGCTCGCGATCGCCAGATACTGCACGATCACGGCCACCACGGCCGCGAGCATGCTGACGATGAGTGAAAGGGTCTTAGACATCGAGGCCGCTTCGTTTGAGAAGACGCATCAGCGCCGCGCCCGGCTCGTCGCCCTCGAGGTGGAGCGTGTGAACGCCGACGCGCGCGTGTTCGAGGTCGGTGTTGAATTGGGCCGTCAGGCTGGCTTCGATCCGCGCCAGATAACCGTCGATACCGGTCGTGTCGGTGGCCGGCATCAGATTCACCAGCACCGACTGCTTCGCGGTCTGCACCGGCCACATCACGTCCAGTGAACGACGGCGGCGCATGACGTGCTCGAACAGCGAGTCGCCCTCTTCATCGCGCGGAAACGCCAGTGCGACGAGCGACGACGCCACGCCCGCCTTCTGCTGGAGACGCGTGAGGCGGCTCAGGTCGAGCGCGAATTCGTACGGGCAATTCGGCACGCGGTCGAGAATGCGTTGCACGAACGCGGAATGCTCGACGCCGTCTGCGTAATAGCCCAGCAACACCAGCAACAGCTGCAGGTTGTCGAAATTGAGCGACAGGAACGGCATGCGCTTGACGACGAGCAGCGCGCGCAATTCACCGTCCGCGGACACCAGCGGCGCGCAGACCAGGTACTGGCTGACCGGCACCACCGTGTTTTCGTTCTTCAGATGCGCGACGCTCAGCGTGTTGAGCGCATGCGTGATGAGTTCGTCGTGCATGGCGAGTTCGAACGCGTCGCCGATCTGCGCGATGGCCTGCGTGCCGAGCTTGCCGTGATGCACCGGATACAGCGCCGCGACTTCAATCTGGCAGGCCTGCGCGACGAATTCGAGCAGACCGCTCGCGCCGCCCAGCGGGTCGCTTTCCTTGCCCGCCGCCGGCACGGCGAGCGCCGTATCGGTGGCGACCGAGAGACGGCGCAACTCGGTAATCGAATCGCGCAACGTGGTCGGGCGGGACAGCAGGTCCTTTTCGAGCCGCTCGTGCGAGAGCCGCATCAGATAGTGACTGTTGGTCAACGCCACGAGACGGTCGTTCAGGTAGTCATTCAACGAGGACGCGCGCCCGGCGCGGCTGCCCCACGTATCGCCGAAATGCCCGGCGAGAATCGTCTGGATCAAACCGCCCGCGAAATATAGCGTGGGGAACGGATCGCCGTGCTGATAAAAGAGCGTCCATGCACCGAGCATGAAAGCACCGCTCAGCAGACCGAGCAGGCTGCCATATCTCAACGCCACCAGCAACGGCACCAGCCACAGCCACGGAAAACCGGCGTGCAGCAGCAACGGGTCTTCAGGATGAAGCCAGCGGGCCACGGCCAGCACGACCAGCACGAGCACGACAGTTTCAACGATCGCGAACGGCCGTGCCACCGCGGGCGCCAGCAAGCGGCGCACGCGTCCGAGATTGCCGAACGGATGCGCATGGCGCGGCTTCGAGGCGCCCGGGTTGTTTTCCACGGCTGCGGTATTCACGGCCATTTCCTTTTCACATGTCGGGTTTCAGCTTGCGGCCCGCACTTCGGGCGCAAGCCGCAACCTTGGGGATATGCTTACCGGCGTCCTTATTGACGCGCTTGCAACGGCGACAGAACCTTGCCGATCAACGAAGTCGCCACGCTCGACAGACCCGAGCGGCTCCAGCCCGTATGCGTACCCGTCGCGCTCCACACCACGGCGCCGTTCGACACGTCGATCAATTCGAAGGTCACGCCGACCACCGGCTCGCCGTCCACGCCCGTCTTGTAGCGCCATTCTTCGACAGCGCCGGACAGCACATAGCGGGCGTTCTGCGAACGCGCCCATTCCAGCGCCTTGTCGCCGTCGGCGCGCTGCGTGGTGTCGAACATCGCATTGCGGCTCGAATCGGCCGGCGCGATGCGCACATCGGCGATACCGCCCGCGCGCAGCGTGTTGGCCGCGATCGACTCGGCGCTATGGCCCGCGTCCGGCGTTTCAGTGTAGTTGGCGATCGACACGACCGCCACTTTGTCGCCGCGCGAGAGTGCCGGGCCCGAGGTCTGACGCACCGTGCCGCATGCGCTTACCATCAGAGCCAGCGCGGTTGCCGCAGCACACCAGGCGCTCGTACGAACCAATCGTTTAATGCCGACCATGAAGAATGCTCCTTTGGATATGTATTCGAAATCAGGTTCAATAAAACCAGCTATACCGTGCCCCGATCTGGGTCACGGGCGTGCCGAGATGCGACACGCGCTGATGCGAGAAGTAGATTGCCGCGTGATCGCCGCCGAAGATCGTGCCCGCGAGCCCCAGGCTGATCGCCGGCCCCCAGCCTTGATTCGAGTCGTGCTGTAGGCCCACGTCGAGGAACGGCCGCCACGCGCGCGTGTACTGGTCGATCAGATCGTTGCCGAAACCGAAGAAAAAGCCGTATTGCGAGTATGTCTGCGGGATGAAAGTCGACGCGGTGACCGGCCCGGCGGCCGCCGGGATCAGCCTTGAAATCAGGGCGTCGGCGTTGCCGCTCGCGCCGTAGTCGCCATGCGCGCCGACCAGGCGGAACGTGTAGTCCGGATAGTTCGTGCGGATCCGATAGCCGATCTCGCCCGTCGACAGCACGCCGCTGCCGAGGTAATTGCGTGCCTGGCTATAGAAACGATCCGCTTCGACGCTGCCCGTGGCGTATAGATTCTGCGTCATGCGATACGTGACCGTACCGATTACGTTGTCCTTCATGCCGCCGACCAGCAGTGCCTGCGATTCACGCGCCGTCTGATTGCGGCCTGCCTTGACGGCCACCGACAACGGCGAGTTCCTGCCCCACTCCGCTGCCACCGCCACGCTATAGAAACTGTCGAGCGCTTCGCGGCGGCCGGCTGTCACCATGAAAGCCGTGTCGTACGTTTGACGCCGCGCGAAAAATTCCACGGACCGATCCACCGACGGCACGTTGGTCAGTTGCGACTCGTCCGTCGAGTGCTGGAAGCGCTGCACACCGTTCACGCCGACCATGTAGAAATCGGCAATCTTGATGCTGCCCGCTAACGTCTGCTCGACGTAATCGAGCGGATGTTCGACGAAGCTGTTCACCGTCGCGTCAAGCGATTGCGGCCACGTCAACGCGGTCTGCTCCAGCCGGCTATGCAGTTCCGAATCGTAGGGCGCGCCTTCCAGGCCTTGAAACGCGAGGTTTTCAGCCGCGCCCGGACGATCCACCGCGATCGATGCGTCGATACGGTTGTAGAGCGGCAAACGCGCGCCTTGCTGGTCGAGCAGACGCTCCATCGCGGGCTTGTCGTTTTCAGCAAGCGCGATCGCGATCAACTGCTCCGAAGGCTGCACCAGCACATTGGCGTACTGGCGAGCCAGCCAGCGCTTTGCCAACGGATTCGCTTCATGCGACATCGCCCAGGCGAGCGCCACGTCGCGCGCCACCGACGAAGTCAACTGCGCCTGATCCGGCGACTTCGCAGCCACGTGCGCCTTCACGGGTTGCGCGGGCGGCAGGCCGGCCGCGTCGCCGAGCAGCGTGCGGCGCGCTTCGGTGTTGTCGTTGCGGCCTGCGTCGCTGGCGAGCAGATCGATCAGGAAAGCCTTCGACACGTCCGCGTTTTCGAAGATCGACGCGAGCGTGACCTGGCGGCCGAGCATCTGCTCGCGCACTTCGCTGCCCTGTGAAGCGCGCGTGCGCAGCACGATCTGCCCTTGCGCGCTGTTGGCGCGAACCTCGGCCTCTTCCTGCTGCATCTGACGCCAGACGTTGCGACGGATTGACCACGCGAGATCGCTGCGCCCCGCCATTTCCTGCGCTTCGGCGTAGGTGAGTTGCCACAACGGATCGCGCGACATCGACGCCGACTGCAGACGCAGATATTTCAACGCGGCTTCCGGCCGGTTCAGACGCATCAGCGCGGCGGCCAGCGGGCCCCACAAGGCCGGCGCCTGCGCGGGCGCATCGCGCCATTCAGCGACCGCCTCGCGCAATTGCGCTTCGCTGCCGTAGTCCACCAGCGTCCAGAGCAGCGCGGCGCGCAAGTCGAGCGTCGCGCCGGGCAGCGACACCGCGTGCTGCAGATCGTGCAGTGCGTCGAGCGGACGATCGGTCTGGCGATAGTATTCGGCCCGCACGCGCAGGAACGCGGGGTCGGCTTCGCCAGCCGTCAGTTGTTCGGGCGTCAGGCTCTTGAGCAACGCGTCGACGCGGTCGTATTGCTCCGCATCCGTGTAATAGTGAATCGCGCTCTGCAGCGCGCGCTGCGAGTGGTCGCGGCGGAACTGCAACTCGGACGTGCGAGCCGCGTCGACCGGATACGCGTCGTAGAAGTACGTCATCGCGCTCAGGTCTTCGGGTGTGGCCTGGCCGCTCGCCAATAGATGCTTGTAGGCGTCGTTCGCTATGTCGTCACGCTGCAATAGACGCGCGAGTTGCGCGGCATTGCGCCAGAACAGCACGTCGTCGTCCTTGGCGCCCCGGCGCGCGGCGAGCAGCGTGTCGAGCGCGCCCTTGTAGTCGCCGTGGCGATACAAAAGGCTCGCCGTGCGCAGCGCGTATTGCGTGTTCGAGGGATAGAGCTGATTCAGCTTGCGATAGTAGGTCAGCGCTTCGTCGTCCTGACCGGAGCGCTCGGCGAGCTGACCCAGGCGCGAATCGATTGCTTCAGCCGGCGAATTGCGTTGGCGGCCGCGCAGGAAAGCCAGCGCGTCGTCCGGACGGCCGAGACGCTCGTATGCCGCAACCACCGAGTCGACCAGCTTGAGATCGCCGGGCGCCGCATTCGATGCCTGGATCAACGCCGCCAGATAGGCATTGTCGTCGTTGAGCATGGGCGCGAGGCGCATGACGTTTTTCCAGCCTTCCGGATCGTGCGTGGTCTGTGCGTAAGCGAGCCACATCTGCAAGGCGAGCGGCGACGCATGGTTCCATTCGGCGACCTGAGCAAGGCGCTTGGTCCAGAGTGGCGAGCCTGGGTTCTTGCTGACCTGCTCGGTAGCGACTCGCTGTGCGTTCGGCAGATCGCTCGATTCGAGGAAGGACTGGTAAAGGAGGCTCGGGACGTCGTTCGATGCGGCTGCGGAGTTCGATGCGGCAGACGGCGCCGCAGGCGCAGCTGCTGCGGGACTCGACGCCGCGGCCGCCGACGCAGACGCAGCGCTGGACACCGCGACGCGCACGAGACGCACATCGCGCGAGCCGTGCGTGCGAGTGTGCATGGCTACACCGGCCCAGCCTTGCGGACCATCCATATACGCGTACTGCCCTTGCGAGCCGTCTTCACGCGAGCGTTCGCGGATGAAGGCGACGAGACGCAGCGCGCCGTCCTGATCAGGCTGAGCCCGCGCATAGCCGGCCAGCGCCTTCGCGTAACGGTCGACGAGATCCGGACGATGCGCCGCGCGCGCCAGATTCAGCAACACGACGAGCGTTTCGTGATCGTGCGCGAACGCGGCGCCGTGTTCGTTGGCGGCCGCGAGCGCCTCATCTAGCAGATTGCCCGATTGCAAGGCCCGAATACCTTCGAGAAAGCACTGACGCTTTGCATCGAAGGTCGCAGCGCTCGCTTGCAGTCGGAACCAGCCGTTGGCCGCGCCGCGATAGTCGCCCCCGTACATGGCGAAGCGCACCACTTCGCGGTTCCAGCGCGTTTGCTGCGCCGGGTCCTGTTCAGCGAGGCGCGCATAGAGTTGGCCGGCGAGCTGTTGCGCGTTCACCGAGGCGGCTGCTTCCGCCAGCATCTGCAGGTCGGCATTCGACCACGTCAGCGCCGCCGCATTCGTGAGCTGCGTACGCAAACGGGCGAGCGCGGCATCACGGCCCGGATCGTTGGCGGGCAGCGCAAACGTCTCGCGCGTATCGACCGTTAGACGCAGCAACTGCGCCGCGCGGCGCATGTGATCGCTCGGAATCGCTTCCATGCGGGCGGCGATACGGCGCGCGTCCTCGTTGCGGCCCAGCCGCACATACTGCGTGCCGAGCACCGAGAGGATTTCCGTGTTATCGGGCTGCACGCGCAGCCATGCTTCGAGGTAGGCGATGCTGAGATCGCTCGGCGCGTCGGTCGACGTCATCCGGCTACGCAGGCCGCCGCGCGGATGCACGAGATACAGCGTGATCAGCACGACGCCCGCGAGCAGCAGGACGAGCCACATGGGCGCGATGCGAGGGCGATTAGCGGCCACAGGCGACCTCGACGGACTGGTAGTTCAGTTTCTGTCCGACGTCAGCCGGCGTATCGAAACGCAGGAACTCGCCGTCGCGACGCGTGGCGACAGCCTGCTTGTTGACGCTGACCTTGCACTGCTGCGCGTTGGCCAGTTTCACGAATGGCTGGTAGTGACCGGCGAATTCGAAACGCACGCCCTGCGCCGTGCGCCGGAAGTTGCGCACGAAACCGTTGGCTTCGCCGATATACGGCGCCGCCTGTGTGGCCGCCGCGCTGCCGATTGCAAAGCGGGCGTTGCCGCCGTCGATATGGATATACGTGCCGTCAGGTCCCGCTGCAAAGCCAGTCACGCCCGACGCGTTATCGAGCGACGGTTTGGCCGCTTGCGGCCAGTGCAACTCGCGCACCTCGCCGTTGCCGCGCACGATCCAGTCGCTCGCCTGCGGGCCCACCTCTTTCGCCACCGCGAACGTGTGCCAGTCGAGCACCTTGCGGATGTACTCGCTCACGTAGACCGGCATCACCGGCTGCTTGAGCACGGTTGAAAAGATCTGGTCGAGCGCGCGCAACGAGGCGACCTTGGTCCCGCTATACATGTGGTAGTAAATGTCGATCGGCTTGAAGCGCAGTGGCCGGTCGGTCATCGAGAAGGTTTCGAGCACGCGCGTAAAGCCATAGAACGGACCTTGCCAGTCGTTCGTGTAGACGTTCTCGTCCTGATTCGGCGCATACACCTGATACGCGCCCGGCCCCTTGTCCACGCCGATCGGCGCGATATTGGTCCAGCTATTGGCTGACCTGGTGATTACCGTGTCGCCGCCGTTGAAGTTGTAGACGCCGGCCTCGTACACCTTGCGCACGACGAAACCCGGCGGCCGGCAATCGCCGGACCATTGCAGCAGCACGGTCTTCTTTCCGGGCGGCGCGAGCCGCGTGTTGATGTAGTCGATCGAACCGGTGATCTCACGGTCGATATTGAAGTGATAACCCGGAATGTTCAGCGAGAACGCCGCGTCGCCGCCTCCGCGGTCCACCTGCGCGCCGGTCTTGCTGTCCACCTGCTCCCATTGGAACGGATGCGAATACGTGTGCGTGCCGATCTCGACATGCGGCAGCGCGAACATCTTGCGCGCGATCTCTTCGAGACGCGGCGAGATATCCGGATGCAGGCCCTTGGGGCCGACTTCGCCTTCGATCACCGAGAGCGTCATCGGCACCTGATAGCGGGTGAAGATCTGCTGATACAACGCTTCGCCGGAATAGTCGGGGCCGGGAAATTCGGCGCGCGAGGCGAAGCCGTCGCCGTCCACGTGTGACATGAGCAGACGCCGGCCGTTTTCGGTCGTGACGCTCGGCGACGGCATGTCCTGCAGATGCAGCGCCGCTTTCATGAACGCCATCGGCTGAATCGCCCAACGCTCCTGCTCGATGCTGTCGAGCGACGCCACGGTGTATGGGCTGAGCGCATAGCCGCCCCACGGCGTCAGCGCGACCTGATCGAGCAGCACGCCGTTGGCCGAGACGCGCAGCAACGGCTGGCTGCGCGAACCCACACGCACGCCTTGCAGATCGCGCGGCTCGGGCTTCGGGCTGATTTCGAAGCCGACCATCGGATCGCTCTTGACCACCGTGACCGGCGCGGCCAGGGTTCCCCCCACGGCTTGCAGGTCGAGCGCCGCGCCGGCCGAACCGGCTGCGTCGAAGCCGAACTGGCCGAGGAACGCGACGGGAACGTGATCCGCCATGCGCGCCGCGACCCAGCGTTGCCACGCTTCGGGATCGGGCACCGCGCCGCGCTGGATCCACGCGACGACGCCCGCGTAGCGATCCGGCGTGATGGCGTCCGGCAGACGCGACGAGAAGTCGGCGTACTCGACGTCGTAGCCCATATAGTTGAGCGGCGTGGCCAGATCGCGCACGCCCGCGCTCAGGTCGAGCGGATCCTGGGTGTCGCGGTCCTGCACGACGAGAATCTTGCGCGGCAGCACTTCGATCTTGCCGATGCCGACCACGTCGCGGGCCTTGCTCGTCACATAAGGCAGCATGCCGGCCGACACGACGCGCGCCGCCGTGTCGCGGGCGCATTGCCGGTCGTTGCGCGCGCAATATTCCACGGACACCACCGGCACGCCGCTTTGCTGCGTGAATGCGCGCGCATCCGCAATGCGTTGCGCGCGCAACGATTCGGGGACGTCGAGAAGCTGGCCGCTGTCGCCGAGTCCACGCACCAGCGAATCGCCGACTACCGCGTAGAGCGACTTCGCAACCGGCAGCGCGTTGCGCATGACGTCGGCGCCGCCCGCCACGAGGCGCGCGTCCGGATGCGCTTCATGAATGCGGCCGGCGGCGGCCACGGCCGCGGGCGTGTCGAGCAGGAAGCCACGATAGCCACGCTGCCACAGCGGTTCGATCTGGCTGGAGAGGAATGCGTCGGCCGATCCGGCGGACTCGGCACCGGTGGTGCGGGCGATCCAGGTGGTATGCGCGAGCGGATGAGCGGCCGGGTCGAAACCCGTGGCGGGATCGACGACGACGGCATCGAATGCTTGCAATTCGCCGACAGGCGGATTGGCGGCATAGAAGAAAGCGAGGTTGGGGGCAGACGCGGCAGAGTTGGAGCTGGTCGCCGCGGCAGCGGACTGCAGCGGTGCAGCCTCCGTCTGTGTCACTGCATGAGTCGCAAGCGGTGCAATACCGGCCGCGCCAAGCATTACCGCTATCAAGGTGCGCGTAAGAAATCGTTCGCCCGCACGTCCGACCACCCCGCAAGAGTCCCCGCCGGCGCATGCCCGGGTCCGCTTCTTCATCGCCAAAATCTTTACCCCGTTCAGTCTGAACGCGAGCGGCATTCTCCTTGTGGGGAGAATGTTTCCGCTAGCGGATTTTCGAGCCGGCCCGTCGGCATTATTTGCATCGCGCAAAACTGACTTTGCGCCGGATGCGATACCGACTTTTTGTCTGATTACTGGTAAGGCGGTGGAAGATAGCACATGACATGTGGCGTCTCAAGCTCGCTTATGTCGTCGGCGGAATCTGGATTGTTAAATAGTGGTAAATGCATCCGCTTGAATTCAAAGGCAAACGATTGCGCACCTGAGCACAAGCGATATGAAGTGTTGCGGCTGCTTAAAATCGATTCGTCAAGGAGATCCGCAATGTGTTGGAAAACCGCTGCAGCAGGCAGATCAATCTTGCTGGCTCTTAATCTTCCGATCAATAAATCGCGCGAGACAGAGGCGTTGCCCTACTCTTTCTGCGCTCTTTCAAATATTTTTAATCCTCGTCAAACAGGCGTAATCGACCGGCGTTCAAGCTCGGCTCACCGCGGCATGCTGCAATAAATACCGAAACGCAAAAAGAAATCGATTTTTTTTGGTTACTCTGGATGGGGTTCGAATCAAACGACAAAAAAATAAATCGGCCCCCTAAAGAAAACTCAAGGGATGCCGTTAGCGCAGTTTGGGCAAACCCGGAGCGATCCGGCGACGCAAAACTACAGGGACTCCCTTGCGGGAGTTTGCCAGTTGCCCGCCGTGTCCACGGCGGGCCAATCGACAGCGGTTTCGAAAGACCGCGTCAGGAGGCTACATGCAAGAAAATCGGGGAATGGGTGCGGTTGCGGGTGTGCGTGCGGTCTTCGCGTTGGAATCGGCGGAAAGAATCCGCCTTGCGGGGCGCACCGACAGGTGTCTGAAACGCGTTGGACTCATCGCAGGTCTGTTGCTGGGATGCCTCAACGGCACGGCCTTCGCGGCGGGCAGCACGGCCACCAGTCTCGTCGTACCGTCCTACTTCAACGCCACCGGCAGCGTCGCGAACTGGAACAGTCTCGTGACCTCGGCGCGCAAAGTGCCGACCACCGCCATCCTGAATCCGAACAGCGGCCCCGGCGTCAAGGAAGATCCGAACTATGCCGCCGCCGTCGCCAAGCTTCGCGCCGCGGGCGGCAAGGTGCTGGGCTATGTGTCCACCTCGTACGGAAAGCGCTCGCTCTCCGCGGTCGTGGCCGACATCAATACCTATGTGGCGCTGTATAAAGTGGACGGTTTTTTCATCGACGAGATGACGTCCGATAGCCAGATGTCGCACATCCAGTTCTACCAGTCGATCTACAACTACATCAAAGGACTGAACGCCACCTACTCGGTGACGGCCAATCCGGGCACCAACATTCCAGAACTCTACGCAAGCCTGCCGACGGCCGACCAGTTCGTCGTGTTCGAAAGCACTGCGAAGAGTTACGCAAAATATCAGCCGATGGGCTGGCAAGCCGCCTATCCGAAGAACCGCTTCGTGCACATGGTGTATGGCGCGACTGCCGCGCAATTGCCGGGCGTCGTGCAATACGCGAAGACGCATGGCGCGGGCGGCGTGTATGTCACGTCGCTTGCCGGGGGCAATCCGTATAAGGCATTGCCGCCCTACTGGAACGATGAAGTGACGGACGCCGCCGCGCGTTGATGAGCTGACTTATATTGACACGCTGCTTGCTGCGGCCGGTGACGCCGGCCGCGCACCTCTTATAGCCCACATTCATTCGTGAACGCTCGGGTCTGGAACGCCGGCCGCCGCCGTGTCGAAATCCGCGTTGGCGTGGATACGACAGCCGCCTTCTCGCCGCCGGCTTCAAACGAAATTTCCTTCACGCCGACGCGCCGATCAGACGCACGCCCTCGCACGGCCAGGTCTGGGCACACGTATTGCTCTATTCCGCTCGCCGGCAAATAACCCGTCAAAGCACGCAGTGCCCACAACGAGTCGCCGTTTTCCATTTCAATCCAGCAATCCATCGGTGGGAGGCCCCATGCTTCGATACGCTGCAATCTTCTTCATCATCGCAATCATCGCCGCGGTATTCGGCTTTGGCGGCATCGCCGCAGGCGCGACGGAAATCGCCAAGGTCCTGTTCTTCATCTTCGTGGTGATCTTCCTCGTCACCTTGCTGATGGGCGTGATGCGACGCTGATGAATGCTTCGACCGTTTAGGCGGAAACACACCTGCCCCGGCGCGAGAATCAGCAATCCGTTGCAATACTTGCCGTACCGTATTGCAATTGTTGCTGCCCGCGCCGGGGTTTTCACTTCCGGGCTCGACCTGCATCCATGCGTTCTACACAGCGCATTGCACTGCAGCACTTCCCCGCTCTTCGTTGTCGCTTCCTCGTCTTCACGCCGCGCGCGCAATCGGCGCACGCACGCTCAATCGATGCGACCAGTTAGCGAGCGTACGCGTCGCCACCGGCGGCTTGCTCAAGATCGCGCTGTCGTAACGCTTGCCGTCAAAGCGCACGAAATCGACGATACGAAACCCCTGTCCACGATAAAACGCGATCAGATGCGCTGCCGGTTGCGGCGTGTCGAGCGCAAGCTCGGCATAACCTCGCGTCGCGGCCCAATGATCGGCGAATGCGATCAGCAACGTACCGATACCGCGCGACTGCCACACCGGCTCGACCGCGAACTGGCGCATGCTGGCGATATCGTCGCGACGGTATAGATCGCACGCCGATTCACGGTCCGTCGCATAGAGCGTCATCGTGCCGACGATGCGCCCGTCGCACACCGCCACGTAGCAATCGCCGCGCGTTGCGCGCAAGCGTGTGGTCTCGACGGTCTGATCCACGCACGTGCAATTGAGGCCCATCGCGCCGAGCGGCGTGAAGGCCCGATG
This sequence comes from Paraburkholderia sp. NPDC080076, assembly GCF_050281145.1. NCBI lineage: Bacteria > Pseudomonadati > Pseudomonadota > Betaproteobacteria > Burkholderiales > Burkholderiaceae > Paraburkholderia > Paraburkholderia sp. NPDC080076. The sequence continues at coordinate 113,587 of NZ_JBNNWQ010000014.1, read as the reverse complement.
CAACAACGCCGTCAACGCGACGAACGAATCGCGTGCCGGATCGAAGCGGCGCAATTCGACACGGCCCATGCCGTGACACACGTAGTCGATACGAACGGATTGTTGCTTCGTTGCACGTCGCTTCACGTTGAGCACCTCGTGGTATCAAGATGCTCGAAGTGTAGATTTCGCGTGGATGCGTCTCAAGAAAAAATGTCGTAAAAACTCACATGGGACCAGGCGCCGACGCATTAGCCCAAAGCCGGCACGAGCTGCGGCCCGCCTTCGCGCAGACCGAGATGCAATTCCTCGCAGAGGAACGTTTGCAAGGTTTGCACGGCGGCCGCCTGCGCGCCGGAAACCTCGCGCTTGAAGAGCCCGAAGTCCGCGGTGGGCGCGTCGGGCAAAGCCTCGCTTTGACCGAGCACGCGCATCGATTCCGAACGAATGTTGCCGTCGAGCAGCACCGAGACGCCGAGCCCCGCTTCAACCGCGGATTGCACGGCCGGCAGACTGGTGCTGGTGCACACGATGCGCCACGCGATCCCCGCGCGCCGCAGCGCCGTCAACACCTGCTGCTGCCATAGACACGCGCCGCCGAATGCCACCACCGGCAACGCGGCCTGCGCGTCGCGGCTAAAACCGCGCGCGCCGACCCAGAAGAGTGGTTGCGTCCACGTGAGAAGCGGCGTTGCGTCGACCAGCGCGGGATCGCCGACCACCACGTCGAGGCTGCCATCCGCGAGCCGGTTCGACAGCGCCGCACTGCTGTCAACGACGATCTCCAGCGCCACTTGCGGATAAGCGATCGAAAAGCGCCGCAACGCCCGCGGCAAACGACCGACCGCAATGTCCTCCAGCATGCCGAGCCGCACGGTGCCGGACACCTGCCCCGCGCTCAACGCGCGGCGCGCATCGGCGCCCGCGCCGAGTATCGTGTGAGCATACGGCAGCAACAAGTGACCTGCTTCGGTAAGCTGCACGCCGCGCGGCGAGCGGTCGAGCAGGCGCTGGCCGAGTTCTTCTTCGAGCCGGCGCAATTGCATGCTCACCGCGGCCTGGGTCCGCGCGAGGCGCGTCGCCGCCACGCCCACCGCGCCCGTCTCGGCCACGGTGACGAAGGCGCGCAGCAGGCTGCTGTCGAGATCTCGGGTCATAAAGGTTCTTGAAGTCAGCATAAGAAATATCAACTTATCTTAATACCGCCGGCACCGATAAGATAGCGATGACGAACTCCGATCGAGCGCCAACTCACCAGACGACCATGCAGGACACCACCCTCCAAGCCGCGCTGAATCCCGCGCAAACCAGCGTCAAACCCGCCCGCGGCGCGGCCGTGGCGGCGTTGCTGTGCGTACTGTCGATGTCTTGTGTGCAATTCGGCGCCGCGCTTTCCGCGCCGACGATGGCCACCTACGGTTCACTCAGCACCACATGGTTGCGCCTGTGCTGGGCGGCATTGGTGCTCGCCTTGCTGGTCCGTCCGCGCTTGCTGAGTTACTCGCGCGCTCATTGGACTGCCGCCGGCGTGCTCGGCGCAGCGATGGCGGGCATGACGCTGTGCTTTTTCGCGGCGCTCCAGCGCATTCCTTTAGGACTCGCCGTCGCGATCGACTTTCTCGGGCCACTCGCCGTCGCGACCTTCGCGGTCCGTCGCGCGCGAGCCTTGCTCTGGCCCGCGCTGGCGATTGCCGGCGTCATACTGCTTTCGCGTGATCGCGCCGGCTGGATCGGCGAACCGCTCGGCGTGCTGCTCGCCTGCGGCGCGGCGCTCGGGTGGGGCACCTACATCGTGTTGATGAAGAAGACCGGCACCTTGTTCGCGGGACTCGAGGGACTGTCGGTATCGCTGATCGCTGCGGCACTCGTGGCCACGCCGTTCGGATTGGCGCAAAGCGGTCTGCATGTCGCGACGGGCCAGATCGCGGCGACGGCGGGCCTCGCGGTACTGGTCCCGCTGTTGCCGTACGCGCTGGAAATGGTGGCGCTGCGGCACATGCCGGCCGCCTCATTCGGAATCCTGATGAGCGTCGAACCGGCGATCGGCGCGTTGGCCGGCTTCGTCGTACTGCATCAGCCGATGGGGGTTTTACAGATAGCGGGCACGTTACTAGTGGTGACCGCAAGCGTCGGCGCCGTAGTGGCGACGCGCTGACAGGCGTGGCGCGAGGCGTGCGCTTCGGCGCGGCAAGACCGCACACTTAACTCAGGCGATGTTTTCCGCTTCGTAAAGACGCCGGCCCGCGGCATCCTTCGCGCCAAGGGTCGGTTCGAAATCGATCGGCCACTCGACGCCGATGTCGGGATCGCGCCACAGAATGCAGCGCTCCAGTTCGGGAAACCAGTATTCCGTGGTCTTCCACAAACACTCGGCAAAGTTGGACAGCACGACGAAACCGAGCGCGAAACCCGGTGGCGCCCAGATCTGCCGATAATTGGCCGCGCTCAGATACGCCCCGCACCACTTGCCGAAATTCGGCGAATTGAGCCGCACGTCGACGGCAACCGCAAAGACTTCGCCCACCACGACCCGCATGAGGCGACCCTGAGGACGTTGCACCTGATAGTGCAACCCGCGCAACACGCCATGCACCGCACGCGAATGCCGGTCCTGCACGAACTGGAAAGCTTGCGAGAGGTCGTCGATAAACTCGTCCGCGCTGAAGCTCTCGAAGCAGAAGCCGAATTCGTCGCAAAACACCTCGGGCTCGATGAGTTTCACCTCCGGCAATGCCGTCGCGATCACCTTGTTGCCCATTGCTGCTGTGCTCGTAAGAAGCCTGACCGGCGAAAACGCGGCCGCCACGACGGACGCGCCCAACTGTCGTCAGGCGCCCCGCCGCCGGCACGGGCACCTGCATGAATATTACGCCTCGCTCGCCACGCGGCTGCGCGCGCGATATTCGGTTGGAGATAGCGCCATGCGCTTGCGGAAAATCTTCGCCAGACGATCGCCGTTGCCCGTGCCGCTGCGCCGCGCAATCTTGTCGACCGGTAGTTCGGTCTCGGTCAGGAAGTTGCAGGCAATGCGCAGTCGGACCTGCAGCAGATAGTCCGACGGCGTGACCTGCATTTCATGCTTGAAACGCCGCAGGAAATTGCGCTCGCTCATCGCCGCGACCTGCGCGGCGTCGGCCACAGAAACCGGACGATCGCAATTGGCCTCCATCCAGCGCGCCGCGGCACGGATCTTCTCGGCCACGCTGAGCGTGCCGCCTTCCGCCGGCAACGGCACCCAGGTTGCAGCCATGCCAGGCATCACACGGTCGGCAACGCTGCGAGCAAGCTCGGCACCGAGATCGCGTTTGATGAACATGAGCGCGCTGCGGGCACAGTCGTTACGATCGTTAGACGCGTTGAGCGCGGACTCGCCGGTGACATTGCTGAGATAGCGGTTCACCTGCAGTCCGTCGCTATCCGTCGGGCCAGCCGCTTCCAGCACGAGCCGCCCTTCACCGATTGTTTCGATCGCACGCGTGCGCGATTGCACCGAACGCAGCCAACCCAGCACGCGCTCGTCGCGCGCGGCCACATGCGCGCCGTAGCCGCCCGCGATGAACAGCACGTCGAAACCGCTGGCAAAGCGCGCGTCGATACGGTCAGTCCAGATGCGCGCGGAAGAAGAACTGGCGACGCTGCCGCCGTCCATGGAAAGGAATTGCACTTCGTAAGGTTGTTCTTCACCGGCGCGCGAACCCGAGAGTTCGTTCGCGGTCTGGAACATCTCCACCACGGTGCCTGGGCCGAGCAGCCAGAAGCCGTCGAACAGCAACACGCCGATTCGCCGCGTTGCACTACGCACGTTCAATGTCGGCGTATGTAACCAGGTGATCCTCGCAGTATCAAGGTGCATGTGCGGCATGATATTTCCCCAAACTGTCGTACATTGTGGACCCCGATCGCCGTTAGCAGCCACTATGAGCGAAATGATTTATTGCCGGCAGAATCACGGCAAGGCCACTTAACGGATTAAGCGTGATGTTAGCGGAATGGATCGCTATAGTAAATTTGAAAAACAAATTACTATCGAGAAACAGAATGTATGAAGAAAACGGTAATCTTGCGTTTGATATGAGAACGGCAGGTTGCGCAGCCGCGACAGCAAACCATGCTGGCGCGATTTTCGTCATCTGGCCGGGAAGCCAAGTACAGCCTTGATCTTCCGGCATCGGCGCGTGTGAACCGAGCCTGTCGGCAGGGATTCGATTTGCGACCCGCGTATGGCGGAGCACCATCCAAAAGTGTTTCAAACTTGAACTCCAAACCTCCCAGATAATGACCGTTCAATAGCGGCTTTATTCGCAAATTGGGAATTTATTGACCACCCGATGCAATCGAACCCGTATTTAACGAATCGATCGCGATTAAAGATTTTGAATCGCGATTCTCGAACGCCCAAAAATGTTTCTATATTGAAACATTGGCGGTTTTATACGTATGAACAATAGGCGGTTGCGGCGCACAATTCCGGCAAACATCAGAGGATTGAACGCCGGCCGCGGCGAATGCGGCAGGCGCGTTCCTTAAACAAAGTTTCATCCGTGGATCGTGCTCTTTAAGGATTCGCCAGACGCGGCAGCGACATAATTTGTGCATCGTGATAGCCGCAAGGAGCCAGCACATGTCGCGCCCCATGAGCATCGAAAGAGTCAACGAATATGGTCAGCACGCGGTTCGCATCGCCATCGCAGACAGCGCCGTGCTGCTCGACGTGGCCGATCTGGACGCCGTGATCGAGCACCTCAGCGTCCTGCGGGCCGGCATGCGCCCGGAAGTGCCCAAGGAGCCGCTGCGCACCCACCAGTACGTGATCGAGATCGACCCGTGCTGGCATGCGGAGAAGCATCCGCTGCACGATGGCGCCGTGCTGTTCCTGCGGCATTCCGGTCTCGGCTGGGCCGGTTTCGCACTGCCCACCGAAAGCCTCGCCAAACTGCACCACGCGCTCACGCAGCAACTGGAAGCCTCGCTGGAAGTGCACGGCATGCTCAACTGAAACACCCGCAGGCAGGCTTGTTGCGTTTCACGCAGGACTGCGTTTCAGACCACGCGCGCAACGCGTTACGCAGCCCACCTATACTTCAGTGGCCGCGTAGCTGCGGTTACTTTCATTCAAGTCTCTTTCGCAAGCGCGGCTTTGTCCGCGCTCTTTTTTGTCCATTACTTAGTGTTGCTCACAGTTCTCCTGGAACCGGCAAGCCGTTCGCGCGTACAGTTCATGAACATTGCACAAAATTAAAAAAGACTTAATGCGCCTAGCAGCGCGGATTTATCCGCCATCGCCGATGATGCACCCATCGCCCTTCTCTACTGTTCCAACATGAACCAGCTACAAGCGATGCGTGTCTTCACACGAGTAGTCGATCTCGCCAGCTTCAATCTCGCGGCGAGACAGTTAGGCATGTCCGCGGCCGCGGTCACGCGCAGCGTCGGCACGCTGGAAGCGCATCTGAACATGCGCCTATTGAACCGCACCACACGCAGTCTTTCGCTGACGGACGTGGGCCGCGAATATCTCGATGGTTGCCGCGCGATCATCGAGAAACTCGACGAGATGGAATCGAATCTGCTGGAGACCACCCGCGACCCGCAGGGCACGTTACGGATCGCCACGCCCATGACCTTCGCCACCGCGGGCTTGGGCGCGCTGCTTGCCGCCTACCGCACGCTGCATCCGCGCGTGGACTTCGACGTGACGACGTTCGACACGCAGATCGATCTCGTGGAAGGCGGCTTCGACGTGTGCTTCTCCGACGACCGGCGCCTCGCCAATTCCACGCTGGTGAGCCGCACACTCACCAGCGTCGACGAACTGACGGTTGCGTCGCCCACTTATCTTGCGCGCAACGGCACGCCACGCGACCCCGCTGCTTTGAACCGGCATGGTCTGCTGACAGTGTCCGACGGTTCGCCGCGAGCCTGGGAATTCGCGGACGCCGACGGCATCTACCGCGTCAACACCGGCAGCGCGCTCACCGCGACCAGCAGTGCAATGGTGCGCGTGGCCGCGCTCAACCACATGGGCATCGCCTTGCTGCCCATGCCGATCATCGCCGACGATCTCACGCGCGGTGCGCTGGTCCCCGTGCTCGAACAGTTCGAGATCAACGGCGGCCCGCGCCAGGTGTCGATTCTCTACTCCGGCCGCAATTACCTGTCGATGCGCGTGCGCAGCTTCATCGACTTCGCGGTCAGCCAGTATCGCGCGCCGGACCGCCCGGTTGAACTGCGCGCGGTCGCCTGAAGCGGGCGCGCGCATCATGCCCAGGATATTGACGATTGAAGATGACGAGCTGATCGCTCACGACATCGTTCGCACGCTCAGCGCGAGCGGCTTTTCCGTCGATGTGGCTCACACCGGCCGCGAAGGCATGGCGAAAGTGATGGCGGGCGATTACGACGTCGTCACGCTCGACCGCATGCTGCCCGATCTCGACGGTCTGACGATCGTCGCGACCATGCGCGGTGTCGGCATGGAAACGCCCGTGCTGGTGATGAGCGCGATGTCCGATGTCGATCAGCGCATTCAGGGCCTGCGTGCCGGCGGCGACGACTATCTGACCAAGCCCTTCTCGCCCGATGAAATGTTCGCACGCGTCGAGGTGCTATTGCGGCGGCGTCCACGTCACGCGAAAGCTGAAACGATGCTGCGCAACGGCGCGCTCGAGCTCGATCTGGTGCGCCGCAAAGTCACCCACCGTCAGCGCGAACTCGATCTGCAACCCACCGAATTCCGCGTGCTCGAATTCATGATGCGCCACACCGGCCAGGTGCTCACACGCACGATGATTTTCGAAGCCGTGTGGGGTTGTCGCTTCGACCCGGGTACGAATCTGATCGATGTGCACGTGGGGCGTTTGCGCAAGAAAGTCGAGATGCCCGGCGAACGTCCCTTGATTCGCACGATTCGCGGCTCGGGCTATCTGTTCGGCTGACCCAGGCGCATTCGCATTTCTGACGAGCAAGCTTTGGCGCTGCATGCAGCGCCAAAGCCGTTTCAGCACGCCTATCGACGCAAACACCCATCACACGCCGCTTCCTAAAACTAGTTTCATTTGTTTTGTCCGCGCCTGTTAGGGCCCGCTCCCCAGAATGCCGTTACCGGGCCGCGCCATTGACGCGAGTCCCCATTGCCACACGCCCGCGCAGATTCAATCGCGCCTCTGAACGGAGCAGCCTTCGATGTTAAAAATAGTCCGGTTAGCTTTGACCCGGCCCTACACGTTTATCGTGCTCGCGATGCTGATCCTGTTGATCGGCCCGCTTGCCGCATTGCGCACGCCGACGGATATCTTCCCCGACATCCGCATTCCCGTGATCAGCGTGGTGTGGAATTATGCCGGCCTGCAACCGGACGACATGTCCGGGCGCATCGTCACGTACTACGAGCGCACGCTCGGCACCACCGTCAACGACATCGCGCATATCGAGTCGCAGTCGTTTCGCGGCTACGGCATCGTGAAGATCTTCTTCCAGCCGACCGTGGATATCCGCACCGCCACCGCCCAGGTGACTTCGGTTTCGCAGACGGTGCTCAAGCAGATGCCGCCCGGCACCACGCCGCCGCAAATCCTGAACTACAACGCGTCCACGGTGCCGGTGCTGCAACTGGCGCTGACCAGCAATACGCTCGACGAACAGAAGCTCGCCGACTACGCGACCAACTTCATTCGTCCGCAATTGCTGAGCGTGCCGGGCGTGGCGATTCCCACGCCGTACGGCGGCAAGACGCGTGAGGTGCAGATCGATCTCGACCCGCAGGCCTTGCAGGCGAAAAAGCTCTCGGCGAACGATGTCGCCACCGCGCTCGCGCAACAGAATCAGATCATTCCGGCGGGCACCGAGAAGATCGGCCGCTTCGAATACAACATCAAGCTGAACAACAGTCCGCTTGCTCTTGACGAATTGAACGCGCTGCCGATCAAAACCGTGGACGGCGCCACGATCTATATCCGCGACGTGGCGCACGTACGCGACGGTTATCCGCCGCAAGGCAACGTGGTACGCGTGGACGGGCACCGCGCGGTGCTGATGAGTATTCTGAAGAACGGCTCCGCCTCCACACTCGACATCATCTCCGGCGTAAAGGCGCAACTGCCGCGTATCGAAGCGACCTTGCCGCCCGGACTCAAGCTCGTCACGATGGGTGATCAGTCGACCTTCGTGAAAGGTGCCGTCAGCGGCGTGGCGCGCGAGGGCGTGATCGCCGCCGCGCTCACTTCGCTGATGATCCTGCTGTTCCTCGGCAGTTGGCGCTCCACGCTGATCATCGCGGCGTCGATTCCGCTCGCCGTGCTGGCGGCCATTGCCGGGCTCGCGGCAATGGGCGAAACGCTCAACGTGATGACGCTCGGCGGCCTTGCATTGGCGGTCGGGATTCTGGTCGACGACGCCACCGTCACCATCGAGAACATCAACTGGCATCTGGAACAGGGCAAGGACGTAAAGAGCGCGATTCTCGACGGCGCCGCGCAGATCGTCGCGCCCGCGTTCGTGTCGTTGCTGTGCATCTGCATCGTTTTCGTGCCGATGCTGTTGCTCGACGGCATTGCGCGTTTCCTGTTCGTGCCCATGGCCGAGGCCGTGATCTTCGCGATGATCGCCTCCTTCGTCCTCTCGCGCACTTTCGTGCCGATGATGGCGCAATACCTGCTGCGTGCCCATGCATCGGGCGGCCACGCCTCCGGCGAACTGGCCGCGACGATGGACCCGCTTGGCGGCCACTCCCACGCGGCGCCTTCGCGCAATCCGCTGGTGCGCTTCCAGCGCGGCTTCGAGCAGCGCTTCGAACGCGTGCGCGGCGTGTACAGGATCGTGCTCGGTCTCGCGCTCACGCATCGCAAACGCTTCGTGACGGGCTTTCTGATCGTGGTGGGGGCGTCGTTCCTGCTCGCGCCGTGGCTCGGCCGCAATTTCTTCCCCGATATCGACTCCGGCGAAATTGCGATCCACGTGCGTGCGCCGATCGGCACACGAATCGAAGATACCGCCGCGCAGTTCGATCTGATCGAAAACGCGGTGCGTCGCGCAATTCCGCCGGACCAGTTGCGCAGCATCATCGACAACATCGGCTTGCCGAATAGCGGGATCAATCTCACGTATAACAATAGCGGCACGGCTGGGCCGCAAGACGGCGACATTCTGATCTCGCTGAACGAAAATCATCGGCCCACCGCGGACTTCGTGCGCACGTTGCGTGAAACCCTGCCACGCCAATTTCCGGGCACGACGTTCGCCTTCCTGCCGGCCGATATCGTCAGCCAGATTCTGAATTTCGGCGCACCGGCGCCGATCGATCTGCAAGTGGCCGGTCCGAACCAGGCCGCCAATCACCGGTACGCGAATGAAGTCATGCGCCGCATGCGCATGATTCCCGGCATTGCCGATACGCGCATGCAACAGGCGTCGACGTATCCGCAGTTCACCGTTTCCGTGGACCGCTCGCGCGCCGATCAGCTCGGCATTACCGAACAGGATGTCACCAACTCCGTGGTGGCGAGTCTGTCCGGCACGAGCCAGGTGTCGCCGACGTACTGGCTCAACCCTAACAACGGCGTGTCGTATCCGATCGTCGCGCAGACGCCGCAATATCGCATGACGTCCCTGTCGAATCTGAACAACCTGCCCGTGACCGGCAAGAGCGGCCAGGCGCAGATTCTCGGCGGCATTGCGACGATTACACGCGGCGTGGGCAATGCGGTGGTCTCGCACTACGACATCAAACCGCTCTACGACGTGTTCGCGACAACCCAAGGCCAGGATCTCGGCGCGGTGGCGGCGAAGATTCAGAGCATCCTGCACGCGACGGAGAAAGACGTGCCCAAGGGTTCCATCGTCACGTTGCGCGGACAGGTGCAGACGATGAATAGCGCGTTTCTCGGTTTGTCGCTCGGTCTGGTCGGCGCGATTGCACTGATCTATCTGCTGATCGTCGTGAACTTCCATTCATGGAGCGACGCGTTCGTGATCGTCACCGCATTGCCCGCGGCGTTGGCCGGCATCGTCTGGATGCTGTTCACCACGCACACGCCGCTCTCAGTGCCGGCGTTGACGGGCGCGATTCTGTGCATGGGCGTGGCGACCGCCAACAGCATTCTGGTGGTGAGCTTCGCGCGCGAACGGCTGGCCGTCACCGGCAACGCCCTGGTCGCCGCGATGGAAGCGGGCTTCACGCGCTTTCGCCCGGTGTTGATGACCGCGCTCGCGATGATCATCGGCATGGCGCCGATGGCGCTCGGTCTCGGCGACGGCGGCGAACAGAACGCGCCGCTCGGCCGCGCCGTGATCGGCGGCCTGCTTTGCGCGACGTTCGCCACGCTGCTGTTCGTCCCCGTCGTATTCAGCATCGTGCACCGGCGCGACGCCGCCGCTCACCGCCCTTCGCACGACCACTCTTCTTCCGAACCCGGAGTCCATCATGTCCACTGAGATCGAGATCAATTCGCCGAAACGGCTGCGTCATCTGAAGCTCATCGGTATCGTCGCGCTGCTCGCGGCAGCGGGCATCGTGGCGAGCGGCGTTGCCAGCCGCGTGCATGCGAAACAGGAATTGACCACCTGGTCCGCCCAGCAAGCCGTGCCTACCGTAGTGGCTTACACACCTAAGCGGGACCTCGACGCGCAAGCACTGGTGCTGCCCGGCCGTCTGTCGGCCTTCGTCAATGCGCCGATCTATGCGCGGGTGTCGGGTTATCTGCATGCGTGGTACGCGGATATCGGCACGCATGTCAAAGCCGGGCAGTTGCTCGGCGAGATCGATACGCCCGACCTCGATCAGCAATTGCAGCAGGCGCGCGCCGATTTGCAAAACTCGGTGGCCAATGAAAAACTCGCGGCGTCCACCGCGCGCCGCTGGACGCAGATGTTGCAGCAGGACTCCGTCTCGCAGCAGGACGCCGATGAAAAGACCAGCGATCTCGTCGCCAAACAGGCCACCGTCGCCGCCAACGAGGCCAACGTGCGGCGCCTCGAAGCCCTCGAATCGTTCAAGCGCATTACCGCGCCGTTCGACGGCATCGTCACGGCGCGCACCACCGACATCGGCGCGCTCATCAATGCGGGCGGTGGCAATGGGCCCGAGCTGTTCTCGGTGTCCGACGCGCATCAGTTGCGTGTCTACGTGAGCGTGCCGCAGGATGAAGCAGCCGCAATCCAGCCCGGCATGAGCGCCACGCTCACGGTGCCCGAGCGGCCGGGCGTGAAGTTCAACGCGAAACTCGTCGACACCGACGACGCCATCACGCCGTCTTCCGGCACCTTGCTGGTCCAGCTCGCGGTCGACAATCACGACGGTTTGCTGATTCCCGGCGAGTACACCGAGGTGCATTTCGCCTTGCCGACCAACGCGCACGCGTTGTCGATTCCGGCGAGCTCGCTGATCTTCCGGCAGAGCGGTTTGCAGGTCGCCGTGGTCGGCAAGGGCAATCGAGCGGAGCTCAAGCCCGTATCGATCGCGACCGATCTTGGCACGCACGTCGAAATCGCCTCGGGTTTGAACGCCACGGATCGCGTAATCGACAACCCGCCCGACTCGCTCGCATCCGGCGATGAAGTGCGCTTGCAGACCGGCCCGAGCGGCACGAGCGACACCGCCCTAGCCGGCCGACGCACGGCGGAGAGCACTCATGGATAAACGCCGTCTATGCATCGCACTGGCGGCCGCGGCGTTGCTGAACGGCTGCTCGTTCGCGCCGACTTATCACGCGCCGCCTACCAGCATCCCCACCACGTTCAAAGAAAGCGGCCCGTGGCAGCTCGCCCGACCCGCTGACCGCGTGCCACGCGATGCGTGGTGGAGCGTGTATCGCGACCCCGTGCTCGACCATCTGGAAGAACAGGTGGCCGCCGCGAACCCCGACGTCGCCGCGGCCATGGCCCGCCACGACGAAGCCGCAGCCGATCTCTCGCAGGCGCGTTCGGGCCTGTTTCCGACCATCGGCGCCGAAGCCTCGGTCGAGCGCCAGCGGCAGTCGGATAACCGGCCACTGCGTGGCGCGGGACAGCCTGCGGTGTACGGCGCCAATACCGTCGACGTCGGCATCGCCTACGACCTCGACCTGTGGGGCAAGGTCCGCAATGAAGTGGCCGCCGGCCGCGCCGCGATGCAGGCCAGCGAGGCCGACCTCGAATCGGTGCGTCTGAGTTTGCAGGCGAATCTCGCGAGCGCCTATTTCAACCTGCGCGGCCTCGATGCCCAGCAGCAACTGCTAAACGATACGATCGACACCTACCAGCGCGCCCTCACGCTCACGCTGAGCCGCCACGCCGGCGGCATCGCATCGGATCTCGATGTATCGCGCGCGCAAACGCAACTCGACACCGCGCGCGCTTCCGCCGACGACATCGCCGCGCAGCGCGCGCTCTTCGAACACGCGATCGCCAGCCTGACCGGTGCGCCCGCGTCCCGTTTCACGCTCGCCGCCGTGACCGACGCTGCCTACTTGCCGTCCATTCCGACCGGCGTGCCGGCGGCGCTGCTGCAACGGCGCCCCGATATCGCCGCGGCCGAACGGCGCGTCGCCGAGGCGAACGCGCAGATCGGCGTCGCCAAGGCAGCGTTCTTTCCGGACATTTCGCTCGGCCTCGACGGCGGCTATCAAAGCGACACGCTCTCGCCGTGGCTGATCGCGCCGAACGAAATGTGGTCGGTCGGGCCGAGCCTCGTATTCACGCTCTTCGACGGCGGCCGCCGCGCGGCGATCACCGATCGGGCCCGCGCCAAGCTCGCGGAAAATGGCGCCAAGTACAAGGCCGCTGTGCTGCTCGCCTTCCAGCAGGTCGAGGACAACCTCGCGCAACTGCATCATCTCGGCGACGAGGCCACGAAACAGAACGAAGCGCTCATCGCTGCGCAACGCACGTTGACCCTGTCGATGTCGCGCTACCGTGACGGCGTGGTCAGCTATCTCGACGTGGTGACTGCGCAGACTACCGAACTCGATACGCAGATCTCGGCGCTGAACCTCAATACGCGACGTTTGCTGGCTTCCGTGGGGTTGATCGAGGCGTTGGGCGGTGGCTGGTCGGCCGACGCCGCCAGCAGCGCGCCTGACGTTCAGGCGGCGCGTGCGCAAACGCACGCGAACGCCGCTAAAGCACGCGTTACCGACGCCGCGGGTTAAGGCGTCCTACGGTATGTAAAAAAGTCGCCGGCTCATCACCGGCGACTTTTGCGTTTACGCGGGCGCTCGCGTCGCGCGGATAGTCCGCTCGCTTCGCTCAGAACCTGTGCCGCACGCCGACGGCCACCACGGCCTGCCGGTTGTTCGAAGAGGCCGCCAGCGAATAGATCGAGGCATTGCCGAGCACCGCGATGCCGTCCGCGCCCGACACGTGCTGATAAACGCCTTCCAGATACAGATCGGTGCGGCGCGACAAGGCGTAATCCGCTTGCAGCATGAACTGATTCCATTTCGGCGAGACGCTCTTGCCCGCGTCGCTGAAATGCCCGTCGGTAAATGTATAAGAACCGCCGAGTGTAAACGCGGGCGTTAGCGCGTAGCGAGCGTTCAGCTCGTAATTGTTGAAGGTCAGCAGATCGCCATTGAGCGTGGAATAGGCGCCGCCTTGCATGATCTGATGCGGATCGTCGAGCATCGTACGCGTGAAGACGAGGCCGACCGTCGCCGCGCCGAACGTATAGCGCCCCGCCGCGCCGAGAATGCGTTGACGCGCGCCGGTGAAGGTCGCGTCGCCGTCGCTGCTGCTCACCGCGCCACCCGTATTGGCGGGCTGATTGACGCCGCCCGGCTGGTTGATCTGCAGATACGCGACGGCCAGATTGAACGGACCGCCCGCCCACTGGGCGCCGAAGCTATAGGCGTTGTTGTTGCTGAAGCCGCCCGCCGCGTTGCTGAACGCGTAGGCGCCGCCTACCGTGAGACCGTCGTAGGTCGCACTGCGGAATTTCAGCGCGTTGTTCAGGCGCAGATCGTTGTTGAGGTTGTCGTTATCGAACGGGTGATCGGCGATATTGCCGCCGAAGCCCGAACCGGTCGCCGACAGCGGCGCGACGAAATCCACCAGAAAGTCGTATTGCCGACCCAACGTCACGGTGCCCCACTGCTTGCTCGCGATACCCACCCATGCTTGCCGGCCGAACTCGTCCCCGCCGTTGGAGAACTTGCCGCTGTCGATATTGAAGCCATTCTCGAGATCGAAGACCGCGCTCAATCCGCCGCCCAGATCTTCGTTGCCGCGCAAGCCCCAGCGATCCGTGCTCACGTTGCCGCTTTCCATCATCCAGTTGCTTTTTCCGCCGGTGGCCGTCTTCTGATTGCTGATGTAGTCGAGGCCCGTATCGAGCGTGCCGTAGAGCGTCACGCTGCTTTGCGCATGTGCTGCCGCACAGAAGGTGCCGGCCAGCGCGACGAGTGTGGTTGCCAATGCTTTGTTCATGTTTGATTCCGGGTAAGAGAAGGCGCCGGCCCGCGCATTGTCGGACCGATCCCGCACACCGTGCGGGTAGCCGCAATGTAGATAGACGCGGTGACACACCCGTGATCAAAACCGGCCGTTTCATGAAACGTTTTTTATCTTCGTGACATGCATCCGGCGAATGCCTGATTCATCGGCTCACCGACGCTCGAACGGATAAATATCTTTTCATGCACACACCGCCGATCCGCTAAAGCCGGTTGACTATCCTTCTCATCAACCGATCCACGAATGCAGTGAGATTCGCGCATCGGCCCATCCAACTTGATTTGTGAGGATTACGAACATGAAATCACTGTCGCTCGCCATCGCTTTCATCGGCGCTACCGCAACGGCTTCCGCCTTCGCTCAATCGACCACGACACCGACTCAACAGACCGCCGCACCGTCGATGCAAGTTGCCGCGAATAGCACCTCGGCGATCAATGCCGCAGGTTCCTGGGTTCCGCCGTATGGCCAGGCCACCGGCGAAAAGACGCGCGCACAGGTCTATCGGGAACTGGTGCACGCAGAGAAGGACGGCCAGCTCGCGTATCTGAACTCGACGATTTACGCGCACTGAGACGCCTGCAATGCTCGATCCCCGACCACGCGCCACTTTCGCGCTGCTGCTCGCCACCGGCCTCGCGGCCGCGGCCACATCGGCCGTCGCCGCGTCGCCGGTGGGCGGCGCGCTCAGCCGTTCAACGACACTGTCACCCGCTGGAAAGTGGAATTCGCCGACCGCCACGAACGCTCACGGCAAGTCACGCGCTCAGGTCTACCGCGAATTGATCAAAGCCGAGGGTGACGGTCAGATGAACTATCTCAACCAGCTCTACCGTTAATCGCACCACCCTCTTCCTCACCGACGATATCGATGACTCTTCGCACCGCGATCAAACGCTCCGCGCGCTTCGCAGCGGCCGCTGTCGCAGCCGGGCTCCTGCTATCCGGCTGCGCGACGACCCCTTCGAGCACTGCCGACAGCTGCGTCGGCCCACCCAGTTACTGCAACATCTACTTTGGTTCCTAAAAAGAAGAGCGCGCTACCCTCGCGGATAGCGCGCTCTTTTACTGACCGCTCCGATTCTAGAACGAGTGCCGCACGCCGACTCGGCCGACCACCTGTTTGCCGTTGGACGACGGATCGAAGCCGGCAATCTGCGCGACTGCGCCGCCGCTTGCTTTCTGCAGCGCGGCGAGTGCATACACGGCAGTACGTTTCGACAATTCGTATTCCGCGCTCAGATTGAGCTGCTGATACTTCGGCTCCTGATTGGTGGCGTGAACCCGGCCATCCGTGTAGGTGTAGCCTGCCGCGAGATTGAGCTGACTAGTCGCGGCGAAAGTGCCGGCGATTTCATAGTTCTGGAATTTGACGTCCTGACCCGCGTCGCCCTGCTGGAAATTGACATTGGTAAAGTTGCCCATGACCTTGAACTTGCCGAGTTGATACGAAGCGCCGGCGGCAAAGATGCCCTGACTACGAGCATTGGCGAGAAAGTTGCCGTACACGGCATTGGTAAATCCCGGGCTGTTCTGATAGCTCTGAATCGACTCCTCCGGATCGTTGACACGCAAATAGCCCGCACCAATGGAGAACGGCCCATTCGTATACGCCGCCGCCGCGCTATAAGCCGCATTATTCGAAAACTGCCCTGCCTGACCGCCAAACGAATAGAGCGCTTCGCCAGTAAATCCGCCGATGGTGGGACTCTTGTACTTCACTGCATTGCTGATTGCAAAGCCGTTATCGAGGTTATCCATGTCGTTGGGATGGGAGAAATACCAGCCACCGTAGCTATCGTTGAGCGAGAACGGTTCAATGAGATCGACCACGGGATCCCACTGCCGCCCGAGGGTGACGGTGCCGACCGTCTGACTGGCGAGACCCACATAGGCATTACGCGAGAACGCGAGCCCGCTGCCGAGACTACCGTTAGTCGAATTGAAACCGCTTTCGAGATCAAAAATAGCGGACAGTCCGCCACCGAGATCTTCTTTGCCTCTGAGCCCCCAACGGCTGCCTGCGCTCACACCGCTGGCCATCTGATAGAGACGGCTGCCGTTGACGTTGCTGGCGAAATCGATACCTGTGTCGAGGAGCCCATAGAGCGTGACGCTGCTTTGCGCGTGTGCCGACGACGCGATACCGACGCAAAACAGTGCCCCGACCAGTTGCGCCAGCTTCATCTTCTGATTCATGAATCACCTTCCATTTAATTGAGGATGCCTGAAAACAGCGACCGCATTGCAATGGATGCAGCCACGAGGCGAATATATCCAGATCAGAAAACACCGCCCCTGCAAGACAGACTTTCAATAAATGCGTTGGATTTTCATGCCCCGATCATTGACGGGAGTACATGAACGGGTCGTAGAAGCAGAGGGAACGAGAGAGAAGTAAGAAAAAGCAACGCACGCGTCCGCCAACGCGGACGCAGAAAGGAATGGTTTAGAAGAAGTACCGCGACGGCGCGCGCAGCGCCGCCGGAAGAATGACTGCTGTGTCACGAACGCGGAATGGGCGAGAGCACGGATTCCAGATGCGCCACTACCGTAGCTGCGCGGGGGACCCGCTTAAAGGCTAGCGGTGTAAAGCCGCTTTCTTTGCCTACTTTCTTTGCGGCAAGCAAAGAAAGTAGGTGCCGCCCCGCACAGGGGCAACACTAATAGACCACCACGAATAGAAGAAACCCCAAACAGAAAACTAAACACCAACCGAAACCTGATACCCAAACCGACTAACCGTCTCAATCCGAACCTCAGGCAAATCACCCAAAAGTTTCCTCCTCAACCGAGAAACAACCAGATTGACACTAGAAGGATCGACATCTTCCTTCTCCGGCCAGGCATACCGAATAAGCTGATCCCGCGCCACAGGCGCATTGACCTGCTTGATCAGACACTCGAGCAAAAGAAACTCTCTACGAGTGACCCCAACCCTGCGCCCACCAAAAACAAGCTCCCGAGTAGCGGTATCCAGAGAGGGCTCATCAACCGCGGAAAAAACAGAAGAAGGACCCGAGCCCCCAACAGTTGCTCGCCCCATTCCGATGCGCTGCAAAGCCTGCATCCGCTCATGCATTTCAATAAACGAATAAGGCTGACAGAAGCAAGCATCCGCGCCGGCGCGCAAAACTTTGGTGCGATCCTGCGCCGTAGCCGCGCCCAGTACAGCTACAATCGCCGCCCCACTCCCAGCCGAAGCAAACTTGACAACAAACTCCAGCAACGCAGAATAAAACCCCACCTCCAACACCATCAAAACGATCGCATCAAACGGTTCCTGAGCCGCGAGAAAGACCCCATCCCGCAGATCATCAGCTCGCTGCAAACTATGTGCGCTCTCCTGAAGCGCCTTGAAAAGCCACGCAGCTTCCGGATGAGAAGGCCCCACGAAGAGAACGCGCATTCACGCCCCCGCAAGAACAAGAAAGGAAATCAGGCTCATGCAAGTGTCCTCGACCAGCATTCAATCGAAATCCGAGTACCCGGCTGCGCATTACCGATTTTCATCGTGAAGTCATGCACCCGCATCACCGCGGAGACAATACTCAAACCCAGCCCTGACCCGGCCAGATGCCGCGTACTCTTACCGCGATAGAATCGCTGCAAAACCGCATCACGCTCATCGGCAGCAATACCGGGCCCGTTATCGACAATATCCACCTGCGGCCCAGCAGCCGTCTGACGCAACTCCATCCGCACCACGCCGCCTTCAGGCGTGAACTTGATAGCGTTATCCACCAGATTGCTCAACGCTTCAAAGAGCAACGCACGATCGCCATAGATCGCATCCACAGGCTGCGCATGAACAGAAAGCTGAATCGAACGACTCTCAGCGAGCGGTTCGTACAGTTCGCCGACCTCTTCGATCAGCGTCTCCAACTGCATCTCACCGAAGCCGCCGCGCCGCTGCAACGTACCAATCTCGGAGATCCGCAGCATCGCGCGGAACCGATCGAGCAGCGCATCCGTTTCCGTGCGCGCGCGCTCCACCAGATTCGCCAACTCGGCGTCGTCGAGCGTCCCGGTCCGCTCCGCCGCGTGCGCAAGCACCGTCCGCACATGCGCAAGCGGTGTACGCAAATCATGCGCGATGCCATCGCAAGCGCCCTTCACTTCGTTCATCAGACGCTCGACTTCGGCGAGCATATGATTCACGAGATGCGCGAGCATATCCACTTCGTCGCGTCCGCCAATAGGCAAACGCTGCGCGAGATCGCCCTGCGCGATGCGCTGCGTGACGCGCCGGATCGCTCTCAGACGGCGCATCTGCCGCACGCTCAGTGCGAGACCACCGGCCACACCGGCGAGCAGACAGAAAACACCTCCGCCCACCAGGGCATTGATGATGGTCTGGCGAATCCGCAGAATGTGCGTGAGGTCACGCGCGACCACGAGCGTCGAGCCGTCCTCGCGACGCTCGGCCATGGCGCGCACCACCGGTGCCTGATCGTTACGCCCGAGCGCGAGCGTCAGATCGAGCGTCTTGCCGGTGCGATTGGTGGGCAGTGCGCCCGGATAGGCGAGCACGTCGCCGGCCAGCAGCCGGCCGTCGGCGGCGAACAGGCCGTAGTAATTCGTGTGCATGCGCTCATGCTCGATGCGCCGGTGGATCGCGTCCGCGAGACCCGAATCGGGCAGCGAATCGAAGTAGATCAGTTGCCAGTCCATCACCACATCGGTCTCACGCTCCATGTCGCCGGTCACGGCCCAGCCGATGAAGCCCAGCAGCAGCATCACGGAAAACGAAAAGATGACCGCGTAAACGGAGAGCAGGCGAAAGGTGGTGGAATGCCAGCGCCGCCCGAGCGCAGATTGAGCGGGGAAGGTTGTGTCCATCAAAATGTGTCGCTCATGCGAGGATATAACCCGAGCCCCGCACGGTCTGAATCATCGGCGTCACGCCGGGCGGGTCGATTTTCTTGCGCAGGCGTCCCATGTGCACGTCGATCAGATTGGTGCCCGGATCGAAGTGATAGCCCCACACGGCCTCGAACAGCATGGTGCGCGTGATGGTCTGCCCCGCGTGGCGCATCATGAATTCGAGCACGCGGTACTCGGTGGGCAATAGAACGATTTCCTCGCCGTCGCGCTGCACCTTGCGTGAAATCAGATCGAGTTCGAGCGGGCCAACGCGCAAGTGCGTTTCGAGTTGCGCGGCCGGCGTCTGACTGCGGCGCAGCAGCACTTCGAGGCGCGCGGCCATCTCTTCGGGGTCGAACGGCTTCGTCAGATAATCGTCGCCGCCGGCGCGCAGGCCGCGCACCCGCTCATCCACGTCGCCGAGCGCGCTCAACATCAGCACCGGCGTCTGAATGCCTATGCTGCGCATGGTGGTGAGTATCGTCAGGCCGTCCATGCCGGGCAGCATGCGGTCGAGCGTGATCACGTCGTAGTCTTCGCTGATCGCGCGCGCCATGCCGTCGCGGCCGTTGGCCACCCAATCCACGGTGAAGCCGCGGCTTTTCAGTTCACCGACAATTTCATTCGCGGTAATTTCATCATCTTCGATCGTCAGTACTCGCGACATGATCATTGCATGCGCCACAGCCCGCTCTACCGATGCAAGCGGCGGGCGCGACCGGTTATCAGTAGAGGGACATGATGCCATATTCGGCTTGCGCGTTCAGAGCACGGGCGTGCGGTTCGACGAATGTCGGCGCTTTGCCTCGGTGCCTGCATGCAGGCTACGCGGGGGCTGTTAGCGGATAGATGTCCGCTTCATGAAGAAAAATTTAAGTTCGCCGCAAAGCCATGAAAACCCGGCAAATCACGCCAGGATAAAACAAGTTTAATGTTGCCGACGCCGCTCCGGTAGGCGCACTCCACTAGCCTGATGTCAACCCGCAGCGCTCAACGCGGGACGACTCGAACCCTCTCGTGGATGACATGAACATGAAGCTTGCAACGAAAACCCTGCTCAGCGCCCTTCTTCTGATTGGCAGCGCATCGGCCATGGCCGCACCGCATCTCACGCCGCAGCAATGCAACGATTATCCGTTCACACCGTTGAAAGGCGAAGTGACGCACAAGCAGTTGATGCGCGAACTCGGCGAACTCGAAGCGGTCGGCTATCAACCGACCGCCGATGACGACGACTACCCGCGCGATCTGCAACACGCGGAGAATAAGCTGCAGGCCGAGTATCGCGCGGACTGCATGCCGGCCGCGCCGCGCGTGTCGGCAAGCAATGCCCAAATGCCGACTAGCGTGGCGCCCGTGCAAGCGGCGAATCAGCCGGCCGGTTGAGCACGGCACCGGTGGAGCACGGTCAGGCCGTCGGCGATTCGTCGAATGATCCGCGCTCGAGCGCAACACGGCGCGCCCGCCGCTCCGCACGCTTGCGATGCAACTCCGCAAGCCGCCGCCGTCCATGCGTGAGCGATGCGACCGCATGGAACGCGACCGGCGCGAACACCAGCCCGAACAGCGTGGCGGCCAGCACGCCACCAAACACGCCGGTGCCAATCGAGCGGCGGCTTTCGGCGCCCGCGCCGCTCGACACCACAAGCGGCACGACGCCGAGCAGGAACGCCGCCGAGGTCATTACGATCGGCCGAAAGCGTGCGCCCGCGGCTTCGGTCACGGCGCGCGTCAATGGCAGGCCACGCTGGTACAGATCGCGGGCGAACTGCACGATCAGAATCGCGTTCTTCGCTGCGAGGCCGATCACCGTGATCATGCCGACCTTGAAGTACACGTCGTTGGGCATGCCGCGCAACAGCACCGCGGCGACCGCGCCGATCACGCCGAGCGGCACGACCATCAGCACGGCAAGCGGAATCGTCCAGCTTTCGTAAAGCGCGGCCAGCGCCATGAACACCGCCAGCAACGAGAGGCCGATCAACAGCGGCGTGAGTTTCGCGGCCGCGGTTTCCTCGCGTGCCGCATCGACCCAGTCATAGCGCACGCCGACCGGCAACGAAGCGGCAAGCCGCTCCATCTCCGCCATCGCCGCGCCGGAACTGTAGCCGGGCGCAGCGTGACCGCTCACGTCGAGCGACGGATAACCGTTGTAGCGCGTCAGCATCACCGGGCCGATCGTCCACTGACGCGTCGCGATGGCCGAAAGCGGCACCATGCCGCCCGTCGCGTTGGGCACGGCGAGCGCGAGCAGATTGTCTTCGGTCATGCGCGTGGCGGCGTCGGCGGCGATCATCACGCGGCGCATGCGGCCGCCGGCCGGGAAATCGTCGATATAGGTCGAGCCGAAGGTGCTGCCCAGCACGTCGGCGATGCGATCGAACGACACGCCGAGCGCATACGCCTTCGCGCGGTCGACGATGAGTTCGACGCGCGGCGCGTCAGGCAGATCTTCCGAGTGCACCGAGGCCAGCACCGGACTCGCCTTGGCCTGCGCGAACAGTTGCTCGCGCGCGGCCTTCAGCGCATCGAGCCCGACTCCGCCGCGATCTTCGAGGCGGAACACGAAACCGTCGGAATGTCCGAGTCCCGGCACCGAAGGCGGCAATTGCGCCTCGACGCTGCCGTCCAGAATCTTGTCGAACTTTGCGTTGAGCCGGTCGCGCAGGGCCAGTGCATCGATATCGCGCTTGCCCCAATCCTTGAGTTCGACGAACCCCATCGCCACGTTCTGACCGCTGCCCGAAAAGCTCCAGCCGATCACACTCGTAACGTTCGCGATGGCGGGCTCGGCATGCAGAATCTCTTCCATGCGTTGCACCACGCCCAACGTGCGTGCCTGGGTGGCGCCCGCGGGCAATTGCACCATCACCTGCAACTGGCCTTCGTCCTCGCTCGGTAGAAAACCGCCGGGCATTTGCCAGTAGAGCACACCGCACGCACCAACCAGCACCGCGTAGACGGCCAGCATCGGTCCGATGCGGCGCAGCGTGCGCGCGGTCAGCCCGCGATACCCACGCGCGGCGCGGTCGAAACCGGAGGTGAAGCGGCTTGCCGCACGTGCCGCGAAACCCAGCAGTCCACGGCGCGCATCGCGTTGACGCACCGATTGGGTGTGCGCCTTCAGCAGATTCGCGCACAACGCGGGCGTCAACGACAAGGCCATGAACGACGACACCAGCATCGACGCGATCATCGCCACCGCGAATTGCCGGTAGATTCCGCCGACGCCGCCGGGAAAGAACGCCATTGGCACGAACACCGCCGTCAACACCGCGGTCACGCCGACGATCGCCCCGCCGATCTGCGACATGGCCTTGCGCGTGGCCTCGCGTGGCGGCAGGCCCTCGTCTTCCATCACGCGATGCACGCTCTCCACCACCACGATCGCGTCGTCGACGAGAATGCCGATGGCGAGCACGAGACCGAACATGGTGAACACGTTGATCGACAAACCGCACGCATACATGGCGAGAAACGCGCCCATCAGCGTGACCGGAATCACCACGGTCGGCACCAGCGTATAGCGCAGATCGCGCAGGAACAGCCACATCACGAAGAACACCAGCACCACCGCTTCCGCGAGCGTGACGAGCACCTCGTGAATCGCGATCTGCACGAAGTGCGCATTGTCGAACGGGATTTCGATGGCGACGCCCGAAGGCAATCCTTTCGCCAACTCGGCAAGCCGCGCGCGAATCGCGTTCGACGTTTCCAGCGCGTTGCCGCGCGGCCCGAGTTGAATCCCGACCGTCGCCGCAGCCTTGCCGTTCAGGCGCGAATAGTACGAGTAATTGTCACGCCCGAGTTCGACTCGCGCGACGTCACGCAGACGTACAGCCGAACCGTCCGCCCGCGCCTTCAGCACGATCTGGCCGAATTCGCCCGGCGAGATCAACTGGCCTTTCACGCTTACTGAGGCCGTCAGTTGCTGGCCCGGCACGAACGGCGCGTCGCCGAGCGTGCCTGCCGTGACGGTCGCGTTCTGTGCGGCAATCGCGGCGTTCACTTCGGCGGCGCCGAGTCCGTATTCGCGCAGCTTCATCGGATCGAGCCAGATACGCAGCGCTTCGTCGGCGTCCCAGAGTTGGGCCGAGCCCACGCCCGGCGCGCGCTTCAGCTCACGCAACACGTAGCGGCTCAGATAGTCGCTCAATTGCACGGAGTCGCGCGTGCCGTCGGTGGAACTCAGCGCGACCAGCATCAGGAACGTGTTGGCCGCCTTGAACACGCTGATGCCCTGCTGCACCACCTGCTGCGGCAAACGCGGCTCGACCTGCTTGAGCCGGTTCTGGATGTCGACCAGCGCGAGATCCGGATTGGTGCCGGGCGCGAAGGTCGCGTCGATCTCGAGCTCGCCCAGGTTGTCGCTGGTCGTTTGGTAGTACAGCATATTGTCGGCGCCATCGAGACTCTCCTCGATGATGCTGCCGACGCTCTCGTCCACGACTTCAGTCGACGCCCCCGGATACATGGCGGATATCACGATGCGCGGCGGCGCAAGGCGCGGATACTGCGCCACCGGCAGTTGCGGAATAGCCAGCGCGCCCGCCACGACAATGGCGAGCGCGACGATCCATGCGAAGACCGGGCGGTCGATGAAGAAAAATGGCACTCAAAGAATCCGTTCAGATGGTCTGGAGGCGCGGTGCATCGACCAGACGGGCCATATGCAGCACGTCGGCCAACACGCCGTCACGCAGGGCAAAACCGCGCGAGCGGCCTTCTTCGACAAAGCCGAACTTGCGATACAGCGCAATGGCCGGCGTATTGTCGGCAAACACCGTGAGGTCGATGCGGCGCAAACCGAGCGACGCATCCGCGCAATCGATCAAGCCTTGCAAAAGCGCGGCGCCGACACCGCGGCCACGATACGCGTCGTGCACGGCCAGGCCCAAATGCGCGCAGTGCGCGCGGCTCGACCGATGGACCTCGAGACCGGCATGGCCGACCATGCGTTCGTCGATAATCGCGCACACGTTCACGCCGCCTTTGAGGCGCCGCTCGTACCAGGCCGCGAGTTGCTCAGGACTGCGATAGCCGACCGACAGCGTGCCGCGCCGCACACCGGGCAAGCTCATGATCTCGGCGAACGCATCCATGTCCGACGATTCTAGAGCGCGCACCATAATACATTTGTAATGTGCAGCGTCGTCCGGCAACCTTGTTTGTTTCATGGTCTTATTCCGCTGCGAGATGGGCGGCCGATGGCGGCGACATCCAGGGCGCCGGCTCGCGCAGCCGCGCCATGAAGAAACAATCGATCAGCACGCCGCGGCGCAATACCGCGCCGCGCTGATGCGCTTCGATCTCGAAGCCGAACTTGCGATATAGCGCGAGTGCTGCGTTGTTATCGGTGTAAACATGCAACTCGACGCGCCGCAGACCGAGCCAGTTGTCGGCGAGATCGAGCAGTTCGGCCATCAAGGCATGACCGATGCCGCGCCGCTGCCATGCGTCGTGCACGCCGATGCCAAGCGATGCCGCATGCGCACGGCGCCCCTTGAAAGGCCTGAGGCTCGCCGAACCGACCAGCGTGTCGCCGACCGTCGCCGCGATCGCGATTTCGGGCGCCTCGAGTTTTTCCAGGTACTCGCGCGTGCTCGCAATGGTCCGAAACGGCAGTTGCGGATTGCCGTTCATCGCCGCGGGCAACTGGAGCAGCGCGTGAAACTGTTCTGTGTCGGCCACGCGCAATGCGCGCAGCGTCAGGCCCTCGGGCAAGCTCTCAGGGTTTGATTTTGTTTTTATTTGTCGATCCATGGGCTCATAACGTCAATTCGAATGACCTCACCAGAATGCCAGGCAGTTGCATGCCGCCCGTGGCGCGCTCGCCCCATGTCGAGTCGCTCAATAGCAGTTCGGCTTGCGCGCCGAGTTGTTCGAGTTCGCTGCCGAGCAAACGGTACAGGCTGTCGTCGAAACGCATGGCTTCGAGCGGTGCGACGATTTCTCCGTTCTCGACCCAGAACGTCGCGAAGCGCGTCATGCCGGTGAGGCGGCAATTCATGCGGTCCGAGAAGTTCACGTACCACAGGTTGCCGATGTAGAGCCCGGTGTCGATCTTGGCGAGCACGTCTTCTTCCAGCAGATCGCCCGCTTGCATCGACAGCGCGGCCGGCGACTCGCTGGCCAGCGCACCGTTGGGCGTCAAGCCGTACTCGCGCGCGCTGCGTGCGTTGGTCAGGCGTTCGGCACTGCGGCCGGCCTCGATCAGCGGGACGCTGTCACGCAGGTAGCCGTCGTCGTTGAAGCCTGGCGTGATGCCGAGGCTCAGATCTTCGCTGATGGTTACGCGCGGGTCGACTACGATTTCTCCCACATGCAGCTTGTACAACTCGCTGCGCGAGCTCGCCTGGGCGCGCGCGGAAAAGCCACTCCATGCGGTGACGCCGAGCAGTTCCGCAAGCGCGGCGGGTGCCAGATAGGAACGGTAGCGTCCCGGCGCCAACGTGCGCGGCGTGCGCGCCAGAACGGCAAGACGTGTCGCGGCCTGTTCGACTTTGCGCGCGAACACGGCATCGCTCCAGTCGTCGCCGGCGTAGCTGGTTTTGATCGCGCGGCCGCTCGGGTCGTACAGCGACCAGCTGAAATTGAAGTTGTCCACTTCGTACCAGCCGCGGCTGCCCTTCGTCGATGCGAAGCCGCGCACAATGGTGCCGCCCGCATAGAAGCCCACGAAGTCGAGCCCTTGCGCACATTCCGCGACGATGCGCGCGAGGCCGTCGGAATTCGCCAGCTTGCCGGAGCGCTGCGTGGTGCGCTGCCATTTCGAGGTGTCGAACAGCAGATGCGGATCGTCCGCTGCATCGCGCAGACCTTCGCGCAAGGTGGCGAGGGCGGCGCTCACCTCGTCGAGATCCTGTTGCAGATCGCCGCATACGGTCAGCGTGGAATAGGCCTGACGTGCGCCGTCGATCAGGCGCAAGGTCAGCTTGCCTTGCGACACGCTGCCGGTCTGCCGCACCTTGCCCGAATTGAAGCGAATGAAGTCGGACTGCTCGCCGGCAAATGAACTGAGGGTGGTTTCGCCGCCTTGTTGCAGGCGCTCGATCGCATCGGCGAGCAAAGTGAAATGCCGCTCCCAATCCACTGACGTAGCCGCGCGCGAAGAGATGAACTGGCTCATCATGCGCCTCCGAACACGTCGACGTTGCTGAACACGCAGGCCGGCGACGCATGGCCGACGCGGATGATCTGCGCCGGTTCGCCCTTGCCGCACATAGATGTGCCATACACTTCACGCGTGGCCGCATTGCCCACCGCACTCAGGCTGCGCCAGAAATTCGCCGAAATACCGCGGTAATTCGGCTGTTTGACGACCTGCGTGAGCTTGCCGTTCTCGATCAGCTGGCCGAACTCGCAGCCGAACTGGAATTTGTTGCGATGGTCGTCGATCGACCAGGACGTGTTGGTGCGCATCAGAATGCCGTGTTCGATGTTGCCGATCAGCTCCTCCAGCGAACTCTCGCCCGGCTCGATATTCAGATTCGCCATGCGGTCGATCGGCGGCCGGTTCCAGTTCGACGCGCGCGAGTTCGCCACACCCGCCATGCGTGCGCGCTGTTGCGACAGCGCGCCGCCAAGCGGACGTTCCAGCACGCCGTTGCGAATCAGATATTGCTTGTGCGCTTCAGTGCCGTCGTCGTCGAATGCGTAGGCTGCCGCTTCTTCGCGCAGCTCCGGATCGAAGGTGACATTCAACAGTTCCGAACCGTAGCGATACGAACCGAACATGTCCTGCTTGACGAAACTCCAGCCCGCGAAGTTGCGCTCGTCGCCAAGAATGCGGTCCAGTTCGAGCGGATGGCCGATCGACTCGTGAATCTGCAGCATCATCTGGTCGGGCATCAGCAACAGATCGCGCTTGCCCGACGGGCAATTCGGCGCGGCCAGCAATTGCAGCGCTTCATTGGCGACGCGCGCGCCCGAGCCTTCGAAGCCGAAGCGCGTCAGCACTTCCATGCCGCCCTGTCCGAGCGTGCCGTAGTTGCCGCCCAGCGTGCGTACTTGCGTATCGCCGTTCGCATGCGCGGCGACGCTCAATTGCGGCATCACGAAGCGGAAATGCTGGTCGATCCGCACGCCGTCGCCGGTCATGTAGAGTTGATCGGTGTGCGTGATCTGCACCGCCGCCACACGTTCGACAATCTTTGCATCGAGGTTCGCGCCCGCGCATTCCGCGCCGAGAAGCTCGAGCCATTCGGCGCGGCTCGGCAACGCGCGTTGCGCATTCGGCGACACGTACTGCCCGCTCGCAACCGGACGTGCAACTTCGCGATGGTCGATCAGCGAGAAAGCCGCGCTCGCTTCAGCGCGCGCGGTCGCCATATCGAGCGCCGCCTGCAAACCCGCTGCCGACAGATTCGCGGTCGCGGCATAACCCGCGCCGGCGCCCACCCACGCGATCAGCATCGCACCGCGATCGCGCACCGTGCGCAGCGGCTGCGCGACGTCATTGCGGATCTCGTGGTCGTCGACCTGTTCGTCGACAATGCGCAGCGACCAGAACGCCGCGCGGCTCTTCAGCGTTTGGGCGGCTTGCGCCCAACGTTCGTCAATCATTGGCGTGTCCCGTATGAGTCGCGGCGGCGCCCGGCTCCGGCACGTTGAGCGACGAGGCCAGCAGCGACTGGGTATAAGGATGCGACGGCGCATGCAACACATCGAGTGTGTCGCCCGCTTCGACGATGCGTCCCGACTTCATCACGATCACGCGATGCGCCATGGCTCGCATCACCGCCAGATCGTGCGTAATGAACAAATAGCTTAGCTTGTACTTTTTCTGCAGATTTGTCAGCAGATTCAGCACCTGTTTCTGGATCGAGACATCGAGCGCGCTGGTCGGCTCGTCGAGTACGATCAATTCCGGCTGGACTGCCAGCGCGCGCGCAATCGCAATGCGTTGACGCTGCCCGCCGGAGAATTCGTGCGGATAACGCAGCATCGCGTCGGCGGGCATGCCGACTTCTTCAAGCAGGCTGCCGACGCGTGCGCGCCGTGCCTTCGTATCCACTTCCGGCCGATGCACGGCCAGGCCCTCGCCGATGATCTGCTCCACCGTCATGCGTGGCGACAGCGAACCGAACGGGTCCTGAAACACGACTTGCATGCGCGAATACAGCGCGCGGCGCGAGCTCGCCGTCCTGAGCGTGGAAAGCGGCATGCCGTCGATATGGATATGACCGGCGGCCGGCTGCTGCAGGCCGAGCACGGTGGCGGCCAGCGTCGATTTACCCGAACCCGATTCACCGACGATGCCGAGCGTTTCGCCGCGCCGCACGCTCAGATCGACGTCCTGCACCGCGCGAAACGTGGAGCGCCCGAACATGGACCGCCAGCCTTTCGCCGACGTGCGGTAATCGACGGCCAGGCCTTGCACTTCCAGCAGCCGACGCGCGCCCTCCTCGACCGGCTCCACCGCGCGTTGCGGATCGCTGTCGAGCAGCCGCCGCGTGTACGGATGCTGCGGGCTCGTGAACAGCGCCTCGGTCGTATTGGTTTCGACCAGCACGCCCTTTTCCATCACCGCGACGCGCTGCGCAAAACGCTTCACCAGATTCAGGTCGTGCGTGATCAGCAGCACGGCCATGCCGCGTTCGGCCGCTTCCTGTTCTTGCAACGAAATCAACAAATCGACGATCTGCTGGCGAACGGTGACGTCGAGCGCGGTGGTCGGTTCGTCCGCGAGCAGCAAACGCGGACGGCAGGCGAGCGCCATGGCGATCATCGCGCGCTGCCGCTGGCCGCCGGACAACTGATGCGGAAAGCTGTCGATGCGCCGTTCCGGTTCGGGAATGCCGGTGCGCCGGAGCAACTCGATGCCGCGCTCGCGCGCCGCATTCGGCCGCAAACCTTCGTGCAGACGCAGACTCTCGGCGATCTGTTTGCCGATCGTGAAGAGCGGATTGAGCGCCGTCATCGGTTCCTGGAACACCATCGCGACGTCCGCGCCGCGCAGGCCACGCATCTGTTGCTCGGTTTTCTGCAGCAGGTCTTCACCATCGAGCAGCATGCGGCCGCTCAATTCGGCATGCTCGACGAGCCGCAGAATGGATAACGCGGTCACGCTCTTGCCCGAACCCGATTCGCCGACCAGTGCCACGCGCTCGCCGCGTGCAATGGAAAGACTGAGTTCGTGCACGGCGACCTTGTCGCCGAAACGCACGGAGAAACGGTCGATTTCCAGCAACGGCCGGCCGATCGGCGCCTGAGTGTTGGTCATCGCGGACCTCCGCCGAAAGCCGAACCGCGCGAGCGCGTGTCGAGTGCATTGCGCAATGCGTCGCCCATGAAGGTCAATAACAGAAGCGTAATCACCAGCGCGGCAAACGCCGACATCGAGATCCACCATGCGTCGAGATTGTTCTTGCCTTCCTGCAGCAGTTCGCCGAGGCTCGGCGTGGGCGGCGGCACGCCGAGGCCGAGAAAGTCGAGGCTGGTCAGCGAGAGAATCGCGGCGCTCATGCGAAACGGCAGGAAGGTGATCACCGGCGTGAGGCTGTTCGGCAATACATGGCGCCACATGATCTGCCAGTTTGACAGACCCATCGTGCGCGCCGCCTTGACGTAATCGAGCGAACGGTTGCGCAGAAACTCGGCGCGTACGTAGTCGGACAGTACGAGCCAGCCGAACATCGACAGCAGAATGAAAAGCAGCCACAAGGTGGGCTCGAAGATCGACGCGAAGATGATCAGCAGGTACAGGTCGGGCATCGAACTCCAGATTTCGATCAGGCGCTGGCCGATCAGATCGGTGCGTCCGCCGTAAAAGCCCTGCACCGCGCCGGTCAGCACGCCGACCACGACACCGGACACCGTGAGCGCCAGCGCCATCAGCACCGACAGGCGGAAACCGTACAGCAGCCGCGCCAGCACGTCGCGCCCGAATTGATCCGTGCCGAGCCAGTTACTCGTGGTAGGTGGCGCCGGATACGGATGCGCGGCGAAGTAATCGATCGTGTCGTAGTGGAAATGATTCGGCGGATAGACCGCGAAGTTGCCGTTCGATTCGAGCCGCGAACGGATATACGGATCGAGGTAATTCGCGCGCGCCGGAAAGTCGCCGCCGAACAGCGTCTCCGGATAGTCCTTCACGATGGGAAAGTAGTAGTGCCCGTCGTAACGCACGAGCAACGGACGATCGTTGGACAACACCTCGCCAAGCAGGCTGATGACGAACAGCGAGACGAAGATCACGAGGCTCCAGTAGCCCAGACGCTGCTGCCTGAAGCGCAGCCACGTACGCCGCCACGGAGAAGGCGACGCCGCGTGCGCCGCGCCGGCCGCGTCAGCGGTCCAGGCGGTTGAATTGGATGCGGGGGTCGACGAGGACATAGCAGACGTCAGCAATGAGTTTGGTTACGAGGGCAATCAGCGTGAACAGAAACAGCGAACCGAGCACGACCGGATAGTCACGGCGAATCACCGAGTCGTACGACAGTTGGCCCATGCCGTCGAGTGAGAACAGCGTTTCGATCAGCAGATTGCCGTTCAGAAACGCGCCGACGAACGCCGCCGGCAAACCGGTGAGCAGCGGAATCGCGGCATTGCGCAGCACGTGTTTCCACAGTACGTCGCGCTCCGGCGCGCCCTTGGCGCGTGCGGTCAGCACATACTGCCGGCCGATTTCCTCGAGGAACGTGTTCTTGGTCAGAATCGTGACGATCGCGAAGTTGCCCACCACCGATGCCGTGACCGGCAGCACGATGTGCCACAGATAGTCGAGCACCTTGCCGAACGCGCTGAGGTCGTTGAAGTTATCCGAGGTGAGGCCGCGCATCGGAAACACCTGCCAGAACGTGCCGCCGCCGAACAACATCAGCAGCAACACACCGAGCACGAAACCGGGAATCGCATAGCCGGCCAGTACCAGCACGCTCGTGACGGTATCGAAACGCGAGCCGTTGCGCACCGCTTTCGCGATTCCCAACGGCACCGATATCAGATACGTGAGCAGCACCGTCCATAAGCCGAGCGTGATCGACACCGGCAGCTTCGACTTGATGACGTCCCACACGCTGTCGTGCTGATAGTAGGATTGGCCGAGGTCGAACGTCGCGTAGCGTTTGAGCATCAGCAGATAGCGTTCGAGCGGCGGCTTGTCGAAACCGAACTGCTTCTTGATCTGCTCGATCTGCTGCGGATCGACGCCCTGGCTGCCGTGATAACCGCCGCCGCCCGCCCCCGCCTCTCCGCCACGGCCAGCGCCGTGGCGGAGTTGCGTCATCACCTGTTCGACCGGCCCACCCGGCACGAACTGCGTGACGACAAACGTCAACGTGACCACGCCGAGCAGGGTCGGCACCATCAACAACAATCGTCTGAGAATGTAGGCAAGCATGCTGTGCCTCAGTGAGCCGTAGCGGCCGTGGCCGCGGTGGAAGATGCGGTCTGGGCGGCCGGCGTTTTCGTGTACCAGTAGTCGATCACCCAGTCTTCGTATTGATACGACATCGGCACCTTGTCCGGATGACCGAGCGTCGACTTGTAGCCGATCCGCGCGCCCGGCGCGTAGTACTCCGGCACGAGGTAGAACGAGTAGATCAGCACGCGATCCAGGGCGCGGGTCGCCGCTTCCAGGTCGTCGAGATTGTCGGCGGAGAGCGCTGAGTGAATGAGCGAGTCGACCGCCGTGGAGCGGATGCCCGGATAGTTTTCCGAGCCGACTTCCGAGGCCGCCGCGCTGCCGAAGCGGCGCGTCAATTCCGCGCCGGGAATCGTCACCGGCGGGTAGATGAAGGTGGTCATGTCGTACTCGAAGTTGTCGAGCCGCTTCTGGTACAACGCGCTGTCGATTTCGCGCATATGCGCCTGAATGCCGAGCATGCCGAGCGCCTGCATATACGGCAGGATCAGGCGGTCCATGCCCGGCTGATCGTCCATGATCTCGATCGTCATCGGCGTGCCGTTGGCGTCGCGCAATGCGCCGTCGCGATAGTGCCAGCCGGCTTGCGCCAGCAGATCGCGCGCCACGCGCAAGTTGCCGCGCAAGGAATCCGGCGTGATCGTCGTGGGTTGCTTCAGCATGGGACCGAACACTTCCGGCGGCACGCTGGCTCTCAATGGTTCAAGCAAGGCCAGTTCCTTCGGGCCGGGCATGCCGGTCGCGCCGAACGGACTCGCGGCGAAATAGCTGCTGGTGCGCCGGTATTGACCGTAGAACATCAGGCGGTTCATCCAGTCGTAGTCGAATGCCATCGTCAGTGCGTGGCGCACGCGCGGGTCCTGGAACATCGGCTTGCGCAGGTTCATCAGCATGCCTTGCATCTGCGCGGGGCCGTCGGCGAATTCCCCTCTTTTCAGCAGTCCATTGTCGAAGTTCTTGCCGACGTATTTACGCGCCCATTGCGTTGCGCTGTATTCGACAATCGCGTCGGCGTCGCCGGCCTTAAACGCTTCCAGTTGCGTGTAATGGTCGCGATAGAGTTTGAAGGTGATGCTCGCGAAGCGGAACATGCCGCGCCGCGACGGTAAATTCGCGGCCCAGTAATCGGGGTTGCGGCGATAGGTGATCTGCTTGTCGTTCTTGCGCGACTCGATCAGATACGGACCGCTCGCGACCGGCGGCTCGTTCGCGATCTGGTCGAACGGCAGACGTGTGCCGTCCGCGCGCATGCCCCACTTCGGCGAGAAGATCGGCAAATCGCCAGCAATCAGCGGCGCGTCGCGCTCCGCGTGCCTGAAAACGAAGCGGATCGTGTTTTTGTCGACCACGGTCGCGCTTTTGATCACTGAGAACTGCGCATTGAAGAGCGGCGATGCCTTCGGGCTCGTCAATGTGTCGAACGAGTATTTGACGTCGGCCGCGGTGATCGGATCGCCGTTCGAAAAGCGCGCGGCGGGATTGATGTGGAAGGTGGCCGAAGCGAGGTCCGGCGCGACTTCGACATCGTCGGCGATCAGCGGATACTCGGAAGCCAGTTCGTCCCAACTGCGCTGCATCAGCGTATCGAACATCAGATGCAGGATGTCCGGCGCGGGCGCACCGCGTACTAGAAACGGATTCAGCGAATCGTAGCTCTGCAGTTCGTCGAAGTTCTGGAAGCTGAGCTTGCCGTCGCCCGGCGCCGCGGGATCCGCATAGTCGAAGTGCGTGAAGCCGGCAGGATATTTGGGCTCGTCGTATTGCGCAATCGAGGGCCGCGCCTGCGCGCAGACCGCGCTCAATGCCAGACACGCACCGGCGCATAGAGCGATTCGCCCGGAGGTGCGCGGCCAGAGAAACTTCACAAGTCTCATCTTCGGAATGCGTAA
The DNA here is from genome assembly GCF_050281145.1 of Paraburkholderia sp. NPDC080076. Taxonomy (NCBI): domain Bacteria; kingdom Pseudomonadati; phylum Pseudomonadota; class Betaproteobacteria; order Burkholderiales; family Burkholderiaceae; genus Paraburkholderia; species Paraburkholderia sp. NPDC080076. The sequence goes on along the minus strand of NZ_JBNNWQ010000014.1, from coordinate 80,062 downwards.
GGACACGCGCCGGCTTCAGGCCGGCGCGCGGTAAATCGAATCGGCGCGAGTGACGGCCCGACGCCGTCGCTCCCGTAGCTTTCCCCGCTGGCGCAGCGCTGCTGATGACTGGCCGCCGTCGCTCGCCGCGAGCTTGAACGAGCAGTGTGCACGGGGAACTCCAAAGCACGTCTCTAACAGAATTGCGCCGCTCCGGTACCGATGAACGGAAGCCGGAGCGGCCGACCGGCTAGACAGACTGCCGGTGCATCAGAAACATCAAGGACTTCAGAAGCGGTACGTCGCACCGACCTGGAAGAAGCGGCCGATGTTGGTGTAAAGCGACTGGTCGTAGCCCGTGATATCCGGGGTAGCCTGCCACTCGACGTCGAACGGCGGCGTGCGATCGAAGATGTTGTTGATGCCGCCGTAGATCGTCCAGTTCTTGAAGCCGCGATACGTGGCCATCAGATTGAACTGGCTGTACGACGCCACCGACAGCGTGCCGCCGTCGCCGAACTCGGCCGCCACCGCGTTGGTGTAGGGGCCAGTGTACTGCCACGTCAGCGTAGTGGTCAGCTTGCGGTAATCCCACGAGAAGCTGGTATTACCCTTCCAGCGCGGATTGGACGCACCGAACGGCTGCAGCAGCGCGAGGTTGTTGCCGGCGAAGTCCTGCGTCGGCGCACCCGGGCTATTCAGCTTGAAGTGCCACACATAGGCCCAGTCGCCTGCCAGCGTGAACGTGCCGTACTTCGTGCCCACCGACTTGCGGAAGTTCATGTCGAAGCCGTCGGTGTCGAGCGAACCGAGGTTGACGAACTGCTCCTTGATAAAGGCCACCGTGCCGTCCGGATTGCGGATCACGGTCGACGGGTTGTTCGCATCCATCACCGCGTTCGGATCGTCCGTGCCGATCACGCCGTCAATGTGAATCTTGTAGAACGCCGCACCGATATCCGTCGACGAGTCCGGCGAAAGCTGGAAGCCGATGTTGTAGTTCTTGGTGTGCTCAGGCTGCAGCGCCGGATTGCCGTTGACCTGTTCCGTCGTGAAGTGCTTGGTCGGCGTGCCGCTCGGGTCGTTCGGGTCGACCAGGTTCTGGTGAGCCAGATAGGTCGCCTGCGAGTTTTCGACCAGCGTCGGGGCACGGAAGCCACGGCTATACGATGCAAAAGCCGTAAGAGCCTGCACCGGCTGGAAGCGCAATGCGAAGCTCGGCGAGAACGCACCACCGAAGTCGCTGTAGTGGTCGTAACGGCCCGCCTGCGTGAACGTCAGGTTGCGGATGATCGGAATATCGACCTGGTAGTAGACGGCGGCCACATTGCGTTCGCCGTCGACTGTCTGCACGTTGGCCGGCGCGGTCACCCCAAGCGCGCTATACGTGCGCGAGTTGATGATGTTGCTTTCGTGACGGAATTCCGTACCGAAACCGACACCGACCGGACCTCCCGGCAGGTTGAACAGGTTGCCAGTCGAGGTCTTCGCCGTGACGCTGTCGAGCTTCGAGATCGCCTGCTCATAGTCGTTCTGGAAGACGCCGTTCAAGCCGTTCGGCGTGGCCGACGGGTTCGAGAAGTTGAACACGCCGTTTTGCAGAATGTTCTCGAGGCCTGCAACATTCAGCGCGTTGCCGTAGGTCGTGTCGACCGTGCTCTGCGAATGGCCGTAATCCGCGGACCAATCCCAGTCGCCGAACTTGGCCGTGGTGAACGAGCCCTTCACACCGGTCATCGCACGCCAGAACGTCGACACCGTATCCGCCGACACCGTGTTCGGGAACGTGTAGTTGATCAGCGTGGGTACGCCGAACGGGTTGTACGGGTTGGTGCCCGAGACCGTGCGCGAAATCGGCAACGCCGAACCGGTGGCCGGGTTGAACGCGTTGGTCTGGCTGCTCAGCACCGCCGGACCTTCGTTCTGCACGGTTTCGTTGCGGCTCACCCAGAGGTCGGCGTAAGCCTGCACGTCGTCGTTGACCTTGAAGGTGCCGCGCACTTTCGCGTTCAGGCGCGTGATCGCCGGCACCAGCGAGGTGGTGCTGGCCGGATTCGATTTACACGTGGACGCGCCGTTCGCCGACACGCTGCCCGGAGGACAGGGGTTGAGCGCCATGTTGGTGCCGTCGGCCGTGGTCCAGAACGACTGCTGGTTCGGACCGAGCGGGCCCGCGAGGCCACCCGGGAACTGGCTGAAGTCCTGACCCGCGGTCATGTCGCGATCGCCGAGCGACGACCCGGTGTCGCGGTAGTAGCTCGCCGCGGCCGTCACGTTGAAGCGGTCGCCATTCAGATCGCCGATACCGCCGAGCACGCTGAAGTTGCCCTGTGCGTCGCCCGGATGCTGCGCCTTGCCGAGTTGGCCATCGATCTGCAGGCCCTGGAAGTCCTTCTTCGTGATGATGTTGACGACGCCCGCAATTGCATCCGAACCATACACCGAGACCGCACCGGTCTTCACGATGTCGATGTGGTCGATCATGTTGAGCGGGATCGAATTCACGTCGAAGAACGTGTCGGTGAAATTCACCGCCTTGCCGTAATTCGCCACTCGTTGCCCGTCCACCAGCACCAGCGTGTACTTCTCGCTCAGACCACGCAATGCAATGCCGCCGCCGCCTTGCGCGGAGCTATTCATCGTCGTTTGACCCCAACTGCTCCCCGAGTTCGCGGACGTGCCGCGCAGGAAGTCGGCCACGGTCGTATAACCGCTTTGCTGGATGTCCTTGGCGGTGATGGTCTGAACTTCCGTATTGCCGACCTTGTCCGACGTGCGGATCAGCGAGCCGGTCACTTCAAATTTCTTGAGTTGCTGAACCCCTTTCCCCGTCGGCGTCGCGGTGTTGCCATCCGCGGACGGTGTGGCGGCAGTGCCCGTTGCCGGGGTGCTCTCCGTCGTCGCGCCTGCCGCAGTGCCGGTGGCGGCCGGCTGGCTTTGTGCAAACGCCGGTACCGCGATTACGGCCGACAATGCCAGTTCAGCCCAGACTATTCTTCTAATGGCCAGCGCCAATGCCCTTTGTTTCATTTTTCCCCTTCTCGCTCGTCAGTAAGGCCACAGCAGTATGTGAAGAGTGGTCTCGTGAACCGCTCTACTCGATATACGGCGATCTTGCGCCGCGTTCCGTTAAAGCAACGTCAAATAAGTCAGTGTCGGACTACTAATTTATTGCAATCGGAATGCGCAGTGCTTTCCAATTGATGCCACTTCTACTGCCACGCGAACGGATGCCGCTATGCGCCGGCTTATTTTCCCAAATCGCGGGTACGCACTTAAGTAATGCTTACAAATATCGAGTGACTGCTTTTTCTAAAGCATGGCCTACGGCACTAAAACAATCTTGGCGTCCCTACCCACACGACCACCGCTTCTTCACGCGCGGTGTTGGACCAGGAGTGCGGCACGGTGGACTCGTAATGCGCGGTATCGCCCGCCTGCAAGACGAACGTTGTGCCTTCCAACGTGAGCGAGATCTGGCCGCTCATCACATACAAGAATTCTTCGCCGGCGTGCGTCGTGACTTCTGATGGGTTCTGTCCCACCGGCATCCTGACGAGGATCACTTCCAGCTTGCCGCCGACCGACAGGTTCGTCAGCCTTCCAAACAGATTGGCGGTTCCGTCAAATCCGAAGTACTTCAACTCGCTTCCTCTACGCACCGACTTGTCTTCAGTCGGCGTGTCGACGAAATACTGCACCGTGACACCCAGAGCTCGCGCAATACCGACCAGCGATGTGATCGAAGGTGTTGCGTGACCTCGTTCCACTTGCGACAGAAAGGGCTTGGAAATGCCCGCGGTCTTTGCCACTTCATCCAGCGTTCGACTGAGCCGTTGGCGCAGCGCGCGGATTTTGCTTCCTATAGAGACTGCAACGTGTGCCTTGTTATTGAGTGGCAAGACCATAGCAAGACAGAATCCCGTAGTCAAAAATAGTTTGATATATGCAAATTATGTTTCGTCCGGCGCAACGTTCTCCCAAAACATTGCTGATAGGTCAACTGAAATTACGCCATGGACAACGGGAACAATTGGTTGTCCAGAAGACTTCCGGATACTGCGAAATGCCTTGTGACAATCGCGGCTGCAACCCCAAGCAGGCATCGGAGACGAGCCACATTTCCTACGACGAGCGCGTCCCCTCGCGCCCGCCATGAGGAGAGCTCGAGCGCGTCTCGTCCGATGGAACATAACGGGAACGGAGTGTTCTTATTTCGACGCCACCAGCACCCACAAACGCGCGAGATCGGCTGAGCCATCGGTGCCTTTCACCGCACGGAAGGTTTGCACCGCGCGAGCCTTGTCGCCCGCCATGTAGTACGCCTCACCGAGATGCAGCTGCGCCTGGTCCGGGTGATCGAGTCCACCCTTGGCGATCGCGGCATCCATCGCCGCCAGACCCTGCTTCGCCTGCCCCGCGAAAACCTGATTGAAACCCATGTCGACGGGGGCAACGGGGTTTGCCGGATCAGCGGGCGCTTGCGCACGTTTGGCCGCGAGTGCCTGCAGACGTTTCTCGCGATCCGCCTGCGCGTCACGCCCCAGCACGCCCGACGTAAAGCCCTGATCGATGACCTGTTTGCCTTCCGCGGTGGTGCCCGCCACGATCGCCAGTTGGGTCATTTCCATGTAGTCGTCGGCGGTCGACAGCGAGCCGGTCGCGCGGCGCAGGCGATACGTGTCGATATCGAGCTTCGACGAATAGCCCGGCTTGTTGCGAATCGCCGAGAACAGCTCGTCCCAGTAAGACTGCTTCGGATGATAAGCAACCAGCTTTTCGAGCGTGCTGCGGTACGTGGCATCGTCCTTCACGCGCTGCGCACAGGTGCCGAGCAGTTGCAGTTGCGACTCGTCAGGCGCGTGACCGGCATGCACCTGCGCATCGATGCCGGGCTTGAGCAAGCTCACCACGCTCGCGCAATCGTTCGACAGGTAGTAAGACTGAACCAGCAGCGTGCGCATGTCGGGATCACCGCCACCCGACTTCAGATAGCGTTGTGCAACCTTCGCCGCCTGCGCATAGTTCTTTTGCTGGAAGTAGATGCCGGCCAATGCCGCTGACGTACGTTGCTCGTCCGCGCCGCTCAACTTCCCGGAACTCAGCAACGTTTCGTAGGCCTGAGCAGCCACGCCGGTGTCACCCGCCGCCGCCGCTGCCGCGCCACGCATCTGCTCGACCATGGTGCTTTCGTACGGCGTCTTGCCGGGCACTGCCGCCGCCTGATCGATCTTCGTCAGCGCGTCCTTGTACTTGTGCGCGCGATACAGATCCTGTGCGGCATTCAGCGGTTTCGCCACGTCCGGCCGCAAAGTGTCGGCGGCATGAGAGGCGAGCGGCAGCGCGAGAGCGGCCGCGATGACGGCGCGCTTGAACCGTTGATGAATCGTTTGCATTGCCCTTCCCTATTGCATGTACTGCTCATTGCCGATCAGGCCGATCTTCGTCGCGCCCAATCGTTGCGCCGACGCCATTACCTCCGCGACATCCTTGTACGGCACCAGTTTGTTCGGACGCAGATGGATTTCCGCCTGAACCGGTTCGGCGGCCACTTGCGCGAGCCTGGATTCGAGCGCCGCGCGGTTCGGCACCGGCTGGCCATTCCAGGTCGTGGTGCCGTCGAAGTCGATATCGATCTGCACCACTTCCGGCTGCGTGATCGGCGGCGGCGGATTGCCGACCGGCAGGTTCATCTTGATGGCGTGCGTCTGAATCGGGATCGTGATGATCAGCATGATCAGCAGCACCAGCATCACGTCGATCAGCGGCGTGGTGTTGATGTCGACCATCACATCCGGTTCGCTGCCGCCGCCCGACGATACGTTCATTCCCATCATCGCCTCCTGTCGATCGGACCTGGCGCTTTACGCTTGGTCCGATCCCATGCAAAGTTAGCCGCCGCGCGCGGGCGGCTCAGTGATAAACGAAACCTTCGCGATACCGGCGCGCTCGCACTCGGTAATGACCCGGCCGATGAATTCATAACGCGCGCTCTGGTCGCCGCGAACATGCACTTCCGGTTGCGGCGTCATGACCGACACGGTTTTCAGGCGTGCCAGCAACGTCGGCGCGTCGACCTGCTTCTCGTTCCAGAAGAAGTCGCCGTCGCGGTTGACCGCGATGACGATACTTTTGGGCGTGGTCTGCAGCGGCTGGATCGTCTCCTTCGGCAATTGCACCGGCACCGTATGCGTCACGACCGGGATCGTGATCAGAAAGATGATCAGCAGAACCAGCATCACGTCGACCAGCGGCGTGGTGTTGATACTGGAGATGACCTCGTCGTTGTCGTCCTGCCCAACGCTCATTGCCATGACGGACTCCGCTTATTGAACCAGCGATGCTTCGCGAACCGCGGCGCGCGCCGGGCGGCGGCTACCGGCCAGCAGAACGGTATGCAGTTGCGCGCCGAATGCACGCACACGCTCCATCACCGACTTGTTGCGGCGAACCAGGAAGTTGTAGCCGAGCACCGCGGGCACTGCGACCGCGAGACCGATGGCGGTCATGATCAGCGCCTCGCCCACCGGACCCGCGACCTTGTCGATCGAAGCCTGGCCGGCAATGCCGATGGCCGTCAGCGCGTGATAAATCCCCCACACCGTACCGAACAGGCCGACGAACGGCGCCGTGGAACCGACCGTGCCGAGGAAAGCCAAACCGTCTTGCAGACGATTCGACACGTTGGTGATCGCACGCTCGACCGAGGTATCGATCCACGTGTTGCGGTCCACGGCTTCGAGCAGCGCTTCGTCATGATGCTCGCCGGCCTCGATGGCCGTTTCAGCGATGAAGCGGAACGGCGAGGCTTCGTCGAGGAGCTTCGCGCCTTCGCCCAGCGACGGCGCGGTCCACAACTGCTCGTCGGCGCTCTTTGCGCGGCGGTTCGCGCGGAACTGTTCGAAGAACTTGGTGATCATGATGTACCAGCTGCCCATCGACATGATCACCAGCAGAATCAGCACGAAACGGGCAACGAAGTCGCCGTTCTTCCAGAGGGCGCTAAGGCCGTACGGGTTGCTGACGGTTTCGGACGTAGCCGGCGCCGGCGGCGGCACCGCTTCGTCGGCGGCCGCGCTCGCGGTTTGCGGCGCGGCAGTGGCCGGTGCGACGGTTGCCGACGCGGTGGCGTCGCTAGCCTGCGCATGGGCCATTTGCGGTGCAACAAAGGTATCCACCGTGGTTACGGCGATCAACATGCTTGCCGCCAGTGCGGCGAGAGTACGCTTCTTCATGCCTGCTCCAAGTTCATTAGTACAACTTCTAAACTAAGACTGATAAATCGCTACCGGTACCGAACAGTCTGTGAATTCAGTTCAGATTAAAGGAGAACGGAACTTGCACACGGACAGCCTGGCCTTGGGAAACGCACGTAAACTGCTTGACTGCGTTGAATGCGGCACGATCCAGTGATGAGTCGTCCGAGGATTTGGCAACGCGTTCATTCGTAATATGGCCCTGCGGGTCGACAACGAATTCAATGAGAACATCACCCGTCACGTTGTTTTCCTGCGCTTCCTTCGGATAGCGGATCGACGAACGGATCTGATCCGAGTTCGGACACACGACTCCAACTTCGGTGCTCACAGGCTTGCTCGGCGCGGGCGGTGCCGGCGGTGCGGGCGGCGCCACGGCAGGCGCCGACACGACCGGCGCGGCCTGATGCGTAATGGTCGGCTGCGGCGGCGTTTGCACCTGCACTTCCGGCGGCGGCACGAACGGCGGCGGCGGCGGCGCGAACTTAGGCGGCGGCAATTGAACCGTGGGCAACGGCGGCGGAGGCGGTGGCTTCACCGGTTCGATGATTTTCGTCTCGATAGGATGCTGAATGACCTGCACGACCTTGGTGGCGAGGCCATTGATCAGCGCATAAATCAGCACGATGTGCAAAAGCAGAACAACTGCGATACCGCCAAAGCGGCGTACTGGGTTTTGCTGCTTGCGCCCAAACTCACGCGGGCGCCCCGGCCTCTCCATACGGGCCGCTACTGCCGGAAATTGCCCTTCGACTTTCGTACCCACCTTTACTCCTCCGGCGTGAATCGTCCATTTCTGTAACTGCAGTGCGCTTATCTACCGCAAACAACATTCACTTCAACCATCCGATGACCGGCGGTCATTGATTCGGAGTCCAAAACGGACGTGACACTACCCGGCTCCGATCCGACGACACGGACGCGGCTCCAGGAGACCGCGGCCGTGCGTCATGCGAGCCGAATAGCCGATCTAAGTAGAACTACTAATAGATTAAATTTGAGCCGCTAACTTCTGCCTTGCATGAACGCTGGAGACCACCCGATCGCTATAAGTCGTAGCGCCTGGAACTTTTTGCGCAAACGTCACACGCGTTTCATCGGTCGCAACGATAGCAGGACAAAAAATGTACGGTCAAACTTTTTTTGATGACAACATACTTAGTTTAGAGAGGTAACTCTAACTCAAGCGAAATTCGCTCCGCTTTAAAAGAATAAGCGTATGTCGAGCAGATAAGCATTCGGCTTTTTCTGCCCGACAATTGGGAATTCGCTGCACATTCGTCGTGCATCGATGCACGCGAAACGGCCGGCAGCACGTCTGATCCGGATCGCGAAAGCCCCCGCTGGGCAGGCGTTTGCGCGCCATCTCAACATGACTCGCGTGGATCGCGGATAGGACGTTTGTTGTGGTGTTCGGGCGCCGGGGGTGTGACCGCCGCCGAAGGCGAGACGATAGCAGAAGAGTAGAAGCGTTTAAAAAAACTTTAGCGGTATTTACGACACTCTAAATACGCATCTCAATTACGCGTTGAATTGAATTACAAAACAATTCCAATAAATTACATTAAGCCAACAACACGAATCATGTCGGGCGCGGGCGATGTCGGCGCGACGTTGGTGGGCATATAGGGCAATTTCGTGAGGGCCGAATTCGCCCGGCCAGAATGACATGAATCATGCGCCGGCAAACTCTTGCGGGTTCAACTCAACAAAGGAGCAAGCGGGAGCGGCGCAACGATGATCGCGCCGCTCTGCCGCATCAACCGTTTGTGCCCTCGCCTGCCACGACAGCGCTGTTGTTACGCGATCGCGCGAGGACCGGCCGCAACGCGGCGCCCGTATGACTCGCCGCAACGCGCGACAATCCTTCGGGATCCGTAGCAGCGACGATCGCCCCGCCGCCCACTCCGCCTTCCGGACCGAGGTCGATGATCCAGTCCGCCTCGGCGATCACATCCAGATCGTGTTCGATGACGACGACACTATGCCCGCCGTCCGCGAGACGATGCAGCACGCGAATCAGCTTGGCGACGTCCGCCATATGCAGGCCCACGGTCGGTTCGTCCAGCACATACAAGGTATGCGGCGGTTTCTGGCCGCGCCGTGTGATGTCGTCACGCACTTTGCTCAATTCGGTGACGAGCTTGATACGCTGCGCCTCGCCGCCCGACAACGTGGGCGACGGCTGACCCAGCGTGAGATAGCCGAGCCCGACGTCTTTCATCAACTGCAATGGATGAGCGATGTTGGAGATGGGCGCGAAGAACTCGACGGCCTCGTCGATTTCCATGGTCAGCACGTCGCCGATATTCTTGCCGCGCCACGTGACCGCCAGCGTCTCGGGATTGAAGCGCTGCCCGTGACACACATCGCAAGGCACCTTCACGTCGGGCAGAAAGCTCATGCCGATGGTGCGCACGCCCTGCCCCTCGCAGGCCGGGCAACGGCCTTCGCCGGTGTTGAACGAGAAACGCGAGGCCGTATAGCCACGCGCGCGCGCTTCGAGCGTGCCGGCAAACAGCTTGCGGATCGCGTCCCACACGCCGATATAAGTGGCCGGACACGAACGCGGCGTCTTGCCGATCGGCGTTTGATCGACTTCGAGTACACGGTCGATGGTTTCCCAGCCAGTGATCGCATCGCACCCTTGCCATGCATGCGTCACGTTGAGCGGCGCACGCGGCGCTGTGCGCGCCAGCACGCTGGAACGCCGGTTCGCCGCGGGCTTCTCCTCGGCCGCCGCACGCGCGCGCCGCGTGGCCGGCGACGACAGCACCGAACGTCCGACGGCATCCAGCAGGTTGGTCATCAGCACGTCGCGTGCAAGTGTCGACTTGCCGGAGCCGCTGACGCCGGTGACCGCCACCAGCCGCGAGAGCGGAATGCCGACCGTGACGTTGCGCAAATTGTGCAGCTTGCCGCCGTGCACAGTCAGCCAATTCTCCGGCACTGCAGCCGTACGTTTGCCGGGCGCGACCACTTCGCGGCGCGGCTGCAACGGATGCACGATGGGCTGCGCGAGAAACTGTCCGGTCAGCGAATCGGGTTGCGCCGACAGGTCGGCCACACTGCCCTGCGCGACCAGCGTGCCGCCGCGTTTGCCCGCGCCCGGTCCGATGTCGATGATGTGATCCGCACGCCGAATCGTGTCCTCATCATGCTCGACGACCACCAGCGTATTGCCCTTTTCACCGAGCTTGCGCAAAGCGTTCAACAGAATCTGGTTATCGCGCGGATGCAGACCGATGGTCGGTTCGTCGAGCACATAGCACACGCCTTGCAAGTTACTGCCGAGTTGCGCGGCGAGCCGGATGCGCTGCGCTTCGCCGCCGGACAGACTCGGCGCCGCGCGATCGAGACTCAGATAGCCGAGCCCCACTTCCTCGAGGAACTGCAGGCGGCTGCCGATTTCGCTCACCACGTCACGCGCGATCTCCGCGTCGCGACCGGTCATCTCCAGCGAGTCGATCCATGCGCGCGTGTCGGACACGGTCCACTGCGCGACATCGACGATCGCCTGCGCGTCGAACGTGACCGCGCGCGCGGTGGGGTTCAGACGCGTACCCGCACAATCCGGACATGGTTCGTCCACGAGACCTTCGGGTTCCTGCTCTTCCGACGGCAGGCTCTGTTCGCGACCGCGATTGTCGTCGACGACGATCGTATCGTCGTACACCGCGCGTTGTTCACGCGTGAGCGCGAGGCCCGTGCCGACACACGTGGTACACCAGCCATGCTTGCTGTTGTACGAGAACATGCGCGGATCGAGTTCGGGATAACTCGTGCCGCACACCGGACATGCGCGCTTGGTGGACAGCACCTTCACCGCGCCGAGTTTCGCGGTGGGATGGCCGCCGCTGATCGCGTCGTGCAAACCGTCGAGCGGCGCCAGCAGATGCATCACGCCCTTGCCGACTTCGAGCGTCTGGTCGAGCGCCTGACGCAGTTCGGCTTCGTTGTCCGGCGACACGACAATGTCGGCCACCGGCAGCTCGATCGTATGCTCGCGGAAGCGGTCGAGCTTCGGCCACGGATCCACCGGCACGAACTCGCCGTCCACGCGCAGATGAGTATTGCCGCGCGCTTTCGCCCATTTCGCCAGATCCGTATAAACGCCCTTGCGGTTCACGACCAGCGGCGCGAGAAAGCCAACGTGCTGCCCCTTGTGATCGCGCAGCAACTGCGCCGCGATCGATTCGACGCTTTGCGACGTGACCGGCGTACCGTCGTGAATGCAATGCTGCAAACCGAGCTTCACATACAGCAGACGCAGGAAGTGCCAGACCTCCGACGTGGTCGCCACGGTACTCTTGCGGCCGCCGCGCGAGAGCCGCTGCTCGATCGCGACGGTCGGCGGAATGCCGTACACCGCGTCGACCTCGGGCCGCCCCGCCGGCTGCACGATGGAACGTGCGTAGGCATTCAGCGATTCGAGGTAACGGCGCTGCCCTTCGTGAAACAGAATGTCGAAGGCGAGCGTGGACTTGCCCGAACCGGACACGCCGGTAATCACGTTGAATTTGCCGTGCGGAATGTCCACGTCCAGCGCTTTCAGGTTGTGCTCGCGCGCATTGACGATGCGCACCACGTCCTCGCCTTCGATCGCCCGGCGCGCACGCGCGGCGCTCAGCGCCTTTTGCAGCGGAATGCCTTGCGACGCCGGTTCGGCCGCTGCGCCCATGGCACGGTCATATTGCAGCAGCGCCACGCCGGTATGCGATTCCGGGCAAGCTTTGACGTCTTCCGGCGTGCCGGCGCACAAGACCCGGCCGCCGCCATCGCCACCTTCGGGACCCAGGTCGATCAGCCAGTCGGCCGCGCGGATCACGTCGAGATTGTGCTCGATCACGATCAGCGAATGACCGCTCGCGAGCAGCTTGCCGAACGCCTGCATCAGCTTGGCGATGTCGTCGAAATGCAGGCCCGTGGTGGGTTCGTCGAACATGAACAGACGTTTGGCAACCGGCTGCTTCGCGCTGCGCGCAGTCCGCGCCTGGGCCGATTCCGCGAGGAAACCGGCGAGCTTGAGCCGCTGCGCTTCGCCGCCCGACAGCGTGGGCACCGGCTGGCCGAGCTTCACGTATTCGAGGCCCACGTCGACGATTGGCTGCAGCACGCGCAACACTTCGGCATCTTTTGCAAAATACGCGGTGGCTTCGCTCACCGTCAATTCCAGCACGTCGGCAATGCTCAGCGCGCGCGCCGGTTCGCCACGCTCGATCTTCACTTCGAGCAGTTCCGCGCGATAACGGCGCCCGTCGCAATCGGGGCAGCGCAGGTACACGTCGCTCAGGAATTGCATTTCGATATGCTCGAAACCCGAGCCGCCGCAGGTCGGGCAACGGCCTTCGCCCGAGTTGAAGCTGAACATGCCCGGACCGTAGCCGCGTTGCTGCGCGAGCGGCGCCTTGGCAAACAGCTTGCGGATCTCGTCGAACGCGCCGACGTAACTCGCCGGATTCGAACGCGCCGTCTTGCCGATCGGCGACTGGTCGACGAACACGACGTCGGTAACCTGATCGGCGCCGCTCAAACTTGTGAATGCGCCCGGCGACTCAGTGGCGAGACCGAAGTGCCGTGCCATGGCCGGATACAACACGTCTTGCAGCAACGTGGATTTGCCGGACCCCGACACCCCCGTCACGCAGACGAGCCGCTGCAATGGAATCTCCACCGTGACATCGCGCAGATTGTGCTCAGTCGCGCCTTCGAGCACGATGCGCGGCGTGGCGGCATCCACCGGACGCTGCGACCAATGCGCCGCGTCGGCCACATGCCGGCGGCCACCCAGGTACTCGCCGGTGAGCGTGCCTGACGAACGGATCGCCTCGGGCACGCCGTCGTAAATGATCGAGCCGCCGCGCTCGCCCGGTCCCGGACCCATGTCGATCAGACGATCCGCCGCGAGCATCACGGAGGGATCGTGTTCGACCACCACCAGCGTATTGCCCGCGTCGCGCAAACGGTGCATGGCTTCGACGATGCGGTTCAGATCGCGCGGATGCAAGCCGATGCTCGGCTCGTCGAGCACGAACAGGGTCTTGGTGAGCGACGTGCCGAGTGCCGTGGTCAGGTTGATCCGCTGCACTTCGCCGCCCGACAGCGTGCGGCTTTGCCGGTCGAGCGTCAGATAACCGAGGCCCACGTCGCACAGGTACTTGAGGCGCGTGCGCACTTCGGCTAGCAGCAGCTTGAGCGCGTCGTCGAGCAAGGCGCTCGGCAAACTGATTTCGTCGAAGAAGCGCCGGATGCGCTCGATCGGCATCAGCATCAGGTCATGCACGGTCAGACCCGGCAACGCTTCGAGCTGCCCGCGCGTCCAGTCGACGCCGCGCGGCAGGAAGCGCTTCTCGGCCGGCAGCACGTCGTCCGCATTGACCTTGCTGCCGAGGCGCCACAACAGCGATTCCGTTTTCAGGCGCGCGCCGCCGCAGGTTTCGCACGGCGTATAGCTGCGGTACTTGGACAGCAGCACACGAATATGCATCTTGTACGCTTTCGATTCGAGATACTCGAAGAAGCGTTTGACGCCGTACCAATGGCTTTGCCACTTGCCGTTCCAATCCGGCGAGCCGTTGATGACCCAGTCGCGCTCGGCGTCCGTCAGCTCGCCCCACGGCGTGCCGCGGCGGATATCGGCTTTCGCCGCGTAGCGCATCAGATCGTCCTGGCATTCCTTCCACGCGGGCGTTTGCATGGGCTTGATCGCGCCGTCGCGCAGCGTCTTGCGCGCGTCCGGGATCACCAGCCCGAGGTCGACGCCGATCACGCGGCCGAAACCGCGGCACACTTCGCACGCGCCGTAGGCCGAGTTGAACGAGAACAGCGCGGGCTGCGGTTCGGCGTAGCGCAGATCGCTTTCCGGGCTGTGCAAGCCGGTGGAGAAACGCCAGATTTGCGGTTCGGCTTCCTGACTGTCCGCCCCTTCCGATGACGCCGGCAGCACATAGATATTGACACGCCCGCCGCCGCGCTTGAGCGAGGCCTCGATCGCCTCGACCACCCGCTGCTTGTCCACCGAGCGCAGCCGGAAGCGGTCGGCCACCACGTCGAGCAGCTTGCGCTTGCCGGTAGGCGAATCGACTTCGCGCTGCGCCTGCACGCGCGTGTAGCCACTGGCCGACAGCCACTGCTCCACTTCCTGCTCCGACGCGGATTCCGGCAACTCGACCGGGAACGTGACGACGAGCCGCGGCTCGTTTTCCGCCGTGCGTTCGAGCAACTCGGCGTAGATCGTTTCCGGCGTGTCGTGGCGCACCTGATGGGCCGTCTTGCGGTCGAACAGTTCGGCCGCGCGCGCGTAGAGGAGCTTCAGGTGATCGTTGAGCTCCGTCATGGTGCCGACGGTGGAACGCGAACTGCGCACCGGGTTGGTCTGGTCGATCGCAATGGCCGGCGGCACGCCGTCGACGCGGTCGACTTGCGGCCGGTCCATGCGGTCGAGAAACTGCCGGGCGTAAGCGCTGAATGTTTCGACGTAGCGCCGCTGACCTTCCGCGTAAAGCGTGTCGAACACGAGGCTCGACTTGCCGGAGCCGGACGGGCCGGTGACGACCGTCATTTCGCCGGTTCGTACGTCGAGGTCGACGTTCTTGAGGTTGTGCTGGCGTGCGCCGCGAATCTTGATAGTGCCGTTAGATGCCAATTTTTCCGACCGTCTGAATGAGTGGGCCACCTCTCACGGACGCCTCGCGACCGCGCAAGTTCGGTGCGCCGGGCTGGCGGAAACTCGCGCCGAAGCCCGGCTTGCAACGGGATACTATACTGTATATTTATACAGTTTTCCACGACGCGGCCCGGGTGGGCTTTGCAGGCCCGTCAGGCGGTGACCGGCGGCAAAAATGCGCGCCGCTTGGCGCGGCAGCAAGCGTTGTGCCGTTGGGCAGAGAAAGGTTTAAAGCCGCTCGAAGTGGCGTCGGAGACGTGAAGCGGCGCTATCGCGCCAGGCTTGCAAGGCGCAACGGTGTGGAAACGGGTGCACATTTCTTAGCCATAGACGCTTTCCGCACTGATCGGCTCCCTGTCGGCACCGCAGCACCCGGCGCTGCATCCAGCGCCCCGCTGTTACCCAGCGCATACGCCACGCAGCACTTCGCCAGCACCTCGGTCGGATCGACGAGCCGCATCACCCGTCCGCCCGCGCACGCCAGCGTCGCGTCACGCAACAGCAGCGGTAACTCGGTGCAACCCAGCACGATCACCTGGGCGCCTTGCGCGACCAGATCGTCGAGCGCCGCGGCGAGATCATCGCAGCACTCGCCCGACGTGACGCCCGCCTTCGCACCCTTCGGTCCGTAGATGGCGTTCATCAGCCGCGCCTGCGCCGGTTCGCCCGGCGCAATCTGCACGAAACCGCGCGCTTCGAGCGCCTGCTCATAGACGCGGCTCGCGAGCGTGCCCGAAGTGGCGAGCACGCCGACTTCGCGCACGTCCGGAAAGGTCTCGCGCAGATAATCGGCGGTACAGGTCAGCATATTGACGATCGGAATGCCGAGCGACGGCTGGATCCGCTCGACGAACGCATGCGCCGTATTGCACGGAATCGCGATGAGGTCCGCGCCGCCGTCCTCGAGCGTCTTGCAGCCGGCATACAGCGCGAGCGTCGGATCGTCGCCGTTGCCGAGCAACGCGGCGGTGCGGTCCGGAATCTGCGGATTCTGCTCGACCATGATCTTGATGTGATCCTGATCACACGCGGCGGGCGTATTGCGCACCAGCTTGGCCATGAAGTCGACCGTCGCCGCCGGCCCGACGCCGCCCAGCACGCCCACCTTGAAGCGCCGCTCCGGCTGCGCATATTGGGCCGCCGCGACGTAGCGCGCGTAAACGAGATTGGCGTCGACGAGCGGCACCTCGAGCCGGCCGAGCGCGCGCGCGACCAGCGCGATTTCGACGAGCCCCGGCAGGATGATCTCCGCGCCCTGCGCAATGAGGTCCGCGCACGCGGCGCGCAGCAACTCGACCGGGCGGCCATGGAAGCGGCCGTTTAGGATGCCTTCATCGCTATAGACCGCGCTCGTCACGCAATCGACGCCCGCTTCGTTGCGCGGATACAGCACGTCGAACCGCGCGACATCGAAATAACGTTCGAAGAGGCCGTGATGACGGATGGCCTCCGAAGTCAGCACGCCGATCCGGCGCACCGACGGAAACGCTTGCCGCACGTGCGCCGAGAGCGCCGTCATGATGTTGGCGACCGGCACGGCCACGTTCGCCGAAAGTTCGTCGATGAAGGTATGGCTAAGGAAGCACGGCAACACGATCGCCTCGACGCCGCGCTTTTCGAACGCGCGCATGGTGTCGAATACGTGAATCTTGAACTGGGCGCTCGCCTCGCTCTGCGAGGCCGGCCCTTGCCAGGACCGCTGCTCGAGAACGAGATCGAATGGCCACGCCGCGCCCAGCCGGTTCCAGGCGGCGCTCATCCGGCACAGGACGTCGGCGCTGGCGAGCTGCGCCGCGCCGGTCACGACACCCAGCGAACGATAGCGATTCATGATGGCTTCCCCCCGTCGTTTTTTTTGCCGCCCGCCTCGATGGTAGGCGGCTTTTGCGCGGTTGAGGATGACATTATGCAGGCGGACTATGACGTGGGGTCAACCACGAACCACAATTACCCTGTGTTTCCCGGCGTCGAGCGCACCGGCAAACGCCTAGGCCGCTTCGGCGACGCCGTGCGCCGCACCGCGCTTGCGGCGCTCCAGCGTGCCGATGCATGCCAGCGATACGCCGGCCAGAACACTATAGAACACGGCCAACGGCCACCAGGCGCCCGGATAACGATGCGCGAGCAACGTCCCGATCAGCGGCGTCAGACCACCGGCCAGCGCGGCGCACACCTGATACGACAGCGAAATCGCCGAATACCTGACGCGCACCGGGAACGCGGTCGACATGAAGCCCGCCATCACGGCGTAGGAACTCGACATGCACATCACAGCGAGCGCAATGCCGATCACGATCGCCACCGGCCGCCCGGTCGAAACGAGCGCGAACATCGGATAAGGCGACAGCATCGCCAACGCGGCCGCGCCCTTCAGGAAGCGCCCCGTGCCGATGCGTTGCGCGAACCATCCGGAACCCAGTTGCGTGAACAACTGGATGAACGCGACCACGAACAGGCAATCGAGAATCAACGAACGGTCGAGGCCGAGCGTTTGCGTCGTGTAGTTGAGCATGAAGGTGTTGACGAACCATGCGCCGGCCACGCCGATCACGTTCGCGCCGAGGCATAGCAACAGCGTGCGCCACGCATCGCGCACGACCTCGGCGACCGGCAGCGCGGCCACGCGTCGTTGCGCCTTGAGCGCCTTGAATTCCGGCGATTCGTCGACACCCGCGCGGATCAGCAGGCCGACCACCAGCAGCACGGCACTCGCGAGAAACGGCAGGCGCCATCCCCAGCCAAGGAACGCGTCCTTATCCATCGAGGCCACCGCGCGGAACGCGAGCAGCGACAGGATCAAGCCCGCCGGACTGCCGAGCTGCGCGAACGACGCGAAGAAGGTGCGCCGTCCCTGCGGTGCGTGTTCGCTTGCCATCAGCACCGCGCCGCCCCACTCGCCGCCGATCGCAATGCCCTGCGCGACCCGCAGCAAGACGAGCAGCACGGGCGCCCACACGCCGGCGCTTGCATAGGTCGGCAGGAAGCCGATGCCGACGGTGCCGATGCCCATGATCGCCAACGTCGCCACGAGTGCTTTCTTGCGGCCGATGCGGTCGCCCAGGTGGCCGAACACCAGCCCACCGAACGGCCGCGCGAAGAAGCCGACCGCAAAGGTGCCGAACGAAGCGAGAGTGGCGAAAAACGGATCGCTGCCAGGAAAGAACAGCTTGCCGAATATCAGCGCGGACGCCGTGGCATAGATATAAAAGTCGTACCACTCGATCGTGGTGCCGACAAAAGCCGCGGCTGCGGCGCGCGCCGGTTGCCGGCTTGCGGCGTGGTCGTCGGACTCGTGATTCATGTCTCTGTCTCCAAGGTCTTTCTTCTGGATGGCGCGGCTTCTGCGTGCCGTCGCCGGGAACTGCGTGTTTAAGCTTTGAGCACGCCCGCTTCGAGCAGACGCTGCTGGGTGGCGGCGTCGATACCCAATGCGTCGAGCACGTCGCGCGTGTCGGCGCCGAGCGACGGTGGCGCGCTGCGATACGTGGCCGGCGTGCGCGAGAGCTTGATCGGCGACGCGGTGCCGCGATACTCGCCCATCTCGACCACCATGCCGCGATGCAAGGTATGCGGATGACGCGCCACGACGTCGACGGTTTGCACCGGACCGCACGGCACGCCCGCGTTGATCAGCGCATGCGCGAGCGGCTCGCACTCGTGCGTGGCGAGCAGACTTTCGAGCGCGGCCTTCAGCGGCTCGCGATGCGCGCAGCGGCTGCGGTTGTCGACGTAACGCGGATCGTCGGCGAGTTCGGGCGCGCCGAGATGCGCGCACAGTTTCGCGAACTGCCGGTCGTTGCCCACCGCGAGAAAGATCGGCGCGCTCGCTGTGCGATAGCTGTCGTACGGCGTGATGTTGGGATGCGCGTTGCCGCTGCGCTGCGGCGTGCGGCCCGAGCCGAAATAGTTCGGCAGATGCGGATGCAGCAGCGAGACGCCGCAGTCGTACAACGCGATATCGATCGACTGGCCGCGGCCGCTCTTCGCGCGTTCGGCGAGCGCGAGCAGAATGCCGGCGAGCGCGTTCAGGCCGGTGACCATGTCGACGACCGGCAAGCCGACGCGCGTGGCGGGACCGTCCCGCTCGCCGTTCACGCTCATCAGGCCGGTCATCGCCTGAATCGCGGCGTCGTAGCCGGGCAAGCCGCCGAGTGGACCATCGGGACCGAAACCCGATACGGCGCAATGGATCAGCTTCGGGAAACGCTCGCGCAGATCGCGCTCGTAGTCCATGCCCCAGCGCCCGAGCGTGCCGGGTTTGAAGTTTTCGACCAGCACGTCGGCATCTTCGAGCAGCTTCCACAGGATCGCGCGGCCTTCATCGCGCGAGAGATCGACCGCGATGCCCTGCTTGTTGCGGTTCACGCCCGCGAAGTACCAGGCGGTGTCGCCGTAGAACGGCGGCCCCCAGCCACGCGTTTCGTCGCCGTCGGGCGGCTCGAGCTTGATCACCTGCGCGCCGTGATCGGCGAGCGCCTGGGTGCAGTACGGGCCGCCGAGCACGCGGCTCAAGTCGATCACCTTGATGCCTTGCAACGCGCCTTGCTTGCCATCGTTCGGAAGCGGTGCGGCCATTACGCGCTCCTTTGCGGCAACAGTTGCAGCGCCTGTTCGAGCGTGACGCTGCGGCCGTTAGCCAAAGCGTCGATTACATCGCTCTCGTCCGATGCCGAATGCAAGGCCAGAGGATCGAACGGCAACAGCTTGTGCCGCACCACCAGATGTGCGAGCGCAAGACGCCGGTAATCCGGCGCGAGACGCACGCCTTCGCATGCCATCAACACTGCGGTGCTTGCGTGATACAGCGCGGTGCCCGCTTGCCGAACCCATTCGTCGCGGCCGGAATCCGCCACGCTCGCCAACGCGTCGCACGCACGCGCGAGTGTCGCGCGCAGCAACGCGAGACTGGCCGCCGGCAATCCCGCCGCGCCGAGCAGATCCTGCAGATACGTGCGCAACGGTTCGAGCGCGCCGTCGCGTTTCGCGGCTCGCGCGATGTCGAGCGCGACGATATTGCTGGTGCCCTCCCAGATCGAGCCGAGATGCGCGTCGCGCACGAGCCGCGCGTCGCTCCATTCTTCGATATAGCCGGTGCCGCCGCGCACTTCCATCGCGTCGCCGGTCACGCGGCGCGCGTCGCGGCACGCACGGAACTTGATGAGCGGCGTGAGGATGCGCACGCATTTCGCCGCCTGCCGGTCGCCCGCGTCGGCCTGCTCCAGCAGCAGCGCGATGCGCATGAACATCGAGCGCGCCTGTTCGGCGGGCAGCATCATCTTGAGCAACTGACGCTGCATCAACGGCATGTCGATCAGCTTGCGGCCGAACGCTTCGCGATTGCGCGCGATGTGCAGCGCCTCGGTCAGCGCACGGCGCATCAAACCGGCGGCGCGCACGCCGTTCGACAGACGCGACATATTGATCATGTCCGCCATTTGATGAAAACCGCGGCCCACTTCGCCGATCAGATACGCGACCGCGCCTTCCAGCACGATCTCGCCGCTCGCCATCGAACGGCTGCCGAGCTTGTCCTTCAGACGCACGATCCGGTAGCTGTTGCGCGAGCCGTCCGGCAGCGTCTTCGGCAACAGGAACAGTCCGAGTCCGTTGATGCCGGGCGGCGCCGTGTCCGGCCGCGCGAGCACCATCGCGAGATCGGCGTCGGCGTTCGAGCAAAACCATTTGTCGCCATACAGACGCCACGTGTCGTCACCGTTCGCATCGGTTTCGAGCGACGCACGCGTGGCAATACGCGCGACGTCCGAACCCGCTGCCTGTTCGGTCATGAACATCGCGCCCTGGAATAGCGTGTCGAAATCGCGCGAGGCGAGCATCGGCAGAAAACGCGCGACCAGTTCCGGCGCGCCGAATTTGCGCAGCGTGCGCGTGAGCGAATCGGTCATGCTCACGGGGCAACACAGGCCGAATTCCGCCTGCACGAACAGGAAGGTCAGGGCGTATTTCACGAGCGGCGGCGGCGACTTTTTGCCATCGCGGGTTTCGTGGCTCATCGCGGCCAGTCCCAACTCCGCGTAAGCCACGCGTTCCAGCGCGACGTAATCCGGATGCTTGTCGATACTTTGCAGCGCTTCGCCGCGCCGCGTGCGATGGTGCAATTGCGGCGGGTTCTTGTCGGCGGACAGCGCCCACACGTCGAGTTCGTCGGACGCGCGCTGGCCCAGCGAGACGAGCTGGCTTTCGAGTTCGTGAAACAGCGTCTCGCCGAGATGCAGCTTCAACAGACGCTCGAAGTCGGGATCGCTGGTGAAGAAGTTGATGCCCCGGCTATCGGGAATGTTGGACGAGCCGTGTGCCGGCTGCGCGGTGATTTCGCTCATACGTGTCTCCTTACTCTGCTGTGCACGTCAGTGCTTGTGGGAGGAGCATAGGAGCGGCGTCGATAATCGTCTAATACAACTTATATCCGGTACGATAGACGCAGCTTATCGATCAAGACCAAGGAGGCAGCCGTGGACCTGAAGCAGTTGCGCTATTTCGTGGCGGTCGCCGAGGAGCTGCATTTCGGCCGCGCGGCCAAGCGGCTGTTCATTTCGCAGCCGGCCCTCAGTTTCGACATTCGCAAGTTCGAGGAGCGGCTCGGCGTGCAGTTGCTCGCGCGCACCAACAAAACGGTGTCGCTGACCAACGCCGGCCAGGTGCTGCTCGGCGAAGCGCGCCGCCTGTTATTGCAGGCGAACGAGGCGGAACGCATGACGGTGCGCTCGGCGCATGGCCTCGCCGGCCGCTTGCGTATCGGCTTCGTGAATTCGATGCTGTACCGTGGCATGCCACAGGCGGTGAAACGCTTCGAGACCGATTACCCCGGCGTCGAAATCGTCCTGAAGGAGATGAACACCAGCGAGCAGGTGCACGCAATCCAGCGCATGCAGATCGATATGGGCTGCGCGCATTGGGGCAATTTTCCGACCGACGTCATTTCCACGCCGATTTTTTCCGAGCCGTTCCTGTGCTGCCTGCCCGCCGCTCATCCGCTGGCGCGCAAACGCAAGGTCGATCTGCGGGCATTGGCGCAGGAGCCGTTCATTCTGTTTCCGCGCACCGTGTCGCCGCACTATCACGATCTGATCATCGCGCAGTGCGTGGGAGCGGGATTCAGTCCGTTGATTCGCCATGAGGCGCGCTTGTGGCAGACCGTCGTGACGATGGTCGGCTTCGGCATGGGCGTTGCGCTAGTGCCGTACACGTTGCGTCAGGTCCAGGACCCGAAGGTCGCGTTCTTGCCGCTGACGGGCGAGACGCTGATGTCGCAAGTGCTGCTGCTGCGCCGAAGCGGCGACGCGGAACCCGTCGCGGACCGTTTCGTCGAGTATCTCAGGGATGCCGGCGGCGAGCCGCCGAACACGGCTCATTCATCCGCTTCGCGGCGGCCTTCGTAAGCCGTCAGCATCTTGTGGGCGACCATATCCACGGCCGGTTTGACGAGCCCGTTCTTGTCGGTCCAGACCTTGGGCGTCAAGGTGCCGCTCAGTGCGACACTGTCCGCGTCGCTCAACGCGAGCAGCGCGGTTTGCACGTCGTCGTCGAAAGCGATCACGTTGACGAAAATCGTGTCGCCGTCGTTGGTGGCCGCGCGCACCTTGCAGGTCACGAAACGCCTGCCGTTCTGCCCCGTGCGAATCTGCGCCTCGCCGTATAACCGCCCGCCCACCAGTCCATCGATCATCGCCTTGCTCCTCTTGTTTCGTACCGTGCAGAAAGCAGAATCGCCCAGCACGGCGCGTATGATCCCACGAGAAGCGGCGCGGCCTCTATAAAAAGCGCCGCTGATTCCCCGACCAACGGCGTGAGCGTCACGCGCCGATCGTCAAATCCACGCCGCGCACGAGGCGTTTCGCGAGCCGCGGTTGCCGCAACTGTTCGAGCCACCACTGCAATGCGCGCCCTTCATGATCGCCACGCCACGCGACGTACAGCACGTTCGGCTCGCGCGGATCGGAGGTCGCTTTCTCGATCAGCTCGCCCTGCTTCAATAGCGTCGCGACGCGCTGACGCGGCAACCAGCCCACGCCAAGGCCGTCGCGCTGCGCCAGGATCTTCGCGCGCATGGACGGCACGGCGAGTGACGCCTGTCCGCCGATCAAACCATAAGCACGCCCCGCCGTCGTACGCGATGAATCCGCCACCACCACTGCGCGATGTTCGAGGATCCGTTCGCGGCCGAGCGTCCCCTCGACACCCGCCAACGGATGGCGCGGCGACACCGCGAACACCCACTCCATCACGCCGAGTTCGAACCAGCGCAGACCGGGAATCGCCGGCGGCTCGTTGGTCGCGCCCACGATCAGATCGGCACGGCCGTCGCGCAGCGCCTCCCAGGTGCCGCTCAATACTTCGTGCGTGAAGCGCAGCTTGACGCCGGAGTCGAGTGCATCGAAGGTGCGTACCACCGGCATCAGCAGTTCGAATTCGAGAATCTCGTCCGTGACCACCCAAAGGCGGTCTTCCCAGCCGCTCGCGATCTGCTTCACGCGCTGCGTCATGCGCGACATGTCGAGCATGAGACGCGCGGCTTCGTCGGCGAGAAGCTGGCCGGCGGGCGTGAGCTGCAGCCGGTAGCGGCGCCGGTCGAACAGCAGCGCGTCGAAGCGCGTCTCCAGTTGCCGGGCGGCATGCGAGATCGTGGACGGCGCCTTGCCGAGGCGCGCCGCCGCGCGCGACAGGCTGCCGGTCTCGCGTATCGCGTCGAGCAAAGCCAGTTCGTCTTCCGACAACATGTTCTACTCCTTCGAACGAGTTCGACGAAAAGATGGTACGGCAAAGCGCCGCTGCTAGTCCACTATGGCGATATGGCGGCAACATTGGCCGCAAGCACGGTAGGCGCGGGCTTTCGGAAAAGCCGCACGAGCCAGCGACGAGCCACTGCAAACGCGGCCGACGCCGCGCCTGGAACATTCATTGCGCGCGGTTGCGTCACGACGGCGTACGCACAAGGAGCGGCGACATGGGACTTTTAGTGGACGGACAATGGCAGGACCGCTGGTACGACACCAAGTCGACCGGCGGCCGTTTCGTGCGCAAGGACGCGGCGTTTCGCAACCGGGTGACGGCCGACGGCTCGTCCGGTCCGAGCGGCAGCGGCGGCTTCGAAGCGCAAGCGGGACGCTACCATCTGTATGTGAGCCTCGCCTGCCCGTGGGCGCATCGCACCTTGATCGTGCGGGCGCTCAAAGGCCTTGGAGCGATGATCGACGTCTCCGTCGTGCACTGGCTGATGCTGGAAAACGGCTGGACCTTCGCGGACGGCCCCGGCGTCGTGGCCGACAGCGTCAATCACGCGAAGCTGCTGCACCAGGTCTATACGGCCGCCGATCCTCACTACAGCGGCCGCGTCACGGTGCCGATCCTGTGGGACAAGCAGCGCGCCACGATCGTCAGCAACGAATCGTCGGAAATCATTCGCATGCTGAATTCGGCGTTCGACGGCATCGGCGCCAAGCCCGGCGATTTTTATCCGCCGCCGTTGCGTCCGCAAATCGACGCGATCAACGCGCGCGTCTACGACACGCTGAACAATGGTGTTTACAAGGCGGGCTTCGCCACCACGCAGCAGGCCTACGCAGAAGCCGTCACGCCGCTCTTCGAAACGCTCGACTGGCTCGACGCGCAACTCGCGACGCAACGCTATCTGACCGGCGCGCAACTCACCGAAGCCGATATCCGGTTGTTCACGACGCTGATCCGCTTCGACGCCGTCTACGTCGGCCACTTCAAGTGCAATCTGCGCCGCATCGCCGATTACGCGAATCTGTCCGCCTACACGCGCGATATCTATCAGTTGCCCGGCATTGCGCAGACGGTCGATTTCACGCACATCAAGCGGCATTACTACGAGAGTCACCGGGGCATCAATCCGACCGGCGTCGTGCCGCTTGGTCCGGTTCAGGATTTCTTGGCGCCGCATGATCGGGCACGGCTCGGGGTGCAGGACACCACTGCCGCTATTCGCTCGCGACCGTGCGCAGTCAGGGAATAGACATCATGCTGATCAACATCCTCGACGCCCACGGCGCGGCGGCCTAGACGCGCGTATTCACAGCGCGCCGCCGGTGGTCGCCGTTGCCGCTTCGAAAATATCGCGCAGCCACTGCGCAAACACTCGCACCCGCGACGACAACTGACGGTTCTGCGGATAGAGCACGGACACCGGCATGGGCGGCGGCGGAAAGTCCGCAAGAATGATTTTCAGCCGCCCGGTCGCCAGTTCGGCCGCCACCCGGTATTGCGGCACCTGCACGATGCCGAGCCCCGCCAGCGCGGAGCCCGTATAGAGTTCGGTGCCGGTCACCGACACCGCAGACGGCAGGACCATCGCCACCTCGCGGCCCGCCACGCTGAATTCGAGCGGCACGGCCTTGCCGGTCGCGCTCGACACGTAATTGACGGCCCGATGCGTGGACAGCGCCGACGGCTCGGCCGGCTCGCCATACGCGTCGAGATACGCCGGACTCGCGACCGTCACTTGCGGCAATTGCGCGACGCGCCGCCCCACCATCGACGAATCCTGCAGATTGCCCGCCCGCAGCACGCAGTCGACTCCCTCCCGCACCAGATCGACGAGCCGGTCGTCTTCGCCGATGGTCAGTTCGATATCGGGAAAGCGCGCGAGAAAGGCCGGCAGCGCCGGCACCACGAAGTGCCGCGCCAGCGTGCCCTGCAAGTTCACCCGCAACAAACCCTTCGGCGCAAGGTTCGAAAACGAGCCCTCGGCCTCCTCCATGTCGGCAATCAGACGCACGCAGCGGCGGTAGTACGCCTCGCCGTCGTGCGTGAGACGCACCGTGCGCGTGGTGCGCTCGAGCAGCCGCGCGCCGAGCCGCTGCTCCATGCGCTTCATCAGATTGGTCACAGTGGCGCGCGGAATCTGCAGGTCGTCCGAGGCGCGCGTGAAGCTTTGCCGCTCCGCGATCCGTATGAAAACCCGCATTTCCTCGAAACGATCCATGGTTGGTGCCTGTGTGTGGCTGTGGGTGGCTGTTTGTGACGCCTGTCGAGTGGTCCGTTCGTCAATTGTTAAAGCAAATGGAATGATGATGCCAAGTCTAACCCGATTATCTATGCGCGGAAAGAGTCCATGATTCACCTCACCCACCCAACAGACACAAGGAAACGAATCATGAACACGCCTAAAAACGCCCAGGTCGCTATCGTCACCGGCGCGTCCCGCGGCATCGGCGCAGCGGTCGCGCAACGTCTGGCCAAGGACGGCTTCGCGGTCGCGGTCAATTACGCATCCAGTTCGGCCGAAGCCGATGCGCTCGTCGCGGAACTCACGGCAGCCGGCGCCAAAGCCGTCGCGGTGAAGGCCGACGTGTCGAACGCCGACGACGTGCGCCGCATGTTCGAGACCACCGAACAGCAGCTCGGCAAAGTGGACGTGCTGGTCAACAACGCGGGCGTGCTCAAGACCGTGCCGCTCGCCGACACCAGTGACGCGCTCTACGACCAGACTTTCGACATCAACGTGCGCGGCACCTTCAACACCTTGCGGGAAGCCGCTGCGCGCATGAACGACGGCGGGCGCATCGTCAACTTTTCGAGCACCACACTGGCGCTGAACATGCCGGGCTATGCGATCTACAACGCGACCAAGGCGGCCGTCGAATCCTTCACACATGTATTCGCCAAGGAACTGCGCGGCCGCAACATCACCGTCAACGCCGTGGCGCCAGGTCCGATCGCGACGTCGCTGTTCCTCGACGGCAAGACCGAAGAACAGATCCAGACCTTCGCGAAGATGCCGCCGCTGCAACGCCTCGGCCAACCGGACGATATTGCGTCGGTGGTGGCGTTCCTCGCCGGTCCGGACGCGGGTTGGGTCAACGGGCAGATTCTGCGTGCGAACGGCGGTATTGCTTGACGCGCTCGGTGCACATCGCTGCGGGCAGGCTCTGACGAGCCGCCTCACTTTCATCGAATCGGAGAAGAAAAATGCAGAAGAAGATCATCCTCGTGACGGGCGCCGGTACGGGTATCGGCAAACTCAGCGCACAGTCGCTCGCCGAAGCCGGCCACATTGTCTACGCGACGATGCGCGACGTCGAAGGACGCAATAAGCCACGCGCCGATGAAATGCGCGCGCTTGCGAAAGCGAAGGACATCCAGTTGCATCCGCTTGAACTCGACGTGTTGTCGCAAGCATCGGCTGATGCCGCCGCCGCGACGGTCGTGCGCGAACAGGGACGGCTCGACGTGGTGATGCAAAACGCCGGCCATCTGGTGGTCGGCCCGAGCGAAGCCTTCACGCCCGAAGAAATGGTGAAGGTGTTCGACACCAACCTGTTCGGCGCGCAGCGCGTGAACCGCGCCGTGCTGCCTTATCTGCGCAAGCAGGAAGCCGGCTTGATGCTGTGGATCAGCAGTTCGACGACCAAGGGCGGCTTTCCTCCCTTCCTCGGTCCATACGGCGCCGCGAAGGCCGCAATGGATTCGCTGGCGGTTTCGCTCGCATATGAGATCGCGCGCTTCGGCATCGAGACCTCGATCGTGGTGCCGGGCGCGTTCACACGCGGCACCGCTCACTTCCCGAGCGCGGGCAAGCCGGCCGATACCGAACGCGCCGCGGCCTACGCACGCTACGACGGCGTGATGGATCAGATCGGCCAGCGCCTGTCCGAACTGACGCCCGAGGACGCCGATCCGCAAGCCGTGGCCGATGAAATCGTGCGGATCGTCGGCCTGCCTTCAGGCGGGCGGCCGATGCGTTCGGTGATCGACTTCGTCGGCGACGGCGCGCGCGAGGTGCTTGAAGTGTCGGAGCGTGTGCGCATCGAGTTCGCCAAGCAAATCGGTATGGGCGATTTGCTGGAAGCGCGGGTTCAACGTTGAACGTGACGTCAAGGCATACCGCCGTGAAAGCAATTTCGCTGATCGCATGCGCCGTTGTGCTGCCGGTTCTCATCGGCGCATGCGATGCCCAACCTCAACCGGCCGCCACTTCCATCACGACGAGGAGCACGACCATGAAACCCTCGGTCACATACCTTCATTTGCTGAAGCACACGCCGTTCTTTACGAGCCTGACGACCGACCAACTGCGATGGGTGATCGCCCACTCGCATGAATGGGAAGCGCAGGCCGGCACGGTCGTCGCGCAATGCAACGACAGCGCGGCAACTGCTGAGGATCAGGCCATGTGGATTCTGCTGGACGGCGGCTGGCAAGTCGAAGTGGGTCCGCACGCTTTCCCGGCGGACCATGCTGGCGCGGGCAAGTGGTTCAGCGCGGCGGCGGCGTCCGGCACCGCGTGCCGCCTCGTCACCACCGAACACAGCTACGTGATGAAAATCGAACGAGCCGACTTCGATGCCATGCTCGCGCAAGGCTTTGCCTTCGGCACGCATCTCGACGCCGGCCGCCGCTACTACGGCCAACTGTTCGCCGCTCCAGCCGAACTCGCGAAATGAGTCCGAACCGGAGCACGTGACACGCAGCGCGCCTAGAGGCGAAAGCGCGCTTACACCGCCTTCGGATTGCGTTCCTCGAATCCTTCCTGATGCCAGTACGGATAAGCGGGACGCACGGCACTCGCCGCGTCGAGCTTCGCCACCTGCTCGGGCGTCAGATTCCAGCCCACCGCGCCGAGGTTCTGCCGCAGTTGTTCCTCGTTACGCGCACCGATCAGCACCGTCGATACGGTCGGCCGCTGCAGCAGCCAGTTCAGCGCGATCTGCGGCACGGTCTTGCCGGTTTCGGCCGCGATCTCGTCGATCGCATCGAGCACGCGGAACAGATACTCGTCCGGCACCGGCGGCCCCATGTCGGCGGTTTTATGCAGGCGGCTCGAATCGGGCAGCGGCTGGCCGCGCTTGATCTTGCCCGTGAGACGCCCCCACCCGAGCGGACTCCACACCACCGCGCCCACGCCCTGATCGACGCCGAGCGGCATCAGCTCCCACTCGTAATCGCGTCCGACCAGCGAGTAGTAGGTCTGATTCGCGACGTAGCGCGGATAGCCGTAGCGATCTGCCACGTCCTGCGACTTCATCAGATGCCAGCCGGAGAAATTCGACACGCCGGTGTAGCGGATCTTGCCGGCGCGCACGAGATCGTCGAGCGTGGACATGACTTCGGCGATCGGCGTTCTGGCGTCGAAGCCGTGCAACTGGAACAGATCGATGTAATCGGTTTGCAAGCGCTTGAGCGCCGCGTCCACGGCCTGAATCAGATGGAAGCGCGACGAGCCGACGCTGTTCGGTCCATCGTCGAAACGGAAGGTCGCCTTGGTCGAGATGATCGCTTTGTCGCGCTTGCCCTTGAGCGCTTCGCCGAGCACCGATTCGGACGCGCCGCTCGAATAGATGTCCGCGCTGTCGAACATGGTGACGCCCGAATCGAAGCAGATGTCGAGCAGACGCCGCGCCTCGGCGACGTCGGTCGCGCCCCACGCCTGGAAAAACTCGCCCTTGCCGCCGAATGTGCCCGTGCCGAAACTCAGCACCGGCACCTTGAAACCGGATGCACCCAGATGTCTGTATTCCATTGATCAATCTCCGTGGCTTAGCCGTCCATAAACGGACATTCAGTCTACGCGCGTCCGCGCAAACGCGTCGGCCAGCGCGCAGGGAACGTGGCGGGTGCGAACGGGATCGTTATCGTGAATGCGCCACGTCCGTAGCCAATGCGCTCAGCGCGTCACGCGCGGCTTGCATCACACTGTCCCAATCGCCGAGCGCCGGTTGCCGGAACAAGCGGGCGCGCGGATACCACGGCGTATCGGTACGCTCTAGCATCCAGCGCCAACAGGTGTCGAAGCGGTTCAAAATCCAGACCGGCTTGTCGAGCGCGCCGGCCAGATGCGCGGTGGACGTGTCCACGGAAATCACCAGATCGAGGTTCGCCACCAACGCTGCGGTGTCGGCAAAGTCGTTGAGTTCTTCCTTGTAATCGATCACGCGTTCGCCCCACTCGCTGCTTTCGAGTTGCTGTGCCGCCGGGCCTTTTTGCAGGCTAAAGAACTGCACGTTCGACACCTCGAAAAGCGGCGCGAGTTGTGCGAAAGCGATCGAACGGCGTGCATCGTTCTTGCGAAGCTCCGCGACATGCGGCCGGTTTCCGCCCGCCCACACGAGTCCGACTTTCAGGCGGCCGTCTGCTTGCGCGTGAATCCGATCGTGCCATTGGCGAGCCGCTTCGGCGTTTGCGATGAGATAAGGCGTTGTCGATGGAATGCTGTCGAGCTCGGTCTTGAATGCAAGCGGCAGACTCAGCAACGGACAGTGGCAATCGAACGGCGGCAGCGTTTGGCCGGCTTCGATCAATTGGTCCACGCCATCGAGCGTGGCCATGAGACGCATCAACTCGGGCGGCACTTCGAGCGCGACCTCGGCGCCGAGTTTCGACACCAGCGCGGCGTAGCGGCAAAACTGCAGCGTGTCGCCGAGGCCCTGCTCCGCGTGCAACAGAATCGTCTTGCCGTCGATCGAAAAATCGCCCAGCCAAAGGGGTTGCGCAAAACTGCGCCGGCTTGCCTTGATGCGGCTGCGCTCCCAGCGCCATTCATATTTTTGCCAGCCGGCCTCGAGCTGTCCCATTTGCAGCAGGCACAGCGATTCATTCCAATGTGTTTCCACAGCATCTGGATTCACGGCCAACGCGCGTTCGTAACACGACAGCGCTTGCGCGTGCTGATTGAGGTCGATCTGCGTCAGGCCGAGATTGTTCCAGGCATCGGCGAATGCCGGGGCCAATTCGAGCGCGCGACGGTAGCAGCGTTCCGCTTCTTCCGGCTGGTTCAGGTCACTGAACGCGTTGCCGCGATTGCTCCACGCATCCGGATAATTCGGTTGCAGCGCGAGCGCGTGGTCGCAGCTTGCGAGCGCATCAGCGGGACGGCCCAGATCGCGCAGCACACACGCGCGGTTGTTCCAGGCCGGCGCGAAATCCGGCATCAGGGCAATCGCGCGATCGAAACTGCCGAGCGCATCGAGCGGCCGATTCAGGCCGGCTTGCGCGTTGCCGCGATTGTTCAGTGCGTCGGGAAATTTGGGCTGCAAGGCCAGCGCGCGCTCGGCACTCGCGAGGGCTTCGTCGAATCGCTGCAAAGCGTTCAACGCATAGGCCAGATTCGAATGAAGCGGCGCCTGCTTCGCGTTGATGGCAAGCGCTTTTCTGAGTAACTCGACGCCCTCTTGCAGGCGGCCCGCTTGCAGCGTCAGCGCGCCCAGCAATTGCAGCGCGTCGAAATGACGGGGCTTGAGTTCGAGAATCTCGCGATAGAGTTCCTCGGCCTCGGTGAAAGCGCCGTTGCGCTGAAGCGCGACGGCTTGCCGAAGCATATGGTCCAACTGTTGCGGCAGATTGGCGGACTTGCTCATGCGGAGAGCTTTGGTCGAATGCGCGTGAAAGTGGTGGGAGCTTTCGAGGTTCGCGCATCACGCAAGATGAATCGCAAACGATGCATCGCGCAAGACCCTGCGCGCAGCGGACTCGAAAGAGCGAAGCCGATTATCGCCGAAAACCACGCATTCGAACGGCCGCGCGCCACGCCGCAACGTGACGCGCGTTAAGCCTTACTGCGCGGTCGGCAGATGCTTACGCTTGGCGAGCTCCTGCGCCATCGCGTAGTGTTCCTGGATGGTCGGCAATGCCTTCTTCGCCGCGTCCTTCAACTGTTCGTCGCGGCCCGAAGCGATTTCCGCCTGGAACGCCGACAGCGCTTTCTGTTCGCCGGCGAGCGCGACCTGCTCGATATAGACCTTGTCGAAGTCGGCGCCACGCAGGTTGTTGATGCTCGCGAGCACCGCTGCGTCGGGGTCGTTCTTCGGCACATCGACGCCGCGTGGGCTCGCCGCGCGCAGCGAATCGGAGATTTTCGCGTTGTCGGCCGAGACGCGCTCGGCGAATGCCTTGACGTCGCGATCGGTCGAGCGCGACGTCGCGATGCGGGCGGCGTCGCGTTGCGTGGCGACGGCCTTGGTTCCGTCCGCGATGAACGTCTGGTCGGCGGCATGCAGACGGCCGGCGTCGGCCGTAGCCGCTGCCGGTGCTGCCGGCGTTGTTTGAGCGTTGGCCGCGCCGGCGACGACGAGCAGGCCAGCCATGCAGGCGCTGGTGATAGTGGCGAGAGGCAAGCGGATCATACGTTCTCCTTGAGGTGGAAGCGAAACAACTGCGATGCGTGTGCGCCTCAGGCTCCTGCCGACTGTGCGGTTACCTTGCGGTCAGCTTGCGAGCCACTGACGGCGCCACGCTTTTATCGCTGTGAATTCTAGAAGGCGCGCTGTGCGCCATGTGATACGACGCTGTCGCTTCTGTAACCTTAGGTAACCTTCATATGAATGCCTTGACAGGGCTGGATTGCGGCCGTTGCGCTTGCGCCGATTCCCGCCCTCAACTCAATATCGGCTGCGCGTTAACCAGAGCATGCGAGGAAATCGCCGTCGAATCGCTGAACTTTCCGTCCGCCGCGCCGATAACAGAAAGGTAGGGCGCGCGCCAGGATCGAACGCAACGGTGGCATGGCGCATCACACGCAATCCTGGAGAGATTCGATGGCAGTAGAAAACCGCGCGAACGATGAACGCAGCAACCTGACGAGTTCCAACAAGTTCGAGTTGTTGCTGTACCGCTTGGGCGCCGTGCCCGGCAGCGACGCGCATGAGCTTTATGGCATCAACGTCTTCAAGGTGCGGGAAATCTCGACCATGCCGACGGTTACGCCGATCGCCGGTTCGTCGCCGTTTGTGATGGGCGCCGTGGATATTCGCGGGCAGATCATTCCCGTGATCGATTTGCCGCGGCTGATGGGGTGTCAGCCGACGCGCGGGCTGAATATTTTGCTGGTGACGGAGTTTGCTCGGTCGACGCAGGCGTTCGCGGTTGAAGAGGTCGACGATATCGTGCGGCTGGAGTGGAATCAGGTTTTGTCCGCCGAAGGTGCGGCTGGGGGCAATCTGGTTACTAGCATTGCGCGGATCGATGGGAATACAGGTGATTCGCGCCTGGCCCAGGTGATCGATGTCGAGCAGGTTTTGCGGGATGTGTTTCCGTCACAGCATCCTAGTGTGGATCCGACTTCCGTTGGGGAGGCGTTGGGGATTCGGCGTGGGGCGAAGATTCTTGCTGCTGATGATTCGGGGTTTGCTCGGAAGCTCATTGAGCAGGCTTTGAGTGCTATTGGCGCGGATTATGTGATGACCAAGACTGGGGAAGAGGCCTGGAATACGTTGCAGCAGGTTGCGCGCGAGGCGCAGGCTAATGGGACTCGTGTCAAGGATAGTATCGCCCTTGTTTTGACTGATCTTGAGATGCCTGAGATGGATGGATTTATGCTCACTCGGCAAATTAAGGCTGATGAGCGGACTCGCGATATTCCGGTCATTATTCATTCTTCTCTTACCGGGGCGGCTAATGAGGCGCATGTGAAGAATGCCGGGGCTAATGGGTATGTGGCGAAGTTCGCTGCCTCGGAGTTGGCGGATGCTATTCGGAATGCTATTGGGGTTGTGCCTTCTGTTGTTGCTGCTTGAGTTGGGGGTTTTTTTCTGTTGCTTCTTGTTGGTTTGTTGGCCTTTCCTTGAATTCGCGGTGGTTTATTAGCGTTGCCCCTGTGCGGGGCGGCACCTACTTTCTTTGCTTGCCGCAAAGAAAGTAGGCAAAGAAAGCGGCTTTACACCGCTAGCTTTTAAGCGGGTCCCCCTCGCAGCTACGGTAGTGGCGCATCTGGAATCTGTGCTCTCGCACAGTCCGCGTTCGTGACACAGCAGTCATTCTTCCGGCGGCGCTGCGCGCGCCGTCGCGGTCGTTCATCGAGCGGAGGCTTCCGGTGCGCGTTGGAGCGCGACCGAATAGGTTATTCGGCTCGTTGGGATGCCCATTGTGTTCAACATCTTCGGTGCGTGAAACGACGCGAGTTTCGCTCGCTGTTCCAGTGTTCCGATGTCTAGCAACGCAAGCAGTTCCGCGACCACCGCGTACAGTATGCCGACGTTGCCGTCCTCGATTTTTACGGCGATGCCCAGCGCGCCTTGCGCGCCCGCCCTCTTCGTCTGCTCCGATGCTCGTACGCCTATCGCGTAGCTGCCGTCCGCGCCCACCTTGCCGACCAGCGCGCCGTCGAAAGCTTGCATCAGCTGCGTGCAGAAGCGCCCCTCGCCCGCTACCCATTCCGGATACGTTGTCATCGCGCGGTAGATTCGGGCGAGCGCCGTCGTGCGCGATGTGATGGACTGCGCTTGCGACGATACCTCGTCCTCCGCGGCGGCTAGCTTCGCGAACAGGCGTGCGAGGCGGTCTAGCGGAAACGCAGGGGTCGGTAGATTGCAGCCGTCTGTCGCCCATTGCACCGCGTCGTCAGGCAAATCGCAGACGTCCGCGACCGTGTGTTTTACTCGTACCTGCAACGGATGGTCGGGTCGCTCGTAGCCCGCTATCGCTGCCCCAATCGATTGCGCGCCGGCCAGCATGCCCGCGTGTTTGCCGGAGCAGTTGCTGCATACGGCGCCCGGCTTGAAGTCGCGTTTGAGCCAGTCGATGTAGACGGCGTCGGATAGCGGCGGATGGCCGCCGCAGCGTAAGTCGGCTTCGCTCGCCTGCGCCTTGGCCAACATCTGTCGCGTGCGCTCGATGTGGCGCGCCTCACTGCTGTGCGAGCCGCACATCAGCGCAAGGTCAGCTTCGTCGAAGCCGAAACGCTCCAGCGCGCCGGTTTCCAACACCGCCAACGCTTGTGCGGGCTTCGCTGCGGAACGTGCGAGCGTCATACGCGATGGATCGCCGAATGATGCCAACAGGCGGCCGCTCGCGTCGACCACCGCGACGTGCGCCAGATGCGTGTTCTCAATCGAAGCGCCGCGATAGACAGTCGCCGCAATCGGTCCGGTTTCGCGCAAGCTCATGCTGTTCTCCTCGTGATCGATCGAATCGCTGGGACTGCATTGAATCATGGATTACGCGGCCGATTCTACTTTCGTCTCGCGTGCCGTGGTTCTCAGGCGGTATCGAGCGTGTCGCGAAGATGCTCGACGAGGTAGTCGATCAATGCCCTCACCTTCGGCGGCAAGAAACGATTCGGCGGATACAGCAGCCACACCGAGCCAACGTAGGCGCGTGCTTCGAGATTCCAGTCCGGCAGGACCTGCACGAGTTCGCCGCTCTGCAGTGATTCCGAGGCTGCGAATTCCGGTACACACGCAATGCCGAAGTCCTGCAGCGCGGCTTCGAGCCGCGCGCCGGCATGATTGGCGATGTAGCGGCCCTTCACGTCGACGCTCTGTGTCTCCGTGCCGCGGCGAAAGCGCCAGCGGTTGTCGTCGGCCGTCTCGCCGAGGTAGATGCAGGCGTGCTTCTGCAATTCGCGTGGCTGCGCCGGTGCGCCGCGTTCGCGCAAATACGCCGGCGACGCCACCAGCAGCCAGCGCACCGCGCCCAACCGGCGCCCCGCGAGTCCCTGCGGCGGATGCTCGGTCAGGCGGATCACCAGATCGACATCGTCCGCGAGCGGGTCGACGTCGTGGTCGGTGAAGAGGAGTTGCAGGTCGACTTCGTCGTAAGCGTGCAGGAAGCCGGGAATGAGCGGGTGTATCACGGACTTCGCGAACTGGGTCGGTGCGCTCACGCTCACCTTGCCTTGCGGTCTGCCGGCCAATTGCCCGGCGGCGTCCACCGCGCCCGACGCTGCGCTCACCATGTCGCGACAGAATCGCGCCACCTGGGCACCCGATTCCGTCACCCGTACCGTGCGCGTGGAACGCTCCAGCAGACGGGTCGCCAGGGCGTCTTCGAGACGCTTGATCTGACGGCTGACCGTGGACGGCGTGCTGCCGAGTTGCCGCGCCGCCACCGAGAAATTGCCGGCGTCGACGACGCGCGCGAAAACCGCCATGTCCGGTAGCAACGCGAAAAGCTCGGTTGGGGTCATCGTTCCAGGTCCGTGAGTGCGGGCGGGCTATTAATGCATTTGCGACATAAACGCTATGCGCCGAGACCCGATTATCACGCTTGGCGCAAAGTTCGACAATACGGTCTCGTTAGCTCGAGGTCCGTCCATGTCGAAACAAGAACGCCTGCTCATGTTGTCCGATCTGATGCTGCTCGCCGTCGCCGTCGTGTGGGGCACCAGTTACGGCGTGGTCAAAAGCGCCCTGGTGTTTTATCCGGTGCTCGGTTTGCTCGCGCTGCGCTTCGGTATCACTTTCTTGATCCTGTCGCCCACCCTGCGCCACCTGCGCGCCGCCGATGGCCGCACGCTGCGCGGCGTGCTGATCGCTGGCGCGCTGCTTCTCGGCATCTTCCTGTGCGAAACGTTCGGCATCCTGATGACGCGCGCCGCCAACGCCGCGTTTCTGATCAGCTTGTGCGTGGTGCTGACGCCCATCGTCGAATGGTTGTTGCTCAAGCGCAAGCCGAGCCGTGTCGAATGGCTGGCGGTGGCGCTTTCACTGCTGGGCGCATGGCTGCTCGCCGGCGACGGCGCGCTGAGCCTCAATCCCGGCGACGCGCTGATTCTGCTCGCCGCCCTGCTGCGCGCGTTGACGGTATGCGTGACCAAACGCGTGATGCGTGATTCGGCCCTGCCGCCGCTCTCGGTGACAGCGGTTCAGTCAGGCGTGGTGGCATTCGGCAGCGCGGCCGCCGCCTGGCTGTTTGCGCCACAGCAGTGGCAGCCCTTGCCCTCGATTGCGGGACATGCGGCGTTCTGGGGCTATGTCGGCTATCTGGTGATCGCTTGCACGCTGTTCGCGTTCTTCGCGCAGAACTTCGCGATCAAACGCAGCAGCCCGACACGTGTCTCGCTGCTGATGGGCAGCGAACCGGCGTTCGGGGCGTTGTTTGCCTGCATCTGGCTGGGTGAACGGATTTCGGTGACCGCGTGGGTCGGCGGCGCATTGATCGTCGCGGCATCGATTCTGGCGACGGTGCGATGGACCGCGCTGCGTGTGAGTGCCGCGCAGGCCTGACGCAACGTCTCGCGTCGATCAATGGCTCGGCGCCAGTTCCTCTTCGCGCTCCAGCGAGCGCGTGCGCCGGAGTTCGGGGAAGAAGCGCATCCATAGCAAGGCGACTGCGATGGTCGCTACGCCGCCCACCAGCACGGCCGGACGCGCGCCCCACCACCCCGCCGACACGCCGGATTCGAATTCGCCCAATTGATTCGACGTCCCGATGAAAAGCGAATTGACCGCACTGACGCGCCCCAGCATTTCATCCGGCGTGCGCAGTTGCACGAGCGACAGACGCACGACCACGCTGATGGTGTCGGAAGCACCGAGCACCATCAGCGCGAGAAGCGACACGAGAAATTGATGCGACAGACCGAACACGACCGTGGCCGCGCCGAACGCGATCACGCCGCCGAACATCGCCGCGCCGGGCCGGTTACGCAGCGGGAAATGCGCGAGCCAGATGGTGCCCGCGAGCGCGCCGATGGCGGTGCCCGAGCGCAACAGTCCGAGACCGAGCGGCCCCGTGTGCAGCATATCGCGTGCGAAGATCGGCAATAGCGCGGTCGTGCCGCCGAACAGCACGGCGAACAGATCGAGCGACAACGCGCCGAGAATCACAGGTTCCTTGCGAATGAAGGCAATGCCCGAGAACACCGATTCAAGCGTGACGGGCGCGCGATTCGCCGGCTTCGTCTGTAGCGAGATGCCCCACACGGCCGTGGCCGCGGCCGCGAACGACAGCGTGCAGGCGAGATAGGCCGCGCCGGGGCCGATGCCATAGAGCAGACCGCCCAACGCCGGGCCTGCGATCTGCGCGGTCTGATTCGCGGAAGTGGCCCATGCGGTCGCTTTGGGCAACTGCCCGCGCGGCACGACGCCCGGCAACAGCGAAGCCACCGCGGGCGATTCGAAGGCGCGCGCCGCGCCGACGCATGCGGCCAGCACGTAGATGACGGGCGCGCTGATCCATCCGCCGAAGGTGCCGAAAGCGAATAACAATGCAGCGACGCTTTCGAGGCTTTGGCAGATGGCCGCGATGCGGCGGCGGTCGTAGCGGTCGGCGACATGTCCAACGACGAGCGTCAGCACGAACATCGGTAGAAATTGCGCGAGGCCGACGAGGCCGAGTGCGAAGGCGCTATGCGTGAGCGCGTAGATGTGCCAGCCCATTGCCACGGCGAGCATCTGGAACGACAGCGACGAGAGGATGCGGGTGCACCAGAAACGCTGAAATGCGGGGTGTTTCGGCAAACTAACGGATGAGGAACCGGGTGGCTCGGCGGGCGCTGGAGGCATGGCGTTCTTGCTCTTGACTGGGGGGCTTGGGCGGCCGCTAGTTTAGAGCAAGATGATTTGTTTTGGTTTACCGCCTCGTGCGGCCGGTCTCGCCGCCATACATCAAGCGGCACCCCGCCTTCACGCCAGCACCGCCGGACGCGCCCGGGTGAATCGGGATTCGACGAGCAGATAAGAAAGGCTGCCGAGTACCGCTGTCATCACGACGCCAGCCAATACCGCGACAAGATAGGCAAGCCTGATGTCCGTGAAGTTGTGTTGCGCCACCAGCACGATGGTGGGATAAAAAGGCACGTGCCAGATGTATAGGCTATAGCTTGCGCGCCCTATTGCAGTAAGCGGCTTGAATTCCAGCGCACGCACGATCACCGAGCGCGGCGGGGAATGAATGACCCGGTAAATCATCAACGCGACGGACACCGCTAACAGCGTGTATCCGAACGTCTGAAGCCACGCCAAGGTCTTGAATGGGACATCCGAACAGGCCAACGCAATCCAGACCGCCATGAAAATCACCGCGCCGAGCACGCCCACCGCTGCGGACTGCCTGGAACGAAGATGGGCAGGCACCAGTGCCAACAAACAACCTACTGCAATCGAGTCGATCCGGCAAAGCGTGAAAGTATAGATACCGTTGTCGGAAACCCCGGCAAAATGGCACACCACCCTGAACGCTATCGCCACCAGCAACAGCGCCACAGCCGGGCGAAAGTACGAATGGAAACGGGCAACGAGAATCGGGAAGACGAGATAAAAATGCCATTCCACAGCGAGCGTCCAGAAATGCGCCATGGTGAAGTGTTGATCGGCCAGCGCAACCCGGTCGCCGAACAGCGATTGCAGACTGGCCGTGAATGTCCATAGCAAATACTCGTTTCTCAGCACTTTGGTATGCGGATCGATGAGCAGCGCAACAAGCGTGAATATCAGCAGGCTCGCGACGTAGGCCGGCA
Organism: Paraburkholderia sp. NPDC080076; assembly: GCF_050281145.1. Taxonomy (NCBI): domain Bacteria; kingdom Pseudomonadati; phylum Pseudomonadota; class Betaproteobacteria; order Burkholderiales; family Burkholderiaceae; genus Paraburkholderia; species Paraburkholderia sp. NPDC080076. Next base: position 41,010 of record NZ_JBNNWQ010000014.1, on the reverse strand, counting down.
GCAACCGAATTGCCCGGCGCCGAATGAACTTCGAATATGACGCGATTGAACTGACGGGCCGCTTCAATAGCGTTGTGGTGATGAGAAAGCCCGAGATCACGAAAAACACGTCCACGCCTATCCAGCCGGTCGACGCAATGCGCACGATGACGGACCAAACGCCGCCCAGTCCGGAAAGGCGACTGGAAAAATAGCTCGTGTAATGAAACAGGACGACCAGCATCATCGAAATGGCACGGAGTCCATCGAGGCCGGTTACGTAGCGCAAAGAACTTGCGTCGCGGATGCTGTGTGTTTCCATCCGCGCATTTTACAGATTACAGAATACCCGCGGCTGCAAGATTCAGAAACGAGCGTGGTCGAGTCGAAATCGAGCCAGACAGGCGAGCGCCGCAAGCAGACGAAAACTGAAGCGCTGGTCCTCTGCTTCGCACTACGACAGCAGACGTCCCACGCGCCGCACCACACGATGCAGCCGCGAAGGCACGGCGCGAACCTGAAGCGATGCCGCAGGCTGGTCCGGCGGTAACGGTGCGGCGGCCGCTTCCATGCGCGCCCAACTGGCGCATGCGAATTCGACATCGGCGCACCGCTGCATGTGAACCAGAAACTCGAGTTCGTTTCTTGTGGTGTCGAAGAAGTTCGCGCACGACATGCTCAGCAGGCCGTTTTCGACGAGCAGGCGGCAAATCCGCGCAAACGTGGCTGGCGTGAACACCCAGACGTGCACGTCATGATAATTGCCGTTGGCAAAAGCATCCTGGGCAGCGGCCATGCCCTCCGCGAACGTATGCGCCGGCCGTCCACCGGACGGGAGGCCGGCCCAGATCGCCCCTGCATTCACGTCGTAACGCACATTCACGACATGGTCGAGGATGGCCTGCGGCTGAGGAATGCGTGCCCGCACGATATGAGCGCTCAACACGTCGCTGATGCGCGACTCCTCCCGCATCAGATCGAAAGTAAAGCGCTTGTCGGGCACCGCGAGACGCAGTTGGCCATCCGGTTTGAGGATCGCGCCGATCTCGGCAAACCAGCCGACCAGATCGGGCACATGTTCGACCACATGGGATGCGATCACGTAGTCGACGGATTTGCCACCTAGCGCTTCGGAGAGCGATTGCTTGCCCCAGACGGCGTCGACATCGACGAGCGCGCCGATGTCGACGTTCGGATCATGTTTATATTTTTCGCGCAGAGCGTCGGTGCTGGCGTGGTCGATGTAATAAACCGTACCGTCCGATCGTGTCACCACCGGCCGGCAGAGTGCGCCGATTTCCGCACCAATTGCAGTAGACAGATTCAGTCCAGATAGCAGATTGACCTTGCGATCCATTGCGCGATCTCCGGGGTGGTTCCGCGGAAGTCTACCGCATCGAAGGTCCGTTGGATTGTGCGTTGCGCTATTGGGTTCGACGTGCGGATACGGCGTGCAGAGCCCAGTTTGACGCTCGGGCGGCAAGCCAAAACAAAAAGCCGCTGAATCCTTACGGATTCAACGGCTTATCATTCGTTCCTGGCGGAGAGAGGGGGATTCGAACCCCCGATAGGCTATTAACCTATACACGCTTTCCAGGCGTGCGACTTAAACCGCTCATCCATCTCTCCGGCGGGGAGCCGAATTATAGCAAACTTCGCGCCCTGCGCCAGACCCACGCGCAAACCGGCCTAAGGATGCCGGATATAGTCCACCAACGCCCGCGTGTAAGCGTCCGGTTTGCGGTCAACCAGACTCACGCCGATCGCCACCAGAAAGCCCGCCGGCACGCCGAATACGCCGGAGCTGATCGGCTCGATCCCGAACCACCGCGCGCCGGCGAAGCCCGTCATCTGCGTGAAGAATGGATACGTGGAGACGATGTAGTAGATGCACACCACCAGCCCCGCCACCATACCCGCCACCGCGCCGAGCCGCGTGGTGCGCTTCCAGAACACGCCCAGCACCAGCACCGGAAACAGGCTCGAAGCCGCCAGCGAAAACGCCGCGCCCACCAGAAACAGAATGTTCCCCGTATTCAGCGACGCCACATACGAGGCAAACAGCGCGACCCCCAGCAACAGAATCTTCGAGATCGTCACGCGCCGCTGGCTCGACGCGTTCGGATCGACCATGTGGTAGTACACATCGTGCGACAACGCATTGGCGATGGTGAGCAGCAAACCATCCGCGGTGGAAAGCGCCGCGGCCAGCGCGCCCGCCGCGATCAGCCCCGACATCACATACGGCAGCCCCGCGATCTCCGGCGCGGCAAGCACGACCATGTCGGGCTGCATCTGAATCTCGCTCCAGCGCACGATGCCGTCGCCGTTCGTATCGGCGAGGCTGATCAGGCTCGGCTCCACCTTGCGCCATTGCATGAGCCACTGTGGCAAATCCGAGAAATGATGGCCAACGAGATTGGTCAATATCTCGTACTTGATCAGCACCGCCAGCACCGGCACTGTCAGATAGAACAGCGCGACGAAAAAGAGCGTCCATCCGACAGAGCGTCTCGCCGAGGCCACCGAGGTGGTCGTGTTATAGCGCGTCAGAATATGTGGCAGGCTCGCCGTGCCGAGCGACAGGCACAGCAGCAGCGAAAGAAAATTGCGTTCATGGGTGCGCCGGTCTTCATCGTTCACGGCGGGGAACGGCTCATGCATCGGCACCGGTGCGGCGGCGCGCATCAGCATTTCATCGCGTCGCTGGGTCCAGACAATCTGCGCGGCGGCGGCATCGCGTGGAAACTGTTCGAGCGCCCGCTCGCGCTCATTGATCTCGCGTAGCGGGCCGTTATGGCGGCGTAGATCGGCGACCTCTTGCGTGAGACGCAGCTTCTCGTCGACGAACGATTGCGGCAACGTGTCGAGCCGCATCTGCATCAACGCGGCACGGCGTCGGTAGTCGTCGCGCACGGTCTGCTCGAGCGGCGCGTCGCGCACCTGCTTCTCGAGGCCTTCGACACGCTCCATCAAACGGCCGTAGTTGAATTGCGGCACCCAGCCCAAGCCGTCCTTGTGCGCGATCATCGACACGGGAATCAGAATCGCCGCGATCAGGATGATGTACTGCGCGACCTGCGTCCACGTCACGGCACGCATGCCGCCGAGAAACGAACACACGAGAATGCCAGCGAGTCCGCAGAAGATGCCGACGGCGAAATCCACGCCGATAAAGCGCGTCGCGATCAGCCCGACACCCTGGATCTGCGCGACCAGATAAACGAACGAGCACAGGATCGCCGCCAGCGCCGCAAGGCCGCGCACGGCGTTGCTCGAAAAACGCGTGCCGAGAAAATCGGGAATCGTGTAGCGCGCGAGCTTGCGCACATACGGCGCGAGCAGGAACGCGACGAGGCAATAGCCGCCGGTCCAGCCCATCAGATACGCGAGACCGTCATATCCGGTCGCATAGATCGACCCGGCAAGGCCGATGAACGAGGCCGCCGAAAGCCAGTCGGCCGCCGTCGCCATGCCGTTGAAGGCGGACGGCACGCGCCGCCCCGCCACGTAGTATTCGACCAGGTCGGAAGTCCGCGATAGTAGACCGATCACCGCATACACCGCGATTGGCACGAACAGAAACACATAGCCGATCCACACACCGGGACCGGTGGTGCGCTCGATGCGCCACATCACGTAGATGAAAAGCAGAAAGCCGAGTGTGTAAAGGGCGTAGTAGCGGATCAGCCGGTTCGTGAGCTTCATCGGCTCAGTTTCCGAGCGCGGTGAGTGCGTCGGCACCGGCGCTGGCGTCCGCTTCCAAAGCGCGTTGCAGCCGGCGGTCGGCGCGCTGCATCAGCACGATATAGACGACGATGAGCGCCAGATAGATCAGGATCGCGCCCTGCGCGCCGAAATAGAACGGCAACCTGAAGCCGCCGACCCGCACCTGCGCCAAAGCCGGCGCCATCAACGGCAGGACGAACGACACGATGAAGCCCAAGGTCATCAACGTCGCAATCAAGGCGAGGTTGAAACGCCAGTACTTTTGATGCGCGCGCGCCATCGCTGCCGAGACCGCGGGCGGTTCGGGCGGCGGATTGAGCGTAGCGTGAGAGGAGTGGTGCGGCGCGGCCATGCGCCTATGTATCAAAAAGCCACCGGGCAGGCAATCGGGATTGACCGCGCGGTGGCTTCAACAGTGTGGCATCACAACCAAAGTTCTGCGTCGAAGCAAGAGTGTGTCGTTCGACACGCTCTTGCCGTTCACACGGGCAAACCCAGGCTCAGAGCGACTCGCCGAGCTGATCGAGAATCGCCGGGTTCTCCAGCGTCGACACGTCCTGCGTGATTTCCTCGCCCTTCGCGAGCGAGCGCAACAGGCGGCGCATGATCTTGCCCGAACGCGTCTTCGGCAGGTTCTCGCCGAAGCGGATGTCCTTAGGCTTGGCGATCGGACCGATCTCCTTGCCGACCCAGTTGCGCAGTTCGTTGGCGAGCTTCACCGCTTCCTCGCCTTCCGGACGCGCCCGTTTCAGCACGACGAACGCGCACACGGCTTCGCCGGTGGTCGCATCGGGGCGTCCCACCACAGCGGCTTCCGCGACGAGCGGGTTCGACACCAGCGCCGACTCGATCTCCATCGTGCCGAGCCGGTGACCCGACACGTTCAGCACGTCGTCGATACGGCCCATGATCGTGAAGTAGCCGGTGTCCTTGTCGCGCACGGCGCCGTCGCCGGCGAGGTACAACCTGCCGCCGAGTTCTTCGGGGAAGTAGCTCTTCTTGTAGCGGTCCGGATCGCCCCACACGTTGCGCAGCATCGACGGCCACGGACGCTTCATCACCAGAATACCGCCCTGCCCGTTCGGCACGTCCTGGCCGGTTTCGTCGACGACCGCGGCCATGATGCCCGGCAGCGGCAACGTGCACGAACCCGGCACCAAAGGTGTCGCGCCCGGCAGCGGCGTGATCATGTGGCCGCCGGTTTCGGTTTGCCACCACGTATCGACGATCGGGCAACGGCTGCCGCCGACGTTCTCGTAATACCAGATCCACGCTTCCGGATTGATAGGCTCGCCAACCGTGCCGATGATGCGCAGCGTCGACAGATCGTAACTCTTCGGGTGCACTTTCTCGTCGGCGTCGGCGGCCTTGATCAGCGAGCGGATCGCGGTCGGCGCCGTATAGAACAGCGAGACTTGGTGCTTGGCGATCATGTCCCAGAAGCGGCCGGCGTTCGGATAGGTCGGCACGCCTTCGAACACGACCTGCGTGCCGCCGAGCGTCAACGGACCATAGGTGATGTAACTATGGCCGGTGATCCAGCCGATGTCGGCGGTACACCAGAACACGTCGGAGGGCTTCCAGTCGAAGGTCCACTTCAGGGTCTGCGCGGCCCACAGCAGATAGCCGCCGGTACTGTGCTGCACGCCCTTCGGCTTACCCGTCGAACCCGACGTGTACAGGATGAACAAAGGATGCTCGGCGCCGACCCACTCGGGCGCGCATTGATCCGATTCGCCTTGCGTGACCTCGTGCATCCACAGATCGCGGCCTTCGTTCCAGGCGACCTTGCCGCCGGTGCGCTGGTACACGATCACGCTCGTGACTGCTTCGCAGCCGCCCATCGCAAGCGCTTCGTCGGCGATGTTTTTCAGCGGCAATGCTTTGCCGCCGCGCATCTGTTCGTCGGACGTGACGAGCGCGACCGCGCCCACGTCCACCAGCCGCTCATTGAGCGACTTCGACGAGAAGCCGCCGAACACCACCGAATGCGTCGCGCCGATCCGCGCACAAGCCTGCATCGCGACGATGCCTTCGATCGACATGGGCATATAGATCACCACGCGGTCGCCCTTCTTCACGCCGCGCTTCTTCAACGCGTTCGCAAAGCGCGAGACACGTTGCAGCAGATCCTGATACGTGACGTTGGTGACGGTGCCGTCGTCGGCTTCGAAGATGATCGCGACGCGCTCGCCGTTGCCGGCTTCGACATGACGGTCGATGCTGTTATACGAGGCGTTGATCTGGCCGTCTTCGAACCACGTGTAGAACGGCGCGTTCGACTCGTCGAGCACCTTGGTGAAGGGTGTGTTCCAGCTTAGCGTCTCGCGCGCGAGGCGCCCCCAGAAACCTTCGTAATCGCGTTCCGCCTCGGCGGCCAGCGCCCGGTACGCGTCCATGCCGGAGATCGCGGCGCCTGCCGCTGCTTCAGCGGAGGGCGGGAAAACACGGCGTTCGTGAAGAACCGATTCAATCGCAGACATCGACAACCCCTTGGTGAAGATGAAACGTAAAACCTGGCCGGCGCGCGTCTGGCGCGCCATGTCTTGTTGACGCCGCAACGTGCGGCGCGCTGTCTCCAAACCTCGCGCGTCGTTTCACCGATCATCGCGCCACGGCCCGTCACTCTGCATCGACCACTCATGCGGCACTGCAACATGAGTGTGTGTCGGACGACGTTCCGCTCTCACGCTCAAACATAAGCGCTGCAACTTACCGGCCACTTACGCGCATGGCGCCGGACTGCCAGCGAAAACCCTAACGCGGCTCATGTGACGCCAGCGTCGTATGAAGATGCAGCGCGAAGCAATGCATGCTACGCGCTCCGTGACGAACATGTGCTTGACCCGCCACCTATATCGTCGAGCATCCTGAATGCCGCGACACCAGGCGCGCCGTTACGCTGGCTCGCACGGCCTCTTACAATGCTAACTGAACTAGCCGCCTGGATTCCAGCCTGAATCGTTACTCCCTGCTTCTCATCACCTCGATGCTGCTGGTCGGCAGCAATGTCGGAACTGGTAAATCGATCGTCGACTTTGTCCCCGTCCCTCTGCTCGCGCTGCTGCACTTCGTGATCGCGATGGCACTACTGTGGCCGCTTGTGCGCGTGTCAAGACTGCGCCACGTGAAGCGCGATGAATGGTTCAATCTGTTCCTACAGGCACTGTTCGGCACCTTCGGGTTTACGCTGCCGATGCTGGGCGGCGTGCAACGCACGAGCGCGGTCGCGGCCGGGGGCATCACGAGCACGATCCCCGTGGTCGTCGCGCTGCTTTCATGGCCCATCCTCAAAGAGCGTCCGAACGGTCGGGCACTCGCGTCGATCGCGCTGGCAATCGTCGGGGTGGTTGTCATCAATCTCGCTCACGTGGATCAGAGCGCGGGCGGCGAGACATCGTTCACGGGCACTGCCGCCGGTGGCGTCGTGAACCCTGAAGCCTGAACGCGCGAGCCGCAATTCGCCATGCGCGCCGCCTGTCGGGCGCCGCCGACCTGCCCGCCGCGACGCAGCAAATTCACCCGACGCTGTACAATAGCGCGCCTGACGCGAGCTTTTCCGGCCTCCCCTGGTCGTGCACCGCGCCTTCTACGCCTGGTTTGCGTGCCTGATCCGCGTGCGTGCTGAGGAGTATTGCGCGTGCCGGGTCGGCGCATTTGGTCCATGTTCCGTCACCTGCGTTTCATCTGACTCTTGCCCATGTCCGCTCCGCGATCCGACTCCGCCCATCAGCGCCGCCCGATGCGCCCGGTCCCTGCCATCATTTTCATGAGCCGCTGGCTGCAGTTGCCGCTCTATCTGGGCCTGATCGTCGCCCAGGGCGTCTACGTCGTGCTGTTCCTCAAGGAAGTCTGGCATCTCGTCACGGCCTCCATGACGCTCGACGAAACCAACATCATGCTGGTCGTGCTCGGCCTGATCGACGTGGTCATGATCTCGAACCTGCTGATCATGGTGATCATCGGCGGGTATGAAACGTTCGTGTCGCGCCTGGGCGTCGAGGGTCATCCGGACGAACCGGAATGGCTCGACCACGTGAACGCGGGCGTGCTCAAAGTCAAATTGTCGATGGCGCTGATCAGCATCTCGTCGATCCATCTGCTGAAGACCTTCATCAGCCCCGATCAGAACACGACGCATACCATCATGTGGCAAGTGATCATCCACGTCGCGTTCCTCGTCTCGGCGCTCGTGATGGCACTGGTCGACCGCCTCACCACACATACGCATCCCAAGCATTTCGAAGAGCCCACGGTGCTGCACGCCGTGGGTGCCGTTAAAGGTTCCACTCCCCTGAAGGCGCACGACTGACCCGCACTGCCCCGCGTGTCTGAAAACAAGCGCCACTGTCCCCACTGAGCTAGCCATGACCGTCATCAAACAGGAAGATCTGATTCAGAGCATTGCTGATTCGCTTCAGTACATCAGCTACTACCACCCGCTCGATTACATCCAGGCCTTGGGCCGCGCCTACGAGCTCGAACAGAGCCCGGCCGCGAAGGATGCCATCGCGCAGATTCTCACCAACAGCCGCATGTGCGCCGAAGGCAAGCGTCCGATCTGCCAGGACACCGGCATCGTCACGGTGTTCGTGAAGGTCGGTATGGACGTGCGTTGGGACGGTGCGACGATGGGCGTCACCGACATGATCAACGAAGGCGTGCGCCGTGGTTACCTGAACCCGGACAACGTGCTGCGCGCGTCGATCGTGAGCCCTCCGGAAGGCGGCCGCAAGAACACCAAGGACAACACGCCGGCCGTGATCCACTACGAGATCGTGCCGGGCAATACGGTCGACGTGCAGGTGGCGGCCAAGGGTGGCGGCTCGGAAAACAAGTCGAAGTTCGCAATGCTGAATCCGTCGGATTCGATCGTCGACTGGATTCTGAAGACCGTGCCGACCATGGGCGCGGGCTGGTGCCCGCCGGGCATGCTCGGCATCGGCATCGGCGGCACCGCTGAGAAAGCGATGGTGATGGCGAAGGAATCGCTGATGGATCCGATCGACATTCAGGACGTGATCGCACGCGGCCCGAAGGACTGGATCGAAGAACTGCGCGTTGAATTGCACGAGAAGGTCAACGCGCTCGGGATCGGCGCGCAAGGTCTCGGCGGTCTCGCCACCGTGCTCGACGTGAAGATCATGGCCGCGCCGACGCACGCCGCGTCCAAACCGATCGCGATCATCCCGAACTGCGCGGCTACGCGTCACGCGCACTTCACGCTGGACGGTTCCGGTGTCGCCAAGCTCGAAGCGCCGTCGCTCGACGCATGGCCGAAGGTGCAGTGGGAGCCGGACACCGAGAAGAGCAAGCGCGTCGATCTGAATACGCTCACGCCGGAAGAAGTCGCCGCGTGGACGCCGGGCCAGACGCTGCTGCTGTCAGGCAAGATGTTGACGGGCCGCGACGCGGCCCACAAGCGCATCGCCGACATGCTCGCCAAGGGCGAGAAGCTGCCGGTCGACTTCACGAACCGCGTGATCTACTACGTCGGCCCGGTCGATCCGGTCCGCGATGAGGCCGTCGGCCCCGCAGGCCCGACCACGGCAACGCGCATGGACAAGTTCACCGAGACGATGCTGTCGCAGACCGGCCTGATCTCGATGATCGGCAAAGCGGAGCGCGGCCCCGTCGCCATCGAGGCGATCAAGAAGCACAAGGCCGCGTATCTGATGGCCGTGGGTGGCGCGGCGTATCTCGTCTCGAAGGCGATTCGCAGCGCGAAGGTTCTCGCGTTCGAAGACCTCGGCATGGAAGCGATCTACGAGTTCGACGTGCAGGACATGCCGGTGACGGTGGCTGTCGATTCGAACGGCACTTCCGTTCATCAGACCGGCCCGAAAGAATGGCAAGCAAAGATCGGCAAGATTCCGGTCGCAACGGTTTGATTGGTATTGACATCCGCTGAGTAATTCAAAGCCGGGGCCTGAAACCCCGGCTTTTTTATGATGAAATGAGAACGGTACGCATCACGCGAAAAACCCTCTAAAATCAGGCGAAAAACTGATTTTTTGGCTTGGCTTTTTGCGTTTCGCCGTTTATTGTTCTGGGAAATTCAAAGCCCCTACAAGGACACACCATGCAAGGCGACAAAAAGGTCATCGAATATCTCAACTCGCAGTTGAAAAACGAACTGACCGCCATCAATCAGTACTTCCTGCATGCGCGGATGTATAAGCACTGGGGCCTCGAGAAACTCGGCAAGCATGAATACGATGAATCGATCGGCGAAATGAAGCACGCCGACTGGCTCATCGAACGCATTTTCATGCTCGACGGTCTGCCGAATCTGCAAGACTTGCACAAGCTGCTGATCGGTGAGGAAACGAAAGAAATCCTCGAATGCGATTTGAAGCTCGAACAGATTTCGCAGAGCACCTGTAAAGAAGCCATCGCATATTGCGAAACGGTTCGCGATTTCATCTCGCGTGAAATCTTCACGAAGATTCTCGACGACACCGAAGAGCATATCGACTGGCTCGAAACGCAAATCGACCTGATCGGCAAGGTCGGCATCCAGAACTACCAGCAATCCGCAATGGGCTCGGTCGAGTCCTGATCGAACCAGGTTGCAACCGTCCGCGCGCCCGTTCATGGGTCAGCTTATTTGCGATGGCCCTGGCCGCGCGGACGATATACTTGCGCACTTTCCTGTTTTTCCGAGTTTCCCTTGAGTGCTGTGCCGCACGCGTCCTCTTCGCCTATGCCCGCAGAATCACCGTCCACGAATGCAAGAATGTTCACGTCTGGCGCCGGATCGCGCGCACCGGTCGGCATTTTCGATTCGGGGCTCGGCGGTTTGTCGGTGTTGCGGGCGGTCCGGGCACAACTGCCTGACGAAGCGATTCTGTACGTCGCCGACTCGCTCTACGCGCCGTACGGCGAGCGCGACGACGACTTCATCGCCGACCGCACGCTCGCGATCGGCGAATGGCTGGTCAAACAAGGCGCAAAGGCGCTGGTGGTCGCCTGCAATACAGCAACCGCGCAGTCGATCGCGCTGGTTCGCGAAAAGCTGCCTATTCCGCTGGTGGGCGTCGAACCTGGCGTCAAACCCGCCGCGCTCCAGTCGAAAACGCGTGTCGCCGGCGTGCTCGCCACCCAAGTGACACTGCGCAGCGCCCGCTTTCAGGCGCTGCTCGAACGCTACGCCGCGGATTGCCGCTTTCTTTGCCAGCCGGGCCACGGGCTCGTGCAGGCCGTGGAACGCTGCGACGTCGGCTCCGCCGAATTGCGCGCGCTGCTGCGCGGCTACCTGCAGCCCATGCTCGACGCGGGCGCGGATACGCTGGTGCTCGGCTGCACGCACTACCCGTTTCTGGATGCGGCGATTCGCGACATCGTCGGCGACCGGCTGATGCTGATCGACACGAGCGTCGCCATTGCGCGCCAATTGGAACGGGTGCTCGACCAGCACGGTTTGCGCGCGGCGCCGGAAAACACGGCCACTGTTCTGCCCCGCTTTTATTCGACCGGCGACGGCTCGCATCAGCAGCAGCTGGCCGCTACCCTGCTCCACATCGACGCCACCGTCGAACAGGTGTCGATCCCCTCGCGCCGCACGGCAGCGCCGGACTCCCAAGCCGCATAAACTGCCACCAAGCGCCGTTTTTGGTCCGTTACGCGGCCTTCTGCGCGCTTTTTAGGCGCTTTTCCGCGCCGCCCGCCGCTGGCACCAGATTCCGTCTCTTAGACGAAACCCTTCTAAGAGTCTGGTTTTGTTACAAAAAATCAAGCAGGACGCTTGCCAAACGGACCAAACAAAATGATAATAATTCGCATTAACGTTAGCTATGACGCCCGCCATGATTGTCTGTGTCTGCAAGTCTGTTTCTGACCGAAAGATCCGTGCTTCGATCGAGGAAGGCATGGATTCGTTTGACGAGCTTCAGTTCGAGCTCGGCGTTGCATCCTGCTGTGGCAAGTGCGCCGACTCCGTGCGCGACGTCATGATGAAAAGCGGCGTCTGCGCGAGCCGCTGTGGTTTCGAGCATCACCCGCAAGCCGTACCGCTGACATTTTACGAACGCAAGGCCGCCTGAGCCAGGTTCCAGGGCGCGGTTCACGCCGCGCCTCGAGCGCTCTTACCGCTCCTGCCGTTTTCGCTGTTCAAGCGTTATCCCACTGCCGTCAGCAAGCCAGTATTCGTACCAGCCAGCTACCCGCTCACCCGTCAAAGGAGTTCGAGATGGAATTGCTGATTGGTTTCGTGACTACTTTGTTCATTTCGCTGCTGATCTTTCGAACATGACGATGTCTTGTCTGACGCGCTGCATCGACAGTGCGCCACCACGCTAACATGCAGGCTTCGCATACCGCTTCAGCCGGCGCCATGCCGGCTTCGTCCACTCGCACGAACTCCCGCGTCCTGACCGCAACCGCCGTGGTTGCAGCGATTCACGTCGCGTTGCTTGCCGTCGTGATGACCTTGCGTCACGACCCCGTGCAACCGGCCCTCGAATCGCACGTCATGACCGCGCAGTTGCTGCCGCCGGCGCCGGTTGCCGCGCCGGTCGCGATGCAGTCGATCGCGCCGCCGCCACCCACGCCAACGCCGCCGGTTCATACCAAGCCGAAGGTCAAGCCGACTCCGATGCCCAAGCCAACGCCTACGCCTCTACCGGTGGCCGCCGCGCCGTCGCCGACGCCCGTCGCGGCGCCCGATCCGACGCCGCCCGCGCCCGCTGCACCCGTTGCGCCGCCCGCGCCCGCCGCGCCGGCGATCGGCCATCAGACGATGGAGATCAGCGCGCCTAAAAACGTCTCGCACCTCGACTGCAACATCGCCAAGCCCGAGTACCCGTCGCTCTCGAAGCGCCGCGGCGAAACCGGCACCGCGTACGTGAAGTTCGTGGTCGGCCTGACCGGCAAGCTCGAAAACATCGAATTGAAGAAGAGCAGCGGCTTCAGCCGCCTCGACGACGCCGCGCTCGCCGCCGTGCACGGGAGCGCCTGCAAGCCTTATCTCGAGAACGGCCAGCCGATTCGGGCCGCCTATACCCAGCCTTACGACTTCAATCTGAACGATTGAGGCAGATTTTAAAAAAAGGAATTGCAATGCAAAACTACGGACTGGCGCACGTCTGGGCGCAAGGGGATTTCGTGACGCGCGGAATCGCGCTCGCGCTGTTGATCATGTCGGTGATGTCGTGGAGCGTTATCGTCATCAAGGGCTGGAACGTGATGCGCCTGAACCGCCTCACGAAGAATGCCGAGCAGGCGTTCTGGCATTCGGACGACCTCGCCGACGGCGTGAAGAAGCTCGGCGCCGGGTCGTCGACGCCGCAGGACAATCCGTTCCTCGCGCTGGCGCTGTCGGGCCAGGAAGCGGCCGATCATCATCATCAGACGCAGCCGCATCTGCACGACCGCATGGACGTGTCGGACTGGGTCACGCGCTGCCTGAAGGACACGATGGACGAAAGCGTCGCGCGCATGCAGAGCGGTCTCGCGGTTCTCGCGTCGATCGGCAGCACGGCGCCGTTCGTCGGTCTGTTCGGCACGGTGTGGGGCATCTATCACGCGCTGCTGGCCATCGGCGCGAGCGGCCAGTCGTCGATCGATCAGGTGGCCGGTCCGGTCGGCGAAGCGTTGATCATGACCGCGTTCGGCCTCTTCGTCGCGATTCCGGCGGTGCTCGGCTACAACGCACTGACGCGCGCCAACAAGGCGGTGGTCGCCAAACTGAGCCGTTTTGCGCACGGCCTGCATGCATTCTTCGTGACGGGCGCGCGCCTGTCGTCGTCCAGGCGCGGCGACGGCCTGCGTCTTGCCGCGCGCACGAACTGATCGACGAGGCACTCCGATGGCAATGAGCCCCTTCGCCGGCGACGATGACGACGGCCTGATGAACGAAATCAACATGACGCCGCTCGTCGACGTGATGTTGGTTCTCCTGATCGTCTTCATGGTGACGATTCCGGTGATTCGTCATGCGGTCAAAATCGATCTGCCGCACGCAAGCAGTCAGAAGGAAGACACCAAGCCCGCGCAAGTGACGGTCACGGTCGACGCGGACGGCAACGTCATGTGGGACGACAAGAAGCTCGACGACGCCGCACTGCGCGCGAAGATTGCAGAGGCCGCGCAAGCGAACCCGCAACCCGAGCTGCATCTGGATGCGGACCGCAAGGTTCCGTACGAGAAAGTGGCGGAAGTGATGTCGGCGGCACAAGCCGGCGGCCTTACGAAGATCGGCTTCGTTACGCAACCGAAAGCCAGGTGACACAGTAAAAAGCCCTTGAAACAAGGGCCAAAAAGTAAAAGGCCTTCATCGTCAGATGAAGGCCTTTTTTTGTGCGCACTCGGCGCCTTCGGGCGGCGGGATCATTTGCCATCGTTCGAAGATTGATAGCTCGTCGAATCACCGCATGCGACAGCCGTGATCGACACGGACAGCGCGGTCAGCCCTATCAGGCCCGCTATGATAGCGGCCATGAGTTTCCGCATAAGAGACTCCTTAGCGAAGGGATTTCACTATAGGCCCGTCCGCGCGCGCATTCAAGCAAACGGCCATTGAAAGTACTCATGACAGGCCACGCTTAAATGCTAAAAGCGATGTTGCGGTCCGTAACAAGTGCTATGGCGCAATTGCGAACATCGGCTGCGCGGCAACGACATTTACTTCGCGCGCGGGACACTCGCCCGCGATGTGTTTACCGTCGTCAGGATCGAGCATCTCGACCAGATAATCGACAAAGGCGCGCACGGCCGGCACCATCCCCTGCCGCGACACGAATACGGCGTACAACTGCGGCGTCGGAAACGTCCAGCCCGGCATAACCGGCGACAATTGGCCGGCTCGCAGCGCGGCGCCGTACATCATCTCCGGCAGCGCGGCGATGCCGACGCCGGCGAGCACCGCTTCACGAATCGTCATCAGATCGGCGGTCACGAGGCGCGGCTCGTGTTCGTGCGCATGACGCGTGCCGTCGGGCGCGATCAGGTTGTAGACGTGGCGTCCGTCGCCGGTCGGCACGTCGAGCGTTTCGAAACCGTTCAGATCGGCTGGCAGCAATGGCGGCGCATTCTGTTGCAACAGGCTCGGCGCGCCGACCAGCATCTGCTGCGTGCGCCACAGCGGCCGCACCACGATATTGGCGTTTTCCGGCGGATCCGAGCGCACCCGCAGCGCGACGTCGATCGAATCCTCGAACAGATCGACCACGCGGTTCGTCACGCGCATCACCACCCGCACTTCCGGATAGCGATGCATGAATTCGGGCAGGATCTGCGACAGGATGGTCTGCGAGATCGTGACCGGCACGCTGACGCGCACCGTGCCGCGCGGCGACGAGCGCAGCTGCTGGACAACGTTCACGGCCGCCTGCGCCTCGCTCAGCATCGCCTGGCAATGCTGGTAGAACAATTGCCCGGCTTCGGTCAGCGCCAGCTTGCGCGTGGATCGCTGCAACAGCCGCACGCCGAGCGACGCTTCCAGTTCGGTCAGACGGCGCGACAGGCGCGACTTGGAAATCCCCAGCACGCGTTCGGCGGCCGAAAACCCGCCGTGTTCGACAACCTGCGAAAAATACATCAGGTCATTCAGATTATGTGAATCGATCTTCATCTCATCGTTCCAGTAATAGAACAATCCATTGCGTGAGGGCGGCTGGCACCCCGGAAAACGGTCCCTATAATAGCTCCATGTTTCAAAAATAACGCTATTCCCCATTTTTTGAGGTGACTTTGATGAGCACGACCCGCACGATCGAACGCACGTTCCCGGCCGTTCGCACGACCGAGGGTGGCGGCTTTATCGTCCACCGCCCGTTTCCCACCCGCCTGCTGATGGACTTCGATCCGTTCCTGCTGCTCGACGAAATGGGCCCGATCGACTACGCGCCGGGCGAGGCCAAAGGCGCGCCCGACCATCCGCATCGCGGCTTCGAAACGGTCACGTATGTGCTCGAGGGACAGTTCGGCCACAAAGATTCGGCCGGCCATTCCGGCACCCTGCACGCCGGCGATGTCCAATGGATGACTGCGGGCGCGGGCGTCGTGCACAGCGAGATGCCGGATCCGTCGTTCATCCGCACCGGCGGACGCGTGCACGGCCTGCAACTCTGGGTGAATCTGCCGCGGCGCGACAAGATGATCGAGCCGCGCTACCAGGAAATTCCGTCGTCGAGCATTCCCGTGGCGACCTCCGCGGACGGCAAAGTGCGCGTCAAGGTGATCGCCGGCGAGGCGCTCGGCGTCAAAGCGGCAATCGAAACGCGTACGCCGATCCTATACCAGCATTTCTCGCTGCAACCGGGCGCGACGATCCGACAGCCGGTGCCGGCCGACTATCGCGTGTTTGCCTATAGCCTGTCCGGCAAGGGCTTCTACGGTGAAGGCGAAGCGCGTCAGGAAATCGACGCGCAGAAAATGGTCGTGTTTCAGAACGATGGCGACTCCGTGACGCTCACGGCCGGCGCGGAGCCACTCGAGGTGCTGCTGCTCGGCGGCGTGCCGCTGAAGGAGCCTGTGGTGCGCTACGGCCCGTTCGTGATGAATACGGAAGACGAGATTCGCCAGGCTGTCGTTGATTACCAGGCGGGGCGCATGGGCGCGATCACGCATTGAGTCGTCGACGGGCGCGGCACGGCCCGTCCGCGGCGCACCCGAGGCGCGAAGGCCGGTAAATTCGTTCACAATAGCAATTCAGGCCGCGCGCCACGCCGTTCACTGATAACGGGCCGTGGCGCGCGGCGATTTCCGTCCCTGTTCAGGAGCGCGCATGGCAGAGTCCACCGTCACCGCACACATCGGTTCGACGAATTTCCAGGTTCTTTTCGACGACGGCACGCACACATGGCTTGCCGACGAACCCGAGTCGCTCGGCGGCGGTGATCGCGGGCCGACACCCGTCTCGCTGCTGCTGTCGAGCCTCGGTGCTTGCACGTCGATCACGCTGAAGATGTACGCCCAGCGCAAGGAGTGGCCGCTCGCCGACGTGCGCGTGACGCTCTCGCTCGAAACCGGCGACGCGGGCACGACCATCGATCGCAGGATCGTGCTCGAAGGCAATCTGTCCGACGAACAGCGGGAACGGCTCTTGCAAATCGCCAATCAGTGCCCGGTTCACAAGATCCTCACGCATTCGATTACGATCCGTTCGGGGCTCGCCGTCGCTTAAACGCTTTCATAGGAAGCCGTCGTTTTGAATTTCGAACACCTTATCCAGATCAACGACCCGTTGAATCCGTTTGTCGAATCGATGACCCGCGAGCAGTTGTGGGAGGGTCTCGTGCTGCGTGCCGAACAGCCGCAACTGTTCGTGATGGGGCTCGACAGCTGCACGATTCTTTCGCGCGACGGCAACGTTTTCGAACGGGAGCTGCACTATGGCCAGGCCACGGTGCGCGACCGCGTCACGCTGGAGGAGAGCCAGAGCGTGCGCTACGACATTCTGCCGACGGCCGATCACGTCGGCGGCTCGCTCACCATGACGATCGAGCAACCGGACGAACTGCAACTGTTCCTGCGCTTCGAGTACGCGACCACGCTGCCCGAATCGACCGATCCCGACGCGCATCAGACGCAGGAGATCGTGAAGTCGGCATATCGGGAGAACGATATCGATACCGTTCGGCTGATTCGCCAGTATGTGCAAACGAAGCAGGAGCCCGGCACGCTGCATTGAATGTCGCGCGGGCACCCTGCTCGCCATTGAGCGCAAGACCGCCGAACGAGCTGGCGGTCTTGCTGCAAACTCCTCCGCCCTTCCGCCTCTCCTCCCCACGGACTATCGAAAATCAAATCCGATCAATTTCTCTTTCTTGTAAATGGGAATAGTTATCATTTAGAATTAATCCATCGAATCGACCAACAGCTAAAACGAATGACCGATCCCACGCGCCCTTCCACACTCAGCCTGCGCCGCCCGGCGGCCGCGCTGACCAGCCGCCCGAAAACATCGACGGCAACGGCACCGGTAACCGGCCAGAAACCTGGCGCGGATCGGACTAACGGTTCGGGCGAGACGTCGGAGCGAGTCGTACGGAGCGACGCTCTGCTGCAAGGACATAGCCACGTCAGCATCGTGCATAACGGCGAGACCTATCAGTTGCGGGCAACGCGCTTAGGCAAGCTGATCCTGACGAAGTAGGAACGAATAGCAGTCAGTACCGGGTATTGTGGGGACCACCTCCCAGAGAGGTGTTCGGCAGTAGCCAGCCACGACGGCTTGCACGTGAGAACTAGACCCCTTCGTGCAGACACCAAGCCAGCCGTCGCAGCAAGCCAGGCCGCTTTTTTTGGTTCTCACTCGATACGGCAGCACGCCACGCCGTGTGCCGATCATGCGGAAAATGGAAAAGCCGTGGGATGTTGTCATCTCCACGGCTTTTTGTTTTGTGCCGGCGCTAACTACTGCAAGCGCGAGCGTTGAATTCGTTACTTCGAAGCCCAGCCCCAGAACATCAACCACCACGCGCTATCGACCACGGCCAGTGCCGCGGCAAACCACACCATCGCGAGGCCGCGTTGAACGAAACGCTCGCTATAGCGGCGCGTGACGAGCCAGGCGAGCCATGCGCTCCACAGGTTGGCAATCGCCAGAATCGCGATGCGCATATCCGACGCCCACCACAACGACACATGCTCCGCGCGCAACAGCGACAGCGTGGTAGCGGACAGGCCGAGGAACACGCCCGCGCCGGCAATCGGAATCAGCCCTTGCGTCAAATGATGCAGACGCACGGTATTGAAGCGCCCCAGCATGCGCGTCGCGCCCATCAGCAGCACCAGCAGCGCGGTGCCGTACACCAGCGCCGTGGCGAGGATGTAGCCGATCACCATCGTGCCGTCGAGCCACGAGAACACGTCGTTCTGTTCAGGGTAATGCGTGAACAGGAACCACGGCGCGTTGGTGTCGAGCGGCCAGGTGATGTCGTGATCGACCAGCCAGTTCGCGAAGAACATCTTCAGATCGATGAACCAGCGCGACGCGGTCCAGTGGAACGCGCCGATCGCGATGCCGAGCAGGCCATACAGGATCAACGCGGTATCCCACGCATTGGCCTGCTTGTCGCCCAGCTGGACCACTTCCGACGACGGCGCGCGCCACGTCAACGCAATCGCGTCACGGTGGCCGCTGCAACGGCCGCACATATGGCAGTCCGACGCGCCCTTCATATTGCGCAACGGCACGAGCGGCGCGCAATTGATTGGAATCACGCGATGCCCATGCTCGCCGTTCTTGTAGGAGCGGCGCCATGCGTCTTCATCGACTTTGTAGTGGAACGGCGCGAGGCGCGCCAGAAGCGAAAAAACCCCGTTGACGGGGCATAGATACTTGCACCAGACACGCTTTTCACGTCCGTATAGCACGCCGATGATCATCGCCGCGAAAGTCGAGCCGCCCAATACCAGCAGCACGGCCTTCGGATACTGGTAGACGCTCACCATCTGACCGTAGATGGTCGTGATGCCGAACGCGACGAACGGCCAGCCGCCCCAGCGCATCCAGCGTGGAATCGCCCAGCCTCGTCCGTATTTGCTGGCGAATTCGGCGAGCGCGCCTTCGGGGCACAGCACGCCACACCAGACGCGGCCGAGCATGACCATCGAGAGCAGGACGAACGGCCACCAGATACCCCAGAACACGAACTGCGCGGCGAGCGTCAGGTTGTTCCACAGGTGCGCCGTGTCGTCCGGCAGCGGCATCACGGCCGGCACCAGAATCAGAAATGCGTACACCGCCACCACGACCCACTGAATACCGCGAATCGCGGCACCGTGACGTTGCATCCACTGCCCGGCCGCCGCGAGGCGCCCCGGACGGGTCATGACCGTGCTCATGCCGTGCGCCCGGCGGCTTGCGGTGCCGGCTTGCGATTCGCGCGGCGCACCAGCAGATAGACGACCGCCCAGTACGCGGCATAGGCGAACAGATTCATCAGCGCCGGGTGGGCGCGATAGCCGGTTAGCGTGGCGACCAGCGAACCGAAGGTGCTCGAATCATCGAGAATCGCCGACGAATTCCACATCTGGTCGACGATCGTCGGCAGGATTTCCTTGTCGATCAGCTTGTCGACACCGGTCTGGAACAGACCCGCGCCGAGAAACAGCAGCATGATTTCCGTGATGCGGAAAAAGAGCCGCCACGAGAAGATCTTGCCGCCCAGTTGCAGCACGTAGAAGGTCAGGAACGCGAGCGCCAGGCCGATCACGACCGCGAGCGTCTGGCTGGCGTCCACGTGACCCGACTGGCCGAAGCCGAGC
The DNA here is from genome assembly GCF_050281145.1 of Paraburkholderia sp. NPDC080076. NCBI lineage: Bacteria > Pseudomonadati > Pseudomonadota > Betaproteobacteria > Burkholderiales > Burkholderiaceae > Paraburkholderia > Paraburkholderia sp. NPDC080076. The sequence continues at coordinate 21,087 of NZ_JBNNWQ010000014.1, read as the reverse complement.
CCGTACAGAAAGATCACCGTCTCGCTGCCTTCACGCGCAATGGCCAACGCCACCAGCAATGCGACGCCCCACCAGTTCGAATCGCGCTGGCTCTTTTGCAGCGACTGTTCCATGTCGCGCTTGAGCGTGCGGCCGTGCCGCTTCATCCACAGCACCATTTGCACGATCAGCACGCAGGCGACCAGCACCATCGCGGTCTGGAAATAATCCTGCGCGTCACCGGAGAGCACTTCGGTGAAACCGACCAGCGCGGCCCCGAGCGCCACCGCCGCTATCACGCCAGCCGCCACGCCGCCCCACAGGTACGGCAAACCGCGGCGCGCGTCGTCGTCGCCATTTTTCAGCCACGCATACAGGATGCCGACGACCAGCAACGCCTCGACACTTTCCCGCCACACGATGAATAGAATCTGACCCATCAAGCTCTCCCTCTACCTGCTTCTGCTTCCAGCGAACGCGGACCTGATGACGGCCGGCGCTCGCGTCCCAAGCCACTACTTCGCGACGATGACGCCCTGCGCCTGCTGGTGGAAATCGTCGAAAAACTTGTATTCGCCCGGCTCGAGCGGCGCGATCACGACGAACGAATCCGCGCCCGGCGCCAACACCTTTTCTTTGCGCAATTGCACGCTTTCGAATTCGGCCGCGCCTTTGCCGGTGTTGCGCACTTCGATCTTGATACGCTGCCCCGCCGGCACTTCGATGCGGGCCGGGTTCAGCTTGCCGTCGTTCATTTCCAGCTTGAAGGTCGGCAGGTCGGCTGCGTGGGCCGCGCCCGCCAGCAAAGCCGTGGCGGCGAAGATCGCGATCTTTCGGTTGATTCTCATTAGCCCTTCCGGAAAACGCGGCGCGTTGGCATTCAACCGCCAAAGCGCCGCCTGCTGCATTGGCTCGCTCAGCTCATTCGGTCATTCACTCACGCGCGGCGATCAGTAGCCGCCCTTCTTGCCGATTCCGGCGAAGGTGAAGTCGTATTCGAGCGTGATCGGCTTGAACCACGGACCCACGCCGGTTTCCTTGTCGACGTGGCGGCCGAAAGCCATATGGCCCGTTTGCATCGGCGCCTCGACGATCATCTTCAGGTGATACTTTCCCGGGCCTTGCAGCTTGACGTTGTCGCCATAGTGCGGACCGTCGTTGGCGACCATGGCCATCAGGTCGCCCTTCTGCGTCTGGGTCGAACCGGCTTTCGTCAGTTCATAGTGCACTTGCAGATACGGCATCCAGTCGCCTTCGGCGAAACCGGTCGGGTTGTTCTTGACCGCGTGAATGTCCGCTTCGAGGTGGATGTCCGAATCCGAGGCTTTGCGCATCATGCCTTCGGGTTCCATCGTGATCGGCTGCAGATAGACCGCGTTGATTTCCATGCCGCCATGAATCTGCTGCTTGCCGATCGGATATTCCGCCGCCGCTGCCGAGAAAGCCGCCACTGCGGCCAGCGTTGCTGCGCCACCGCGCACAAATGAAGAAATCCGCATTGAAACTCCTTGTTTTTATCAGACTGGAATCGAACCCATTGGAACAGTGCGTCGCGCATACCTCGATGCAGCGGTCGCGGGCCTTGAGCACCGCGATCGATCGCCAGCCAGGCGGCAGTACGAACGTTAATGCGAACCATTCTCAATATTGGTCGAGTTTATCATCGATCGCAAGGGAGAACAAATCAGAACGCACGCAAAGCCCTGTGGCAGCAGGGTCTTAAGGCGGTCTTAAGAAAGTGCTGGAATGCAATGATGCGAGGCCGGGCGAGTGCCCGGCATTGATCGACAGGGCGCGGCACGTTGCCGCGCCCCGAGGCGGAAAGGCGACTAGTCGACGCCCGACACGTGGTCGCCGACGTTCGCGCCGAACACGCGCTGGCGCAGCAACGCGAGTTGGTCGCGGGTCTGCGCGGCCTTCTCGAACTCGAGGTTCTTGGCGTGCTCCATCATCTGCTTTTCGAGGCGCTTGAGTTCCTTGGCAAGCTGCTTCTCGGACATGTCCTCGAATTTCGCGCGCGCCTGCTGTTCCTTCAGTTCGGCGCGAGCATCGTCGACGTTGTACACGCCGTCGATAATGTCGCGAATGCGCTTGACCACCCCGCGCGGCGTAATGCCGTTCTCGAGGTTGAAGGCGATCTGCTTGTTACGCCGCCGCTCGGTTTCGTCGATCGCGCGACGCATCGAGTCGGTGACCTTGTCGGCGTAGAGAATCGCTTTGCCGTTCACATTCCGCGCCGCCCGTCCGATGGTCTGGATCAGCGAGCGCTCAGCGCGCAGAAAACCTTCCTTGTCCGCATCGAGAATCGCGACCAGTGACACTTCCGGAATATCCAGCCCTTCGCGCAACAGGTTGATCCCCACCAGCACGTCGAAGGTGCCGAGACGCAGATCGCGGATGATTTCGACGCGCTCCACCGTGTCGATGTCGCTGTGCAGATAGCGCACCTTGACGCCGTGATCAGCCAGAAACTCCGTCAACTGCTCGGCCATGCGCTTGGTCAGCACCGTGACCAGCACGCGGTCGCCCACCTTGACGCGCTCGTTGATCTCGCCGAGCACGTCGTCGACCTGGCTGCGCGCCGGCCGCACCTCGATTTCCGGATCGACGAGGCCAGTCGGACGCACCAGTTGCTCCGCCACCTGCCCTGCCGTCTTCTGCTCGTAGTCGGCCGGCGTGGCCGACACGAACACCACCTGGCGCATTTTGCGTTCGAACTCGTTGAACTTGAGCGGCCGGTTGTCGAGCGCCGACGGCAGACGGAAACCGTAATCGACCAGATTCTCCTTACGCGCACGGTCGCCGTTGTACATGCCGTTCAACTGGCCGATCAGCACGTGTGATTCGTCGAGCATCATGATCGCGTCCGACGGCAGGTAGTCGACCAGCGTCGGCGGCGGCTCGCCGGGCGCGGCGCCCGAGAAGTGCCGCGAATAGTTTTCGATGCCTTTGCAGAAGCCCAACTCCTGCAACATTTCCAGATCGAAGCGCGTGCGCTGTTCGAGCCGCTGCGCTTCAACCAGCTTTCCGCCGCTATAGAAGAATTCGAGCCGCTCGCGCAGTTCGTTCTTGATCGTTTCGACCGCGCGCACCACGGTATCGCGCGGCGTCACATAGTGCGACGACGGATACACCGTGAAACGCGGAATCTTCTGACGCACGCGGCCGGTGAGCGGATCGAACAGTTGCAGCGTTTCGACTTCGTCGTCGAACAGTTCGACGCGCACCGCCATCTCGGCGTGCTCCGCCGGGAAAATATCGATCGTGTCACCACGCACGCGGAACGAGCCGCGCTGGAAGTCGGCTTCGTTGCGGTTGTATTGCATGGCGATCAGCCGCGCGATGATGTCGCGCTGACCGAGCTTGTCGCCGGTGCGCAGCGTCAGAATCATCTGGTGGTATTCGGATGGATTGCCGATACCGTAAATGGCCGACACGGTCGCCACGATCACCACGTCGCGCCGCTCCATCAGGCTCTTGGTGGCCGACAGCCGCATCTGCTCGATATGTTCATTGATCGACGAGTCCTTCTCGATGAACAGATCGCGCTGCGGCACGTACGCTTCCGGCTGGTAGTAGTCGTAGTACGAGACGAAGTACTCGACCGCGTTGCGCGGGAAAAACTCGCGGAACTCCGAATAGAGCTGCGCGGCGAGCGTCTTGTTCGGCGCGAACACGATGGCCGGGCGGCCGAGCCGCGCGATCGTGTTGGCCATCGTGAAGGTCTTGCCGGAACCGGTCACGCCGAGCAGCGTCTGGAACGCGAGGCCGTCCTCGACGCCTTCGACGAGCGTGTCGATCGCCGTGGGCTGATCGCCGGCGGGCGGATACGGCTGGTAGAGCTGAAACGGCGAGCCTTCGAACCTGACGAATTTGGATTCGTCGAGCGTTTCTTCGGCTTCAGTCAGATGTTGTTCGGACATGGGGGGCGGCACCGGGCCTTGGGCAAAGAACTATTCTAACGGGTTGCGGGAATCGAAGACCGAGCGGGTCTGCGTAGGGTTTGGGGCCGCTCGCGTGGGTAGGGTCCGACGCGATGGTACGGCCCTTTGGAGCAGCCGCGCGGCTTCTCGCGGCTTCTGGTCATGGCAGCCGACGCTCGCTACAAGCCATGGCCACGCCTGGTTGCGTGCCGCTCGCTGGGCTTCTCCGCGCGGCCTGCCAGGCAGCGCCGCTATTGCCAGGTGGCGTCGGAGTGCCTGTTTTTCAAGCAAAAAAATCTCCACGAGCGGCGTTGGCGTCCGAAAAACGGTCGCGAATTCGTTACAATGCGGAGTTGCGCTCGCTCGCCGTTGTCCGCCGCCTGTCCGCGTTTTGCGTCGGACGCCGCTGGCCCGGCCGTCCGCGATCGAAGCCGCCCTCTTCTCACTACTGCTGCCCACCCATCATGTCTCTGTTCTCCGCCGTCGAACTTGCTCCCCGCGACCCGATTCTGGGCCTGAACGAAGCCTTCAACGCCGATGCGCGCACCACCAAGGTCAACCTTGGCGTCGGCGTGTACTTCAACGAAGAAGGCAAGATTCCGCTGCTGCGCGCCGTGCGCGACGCGGAAAAGGCTCGCGTCGAAGCCGCGTTGCCGCGCGGGTATCTGCCGATCGAAGGCATTGCCGCTTACGACGCCGCCGTGCAGAAACTGCTGCTCGGCAACGACTCGCCGCTGATCGCAGCGGGCCGCGTCGTGACGGCGCAAGCATTGGGCGGCACGGGCGCGCTGAAGATCGGCGCCGACTTCCTGAAGCGCCTGAACCCGAACACCAAGGTCGCGATCAGCGATCCGAGCTGGGAAAACCACCGCGCGCTGTTCGAAAGCGCAGGCTTCGAAGTCGTGTCGTACCCGTACTACGATGCGCACACGCACGGCGTGAATTTCGACGCCATGTTGAGCACGCTGAACAGCTACGCCGCCGGCACCGTCGTCGTGCTGCACGCGTGCTGCCACAACCCGACCGGCGTGGACCTGAGCGTCGAGCAATGGAAGCAGGTTGTCGAAGTGGTCAAGGCGCGCAATCTGGTGCCGTTCCTCGACATCGCGTATCAAGGGTTCGGCGACAACATCGAAGCGGACGCCGCGGCAGTGCGTCTCTTCGCTGCGTCGGAACTGAACGTGTTCGTGTCGTCGTCGTTCTCGAAGTCGTTCTCGCTGTACGGCGAGCGCGTCGGCGCGCTGTCGATCATCACGGCAAGCAAGGAAGAAGCCGCTCGCGTGCTGTCGCAACTCAAGCGCGTGATCCGCACGAACTACTCGAACCCGCCGACGCATGGCGGCTCGGTGGTCGCGGCAGTGCTCGCGGCGCCGGAACTGCGCGCCACGTGGGAAACCGAACTGGCCGAAATGCGTGACCGTATCCGCGCCATGCGCAACGGTCTGGTCGAGCGTCTGAAGGCGAGCGGCGTGGATCGCGACTTCAGCTTCGTGAACGCGCAGCGCGGCATGTTCTCGTACTCGGGTCTGACGGCCCCGCAAGTGGACCGTCTGCGCGAAGAGTTCGGCATCTACGCCGTGAGCACCGGTCGCATCTGCGTGGCTGCGCTGAATACGCGCAACCTCGACGTAGTGGCTAACGCGGTCGCTCACGTGTTGAAGTAAGGTATTGGCGGGCGCGGGCATTCATTGCACCCGCTCCGCTGGAAATGCTTGTGAAAACGGCGCCCTTTTTAGGGCGCCGTTTTTGTTTGCGGCCTGTTTTTGTTTGCGGCCTGTTTGCGTTCGCAACTTGCTTGTTGCCTGTTGCTCGAGCAAGGCCGCTTTCGACACAGCAAGGACTGCCACGATTGCCGCGACCCACTTCATTCAGTCACGCGCCACTCAGACCTGTGGCTCCTTCAGCGCGAATCCCGATGGATATCGTGCGTGACAAAACCCGCATCGTTATCCGGCATGTCGAGCCAATCCGGTTGCGCGAGCGAATGGCGGATATCTTCCAAACCGCTTTGCCAATGTTCTCGCATTGTCGACAGACCGAACTGGAAGTCCTTGTAGTGCCCTTCGTACTCCTTGTGCCGGTAGATAAGATGGATCACGTTGTAGCGCTTCGAACACGACAGATCTTCGGCAAGCTTGCACCACGGATCGTCACGCTGATCGGACGGCACGCGATCCAGCACCTCGCGCAACACGTGCCGGAACCGCTGCGACCGTTGCAGCATATCGGTCACGAGACGCGTGCGGCTCGAATACTGGATGTCCTTCACGCGCCCTTGCACGTCGGTGATGTTATCCGGCACCGGCCCGATCGCGCTCCAGAGATCGACCTGGAAGGCGAGCGTGTCACGACGCGGCGTGGACTGGATCACTTCGTAGAGCGGCGTGTTCGACATCAAGCCGCCGTCCCAGTAGTACTGGCCGTCGATCTCGACCGCCGCGAAGCCGGGCGGCAACGCGCCTGACGCCATGAAATGCTCGGGCCTGAGCGTCGTATGCGTGTTATCGAAGTACGCGAAATTCCCCGTGCCGCAATTGACCGCCCCCACTGAGACGCGCATTTCCTTCGAATTGATCCGATCGAAATCGCAGAACGCTTCGAGCGTGGCCTTCAACGGCGTGGTGTCGTAGTAGCTGGCCAGTTGCGGCGGCCCGGACACGGTGGGCAACGGCGGCGGAAAGCGCGGTACGAAGAAGCCCTTTTGCCCTTCGACGATGGCGCCGATTGCCTGCGTTGCCGTAAAGGCCTTACGCACGGCGTCGCTGGAATTGAAGAGCGCGTGTTCGATAAACGCGGGCAACGGCGGCCCGAAGGCCGGCTGGCAAATCGTCTCCCAGAATTGCGACAGCCGTTCGACCCGCTTTTCGGGCGGATTGCCGGCAATGATCGCCGTATTCAACGCGCCGATCGAAATACCGGCCAGCCAGTTCGGCTCGATGCCGGCTTCGTAAAGTCCCTGAAAGACGCCAGCCTGATAGGCGCCCAATGCGCCGCCGCCTTGCAGCATCAAGGCAACGGTTTCGTAGTTGGGCAAATGGAGGTGCCGGCCGGGATGCGCGGCGGGCGCCGGACCGGCGCCCTCGCCTTCCCCGTCGCCGGGCGCGCCGACGCGCGCCCGCTTGAGATTGCGTTGCGCCATAGGCACCTCCTTATTGCATATACCAGCCGTGGCTCACAATAAAGGACTGGCCGGTCAGCGCCGCCGTCGGGAAGGTGGACAGGAACAGCACCGTTTGCGCGACGTCTTCCACCGTGGTGAAGACACCGTCGACTGTGCCGCCCAGCATGACGCGCTTGACCACGTCTTCCTCGCTGATGCCCAGTTCCTTGGCCTGTTCGGGAATCTGCTTGTCGACGAGCGGCGTGCGCACGAAACCAGGACACACGACATGCGAGCGCACGTTGTGCTTTGCGCCTTCTTTAGCCAGCACGCGCGCGAGACCCAGCAGCGCGTGCTTGGCCGTCACATAGGCGGATTTGAGCGGCGACGCTTCGTGCGAGTGGACCGAGCCCATGTAGATCACGATGCCGCCTCGATCGTCCTTGTACATGTGCTTGAGCGCGGCCTTGGTGGTCAGGAAGGCGCCGTCCACGTGGATCGCCTGCATTTTTTTCCAGTCTGAAAACGAATAGTTTTCGATCGGGTTAACGATCTGGATGCCGGCGTTGGAAATGAGAATATCGACCGAGCCGAGTTCCGCGGCCACTTTGTCGATGCCTTGATTGACGGCGTCTTCGTTCGTGACGTCCATCGCCACGCCGATTGCCTTGCCGCCGCCCTTCTTGATTTCTTCAGCGACGGCGTTCGCTCCGTCCTGATTCAGGTCGGCGATCGCGACAGCCGCGCCCGCCGCGGAAAGAGTCAGCGCAATCTGCTTGCCGATGCCGCTTGCGGCGCCAGTAACCACCGCAACCTTGCCATTCAGATTCGTGTTCGTTGACGACATCTAGAACCTCCATGCAGTTGATGAGCAATGAGACCACGGGCCGCGGGCGGCGTGAAGTCAGCCAAACGGCATAGGCCGTTCGGCCGAATGCTGCACTGCGGCCAACGCTGCTATTGTGCATGAACCGTGTGAACTCCATCGGTTAAAAGCACATCGAAGCGTATCTCTTTAAACTGGACGTTTTCGGCGGGATTCCGGTGGCATCACCAACAAGGAGCAATGCATGAATTATCGACGTCTGGGCCGTTCCGGCCTGCAAGTCAGCGAACTGTCCATCGGCTCGTGGGTCACCTACGGCAATCAGGTGGACACCCACGCGGCGCGCGAATCGCTCGCGGCCGCGCGCGACGCGGGAGTCAACTTCTTTGACAACGCCGAGGTCTATGCCGGCGGCAAGTCCGAAGAGATCATGGGCCAGGCGCTCAAGGAACTGGCGTGGCCGCGCGTGAGCTACGTAGTGTCGACGAAATTCTTCTGGGGACTCGCGGAAGCGCCGAACCAGTACCACACGCTGAACCGCAAATATCTGCTGAACGCGATCGACGCGTCGCTCAAACGGCTGCAGCTCGACTATGTCGATCTGGTGTTCTGTCATCGTCCCGACCCGAACACGCCGGTGGAGGAAACCGTCTGGGCTATGAGCGACATGATCACTCGCGGCAAGGCGCTGTACTGGGGCACGTCCGAATGGAGCGCCGATGAAATCCGCGCTGCTTACGACATCGCGGAACGGCATCATCTGCACAAGCCGGTCATGGAGCAGCCGCAGTACAACCTGTTCCATCGCAACCGCGTCGAGCAGGAATACAAGCGGCTTTACGAGGATATCGGCCTCGGGCTGACCACCTGGAGCCCGCTTGCGTCCGGCCTGCTGACCGGCAAATACCGCGACGGCGTGCCGGCCGACAGCCGCGCGCAATTGCAGGGCTACGACTGGCTGCGCAAGCAGGTCACCGACGCCGGCAAGAACAACGTGGTCGGCAAGCTCGGCGAAGTGGCCGATGAGTTGGGCTGCACCGTCGGTCAGCTCGCCATTGGCTGGATTCTGAAGAATCCCAATGTGAGTACGGTGATCACGGGTGCGTCACGGGTCGAACAGATCGGCGAGAACATGAAGTCCGCCGATGTAGCCGAGCGGATCACGCCGGAGATCAAAACCCGAATCGAGGAAATTATCGGCGACGCCCACGACTGACCGGACTCGCGTGACCGCGTAACATGGCCGTGGCGGTATCGCGGCTGTGTTACGCATGGAACTCGCTGCAATGCGCGGGGCGCGACGCGGCGTCGCGTACAATACGCGACCGCGCTGCACACCGGCGCTATATGTCCGCGTTGTGCAGCCACATTGCAGCCGCATCGCCGAATCCGCCCTGGGGCGGCACGCCCTCTTTCAGCGTCTCCTCATCATGCTCAGCTACCGCCACGCCTTTCATGCAGGCAATCACGCCGACGTTCTGAAACACGCCGTCGTGTTGCAGCTCCTGCGCTACCTCGGTCAGAAGGACAAGTCCTACTGGTATATCGACACGCATGCGGGCGCCGGCGTCTACTCGCTGAAGGAAGGTTACGCGACCAAAACCGGCGAGTTCCAGACCGGCATCGGCAAACTGTGGGGACGCAACGATCTGCCGCCGATGTTCGCCGACTACGTCGACGAAGTGAGCGCGCTCAATCCGGACGGCCAGCTGCGCTTCTATCCCGGCTCGCCGTATATCGCGTGGCGGCAGATGCGCGAACAGGACCGCATGCGTCTGTTCGAGCTGCACACCACCGAAATCGACGTGCTGCGCCACAATTTCCGCGACGCGGGCCGCCGCGCCATGCTCTATGCGGGGGACGGCTTCGACGGCATTCTTGCCTTGTTGCCGCCGGCCCCACGCCGCGCGCTGGTGCTGCTCGATCCGTCGTATGAGGACAAGCGCGACTATACGCGCACGCTGCGCTGCGTCGAAGAAAGCCTGAAGCGGTTTCCGACCGGCACTTATGCGGTCTGGTATCCGCAAGTGAGGCGCCCTGAGTCGCAGCGCTTTCCCGATCAACTGAAGAAGCTGCAGGACCGGAACTGGCTGCACGTGAGTCTGACTGTCAGCAATCCGCCAGAAGATGGTTTTGGGCTTTTCGGCAGCGGCATGTTCATTCTGAACCCGCCGTATACGCTGGCAAAAACGTTGAAGGACCAGATGCCCTGGCTCGTCAACGCGCTCGGCGAGGACAAGGCCGCGCAGTTCAAGGTGGAGTATCGCGGCGACTGAGCTTCTTATTGTGGGAAGCGAGCTTTTTCGGCTGTGAGCTTTTGTCGGCTACGAGTTTTTGTGGCCTCCGAGCTTACGCGGTTCGTCGAGCCATCCTAACGTTGTCACCGGCCACGCGCGCACGACGCGCGCAGCCGGTGCGGCTGCTCAGTCAGTCCGGGCCGCGCCGCCTACTTGAGTTGCGCGTCAGCCTTCCGGGCGAAGTCGTTGGTATAGGTCGCGTTCAGGTCGATCTTTTTCGGATCGAGCCGGCTATCGAACGAAGACAACGCGCGCAATGACGTCGCCGGACCGTCCGCGGGCATCAAGCCGTCCGGAGAATAGGCGTCGCGCACGTTGTGGAAGGCCTCCACATAGAGCGCCGAGTCGTTGAGCAGATAAGCCGGCGGCACCATCTTCAGCAGATCGGCATCGCTCGCGGTCTGCAGCCAGTGATCCGCGCGCACGATGGCATTGGCCAGCGCCTGCGTCGTCTTCGGATACTTCTGGATGAAATTGTCCGAGGCATAGAGCGTCGCCGCCGGCATCGTCCCGCCGAATACCTCTTGCGTGCCCTTCACCGTGCGCGTATCGACCAGCACCTTGATCGCGCCACTGCGCGTCAGTTTGGTCATCATCGGATCGACGTTGGAGAGCGCGTCGATCTGGCCGCCGCTTACCGCGGCGAGCACGGAGGCGCCGCTGCCCACGCCGATCGCCGAAATCTCGTTGCGCTGCACGCCGGCTTTGCGCAAAGCAACGGTGAGCACGAGATCCGTCGACGATCCCGGCGCGCTCACGCCGACTTTCGCGCCTTTGAAGTCCGCCAAAGTCTTGAGCTGGTCAGCCTTCGACTTCAACACGGCAACGACGATCTGCGGCGCGCGTCCCATCAACACGAACGCCCGGTAGTGCTGCCCTTTCTCCTGCATGAACAGCGTGTGCTCGAATGCGCCGGCACCCACGTCGGCGCTGCCGCCCACCACCGCTTCCAGCGCCTTCGACCCGCCCGCGAAATCCTCGAGCGTGACGTCGAGGCCTTCGTCCTTGAAGTAGCCCAACTGTTGCGCAGCGAGCACCGGCAGATAGTAGAGGCCCGGCAGACCACCGACTGCCATCGTCAGCGTGGGCTTTTCCGGTGTGTCTTTGGCAAGCGCGGCGCCAGGCAGCGCGGCCAGCGCAAGCAGCGTGACGCAGGCGCCGGCGGCCTGCCGCATCCAGTGAGTCGGCATTCGATGTCTCCTTATTCTGTTTTTCGTTCGATACGGTGGCGCCGGGCTTGATGTGGGGCCCGCGTCGCTAGCGAGAGACCGCGCGATGATTGTCGTCGGACGGTTTCGCGCGCGCCATGCGCCCAAACCCCAATGGCGCACGCAGCGAGTCGGCGGATATGTCCGATCCCGTGCCTGCGCTCACGGCCAGCAATCACGCGCTGCCGTCGTCGGCGTGCAAGGCGGGGCTGCGTTGATCGCGGGCGTACTCGCGCAGGCGTCCACGAGGCGGTGGGATTGGCCGCGCACCCGAAGGATCAACGGATATGGAACAGAGCTGGCGGGAACGGCCGCGTCGCGAGCATTTATTGCGGCCGGGGCACTGGACGAGGCTGCGGTTGCGGCAGCGGCATGCCTCCGCCCGCAGGCAACTGGATATAAGGCGCAACGACGATCGGGATTGTCGAATTCGGCGCCAGTTCGGCCGGCGTCGCGATCGGCTGCGCTTCGACGATCGGCTGATGCGAAAGCGGCGCGGTCTGCAGCACGGTGCCGCTCTGGCCGTCGTTGATGCCGTTCTGCGAGTCGAGAATCACCGGCTTGCGCGCACTGGACGACGCAGCACAAGCGCTCGACATGGCAAAAACCGTGGTCAGCGAGGCTGCAATGGTCACGGCCAGGAGGGATTTGAGCGGGCGAACAGGTGACATGGGCGGACCGGTTGAGTGTGGGAAAGCCGGATTTCGCAGAAAACGCTTTACCTTACCGCGACGGTCGCCGCGAGGCTAGTCGATATTCGCCACAAATAGCCCGCAGACGCCGTCGGACTGAAATTTTCGACTCCAGATGCGATAAAGCCCCGCATGGACGGGGCTTGACGCTTTTACTGCCGTGGCTGCGCGACAAGCGCTGCCGGGTCAAACTTGATGCAGTTGAAACTTACAGCGAGTAGCCGTTGGTTTCGAGCGAGCGGATGCGCTGTTCGAGCTGGACGATATCCGACGACGACGCCAGATAGGCTTCGCGGCGGGTGCGTTCAGCGGTTTCAAACCAGGTGCTCAGCTTTTCAAGTACGTATGCAAACATGATGTTCTCCAAGGATCAGATTGAATCCCCGGTGGATTGGGCATCAGGGATTTCCCGTAAAAGGGTTAACCCGGATTATAGCCCTATAGCGCAACCTGACTAGTGAAATGCCCGCATGACGTGCATTCCGTTTTGGAATGGTGCACGAGAGCGGTGCACGTAACTAGTTGATTTGGCTTAAATTGAGACGGATTTTTGGCGACAATCAATACCGCCCCATATTTTAACGCACAATATTGGTGCAAATGTCGATTGGGTCGCAATTAACTCAGCTAGAGGTTGCGCCGAACGCCAAAAAGACCATCTCAAATTGGATGACAACCCTGTCCTGAAACCAGATCGGTATCCGCGAGTCGCTCGATGATCGGACAATCGGGGCGGTCGTCGCCGTGACAATGGTCGGCCAGGTGCGCCAGTGTGTCGCGCATGTCGGTCAGTTCGGCGATGCGGCGATCCAGCTCCGCAACGTGTTCCAACGCAATCGTCTTCACTTCGGCACTGGCGCGCGAGCGGTCGTGCCACAGCGCTAGCAGCCGTCGAATGTCTTCGACCAGAAAGCCGAGCCGGCGCGCCTGGCGAATGAAGCGCAACGAATGCACCTCTTGCGGGCCGTATACGCGGTAACCGGCGCTCGTGCGCGATTTCGCCGCCAGCAAGTCGACGCTTTCGTAGTAGCGAATCATTTTCGCCGTGACGCCCGACGCGCGGGCCGCTTCACCGATATTCATGGCTCTTTCCCCAGTCTGTGTACGTCGATCGTACACCTTCCCATGATGGGAAGGTGTACGACTCAATTGCGGATCGGCAGGCATAATTCAACCATCGCACTATCCATTTTCCCGAGGCAATCCCGATGACAATCGAATTCCAGGTACAAGGCATGAGCTGCCAGCACTGTGTGGCGGCGGTTACGAACGCAATCCGCGAACACGATGAAGCCGCGAAAGTCCACGTCGATCTGGCATCCGGGCGCGTGGCGGTCGAATCGGCGCAACCGGCTGAGACGCTGAAGGCCGCCATCGACGAGGCCGGATACACGGTGACGGGCATCGCGAATGGCGCGTCAAACGACACGACAAACGGCGCGTCCGGCGCCGCCCGGTGAGCGAGTTCACGTCATGTTCAAAGTTGCCGTCATTGGTGCCTCAGGGCTGCTTGGCCGCGCGCTCGTCGACGAACTGGCGCAGCAGACCGGCTGGCAAGTCGTCGCTACAGCTTTCAGCCGGCTGGCGCCGGGCACGGTCGCGCTGGATATTCGCGACGCGCAGGCAGTCGAGCAGTTCGTCGAGTGCGAAGCGCCGGACGCGCTCGTAATTGCCGCGGCGGAGCGTCGGCCGGACGTGTGCGAGCATGATCCCGCGCTGGCCCGCGCGCTGAACGTCGACGCTGTGCGCACCCTTGCCGCGGCGGCGAACCGGCGCGGCGCATGGACGCTGTCGATCTCCACCGATTACGTGTTCGACGGCACGCACCCGCCCTACCAGCACGATTCCGCGCCTGCGCCACTCAACGCCTATGGGCGCAGCAAGCTCGAAGGCGAGCGCGCGTTGACTGAATCGACCGACCTCGGCTGCGTGCTGCGTTTGCCGTTGCTGTACGGGCCGATCGTCAGTTGGGCGGAGTCTGCCGTGACGAGTCTCGTGCCGGCGATCGCCGCGTCGGCCGCGCCCGATAACAAACCCGCCGTCATGGATGCATGGGCGATCCGTTATCCCACCTTCACGCCGGACGTCGCGTTCGTGATCCGGCAAATGCTCGAACGGCATGCGCGGGGCGACGCGATCCGCGGCATCGTGCAATGGTCCGGCGACGAACCGATGAACAAGTACGAAATCGCCCTGCGCCTTGCCGAAGCGTTGCAAGTCGGCGCGCATCTGACGCCGCAACACACGCCGACCGATGCGACGCCGCGCCCGCATAACTGCCACCTGGCTTCGAGCCGGCTCGAGGCGCTCGGGATCGGCCGCCGCACACCGTTCGATGCGGCGATCCGGCAAGTGTTAGCCGTGTTTCCGTGGCGAGGTGCCGCGTCGGCGTAGAACGTCTCGTCGGATAGATAGGGCTGGCCACGGCGGCACCCCGTGTCGCCATGAATGCGATGCGCCGGCAGGACGGCCTGATGGCGGACGTGCGGGTTTAACAGCCGCAAGCCGCCCTCAATGAAAATCGCGGCTCGCCGTGGCCAGTTCACCGAGCCATTCGCTGTGATCCTCGAGGCGATGGGCGACGAGATGGATCACCTCGCCTTTGTTTTTCCGTTTCGCTTTGCCTGCCTGGTTTGCGCTCACGCCATTTCCGGCATGGTCGCCGCCGGTCGCCACGCCGTCGTCGCGCTGCAAAACGCCGTAGACCGCGAGCAACGACGAGCCCAGCAAAACCTTGCGCTGCTTTTCCACTAGCGACGGCCAGACGATCACATTGATCGACCCGGTCTCGTCTTCGATGGAAACGAACACCGTGCCGTTTGCCGTACCCGGCCGCTGCCGCACGGTGACGATGCCGCACGCTCGCGCCAGCGTGCCGTGCTGACACGCGGCGAGTTCGGCGGCCGTGCGAAAACGATGGTGAGCAAGGCGTGCGCGCAACAACGCGAGCGGATGGCGATTGAGCGTGAGGCCGAGGCTCGCGTAGTCGTCGACGATTTCGCGGCTTTCGGCTGCCTGCGGCAACAGCAGCGGCACTTCGGCGATCGGTGCGTCGCGCAGCAGTTTGGGCACCGTGTGCTGCGCCGTCACGGCCCACCATGCTTCGCGCCGATGTCCCGCGATACTGGCCAGCGCGTTCGCCGCGGCAAGCGCTTCGAGATCGCGCCGCGTCAAGGCCGCACGGCGTGCCAGATCGTCGACATCGGTAAACTGCGCCTCGTCGCGTGCCGCCATGATGCGTTCGGCGGCCCCTTGTGCCAGCCCCTTGATCAGATGCATGCCGATGCGCACGGCGGGACCGCGAGCGCCATAGGTATCCGACGATTGAAACACGCGGGCAGTCAACCGCTGTGCCGCGCGCCGGACCGTCCTGCTCACCGTCAGGCGCCGCAGCGAAAGATCGCGCAATTGCTGCGCGGATAGTACGGCCTGTTGACGATGCAAACAGGTTTCGTCCGCTGAGATCCGCTGTCCTTCATGACCGCGTCTTTCGAATGTCGACTCCCAATCGCTCAGGGTCACGTCGGGCGGCAATACCTTGACGCCGTGACGCTTCGCATCCTGAACGAGTTGCGACGGCGAATAAAACCCCAACGGCTGACTGTTCAGCAAACCTGCCAGAAAAGCAGCCGGTTCATAGCGCTTCAACCACGCGCTGAGATAAACGAGCAACGCGAAACTCGCCGCATGGCTCTCCGGAAAACCATACTCGCCGAAGCCTTCGATCTGTTTGCAGATACGGTCGATGAACTCCTGTTCATAACCGCGCGCCGACATACGGTCGCTCAAATCCTTCTGATACTTCGCCAGGTTGCCGCTGCGCCGCCATGCGGCCATCGCGCGCCGCAACTGATCGGCCTGCTCACCGGTATATTTCGCCGCAACCATCGCCAGATGCATGACCTGTTCCTGGAAAATCGGCACGCCGAGCGTACGTTCGAGTACGGGACGCAACTCATCCTTCGCGTAGTCAACCGGCTCGAGCCCCTGCTTGCGGCGCAGATAGGGATGCACCATGCCGCCCTGAATCGGCCCGGGCCGCACGATCGCCACTTCGATCACGAGATCGTAGTACTTGTTGGGCTTCAGGCGCGGCAGCATGCTTTGCTGCGCACGCGATTCGATCTGGAATACGCCGATCGTATCGGCATGGCCGCACATTTCGTAGACGGCGCGATCCTCGCGCGGAATATCCTGCACCCTGAACGTCGGAAAACCGCGCCTCAATGCGACGAATTCCAGCGCGCGTCTGATCGCCGACAACATGCCGAGAGCCAGCACGTCGACTTTCAGCAGCTTGAGCGCGTCGATATCGTCCTTGTCCCATTCGATCACGCTGCGGTCTTTCATCGTCGCGTTCTCGATCGGCACGAGTCGCGACAGCTTGTCTTTCGCGATCACAAAACCGCCGACGTGTTGCGACAGATGACGCGGAAAGCTGCGCAACTCCTGGGTCAAACGAATCAGGTTCCGCGTGATGTGCGAGTTGGCATCGAAGCCCGCTTCGGCCAGATATTTGGCGACTGCATCCGTGCCGTCCCACCATTGTTGCGACTTGCTGATCCGCTCGATCAACGACGCCTCGAGACCCAGCGCCTTGCCGACGTCTTTCAGCGCACTGCGCGCGTGATACGTAATCAGCGATGCAGTCAGGGCCGCCCGATGACGGCCGTACTTCGTGTAGATATATTGAATGACCTCTTCGCGCCGCTGATGCTCGAAGTCGACGTCGATATCAGGCGGCTCGTTGCGCGCGCGAGAGATGAACCGCTCGATCAGCATGTTCATATGCACCGGATCGATTTCCGTCACGTGCAGGCAATAACAGACGATCGAATTCGCCGCTGAACCTCGCCCCTGGCAGAGAATGTTTCTGGAGCGCGCGAAACTCACGATATCGTGCACCGTCAGAAAATACTTTTCGTATTTCAGATCGGCGATCAGCCCCAACTCCTTTTCGATCTGACCGATTCGCTTCAGGTCCATGCCTTTGGGCCAGCGCTCCATCGCACCGGCCATGACCAGCTTGCGCAGATAACTCGACGGCGACTCGCCGACGGGCACCAGTTCTTCGGGATACTCGTACTTGAGTTCGTCGAGCGAGAAGCGGCATAGCGCGGCGATACGCAGCGTTTCTTCCAGCGTATCGCGCGGATACAGTTTGCCGAGCCGCACGCGCGTACGCATGTGCCGCTCCGCATTCGCCTCGAGCGCGTGGCCGCATTGCGATAGCGGCGTGACGAGGCCGATGGCTGTCATCGTGTCCTGCAAAGGCTTGCGCGATCGGGCATGCATGAGAACGCCGCCCGCCGCGACCAGCGGCAAACCGCTCGCTTTTGAAATCATGCGCAGGGCGTCGATCTGAAGATCGTCGCTGCCCGTTTGCCAGAGTTCGAGCGCGATCCATGCCCGTTGTGCAGCGAACGATGCGAGCCAATGCGCGCAACGCAGCGTATGCGAGAGCGTCGCCGCGCGCTGCGGCACGAGCATCAGGACGCAATCGGGCAACGTCTTCAGATGTGCCAGATGAGGCAAGGAGTCGGTGAAGTCGGACGGACCGAGGCGATAACTGCCTTTGTCCGCACGCGAGCGGGCTAGCGTAATCAGCTCGGAAAGATTGCCGTAACCGTTGCGGTTGGTTGCTAGCGCAACCAGGGTGCAGAAAGGCTCGCCGGTTTCGTCGGTCAGATTGAGTTCGCTGCCGATGATCAGTTGAGGGAGGGGTTTTAGTGCCTCGGTTTCCGAGGCTCCCACGGTTTCCTGTTGCGACGTTCCGGTTTTTGTCGCGTCTTCCAAAGGCGCTTCCGGTTGCGCAGCCTTGGCCTTTTCCTCGCGCTCTTTCTGCTGACGGTCCCGCTCCGCTTTGATTTCCCTCAACGCCGTGTGGGCGCGCACGACGCCTGCCAATGAGCATTCATCGGTGATGGCGAGCGCGCTGTAGCCGCGCGACATCGCCTGCTCGACGAGTTCATGAGGATGCGACGCGCCACGCAGAAAAGAGAAATTAGTCAGGCAATGCAATTCCGCATACGCCGGCAACTGGGTGGCGAGCGGCGGCTGCGCGAGGAATGATGGCTGGGTTGGAGGCATGATGGTCAACCGAACAAACCCTGCAAATACCACTCGCCGCTGAGGCGTTCGCGGTATACCCAGAACATGTGCCCGCGGTCGTCGGCTGCAACGTAGTAGTCCCGCTCGACGCGGTTGCCGTCCCACCACCCTGCTTCGATCCGTTCGGTACGCGTGAGCATTTTCAGCGGCCGGCGATAGATCGGCCGCTGGTCGCGCATCATCAGGCGCAGCGGTTTGTCGAGCATCCAGACCGGGCGAGGCTGGGAAGGCAATGCGCTGTCAGGTAGGTCAAGGGATGCCTGTGCGTTGCCGGGTTGCGGTGCGGATGTGCTGGTGTTTTTGGCGTCGTTTGTTTTGGATGGGCGTTGGGTTGCCTGGGTCGCCTCAGCCGCCTCGATCGCGTAGGCGAGCGACTCGCCGTCTTCGCGCCCTTCCTCCGCGGCAGCGTGCCGCAACTCATCGGTCAGCCAGGTTTTGTCCGCTTTGATCTTCGACCGGGACTTCGCAGGCGAACGCTTCTTGCGCGAAAACGCTTGCGCCTGGTAGGCTTCGACGCGCATTGCCCGCTCGGGACGATGATCGTCCTGCACCGACATCTGCAGCACATTCTCCGGCCCTAATCGCGCGCTCAGGCGCTCCAGCAGACGCGCAATCGAATCGCCATCCGATTCGGGCATGGGAAACAAGGTGTCCGACTGCCCGGCATATTCACCGATCTGCTCAGCGACCAGCTTCAACTCGATGACCGGTGCCGCCAGCACGGTCTGATCCAACTTTTCCCGCAACAACCAGATCAGATGCTCGGCATCACGCGACGGTATGGCCCATGCGACCTTCAGGCTCGATGTCTTCTGTGCATGACGGGACGCCAATTCATGCTCGAGCAGCAACGTATAACCGCTGAGCGCTGCATGATGCGCGCTCAGCCAGCCGGCCAACTGCACGATCAGCCGACGCGCGGCGAACAGCAATGCATCCGCGTTATCGACCCGCGAGGGCAACTCCAGTTGCGCATGAAACGACGCCGGCGCGCGAAACGATTCGCGTGGATCCGGGCGCGTGCCATACGCCTGCGCCAGCAGATCCAGAATGCCGCTGCCGAAACGTCGCACGACACCTGAACGTGGCAATTGACGCAAATCGGCCAGCGTCGTACAGCCGACGTGCGAAAACGCATCGCGATGCGCCTGCGTGACCGGCAGCAGCGAGACGGATAAGCCATCGAGGACGCGCGCAAGCGACGTCTCCTTGACCACGTGCCAGCGATGGCCCTGCCGAACGGCGCGCGCCTGCGCCAACAGCCACGCTCCCCAGGCGGTCGGCGCACAGGCGATGCGCGCCGTATAGCCGAATTCCGCCACCGTGGCAGACACCCGCGACAACAACGCGCGCAAGCCGCCGAACAATCTCAAACCCGAGCCGACTTCCAGCAACAGGGTGTGCGCGTCGGCAAGCGACACTTTCGGCGTGTATGTCAGCAAGGCAAGCGCTATGGCTTCGAATGCCTGAGTTTCGCGGGCGGCATCGGCGGCAAGCAGTTCAAGCCCCGGCGCCAACGCCAAGGCGTACGAACGCGAATGACCCGCATGCACGCCGGCACGCAGCGCGTCGAGATCCGGCATCAGGATGTGCGCGTGATCGGCTAGTGCGTAACAATGCCCTCCACCGATGTCTTCGGCATCGTGAAGTTGGCTTGTCTCGTCGCGCGACTCACGCCGATTCGGCTTCGCGAGCGAACCATCCTGGAGCGGCGCGAGAGGCTTCACCGCTTCCAGCGACAAGAGTGGCAATGTGACTGCGATCCACAGCATGTTTGATCTCTGGCCCTTGATGACGGTCGACTCCGTCTTCCGGCAACAAGACGCTTTGTAAAGGCAAAACGAGACGAAGAGGCTCGGCTAGCGGCGGCCCGCGACGCTTGAAGATGTCGATCGACAAACCAATCTCCTGCAGCCATTGACGACGGTTGATCGTCTGCGCATTGGCCGGCAAAAGCGGCTCGCAGATCATTCGCAATGGCGCTGGGGAAGATTGCGTGGCGGCCTCGACAGGCCGGATCAAAAATGCCAGCGATGCCGACTCCTGAGCCGCCACTTGCAGGCGTCGGACCTTGTCGGCACGCGCATTCGGCAGCCAAACCAGGACCGCGCCGATGCCATCCTGCTTCAAGGCCTGAGCAGCGGCCCACAGGGCCTGGTCTTCACTCGAGCGCACCCATAAGACTCGCTCGACATCGACACCCCAAGCTCTCAATGCGGCAGCGCATGGCTGATACGGAGGCGCCACGAGCATGACATGCCGCCCGGCTTGCTTCGTCAGATGACGCAGCGCATGAGCTAGCAGCCGTACTTCACCCACTCCACCATGCTCAACCAACAACTCTGTCAGGCCGCCAGCCGACCAGCCTTGTCCCGGCAACAACTGATCCAGCGTGGCATAGCCGCTGGAAATTACATGCGAGTCCGCCTCGGCAAGCTCATTGCCCTGCCACACCTGACGCCGTAATTTAGACGACAGCGCGGTCGTCGCAAGCTGAATCGCTGCTGCCATAGACACGCTCTTGAATAGGGAATGCTCCGCCCTGCCCGGCATCGAGCAAGCATGAGGTGACGACTTTTCACTGTATATTTATACAGTATTTTGGGATGGATGTTAAGACGGAGGGATGCAGCCCGGTGGGCGCAGGAGGGGCTTGAGGAAGTGATGAATGCTGTTTTTAGGACAGCCTTTATATCTGTTGAAAACAGATATTTTTATGCTTCAGGTTGAGTTGTTGTGAAGGGATGGGAGGAGTCAAGTATGGATGCCGAAGGCTAACGAGCTACTACGCGAACGCGCTGCGGATGGGGATTGAGGGCGGTTTTCGCGTTCGTTCTTCGCCTGTTTTTTCCGGCCGTGTAAACGCAGAAACCCCACCTTTTTGGGGTGGGGTTTCTGTTTGCTGCGGGGGAGCCTGACGATTACCTACTTTCACACGGGTAATCCGCACT
>NZ_JBNNWQ010000013.1:0-242960 GCF_050281145.1 Paraburkholderia sp. NPDC080076 | reverse complement strand
ATAGTGCGGATTACCCGTGTGAAAGTAGGTAATCGTCAGGCTCCCCCGCAGCAAACAGAAACCCCACCCCAAAAAGGTGGGGTTTCTGCGTTTACACAGCCGGAAAAAACAGGCGAAGAAATGGGGCGAACAAAGACTCCGGTTTGCGATCCGCACTGAGCAATCGTGTGCAACACACTCCGCAAACGGTCCTTTCCACTTTGCAGGCACCCGCACAGGAGAGCACAGCGCCGCCGCCGCACCCACCCGCAGCCAGCGACACCTAACAACTCCAACTATGACGCCTACCGCGTCGCGACATCCCCACCGCCGCTCGCGCCCGCAGGCACCACGCCATCGCCGATCTGGGCGTCGCCGACTTCTGCAAGCAGCGCCTCATCGCGTGCAATGACTTTCGGCAGATGTGTACGCAGGAACTCGACCCAGGTCCGCGTCTTCGCGTCGATGAACTTACGCGACGGATACAGCGCGTAAATATTCATCTTCTGCGCCGTATACTCCGGCAACACGCGCACTAACGTCCCATCACGCAATCCGGAAATCGCCGCGTACAGCGGCAACATGCCAATGCCCATCCCTTCGCGAATCGCGACAATCATCGATTCGGCGATGTTCACGTGCACCGGCCCATTCACTTCCATCATTTCGCTGCCATTCGGCCCATCGAGCACCCAATCGTGCGGCGGAAACGCCGGCGTGTGCAGGATCAAACACTCATGGTGCGCCAGATCGGCCGGCTGCTGCGGCGCGCCGTGCGCGCGCACATACGCCGGCGACGCGCACAGAATGCTAAAGGTCGTCCCCAGCGGGAGCGATACGAGTTCCGAATTAGGCAAACTGGAAGCACCGATCACCGCAACGTCCGCGCTGCCTTCGAAAAGATCAGGCATGCGCTGCGACAGCGTCAGCTCGACCGTCACCTCCGGATACAGCGCGCGATAGCGCGAGATGGCCGGCAGCACGTAATGCTGGCCGATGCTGGCAAAACTGTGCATCCGCAACGCGCCGCTCGGGCGCTCGTGCGCACAGCTGGCTTCTTCTTCCGCCGTGTCGACATCAGCGAGTATCTGCTGACATCGTTTCAGATAGCGCTCGCCCGCAGTGGTGAGCGCGAGCCGCCGCGTTGAACGGTTGAGCAACCGCGTTCGCAGATGAGCTTCGAGTTCCGAGACCGCACGGGACATCGCGCCGGTCGTCGAATTGAGCGACTGCGCGGCGGCGGTAAAACTACCGGCTTCGACCACGCGCACGAACACTCGCATATTTTGTAACGTATCCATCGATCCTTCTATTTCACGGCTGAAGCCGTATTGTCCGCCTGTCTCGGATGCGCATTGTTGTTCGTTCTGGAAGGGACGTTCCGCGGCCGTCCTCTTAATGCGCGCGCAGCATGCCCCTACAATCGGCGCCTTGCGTGGCCGGTGTGAGCGGTCTTCTTCACCGGCGCTTTTTCCAGCGACCAACCGGGGCGCCTTGCTTCCAGATGAAACGCGAACATGCGATCGAACCGACGGCGGATTCCCGCCGGAAGTGGGGCGTCATGTTGCAAACGCTCAGTCCGGCTGTTCGGGACTGGGCGACCAGCGACGGTCTGGTTTGGCTGCATCTGTTCAAAACGGTCACCGCGGCGCTGTTGGCGCTCGGCATTGCGATGCTGCTGGATCTGCCTCAGCCGCGCATAGCGATGACCACGGTGTTCGTGCTGATGCAGCCGTTCAGCGGCATGGTGCTCGCCAAGAGTTTCTATCGGATTCTCGGGACCGCGGTGGGCACGGTCGCTGCGCTGGTGCTCGGCGCGCTGTTCGTCCAGCAGCCCGAGTTGTACATGCTCGGCATGATCGGCTGGGTGAGCGCCTGCATTGCGGCAGCGGTCCGGTATCGGCATTTCAGATGGTACGGCTTTGTGCTTGCGGGTTACACCGCTGCGCTGATCGGCATCCCGAATGTGACGGTGCCTCACGACCTGTTTCTGGCGGCGCTCACGCGCGCGGCGGAAGTGGCGGTCGGCATCGTGTCCTCGAGCGCGGTGAGCGCGCTGATCGTGCCGCAGCGGTCCAGCCTTGCACTGCGGCGTGCGCTACAGATTCGGTACGGAAATTTTACTGCGTTCGCTGCCGATGTGTTGGCTCGCAGCATCAAGCGGGGCCAATTCGAGCGGCGCTTTGCGGATCTCGTCGACGAGATCGTCGGTTTCGAGGCGACGCGCACTTTCGCCGCCTTCGAAGATCCGGCCATGCGTTCGCGCAGTCAGCATCTCGGCCGTTTGAACGGCGAGTTCATGGATGCCTGTGCGCGACTGCATGCACTACATCAACTGCTCAAGCGTCTGCGCATGAATGGCTCGGCGCCGGTCGTCGCGGCGACCGAACCGTATTTTCATGAGCTGGCCGCGCTCATGTCGCCACCGCTCGAAGTCACAGGGGACCCATCGCGTACGGCCGCCCGTTTGCGACACTTTCAGGCGAGCTTGCCGCGGCGTGTGCGTGAAACGAGACGGCCGCTGGAAGCCACGCCCGCCGAATCGCTGGCGGACTTCGATACGGCGGCGGAATTGCTGTACCGGTTCGTCGACGAATGGATCCGTTACTCGCAGACCTACGTGACGCTCACGCAGCGCAAGCCGGGCAACCAGCCGCGGACCACCAGCCGCTACGTCAGCAAAACCAACACCTTTGTCGTCGCGTTGACTTTTATGCGCTCGGCTGTGGTCATGGCAATCGCCGGCTGGTTCTGGATCACGACGGACTGGCCGAGCGGCGGCCTTGCGGTGATCGGCGCGGCGCTGGCGTGCGCGCTGACGTCGACTGCGCCGAATCCGTCGAAGATGGCCGTGCAGATGGCCGTCGGCGCCGTACTGGCGACCATGACCGGCTATCTGTTCACGTGCTATGTGTATCCCAACATCGACGGTTTTCCGCTGCTGTGCATGATGCTGGCGCCGGTGCTCGCACTCGGAGCATTCATCGCCACGCGCAAGTTTGCGGCGGGATATGGGATCGGTTTCTCAGTGTTCTTCTGTTTGCTCGCCGGGCCTGACAACGTCGTCACTTACGCGCCGGATCTGCTGATCAACAACGGCATTGCGCTCACCGCGTCGATGCTCTTGGCAGCGCTTGTCTTCGCGGTCGTTTTCCCGACCGACATGCCTTGGCTCATCGGGAAAATCATGGGCGATCTGCGGGCGCAGGTCGTGTCCGCGTGCAAGGACGAACTGCCGGGTCTCAATCAACGCTTTCAGTCGAGCACGCACGATCTGACTTCCCAATTGCGCATGCTGTTGACGCGACGCTCCCGGCGCCGCCGCGATGCATTGCGCTGGACGCTCGCGACGCTCGAAGTGGGTCACGCCGTGATCGATCTACGCAACGAAGCGGCGCGCGCCGACTACGCGCACGCACTTCATCCGCGCTGGACCAGCGCCATAGAGCACATGCGCGATGACCTCGCGCGGCTCTTCGAGCGACCTGACTCGCGTGGTCTGGAGCGCGCGCTGGTGTCCGTGCGCGCGGCCACGTGGATTGCGCAGGACGTGCTGCAAACGGTTCATGCCGATCGCGAAAAGCGTCACGACCTGCAGCGCATCCTGAGCTGCCTGCACTTCATCCGCACGGCGTTGCTCGACAAGGACGCGCCGTTCAATGCGCGTTGACCGATGCACGCGACGATCGACTATGTGCATCGATCCTTCTACAGAATGGAAGGATCACTTCCGGACCGCCCCATTTATCCGCGGGAAAGGCAGCCATATAGTTTCATCACTGCCTCGCAGTCCCCCAACGGGGCTTCCTACGGGGCAGCACTGTAAGTCATGGAGAACGAAATGAATGTGTTGAAGATTGCTCTGATTGCCTGCTCTTTGTCCGCTGTTGTCGCTCACGCACAATCGGCGCCGGCCGCCCCCGAACAACAGGTCGCTCAAGCGAATGCACAGCGTGCGAAGAACGCCGAAAGCCAAAGCCGCATCACCACACCGGCGATCAACGCTGAAGAGTGCGTTGGGCCCGTGAGCTTCTGCAACATCTACTTCGGCAGCTAAACAGCGCCACGCGTCATATCTGAAGTACGTGCAAGACCTGTCGCGACCGTTCGACGCGACGCAGCACCTGGCCGCGACGCCGTCCTTTGTGACGCCGCGGTGGGTGCGACAATCCGGCTGCTGAGCGAAGCACACCATAGACGTGCGCACCAGTAGACTGGACTGGTGACTATGGAGAGACTCAGTTTCATGTACCAAGACCGGATTCGCTGCGCTGAGTTGCGCGCAAAAATCACTTCAGCCGCCGAGGCGGCGCTTCTGATTCAGGATGGCATGTGTGTCGGCGCCAGCGGCTTCACGCGCGCGGGCGATGCCAAAGCCGTCCCCGTTGCGCTTGCCGAGCGCGCGCGCCAGGAAGGCAAGCCGCTGCGCATTACGTTGATGACCGGCGCATCGCTCGGTCACGATGTGGACCGCACGCTCACCGAGGCGCACGTGCTGGCTCGCCGCTTGCCGTTTCAAGTGGACAAGACGCTTCGCGACGCCATCAACCGCGGCGAAGTCATGTTCGTCGATCAGCATCTGTCTGAAACGGTCGAGATGCTGCGCGCGAACCAGCTCGGCAAACTCGACATCGCCATTATCGAAGCCACCGCGATCACCGAGACCGGCGGCATCGTGCCGACCACGTCGGTCGGCAATTCGGCGAGCTTCGCGATTCTCGCCGACAAGGTCATCGTCGAAATCAATCTTGCTCAGCCGCTCGCGCTCGAAGGGCTGCACGACATCTGGATTCCGGGCCGCAGGCCGAACCGCGAACCGTTGCCGATCGTCCGTCCGCAAGACCGGGTCGGCACGCCGGCCATCGAGATTCCGCTCGAAAAAATCGCGGCGATCGTCATCACCGATATGGCGGACAGTTCATCCACGGTGCTGCCGGCGGATGCCGAGACCGAATCGATTGCAGGTCATCTGATTGAGTTTTTCCAGCACGAAGTATCGCGCGGACGCATGCCGAAGCGCTTGCCGCCATTGCAAGCCGGCATCGGCACGATTGCCAATGCCGTGCTGGCCGGTTTCGTCGATTCGCCTTTCGACGCCTTCGAAATTTATTCAGAAGTGCTGCAGGATTCGACCTTCGATCTGCTGGATGCCGGCAAGGTGACGTTCGCCTCCGGTGCGTCGATCACGTTGTCGGCCGCGCGCCAGGCGCAGGTGTTCGGCGAACTCGAACGCTATCGCGATCGTCTCGTGCTGCGTCCGCAAGAAGTCAGCAACCATCCTGAAGTGATTCGCCGGCTCGGTCTGATCGCGTTGAATACCGCGCTCGAATTCGACATCTACGGCAACGTGAATTCGACTCACGTGGGCGGTACGCACATGATGAACGGTATCGGCGGTTCGGGCGACTTCGCGCGCAACGCGTCGTGCGCGATCTTCGCGACCAAGTCGATGGCCAAGGGCGGCCGCATTTCGAGCATCGTGCCGATGGTGCCGCATTGCGATCACAACGAACACGACGTGGACGTGGTCGTGACGGAGCAGGGGCTCGCCGATTTGCGCGGCCTCGCGCCGCGGGAACGCGCCACGCTGATCATCGAGAATTGCGTGCATCCGCTGTATCGCGATCTGTTGCGCGACTACTACGGGCAAGCATTGAAGGGAGGCGGGCAAACGCCGCATCAGTTGGATCAGGCTTTCGCCTGGCATACGCGGCTGCGTGATACCGGCTCGATGTTGCCGGCGGTGGAGACGAAGCTTTAAACGCGGGTAGTCAGCTCAAGCCGGCGTCAGGTGGCGTTCGCCCCTGACGCCGTAAGACATCAGATGCTACGCTCAGGCGCCTCGTCGGACGAGCCGGATAAGAAACAATAGAATGACCGCGCCGATCACCGCCGTGATGATCGAGCCGATCCAGCCGCCGCCCAGCGAAATATGCAGCACGCCGGCGAGCCAGCCACCGATGAACGCGCCGACAATGCCGACGATGATGTCGACGATCAGGCCGAAGCCGCCGCCCTTGACGAGCACGCCTGCCAGCCAGCCAGCGATCGCGCCGATGATGAGCCATGCAATGATGCCGTGTTCCATAATCGAGACTCCCTAGTTGAGTGTGAAAAATTCACGGTGACAGAGCTTAGTCGATGGTTATGGGACAGTCCATATTCAGGACGCGGAATTAACATTGTCTGAATCTATTGCAGATCAAGTGTAGACGATGCGCGCGCAGATGGGGGACTTACGCATTACGCTTACTCGGGCGTCGGCTCCGCTTCTCTGGCCGTCCAACTGACGCTGGAGACGCTCTTTTCCATGCTGATGCGGCTGGCCATCTGTTCGAGCTTCGACTGATCCTTGGGATGCATCTTCAACGTTGCAGTAACGCGAATGCGTCCTCGGTCGTTTTCGACGTCCTCGCTCGTCAGGCTTTGAAACGACAGCGGCGTCGAATACATGGAGTTGGATACGGCGGTACGAATGTGAATCTCGTCGGCTTCCCGGCAGACGATTGTCAACACGTATTCGCGGACGAGGTCGGCGTTCGATACCGGCGTCGCGTTGATCGTACGGCTGACTTCGCGCAGCACGGTATTGGTCAACAGCACGACCAGGGTGCCGGCTAGCGCCGGGCCGTAATGGCCCGCGCCGCACAAAACGCCCACCGCGGCCGAGCACCACAAGGTCGCCGCGGTGTTGATCCCCTGAATGGAACCCTTGTCGCGCATGATTACCCCGCCGCCGAGAAAGCCGACGCCGGAGACCACATACGCGGCGATCTGGGTGATGCCCGCCGTGCCGTTGCCGGTCAGTACGCCGAGCGTGACGAACAGGCACGCGCCGCTCGCGACCAGCGTGATGGTGCGCAGGCCTGCATTGCGCTGACGTATCTGCCGCTCGAGGCCGATCGCGACGCCACAGGCGAAGGCGGCGAGAAGCCGCCAGACGAATTCAATTGTCATCGGTAAGCAAGGTTGAGGCGCGAAATCGCACAGTGTGAACCGTATGCGTGACAGCGACACGTCCGCCTCGATGGGACGCGGGCGCGTTCAGGCACGGCGCAACGCAGCGCAAACGAAGACTCGCAGCGCTGAAAGGCGAGCAACGTCAGCACGGCATCAGGCCATGCGGCGCTTCACTGCGACTTCACTGGCAATTTCGCTGGTAGAAAGCGGGTATCAACGACGTGCACCGCCGGCCCGAAGGCAAGACGGCGACAGGTAAAGACTGGCGCGGAAATCCTGCTGATCAGGCGATCGGGCGAATCGAAGCTCGGCGTGTACTGCAGCTACTGTCCAAGATCGTGATTCCAGGTAGATGAATTGGGCGGATTTTAGGCGCCTCTGCAAAGTTAAGTCAAGCCGCGATCAGGCGCGGCGGCGAATCAGTTGCACGCTTTCTTTGGGGAAGTTTCTGAGCTGATAGGGAAGCTATTCCCACATAAATACGGACTCCGAATATTGACGATGTTCATCCCGGAAAACACACTGTCTGCATCACTCGGAACACGTCGCACGGCCTTGGCGCTCAATTCCGCGTTTTTTGCTCTCGCATCGTTCAGACGGCGCCGCGATCCGCACGACGTCGTTGTTTCCGCCGCCCATCCGAATCGAGGAATATATGAAAGGTAAAGCTCTTGGCTTCATCGCCGGCGCGTTGATCGCTGCCGCTCCACTCGTATCGTCGGCCGCAGGTCTGCCGGCACCGTTTGAAGGCAGCAGCACGCTGCAGGCGGACGGCGTCGTGAAATCAGTCGATCAGGCCAACCATTCGGTCACTGTGCTCGATGCACAGGGCGGCGAAGCGTCGTTCAACATCACCGACACGCGCAATCTTGCGCAGATCAAGCAAGGGGGCAAAGTTCACATCCGCATGATGCGCAATGCCGTGATCAGCGTCGCGCAGGGTGCGGACGGTCGAGCGGCCGCGGCTCAGATCGCCCGGTCGAACACGGTTCAGAGCGTGACCGCTCACGTCGAGGCCATCGACCATGCTTCCGGCATCATGGCGCTCAAAGGCCCGAATGGGTCCGTGTTCCATATCCAGGGCCGCGATCCGGCGAAGATCACCGGCGTGACGCCGGGTATGCAAGTGGTGGTGGCGTTCGCGCCGCAAGTCAGCGTGGCCGTGGCGCCCGCGCAGTAACGGGCGCCTTCGTCGGAGCTTAATCGGGTTCGCCGGGTACGAGACGCAAGCGCGTGATTTCGGAAGGTGCGCCCAGACGCTTCGGCGGTCCCCAGTAGCCGGTGCCGCGGCTCGTGTACACCCAGAGTCCGTTCAGCCGCGCGAGACCGGCGGTGAACGGCTGCTGAAAGCGCACGAAGAAATTCCACGGGAAGAACTGGCCGCCATGCGTGTGGCCGGATAGCTGCAGCGTGAAACCGGCTGCTGCTGCGGCTTCCGCTGAGCGCGGCTGGTGGGCGAGCAGCACCTTGATCAGCACGTCGCCAGGCGCGCCGGCCAGCGCGGCGACCGGATCGCTGCGGTGCGCCGGGTCGTGATGGCCTGCTGAATAATCGGTGACGCCGGCAATCACGGCGCGTGCGCCGTCGTGATCGACGATCACGTGCTCGTTCAGCAGGACGTTCAGTCCCAGGCGGCGAAATTCGTCGATCCAGGCGTTGGCGCCGGCGTAATACTCGTGATTGCCGGTAACGAGAAAAGCGCCATGGCGCGCACTCAACCGTGACAGCGGCTGCGTATGTTTGGTCAGTTGCGGCACGCTGCCATCGACGATATCGCCGGTGACAGCGATCAGATCCGGCTTGAGGCGATTCACCGCGTCGACGATTGCGTCGACATAGCGGCGTTTGATGGTCGGGCCGACGTGAATATCGCTGATCTGCACGATCGTGAAGCCGTCGAGCGCGGCGGGCAAATCGTCGATCGGCACTTCGATCGTCACCACCTTGGCGCGGCGGCGAGCGTTGAACAGGCCGACGAGCGTGGAGAGCAGGGCGAGCAACGGCACAGCCGCCGCTGAGCCGGTTCGCCAGTGTGCGATGGCGACGGTGTTCGGCCAGATTGCGTCGACGGTCAGAAGCGACGCGAGCACGAGGTCGCGCGCGAAAGTCAGGACCAGCAGCGAGGAGAAGAACCCCATCGCCAGCAGGCCGACCCATGCGAGTCGGTCGCCGAGCGGTTGTTGTTTGATCGTGCGCGCGAGCATGCCGAGCGGAATCAGAAAGATCGACAGCACGAGCCACAACACGCACAGCCAGCGGCCGGTGGTATCGATCGGCATGTCGGGAATCAGACGCAAGCCCACGTAAATGTGCAGGAGGATGCCAATCAGGATGATGCGAACAAGAAACGATGAGCGGCGCATAGAGAAGATCAAGGCGGGAAGGGGCCGGCACAAGCGGAGGAGCGGCGGCGGCTCGTCGGCCGCGGCAATGCCATGGCCGACGAGCCGATCCATTCTACCGAGATGTGCAAGCGCGTGCCGGCGGCGCCAAATTCGATGTCGGCACGCCAGACCGCGTACCTCTGAAGGTGTTCGCACGTTACTGCATTGCAGGAATCCACGCTGTTGTACGCAGGCCGTCCAGCCGGCTGATACGGTCGAATTAAATGGGCTTTGAATTGTGTCCGGGCGTGGACTATTCTCAAATAGAACCGGCTTGTATTAAAGCCAGGGCGAGGGCCACAATGAAGCCGTCGCAGTCCGCTTAGCGGTTCGTTTTGTCGCCGCCGGAAGGCGAAGCAGGAGGCGCACATGAAGCTGCTCAGATCAGGCAACCCGTTCCGCCACGCGCACCATGCGCATCACGTCGGACACGAGGGCAGCCATGTCATGCTGCCGCTCGTCGTCATTTCGGTGATGGCGATCGGCGTGTACGTCGGCGTGCGCAACATCGATTTTTCCGAGTTGGGCAAAAGTGCGCTGTTCTATGTCGTGATGCTCAGTGTCGCTCTGGGTATCGCGGGATTGTTCGGCGTCGTCGGGGCTTGGGTTCGGTCCAACGGCGACGACGCCGAAGAGGGTTTCTGCTTCATTGGCGCGTTGATCGGCGCCGTGGTGTTCTACGTGGCGATCTTGAGTTGACCGCTTTCAACAGCAGATCGGGCGCCGTGGATCAGACGATCCGCGCGGCCTCGTCGAAAGCGAAGCGCGGGCTGCGCGGGAACAGTTTCGAGGGGTCGCCGTAGCCCAGATTGATCAGGAAGTTCGACTTTACGGTCGTGCCGGCAAAGAACGCTTCGTCGACCTTGGCGGCGTCGAAACCCGACATCGCACCCGTGTCCAGGCCGAGCGCGCGGGCGGCGAGAATCAGGTAGCCGCCTTGCAGCGTCGAATTGCGAAATGCCGTGTCGGCGATCGCCTTGTCGTTACCGGCAAACCAGCTGCGCGCATCGGCGTGCGGAAACAGCTTCGGCAGGTGCTCGTAAAACTCCATGTCCATCCCGACGATCGCCGTGACCGGCGCTGCCATCGTCTTCTCCAGATTGCCTGGCGACAAAGCCGGGCGCAGCTTCTCCTTGCCCTCCTGCGTTTTGACGAAGACAAAGCGGCCCGGGCTGGAATTGGCCGAGGTCGGGCCGAGCAGCACGAGTTCGATGAGTTGTTTGAGCACGGCGTCGTCGACAGGTTTTTGCTGCCAGCCGTTATGCGTGCGCGCTTCGCGGAAAAGCTGATCGAGCGCCTGGTCGGAAAGAATCATTTGATTGTTCCTTGAAGGTTGTGTGTGAATTGGAAAGGACGGCGCCGGATCAAACCGCAAGCCGCGCGTAGGAGCGTCGCCGTCGTTGCAGCCATAATAGCCAAGGTTCTTTCCGGTCGCGCATTGAGCGCGCGATCGTACTCAGGCAATCTCATGACGGATCTCTTTGCGGATTTTTCCGATGCTCAGCCGGCCCCCGACGTCGACTGGTATCCCGACTGGCTGCCGCCTGAAAGGGCGGCACGGGCCTTGGCGCAACTCATCGACGAAGTCGAATGGCGTCAGGACATGATGGGCACGCCGGCCGGCCGCGTGCCGCTGCCGCGGCTGACCGCCTGGCAAGGCGAGCCTGACGCCGTCTATGTCTACTCGGGTATTCGCAACGTGCCACAACCGTGGACGCCGACCGTCGCCGAGCTGAAGTCCACCGTGGAGTCTATTTGCAACGCGCATTTTAATAGCGTGCTGATCAACCGCTACCGCAGCGGCACCGACAGCATGGGTTGGCATGCGGACCGCGAGCCCGAACTCGGCGCACAGCCGGTGATCGCCTCGGTGAGCCTGGGTGTCGCACGCACGTTCGATCTGCGGCATAACAAGACCGGCGTCGTGCAGTCTTTTTCGCTGAAGGGCGGCAGCTTGCTGGTGATGAAGGGCAACACGCAAGCGGATTGGCGGCATCGGGTGCCGAAGGAGCCGCGCGTGGCGGGCGAGCGGATCAATCTGACGTTTCGATGGGTGACGCCGCGCGCGAGTGTCCGCTGATGGGTCGCGTGTTGGGCGGCGGCGCCGCGTCACCGAGCAAGCCGAACAAGCCGAACAAGCCGAACAAGCCGAACAAGCCGAACAAGCCGAACAAGCCGAACAAGCCGAACAAGCCGAACAAGCCGAACAAGCAGCCGAGCACGTAAGCGCATAAAAAAGCGCCAGGCGCATCGCCGAGCCAACCAATGCACCCACCCACGTCAACACCTCATCCCACGTCCACGCCACAACCGCTACCGCCCGCTATACCAAAATTGATATCGCCGACGCGAATCATATGATTGGACGGTTAACGCCCTACACACTACGCTACATCACGATCCACGCACCGTGAGGGCCGCAACGGCTGGGCGGATTCGATGGGTCGCCTACACAACAACGATCAGGAGACAGTCATGGCGAATACACGACGCGCCGCATGTCGTGCGTTGGGCGCGCTCGCACTCTGCGCGGGCTTTGGTGCGCTGACGCTGACCACGCCGGGCGCTTACGCGCAGGACAAACAGATCACGCTGGGCTTCGCGCAAGTCGGCGCGGAAAGCGCATGGCGAACCGCCAACACCGAATCGGTCAAGTCCGCTGCGGCCGAGGCGAAGATCAAGCTCAAATTCTCCGACGCGCAGCAGAAGCAGGAAAACCAGATCAAGGCAATCCGTTCCTACATCGCGCAGAAAGTCGACGTGATCGCGTTTTCGCCGGTCGTCGAGTCGGGCTGGGAACCGGTGCTACGCGAGGCTAAAGCCGCGAAGATTCCGGTGATTCTCACCGATCGCAACATCGACGTGAAAGACACCTCGCTCTACGTGACGATGATCGGCTCGGACTTCATGGAAGAAGGGCGGCGCGGTGGTCATTGGCTCGCGGATCACTATAAAAACGACCAAGGCCCCGTCAACATCGCTGAACTTCAAGGAACGGTCGGATCCGCGCCTGCCAACGACCGGCACTCGGGTCTTCTCGAAGTGATCAAGAACGATCCCAAATTCAAGATCATTGCCTCGCAAAGTGGCGACTTCACGCTGGCTGGCGGCAAGCAGGTCATGGAAGCGTTTATAAAGACATATGGAAATAAAATAAATGTTGTTTATGCGCATAACGACGATATGGCGCTCGGCGCCATCCAGGCGATGGAAGAGGCCGGCATGCATCCGGGCAAGGACGTCATCGTCGTTTCGTTCGATGCGACCAAGGGCGGCTTCCAGGCGATGGCCGCTGGCAAGATGAACGTCGATGTGGAGTGCAGTCCGCTGCTCGGGCCGCAATTGATGTCGGCGGTGAAGGATGTGGTGGCCGGCAAGCCGCTGCCCAAGCGTATCCTGACGGAAGAGACGGTCTTCCCGATGAGCGTCGCCGCGCAGACACTACCGACGCGCAAGTATTGACGGCAATTGATAAGGCTTCCTGACTGTAATAAGCGCGCGACAGGGAAGCGCAGTACCGACACACGAAAAAAGGTTTCTCCAGTGGTGCCTGGCCGTCCGTCTGCTTGGGTAGCGGGCGGCCTCTTTTCCGCGCAATGCCGGCTGGAGGCTGCTGGAGGCCGCCGAACCACGCACCGCCGATCGAGCGAGGTCTATGACGCATCCCGCTTCCGAACCGAATCCGCCGGCTGGCGGCACCGGCAACGCCCAAGCCGCCACCGGAATCACCGGCGCCGCGGCAACCCATGCCGACGGCACCACGAACACTGTCGAACCGATTCTCGCCACCGCCGGCGTCAGCAAGACGTTCCCGGGTGTGAAGGCGCTGCAGCGGGTCGATTTCCGCCTGTTCCCCGGCGAGATTCATACGCTGATGGGGCAGAACGGCGCGGGCAAATCCACTTTGATCAACGTGCTCACCGGCGTCGTCGCGCCGGACGCCGGCACGATCCGCCTCGGTGGCGAGGTCGTGGCGTTCGCCTCGCCGCAGGAAGCGGAAGCGGCCGGCGTGCGCACGCTGTATCAGGAAGTGAACCTGTGCCCGAATCTCTCGGTAGCGGAGAACATTTTCGCGGGCCGGCAACCGAGACGCTTCGGCGCAATCGACTGGCCCGACATCAAGCGACGGGCTCAAGCCGCGCTGGCGCGCCTCGACGTGACGCTCGACGTCACCCGTTCGCTCGATGCCTATCCGATCGCCGTGCAACAGATGGTGGCCATCGCGAGGGCGCTTTCCGTCGACGCGCGTGTGCTGATTCTCGACGAGCCGACCTCGAGCCTCGACGACGGCGAAGTCAGCCAGCTTTTCAAAATACTTCGGCATCTTAAGCAATCGGGCATTGCGATTCTGTTCGTCACGCATTTCATCGAACAGACGTATGCCATCTCCGATCGCATTACGGTGATGCGCAACGGCGAGCGCGAAGGCGAGTATCTCGCGCGCGATCTGCCGGCCGATCAACTGGTATCGAAGATGGTCGGCCACGAGCGCATGAGCGCACGTTTGCGTGAAGCCGCCCACGAAGGACACGACACGCATGAAAAACAAGTCGCGCAGACCGTCCAGCCATTCATCGAGCTGCGCGGCGTCGGACGGCGCGGCACCATGCAGCCGATCGACCTCGACGTGCAGCCGGGTCAGATCCTCGGGCTTGCCGGTTTGCTCGGCTCGGGCCGCACGGAAACCGCGCGGCTGTTGTTCGGAGCCGACCGCGCCGACAGCGGCACCATTCTGGTGGAAGGCCGCCCCGTGCGGCTGCGCTCGCCGCGCGATGCGGTGCGCCACGGCATAGGCTATTGCGCGGAAGACCGCAAGAAAGAAGGCATCGTCGCCGAACTGTCGATCCGCGAGAACATCCTGCTGGCCTTGCAGGCGCGGCGTGGCTGGTGGCGCAAGATCAACCGGCAACGCGCGCGCGAACTGGCTGATCTATGGATCGAGCGGCTCGGCATCAAGGCCGCGGATGCGGAACAGCCGATCGGCCTGCTGTCCGGCGGCAATCAGCAGAAAGCGCTGCTGGCGCGCTGGCTCGCCACCGATCCCAAGCTGCTGATCCTCGACGAGCCGACACGCGGCATCGACGTCGCGGCCAAGTTCGACATCATGGATCGTCTGCTGGCGCTGTGCGCGAGCGGCTTGAGCATCCTGTTCATTTCGTCGGAGATCAACGAGGTGCTGCGCGTGAGCCATCGCGTGGCGGTGTTGCGCGACCGTCGCAAGATCGCCGAAGTGGCCGGTAAAGCGTCGAACGAGGACAACATCTATCGACTCATCGCGGGGAGCGGCGAATGAAGCTATCGAACTGGTTCGTGCGCGACGGCGCCGAGCGGCCGTTGATCTGGCCTTGCGTCACGTTGGTGTTGTTGTGCGGGTTGAACTTGTGGGTCAATCCGCATTTTCTGTCGTTGCGCATGCTCGACGGCCATCTATTCGGCGCGCCGATCGATGTGCTGAATCGCGCTGCACCGCTGGTGCTTGTCGCCACCGGCATGACACTCGTGATCGCGACGCGCGGCATCGACATTTCGGTGGGCGCCGTGGTGGCGATCGCGGGCGCGGCCGCCGCCACGATACTGGCAACGCAGCCGGTGCCGACCGGTGGACTGATCGCACAGGCGCTGATCGCGGCCTTGATCGTCGGCGTGCTGAGCGGCATGTGGAACGGTTTGCTGGTGTCCTTCGTCGGCATGCAACCGATCATCGCCACCTTGATCCTGATGGTGGCCGGCCGGGGCATCGCGCAATTGCTGACGGCAGGGCAGATCATTCCGATCGGCGCGCCGGGCTATCTGTTCGTGGGCGGCGGCTACTGGCTCGGCGTGCCGTGCTCGGTGTGGATCGCCACGGTGGCGGTGCTGGCGACCGCCGCGCTCGTCGAAGGCACGGCGCTCGGGCTGTTCATTCGCGCGATCGGAGTCAATCCGGTCGCCACGCGTCTGGTCGGCTTGCGATCCAAAGCGCTCGTCTTCGCGGTGTACGGCTTCTCGGGACTGACTGCGGCGATGGCGGGCATTCTCATCAGCTCGAACGTGCGCAGCGCCGACGGCAACAACGCCGGCCTGCTGCTCGAACTCGACGCGATCCTCGCGGTGACACTTGGCGGCACGTCGCTGCTCGGCGGCCGCTTCAGTCTCGCGGGCACGGTGCTGGGCGCGCTGATCATTCAGACGCTGACCTACACCACGTATTCGATCGGCGTGCCGCCGGAAGCCACGCTCGTCGTCAAGGCGGCCGTGGTGCTTGCGGTGAGCGTGATCCAGTCGCCGTCGGCGCGTGCGCTCGGTCTATCGCTTGTCACGCAACGGAGGGTGGCGCGATGAGACGCATCCTCGAAGCCTGGGCTCATATCGTCGATCCGCGCACCTTGCCGATTGCCGTTACGATCCTGCTGTTCTGCGCGCTGTTCGGATTCGGCTCGGTGATGTACACCGGGTTCTTCTCGTGGCAAGTGCTCCTCGATCTGCTGGTCGATAACGCGTTCCTGCTGATCGTGGCGATCGGCATGACGTTCGTGATCGTGTCCGGCGGCATCGACCTGTCGGTGGGATCGGTCGTCGCGCTGACGACCATCGTCGAAGCGGTGCTGTCCGAACATCTGCATTGGCCGGTCTGGGTGATCCTGCCGATCGTGCTGCTGATGGGCACCGTGTTCGGCGCGGTGCAGGGCGCGTTGATTCACTTCTTCCGCTTGCAGGCGTTTATCGTCACGCTGGCCGGCATGTTCTTCGCGCGCGGCTTGTGCTTTCTGATCACGACGCAGTCGATCACCATCACCGATCCGACGTTCCAGAAGATTTCGGCGTTTCGTCTCGACATCGGCGTCGGCTCGGTGACGGCGAATGTGCTGATCGCGTTCGTCACGCTGCTGGCGGCGATCTATGTGGCGCACTTCACGCGGTTCGGGCGCAACGTTTACGCGATCGGCGGCAACGCGCGCTCGGCTTTGCTGATGGGCTTGCCGGTCGCGCACACACGCATCGGCGTGTATGCACTGAGCGGCTTCTGCTCGGCGCTCGGCGGCGCGGTCTTCACGTTCTATGTGTTGTCGGGCTACGGTTTGCAAGGGCAGGGCATGGAGCTCGATGCGATCGCCGCGACCGTGATCGGCGGCACGCTGCTGACGGGCGGCGTCGGCTATGTGATCGGCTCGCTGTTCGGCGTCGGCATTCTCGGCACGATCCAGGCGCTGATCACGTTCGACGGCACGCTCAGTTCGTGGTGGACCCGCATTGTGATCGGCGCCTTGCTGTGCGCGTTCTGCCTGTTGCAACGGCTGATCGAGCGTCACGCCAAATCGGTAGGGCGTCCGGGTGGCACCGGCGCGGTCGTGACCGCGGGACGGGAACGCGGGCACGCGGACGGATCGGCGGCGTCGGATTCGCATGTGATCGGGCGCGCGCCTGAGCAGGCTTGAACACGCTCGCTGCGGCGGCTCACGCGCTGAGTTGCCGTCCTCTGGTTTCAGGCAACGTCAGCGCGGCGAGGATCACGACACCATACGCCGCCGCTGCGAACACGCCGATCGCGTGGCCGAGCGTCATCGTCTGCGAGACGTAGCCGATCAGGAACGGAAACGTCGCGCCGACCGCCCGCCCGAAGTTGTAGCAGAAGCCCTGACCGGAGCCGCGAATCCGCGTGGGGAACAGTTCGGTGAGGAACGCGCCCATGCCCGAGAAAATGCCGGACGCGCAGAAGCCGAGCGGGAAACCGAGCACGAGCATCGAGAGATTGTCGAGCGGCAGTTGCGTGTAGATCAGCGCAATCGCGCACGACGCCAGTGCGAACGCGATGAAGGCGCGCTTGCGGCCGATTCTGTCGCTGACATAAGCGCCCGTCAGGTAGCCGCAATACGAACCGATGATCACCACGCCCAGATAGCTGCCGGTGCCGATCACGCTCAGATGCCGTTCGGTCTTCAGATACGTCGGCAGCCAGGTGGTCACCGCGTAGTAGCCGCCTTGTACGCCGGTTGCCAGCACAGACGCGCGCAGCGTGGTCCACAGAATCTCGCCACGGAAAATATCGAGCAGCGAGGTGCGCGTTTGCGTGGCGGCCTGCGCCGCTTTCTGCTGCCGATGCACTTCGGGTTCGTCGACGAAGCGGCGGATCCAGATCACGAACGGCGCCGGCGCAATGCCGATCGCAAACAGCACGCGCCACGCGTAATCGGCCGGCACCAGCGAGAACACGGCCATGAAGAGCAACGTCGAGATACCCCAGCCGATCGCCCAGCCCGCCTGCACGAGTCCCACCGCCTTGCCGCGATCGCGCGCACGGATGACTTCGCCGATCAGCACCGCACCGGCCGTCCACTCGCCGCCGAAGCCGAGTCCCATCAGCCCGCGCGCCCACAGCAGTTGCGAGAAATTCTGCGCCAGCGCGCAAGCCAGCGTGAAGACCGCGAACCAGAGAATCGTGATCTGCAGTGTCTTGACCCGGCCGATGCGATCCGACAGCACGCCGGCAGCCCAGCCGCCGAGCGCCGAACTCAGCAGCGTGAGCGTGCCGATCAGACCGGCGTCGCCGCGCGTGATGCCCCACGTCGCGATCAGCGTCGGAATCACGAAGCTCAGGAACTGCGTGTCCATGGCATCGAGCACGTAGCCGATCTTGCAACTCCAGAAGGCGCGCTTCTCACTGGCGGAGATCTGCCGATACCACGCGAACGGGCCTTTTCCTGATCCGGCCGCGTCGGAATGCCCGGCATCGGCGGTCAACT
The DNA here is from genome assembly GCF_050281145.1 of Paraburkholderia sp. NPDC080076. Taxonomy (NCBI): domain Bacteria; kingdom Pseudomonadati; phylum Pseudomonadota; class Betaproteobacteria; order Burkholderiales; family Burkholderiaceae; genus Paraburkholderia; species Paraburkholderia sp. NPDC080076. The sequence continues at coordinate 224,917 of NZ_JBNNWQ010000013.1, read as the reverse complement.
GCGCTTCGGTTTCCATGCTTGCACTCCGGTCGTCGTTGGCCGCGTCTCGTCGCGCGGCTGGTGATGGGGGCAAACGCCGCGGCTACAGCACCGCCAGCGTTGTGTTGGGAATGTCGGTGACGAGCATGTGCCCCGGCTTGTGCGCAATCGCGAACGGCAGACGCGCGCTTTCGATGGCGGCTTGCGGTGTGACGCCGCAAGCCCAGAACACGGGCAACTCGTCGCTGCGCACTTCGACGGCGTCGCCGAAATCGGGACGCGCCAGATCGCGAATGCCGATCAGCGACGGATCGCCGATATGAACCGGCGCACCGTGCACGGCGGGAAAGCGGCTGGTGATCTGGATCGCGCGGATGGCGTCGGCGGCTTTCATCGGCCGCATCGAGACGACGCGGTTGCCGCCGAATACGCCGGCCGCCACATTGCGCTCGTGTGTGCGATACATCGGCACATTGACCTGCTGTTCGATATGCCGCAGCGCGATGCCTTCACGCCGCAGCATTTCTTCGAAGGAAAACGAGCAACCGATCGCGAACACCACCAGATCGTCGCGCCACAATTCGTCGAGACTGCGCACTTCCTCGGCGCGCTCGCCATGCCGGTACACATAAAACGCCGGCACGTCGTTGCGGATGTCGAGATCGGCGCCGAGCGCGGGCACGCGCCAATCGCCTGGTTCGCCGATGCCCAGCAGCGGACAGGCTTTCGGATTGAGCGTGCAGAAGCGCAGGAAATCGTCGGCGTGTTGTTTGGGCAGGATGGCGAGGTTGGCTTGCGCATAGTCGCCGCAATAGCCCGCAGTGGGGCCGGACAGGCGGCGGCTGCGTATCTGCTGACGAAACTCGGACGGCGTGTAGGGCATGGACTGCTCGACTCCAGGTAGATCGCGCTGGCTGAAAAGCTCTGTGATGCAACCCAGATTAGTAACGTCAAAAATATCCATCCAGCGAGTTTTTATTGCGTTTCGTTAAATTAAACTTAACAGCGCCGCAGCCGGTTTGCGGCGATGATCGCGTCCATCCCGCCGCTGTTGAGAGAACCTGCAATGAATACCCGCTTTGTCGAAACGTTTCTGACGCTTGCCCGTCTGGGCAGTTTTCGCGCGACCGCCACCGCCATGCACGCGACGCCCGCGGCGATTTCGCTGCGCATCAAAACGCTCGAAGCGGAGTTGGGCGTCGAGTTGATCGAGCGCGATGCCGCGGAATTTCAGCTCACCGCGAATGGCGAGCGTCTGCTCGCGCATGCGCGCTCGGTGGTGCAGGCCACGCGCTCGTTGCAACTGGCCGCGCAGGACGAGACGCAAGTGGCGACGCGCTTGCGCCTCGGCGTGATCGAGACGGTGGTGCATAGCTGGCTGCCGGACTACATCCGCATGTTGAACCTCGAGTACAACCGCATCGTCGTGGATCTCACCGTCGATTCGAGCGCGATACTCGGGCCGCGTTTGCGCGCGGGCGAACTGGATCTGGTGATTCAGGTGGAAGAAACCGGGGAGCATGAGGCGTCGATCGTGTCGACCTTATTGGCGAGCTATCCCGTGCGCTGGATCGCGCGCAGCGATCTGATTCCCGCCAGCCGCGCGAAACATGTGCAAACGATGTTGAGCAAACCCGTGCTGACCTTCGGCCGTGGCACCGCGCCGCAAGTCGCCGTCGACGCGATCGTGCAGGCGCTCGCAAAGCGCGCCGGTGTGCCGTTCGCGCAGACTCAGGTGACCTGCATGCCGTCGGTCGCGGTGATCGTGAAACTGCTGCGCGACGGCTATGGGATTGCGGCGGTGCCCGCGCTATTCGTCGAGCCTTATCTGAGCAACGGCGAACTGGGGCAATTGCAGGTGCGTCCGCTGCCGCCGCCGATCGATGTCGCGATGTATTACCGTGACGACGCCGATGTCGGCGTGCTGGCGGCATCGCGCGTCGCGCGTAACGCGTGCGATCAGTATGCGAAGGCGATGGGGCGGCAGTTGATCGAGAAACGCTGAGGCATGCTGACGAACACCGCGCGGCGTGTTTAGCCGGCGTCCAGACGCCGTCGCGCGGTGGCCACGAGTCGATCGAACGAGAAGGTGCTGGCTGCGAGCGCGGCGGTTTCAGGAAAGTATTCGTGCGCGATGTCGGTCAAGACCTGGCCCGGTGGCGCTTCGATCAGCACATGTGCGCCCATTTCCTGCATGACCGTAAGCGCGTCGAACCAGCGCACGGTGTAGCGGATATTGGTCGCGAGGTCGTTGCGGATCGCGTCCGCCGTATACAACGGACGGCCACCGCGATTGCCGACATAGATGCTTTGCGGCGCGTGAAAGGGCACGTCCTTCGCGTAGGCGACCAGTTCGTCCGTGGCTTGCGCGAGCAATTCGCAATGCGACGGCACACTCACCGCGAGGCGAGTGGCCTTGCGCGCGCCCGCTGCGAGCGCGCGTTTGATGAAGGCGTCCAGTGCATCATTCGGGCCCGCTATGACAATCTGGCGCGGCGCGTTCACATTGCCGATATAGACATGCTGCTGTTCTTCTTCGGCATGCCGCGCAGCGAGGGTTTCCACTTGATACTCGGTCAAACCCGATATCGCGGCGAGACCGTAGCCGGATGGGTACGCAGTCTCCATCAATTCGGCCCGGCGGCGAACCATTTTCAGCGCGTCTTCGAAGTGAATCGCGCCGCAGCTCACTGCCGCCGGATATGCGCCGACCGATAAGCCCGCGCTGATCTCCGGCACGAACCGTTCGGCAGCCAGCGCGCGCGTGAGCGCCACGCCCGCGACCGTCAAGCCGATCTGCACCGCGACGGTCGAGCGCAAGGCGTCGGGCGTGTCCAGTGTGAGCATATCGACGCCGAGCACCTGCGACGCTTCCGCGAGCGTGTCGCGCACCGCATGATGCTCCGGCAGACGATGCAGGAAGCCATCCGTCTGCGCGCCCTGGCCGGGGAAAAGCAGCGCGAGCATCAGGCGTCGCCGCCGTGAGACGTGGCGGCCCAGGGATTCTCGATCAGTTGCGGGCCACGCTCGTGGCGTGCCAGCACGCGCGGTTTGCCCGCTGCCCACTCGGCTAGCGCCACGCCGCCGGCGGGCGTATCGAGCTGCGCGTCCACGCGCACGCCGATGCGTTCCGCCAGCGCTTGCAGATGCCGCAGCAATTCAACGGCTCGAACTTGCGCGAGCGGTTTGTCGTGGGTGCGGATGAGCAGGTCGAGATCGCTCGTTGCCGTCACCGTCGGTACGTGTGTCGCAAGTTCGAAACCGGCACTACCAGTCGGTCCCCAGACGAATGCACTCAACTGACCCGTCGCGTTCTCCTGCAACGCGGCGAGCGCGGCGAAAGCGGGCAGTGCGTTGCGCCCGGCGAGTGGCGTGCATGAAAAAGCGAGCGCTTCCGGCGACACGGCGCTCACCACATCCGCCGACGCTGCCCACGTGCCATAGCGCTCCGACCGCCCGGCACCGCGCATACCGATCGCGACGTACCCGTTGGCCACCAGCGCGCGTCGTACGACCGCATACGGCGCGCGCTGGAAAGCCCCGCGCACCCACGCCGGTTCACCATCGAATGCTTGCAAGCGTTGCAGACGCAGCAAATCATGCGGCCGCCATCGCGCCTCGCACGACAATGCGTGTTCGATTGCAAACGGCGGCGCGGCACACACTTGCATCACACGGCATCCCATTGTTCGGCGAGACGGCGGCGCACTTCAATCGACGCCGCGCGATTCTTCTGCGCCGCCGCCGATTCCAGCCGATGCGCGAGATTGCGGCGGCCATCGTCGCGCACGCTGCGAATCTGCTCGGTCAACACCTGCCGCACACGCTCGATCTGCGCGGCGTCCGGCGCGTCGGCATCGACCCCGTCGATCAACTGGTCGAGCAGGCCGAGTTTGGCGAAAGAAGTCATCGAGTAAGACATCGGCACGATCGTTTCGCCGAGTGCGTCGAGCGCTTCGACCGTGCGGCGCGTGACGCGCGCGGCGGCTTCCTTGCCCATCGCGTGAACCATGGTGCCGGGCGCGTCGAGCGCGACGATGCGGTTGCCCTGATAGCCGTGCGCGAGGAAGGCGCCCGACATCGCCGGTCCGACGATCAGCGCGATCACCGGATGGCCCGCGTCGCGCGCGGCGGCGTAGGCGTCGACGGCCGCGGCGCAGGCGAGGTGAATGCCGAGCATCTCCTCGCGATAGCCGTACGCCTGGCTTTTCACGTCGACGATCGCGACGATCGGGCGGCGCGTGCCGCTCGCTTCATCCCGCGCAACGGCATCGCGCACGGCGCGCGCGAGCCGCCAGCCCTGTTCGAGGCCGACCACGTTATCGGTCGCGCGCGGAAAGCGGTTGGCGGGATCGGGCACGACCGAGAAGAAATGCGCGGTCTCGCCGCCGAGCGGCGCGTCGCCGCTCAACACGGGCGCCTGGCTGATCGATTCGCCTGCCAGCGCCTGGAACCAGCGCGCGCCGCGGCTAGATTGTGCATCGCTCATGCTTGCTCCTTGCGCGATTCGGTTTGCCCGTGACGGTTGAACACGTCACGCATGGATTCCGGTGTGACGCTGGCGGGATCGATCTGCGCGAGCCGGTTCAGGAAAACGTCGACCTGTTCGCTGCGATGCGCGGCGGGCACGCCTTGCTCGAAGGCGGAACGCACGGCGGTGCGCACCGCGTCGGCGTCGTCGTCGACCAGTTGATCGGCGAGCGCGGTCGCCGTCCGCTGTTCGCCGCCGATCAGTTGCCACACGCGGCGGCGATCGCTTGCATCGAGCTCGTCGATGCCGGCTTCCTGTTCGATCACTTCGGGGCCGTTCATGCCGAGCCGCCCTTGCTTCGTAACGACCAGGTACGAGCACAACGCAGCCGCCAGCGACATGCCGCCGAAGCAGCCGACCATACCCGCGATCACGCCGACCACTGGCACATGCCGCCGCAATGCGACGATCGCGGCCTGAATCTCCGCGATCACCGCGAGGCCGAGATTGGCTTCCTGAAGCCGCACGCCGCCGGTTTCGAAGAGCACGACCGGCCGCACGATCTTGCCGCGTTCGCAATCGCGCAAGGCCAGTTCGAGCGCCGCGGCGATCTTGCTGCCCGACACTTCGCCGATGCTGCCGCCCTGGAACGCAGACTCGATCGCGGCGACCACGGCGGGCTCGCCGTCGATGGTGCCGCGCGCGATCACGCAGCCGTCATCCGCCTGGCAGACGACGCCTTGCAACGGCAGCCACGGCGATTCGATCTTGTCGAACGGGCCGAGCAGTTCGCGGAAAGTGCCCGCATCCAGCAGCGAGCGAGCGCGCTCGCGCGCCGGCAGTTCGATGAAACTCTCGCGCAGCATCGGCGCGAGATGAGCGGTCGCAGCCGTATTCATGCGTCGTCTCCCTGTTCGGCGGCTTCGACGGCCTCCGCGAGCCGCAACGCCACCACGCCGGGCGTCGCGCCGAAGTCGTTGATTTCGATTTGCGCGGCGCCGTCGTAGCGGGTGAAAAAGCGGTCGAACACGCTCTTCCAGATGTGGCTGTAGCCGTCGACGCTGGTGCGCACGACGACGTGCGCCGTCAGTGCGCTAGCCGGATCGGCGGGCGAGAGCAGCACTTCCAGATCGCCCGAGCCCACCACGCCGACATGCGCGCGGGTCGTGACGGCGCGTTTCGCCGGATAGTCGAAGGTCAGATTTTCCATGAGTCGGAGCTCCTGTCGGCGTCGTGATGCGCCAGCATGTCGAGAAAGAGGGTGGCGGCGAGCAGATCGGCTGCGCCGCCGGGCGATGCGTTGAGCGATAGCAAGTTGTGTTCGAGCGCGGCGAGCGCTTCAAGGCCCGCGGGCGTCGAACTGCCGCCCGCGTCCAGCACGCGTTGCGCGCCGTGTTGCCCGGCGTGCAAACCGGGCAAGCCCGCGCGATGCAGCAGGCAGGTGTCGTCCAGCTTTGCCATGATCGAGAGCAGGGCGTCGACGCGCGCGGCGTTTTCGTCGATGCCTCGGTCGCGTGCCGCGAGCAACGCGGGCAGGCCCACATCGACGACATGCGGGAAGCCGTCTTGCGCTTCGCGGCGCGCTCCGCCGACCTGGTAGCGTTGACGCGCGCGTTCACCGTGACTGTCGGACGGCGCGGCGAAGCGATCCGGGAAGCAGGCGATCTGCGCGGCAAGCGTGCTGATCTGCGACGCGTTCGGACGCATGCCGCCGATGGGCAGCGACGCGCCCGCGACCAGCAGGCCGACGATCCAGATCGCGCCGCGATGCGCGTTGCTGCCGCTTGTTGCTTGCAACATGTCCTGTTCGCCGGCGCGGCCGATCTGCGCGAGTTCGGCGCGCAGCAACGCGGACGGTTCGCCGCGGCGGCGCGCCGCGCGGGCAAGCATCGCGAAGGTCGGCTCGAGCGCGTGCGCCGAGCGCAGCATGGTGTCGAGATCGAGGTCGCGATGCGCGCCGCTGCCGCGCCGGTCGACCAGCGCGGGCTTGGGCGTGAGTTGCGCTTCGGCGATCAGTGCGGTGATGGCATAACGTGCCAACTGTGTGTCGGAAAGCGTAGGCGCGAGATGGGCGGCGCGGGCCGTGGCGTGTGAGCCGTCGGCAACGTCGACGCGCGAATCGGCCGGCGTCGCGCGCACGGCGCGGCCACACGGCGCTTGCGCGCGCGCCAGCAAAGCAGCGGGCGCCATGCTCACCAGCTCCTGAAGCGCGCCGGCGGCTCGTACAGGCCGCCCGACCACGTCACCAGATCGTCGATGCTGCGTGCCGCCAGCAGCGAGCGCTTGGCCTCGCCGCGCCGGATGCCGAGATCCTCGGGATACGCGACGATGCCGCGCCGGCGCAACTCCGCTGTTTTCTCCGGCTTGGCGCGCAGCCCGATCGGCGTCACGCCGGCCACGGCGGCGATCGCCGCGCGCCGCTCGTCGATGCCTTCGGCCTTGTGCAGATGCGCGATGCCTTCTTCGGTGACCACGTGGCTGACGTCGTCGCCGTAGATCATCACGGGTGCGACCGGCATGCCGCTTTTCGCGCCGACCGCGACGGCGTCGAGTTCATCGACGAAGGTCGGCTCGCCGCCTTTCTTGTAGGTCTCGGCCATCTGCACGACCAGCTTGTGGCCACGCGACACTGGACCCTCATCGCGCAGCAGCTTGAGCCACGCTTCGCTCGAATGACGCCGGCCGCGCGGATCGTGGCCCATGTTCGGCGCACCGCCGAAACCGGCGAGACGCCCGCGGGTGACAGTCGACGAATTCGCGTCCGCATCGATCTGCAAGGTCGAGCCGATGAACAGATCGACGCCGTATTGCCCGGCCAACTGGCACAGCACGCGGTTCGAGCGCAGGCTGCCGTCGTTGCCGGTGAAGAACACGTCGGGACGGGCCTCGATATACGCCTCCATGCCGACTTCGCTGCCGAAACAATGAATGCTGTCGACCCAGCCCGATTCGATCGCCGGAATCATGGTGGGATGTGGGTTGAGCGTCCAGTTGCGGCAGATCTTGCCCTTCAGACCGAGCGATTCGCCGTACGTGGGCAGCAGCAATTCGATCGCGGCCGTATCGAAACCAATGCCGTGATTCAGCGAGCTCACGCCGTACGGCTCGTAGATGCCGCGAATCACCATCATGGCGGTGAGCACCTGCAGGTCGCCGATATGGCGCGGATCGCGCGTGAACAGCGGCTCGACGGCGAACGGCCGGTCCGCCTGCACGACCACGTCGACCCATGAACCCGGAATATCGACGCGCGGCAGTTCGTCGACGATCTCGTTGACCTGCACGATCACGATGCCATGACGGAAAGCGGCGGCCTCGGCGATGGTGGGCGTGTCTTCGGTATTCGCGCCGGTGTAGAGATTGCCGTGACGGTCGGCCTTTTCGGCGCACAGCAGGGCGACGTGCGGCGTCAGATCGACGAACATGCGCGCGTACAACTCGACGTACGTGTAGATCGCGCCGATTTCCAGCTGGCCGTCTTCGAGCAGTTGCGCGACCCGCAGGCTCTGCGGCCCGGCAAACGAAAAGTCGACCTTGTGCGCGATGCCGCGCTCGAACAGCGTCAGATGCTCAGGGCGGCCAATGCTTGAAATCAGCAGATGTACGTCATGGATCTTTTGCGGATCGACCTTGGCGAACGAACGCGACAGGAAATCGGCCTGCTTCTGGTTGTCGCCTTCGAGAGCGACGCGGTCGCCCGGCTGAATCAGCGTTTCGAGCGCGTCGACGATGCGCTCCGGCGGCAACACGCCGTCTTCGAGCCAGGGTGCAATGGCGGCAAGGCGGCGGTTCTTTTCGTCGCGACGCGTGGTCCACGAACGGGCGGTAGGTGTTGAAACTGCGGACGCAGCGGCTTCGGCGGGTTGGTTCATCGGCTTCTCTCAGCTCCCGGTGGTGGCACGCGGGCGTCTGCCGCGCGGCTTGGGTTGATTCGCGAGCGCGGCCTCGGCCTGCGCGCGTTCGGTCAGGAAACGATAAAGCAGGTCGCCCGTGCCCAGCAGATGCGCGACGACCAGCTTTTGCGCGGCGGGAATGTCGCGGCGTTGCACGGCGTGGAGCAGGGCGGCGTGTTCATTGTCGGACTCGCCCTTGTACGACGGCAAGCCGAACTTCAGGCGCAGATATCTTTCACCACGCCGGTGCAGCGTGCCGATCATGTCCTCGAGTTGCGGACGGCCGGCGGGCGCATACAGGCTCATATGAAACGCGGCATTGCGCGCGACGTACAGCGACGGGTTCGCCTCGAGCTCGGCGGCGCGGCACAGAGCGACGGATTCCTGCAAGGTGGCGGCCGTGTGATTAGGAATCGCCAGCCCGATGGCGAGACTCTCCAGCGCCGAGCGGATCTCGTAGATTTCGCGCGCTTCTTCCGCCGACAAAGGCGCAACGGTCGCGCCCTTATGCACGGCGGCCTTGGCCCAGCCCTCGCTCTCCAACTGGCGCAAGGCCTCGCGCACGGGAATTGCGCTGACTGAAAAATGCCGCGCGATCGCGTCCTGCCGCAGCGGCGCGCCGGGGGCCAGCGTTCCGTCGACAATCGCCGCACGCAGCGCCTCCGCAATCACGCGGGACGTGCTCTCACGCGGCGCCGCCGCGGGTAGAAGCGGCATGCGCGCCGGGGCGTCCAGGGGAAAACCATTTGTTGCGTCGCTCATAATATCAAATATTATATATGAAAAGACGCGAATTACAGGCGGGCAAACCCGGGAATTTTTTTGCCCCGCTGTCCGTTGCGTCCTCTGACTGGTCGTGCGAGGACGCCTCGGTTCATCACAAACGCGCCATCTCGTCGTTCGCGTTAAGTACGTCAACCCTAAGTACGCCAACCGTTGGGCCGGAGGAGCATGATGAATTCACTAACCGACCGCACGTCGGTCTCGCGGCGCCGCACGCCGCTCAATCGTTCGCAGATCGCAGGTTTTTGGGGGGCGTGGGCAGGCTGGACGCTCGACGGGATGGACTCGTTCATCTACGCGCTCGTGTTGACGCCGGCCTTGACCGAACTGCTGCCGCGCTCGGGTTATGCGGCGACGCCGGCGAACGTCGGCCTGGCCGGGTCGATCCTGTTCGCGCTGTTCCTGGTCGGGTGGGGGCTGTCGTTCATCTGGGGGCCGCTCGCCGACCGCTTCGGCCGCACCAAGGTGCTGGCCGGCACCATCTTCACGTTCGCCATTTTCACGGGACTCGCGGCGACTTCGCACAACGTGTGGGAGCTCGGTATCTATCGCTTCATTGCAGGCGTCGGCATCGGCGGCGAGTGGGCGCTGGCCGGGACCTATGTGGCGGAGGCGTGGCCGGAGGATCGTCGCAAGATGGGCGCCGGTTATCTGCAAACGGGCTACTACGCCGGGTTCTTCCTTGCGGCGGCGCTGAACTACACGGTCGGCGTGCATTACGGCTGGCGCGCGATGTTCCTGACCGGTGCGGTGCCGGTGGTGGTCGCGATTCTGATCCTGCTGCGGGTGAAAGAGTCGGAGAAGTGGGAGAAGGCCGAGGCGCGCACCGTGCGCACCAAGCCCTTGCGCGAGATCATGGGACCGGCCTATCGACGCCGCACCTGGGTCGCGTGCATTCTGCTGACCATCGCCATCATCGGGCTGTGGGCGGGCGCGGTGTACGAGCCGTCCGCCGTGATTCAACTGGCGACCAAGGCCGGCATGGCCAAGAACGATGCGATCAGAACGGCGTCGCTGGCCACGGGGCTCTTGTCCATCGCGACGATCCTCGGCTGTCTCGCGTTACCGCCGCTCGCTGAGCGGATCGGCCGCAAGAAGACGCTGGCGATCTACTTCGTCGGCATGGCGGTGGCGATCGTCGGCAGCTTCGGCTGGGCGTTTTACTTGCCCAATGGGCTCGCGCCGTTCATCGCGTGGCTCTTCGTGCTGGGTTTCTTCGGCGGCAATTTCGCGCTGTTCAGCTTGTGGCTGCCGGAGCAGTTCGAAACCCGCGTGCGGGCGACGGCGTTCGCGTTCTGCACGTCGTTCGGGCGGTTCGTCGGCGCGGGCGTCAACTTTCTGCTCGGCGCGGCGGTGCTGCATATGCATACGCTCGGCGTGCCGGTGGCGTTGACGGCGCTCGCGTTTATCGTCGGCCTGTTCGTGATTCCGTTCGCGCCGGAGACGAAGGGCGAGGTTTTACCGCAGTGAGTTTGGCCGTTTGGCTGAGTGGCGGGTGGAGTTGCCCCTGCGCATTATTGCGTGGGGTCAACGTCCGCGAGTAGGGGCGATTGCCGAACACTTCTGGTTTTGACGAGACCCGCGTCGTTTTCGTGAAAGCAGCGAGCGAAAGTCGCAGCACTGGACTGGAGACGACGTTGTATCTGTTGAGCTCCACAAAAAACGCGCTGAGACTGGCGAGATCAATCGCACAGTTACAGGCGCGTGGCGTATTGTCTCGTGAGCCAGTGGATGATGGTCCAACGGAAAATACGAAACCGGGCCGTAAGGTCTTTCCGACCGGGCACGGCGTTTCTGGCCTTGACAGCGGCGACGCGTCAATAAGGCGTGACACGAACTTCATGAGTGGCCGACTTTTAGCGCCGCTTCCATCTCAATCCACCTGGCGCCGCACGCGCCCGCCAGGACGCAGCACCGAAAGCAGCGGCCACCCGAGATTCACCCCCAGACTGGCGACCACGATCAGCACCATGCCCGCCAGTTGCGGCATCGACAGCGCCCGTCCATACACGACGGCATCGACCACGATCGCCGTCAGCGGATACACGAACAGCAACACGGCGATGATCGGCGTGCTCAGCTTGGGCAACGCGCCGTAAATCAGCACATACGACAGCCCCGTATGCAGCACGCCCATGCCGACCAGCCAGAACCACTGCATCGGGCCGATATGCACGGCAGTGAGCGGCGCGATGAACGGCAGGCAGACCACACCGACCGCGCACTGCGCGAGCGTCAGCAGATGCGGCCGCAAATTGCCGAGCCCTTTGGCGATCAACGTGACGCTCGCGTACAGCACCGAACCCACCAGTGCTTCGCCGATGCCGATCAGATAGCTCGTATGGCCCTGTAGATTCTCCGTGGCCGCGACGCCCGACGCGAGCACGAGTCCCACGAAAGCGGTCGCGATCCAGCCGAGCCGGTCCAGGCCGAGCCGCTCGTTGAACAATGCCGCGCCGATCAGCACCACCCAAAACGGCTGCACGTGAAACACCACGGTCGCAACGGCGATGCTGGTGCGATGAATCGCATCGAAGAAACCGACCCACTGCGTGACCATCAGCACGCCCGTAATCAGCGCCAGCGTGACGGTGCGTCGAGTGAAATGCGCGCGCGTGAAGAAGCCTTTCCACGCGCAATACGCGGCGAGCGACAGAAAGCCGAACAGGCAGCGAAAGAATACGAGCGTGAGCGCGCCGAGCCGCGCCTCCTCGACGAAGACCCCGAGCGTGCCCATCAAAAGCCCGCCGCTGGCCAGCGTGATGGCGCCTTGTTGACGTTGGGTGAGGGACATGCGCAACGGCTCCGCGAATTGATGTGATGAGGTGATGCCCCGAGTATGGCGCGGCTTGCACGGCACCGACAAACGAATTAAATTGAGCAATTCCATAAGTTGGATTGATAAATCATGCACCCCGAATTCGACGTCGATCTGCTGCGCACCTTCGTCGCGGTGGTGGAAACGGGCAGCTTCACGAAGGCGTCGACGACCGTGCATCGCTCGCAGGCGGCCGTCAGCATGCAGATCAAGCGGCTCGAAACCATGCTCGGCACCACGCTGTTCGCCCGCAACACGCGCAATCTGTCGCTTACGCGGCCGGGCAATACGCTGCTCGAATACGCGCGGCGCGTGCTCGCGTTGCATGAGGAGGCGTGGTCGGCGATCGTGCGGCCGGAGGTGACGGGGCGCGTCGTGCTCGGCGCGCCGGACGATTACGTGTCCTCGCTGCTGTCGCCCGTGTTGCGGCGCTTCTCGAATCTGTATCCGCACGTGGAGATCGAAATCGTCTGCGCGCAGAGCACGTCGCTCGCGCCAATGCTGGCCGACAACAAGATCGATCTCGCTTTCGTCACGCGCGACCGCAAGATGCGCGGCGAATTCGTGCGCAGCGAGCCGATGGTATGGGTGGGGGCGTCGGTGGATACGCCGGTGCTGGCGGTGTCGCCGCTACCGGTGGGGCTCTATGAGCCGGGCTGCGTGGCGCGCCAGCATACGCTGGCCGCGCTCGACGGCGCGCGGATTCGCTACCGCGCGGCATTCAGCAGCGCGAGCCTGATGGGACTGGTGGCGACCGTGGATGCGGGGTTGTCGGTGATTGCGCTCACGCGTTGCAGCGTGCCGCCACGGCTTACGATTCTCGGTGAAGCGCAAGGCTTGCCGAAGATCGCGCCGCTGGAAATCGTGGTGGCGCGCAGCGCCAAATCAGATCGACCGACCTGCGATTATCTGGCCGCGCAGATGATGCAGGATCTGTCGCTGCGGCCTCAGGCTCAACCGCGAGCGTAAGCCGTCACCTCGCCATCCACTGCGAGCCGCACCTGCTCCCCCGGCCGCGGGCAAAGATAACCCGGCACGCGCGCGCGCACCATCGTCCGCATGTCGGAATGCAATTGCAGCGCGACGCCCGCGTCCTGCCCCTGAAAGATCACTTCCGTGACGACTGCGTCATAGGCTGCCGCGCCGTCGGGCATCGTTTCTTCGGCGCGCAATAAGCGGATCTGCTCGGGCCGCACCATCACATCGACAGCACCTTGGCCCATCGGTCCGGACAACGCCAGTTCGCCCAGTTCACAACTCACGCGATCCTGCCTGACCATGCCCGGCAACAACACCGCCTCGCCGACGAACGATGCCAGTTCACGCGTCACGGGCCGCCGATAAAGCGTCTCCGGCGTCGCGGTCTGGATCAGCCGGCCGTTCCACAATACCGCCACTTCATGCCCGAGCGACAACGCCTCGGATTGATCGTGCGTGACCAGCACGGCTGTCGCGCCGGTCGCGGCCAGCGCGCTGGCAACCGCTTGCCGGGTTTCGAGCCGCAACGCGGCGTCGAGCGATGAGAAGGGTTCGTCGAGCATCACCAGCGTAGGCGACGGCGCGAGCGCGCGCGCCAGTGCGACGCGTTGCTGCTGGCCGCCCGACAACTGCTGCGGCGCGCGTTCGCCGAAGTTCGCCGGCAAGCCGACCAGTTCCAGCAACTCGGCCACACGATGCCGCGCGCGCCGCTGTGCGCGCGGCAAGCCGAACACGATGTTGTCCGCCACCGATAGATGCGGAAACAGCGCGCCTTCCTGCGGCACATAGCCGATGCGGCGCTGTTCGGATGGCACATGCAGGTCGTCGCCGGCCACGCGGCGGCCGTCGATGTCCACACTGCCGCCATCCGCGCGTTCGAAGCCGCACAGCAGGCGCAGCAGGGTGGTCTTGCCGCTGCCCGACGGGCCGAGCAGCGCCAGCAGCGTGCCGCGTTCGACGGACAGATCGATGCCGTGCAGCACCGGCGTGCCGTCGAATGATTTTTGCAGCCCGCGGATACGAAGTTCGCTCATGAAAATCCGATGGTAAAAGCGCGGCGCGTCAGCCGCGTTCGCCGAGTAGCGCCGATTTGCCGAGCAGCGCGAACAGCAGGCCCGAGGCGAACAGCGAAATGCCGGTGAGTAACGCTGCGTAGGGCGCCGCCGCGGCGAACGCCATCGTCGAGGTGTCGGCCCAGACCTGGGTGGCGAGTGTTTGCGTGTCGAGCGGGGAGAGCAGCAGCGTCGCGTTCAGTTCGGTGACGACCGAGATGAACACCATCGCCGCGGCCGCGCCGAGTCCAGGTCCCGCCAGCGGCAACACCACACGGAACAGCGTCTGCGACCAGCTCAGGCCGAGCGCGCGCGCGGTCTCCTCCAGACGCGGCTGGGCCTGCATGAAGGCGGCGCGCACACTGACCAGCGCCAGCGGCATGAACAGCATGGAGTAGGCGATCACCAGCAGCGTCGCGCTCTGATAAAGCGGCTGCAGCGCGTGCACCGCGAGCGACACGATCGCCAGTGCGATCACCAGACCCGGCACGCCTTGCGCGAGAAACACGGTGCGTTCGAACAACGTCGCGAAACGGGTCGGATAGCGCACCAGCAGGAACGCGAGCGGCACGACCAGCAAGGTGGTCAGCAGTGCGGCGGCAAGCCCGAAACCGAGCGACGAGAGCGTGGCGTTGAACAGCAGTTCGGGCGACACATCCACCGGTGTGACGGCCGCCGCGCCCGGTTGCGTGAGCCAGTAGCCGATCATGCCGAGCGGCACGCCGAGCGTGGTGATCGACAGCAGCGCAAAGCCGGCGACGACGATCCAGCGCCATACGCCGAGTTCATAGCGCAACACCGCGCGACGTGTGCCGCGATCGACGCGTTCATAACGCGCCGCGCCGCGCACGCGAAACTCGAATGCCAGCACGATCAGGCAGATCACGATCAGCAGGCACGCGAGCAGCGAAGCGCCGCCGCCATCGAAACTGGTGCGGAATTCCGCGTAAATCTGCGTGGTGAACGTGTGAAAACGCAGCAGCGTAAACGCGCCGAACTCGGACAGCACGCCGAGCGCGACCAACAGCATGCCGCCGAGCAGCGCCGGACGCAGTTGCGGCAGCACCACGCGAATGAAAGTGGTCCAACGGTTGCAACCAAGTGCGCGCGCGCTTTCTTCGAGCGCCGGATCCATGCCGCGCAACGCGGCGGCGACCGGCAGATAGACGAGGGGAAAATACGCACAGCTCAGCACGAGCAGCGCGCCCGCGAAGTCCTGCAAATCCAGGCTCAGCGACACCCACGCATAGCTCGAGATGAAGGCGGGCATGGCGAGCGGCGCGGCGCTCAACACAGCCCATGCGCGGCGTCCCGGCAAGTGCGTGCGTTCGACGAACCACGCGGCGGCCGTGCCGATCACGGCGGCGACCAGTGTGGTCGAGACGGTGATCATCAACGTGTTGACCAGCAGTTCGCCGACGAGCGGCCGGAAGATCAAGTCGATCGCCTCGCCGACGCCGAAACTCGCGGCGCGCCAGAACGTAAACGCAATCGGCAGCAACACCAGCAAAGCGCTGAGTGCTGCTGCCGCGAACAGTCCGCGAGGCGCGCGCGAACGGGCGCGCGCCGGGACAGTGGGGACAGCCGGTGGTCCGGCTGACAAAGCTTCGCTCATTACAGCAGGCCTGCCTGGCGCAGCAGCTTGCCGGCCTGGCTGTCGTCGCCGAGTTGCTGGATCGTCAGCGGCGGCGGGCTGAGTTCGGCGAACGGCTTGAGGATCGGATCCGGTGCGACGCCCGCGTGCAGCGGATATTCGAACATCACGTGGCTATTCGCCATCAACTGTTGCGCGCGGTCGCTGACCAGGTACGCGAGAAACTTCTGTGCG
The DNA here is from genome assembly GCF_050281145.1 of Paraburkholderia sp. NPDC080076. Taxonomy (NCBI): domain Bacteria; kingdom Pseudomonadati; phylum Pseudomonadota; class Betaproteobacteria; order Burkholderiales; family Burkholderiaceae; genus Paraburkholderia; species Paraburkholderia sp. NPDC080076. The sequence goes on along the minus strand of NZ_JBNNWQ010000013.1, from coordinate 209,115 downwards.
CCGTCCGTGTTGTGCGCGGACTTCAGCACTGCGGCGCCCGATACGTTCACGGCCGCGCCGGCGTCGCCGTTGCCGAAGTGGTAGATCGCGCTGCGAGTTTTGCCGTCGCCGAGTTCGGCATGCAGGCGCGCCCAGTAGTAGTTGTTGATCAGACCGGTCGCGACACCGCCGCGGTTCACGGCGGCGACCACGCCTTCGTCGTCGTCGAAAATCTGCGCGTTGGCTTTCAGGCCCTTGAGCCATTGCACCGTTTGCGCTTCGCCCTTCAGCGCGAGCACCGCGGAGACGAGCGGCAGGAAGTCGCCGTCGCTCGGGGCAATGCCGATCTTGCCTTTCCATTCCGGCTTGGCGAGATCGAACAGCGATTGCGGCAGTTGTGAAGCCTGAACCTTGGTGGTGTTGTAGGCGAGCACGTTTTCACGCGCGGTCACCGCGACCCATGCGCCGGTCGGCGAGCTGAAGCGCGCCGGCACGGTGGCGAGCGTCGAGCTGTCCACTTTGTTCAGCAGGCCTTTCTCTTCGAGCAGCATCAGCTCCGGCGAGTTTTCCGTGAAGTACACATCGGCGGGCGTGGCCGCGCCTTCAGCGACGATCTGCGCGGCCATCGCCGGGCCTTCGCCGTTGCGGATCTTCACCGAGATGCCCGATTGCTTTTCGAAGTCCTTGGCGAGCAGATTGACGACCTGCTCGTGCTGCGCGTTATACAGCGTGATCGACGCGGCCTCGGCCGCCGACGGCACCGTCGCGAAAGCGGCCAGCGTGAGGGCGGCCGCGCTGCCCAGCGTATTGGCCAGCGTATTGGCCAACACACGCAGACGAGTGCCAAACAAGTTGTAAGCCATGATCCAGAAGTCCGTTGTGATGTTGTAGTTGATCTGTGTTGTGTCGACTGCGTCCGCTTTACGTCTCGAACAATCCCGCGCCGATATACGAACCCGGCTTCGCGCCCGGCGGCACGGCGAAAATCGCGCTGCCGACGTGCGTCGTGAACTGGTTCATCATGTCGAACTTCGCGAGCCTGTCGTTGATCGGAATGAAGCCGCTGCGCGGGTCGCTCTGATGCGCGATGAAAATCAGGCCCGCGTCGTACTCCGTTTCCTGGCGCCACGGCGGCCAGCGCTCGATGTAGAAGTTCGTGCCGTCGTTATACGAGTACGAACGCCGCAAAATCTGCGCGCCGTTGTTGCTCGCCTGATTCGACAGACGCACGTGCGAGTTCTCCGGAATCACCGGATTGCCGTCCTTGTCCTCTTCCTTCAGGTCCACGGCGTCGAACTCGTTCTTCTTGCCGATCGGCGCGCCGCTGTACTTGTGACGTCCGAACACCTGTTCCTGGAAGTCCAGTTCGGTGTTGTCCCAGTGCTCCAGCGTGATGCGGATGCGCCGCACGACCGTGTAGGTGCCGCCTTCCATCCACGGCGCGTCGGCGCTCGCGCCGGCCCACACGAACTGGTTCATCAACGGCGGCTTGGCGGTGGACGGATTGTTGGTGCCGTCCTTGAAGCCCATCAGATTGCGCGGCGTCTGACCGCGCGGACCCGACAGGAAACCGGACTGGCCCCAGCGCATCGCCGCCGTGCCGTACGCGAGGCGCGACAACTGGCGAACCGCGTGAAACGCGACCTGCTGATCGTTCGCGCAGGCCTGGATATACAGATCGCCGCCGGTTTTTTCCTTGATCAACTGGTCGCCGTTAAAGCGCGGCAAATCGACGAGCGCGGCGGGGCGGCGCGCGGCGAGGCCGTAGCGATCCTTGCCCTCATGCGTGAAGAGACCGGGGCCGAAGCCGAAGGTGATGGTCAGCCCGCAGGGGCCGAGGCCGAGCACATCGCCGGAATCGGGCGCGGCTTTGTTGTCCGCGGCATCGCCGGTCGGCAGCGGCGCGGCCGTGCCGCCTTGCGTGAGACGCGCGGCGGCGTCGGTCCAGGCGCGCAGCAGCGCGATCACGTCCTCGCGCTTCTCGGTGGTGAGATCGAGCGCGGCGACGTAGGTGTGACTTTGCTGCGGCGTGACGATGCCGCCTTGATGCGTGCCGTAAAACGGCTCGACGGCGAGTTGCGGATCGGCGAGAGCATGCGGCTGCGTTTTGCCTAGCGCGTTCTGCGATGTCGCGAGACCCGCGCCGAGGCTCGCGCCCGCCGCGACCGCGGCGCCGCCCGCCTTGAGAAACCCGCGCCGTTTGGGGCGCGGGGGTTGATCGTTTGCCATGGTTACTTCACCTTCGTTCGGCTTTGGAATGTGCAACTTACTTTGCGAGCACCAGCGTGTTCACGTCGTCCTGCACGTAGTAGAAACCGTCGCCTTCAGGCGTCATCGCGAGACCGAACAGGTCGCCGTTGCCCGGGGGCGATTGCGCCTTGTCGGTGTCGATCCAGCGCGCGTAGATCTGCTTGCCGCTGGCCGGATCGATTTCGACGATCTGGCCGTTCAGCGCGTTGGTGACGAGCAGGTGGCCGTTGGGGGCGGTCACCATCGCGAGCGGCCGGTGCAGCAGGCCGTCGGCGGTCAGTTGACGGCCGACGCCCGCGCTGGTGTCGCGCGTCATCGGTTCGTCGATTTCGGTGATGCGATTGCCGATCGCGTCGGACACGTACAGCAGTTTCTGATCGGGCGAGAGCGCGAGTCCGGTCGGGCCGACGAGGAACACGCCCTTGTCCGCCTGCGCGCCGAAGCCGCTGCCCACCACTGTTTCTTTCTTCACGACCGGCGGCTTGCCGGCCGGCACGTCGAGATCCAGACGCAGCACGGTGGCCTGCTTGAACACCGGCGGATTGCCGTCAGCTCCGCCCACGCCGAAGCCGGCGTTGCTGACGAACAGCGTGGCGCTGCTGCCGTTGTCGACGACCGCCATGTTGCCCCACGGATCGTTGATGTTCGGGCTGCTGATGGTCGAGGCGACCTTGCCTTGCGGATCGATCACGATCAGGCAGCCGGCGCCCTTGGTGCCGGTGGTGCCGTCGTTGCTCGGCGTGCTGCCGACGATCACATAGCCGGACTTGAGCATCGTCATCGCGGTCGACAGGCCGATGCCGCCAGGGCATTCCTTCAGATCGCGCGGCACCGTCGCGAACACCGTCATCTCCCTGGTGTCCGGGTGATAGTTGATGATCGTGCTGCCGGTGCCTTGCAGATTGGTCGAGTTGTTGAAGTTGCCGACCAGCACGTCACCTTGCTTGACCGTACCGGCCGTGACCGGCGCGACCACCACCGCGTACGGATTCTGGTCGCCGTTGCCAGGCACCGTGTTGATCAGCGTGGTGTGGTGCTTGACGGTTTCAAGGAAACCTTGCGGATCGGCGTGCGCGCTGCCGGCGGTCGCGAATGCGGCCGCGCTGACAGCGGCGGCGATCAGGGCCCGCGCGGCGCGAGGCGAAAACCGGCGCGTGGGAGTGTTCACGATTGAGCCTCCGTGCCTGCGCACAAAGCGGTGGTTGCGGTCATGATCGAAAGCATGGGATTCGATTGGGTCGGTAGCGTGTGAATGGGGCGCGGACGTCATCAGAAGTTGATGTTGGTCCGCACGCCGATGACGAACGTGTTGCGCAGCGGCTGCGTCGGATCGTTCGGATTCTGGCCGGCGCCGGCGTTGAACGTGTATTGCGCGTCCGCTTGCAGTTGCCACCACGGATTGACCTGGTACTGGTACGTCGCCTCGAGCGTGGTTTCGCTGGTGCGTATGCCGTACGGACTGTTGCTGAATGCCCGCGCATCCGTATCGAGGCCGTTCACGTGATTGCCGACCTTGATGTAGGTGAGCGCGAGGCCGACGCTGTCGTTGTCGCGGCCGGCGAACGGCGCTTTCATCACGACGCCGAGGTTGGCAGCGAGACTCACCAGGTTGCGGTCGCCGGGCGCGCCCATCACGCGGGCAAAGACGCCGATGCTGCGCGGCTCGTCCGGGTCCGGACGCCAGATCATCTGGTCCGCCACGGCGTAGAAGCTGTAGTCGCCGTGATGATTCTGGGCGATGCCGCTGCTGGCCGGATTGGCGAGCGACACGCCGGTATTGTCGTAGCGCTGATCCGCGAAGCTGCCGTTGTTGTACCAGACACCGAGCTTGTAGGTGCCGGGCAAACCGCCGCCGCCCGCGCCGACCATTTCGCCGTCGGCCGGCTGGTTGATCGCGTACTGCAACTCGCCGATGAACAGCGTACTGTTGTGCAGGTTGAAGTTAGTGCCGCTCTTGTTGTCCGGGTTGTTGCCGAGCGGGTCGCCGTCGTACACGCCGGCCAACGCCGTCAACGCAGGCGTGATCTGGCCGCGCACGCGCACGCCGAGGTCCGACAGCGGATACGCCGGGCCGCCGGACGGCATGTCGTACGAGGGCAGGGCCGGCCAACCGAACATCGTGTTGACGAACAGCGCTGAGTACTGACTCGTGATGAACTCCTGGTCGATACTTTGCTGACCGATCTTTACGTCGATGCGCTTGTTCAGGAACGACTGCTGATACCACAATTCCCATAGACGGGTTGCGTCGTCGGCTTCGATGCCGCTCGCCGTATTCAGCGTGCCGAGCTTGTTGGCGCTGAGGTTGGCGCCATGGATCTGCAAGGCGCTGACGTTGAACAGGCCGCCCGGCAAACCGAACGCTTTTTGCGTGTCCAATTGCACGGTGCCCGTGGTCAGGCCGTCGTAGTCGGCGCCGCGCGCGAGACCGCCGCGCAGGTTGGCGAGCACTTCGCTGGTTTCGGTGAGCGTGAAGGTCACGCCGTATTTGCCGAGCCACGGGCGCAGGCCGCCTATGTCGCCGAGCATCTGCTGTCGATTCCAGAAGCCGGTCCACTGGTTCGTCTGGGTCGCCTGAATCTTCAGGTCGGCCTCGGGCGCTTCCGGCGCCGCGTCGGGATTGGCTTCGGCCATGGCGGCGCCAGCTGTCAGCGACGCCCACGCGAACGCCGTGCAAAGCGCGGCACGCCGCATGGAGGGCAAACGCGAACGGCGCGTGGTGTTGGCGCGCGGCACGGAATCGCGAAACGGACGGGCTGCTACGCCGGGTCCGCTGAAATGGGCGAACTTCATCGAAATCCTTATTGGTGTTGTATCGACCGATTTGAACCATCGCGGCGCATCGCCGCATGCCCGCGATTTGCTGCATTGGTTCGCGACGCCAACTGCAGCAGATTGCGAGATCGTACGCATGCGGATTTGGTGCGTCAACACAAATGAGAACGATTCGCATCAATATTACTGACATATAACTTTGCTCTTTACGTACTGCCACTAAACGGCATTTGCACGTAATTTGCAGAGAATGGGAACGTAATGAATCTGTATGGTGGTGGTCGTATGAACGCGTTCCGGGGTGGGGTGTCGAACTCGCACGAGTACCCGAAACGCCAATACAGGAGGTGGATATGAACAAACGCAGAGTGTTGATTTCGTTGCTGGCGAGCGGCGGTTTGCTGGTGAGTGGCGTCTCGAATGCGCAGCTGAATCTCAAACAGTTCGGCATAGGCGGCGGCGACAGTTCCGCGGGCGCTGGGGCGACGGCGTCGTCGGGCGGCGTGTCGCAACTGTTGCAGACCTACGTGGGCGCAAACCAGCAGGTGCTCAGCGGTCAGTCGAGTCTGGCCTCGGCGATGGGGATGAGCAGCGCGGCGGGGCAGGCGCAGCAGGCGGCGGGATTGTTGAGCGGCGGCACGCCTTCGGTGAGTCAATTGACGCAGATGGGCAGCACGCAGCAGTCGCTCTCGCAGACGCTGACCCAGGCCTTCGCTAGCCGCGCGAGCGGTGGTGCGTCGGCTACACCGATCAACAAGGAGGCTTTCACGGACGGCCTGTCGTCGCTCGGTAAAGGCGTGAGCCAGTATTCGAGCCTGCAGTCGGGGCTCGGCAGCATCGGGCAGATGAATCCGTCGTCGCTGCTGCAGGCCGGCATGAATCCGCAGACGGCGCAGAGCGCGTCATACATCGCGCAATCGGCGCCGGGGCAGTTGCAATCGTTGATGTCGACGCTGAGCTCGGCCGTGCAGTTCGCGTCGAGCCACGGCATCAGCGTGCCGTCGATTGCGACCTCGGCGCTAAAGGGCGGTCAATAAGAAACCGGTTCGGAAATGAACGCCGCCCTCGTTCGGGCGGCGTCGACCGGCGGCTACGAAAACAGGTAAAGGCCGCCACAGCGAGCGGACCACAAAAGCGGCTATGATCGATTTCCAAAACCGCACGGCGGCGCATCACCGATAAATGTCCTGTGTCCAAAACCATACCGGAACCCTGCCGATGTCTCACACAGTGAATCTGGACCACTACTTCGCCCGCATTGGCTATGAAGGCCCGCGCGCTGCAACGCTGGAAGTCCTTCAGGCGCTTCACCGGTTGCACCCGCGCGCGATTCCGTTCGAGAACCTGAACCCGCTCACGCGGCGTCCGGTGCAACTGGATCTCGAATCGGTCGAGCGCAAACTCGTCACCGAACACCGCGGCGGCTACTGTTTCGAACAGAACGCGCTATTCGCCAACGTGCTGATGCAGTTGGGCTTCGAGGTCACGCCCTTGCTCGGGCGCGTACTGTGGGGGCGCGAATCGGATGCGCCGCCGCCGCGCACGCACATGGTGTTGCGCCTCGACATCGAGAACGAAGCCTGGATCGCCGACGTGGGTTTCGGCAGCGTGACGCTGACCGCGCCGCTGCGGCTGACCGCGGGCCTCGCGCAGCCCACCGAACTCGGCACGTTCCGTCTCGCCGACGCATCGCGCGACGCGCTTTTTCTCGAAGTGCAGGCGCGCGACGAAAGCTGGGCGCGGGTCTACCGCTTCGATCTGCAACCGGTCGAGTGGATCGATTACGAAACCTCGAACTGGTACACGTCGACCTCGCCGGAAGCGATTTTCGCGAGCACGCTGATCGTGTGCCGCGTGCTGCCCGAAGCGCGGCTCGCGCTGCTCAACGATCAACTGAGCGAACGCGCAGCCGATGGCCGGCTCATCAGCGAGCGGCAACTCAGGAGCGCCGGCGAACTCGCGGCGTGCCTGCGCGATCAGTTCGGCTTGAACACCGGTGAGATCGACATCGCCGAAATTTTCGACCGCGTGCGCATGCCCGCGAAAACCGCGTAGCAACGAACCGTCATGGTCGCGCGCCTCATCTTTCAAACGGTGGTCTGGCTGGTGGGCATGGGCGCGCTGCTGTTCGGCGCGGCGGGCACCTTGGCATGGCCGGCGGGGTGGTGGTATGTGATCGAGTTGGGCGTGCTGAGCCTGTGGATCGGTTTGTGGCTGGCGCGCCATGATCCAGGCCTGCTCGCGGAGCGACTGTCGCCATTCGTGCAGGAGCAGCAAAGCCGCTGGGACCGCGTTTTCATGGTGAGCGTCTCGGTGGCGTGGTGCGGCTGGCTCGTCCTGATGGCGTTCGACTCAATGCGCTTTCACTGGACCGCGCCGTTGCCGGTGGCGCTGGTCAGCCTCGGCTCGCTCTGCGTGTTCCTCTGCCTCTTCATGTGCCGCTTCGTGTTCCAGGCCAATAGCTATGCCGCGCCGGTCGTGAAGATCCAGGCGAGCCGCGGACATAAAGTGATCGACACCGGTCTTTATGCGCATGTCCGTCATCCCATGTATTCCGCCGCGCTGCTGCTGTTCGTCGGCACGCCCTTGCTGCTGGGGTCGTGGTGGGGACTCGCCTTCGTGCCGGTCATGGTGATCGGCATCGGCTGGCGCGCGGTGCGCGAAGAGCGCGTGCTGGCCGCGCAACTCGACGGTTACACGGACTACATGGCGCGCGTGCGTTATCGCTTCGTGCCGTTCATCTGGTAGGGCGCATCGAACCGCCGTCTCCGCGCGCGTTTGCTCAGCTTGCATCAACCTGTCTAGACAAAACGAATTGCGCTTGCCGGTGTTGCGAAGCACGCCGTGCATCTTCCGCGCACTAAGAACTCCCCGCAAAGCCACGCCACGCTGCGTCGTCTAGGGGCTTACCCGATGATTCCGCCAATTTCTCGCAAATTCTCTTGCGACAGCTTTTTGACTCATGCAGACTTGTCTATACAAATTAAGCGGCGGTTAAACATCCGGCTCGACGGTTTCCTCAATCAAAGGAGTTTCGACGTGAAAGTGAAGCGCACGACGGCAGCAAAAGCATTGATCGGCGCCGTTTTCGGCGCCGCGGCAATTTTCGCGGCACCGGTGCAGGCCAAAGACTGGAAGACGGTGACGATCGCGCTCGAAGGCGGCTACGCGCCGTGGAATCTGACCTTGCCGGGCGGCAAGCTGGGCGGCTTCGAACCCGAACTGGTCGCCAACCTGTGCGAGCGCATCAAGCTGCAATGCAATCTCGTGGCGCAAGACTGGGACGGCATGATTCCCGGTCTGCAGGCGGGCAAGTTCGACGTCCTGATGGATGCGATCTCGATCACGCCGGAGCGTGAAAAGATCATCGCCTTCTCGAAGCCGTACGCCGCCACGCCTGCCACGTTCGCCGTGGCCGATGCGAAGGTGTTGCCCAAAGCCGCGCCGGGCTCGGCCGTCGTCAAGCTGTCGGGCGACCCGAAAGCCGACCAGCCGACCGTCGACGCCTTGCGCAAGCAGTTGAAGGGCAAGACCATCGGCATCCAGTCGGGCACGGTCTACACCAAGTTCATCAATGACGGCTTCAAGGACATTGCCACGATCCGCGTCTACAAGACCTCGCCCGAACGCGATCTGGATCTGGCCAATGGCCGCATCGACGCCTCGTTCGACGACGTGACGTACTACGCCGCCAACATCGACAAGAAAGAAACCGCGTCGATCGTGATGGCCGGCCCGAAGATCGGCGGCCCGATCTGGGGCCCGGGCGAAGGCCTCGCGTTCCGCAAGCAGGACGCCGACCTGAAAGCGAAGTTCGACACCGCGATCAGCGCCGCGCTCGCCGACGGCACCGTCAAGAAGCTCTCCGACAAGTGGTTCAAGACCGACGTCACGCCTTGATTCGCCTTCACGTTAAGAGGCAACGGCAGGCGCGTGGCGAAAACCAGCGCATGCCGGCCGGTTCGATCCGCCGCATTGGATGAAGATGAGAGGTAGGAAATGGCTCTGATACAGATGTTCGGCTTCGGGCCGGAAGGCTGGGGCGGCGTATTGCTGCTCGCGGCGTTGATGACGGTGGCGCTCACGCTCGCGGCGCTCGCGGTCGGCGCCGTGTTCGGCGCGCTGGTGGCGGCCGCCAAGCTGTCGCGTTTTCGTACGCTGCGCGTGGTCGGCGATATCTACACCACCGTGTTTCGCGGCGTGCCTGAACTGCTCGTCATCTACCTGTTCTATTTCGGCGGCTCGACGCTCGTCACGACCGTCGGCCAGTGGTTCGGCGCGGAGGGTTTCGTCGGCGTGCCGCCGTTCGTGGTCGGCGCACTGGCCGTGGGCATGATTTCAGGCGCGTATCAGGCCGAGGTGTACCGCTCGGCGGTACTGGCGGTGTCGCGCGGCGAACTCGAAGCGGCGCGCTCGATCGGCATGCCGACGCTGACCATGGCGCGGCGCATCCTGATTCCGCAAGTGCTGCGTTTCGCGTTGCCCGGCATCGGCAACGTCTGGCAATTGAGCCTGAAGGATTCGGCGCTGATCTCCGTGACGGGCCTCGCCGAATTGCTGCGCACGAGCCAGGTGGCGGCGGGTTCCACGCATCAGTACTTCACGTTCTTCGTAGTGGGCGGTGCGCTCTATCTGCTCATGACCAGCATCTCGAACCGGGTCTTCAACCGTGCCGAAGCGCACGTGGGCCGGTCCTTCAAGCGCAACTTCGCGCGTAACTGACGAGGGCGGCCATCATGCATTTCGACTTCGACTTTCTCTTCGACACGATCAAGCAACTGCTCGGGGCCGTGCCGACCACGCTCGGCCTGTTCTTCTGCTCGCTGATTCTCGGCGGCCTGCTCTCGCTCGTGATCGTCACGATGCGCGTGTCGCCGCACTGGCTGCCGAATCGCTTCGCACGCGCTTATATCCTCGTGTTCCGCGGCTCGCCGCTGCTGATCCAGATGTTCCTCGTGTACTACGGCATGGGCCAGTTCGGGGTGATACGCGAGAGCTTCCTGTGGCCGGTGCTGCGCGAGCCCTACATGTGCGCGGTGTTGTCGCTCGCGCTATGCACGGCCGGCTATACCGCCGAGATCATTCGCGGCGGTTTGATGGCCGTGCCGGTCGGTCAGATCGAGGCAGGTTATTCGATCGGCCTGTCGGGCTTCGCGTTGCTGCGCCGCGTGATCGGCCCGATCGCCTTGCGCCAGTGTCTGCCGGCGTATTCGACTGAAGCGGTGCTGCTCGTCAAATCGACGGCGCTGGCGAGTCTCGTCACCGTGTGGGAAGTCACCGGCGTTGCGCAACAGATCATTCAGCAAACCTATCGCACGACGGAAGTCTTCATCTGCGCCGCGCTGATCTATCTGTTCCTGAATTTCGTCATCGTGCGGCTGCTCGGCATGCTCGAAACGCGTCTGTCGCGCCATCTGCGCGCGGCGCGTCCGCAGGCCGCGGCGAACCGCCCGGTTTCCGCCACCACCGAAGCACGCCGCGCCGCGCCCTGAACGGCCGCCCATCCTGGATGAATCTGGAGAATCCCATGAACGCTACGGCACCCGTTGCACTGTCGGTCAAGAACATTCACAAATCGTTCGGCGACCATCACGTGCTCAAAGGCATTTCGCTCGACGCCCATCAAGGCGACGTGATCTCGATTCTCGGCGCGAGCGGCTCGGGCAAGAGCACCTTCCTGCGCTGCCTGAATCTGCTCGAAACACCCGACGACGGCTCGGTTTCGCTCGCCGGCGAAGAGTTGAAAATGAAGCGCCGCGGCGACGGCAAACTGCAACCGAGCGACCGCCGCCAGGTGGACCGGGTGCGCTCGCAACTCGGCATGGTGTTCCAGAACTTCAATCTCTGGTCGCATATGACGGTGCTGGAAAATCTGATCGAAGGGCCGATGCGCGTGCAAAAACGCAGCCGCGCCGAGTCGGTGGAAGAGGCGGAAGCGCTGCTCGCGAAAGTCGGTCTCGCGGAAAAGCGCGGCCACTATCCGGCGCATCTTTCAGGCGGTCAGCAGCAACGCGTGGCGATTGCGCGCGCATTGGCGATGCATCCGAAAGTGATGCTGTTCGACGAACCGACGTCGGCGCTCGATCCCGAACTGGTGGGCGAAGTGTTGCGCGTGATGCGCTCGCTGGCCGAAGAGGGCCGCACCATGCTGGTCGTCACGCACGAAATGGGTTTCGCGCGCCATGTGTCGAATCGCGTGATGTTCCTGCACCAGGGGCAAGTGGAAGCCGACGGCACGCCCGACGAAGTGTTCGTCGAATGCAAGTCGGATCGGTTCCGGCAATTCGTTTCGAGCCATCAGGACCGCACCACCAACTGATCAGCATCACCAGATAACCTACCAAGCAGAGCACTGACATGGCCGTGATCCGTTCCGATCGTCCTCTCGACTGGGCTCAGGTGGCAGCGGTTGCCGCCGGCGAGCCGCTTGAACTTTCCGCCGGCGCCCGCGCGCGCATCGCGGCGGCGCGTGTGCTCGTCGAACAGATCGTCGAGCGCGGTATTCGCGCGTATGGCGTGAATACCGGCGTAGGCGCGCTGTGCGACGTGATCGTCTCGCCCTCCGAACAGCGCACGTTGTCGCGCAACATTCTGATGAGCCACGCGGTCGGCGTCGGCGCGCCGCTTGGTGTCGCCGAAACGCGCGCGATCATGGCGGCGGCCGTCAATAACTTCGCGCACGGCCACTCGGGTATTCGCCTCGAAGTCGCGGACCAGCTGGTGGCGCTGCTCAACGCGGATTGCCTGCCGGAAGTGCCGGCGTTCGGCTCGGTCGGTTATCTGAGCCACATGGCGCATATTGCGCTCGTCTGCATCGGCGAGGGCTACGTGCGCTTTCGCGGCGAACGGCTCAAAGGACGCGACGCGCTGCAACGCCTCGGGCTCGAGCCGCTCGTGCTCGAAGCCAAGGAAGGGCTGAGTCTGGTCAACGGCACGCCGTGCGTCACGGGTCTCGCCGCGCTGGCGCTCGCGCGCGCCGAACGCCTGCTCGACTGGACCGATATGGTCGCCTCGATGAGCTTCGAGAATCTGCGCGGCCAGCTCGCGGCTTTCGACGAAGATTCGCTGGCCTTGCGCATCTCGCCGGGGCTGAACCTGGTCGGCGGGCGGATGCGCGCCGCGTTGGCCGACAGCGGCATTCTCGCGGCGGTGGTCGGTCAGCGTACGCAAGACCCGCTGAGCATGCGGACCATTCCGCACGTGCACGGCGCCGCGCGCGACGTGCTCGCCGCGACCGCCGACGTGGTGAATCGCGAGCTCGCCTCGATTACCGATAACCCGATCGTAGCCGGCACGCCGGAAGAGCCACGCGTGTATTCGCAGGCGCACGCGGTGGGCGCCTCGATCGCGCTGGCAATGGATAGTCTCGCCACCGCGATCGCACAAGTCGCCGCGATGGCCGAGCGGCGCCTCGACCGTCTCGTCAATCCGCTGGTGAGCGGCCTGCCGGCGTTTCTCGCCGAGCCGGGCGGTACCTGTTCCGGCTTCATGATCGCGCAGTACACTGCGGCGTCGCTGGTCGCGCAGAACCGGCGGCTCGCGCTGCCCGCGAGTCTCGACGGCGGCATCACTTCGGCTTTGCAGGAAGATCACCTGTGTCATGCCACGCCCGCCGCGCTGAAGGCGCTGGAAATCATCGACAACGCCGGGCGCATCGTCGCGATCGAACTGCTGGCGGCGGCGCAAGCCTACGACCTGCAAAGTATCGACGCGCCGCGCGCACCGCACACCGGAGCGCTGTGGCAGCGCGTGCGCCGCGCCGTGCCGACCTATCGCGACGACCGTCCGCTCGCGGACGACATGAGCGTCGCCTTTCGCATGATCGCCGACGAAGCGCCGCCGCCGTTGCCGAACCCTGGTAACATTGGCCCTCGGCCGGTCAGGTCCGTCGACGGCGCGGAGATGATGGCGCCGGCAACGCTTACGAATCTGGCGGCCGCGGGCCACGTCCGCGCGGCCGCGAGCATCGCCGTCAACGACGGGCAGGCCGCCGCGCACATGGCATGACTCGGACGATGCCGGCGAGCGGGCTTACCCGCCGGCGAGCCGGCCAAGGTGTACCAACCAAGTACAACCCGCGTACCACCCACGAGGTCGGAGTGAACACAACTACAAACGCGCGAATCGCGGAGACGCAGGACCGCCCTGATCGCGGCCAGGAGACACCCGCGAAAGCCATGCCTGCCTATGAGCAGATCAAACGCTACGTGATCAGGCGCATCAGCGAAGGGGACTGGAAGCCCGGCGGGTTGATCCCGTCCGAAACGGAACTGGTGAAGGAATTCGGCGTCGCGCGCATGACGGTGTCGCGCGCGCTGCGCGAATTGACCACCGAACGCGTGCTCACGCGCGTGCAAGGCTCCGGCACATTCGTCGCGCCACAGCGCTACGAATCGACGGTGCTGGAAATCCGCAACATCGCCGACGAAATCGCCGCGCGCGGTCACCGCCATTCGGCGCGTGTGCTGACGCTCGAACCGAGCGACGACCCGCAGGCGCTCGAAGCGCTCGGTCTCGCCAGCGGACCGGCGTTTCATTCGTGCATCGTGCACAGCGAGGAGGGCGAGCCGATCCAGTACGAGGACCGCTACGTCAATCCGAAGGTGTTCCCCGATTATCTGGAGCAGGACTTCACGATCGAGACGCCGAATCACTACATGGTGCGGCTCGCGCCGATTCAGCGCGCCGAGTTTCGCATCTATGCGCAGAAGCCCGACGCCTATGTGCGCCGGCATCTGTTGATGGATATCGGCGAGCCGTGCCTGCAACTATGGCGCCGCACGTGGGTGGGCGACGACGTGGCGACGTCGGTGCAGTTGTGGCACCCGGCGTCGCGTTTTCATCTTGCGGGCAACGTCTAACGTAGTACGACGCGTGCCGCGTTTTCAACCCTGGCGTTGCGACAGATCCGGCGAGAAGCGGCAGCCTAGCCGATAGCGCGACCCAGGGTGCACGAAACGCGCGAACGTGACCGCCACGCCGCTCGTCCACGTGCGGCGCATCAGCGTAAGGCACGGTTCCTCCGCACGGATTTCGAGCAGTTCGGCTTCGGCGCGCGTGGGCAGGCCGGCATCGACCACGTGCTCGACGTCGTGCGCCGGCACGATGTCGAACAGATATTCCGACGGCCTCACCGCCGAAAAATCCTGCAGCAGAAAATCCGGCGCGACGGCCGGATTCACAAACCTATCCTCGAGCTGCACCGGCAAGCCGTTCTCGCGATGCACGCAGATCACATGAAATACCGAAGCACCCGGCGCGAGCCCTAACGCGTTCGATACCATCACGGACGCCGTTTCGCGTTGCGACAGGACCGTGTCGCAGCGGTATTCATGGCCCCGCGAGCGGATCTCGTCGCCGATATGGGCGATCATCAGCAGCGTCGATTGCGGCTTGCTTTGCGCGACGAAGGTGCCGACACCTGAGACTCGCGTTACCAGTCCTTCTTCGGCGAGTTCACGCAGCGCGCGGTTGACGGTCATGCGCGACACGCCGAGCGTTGCCACCAGATCGAGTTCCGACGGCAGACGGTCGCCCGCCCGGCGCTCGCCCGATTCGATGATGTGACGGATATGGCTCTTGACCTGTTCGTAGCGCGCGGCCGGCGCGTCGGCCGCGGCGCGTGCGGCTTTCATGGCCGACGCGGGAAGCGGCTTGTCGTGGGTGCGGCTGCGAACGGTGGAGGACATCGGCGGCCCTTGCGTCAGCGTCCGCGTGAAGCAGGCGGAAACCGGCGCGTGTTCATAGCGGTTGCGCTTCGTCGGGGCCGCGCGTCCAGAACGCGTTGCGGTCGAAGTAGTTTTGCAGGAACTGCCGCAAGCGCGGCTGCCCTGCATCGTGAAAGACATCGCGCGGTTTGCCTTGCACGGCGATCCGGCCTTGATCGATGAACATGACTTTGTCCGCGACCTGCGCGGCAAAGCCCATTTCATGCGTGACCACCGCCATCGTCATGCCGTCGCGCGCGAGCTGCTTCATCACTTGCAGCACTTCGCCGACCAGTTCCGGATCGAGCGCCGAGGTCGGCTCGTCGAACAGCATGATGTGCGGCTCCATGGCGAGCGCGCGCGCAATCGCCACACGTTGTTGCTGGCCGCCCGAAAGCTTGGCCGGATACGCGTCGCCCTTGTGTCCGAGGCCGACCGTTTCGAGCATCGCGTTGGCGCGGCGGCGCGCTTCATCGCGTGATAGATGCCGTACACGCAGCAACGATTCCATCACGTTGCCGAGCGCCGTCATATGCGGCCACAGATTGAACTGCTGAAACACCATGCCGACGTTGCGCCGCACGCGGTTGATTTCGCTTTGCGACGCGCGCACGCGTTTGCCGTTGCGCTCGCTATAGCCGAGCAGTTCGCCTTCGATGCGCACGTCGCCCTGATCGTAGGTTTCGAGCGCGGCGAGGCAGCGCAGCAGCGTGCTTTTGCCCGAGCCCGACGGCCCGATGATGCACACCACTTCGGAGCGCGCGATCTCGAGATCGACACCGCGCAGCACTTCGACTTCACCGAAGCGTTTGCGCAAATCGCGCACTTCGATCAGCGGCTCGCCGGACGATGGTCCGACGGTAGCGGTGGATGCGGAAGAGGGCATGTCGGCGATGGCGTTCATAAGAGGCTCCCGTTTCCGTTCATGCCATGAAGCGCGCGATGCGGGCCTCGGCCCACATGCCCGCGCGCGAAGTCAGTTCGACCAGCGCGAGATAGCACACACACAGCACCAGCAGCGTTTCGACGAAAGCAAAGGTGGCCGAGCCGATGCCGGTCAGCACGAACGTGAGTTCGGGCACGGTGACGATGGACAGCACGGCCGTCTCCTTGCTCAGCACTATAATCAGATTGGTCAGCGCGGGCACGATCAGCACGAGCATTTGCGGCACCTGAATGCGCACGACCGCCTGCCAGCGCGTGAGGCCAAGACACGACGCTGCTTCCAGATGACCCGGCGGCACGGATTGAAAGCCAGAGCGAAAGGCTTCGGCGAAATACGCGCTGCCGTAAAGGCCCAGACCGAGCACGCCGGCGGTCATCGGTTCGAGCGTGAGCCCGAAGGACGGGCCGCCGTAATACAGCAGAAAGAGTTGCACGAGAAACGGCGTGCCGCGAAACAGTTCGATATAGAAGCGCAATATGCCGCGCACCCAGCGTCCGCAAAAGAGTTGCAGCACGGCAATCAGAAAGCCGATCAGGATGCCGATCGCGACGCCCGCGGCCCAGGTGCCGAGCGTCGTGGCGAGGCCCGCGGCGATCGGCTGCAGGTTGTGCGTGATGACGGTGGGATCGAGCTTTTGCATGGCGTGGTGTCGATGTCGAACTCAGGCGTGCTGCAAGCGGTATTCGGCGGCGTGCGCGACGAGCGCGAGCGCACCGCAGATCACGAAGTAGATCAGCCCGGCCGCGACGTACGCTTCGAGCGGCCGATAGGTGCTGGCCGCAATGTTCTGCGCAGTGCGTGTCAACTCGGCCACGCCCACCACCGAGATCAGCGACGAAGCCTTGATCAGAAGCACCATTTCATTGACGAGCGAGGGCAGCGTCAAACGGAACGCTTGCGGCACGAGAATGCGGCGCAGCATGTCGAACGGCGACAGCCCGAGCATGCGCGCGGCTTCGAGATGGCCTGGCGGAACGCTGAGAAAACCGCCGCGCAATATTTCGGCGATATACGACGCGGAGCACAACGACACCGCGCTGAGCGCCGCCACGATCGGCGACACGTTGATGCCCGCGAACGGCAACAGGTAATACACGAGCAGCAACTGCACCAGCATCGGCACGCCGCGAAAGAAGAACACATAGGCGCCGCCGAACATGCGCGCCGCGCGGTTCGGCGAGAGCCGCGCCGCGCATACGCCGATCGCGACGAAGAAACCGATCAGGAGACCCGTCAGCGAAATGCCGATGGTGGCGAGCGCCGCATGCAGCAGCAGCGGCAAGCCCTGGAGGAAGACGGTCGTGCTGAACATAAGCGTCGCACTCGCTGGAACGGGGAGGGCGATGCGGCTCGTGGCAAAGGCCGCATCGCGTGCATCAAGACACGTGCAACATCAGTCGATCAATAGTTCGGCGCGGGCATGGTCGTCGGCGCGTCCATTGCGACACCGAACCATTTCTTCTGCAACGCGGCGAGGCGTCCGTCGCTATGCATTTTCACGAGCGCGGCGTTGAAGGCATCGGCGAGCGGCTTGCTGTCCGCGTCTTTACGCAGGCAGTAAGCGAAGTACACCTTTGCGCCGAACGGCGGCTGCACCACGGCGAACGTCTCCGGGCGCTGCTTGGCCACGTACGCGATGTTGGTCATGGAGTTCGCGACCGCCGCGATGCGACCGGCGGCGAGATCGGCGTAAGCCTGATTGTTGTCGACGTATTCGCGGATTTCAGGCGGCTTCGGCAACGTGGCGACATAGGCCTTCAACTGGTCGAGTTGCGCCGAGCCCTTGCCCGCGCCGACCGTCTTGCCCGCGATATCCGACGATTGCTTGACTGACGTATCGTTCGCGCGTTTGAGCAGCGCGTCGGTGGCGTCCGCGATCGGCAGCGTGTACGTGTAGCGCTCCATGCGCGCCTTGGTGACGGTGAGCGGGCCGCCGACCATGTCGAACTTGCCGGCTTCCAGACCCGGCAACACGCTCGGCCACGGCAAGTCGATAAAGCGCACCTTCACGCCCATTTCCTTGCCGACCTCGGCGAACAGATCCTTGTTGAAGCCCGCTTGCTGACCGTTTTCGAGGAAGTCGAAGGGCGCGAACTGCATCTCGGTGCCGACCACCAGTTCGCCGGCTTTCTTCACTTTGGCGAGCTGGTCTTCCGCGTGGGCGGTGACGCTTGCCGCGCACAACGCCAGCATGACCAAACGACAATTCCAGCCTGCAAGGATGCTCATGGGATTCTCCGGTTGGCAAAGCGGTGCCGCGCGCAAGGGGTGCCCGAATCGAGTCCGGTCGGGTTCGGCGCGAGTCATGCGAGGCAGTATATACCGCAGTTTTCGCCCGAAATAAATAAACGCGCGAGTAGAGAAAAGCCCTTATACGAAGCGCTGCAAAGCAACTTGCGGGTACGCTTTTGGCGGTATATACAACTGCAATGCATGAGGCGGGAACGCGTCTTCCCGCAGACGATTCAAGCGCCACCTTTCATCTGCCGATTCAGCCGGACTTTCAGGAGCAGCGCGATGCCCGTGACCCGTATTCCGATCATCGATCTCGCCGGCGTACGCGCGGGCGACCCGCAGGCTTTTCCGCGCGTGGCGCGGGAAATCCGTGAAGCGTGCACGACGATCGGCTTCTTCTACATCGTCAATCACGGCGTGCCGCAGGCGTCGATCGATGCCGCCGCGCAGGCCGCCCGCAACTTCTTCGCGTTTCCGGTGGAGACCAAGCGGCGCGCGGCGGTCAATCAGCGGCACCGCGGCTTCAACGCGCTTGGCGACGCGACCATGTACCAGGCCAAGCGTCCCGACTACAAGGAGTTTTTCAGCATCGGCCTCGAGTTGCCGGAGGACGACCCCGACGTGCTGGCCGGCCAGGCGTTGCGCGGACCGAACAATTGGCCGGACTTCATGCCGGAGTTGCGTCCTGCGCTGTATGGCTACTACGAGGCGGTCGCCGCATGCGGCGCCGATCTGCTGCGCGCGGTGGCGGTGAGCCTCGGCGTCGATGAGCAATTCTTCGCGCCGCGTTATACGAAACGGATGCAGCGCACGCAGATGGTCTACTATCCGCCGCAGCCGCCCCAATCGGACGAAGATCAGTTCGGCGTCGCGCCGCATACCGACTACGGCTGCATCACGCTGCTGTGGCAGGATCAGGTGGGCGGCCTGCAGGTGCGCGAAATCGCCAACGATACGTGGGTGGACGCACCGCCGGTCGACGGCAGCTTCGTGGTCAACGTCGGCGATCTGCTGGCGCGCTGGACCAATGACCGCTTCCGCTCCACCTTGCACCGTGTGATCAACACATCGGGACGCGAGCGTTATTCGATCGCGACGTTTTATGATCCGACGTACGGCGCGCTGGTCGATCCGCGCGATCTCGGTACGAGTAACGCCGATCTCAAGTATCAGCCGGTCGCCGCGGGCGACTATATTCTCGGGCGTATCAACGACTCGATGGGCTATCGGAAGAAACACGCCGTTGAAGGCGCGCAAGGAACCACTGCATGACAGACAACAGAACGGCGAATCACGCAGCGCCGCTTGCCGCGACACTCGACGCGCTGCGCGCCGCGCTCGGTGAAGACAGCGTACGCGTGGGCGAGCAGATCGGCGAACGCGCCATGACCGACTGGACGCGTCACGAACCGACGCGACCCGCCGCCTTACTGCTGCCGCGCACCACGGAGCAGGTGTCGCGGGCGCTCGCCATTTGCCATGCGGCTCATCAGCCGGTGGTGCCGCAGGGCGGCATGACCGGCCTCGCGGGCGGCGCGATTGCGCGCGCCACGGATATTGCGTTGTCGCTTGAACGGCTGGACGGTGTCGAAGAAGTGGATGCCGCGTCGGCCACGCTGACCGTGCGCGCCGGCACCACGTTGCAAGCCGCGCAGGAAGCCGCCGCTGAAGCCGGCTTCGAACTCGCGCTCGATCTCGGCGCGCGCGGTTCCTGCCAGATCGGCGGCAATCTCGCGACCAACGCGGGCGGCAACCGGGTGATTCAGTCGGGCACCGCGCGCGACCAGGTGCTCGGTCTCGAGGTCGTGCTGGCCAATGGCGACGTGCTCACGTCGCTCGGCAAGATGGTCAAGAACAATACCGGCTATGACCTGAAGCACTGGTTCATCGGCTCGGAGGGCACGCTCGGCGTGATCACGCGCGCGGTATTGCGACTGCATCCGCAGCGTGCCGCGCGCCATACGGCGCTAGTCGCGCTCGACGGCTACGACGCCGCCGTGAATCTGCTGCGCCGTTTGTCGACGCGCTTCGGCAACGATATCGGCGCGTTCGAAATCATGTGGCCGGACTTCTACGACTTCGGCGTGAAGCTGACCGGCACGCGCTCGCCATTCGACAACGCGCATCCGCTCTATGCGCTGATCGAACACGCCAGCTTCGATTCGGCCGACGACGGCGAGCGTTTCTCCGCCGCGCTGACCGAAGCGCTCGACGCGAGTGCGATCCGCGACGCGGTGATCGCGCAGTCGGTGGCCGACGTGCGCGCGCTATGGGCGATTCGCGAATGCACCGCGGAGTTTCCGGTGCGGCTCGACGCGATCAATTTCGACGTGAGCCTGCCGATCGGCGAGATCGGCGTCTTCGTGGAGCGCTGTCGCGCAGCGCTCGATCAGCGCTGGCCGGGCAACGCGTCGTATTTCTTCGGGCATATCGGCGACTCGAATCTGCATGTCACGGTGGACGGCCATTCGATCCCCGGCGTCGATCATCACGCGGTGTACGCGTTCGTCTATGACATGCTCGGGCCGTTACATGGTTCGGTGTCGGCGGAACACGGCATTGGTTTGCTCAAGCGCGAGTTCTTGCCGATCTCGCGCTCGCCGGCGGAGCTGGCGGCAATGGCGGCGATCAAACATGCGCTCGACCCGCACGGCATTCTGAATCCGGGCAAGCTGTTTTGACCGCGCTACGCCGCCACCAGCTTCAATGCGTGGCGACGGAATCCAGCCCGGTCGATCTGACAGCAGCTTGAGCGTCGGGAGAGGCGAGGTAGTCGAGCAGCGCTTTCGCTTCTTTCGGATGCTGTGCACCGACCGGAATCCCCGCGGCGTAGCGCGTGACCGATTGCACCGACTCCGGAATCTTCCCGACGAAGCTGGCGCCCGCGACCGGCAGCAATTCGCTGACCTGCTGGAATCCCACTTCGTAATCACCGTTGGCAACGACCGACGCAACCGGAATCTTCGGCACCATCTTCGCCTTGGCCTTCACCTGATCTTCGATGCCGAGCCGCTTGAAGAGCTCGCGCTCGATATAGACGCCGCTGGCGCTGTCCGAGTAAGCGATGGATTTCGCATGCAGCAAGGTCTCTTTCAGCGCATCGACCGAACCGATGTCCGGCTTCGGCGCACCGTCGCGCACGGCCATGCCGATGCGCGAGTCCGCCAGTTCGACGCGCGAGCCGGGCATCACTTTGCCTTGCTTGATCAGATCGTCGAGCGCGTAACCGACCATGATGACCACGTCCGCGTGTTCGCCGTGTTCGAGGCGGTTCGGAATGGCTTCCGGCGATTGGCCCATCGACGGCCCGAGTATCGTGTCGAGCGTATTGCCCGTCGACGCCGAGAACTTGGGACCGAGCAGTTTATAGGCGGCGGTGAAGCCGCCCGAACTCATGACATGAAGCTCCGCCGCCTGCACCTGCGAGGCGGCAACCGCGTTGCCCAGCAAGCCGGCAGTCAATACGGACAGAAGGAATGTTTTCATTGGCGTAAGCATGAAGGTCTAAGGTGCACGATAGCGTTGCAGGGTATAGACCATACATGAACGGCAGCCAAACGAGAACCCGCCGAATGCTGTTGAAACCCGGCGTGTGAGCGAGACGTAAGGAAGGCGCGCGTGGCTCGCGCGCGCCTTTCAGATACCGCCTGCGCGCTACCTCAATGCGCGTCCAGATACTTCACGATCACCGGATAGACATCCACCGCGGCATTCTTCCCGAAGATGCAGTCGATGTGTCCATAGCCGGGAATAATGGTCCGCTCGTAAGGCTGCTCGGGGAAACGCTTGACCAGCATGTCATACGTGAGCTGCGTGCTGACCGGCAGATAGGTTTCGTTTTTATCGCCGTGGATGAACCCGATCGGCAGGCGCATGCCTTCCAGTCCTTTCATGCCATCGGTGCCTGTGAGATAGACGTCCTTGCCTTCGGCATCGACCACCTTGTGTGCTCTCACCATCGCGGCCAGATGCTTGAATACGCCGACGTCGTGCACGCCGAGTATTTCCTGCAGATTCGCATGCAGCGTCTGGTTCAACTGCTCGTGTTCGTAGAGCAGGCCGTACAGGAAGGTCGCGCGGTGGCAGATCGGATTGCCGCAACCCTCTTTGTGATTGAGCGGGTAGAACTTGAGCGCTTCATCGAGCAGGTTCTGCGGCCATGACTTGTGTTCCGTATAGGCGGTCACGTCGAGTACGCCGAGATGTTGCATGATGTCGGGAATATGCAGGCCGGCCTTGATCTTCTCCAGCGTGCCGGGCACCGGATGCGCCGACACCTGCGAGATGACCACCGAGCGCACGCCTTCGAGTCCGTACAGCAGCGACATGCTCAGCGCCACGCCACCCATGCAGTGGCCGAGCACCTGAATCTCCGGCACGCCGGTCAATTCGCGGATCTTGGCGACCGCCGACGGAATGTCCTCGCGCGCCACCTTGTCGACGTTGGTCGGCACGAACACGCTCGGCATTTCGATGCTGACGCGCAGATCCACGAGCCACACGTCGTAGCCGGCGGCGAAAAGATACTCGACCATGTTGGTCGCGATCAGGTCGGTGGAGTAGATGCGGCTCGATACGCCCGAGCCGTGAATCAGCAGCACCGGACGCGCCGCTTTGCGCGCGGGGTCGTGATAGCGCGTGAGCCTGAGCTTCGTGCCATCGGGCGTATCGAAGAAAACGATTTGCGGCGCCGGCGCACGCAACGCGCGCTTCAGACGCGGCTCCGCTTTCGGGTCGAAATACTGCAAGGGCGCGGCCACGCCGCCGTATTCGGTGAACAGCACGCCCGCAAAAAACTTGCCGAATTTCAGGGTCCATTCGAGACGTGTCTTGAGATCGGGTGCGTGGGTGACTTCGAGCGTGCGTTGCTGCTTGAGGAAATTCTCGGGCGTGATGATTAGCGTCGCCTTGCCGAGCAGCGGCGCACCGGCTTGCGCCGACTCGCGAACCTCCGCGTAGAGTGTGTTGGTCTGCTCCCACAGATTGATCGGCGAAGTGCGCGTGATGATCTTCCTGCCGCTCAGGAAGTACGTCTTGCCTTCAGTGGCATTGAGCGTCATGCGGTAGTTCATGTTGCGCTCGTCGACGTCCGATTCGTTGACCACGAACAGATTGAAGGTGCCGTCGGAGATCGTCATGGGCTGCGCGGAGAGCGCGGGGCAGGTCAGCGTGCCGGCCGTTTGCGCCAGATGCTGCGGATTGCTGAGCATGTCGGCGAGATCTTCCGATTCGACGGTCAGCGTGAACTCCATCGGGCTTGTGGCCGCTTCGCCTGCCACGTTCGGCGTGTAGGTGCCGACCATCGTTTCGGTGAAGTGCAGGCCGATCTTCTGCGGCGAGGACGGCGTCAAGGACGACGACGCGGCCTGCGGCGTCGGCGCGGGCGGCAAGCTCGGCGTGGCGGGCGCGCCCTCGGCCGGCGCGGCGTTCAGCGGATGCGTGGCCAGCAGCAGTTCGCAATTGCGTTCGGCCAGCGCGGAAATCGTCAGGAGCGGATTGACGCCGAGCGACATCGGCATGACGGCGCCGTCCATCACGTACAGGCCGTCGTGCACCGCGTTGCCCGTGGCGCCGCTGAACACGCGGCCCATGTGGTCGACCACCCCGTGCCCGGCGTCCTCGCCCATGCCGCAGCCGCCGAGCGGATGCACGGTGACGGTGCGGTTGCCGAGAATATCGGTGGAAATGGGATTGCGCATGTATTTGCCGCCGAGCGGCACGGTCGCCTGCTTGAGCACTTCTTCGACCGCCAGGAAGATCGGCTGCTTGCCGGCGTTCTCCCACACGATGCGCGGCTGGCCTTTGTCGTCCACGTCGATCTCGCCGTTTTCGTCGTCATGCGCCATGACGAGGTAGCTTTGCGTGTGATGGAGCGCGCCGTGATAGGGGCCGCGCAGAAAGCTGGTGGCCACGCGCGCGTCGTAAGCGAGCTGTTCGGCGACGGAGCGCGGCGCGACATCCACGCCTTCGAGCGGCGCGGCGGCGCCGAGCAGGCCGACCAGCGCCGCGCCCACCGGGCCGGCGAGCGAGCCTTCTTCGATCACATAGCCGTCTCTGACGTTCGGGGTGCCGCGATGGTCGATGAGGCCGGTAATGGTCGGCCCGACCGGAGGAATCTCGCCCTTCTCGTGCGCGCCCCAGCCGACGCCGTTGATCACCGGCTCGGTGTTGTAGGCGAAGGCGAGCACGTCGCCATTGCCGGTGAAGTGCTTGCCGAGCACGCCGGAGACGCTCAGCCCCTGCTTGCGCGAGCGCAACAGCAACGCGGTCGAGCCGATCGTACCGGCCGACACGATGACGATATCGGCACTCACGAACAGATCGGGCGCGCCGAAGCTTTCGCGCCCGAGGCTCACCAGCTGGTAACCCACGATCCATTTCCCGGTGGCCGCGTCGCGCAGCACCGAATGGACGGCGGTACCCGTGAAAATCTGCGCGCCGTGCGCGACGGCGTCGGGCAGATAGTTCATGTGCGTCGAATTCTTCGCGTCGTAATTGCAGCCGGAATTGCAGTCGCCGCAGCCGACGCAAGCCTTCTGCTCGACCCCTGCGGCATTCGTGCGGTCCTTGAAGGTGACGGTGATGTCCGGGCGCGAGAACTCGGCTTTCATACCGAGCGCCTGCGCCGACAGTTCGAGCGCCTGCAGTTTCGGCAGTGTCGGATAGCTGTCGGGCACCGGCGACGGTTGCAGCATCTCACGGGCGAGCGCATAGCCTTTGTCGCGGCCCGCCTTGTCGGCGCGCAACGCGGCCGGCCAGCGTGGGTCGTCCCACAGGCGCGGGTCGGCTTCGAGCGCGACGTTTGCGTTGATCAGCGAGGTGCCGCCGAGACCGCAGCCGACCACCGCGTTCACATCGTCGTTCACATGCACTTCGAGCAACGCCAGCGGTGAGCCGATATGCGCCAGCGCCGTGTTGTATTGCACCTCCTCGGTGCCCTGAAACGGCGTGCGGGGAAATTCCCCGGCCATGAATTCGCGCCCGCGTTCGAGCACGCACACCCGGCGCCCGGCGCGCGCCATGCGGGACGCGGCAATCGCGCCGCCGTAGCCGGAACCCACCACAACCACGTCGTAATGCGATTGGATTGCAGTTACGACGCTCGATAAGCGGTTCATCACGACCACCTCGTCTGGAATGGAATGCGGGGAGAGACAACCGGGACTTCGGAAGCAAGACGGCGTGCGGCGACGGCTTTTTTATCCTAGGCGGTGCGCGCGCACAAAAAAAGGCGCATCGTATGTGGCGCGCGGGCCTGCTGTGCCGCGTGCGCGGCGTCGCGAGGCGGCGCGAGCGGCGGGCGCTGGCCCGGCCACGTGCTATTACGCGGCCGCTTCATTCATTTCGCTGTCGCTCGATTCGGCGGCGAGCAGGTTCAGCGCGAGCAGAATCGCCGGGCGATTGTCGACGTCGATCTCGATGCCGAGCACGTCCGTGAGCCAGCGGCCGATCTTGGTATTGGAAAAATCTTCGGCGCCGGCCGTCTTCTTCATGGTGACGCCGAGCTTGACGGCGCGATAGTGATACGAGGGCACACGATGCTGCGCTGCGACTGCCGACAGACCGCCTTTACCTTCCGAGCACCAGCCGAGGCTGCCGGCCAGCACGATCCGCTCCGGTTCGTCGAGGCTTTCGATAAAGGCGCGCGCCGAGTACCGTACGCGCTGTTCGTCGAGGCCGTATTGCAGCAGCACGCTTTCCACCGGATCTTCCAGCGCTTGCGCGTGCAGATCGATTTCCTGCGCCATGCCGTCGTTTTCCATCGATACGTTGCGCTGATGGCCGGCGCTGCGCAGGCAGTCGATCAGGTAGCGGCGGAAATACGCGCACAATGCGTAGCCGTTGGACGGCGCGCTGTCGGCGCAGGCATGGGTTTCCGTATGGCCGGGCGCGAGGCGCAGCACTTTCGCGTAGATGAACTGGGCGACCAGTTCCTCCTTGTCCTCGCCGAGCGCCTGCAGCTCGAGCGGGTGATAGGTCCGCAAGGCCCGCTTGACCAGTTCGACCATCGACACCATTTCGTCGCCGGACAACCGGGTACGCCGGCGCCACAAATCCGGCAGGATCGCATCGTCGAGATTGCGGACGAACTCGTGGCTCGGAACTGCGCCCATGAAAACCTCCATAAGGGGAAAGGCCAGGGAGCGCGGTGAGCCTGAACTGCAGGCGGGATGTGGATGTTGAAGCGGTGAGGCCGCGCTGGAATGTGAAGCCAGTATGGTTTCCAACGGCGGCTTCGCCTATATGGATTAAGTGGTAGCTGATGGGTAAACTGCCGGGTAAACCATCCGACAAAGTGCATCTTATTCGTCTGAAGAGAAACGGGATGCATTGGACCATTGCATCGCACTGCGGCTACGCAGTTGCATCGCAGACGTAGAGCCACGCCGTATCCGAAGTGTCCGATGCGGTTCACGCCGCTTGCGTCGCCGCGCTTCCGATCCACATAACCGAATTTGCCGTGCAATGCGCGGTGCATGGGACCGGAGTAAGTGCTCTGCATGGGATCGGAGTAACGCGCTAACGCGCGAACCCCGATCGACAGCTCAGGCGCTAATTCCGATCGACAAAAGGAGACCGCGCGATGCGGGCCGACCCGATCCAGCGTGCCATCGACGAAGACCTGGTGCGCGTGTTGTACGCGCAGGATCCGATTGCATTCTTTTCGCACTGGTTTTCGATCGCGGTGCTGGTGGCGATTTACTGGCCGAAAATCCCGTCGCCGCCGCTGTTCATCGCGTGCTTCGGTTTCTATGCCGCGGCCAACTGCGCCGGCCTCGCGCTCTGGGTCTGTAACCGCCGTTACCCGAAACTCGTCTCGCCGCGCGGCTGGATCATTCTGCACGCGGTGCGCGGCATGCTGCTTTACAGCGGGCCGGGCATCGCCGTGTGGTTCGCGTTCCAGAGCCCGCAATCCGACCTGCCGCTGCTGCACACGGTCATGCTCGTCACGCTGGCCGCAGGCGTGTTCATGTCGAATGGCTTCGACCTGCTGAATTTCTCGACCTCGATTCCGTTTCTGCTGTTTCCGTCGATCGTCATGCATTTCGGCACGCATACGTTCGACCGCACGATTCTCGCCATCGTCCTCGCGTTTTTCTTTTGCGCGATCAACGTCTACGCGTTGAGTTATCGCAAGCTGTTCCAGCAGGTCGTGCAGGCGCGCGTCGATCAGCAGTATCTGGCGGAGTCGCTGGCCGCGCAAAAACGCGTGGCCGAAGAGGCGAGCCTCGCCAAGACGCGCTTTTTCGCGGCCGCCAGTCACGACTTGCGCCAGCCGCTCCATGCGATCGGCCTGCTCGCGGCCTCGCTCAACGACACGGCGGCGACGCCCGTGCAGCACGCGAAGACCGCCGAGCACATCGTCTACAACGTCGAGGCGTTGAACCAGTTGTTCAACCAGGTGCTCGATCTGGCGCGGCTCGAAAGCGGCGTGACCCAGGTGATCCGGCTGCATTTCCGGCTGTCCGAACTGTTCGAGCGGGTCGGCAGCCAGTATCGTCCGCAGGCGGCCGCCAAAGGGCTGGCGCTGCGCATCGCGCCGACCACGATGGTCGTGCACGACGATCCGGTGCTGCTCGAACGCGTGCTGAGCAATCTGCTGTCGAACGCCGTGCGTTATACCGAAGACGGCGCGATCTGGCTGGGCCTGCGCCGCGCCGGGCGGCAAACGGGCGGCTTTATCGAAGTGCGCGACTCGGGCATCGGCATTCCCGTGGAGGAGCACGCGCGCATCTTCGAGGAGTTCTATCAGGTCGCCAATCCGCAACGCGACGCGCGCCAGGGTCACGGCCTCGGCTTGCCGACGGTGAAGCGGCTGGTCAGCATGCTCGGCGGCGAGTTGCAACTGCGCTCGGCGCCGGGCCGCGGGTCGGTGTTCCGCTTTCCGGTGCAGGCGGGCGATCCCGGCGGCATCGTCGCGAGCCTGAACGAAGCGGTGGCCGGCGGTCCGTCGGCGCAAGGGCGGCGCGTGCTGTGCATCGACGACGATCCGTCGATTCTCGAAGGCCTCGTCAGTCTGCTGGGCCGTTGGGGTTGCAGCGTGCTCGGCGCGCGCGACGAAGTCGATGCGCTCGCCGCGCTCGAAGGCGGCTTCGTGCCCGATGCCGTGCTATGCGATTACCAGTTGGCGAATCACCGCACCGGCGCGCAGGCGCTCACCGCCGTGCGCAATGTGCTCGCGCGCGCGGGGCACGACAACGTGGTGACGCTGCTGATCACGGGCGACATGGCGTCGGCGGAACTGGCGGCGCTCGCCTTGCAGGGGATTCCGGTGCTCCATAAACCGGTCACGCCGGCGCGCTTGCGGCGCACGCTGGAGATGCTGTGGCAGCAGGCCGAGCAGGACAAGGGGCGGGCGGCCGCCGCGCTGGAATTACGCGTGGACCAAACGGGACATGAAGCGGGCGGCCGGCCGGTCAGTGGGGTGACGCGGGTTGCTGAGATCGTGCCGCAAGGCGAAGCGAGAATCGGAGTGCAGAGCCAGACCCAAAGCCAGACCCAAAGCACCCAGTCGCAGAGCGCACCGCAAAAGTAGAGGCGAACGGGCGGCGTGAACGCCGCCTGTCATCGATCGAGTGCTACAGGGTTTTCCCGGCTTCCAGCCAGCCGTTGATCACGGCGATCGCAGTCGACCGGTTATGCACGCCGAGCGCCCGGAAGATCACCGACAGATGCACCTTCACCGTGCCTTCGGCGACGCCCAGGTCGCGCGCGATCATCTTGTTGGTCCAGCCGCGATGCACGAGCCGCATGATGTCCTGCTGACGCGGCGACAGATTCTCCAGCAGATGCTGCTGGTGCGGCTGCAATGCCTGGATCTGCGTGAGCGGTTCCGTGAGCGTGGCGCCGCCCTGGCTTGGCGCATGCGCGCCGACCGGAGCCGCATGTTGCTGCGACGGATCAGCGAGCGCTTCGGCACGAGCGGGCACGGGCGCGGCCTGCGCATCGCGCGAACCCAGCAGACTGAGCGCTTCCATTGGCACATAAGCGCCGCCGGAAAGTACCAGTTCGATCGCTTTGAGCATGACGCTGGCGGGCTGGCGCTTCGGCACGAACCCGAGCGCGCCGGCGGCCAGCACCGCGCGCATTTCGTCGGGCGATTCTTCGGCGGAGAGGACGACAAGCGGCAGCGCGGGGTTCGCCTTCAACAGCACTTCGAGCGACGAAGCGCCGCTCATGCCCGGCATATGCAGATCGACGATGGCAAGATCGTGATCGGCGTCGGGACGCGCGAGCAGGGCAAGCGTCTCCCAGTTGTCGGCTTCGTCGAACTGGGCGTCGGGATCGAGGCCGCGCAGCATGCCTTTGACGCCTTGACGAATCAGTTCATGGTCGTCGGCTACAAGAAACTTCATGATGTCTCCGCGAGTCGGGCCTGCCCGATGTGGGCTACCGCCGTTATAGGGTCTCGTTTTACTTCTAGCCTCGTGAATCGCATCATTGCCGCCCACCCCGCGATCATATGCCTGATCGGTGGCGCGGCGCACCTTCCGGCGAACCGCTTGTGTGACCGTTTATTTGTTAAATCGCCGTCTGCTCCGATGCACCGCATGATGTCCAAGGCAGGTCTCTCGCGCATAGTTTACGGCTTGCTTGGTAGACGAGCCGAACGGTCCTTTTTTAAAGGCGTCCCCGCAGGATTCCGAAGGTTATGCGCGCCGGATCGAAGCGCGCTGAAGCAGTCTCTATTTGACTGCAAATAACGTCGCATTCATCAGAAGCTTGAATGCGAATCCGAGCGACATCGCCGAGCCCACGCCGAAGCACCACAGCGCGATGAACCAGAGCCAGCCCGGCACTTTGCGCGCCGGCGCGCTCGATGCGCCGAGCGTTGCGTCCGGGCTCGTCTGCTTAGTGATAGTGATGTTGGTCGCCATGACGCACCTTGCCGCGAAATACCCAATAACCCATCGTCGTGTAGGCGATGATGATCGGCAGAATCACCGCTGCGCCGGCCAGCGTGAACATCTGGCTCGAGCGCGGCGCGGCCGCTTCCCAGAGCGTCATGCTCGACGGAATCGCATACGGCCACAAGCTCACCAGCAAGCCCGCGTAGCCGAGCAGCACCAGCAGCAGCGCGAGCGCGAACGGCGTGTTGTGATGCCGCTCACGCACCGCGCGATGCATGAAGAACGCCGCGACCGCCACGAGGAAGGGCACCGGCAGCAGACGATAGAACAGGCCGTCGTGGAACCAGCGCTGCGCGATATTCGGATCCTGCAGCGGCGTCCACAGGCTGACCATCGCGACGAAGCCGAGCAGCACGATCGTCAACGGCCAGACCACGCGATGCAGGCGGCGTTGCAGATCGCCTTCGGTCTTCGCCACCAGCCAGCAGCAGCCGAGCAGCGCATAAGTGACCACGAGTCCAAGGCCCGTGAGCAGGCTGAACGGCGTGAGCCAGCCGAAGGCGTCGCCGGCATACGCGCCGTCGACCACGGGAATGCCTTGCAGGAACGCGCCTAGCGCGATGCCCTGAAAGAACGCCGCGCCCGCCGAACCGCCGATGAACGCGAGGTCCCACAGATGCTTCGTGCGATTGGCCTTGGCGCGAATCTCGAACGACACGCCGCGAAAGATCAGACACACGAGCATGAAGATCAGCGGCAGATACAGCGCGGACAGCACGGTCGAGTAGACCGCGGGGAACACTGCGAAGAGACCCGCGCCGCCGAGCACCAGCCAGGTTTCGTTGCCGTCCCACACCGGCGCGACGGTGTTCATCATCAGGTCGCGTTCCTTCTCATCGGGGAAGAACGGGAAAACGATGCCGATGCCCAGATCGAAGCCGTCCAGCACCACATACATGAAAAGGCCCAGCGCGATGATCGCGGCCCACACTACGGTTACGTCCATGTTCTTTCTCTATCGCAAGTAGCTGGTGAAGAAGGGCAGGTTCAGGCCGCGTCGATCATGTGATCGGCGGCGGAAAGCGGGCGGCGCGCGGTCTGGTTCGGCAGGCGCTGCGGCGCTTCGTGCGGCGTGTGTCCCGGCAGCGCCGGACCCGCGCGCATCAGCTTGAGCATGTAGTAGACGCCGGTGCCGAACACGAGGAAGTACACGACCACGAAGGTCATCAGCGAGATGCCGACCTGCTGCGTGCTGAGCGGCGACACGGCCTGCGAAGTGCGCATCACGCCGTACACGACCCACGGCTGACGGCCCGCTTCAGTGGTGACCCAGCCGGCCAGCAGCGTGATGAAACCCGTCGGCCCCATCGCCACGGCGACGCGCTGGAACCACTTCGATTCGAACAGGCGTCCACGGCGGCGCAGCACCCACGCGGCCACCGACATCAGGATCATCAGCACGCCGAGGCCGGCCATGATGCGAAAGCTCCAGAACACCACCGTCGAGTTCGGCCGGTCTTGCGGCGGGAATTCCTTGAGACCGCGAATTTCGCCGTCCCAGCTATGCGTGAGGATCAGGCTGCCCAGGTGCGGAATCGACACGGCGTAGCGCGTGGTTTCCGCCTGCATGTCGGGAATGCCGAACAGGTTCAGCGCGGTGCCGCCTTTTTCGGTGTCCCACAGACCCTCGATCGCCGCGATCTTGGCGGGCTGATATTCGCGCGTGTTCAAACCATGCTGATCGCCGACGAACGCCTGGACCGGCGTGAGGATCAAGAGGAGCCAGAGCGCCATCGAGAACATCTTCTTGACGGCCGGATCGCGCCGTCCGCGCAGCAGATGCCACGCGCCCACCGCCGACACCACCAGCGCCGCGACGATGAACGCCGCGAGCGCCATATGCGCGAGCCGGTATGGGAACGACGGATTGAACACGATCTTGAACCAGTCGAGCGGCACGACGCGGCCGTTCACGACTTCGAAGCCTTGCGGCGTTTGCATCCAGCTATTGGAAGCGAGAATCCAGAAGGTCGAAATCAGCGTGCCGATCGCCACCATCAGCGTGGCGCCGAAGTGCGCGCGCGGACTGACGCGCTGCCAGCCGAACAGCATGATGCCGAGGAAGCCAGCTTCGAGGAAGAACGCGGTCATCACTTCGTACATCAACAGGGGGCCGGTGACGGGGCCGGCGAAACTGGAGAAGCCCGACCAGTTGGTGCCGAACTGATAGCTCATCACCACGCCGGAAACCACGCCCATGCCGAAGGCCACTGCGAAGATCTTCGACCAGAACAGGCAAAGGTCTTTGTAGTACGCCTTGCGGGTTTTCAGCCAGCGCCATTCGAGCACGGCGATGAAGCTGGCGAGGCCGATGCTGAGCGCCGGAAAAACGATGTGGAACGAGACGGTGAACGCAAACTGGATGCGGGCGAGATCGAAGGCCGAGAGAGCGGAGTTCATGAGCGTGAAGTGCGTGATGGCCGCGAGGGCGGACTACGCGCGTCGACCGTTGTCGGTGCGCACTGCGCTGGGCAGATGGCGCAAGAGTAGGGGATGAGGAAATTCTTTGCTGCGACGCGACGTGCGTCAAAAAACCACGTTGTTTTGCGGCGTTTTTTTATTTTGAGACGGCAAGTCCTTGATGGATATCAAGTTTTCCTGATTGCCTTGCTGGGCGCGCCGGGCACGGTTTCGGTGCGCCGACGGTGCGACTGCGGCAATCGACCGCGCTGCAGCATTGTCGCGCGGGTGGATTCGAACGCCTTTGAGCCGGGCTCGGCATCGGTCTGGAGCACATTAAGGCCGCCGCCCGCAGATTCGCTCCACAAGGCGATGTTCGGCAATTGGGATCGGCTTGTCATCAACCGACAATCACTCCGTCAGAACGGACTTTCCATGCGCCCGGCGGCTAGCCAACGGGCTCGATTGCCCATACCATGCAGGCAGCCAAACGGCAGCATTTTTCAAATGAGCGCATGCTACTCACGCATGCACGCCGTATAGCCAGTCCAGTATTTTTTCCCGTTATTCGCTTCGAATAGTCATCGCCGACGCACCG
Source organism: Paraburkholderia sp. NPDC080076 (assembly GCF_050281145.1). Taxonomy (NCBI): domain Bacteria; kingdom Pseudomonadati; phylum Pseudomonadota; class Betaproteobacteria; order Burkholderiales; family Burkholderiaceae; genus Paraburkholderia; species Paraburkholderia sp. NPDC080076. The sequence continues at coordinate 176,313 of NZ_JBNNWQ010000013.1, read as the reverse complement.
GCTGAATCGCCTGGGCGCGTCGCGAATCCGTCATCAACGTGTGGTGCGAGGCATGCCGTGCCTCGAATGGGCGTCGTGTCGCGTGCCGCGCGAATGGTTCAGGAGAACACGCTTCATCCACCTGCCGGCGACGGCAGACTTCAACTAACAGGAGTCAGCAGATGAGCACGATCAAGACGAAAGACGGTACGACCATTTTCTATAAGGACTGGGGCAAGGGTCGCCCGGTCGTCTTCTCGCACGGTTGGCCGTTGAGCGCGGACGCCTGGGACGCGCAGATGATGTTCCTCGGCAACAAAGGCTTTCGCGTGATCGCCCATGACCGGCGCGGGCATGGCCGGTCGGAGCAGACGTGGGACGGCAATGACATGGACACCTACGCCGACGATCTCGCCGCGCTGATCGAACAACTCGATCTGAAGGACGCCACGCTCGTCGGCCATTCGACGGGCGGCGGGGAAGTCGCGCATTACATCGGCCGGCATGGCACGCAACGCGTCGCGAAGGCCGTGCTGATCGGCGCGGTGCCGCCGTTGATGCTGAAGACGGAGAGCAATCCGAACGGCACGCCGATCGACGTGTTCGACGGCATCCGCAAAGGCGTGGAAGACGACCGCTCGCAGTTCTTCAAGGATCTGGCGCTGCCGTTTTACGGCTACAACCGTCCGGGCGCGAAGGTGTCGCAAGGCGTGATCGATTCGTTCTGGGTCCAGGGCATGGCTGGGTCGATCAAGGGACTGTACGACTGCATCAAGCAGTTCTCCGAAGTCGACTACACGGAAGACCTGAAGAAGATCGACGTGCCGACGCTAGTGCTGCACGGCGACGACGACCAGATCGTGCCGATCGATGCGGCCGGCCGTCTGACCGCGAAGATCGTGAAGAACGCCACGCTCAAGGTCTATCCGGGCGGCCAGCACGGCATGTGCACCGTCGAGGCCGCCAAGGTGAACGGCGATCTGCTGGAGTTCATCGGGTCGTAATGCGGTGACGTGTTGATGCGTCGATGTCGCGAGTGCGGTGGGCTGCGGGTAAGCAAGCACGCCCAGTTGCACTTGAACCCGAACCGCGGGCCGTGATCGTTCACGCGCCCGCGTGTCGAACCGCTCAGGCGGTCGGCCAGCCGATGCGCGCCGCTCGCCGCAATGACGAGCGCACCACCATCCGGTGGAACGGCGCGATCGCGAGAATATAGAAACGGCCGAGTCGATTGTGGCAATGCACGACGGTGGACAGGATCAGATAGCGGGAGCGTCCTTCCTGCGTGCCGCGAGTTTGCTGCAGCACTGAAACCCGGAAGTCGAGATGACGGTCGTTTTCGCCGAGGATGATCTCGTGCGCGCTACGCGTGTAGATCCTGAAGATGTCGAGGCGCTCCCTTGCGGCGGCGGGATCCTTGATGCTGCGTAACTGCGCCGCGGTCTTCAGGCCGAAACGGGCGACGATCGCATCGCGCAAGCCCATCAACCTCGCGACCCATCCCGCCTGATGCGCGAACACGAAGCGCGCCAGCAACTCCGGATCGTCGATGGCGTTCTCGGGCAGGCGGACCGCATAGGCGTCGGCCAGATCCGGCGCGTCGTACAAACGCGCGACGCTCGATTCAGCCGGAAGGGCAACGGACTGCACGGAACAGTGGACAGTGAGCATGGTGGCGTGCGGCGCTAAAAATCAATCGAAGAGGGGCGCTGCGCCGGATTATGGCGGCAGTCCGGCTTGCGCGTGAGCGCATCAAGTCTACGCGCTTGTGCGCGTCTGCGCGGAGCCGGCCGACGAGGTCCTTCCCATCCCGGATTCTGGAGCGAAAGCGCGTTTCTAGTTATACGATGTCACATAAATAGGGTCCGCCTATTCGCTTGTTTATTAAGATAAATTTGGTGGGCAGCTCATTGAGATAAGGGTAAGTGCCTAATTGAAATCCGGTCTGGCATCGTTGATAGTACGTTATCGTACAACTACCGCTGAATCGGCAGACGCTGCCGGCATGACAGAAGCGACGGCTGTACCCAAGTTCGATCGCGCGCGGCGCAGGAAAGGAACCTTATGAAGAAGATTGCTCTGAGTGGAGCCGGTGGCCAGCTTGGCTCGGTGGTACGCGCTGCGTTGATCGCACGCGGCACGCCGTTGCGTTCGGCCGCGGGCTCGAAGGCCCTCGTGCCGCTCGTGGAAGGCGAGGACGTGATGCACGGCGATCTGCGCGACCCCGCGATCGTGGATCGTCTGCTGGAAGGCGTGGACGTCCTGATCCATTTCGCGGGTACGAGCGTGGAGCGTCCGCTGCCCGAGATCATCGAAAACAATCTGCGCGGGCTGGTCGAAGTGTACGAAGGCGCGCGCCGGCAAGGCGTGAAGCGCATCGTGTTCGCGAGCTCCAATCATGCGATCGGCATGTATCCGGTCACCGAGCATCTCAGCCTCGACTGCGAACTGCGCCCGGACGGCTTCTACGGCCTGAGCAAGGTGTGGGGCGAAGCGCTCGCTAGAATGTACTGGGACAAGCACGGCATCGAGAGCGTTTGCGTGCGCATCGGCAGTTGCCTCGAGCGGCCGACCGAGCCCCGGCACCTGAGCACCTGGTTCGGTCACCGCGATCTGCTGCACTTCCTCGACCGCTGTGTCGAAGCGGAGAACGTGGGCTTCCTGACCATCTGGGGCGTGTCGGCCAACACACGCAGCTGGTGGGACAACAGCGGCGCCGAACGTCTGGGCTATCAGCCGACGCAGGATGCCGAGGTCTACGCCGAGGAAATCCTCGCGCGGCCGAATCCGCTCGACGCGCTCGGCCAGCGCTTCCAGGGCGGCAGCTTTGTGGGTATCGATTATTCGCGCGATGACGCCGCTTCGGACGGCTCGGCCGCTTCCACTACGCGGCCTGTTTGAGCCGTTCAGGATTACGAGGAGACGCAGCAATGAAAATCAAGGGCATCCGCTGGTGGATGGTCAGTCTGGTCGCGGCCGGGCTCATTATCAATTACCTCGCGCGCAATACGCTGTCAGTCGCGGCGCCGACGTTGATGAAGGACCTCCACATCACCACGGAGCAGTATTCGCACGTGGTCGTGGCGTGGCAGCTTTGCTATGCATTCATGCAGCCCGTCGCCGGCTACCTGCTCGACACTGTCGGCACCAAGATCGGCTTTGCGGCGTTCGCGCTGGCATGGTCGCTGGCTTGCGCAGCGGCGGCGTGGTCGACGGGCTGGCGCAGCCTCGCGTTCTTCCGCGGCCTGCTCGGCATTGCCGAGGCGGCCGGCATTCCGGCCGGCGTCAAGGCGACGAGCGAGTGGTTCCCCGCCAAGGAGCGTTCGGTGGCGATCGGCTGGTTCAACATCGGCTCGTCGATCGGCGCGTTGCTGGCGCCGCCGCTGGTGGTGTGGGCGTTGTTGCGCGGCGAGTGGCAGTTGGCCTTCGTGATCGTCGGCGTGGCTGGGATTATCTGGAGCGTGCTGTGGATGGTGCTCTACAAGCACCCGCGCAACCAGAAGCTGTTGAGCGACGCTGAACGCGACTACATTCTCAGCGGCCAGGAAGCGAAGCACAGCGACGCCGGCGCCGCCAAGCGCAGCTGGCTCGCCATGCTCGGCAGCCGCGATTTCTGGGCGATCGGCATTCCGCGCATGCTGTCCGAACCGGCATGGCAGACCTTCAACGCGTGGATTCCGTTGTACATGATGACCGAGCGTCACATGAACCTGAAGGAAGTCGCGCTGTATGCTTGGATGCCGTTTCTGGCCGCCGACATCGGCTGCGTGCTGGGCGGCTATCTCAGTCCGCTGTTTCACAAGTACGCGAAGGTGTCGCTCTTCACGTCGCGCAAGATGGTGTTCGTGGTCGGCGCGCTGTTCATGATCGGACCGGCTTGCGTCGGCCTGGTGGCGAGTCCTTATGTGGCGGTGGCGCTGCTGTGCGTCGGCGGTTTTGCGCATCAGACCTTGTCGGGTGCACTGTACGCGATTACGTCCGATATGTTCGGCAAGAACGAAGTCGCCACCGCGACCGGCATGGGCGGTATGGCAGGCTACCTGGGCGCGGCTGCGTTCACGGCGCTGTTCGGCGTGCTGGTCACGCAGATCGGCTATAGCCCGTTGTTCGTGGTGCTTGCGGTGTTCGACATCATCGCGGCCGCTGTGGTGTGTCTGCTGGCGAAGAGCGCCGACAAGACGCCCGAGCCGCGCTGGACACCGGCGAGCGCGGTGGTCAAGTGAGTCAGGCCAGGTCGCGATGAATTCCGGACGCTGATCAGTCGAGCCGGAAATGAAAATGGCGGCGCTTTCGGGCGCCGCCATTTTTGTTTTTGTTCCCTGCGTTTCTTGAATCTCCACGACTGAACGAAGCTCGCACTTCGCCCAACCGTTCAACCGCTAACGGCTTAACGCTTATCGACGACCGTCGTGTTGTAAGTCGTCGCGCCGATCACCACATTGTTCAACGTAATGCCGTTGACGTTGTACGCGTAGATCGGTCCAGGTGTAGTCGCGCTCGCGGGCCCGGCCGAGACCGCCGTGCCCAGATTGCAGTTCGAGATCGTCACGCCGCTGATCGGCGGAATGGTCGGCGTCGGGGCCGCGCCGTTGTAGTCGAACGCGACGGGCCCTTGAGCGACGATCGCCTGAAAGCACGAGCCGGTCACGCCGTTAAGCGTCACGTTGCTCGCCGTCACGTTCGAAATGTTCACGTTCTGGACGACCGCCGGACGGATTCGAATGGCGTCGTTCGCCGGTTGGTAGTCGCAGTCGAACGTGATCAGGCCGCCCTGCGCCGCCGACGGATTGGCTGCGCTCGCCGTCACGACGCCAAGCGGCACCGTGGCGTTGATCGGGCTGCCGCTCAGCAACGCGCTGCCGTAACCCCCGCCTTTCAGGGCGACGCCGTTGGGCAGCGTGACTTTATCGACATAGAAGTTCTTCACGAAGCCGCCGCGATTCATATTCGTCTTGATGCGAATCGCGATGTTCAGCGGATTGGTCGCCCAGTTCTGATTCAGCATCTGCAGATTGCGCGCATAGATGTTCTGCACGCCGCCGCCCATTTCGCTACCGAGCGTGATGCCGCCGTGACCGCTGTTCATGATGCAGTTCTGAATCACGTGATTCTGCGCGGGACCGTATTGCGTATCCAGATCCTTGCCCGACTTGATCGCGATGCAATCGTCGCCGGTGTTGAACGTGACGCTGTCGCACAGCACGTTGTTGCACGCGTCCGGATCGAAGCCGTCGTTATTCGGGCCGATGCTGTTGGTCGTCACGCCGCGAATCACGACGTTCTTGCAATCGGTCGGATGATGCTGCCAGAACGGCGTGTTGTTGGTGCTGTAGTTCTCCATCAACACATTCGTGCAGCCGATGAACTCGACCATGCACGGACGCAGATAGTGGCCGACACCGAAGACGCGCTGCGCAATCGGCACACCGGCTTCGGAGAGAGCGGGCAGGTAGTTCTGGTCTTCCTGCCACGGTGTCGTGGGACTGGTCAGTTGCGCATAGAGCGCATCGGAAATGCCGGGTGCGGCGGTTTTCAGATCGACGTTCTTCGGATTCAGGTACGCCTGCGAAGGCGTCGATGAATTTACGCAGCCGTATGCGCCATTCGATCCCTTGAAAGTCCACCAGCACGTGGCGGTGTTGCCGCTGCCGGCGAACGGCGTCATGGCTTGACCGTTGAGCACCGAGGTCGCGTCTTCGCCGGTCAGCGCGATGTTGGTCTGGTTGCGCGCGTAGACCGGCGAGCCGTAGTTCAGGCAATCATTCGCCTGCCAGCGGCTATAGAACAGATTGCCATTGGCGCCGCAGGCGACCGGGCCGTCCTTCGCGTAGTCGGCGGGGTTCGGGCTGAAATAGATCGTGCAATTCGCGCTGAGGTGAAAGTTCACGTTGCTCAGCAGGACGATCGGGCCAGCGCAGTACCACGTGCCGGCCGGCACGACCACGCGTCCGCCGCCTGCGGCATTGCAGGCCTGGATGGCGGCGAGAAACGCGGGGCGCGAGTCGAACGAGGCGGCGGCGTTGGTCAGGTTGGAACCGGGACTCGCGACCGATGCCGAGCCCGTGTACGGATTAGCCGCGGCAACGACGGCGCACGGTGTGGCGCCGTATTGCGTGACCAGGAAGTCGCGTGTGGGAAACATCGACTGGGTGATGCCTTGCAAGGAAGCGATGATCTGCGTCGCGGCGCCCGAGGTGCCCCAGATCGGATCCTGTACCACGGGCGGCGCGGATGGGCCGCCGTTGACGGAACCGCCGCAGGCGGACAAGCCGCCTAGCAGCGTCGCGCCGGCTGACGTACCCGCCAGCACGATAAAGGCGCGGCGAGCGGGCGAATTCGGCTCAGCCTGGCCGGGCGTTTTCGATGTTGCCCGCTTGCCGTTGGTTTTATCTATGGTTGCCACGGATGTCTCCTTGCCCTTTGCGGGCGTTGTCAATAATCGTTGCTACTTTGGGGAATGCAGCTCGTCGAACCTGTTTACTTAACGTAAGGCATCCTTAATGTTTGTAAAAAACTTTAGCGGTGGAAGTGACACGACTTCCGTCAACTCGCTGCGAAGCCGGCGAACGCACGTATGCGCCGCTCCGTCCTGCCTATCTGCATAAGGCAAGCGGAGCGGCGCATTTAAAAGCGGCGTGCGGCTTAAGCGGTTTTCTGGCCAATCTCGTGATCGGCGAGGAATTCGAGCGCGCGCACCATCGCCGAGTGGTCCCACGCCTTGCCGCCGTGCGCGACGCAGGCGTTGAACAGCGCCTGGCAGGTGGCCGTATTCGGCAGGGAGACGCCGAGCGATTGCGCGGTGGAGAGCGCGAGGTTCAGATCCTTCTGGTGCAACTCGATGCGGAAGCCCGGATCGAAGGTGCGTTTGGTCATGCGTTCGCCGTGCACTTCGAGAATGCGCGAGGACGCGAACCCGCCCATCAGCGCTTCCCGCACGCGCGCCGGATCGACGCCGGCCTTGGAGGCGAGCAGCAGCGCCTCGCCGACTGCCTCGATCGTCGCGGCGACGATCACCTGGTTGGCCACCTTGCACACCTGGCCGGCGCCGACGCCACCGATCAGCGTGACGTTCTTGCCCATCATGTCGAACAGCGGCTTGACGGCATCGAAGGTCGCGGTTTCGCCGCCCACCATGATGGTCAGCGAGCCGGCCTTGGCGCCGACTTCGCCGCCGGAAACCGGCGCATCCAGATAGTCCGCGCCGCTCTCGCGCACGCGGGCCGCGAACTCGCGGGTGGCCATCGGCGAAATCGAGCTCATGTCGACGACGGTTTGTCCCGCGCGCAACGATCCGGCGAGACCTTGTTCGCCAAACAGCACGCGCTCGACGTCGGGCGTATCCGGCACCATGATGAAAATCACGTCGGCCTGCGCGGCCACGGCGGCGGGGCTGTCGCACGCGACAGCGCCCGCCTGGATGAGATCGTCGGGCACGCCGCTGCGTGTGAACGCTGCCAGCGCGACGCCGTTCTTGAGAAGGTTGGCGGCCATGGGCTTGCCCATGATGCCGAGTCCGATAAAGCCTGCTTTTTGCATGGAATGCTCCGAAGATGTCATGGCGGCCGGGTTATTGCTGGCCCGCCTGTTTCTGCATGAAGTGTTTTTGAACCGTCTGCGCGGCCGCTTTCAGCAGCCCCATATCCGCGCAGACCGCGACGACGCTGCAGCCCATGGAGATGTAGCGCTCCGCGTCGGCCTGCACCGGCGCGAGAATGCCGCTCGGCTTGCCCGCGGCTTGCGCGCGTTCGAACACGCGCGCGATCGCCGCCTGCACGTCGGGATGATTCGGATTGCCGAGATGGCCGTATGCGGCCGCGAGGTCGGACGGTCCGACGAACACGGCGTCGATGCCGTCAACGGCGAGAATTTCGTCGATCGCGTCGACGGCCTTGCGGCTTTCAATCTGCACGATGACGCAGACGTTGTCGTTGGCGACGTCGAAGTAGTCGGGCACCGTCGCGTAACGATTGCCGCGATGGCTCACCGAAACGCCGCGAATGCCCTGCGGCGGGTAACGCGTGGCGGCAACGGCGCGCGCCGCGTCGTCGGCGCTTTCCACGAACGGCACCAGGAAATTCGAGAAGCCGGTGTCGAGGAGCCGCTTGATGAACACGCTGTCGTTAGCGGGCGGCCGTACGACCGGCGCGCTGCCGCTGTCCTTGAGCGCCATCAACTGCGGGATCAGCGTGAGGACGTCGTTCGGCGCGTGCTCGGCGTCCAGCAGCATCCAGTCGAAGCCGATAATGCCGAGCAGTTCGGTGACGATCGGGCTGGCGAGCGACGCCCAGCAGCCGATCAGGGTTTCACCGCCGCACACTGCTCGGCGGAAACTGTTGGGTAAGGGCTGGTAAGGCGTGACGGCTGGCATCGGCTGTTTCCTCGAACGGTAATGGATCGGGCAAGTTCCGACGACGGCTCAACACGAGTTATAGGTCGTCGTATGTCTTGATTGCAGATTAGCACCGGCCTCGCCGGTTGTAACGGTCACGTTAACCCGAATTCCTCGCCAGGCAAGCGTTTCAGGTTGCGCTCATACCTCGTAATGTTGTAGGATGACCTATATCTTAGGCCTTCACTCAAGGAAAGCAAATGTCTATTACCGGCGAAATGCTGATCGGCCGCCAAGCGGTGCGCGGCGAGGAAAAACCATTGCATGCGTTCAATCCTGCCACGGGTTCCGATATCGCGGAGCCGGTTTTCGGCAGCGGCTCGGTGGCCGTCGTGGGACAGGCATGCGAGCTGGCGCAGCAAGCGTTCGATCCGTACCGACAACTGCCGCTCACGGTGCGCGCCGAGTTTCTCGAGCGTATCGCCGACGGCATCACGGCGTTGGGCGACGCGCTGATCGAACGGGCGCACCAGGAATCGGGTCTGCCGAAGGCGCGTCTCGAAGGCGAACGCGGCCGCACCACCGGCCAGCTCAAGCTGTTCGCGCAAGTCGTGCGCGCCGGCCAGTGGCTCGCCGCCACGCTCGATTCGCCGCTGCCGGAGCGCAAGCCGCTGCCGCGCTCTGACCTGCGCATGCAAAAGATTCCGCTCGGCCCGGTCGCGGTGTTCGGCGCCAGCAATTTCCCGCTCGCGTTTTCGGTGGCGGGCGGCGACACGGCGGCAGCGCTCGCGGCCGGCTGCCCGGTCGTGGTGAAGGCGCACCGCGCGCACCTTGGCACGTCCGAGATGGTCGGCCGCGTGATCCAGCGCGTCGCGCAAGAGATGGACTTGCCGGAAGGCGTGTTCTCGATGATCGTCGGCGCGGGGAATTCCGTCGGCGAGGCGCTGGTCGCGCATCCGGCGATCAAGGCGGTTGGCTTCACCGGTTCGCGCGCGGGCGGCACGTCGCTGATGCGCGTCGCGGCGGCGCGTGCCGAGCCGATTCCGGTCTACGCGGAAATGAGCAGCATCAATCCCGTGTTCCTCCTGTCGAATGCGCTGGCTGCGCGCGGCGAGAGCATTGCGCGCGGTTTCGTCGATTCGCTGGTCCTTGGCGCCGGCCAGTTCTGTACCAATCCGGGTCTCGCGATTGCCGTCGACAGCGACGCGCTCAAGACTTTCGTCGCCACGGCGTCGAACGCGCTGAGCGGCAAGCCCGCGCAGACCATGCTGACGTCCGGCATCTGCGCTGCTTATGAAGAAGGCGAGGGCAAGCTGGCGGCGATCAAGGGCGTCGAGGCAGTAGCGCGCGGTGTCGATACAACCGGCCCGACGCAGGCGCGCGCGGCGTTGTTCGTGACCGACGCACAGACGTTCCTCGCCACGCCGGCACTGGAAGACGAGGTGTTCGGCCCGGCGTCGACCATCGTCCGTTGCAAGGACGAGCGGGAACTGCTCGCGGTCGCCGAGCACTTTGCCGGCCAGTTGACCGCCACGGTGCAGATGGACAGCGCCGACCTGGCAGCGGCGAAGAAGCTGGTGCCGATTCTCGAACGCAAGGCCGGCCGGATTCTGGTGAATGGTTTCCCGACGGGCGTCGAGGTGTCGCACGCGATGGTGCACGGCGGCCCGTTTCCGGCGACGTCCGATAGCCGCGCGACGTCGGTCGGCACGACGTCGATCGAGCGTTTTCTGCGTCCGGTGTGCTACCAGGATTTCCCGGCCGATCTGCTGCCGCAAGCGCTGACCGACGGCAACCCGCTGGACCTGTGGCGTCGTCGCGATGGCGAGATCACGCGCAGTTAAGGGGCGGGTAATCGAGTGAGATAAAAGAATGGCCGGGATATCCCGGCCATTTTTCTATTGCGTCCGCCTTAGCGAACCTAAATCAGAAGCGAGCCGAATCAGCTATTCGCCTCGGCGGCTTCGTTAGCGCGCCGCAGACGCTCGCGGCTGTTGGACAGATGCATGCGCATGGCCGCGCGCGCGCCTTCCGCATCGTGCCGCGTGATTGCTTCGAGAATGCTTTCGTGCTCAAGGTTGACGAGCGACAGATACGCGTCCGGTTCCGCGCGCGCAATGCCCGCCGAATCGAGCCGGTTCCGCGGAATCAGCGCGCTGCCCATTTGCGTGAGAATGTCGACGAAATAGCGGTTGCCCGTGGCGCGCGCCACCGAGATATGAAACTGCAGATCGGCGTCGACGCTGTCCAGCCCGTTATGGCGCGTGGCTTCGATTGCGTCGAGCGCGCCGCGCATGCGCGCGAGGTCATCCGGCTTGGCGCGCTGGGCCGCGAGACCCGCGCATTCCGTTTCGAGACTGATGCGCAGTTCCAGGATCGACAGCACGTCGCGCAGAGTGGTGGCGGGCACCATGTCGATGCCCAGCTTTTCGCGCTGCGGCTCGAGCACGAAGCTGCCGATGCCGTGCCGCGTCTCGATGATCTTGCCCGCCTGCAAACGCGAAATCGCCTCGCGAATGACGGTGCGGCTCACGCTCAGCGTGACCATGAGCTGCGATTCGGTCGGCAGCTTGTCGCCGGGCTTCAACGCGCCGGACGCGATTTGCTCGGTGACGTAGCTGACGACGAACTCGGCAAGATTACGAGCGCGTCGTGGCGGTGCCGCGGATGCCAGTGGTGTAGCCATCGAAAACGCCCCTTGAATCAGATAGTTGCAGACACTTCATGCGTTTCATTATACCGTCGTCTGACGACTGATTATAACCACGCCATATCATTTTGCGGGCCGGCGCCCGATGCGACGCCGGGGTCCCTTTCTAGCCTGCGTTTCACGCTGCGGCGGCGCTCATTTCGCCGTCCGCAGAGAAGTACGATAACCGCCGCGCGATCAGCGCGGGCGCAACTCGACCCGCTTGATGTCTTTCACGATCACGAGATAGCTGAACACCGTGAGCAGGGCATTGATGCCCACGAACACCAGCGCGCCGTTGAACGAGCCGGTCTTCGCCACGAGATAGCCGATCACGATCGGCGTCACGATGCCGGCCACGTTGCCGAACATATTGAAGATCGCGCCCGAGAGGCCGAGCGCTTCTTTCGGCGACGTATCGGCGACGACAGCCCAGCCGAGCGCGCCGATCCCTTTGCCGAAGAACGCGAGCGACATGAGCGCGACGACGACCCAGTCGGTCGACACATAGTTGCAGCCGATGATGCACACCGACAGCAGCATGCCGCCGACGATCGGCACCTTGCGCGCGATCGTGAGCGAATGGCCGCGACGGATCAGTCCGTCGGACAAGATGCCGCCGAGCACGCCGCCCGAGAATCCGCAAATCGCCGGCAGCGAAGCGACCAGACCCGCTTGCAGAATCGTCATGCCACGCGCCTGCACGAGATAGATCGGAAACCACGTCAGGAAGAAGTAGGTCAGCACGTTGATGCAGTACTGCGCAAGATAGACGCCGACCAGCATGCGGTTGCTGAGGAGTTGGCGAACCAGGGACCAGCCGCCGGTACTTTCGATCTTGTCGGCGGATCGGGCTTGCTTCTGCCCGCTGATCACGCCGCCGCCCTGTTCGATGTACTCCAACTCGGCGCGCGAAACACGCGGATGATCCGTGGGATTCTTCATCACCTTCAGCCAGGTGAGCGCGAGCAGGAGCCCCATCACGCCCATCACGACATAGACCATGTGCCAGCCGAACGCGTGGGTAAGCCACGCCATCAACGGCGTGAACACGACCGCCGCGAAGTATTGCGCCGAATTGAAAATGGCCGACGCCGTGCCGCGTTCGTTGGTCGGGAACCAGCTCGCCACGACCTTCGCATTGGCCGGAAATGCCGGCGATTCGGCCGCGCCCATCGCAAAGCGCAGCACGAACAGCGCGGTGACGGCGGCCGCCGCGCTGCCCAGCAAGCCGATCGAGCTTTGCAGCAGCGTGAAGAGCGACCAGAAGAAAATGCTCGCCGCGTAGACGCGCCGTGCGCCGAAGCGGTCCAGCAGCCAGCCGGCCGGCAGTTGCGACAGCACGTAGGCCCAACTGAACGCGGAGAAGATGTAGCCCATGCGGATCGCGTCGAAGCCGAACTCGGCGCGCATGGCCGAGCCGGTCACCGACAGCGTGGCGCGGTCCGCATAGTTGAAGGTCGTGATCAGAAAGATCAGCAGCAGGATTCCGTAGCGGACTCGGGTGCGCTTTGCGACGTGGGCGGCACTGACGGTGCGGCTCATTTCCATGGTCATCTCCTGAATTTCTTTTGCGCGGGAGGAGTGAGCTCCCGAGGCGTCGTGGCGCAAAAAGCGGCTACGACGCCTTGTCGATACATTCGTGCGGCACAAAAACGCCCGGCGACGTTGCCGTCCCGGGCGCTCTTTGCGGTGCCGTCTACGCAGCCATCGTTCGCACGGCCGGCGGGTGTCAATTGCTACTAATAGGCCAGCCGGATTACTGCGGACCGAGCGTCTTGATGAGCGCGTCCAGCTTGCTCATTTCTTCTTCCGTCAGATCGGTCAGCGGCGCGCGGACCGGACCGGCGCTGTGGCCGACCAGCTTCGCGCCCGCCTTGACGATGCTGACCGCGTAGCCGGCGCGGCGGTTGCGGATTGCCAGATACGGCAGGAAGAATTCGTCGATCAGCTTGCCGACGGTCGCGTGGTCGTCCGCGGCGATGGCGCGATAGAAGTCCATCGCGGTCTTCGGAATGAAGTTGAACACTGCCGACGAATACACCGGCACGCCCAGCGCCTTATACGCCGCGGCATAGACTTCCGCGGTCGGCAAGCCGCCGAGATAGGAGAAGCGGTCGCCGAGGCGGCGGCGGATCGACACCATGTTCTCGATCTCGCCCACGCCGTCCTTGAAGCCGATCAGGTTCGGGCAGCGCTCGGCCAGCCCTTCGAGCATATCGGCGTTAAGCTTCGAGTTCGCACGGTTGTAGATGATCACGCCCATGTTCGGCACGGACTTGCAGACTTCTTCAGCGTGCGCGGCGATACCTTCCTGGCAGGCTTCCGTCAGGTAGTGCGGCATCAGCAGAATGCCGTTCGCGCCGTGGCGCTCGGCTTCCTGTGCGTAAGCGATCGCGACGCGCGTCGGGCCGCCCGCGCCGGCGAGAATCGGCACCTTGCCTTTGCAGACTTCGGCGGCCGTCTTCACGACGTTCGAATAGTCGTTGTGCGTGAGCGAGAAGAATTCGCCCGTGCCGCCGGCGACGAACAGCGCCGACGCGCCGTAAGGAGCGAGCCATTCGAGGCGCTCAGCATAGGTGTCGGCGCGGAAATCGCCTTGTTCGTCAAAGTCGGTAACGGGGAAGGACAGGAGGCCTTCGGAAACGATCTGCTTCAGTTCCTGCGGTGTCGTCATGATGAGTATCCAGAGCGTCGGAATGGTTCGCGGGTGGTTCGTTCAGATAGAAATTGAGATTTCTTATACGTCATCGTACAACAACAAAACGGCTAACTCAACGGGCATTTCACGGCATAATGCTTCTCCTAGGGTAAATACGGAACGTCTGTGCAATCTTCTGTGTTGTAGGATGACGTATGAATAGCTGGCGCAGCAGGCGTACATCGCCATAAGGATCGATGCAATGGAACAATCTCCGCTCTACATTCGCGTTCACCCCAATGACAATGTCGCGATCGTCGTCAACGACGGCGGCCTGGGTGAGGGCGCGGTATTTCCCGATGGCCTGGCGCTGCGCGAGCGCGTGCCGCAAGGGCACAAGGTCGCGCTGGCGGATCTGGCCGAGGGCGACGAGGTCATCCGCTACAACGTGGTGATCGGCTATGCGCTCAAGGCGCTGCCCAAGGGCAGCTGGATCAACGAACATGTGATCCGCATGCCGAGCCCGCCGGGACTCGAGGATCTGCCGATCGCCACGATCAAGGCGCCGGAGATGCCGCCGCTCGAGGGCTACACGTTCGAGGGCTACCGCAACGCGGACGGCTCGGTTGGCTCGCGCAACATTCTCGCCATCACGACCACGGTGCAATGCGTCGCCGATGTGGTCCAGCACGCGGTCACCCGCATCAAGGCCGAACTGCTGCCTAACTATCCGAACGTCGACGACGTGGTGAGCCTCGGCCACACCTACGGTTGCGGCGTTGCGATCGACGCACCCGACGCGATGGTGCCGATCCGCACCGTGCGCAACATCAGCCTTAATCCGAATTTCGGCGGCGAGGTGATGATGGTCAGCCTCGGTTGCGAGAAGCTGCAGCCTGAGCGCCTGATGCCGCCCGGCACGATTCCGATCGCCGCGGCCGCGAATGTGGCCGAAGTCGCGGACATCGGCGATATCGAGGCCGATCTGAACGGCGACGTCGTCGTACTGCAAGACGAATCGCACGTCGGCTTCCAGTCGATGATCGAGTCGATCATGCGAATGGCCGATGGTCATCTGAAGCGTTTGAACAATCGCCGCCGCGAGACTTGCCCCGCGTCCGATCTCGTGATCGGCGTGCAATGCGGCGGCAGCGACGCGTTCTCCGGCCTCACCGCGAATCCCGCGGTGGGCTACGCGACCGACTTGCTGGTGCGTGCCGGCGCCACGGTCATGTTCTCCGAAGTCACCGAAGTGCGCGACGGCGTCGATCAATTGACGGCGCGCGCGGCCAACCCGGAGGTCGCCGCGGCGATCATCCGCGAGATGCAGTGGTACGACGATTATCTGAAGCGCGGCGGCGCCGATCGCAGCGCCAACACCACGCCTGGCAACAAGAAGGGCGGCTTGTCGAACATCGTCGAAAAGGCGATGGGGTCGATCATCAAGTCGGGCAATTCGGCGATTTCCGGCGTGTTGTCGCCGGGCGAGAAGGTTCGCCAGAAAGGCCTGATTTACGCGGCCACGCCGGCTAGCGACTTCATCTGCGGTACGCTGCAAGTCGCGGCGGGTATCAACCTGCACGTTTTCACCACCGGCCGCGGCACGCCGTATAGCCTCGCCGAAGTGCCCGTCATCAAGGTCGCGACGCGCTCGGATCTGGCGCGCCGCTGGCACGACCTGATGGACATCAACGCCGGCACCATCGCGACCGGCGCGGCGACCATCGAAGAGGTGGGCTGGGAACTGTTCCGTCTGATGCTCGACGTCGCCAGCGGGCGCAAGGAGACCTGCGCTGAAAAGCTCAAGCTCCACAATGCGTTGACGCTGTTCAATCCGGCGCCGGTGACCTGATGGGCCGGCTGGCTGCCTTGCCTGATCCGATCGCACTCACACCACTATAGAAACATGACTGACTCGAACCTTGACCGCGGCGCGGCACAGAAACCCTTTCGCCGCCTGCTGCTCACCGGCGCGGCGGGCAACCTCGGCAAGCAGTTGCGCGGCGCGCTCGCCACGTGGGCCGATATCGTGCGCGTCACGGATATCGCTCCGCTTGGCGACGTGGCGGCGCATGAGGAAGCTTCGACCGTCGACCTCGCGGACGAAGCCGCGGTCCACGCGCTGCTCGAAGGCGTGGACGCGGTGATTCACCTCGGCGGCATTTCCGTCGAGGCGCCGTTCGAAGATCTGATCGAAGCGAATATCCGTGGCCTGTACAACCTCTATTCGGCTGCGCAGAAGCAGGGCGTGAAGCGCATCGTGTATGCGAGCTCGAATCATGCGGTGGGTTTTCATCCGGTGACGGAGGTGGTCGATATCGATGCGCCGCTGCGTCCCGACAGCCTGTACGGCGTGACGAAATGCTTTGGTGAATCGTTGTCGCGTTACTACTTCGATCGCTTCGGTCTGGAGACCGTGTGTCTGCGGATCGGTTCGTCGTTCGAGCAGCCGAAGAATCCGCGCATGCTCGTGACCTTTCTGAGCTATCGCGACTTCATCGAGCTGGTGCGCTGCTCGCTGTTCACCAACCGCGTGGGTCACGCGATCGTCTACGGCGTGTCGGATAACCGGACCAAGTGGGTGGACAACACGAAGGCCGCGTTCCTTGGTTTTCGTCCGCAAGACAGTTCGGTCGAATTCGAGCATCTCTTTCCGGTCACGGCACCGACCGCCGAACTCGACGATCCGACGCAGCGTTTCCAGGGCGGCCCGTTTGTGCTCGCCGGTCCGATGGAGCCGAAACGGTGAGCGCCGCGGCGAACCCGCGAGTGGAGCGAGTCGAGGCAGCGGGGCAGGCGCCGGCCTCAGTCGGTGAAAGTCCTGTGTGGCGCGTCGCGGAGCAAGCCCTGTATTGGGTGGATATTCCGGCGCAAAAGATCGTGCGGTTGCGGATCGATTCGGGCGAGCG
Organism: Paraburkholderia sp. NPDC080076; assembly: GCF_050281145.1. Classification (NCBI taxonomy): domain Bacteria; kingdom Pseudomonadati; phylum Pseudomonadota; class Betaproteobacteria; order Burkholderiales; family Burkholderiaceae; genus Paraburkholderia; species Paraburkholderia sp. NPDC080076. The sequence goes on along the minus strand of NZ_JBNNWQ010000013.1, from coordinate 159,766 downwards.
CTCTGAATGGTTGCTGCCGGAGAAAGTCGCATGCATCGCGTTCGATCATCGCGGCACGGTGCTGGCCGGCTGCGAGACTGGGCTCTTTGCGGTCACGCTGACCGCGCCCTCGGCGAACGGCGAACCCGTGCAGGTGACAGGGCGCAAGCTCGCCGCCCCGGATTTCGCTTGCGACGACATGCGTTTCAACGACGGCCGCTGCGACCGGCAAGGACGCTTCTGGGCCGGCACGATGGTGCAGGACATGGCGGCGGCCAAGCCGGCCGGTGCGCTCTATCGTTTCGATGCGCGCGGCGTGCTGTCCGCGCCGGTCGTCGACGCGCTCATTACGCAGAACGGCCTCGCGTGGTCGCCGGACGGCACGACCATGTATCTGTCGGACTCGCATCCGTTGCGCAGGCAGATCTGGGCCTTCGATTACGACGTCGAGACTGGCGAGCCGCGCAACCGTCGCGTGTTCGCTGATCTGAACAACCATGCGGGCCGTCCGGACGGCGCCGCGGTGGACGCCGACGGCTGCTACTGGATCTGCGCGAACGACGCAGGCCTGTTGCTGCGCTTCACGCCCGAAGGCAAGCTGGACCGGCAGATCGCCGTGCCGGCCATCAAGCCGGCCATGTGTGCCTTCGGTGGCCGCGATCTGGACACGCTGTTCGTCACTTCGATTCGTCCCGCAGCGAACGCGAGCGAGCACGACGGCCATCTGTTCGCCGTGCGTCCTGGCGTGACCGGACTGCCCGAGCCGGAGTTCGCCGGCGAGCTGTAAGCAAAGCCCGCATGAGAAGGGCGCCGGGCATGTCGTCATGCTCCGGCGCCCTTTGTTTGTCTGCTCGATATTCATAGGTCGTCGTACAACATTGTGGTGTAAAGACTACGGTCTCGTCACATTTCGCTACGAAAAACCGCGTCTCCGGGGCATGCCGGTTTTACCCCGGGAGCGCCGCGCCAGTTGGCGTAGGGACTCGCCGTGCGATGCATCGGCCATCCGTGCCGGATGCCTTCGCGGTGCGGGTAAATACCGTCTGTACAACTCAAACTTCGTTTTATAGACTTCATATGTCGTCGTACAACGTATAAGCCCAAACGAATTCCTTTCTGTGAATTTTCAAGTTTTCGGTATGAACGAGGCGGCGTCGACGCGCGCGACTACTCGCACGCGCGACGCAAGCCGATGCAGTTGAAGCAAAAGTAAAAGAGTCGAGTTGTCTGACAGGAGTGCTGAGCATCTGCGCCGGGGACGTTGCACAGACCAGCATGGCAAAGCGCTCGTGACCGCAAGCGGTGGCGAGCGTCGAGCCGGGAGACGCAGCAAACCATGTCGCATCCGCGGGCGGCCACCGCAAGCGGGCCCTCCGCAATCGATTGGATGGTCAATTTTTCAAGGAATTTCACGATGAATAAGAAGTTTGCCTCTTCCCGTGTTTCGATGATCGTCGCAGCCTCGCTGCTGGCCTTCAGCACCGTGTCGGCACAAGCGCGTGTGTTCCGCGTGTCCGACGTGCACGGCGACACCTATCCGACCAACATGGCCGTGAAATACATGGGGGAACAGATCAACAAGGCAACCGGCGGCAAGGATTCCGTGAAGGTCTTCGGCAATAGCGCGCTGGGTTCCGAAAACGACACGATCGATCAGGTGCGCATCGGCGCATTGGACATGGCGCGCGCCAACGGTGCCGCTTTCAACGAGATCGTGCCCGAATCGATGATCCCGTCGCTGCCGTTCCTGTTCCGCGACATCGACCATTTCCGCAAAGTGATGTACGGCCCGGAAGGCCAGAAGATTCTCGACGCATTCAAGGCGAAGGGCATGATCGCGCTGACGTTCTACGAGAGCGGCGCGCGTTCCATCTACACCAAGAAGCCGATTCACACGCCGGCTGACATGAAGGGCCTCAAGGTTCGCGTCCAACCGTCCGATCTGATGGTCGACGAAATCCGCGCAATGGGCGGCACGCCCACGCCGATGCCGTTCGCCGAGGTCTATACGGGCCTGAAGACGGGTCTGGTGGATGCCGCTGAGAACAACCTGCCGTCGTACGAAGAGACCAAGCACTTCGAAGTCGCGCCGGTCTACTCCGAAACCCAGCATTCGATGACGCCGGAAGTGCTGGTGTTCTCGAAGAAAGTGTGGGACACGCTGACGCCGCAAGAACAGGACATCATCAAGAAGGCTGCCGCCGACTCGGTGCCGTACTACCAGAAGCTGTGGACGGCGCGTGAAGCCGACGCGGGCAAGACGGTCACGAAGGGCGGTGCGACCATCGTCGCCTCGACGCAGATCGATCGCGCCGCGTTCGTCAAGGCCATGCAGCCGGTCTGGGCGAAGTACGAAAAGACCCCGCAAATGAAGCAGCTCGTCGACGAGATTCAGGCAGTCAAATAAGGTTCGCCTGAACGGAGGCACAGTTGCGGCGCACAGAGCCTGCGAGAAGATTCGCGGGCTCTGCCGCTGCGTGCTTCCTGAATCGATAAGTCGAACAGGATTGCTGACTATTAAAGACAGGTCGGTCGTATGCAAGGATGGGTTCAATGAGATTCATGAAACGCCCAAATGATTTTCTGTTCCGCGCGCTGGTTATCCTGGCGTCGGTGAGTCTCGCCGTGCTGAGCCTGCTGGTGATCTACAGCGTCGTGATGCGCTACGTTTTCAGCGATGCGCCGGATTTCGTCGAGCCCATCGCGCTTTTGCTGGTGATCGTGATCGCCATGTTCGGCGCCGCGCTCAAAGTGCGTGAGGGCGGTCATATCGGGCTCGATTCGCTCGTCAAGAAATTGCCGCCGAAAGGGCAACTCATCGCCACGGCGTTTCAGCATATTTGCCTGATCGCGTTTGCGGTGATGGTTTTCTTCGGGTGTCTGCAGATGGTGGAGGCCACCGCCGAAGACCGGATTCCAATTATCGGCTTGCCTGAATCGTTGCGTTACTGCATTCCGGTTATTGCCAGCGTCTGCATTGCAATGTTCTCGATTGAGAACCTGCTCGCGCTTTTCGCACAGAAACAAAACTAGAGCAATCATGGAACTTGCCATCCTCTCCGTTAGTTTTCTTGTTTTTCTCCTTCTCGGCGTTCCTGTTTCCTTCGGGCTCGGGCTCTCGTGTGTCCTGACTTATCTGTACGAAGGCTTGCCGGCGGCCACCGCCATGCAGTCGATGATTTCGGGCATCAACGGCTTCTCGTTTCTCGCGGTGCCGTTCTTCATTCTGTCCGGTGAGCTGATGCTGCACGGTGGCATCGCGGACCGCATTCTGCGTTTCGCGCAAGCCACGGTCGGGCATTTCCGCGGCGGCCTCGGTATGGCCAACGTGGTCGCCTGCACACTGTTCGGCGGGGTCTCCGGTTCGCCCTCGGCGGATACGTCGGCCATGGGCGGCGTGGTCATTCCGTTGATGAAGCGTGAAGGTTATAGCGCGGCCTATGCGGTCAACGTGACGACGCACTCGTCGCTGGCGGGCGCGCTGATGCCGACGTCGACCAATATGATCATTTATGCATTCGCGGCCCAGGGCATCACGGGCACGTTGAACGGACACCCGATGAGCGGTGTGTCGATCGGCGATCTGTTGTTTTCCGGTCTGCTGCCGGTGTTGTGGGTGATGGGTTTCGTGCTGATCGCCGCATACTGGCAAGCGGTCAAGTACGGTTATCCGCGTCGTGCCGATGGGTCGACGGAACTGCAAAAATTCCCGGGTTGGTACGCCGTGGCCCGCACGTTCCTTGGCGCGTTGCCCGGCTTGATGGTGATTGCGATCATTCTGGTTTGCGTGGCAAAAGGCATTGCCACGGCGACGGAAGCCGCCGCTATCGCAGTGTTTTATTCGCTGGTGCTGACGATCGTCGTGTATCGCTCGATGACGATGAAGAAGCTGTTCCACGCATTGTCCAAGGCGGCCAAAACCACCGGCGTGGTGCTGCTGCTGATCGGCGTGTCGAACATGCTGCGTTACCAGATGGCCTATCTGGAGATTCCGGATGCGATCGAACACATGCTCGACGGCGCGACCAGCCTGCCGTGGCTGATGCTGCTGTACATCAACCTGATCCAGATTTTCCTCGGCACGTTCGTCGATATGGCGGCGCACATCCTGATCACCACGCCGCTGTTCCTGCCGATGGCGATGCACGCCGGCGTCGGTCCCGTGCAGTTCGGGATCATGATCCTGCTGAATTGCGCATTGGGTCTGGTGCACCCGCCAATCGGCTCGGTGCAGTTTATCGGGTGCGCGATCGGCAATGTGTCGATTGGTGAAACTACCAAGGTGGCGTGGCCTTATTACCTGGCTATCTTCAGCGCGATCAACATCGTGACTTACGTACCGATGTTCTCGACATGGTTGCCTAGCCTGATCAATGGTCATCCGGTATTTTGAAATCCTTAATTAATGCCGGAGCATTCGAAAAATATCCACACTCCGCGGCCCTCGAAGGGTGCCGTGATCAAAGAATAATCTTTTAAAGAGGAGCAGAAATGAAAAAGGCATTGGCAACTTCGGCGCTTGGCTTGGTCGCCCTCGGCGCGCACGCTCAGAGCAGCGTGACGCTGTACGGGATCGTCGATACGGGGATCGGCTATCAGAGTAGCCAAACGTCGCTCGGTTCGACCAGCGGCGGCCGTTCGGTCGTGAAGATGGTCAACGGCATCTGGGCCGGCAGCCGTTTCGGCCTGAAAGGCGCCGAGGACCTGGGTGGCGGCACGAAGGCGATCTTCCAGTTGGAAGAGGGCTTTAACAGCGCAACTGGCGCGCAGTCGGTTTCCGGTCTCGCGTTCAACCGCCAGGCTTACGTCGGTGTGGCGAATGCCAGCTACGGTACGTTCACCGCAGGCCGCCAATATACGTCGTACTACACGCTGCTCTCGCCGTACAGCCCGACCACCTGGCTGACGGGCGCATACGGCGCACACCCGGGCGATATCGACTCCCTGGATACGCTGTACCGCGTCAATAACTCGCTGGTGTACACGTCGCCGAACTTCTATGGGCTGACGGCTAGCGGCTCGTATGCGCTGGGCGGCGTGCCGGGCAGCTTCAACGCCGGTTCGACGTGGAGCGCGGCCTTGCAGTACCTGAATGGTCCGTTCGGCATTGCGGCGGGCTTCCAGCGCATCAACAACTCGACGCCTGGCGGCGGCGCATGGGGCGCTGACTCCACGACGTCGAACAACGGCGCCCAGGCGGGTGTGTCGGGCATCAACAACGGCTATCAGCGCGCCCAGGCACAGCAGCGCGTGGCGGTAACGGGCGGCTATGCGTTCACTCCGCAGTGGGACGTGTCGTTCTCGTACTCGAACGTGCAATACGTTCCGGGTATCAACTCGCCGTTCCACACCACCGCGATCTTCAACACCGGCGGTGCCGTGCTGCACTTCAAGCCTTTGACGGCACTGGACCTGGCTGCGGGCTACAGCTATACGCGTGCTACCAAAGCGAACGGCATCACGAGCTCGGCTAGCTACCAGCAGTTCAACCTCTCGCAGTACTACAGCCTCTCCAAGCGCACCGGTCTGTATGCGCTCGAGGCGTATCAACGCGCAGGCGGTCAGACCCTGGGCACGAACGGCGTGAGCATCATCAACGCGACGGCCGATATCGGCGACGGCCAGAACAGCGCGCCGTCCTCGTCACGCAGCCAGTTTGCTGCCGGTGTGGGCATCATCCACAAGTTCTGATGGCGTAACTTCGTGGCGGTGTGTTGTTACGCCGCCACGGCGATGCGTTAAATACGCTTCGCTGAGCATCACAAGCTGCGCGCGCAACGCGCGCAGCTCAAGGTGAGAACCCTTGGTGACGCGGATTTGAAGCGCCAGTGCACGGCCAGCGTCGTCAAGCATACCGCACGCTTCACCCTCAGGCGTCGGACCACAAACGCCCGGCCGTTGCCCAGTTTTCGCGTTTCACGTCGGTCAGAATGATATCCACCGAATTCGGTTCGACCCCGAGCGATTCGCAAGTCGCCTTGGTAATGGCTTCGACGAACTGGCGTTTCTGTTCCACCGAGCGGCCTTCGAAGAGTTCGATATGAAACGTGGGCATGGTGTGACTCCGTTAAGAACGAGATTGGAATTGAATTGAACGTGGCGCGAATTCAATCGCGATAGCTGGCGTCGAGGCGGTCGAGTTTGCGCAGCAAGGCAGGCCATTCGAGCACGCCTTCAATGGCGCCGCCATCGTACAGTTGTTCCGCCGTGCGTGCGGCGACTGCATCGCTCGGCACGACGAGTTCCGCGCCGCATGCTTGCGCCTGCAACTGGATCTCGCAGGCCTTGAGCAGCGTTGCCATCAGCACGTAGGCTTCGGCGACCGTGCGGCCGGTGGTCAGTGTGCCGTGATTGCGCAACAGCATGGCGGGCTTGTCGCCGAGATGCGCGACGAGTCGCTCGCCTTCCGCCGGCGTGAACGCGAGGCCTTCGTAATCGTGGTACGCGAGTTGGCCGTAAAAGCGCAGCGCGTGTTGCGAGGCGGGCAGCAAGCCGGCCGGTTGCGCGGAAACGGCCACGCCCGCCGTATTGTGCAGATGCATCACGCAGAAGGCATCGGCGCGTGCGGCGTGGACCGCTGCGTGCAGTGCGAAGCCGGTCGCATTCACCGCATGTTCGCTCGTGCCGACGATGTTGCCCGCAATATCGATTTTCACGAGATTCGCTGCGCGCACTTCATCGAAGGCGAGGCCGAATGGGTTGATCAGGAAGTGGCCGGGTTCGTCCGGAACGCTCGCCGAGATATGCGTATAGATCAGATCGTCCCAGCCGTTGAGCGCCGCGAGCCGGTAGGCCGCGGCCAGGTCGACGCGGGTCTGCCGCTCGGCATCGGACAATGGCCCCGCCTCGGCGACGCGGCTGGCAGGGCTGTGAGTGAACGACATGTCTGTCTCCTGAAGTTGCATGATCGCCGAAACGTGTGGTGCGGGCTTGTGACGAAACCCGGCGGCGCAACTAGCTCGCGAGGCTGGCCTGGACCGGCGTCGTCGCGGCGCGTGCGGCGTCCACAGGTTGCGCGGGTTCGGCGGCCGCCGCGCTCACGCCGTGGACCAAGCGTTGCCTGAGCCACTGCACGCTCCAGGTCGCGAGGACGAAGGGCGCCGTCATAACCGGCCAGCCCAAGTGCGCCGCCGACGCTTGCAGCACGACCGACACGGCCACGCCGCCGAGCATCGTGACGAGGCCGCAGTCGGCCAGCGCAAGCGCGGTCAGCGCGCCGTTGAATCCTAACAGGCCCGCGTCGAACGAGGTTATCGTTGCGCCGAGCAGTAGATGCGCAGCGCTGGCGAATCCGGCGCCGATCAGCGCCCACAGCGCATGCCTGCGCGACGCCGCCGCAATCCCGACCAACACCAGCAATCCGGGCAACGCGTCCGACGCAAAGCCTGTTTGCGCGAACCCGGCGAGCAGTCCGCTGCCCACTTGCGTCGCGCTCAGCGCGTGCGCCGGGGGCACGCTGGCGAATGGGGCATTGACCGTGACCATCGGCAGCCAAAGCCACGTGACGATCAGGCACGGGCTCGAAAAGAAGCAGAGTCCGCGCGCCCGCAGCCAGCGCGACCACGGCTCCACGAACCACGCCGTGCACGTGGCGGCGAGAATCGCCACCGCGCCCGCTGTCGCATTGTCGGCGATGAAGTTGAAGGCGGCGAGTCCCGCCAACGCGCCGTTGAAACCGTGCAATCCGGCGCGCGTATCGTCCTCGCGATAACCGGCCAATACCGCGCTCACATTGGCCGCGACCGCGCCCATCAGTGCCGCGCAAGCGAGGCGCGGGTCGTAGAGCAGCCAGGCGGCGAGCAGGCACGCGCCGGTGAAGGCGTTCGGTTGCAGCACGATCTGGCCGAGGCTGCGCAGCAGCGTGCGCAAGGCGGCGGATTGAGCTTCGGTCGCGGCGGCGTGCATGATGGGAAGGCGGGGTGATTTCGATGATGCGCAATTCCGCCGCGCGAGCGTCGGGCGCGCGCCGGTCGGATGACTGCGAACCGCGAGCATAGGCCAGTCAGGCCGCGCCGGGCATCGCTGCGCGTTGATAGTGGCTATTTGCGACACACGCCCGCGATGTCCAGGAGTCGGCGAGTCGAAAGCATTCGCGCTACGATATGAACCCGGCGGAACCCGGCGGAACCCGGCAGAACCCGGCAGAACCCGGCTGCGCCGCCTCACGAGGAGACAGGCACATGCGTGAATTACGGTGGGCATCGGAAGAGGGCGAAGGCATCGAACATCTGGCGTTCGATGCGCACGAGGACGGCTTTGCGGTGGAAAGCGTCGTGGTCGGGCAGCGCTACGGCAAGCCGTATGGGCTGCACTACAAGGTGCGCTGCGACGCGCAATGGCGCACGCGCTATGCGTGGCTGAAGATCGTCGGCGGCGGCGAGCTGGAGTTGCATGGCGACGGTGCCGGCCATTGGCACGATGGGCACGGCCTCGCGCTGAGCGCGATCGAAGGCTGCATCGACATCGATATCGCCGCTACGCCGTTCACCAACACGCTGCCGATCCGCCGCTTGCAACTGGCCGAAGGCGAGCGTCAGCCGATTTCGGTGGCGTATATTTCGACGCCTGATTTGCAGGTCACGCGCGTCGAACAGGCGTATTCGTGCATCGAGTTGCATCGCGAGTATCGCTACGAGGGCATCTTCCGCAACTTCGCGGCGGACATGAAGGTGGACGAAGACGGTCTCGTGATCGACTATCCGACGCTGTTCACACGCCTGCCCCGCGAGCGTTGAGCGTCGGCGCTGCGCAGCCGCCGCAATCCGTGCGGTGCCGCTCTACGAAGCGTTCGATGCTCGCCGCGATCCGGTCGGGTTCGCGCAACACGACCCAATGGCCCGCATCGATCTCGGTGCGCTCATATGCGCCCAGCCAGCACTCCAGTCCGAGCGAGAGCGGCGGCCCGACGTAGCGGTCACGCAGCGGCACGATGAATTGCACCGGCGCGTGCGCATGACGCGCGCGTGGGCGCAGCAGCTTGTCGATGAAATTGGCGCGGTAGAGGTTCAGACCATTGATCGCGTTGCGCATCTGCGCCGGATCGGGCGCGGGGCGCACGCGTTTCGTCACACGCAGCCACAGCGGCCACAGGCGTGCGCCGCCCGCGCGCCACATCAGTTCCGGCAGCCACGGCAAATGAAAGAAAAAGATGTACCAGGACTTGAGCGTTTGCCGAACGCTACTGCCGAATGGGGGCTTCGTTATGGGATGTGCGGTTTGAGTGTCGTCGTCGCCGTCACCCTCGCTCTCGCCGCGCAAGCCGAAAGACGCGTGATCGAGACTCGGCCCCGAAATCGACGTGTACGAAACAATGCGGCCTTTGAACGCCGGGTCGGTCACCGCTTCCCAACTCTGAATCGAGCCCCAGTCGTGCCCGACCAGATGAAACGGCCGCGCGCCGCAGGCCGCGGTCCTGATAGGCGCGCACGTTGCGCACGGTGGTGTCGGTGACGCGCGCGAGTTCGTCGACGGTGTATTCGTTGCGCGGCGTGGTACCGGCCGGGTCGTGCGAGTCGGCGGCCAAGGGCGGGACAGGAGGCGGCGTGTTGGGCATGGGAGGGATTCTAACGAGGCGGCGCGCGCGGCTACCAGCGCGTCGCCCGATGCAGGCCCAAGATGGAAATTTGCATGTGGATTCGCTTGTATTTCCGGTCTCGCGCTTGGGCTACTCACTGTCTGCATATGGCAACCGAATCGCACTACGTAAGCGCGGCGGTTGCCGTTTGCCTGTGCCCTCGAAGGACTGGCCGGTCACCTGCACCGCGGTACTGCGCAACTCGCGCTGAGTCGAATATAAGACACGGCGCTTCAGTCGCGCCCTGACGTCACGTCGTCCGGCATGCTCGAGTCACCCTTGCCGAGCGTTCGCTGCATCAACGTCGTGTCGAGCCACCGGCCGTGTTTGAAGCCCACCGCCTTCAAGGTGCCTGTCAATTCGAATCCCAATTGCGTATGCAGTGACAATGAACCGCCGCTGCCGCCATCCGCGATCACGGCGACCATCTGGCGCCACGGTCCGGTTTCGCAGCGTTCGATCAGCGCCTGGAGCAGCACGCGCCCGAGACCTCGGCCGCGATAGGCGTCGTTCACATAGATCGAATCTTCGATGGTGTTGCGATACGCGGCGCGCGGCCGGTAAGGCGTGGCGTAGCAATAGCCGGCGACTTCTCCGTCGATCTCGGCCACCATGTACGGCAGCCCGTGGCTGCGTACCGACGCGAGCCGCGTGCGCAGGTCGTCGACGGAGGGAGGTATCTCTTCGAACGAGGCGACGCCGGTCAGCACGTGGTGCGCGTAGATCGCCTGAATCGCGGGAAGATCGGCTTCGATGGCGTCGCGGATCAGCGGGGCGGTTGCGTTCGCTGATCCGGAGGTGCCGGGCGCGGGATGGGTGGTGCTCATACAGGTTCCTGTCGTGGCGAAAAATCGGCGGATACGTTTTACTATGCCCGCCGCGCGCGCGAATTTGAAGCGAGTCAAAAATCACCACGACGTATGGCGGGTATTTCGCTTTAGCCCATGCGCGTGTCAGCAAGCTTTAGCGAAGACGACGCACGCTCACGGCCACCCGCCTGGCACCGCTCAGCTATGCGAGTACGTATCCGGCTGCGTCACATGCCCACGATGATGCCGATGATACTTCGCCTTATGTTTCGGCTTGGCCTCGGATACCGGCGCATGCTGTTCGGCGGATTGTTGCGAAGCCGGCGCCTGTTGGGCCTGCGCGCGAGGCGCGGGAGCGGGCTGCGCATGACCGGACGGCAGCGAGCTTTGGCCTTCGCCGAAACGGAAGGTTTGCGAGGTCTGGGCGTACGCGCCGACAGACAGCGTCAGGGCTGCAACCGCCAGGCAAATTGAAAACTTCATGGATCCTCCTTCTGAACGAGCCGGTGAGGATACCCGTTTTCCTGGCAGCCGATCGATCACATCAGGCGCAGCGGCCCGCTTGCGCTGTTGTCGATCAACGGCAACGCGCGCGAACCCGGCAACTCGTAGTGCCACCATTCGCTCTTGATGTGCGTGAAGCCCGCGCCATGCATCACACCTAGCAACAGCATGCGATTGCGTTGCACCTCTAGCCTCAAGCCCGGATGAAAGTGCTCCGATTCGATCGTCATCGCGTCGAAGCCGGTGCCCATGTCGAGTTCCTCGCCGTGTGCGTCGAGCAATGTCAGGTCGAGCGCTGTCCCGCGGCTATGGTTCGAGCCGCGCGTCAGGTCCGCCACGTAAGTCGGGTCGGGCAGAAAATCCCACAGTAGTTGCTGCGCTTGCGGCGGCCGGTACGCATCGAAAATGCGCAACGTCGTGCCGATCTGACTCGCCAGTTCGACCGCACGGCGCAATGCCGCTTCTGCCGGTTCGAGCAGTAGACAATGTGCAGTCTTGTAGATCGGTTTGCCGGTGAGATTGCGCGCGGTGGCGTAGACGAGGTCGATGTCGACGCCATGTGTGGCGGACGTGATTTCGATGAGTCGATGGTCGGTCATGAGGCGAAGGACGTGGCGTGCATCAGAGGTCGTCGAACTGATCGAATTCGCTTTGCAGTTCCCGGTTGCGCGCGACACGTTCGTCGATACGCGGCCCGAGTCTTTCCACAATCGCCGAAATCAGCAGATTGAAAAGACACGTAAGCGGCGCGAGCGAATCCCAGAATTGGCCGACGTCGGTTTTCACCTGCAGCAGATCGCCATCGAATTCGCGCGCCCACGGACAATAGATGTCGGTGATGAGCGCGAAGGGCAGGCTGCGGCGCGTCGCGGCTTCGCAATAGCGGCGCGCGACCTTTGAGTAAGCGCGCGTGTCGGTGACGATCAGATAAGGTGATTCGAATCCGGAGTTCAGCGAATCGACGTACGAGCCCGACATGCCGTCAGAATAGAACACGCGTGGGCGGATGTATTCGAGGTAGCTGTAAAACGCGTTGCTGATGCCGCGCGTGGACTGAATGCCGAGAATGTAGACGGCGTCCGCGTTCGAGATGCGCTCGGCTACGCGCGCGAACACAGGCGACTGCGCGAGTTGATAGACATGCTGGATCGCGCTGGTTTCGAGTTCGAGCGAACGGGCGAGCGCGGGGTTGGGCTCGGCAGGCGAACTCGCGTCCGGCGTGGTTTCGTCGTGTTGGCCGGCAGCGCGGCGGAACGCGTCGAGCCGGTCCGTGATCAGCCACGGACGCTCCTGAGCGCCGCGCAGTTCGCGCTTCAGGTCGTCGAGATTCTGATAGCCGACGCTGCGCAGGAACCGGCCGACCGAAATGCCGCTCGTGCCGGCTTGCTGGGCAATCTGATCGGCGGTTTCGAGGCCGAGCCGGTCGAGGTTGGCCAGCATGTAGCTGGCGACGCGCTTGGAGGTGGGCGTGAGTTCGGCAAAGCGGGCTTCGACGGTTTGAGCAAAAGCGGTCGGCATCGTAGTCGCGGCGCTGGGCAGTGGTTAGTCGATCATGGGAATGATGACATATTCAACTGGCCATCCGCGCCGCGCGGGCTCGAATGTCGATGAGACGCATGCTAGTCGGATACCAACCGAAAGCAAGACGAAAGCTTAATGCGAGCCAGCCGCAGTCGAGACGCGCCTCAGATGGCCGGTCGCGCCGACGCCGGTGCCCGCGAGAAGTGCCGCGCACCCGCCACGCAGCCCACCACGACCACGGAGACCACAATCATCGCCAGCGGCACCTGTTCGTGCAGCAGCAGCCCCGCAAGCAGCAGGCCGAAGAACGGCTGCAGCAACTGCAACTGCCCGACGCCCGCGATGCCGCCGAGCGCGAGGCCGCGATACCAGAACACAAAGCCGATCAGCATGCTGAAGAGCGACACATAGGCGAGGCCCCAGAGCGACGCGTGACTGACACCGTCGAATGATGCCGGCCGCGTCCACACCGCGAGCGGCAGCATGAGCGGCAGCGACAGCACGAGTGCCCACGAAATCACCTGCCAGCCGCCGAGGTGGCGCGACAGTCGCGCGCCTTCGGCATAACCGAGCCCGCATGCGACGATGGCGGCCAGCATCAGCGCGTCGCCGATCGGTGAGGCATCGAGCCCGTGACGCAAGGCAAACGCCACCACCGCGCCGCTACCGAGCGCCGAGAACAGCCAGAACGCCGGTTGCGGACGCTCGCCGCCACGCAGCACGCCGAAGATCGCGGTGGCGAGCGGCAGCAGGCCGACGAACACGATGGCATGCGCCGCGCTCACGTGGCGCAGCGCCAGCGCCGTCAGCAGCGGAAAGCCGACCACCACGCCAAGTGCGACGATCAGCAGTGGAATCAGCTCGCGGCGGGACGGCCGCGCCTGGCGAAATACGAGCAGGAGCAGCAGACCGAGCGTACCGGCGATCGTCGCGCGGGCGACCGTGACGAATAGCGGGTCGAGGCCTTGCACGGCGACGCGCGTGGCCGGCAGCGAGCCGCTGAAGATCAACACCCCGATGAAGCCGCTCAGCCAGCCGTTTGTCGTTTTGTCCATTGGGAAGGTCCGCGTGCGTGGGGAACGAGACTCATAGCATCCGCTATCTGGGCAGGGACGGTAAGGTACGGATCGGTGCAAATCGTCCAAACTGTACCGAGGAATGGGGCGGTACAGCGGTCACATGGCTGGCGATGTGTTGGTCACAGCAACCGGCTCGTGGCAAGGCGAAACAGGCCCACGCCTAAAGTCCCGCCAGGAATCCAACCTGGTAAGAGCCTGTTTCGAATGCTATAACTCAGCGAGTTTGTCCACATGAAGCATCAGGGAAAGGACAAGACACATGCTGAAAACGCTTGGAACGAGGCTTGGTTTTGCCGTGCTGCTGTACCGGGCGTTTGCTCCGTCTGCAGTGGCGTCATGCACCGGTACTGCCCCGCCCAGCGGGACAACTGTGGCATGTACGGGAGCCGGCATCCCTGCAGTGGCTGCCCAGACGGGCAGCACGGGCGTAACGATCAATGTCGACTCGACCGCCGTCGGCAATTTTGCGCGGGCTGCGCAGCCGGTGGCGCTGAGCGTCGACACCGGCAGCGCGATCACGAGCAGCGGCAATCTTTCGCTCACCGGTGGCGGCGGTAGTGGGGGCGCGCGCGGGGCGGTGCTGCTCGGCGTGAGCAGCGCAAACCTGCTCACCAATGCGTCAGCGGGCGTGATCAGCACAACCGGCGCGTTCAACGACGGCATGGCCGCGAACGGCAGCAACAACACGCTGACCAACAACGGTTCGATTACCACCAGCGGCCCCAACGCCTATGGCATATCCGCGGCGTGGGGGCAGACCAATCTCGGACAGGCCGGCAACATGATCGTGAATACCGGCACGGTGTCCACCTCCGGCAGCAATGCCCGGGCTGCGTCGATACTCGGCGGAAGCGGCACCGTCAACAACAGCGGCCAGTTGTCCACGACCGGCGCGGCGGGGCAGACCGTCTACATGCAAGGGAACGCCGATCACCTGATCAACACGGGGACGATTACCGCGAGCGGCGTGACGGCCGGCGGTACTTCGGCTGACGCGGTGTTCTCCAACACCGCAGGCTCGAATTTCACGGCGCTGATCGAGAACCGCGCGGGCGGCCAGATCATCAGTCAGAACGGCTCCGGTATCCGCACGCTGAACGGCAATTCGACGATCATCAACGCGGGGCTCGTGCAAAGCGGTATCGGCACGGCCATTACGATGGGCAATGGCAACGACTCGCTGATCCTGCAAAGCGGCTCGGTCATCAACGGGAGTGCGAACGGCGGCGCCGGCTCCAACACGGTGACCTTGCAAGGGAGCGGGACGGCATCGAACGCATTCACGAACTTCCAGACCTTGCTCATGCAGGGCACGCTGTGGAACTGGACCGGCACCGGCACTTTCACGCTCGCTCACGTGCAGACCGGCACACTGAACCTCACCGGGACACTCGGCACATCGGCGGCGGCGCTCGTCGATGCCGGCTCGACGCTGCAAGCTAATGCGCAGACTCTGCCGCAGAACGTCACGGACAATGGACTGGTCCGCTTTGCGCAAGACAGCGCGGGCACTTATGGCGGTCTGATCTCGGGCACCGGCTCGGTCGAAAAGGCCGGGGCAGGAACATTGACGCTTGCGCCGGCCGCAGCGAGCGGCAACAGCTATTCGGGCGGCACCGTGCTGACTGAAGGGACGCTGTCGGCGTCGGCGGACAGCGCGCTTGGCGCGGCGAGCGGCGGCGTGACATTCAACGGCGGCACGCTGCAACTTGGCAGCAGCTTCAACCTCGCCGCGACGCGGGCCATCACGATTGCGGCCGGCGGCGGCACCATCGACACGCAAGACTTCCAGTCGACGATTACGCAGAACATCTCAGGAGCGGGCGCGTTGAACAAGGTTGGCACCGGCATGCTGATTCTCGACGGCGCGAACTCGTATGCCGGTGGCACGACCGTCAGCGCGGGCACGTTGGTAGTAGGCGATGCCGCGAGCCCGGGAGCCGCGCTCGGTAGCGGCGGCGCGACGACAGTCGCGTCCGGTGCGACGCTCGGCGGCTACGGCAGCGTAACCGGCGACGTCACGAACAATGGCACGATCAGTGTCGCCAACGCGCTCGCACAGTTCGACGATCAGCCTAACGGCGCATTCACCATCAATGGCCAGTTGGTGAACGCCGGTCTCGCGCAAATCGGCAACGCCCGAAGCGTCGGCAACACGCTGACGGTCAGCAACTACGTCGGCCAGAACGGCACGATCGCGCTGGGCGCCGTGCTTGCCGGCGACAACTCGGCATCCGACAAACTCGTCGTCAACGGCGGCAAGGCAACGGGTTCGTCGACGTTGCAGGTCACTAATGCCGGAGGCGCAGGCGCGCCGACGCTCGCTGACGGCATTCAGGTCGTGCAGGCAGCGAACGGCGCGAGGACGGACCTATCCGCGTTCAGACTGTCCGGCGGCGTGGTCGCGGCCGGTGCGTATGACTATTACCTCGCTAAAGGCGGCGTCACGAACGGCACGTCGGAGAGCTGGTATTTGCGCAATACGGTGCCTCCCGCGCCGAGTACGACGACGGGAACGCCAACGGGAACGCCCCCGACCGGAACACCCCCGACCGGAACACCAGGCGGAACGCCGACGGACACGCCAACCGGTACGCCGCCAGGGACACCAGCAAGCATCCAACCGAACCTTCCAATCGCCGCAGCCGGCACGCCGCCGCTTCCAAGCCTGTCGCCGAACGCCGCACCCATGCCCTTATACCGCCCCGAAGTCGCGATCTATGCCGAGGTCCCAAGTGTCGCGCGTCAGCTCGGCATTCTGCAGGTCGACAACTTTCACGACCGCCAGGGCGAGCAGTCGTTGCTCTCCGAAAACGGCACGTTGCCCGCTGCATGGGGCCGCGTGTGGGGCGGCCATAGCACGCTGAGTCAGAGCGGCGATGTGAATCCTGAATTCGACGGCTCCGTGGTCGGCGTGCAGGCCGGCCACGACATTTACGCCGACACCACGGCAAGCGGCCAACGCAACCATTTCGGCTTCTTTATCGGCTTCGCGCGCGCAACGGGCGACGTCAGCGGTCTGGCTGACGCCACGCCGAACGCCGACGTCGGGCATCTCGCGATCAACGCATACAGCCTCGGCGGATACTGGACGCACGTCGGCGCCGGCGGCTGGTACACCGACGCGGTCGTGATGGGCAGCTCGCTGGTGGTCGATCCCTCGTCACGCAACGGCATCGCGACGACGACGCACGGCAATGCGGTGACCGGCTCGCTCGAAGGCGGCCTGCCACTCTCCATCGGCTACGGCCTGACGCTCGAACCGCAGGCGCAACTGATCTGGCAGCATCTGTCGATCAACGATCTGAACGACGGCATCTCGACGGTGACGTTCAACAACGGCAATACCTTCGTCGGCCGTTTCGGCGTGCGGCTCGCGGGTCACTACGATGTCGAGCACACGACTTTGCAACCCTACTTGCGCCTGAGCGTATTGCGTTCGTTCGGCAGCGACGACAAGGCGACCTTCGCCGGCGTGACGCCGATCGTGACGACGGTGGGCCAAACCGCCGGGCAGATCGGCGCGGGAGTCGTGGCGAAGCTTACGAAGCAGGGCAGCGCGTTCGCCACCGTCAGTTACGTCACGAATCTTGGTGGCGAACATCAACGGACGATCATCGGCAACGCGGGCGTTCGTTGGGCGTGGTGAGGTCCACGCTTTGCGTGGGACCAGAGTAAGCGCCAAAGCGCTAACTCTGATCGACCGCTTTGCGTGGGACCAGAGTAAGCGCTAAAGCGCTAACTCTGATCGACCGCTTTGCGTGGGACCAGAGTAAGCGCTAAAGCGCTAACTCTGATCGACACAGGAGACGAACATGAGCAAACTGACCGCCAAGATCAAGCACGAATTTATGGAGATGCTTCCGCCGACGATCTATTTCTTCGTCATCCTGCATATTGTCGCGATCATGCGCGCGCTGATCAACCGAGGCTACGACGTCACGCTGCCAACGTCGGTCTCCGTGACCATCGCCGCGTTGATTCTCGGCAAGTCGGTGTTGATCGCCAACATGCTGCCGTTCATCAACCGTTTTCCCCGGAAACCGTTGATCTGGAATATCGGCTGGAAGACGGCGATTTATACGCTGGTGGCCTTGATCGTGCACTACCTGGAGCATCTCTATGAATACTGGAAAGAGGCGCCGAGTCTCGCCGCCGCCAACCAGAAGCTGCTCGCCGATCTGAACTGGCCGCATTTCTGGGCCATCCAGATCTTGCTGGTGACGCTGGTCGCCAGCTATTGCGTGGTCGCCGAACTGGTCCGCGTGATCGGCCGTGACAAGTTCATCGCGATGTTCTTCGGCCCAATGCCGCCGAAGCCGGCTGGTCAGGCTGCCGGCTAGTTCAGTTGTCGCCGATGGCGCGCCTGAACATCCGCTTGCCAATGCGCCGAACTTACTTGCACAGCAGAAGCAAGCGCTCCTGATCCGTACACGTCGGACGCGGTTTCGGCGCGGCCTGCTGGACCGCCGTGGCGTTCATCGCGGCGCTCTTGTTCACGAGACACGCGCGCAGATGCTTCTCGACCGGTGAGTAGTATTTCCACCCACGCACGAGAGGCGGCAACTCCAGCTTCACCTGCTTCCATTTCGGATGCCCGTGCTCCTGAAGATTGTCGAAGTTGGCGCATAGCGAATCAGCAAAGCGATTCAGATTGCCGACGGTATCGCGCAGGCCATAGTCGTACGTGACGAGAAACGCCTTGACGGTCAGCGCGGGCACGTCTTCCTTCAGCCAGGTCGGATAACTGGCCGCGCGAATCGTCGTCGGGAAATAGGTTTGTTTGGCGCGGGTGGTTTCGGGTGCGGCCGGATCGGCCCTTAGAAGGCGGATTTGCTGCAACAGGTCGGGGTTCATGTCGTTGAACAGTTTCGCCGGCTGTCCGACCACGATGATCGCGACGTCCACTTTCTTGACGATCAACGCGGCCAGCGCGTCTTCGTTGCTGAGATGCTGGATGTTCTGCTCAGGAATTGCCTGACCGAACATCAGGTGATAGAGCGTCGTGGCCGACTGCGCGGTGCCGCTGCCGATCAGGCCGACACTGATGCTTTTGTCCTTGATATCAGCGAGGGTTTTCAGCGGCGAGTCCGCGCGCACCACGACGTTGATTTCCTCGTCGTAGAGCGGCATGATGAGCCGCAGCGGCCGGATTGCCGTGCCGGCATCGGCATTGCCGGCGTTGGCCATGTCGATGTAAGCCTGGTACACGTCGGATTGCACGAGCGCCAGTTTCACGCCCGGCTCGAAGCGCATGCGTTGCACGTTTTCAGCGGAGCCCTTCGAGGCCATCACTTCCAGGTCGATGCCCGCTGGTTGCGCAACCCATTTCGACAGATCCTGGCCGATCTGAATATACGTGCCCCGTTCCGGACCGGTGACGATCTTGTAGTGCGCCGGCTCCGCGCAGGCCAGTGAAGATACGACCATCAGCGCCAGCCCCAGCCATCCCGCCAGAAGTCTCTTCAGCATGGTCTATCTACCTATCGGTCAGGTTCGTACGACTTCGCGCGTCGACTCGCGTGAAGCACCAGTGAGCCGGATTGCCATGTCATGTTCTATGTGCCGCGCCCGCCGCGTCCGTCTGTTACCTCTCAAACGATACGCGCTGACGTGCGCGATTTTCGGGCGGTTTGTTTATACGATTCGGTATCCAGATTATCTGTCACTGGCTCGGTGAACCACCCGCGGAGGGCTTCGCGGCATTCGTCGCTGGACGTTTCCAGCCGGAGTCCTTGATGGCGCGTTCGCGTGCCTCGACGCTGTTGCCCTCCGGCGTCGCGGCGGCGGAACGCGGGGCGGCCACCACGACTTCGCTGTTCGGAGGCGTGCCTTTGGGCAACGGCGTCTGTAGCTGAACCGCCTGCTGCGACGAGGCCGCGGCTTGCGCTTGCGCCGACGCTTTGACTTGTGGCGGCGTGCCTGCCGCGGCGCGCGGGTTGAGCGGCGCCCAGCCGGTCTCGCGAATCACGCGTTCAAGAATGGACTTCGCCGTGTCGTTGCCGGTATCGATCGCGAGCGCTTCGTTGGCGTGTTGACGTGCGCAAGGCCACGACTGCTGCGCGGCGCAAGTTTGCGCTGCTTGCAACGCGGCGTCGCGGCGGGCGGCCAGCGACTTCAATTCTGCCGCGAGGTCTTGTGCGTCGGAGCTGCCCGGTTGCATCGTTTGCGCGGCGCCGAGCGCGGCTTGCGCCGCGGAGAGATCGTTGGCGCGGAAAGCGAGGCGCGCCGCCTGCAAAGCTTGCGCGGCATCGCGGAACTGTGGCGCGGGTTTGGCGGGCGCAGCGGCCACCGGTGGGGCGATGGGCGTCGCCGGCATCGCCTGTACCGGCCTGGCGGGATTGACGGGCACGGCGGGTTTGCCCGCGGCGGCAGCCTGGTTGGTGGACTGAGCCGGCGAATACAGTGCGATCGTACCGGTCGTCGTTCTGGCATCCTGAGTAGTTTCGGTTTCAGCCGACTGGTCGCTACTCCCGCTCAACGAATCGCGATCGCTGAATAGCGCATATCCGACATACGCCAGGCCGATTACGACAACTGCGCCGATGGCATAGAGCACCTTGCGAAGCGGGATTGCGCCGTGAGCCGCCGCATTGGGCAGCGCGTGAAGATGCGGAATCGGCGCGTCCGGTGAAACGAGTGCGGACGCAGGCATCACTACCTCGCCACGAGCGGGTTCGCTCGCGAACGTGGCACGCGTCGTGGGGTCGGTCTCATCGGCTGTCGCCGCTTCGAGGCTGTTCTCGAGGCTGTTCTTTTGCGCGGCTTTGTTCATGGCGCTGGCGCGGCTGCCGGGAATCACTGTGCGCTTGTGCGGACCCGCGTCGAGTGGATGGGCCGCGCCGCAATACGGGCAATAGTCGACTTGCCGGTACAGTGCGCCGCCACACCGCTTGCAAGGCGTCGGAAAACTATGTCCGAGTAGTGTCTGGGTGGACATGCTGTGGACCCACCTTTGGAAAACGATGCCATTACGGCATGTTCCGGATCATGTTGAAGCGGGAGCAATGTCCGCGGAAATCACGATCCACATGCGCCGGAGAGTCATTGCGGCAAGGCCACGCTTGCGATGCCGCTGGTTGCAATATGTGGCGTTTCAGTGAGAACGTCAATCGCCGTTGCTACCTAGGTTATGTGCGCCAGCGCACATTTGCAGGTACGACGAAATACCCCCTATATCGGCAGGACGAACGGGCGTGAAGGTTTTTTCACACCATTCGAAGGGCGCTGAAAATAGAACGAGGTCGGCGCGCGTGGCGTCCGACCTCGTCATTTAAGCGCTTGCATCAAGCGCCTGAGAAAAGCGGGAAAATAGTCAGTGCTTGCGTAGCGGATGATCCTTCAGCAGCCATGCGAGCGCGAATGCCAGCACCACCACGCACGCAGCCGAAAGGTACACCGTGTGCAACGCGCCTGCGAATGCTTGCAGATAATCGTCGCGCAACGCTTGCGGCAACTCGTGGATCGCGGCAGGTCCGAGCGCGTGCGGCAATTCGGTGTCGGGCGGGATCAGCTTTTCGAGGCGCGCGGCGAGACCGTTGGAGAACACGGCGCCGAAGCTCGCCACGCCAATCGAACCACCGATCGAGCGGAACAGCGTCGCGCCCGAAGTCGCCACGCCCATATGCTTGAACTCCACGGTGTTCTGCACCGCGAGAATCAGCACCTGCATCACCATGCCGAGCCCGCAGCCGAGAATGCCCATGTCGAGATACATCACATGAATCGGCGTGCTGATCTGCAGACGTGCGAGCAGCAGCATTGCGACCGCCACGAGAAACGTGCCCGCGATCGGGAACATGCGGTACTTGCCGATCTTGCTGATCACCCGGCCGGTCACCATCGACATCAGGAACAGGCCGCCCATCATCGGCAGCATCTGCATGCCGGCTTCCGATGGCGTCGAACCTTTGACCACCTGCAAATACAGCGGCAGGAACGTCACCGAGCCGAACAGCGATACGCCGATGATGAAGCCGATCAGGCTGCTCAGCAAAAACGTACGCTGTTTGAAGAGTTCGAGCGGCATGATCGGTTCGACCGCGCTGCGTTCTTCGTGAATGAAACCCCAGATCGCCACGAGGCCCATGCCCAGCGTGAACCAGAGTTGCGGCGACGACCACGGCAGGATCGTGCCGCCCTGGCTCGTGAACAGGATGATGCAGGTGAGGGCGCCGGCGAGAAACGCGGCGCCCATGTAGTCGATGGTGTGCTTCACGTGGCGAACGTGCGGCCTGAAGACCGCGCCGATCACGACGAGCGAAATGATGCCGAGCGGCAGATTGATGTAGAAGATCCAGCGCCACGTCAGGTGCTCGACGAGAAAGCCGCCGAGCAGCGGACCGATCACGGTCGCAAGACCGAACACACCGCCGAACACGCCCTGATAGCGGCCGCGTTCAGCCGGCGGAATCACGTCGGCGATGGCGGCCATCGTCACCACCAGCAAACCGCCGCCGCCGAGACCTTGAAGCGCGCGCAGCACGATGAGCTGCGTCATGTCCTGCGCGACGCCGCACAGCGCGGAGCCGACCAGGAACACGATGATCGCTGTCTGCAGCACGATCTTGCGGCCGAACAGGTCGCCGAACTTGCCGTACAGCGGCACGACGATGGTCGAGCTGAGCAGATAGGCGGTCACCACCCATGACAGATTATTGAGCCCGCCCAGTTCGCCGACGATGGTCGGCAGCGCCGTCGAGACGATCGTCTGATCGAGCGCGGCGAGCAGCATGACCAGCAGCAGTGCCGGAAACAGCAGGCGGATCGGCGGGTGATCGGCTGCCTGCGCGCTCGCCTGCGCGTGGGCCTGGGTCAGCTCGGCGGGTTGTGTCGTGGTCGATTGGTCCATGGCATCACGGGTTGAAATTAATTAATTCAGAGATTAATATATGCGACATCGCGTCACCAGTCAATTTGAAGGCAATGGCAAGGATTCCGTCCGATGGTCGAAGGGTGAAAAACACGGTGCCTGACACGGCTGCCGTGAAGGTTCGCAAGGCGCGCTCCGCGCCGAGCCACGCCGTTGAAACCCACGCAGGCGCGCTGTCGGTAAAACCGGAGGCGGCCGCCGCACCCGCACGGCGGCCAGGCAGGCCTTCAGGCGCCGCGCGCGGACCGGAGCAGCGCAACCGCTTGCTCGATGCCGCGCTCGTGCTGTTCGCGCGGCAGGGCATCGTCGACACCACGCTTGGGGAGATCGCCCGCGAGGCCGGTTTCACGCCGGCGATGATGCATTACTACTTCAAGACGCGCGATCAACTGCTCGACGTGCTGATCGACGAACGTTTCGCGCCGCTGCGCGCGGGGCTCGGCGTGCCGTTCCAGGAAAATCCCGACGATCCGGTCGCGGCGATCACGCAACTCGCGCAGCGACTGGTGCAGGTGGCGGCCGACCATCCGTGGTTTCCGTCGCTGTGGGTGCGCGAAGTGATCAGCGACGGCGGTCTGTTGCGTCAGCGCATGCACGAGCGCTTTGGCAACGCGCATCAGAAGGCGTCGCTGTCAGCCATTGCCCGCTGGCAGAAAGAAGGGCGCTTGAACGCCGGACTGGAACCCGCGCTCGTATTCGTCACGCTGCTAGGGCTGACGATCTTGCCGCTGGCCACGTCGAAGCTGTGGTGCAACGATCCCGTGCGTCGCAATATCGGCGGCGAGGAAATCGCGCGGCATGCCGTGGCCTTGCTGCTGCAGGGCATTGGTCCGAAGAAAGCCGATTGATAGGCGATTGATGGCCGCTGCTCGCTGAGCCGCGCCGGCGTCACGCGGAACGCGATCACCCCGCCTTACGCTTTGCGTTTTTCCTTCCACGCCTCATAAGCGGCTTTGGTCGTTTCGTTCGGCGGGTAAGTACCGGGCAAGGCGGCGCCGTCACGAATCCGCTCGGTGAGAAACGCTTCGAGTTGCTCCTGTTCGGCAGCGGCTTGCGCGACCTCTACCGCCATTTTCAAGGGAATCACCACCACACCGTCCGCATCGCCGACGATCACGTCGCCTGGAAACACCGCGACGCCGCCGCAGCCGATCGGCACATTGATATCCACCGCGTGATGGCGAATCAGATTGGGCGGCGCGCTCGCGCCCGCGCAGAACACGGGGATGCCGAGCGCCGCGATCGTCGTGCTGTCCCGCACCGGGCCGTCGGATACCATGCCCGCCACGCCGCGAACCTGCAAGCGTTGCGTCAGGATCGAACCGAACGACGCGCTGCCACGCTCACCGCGGCAATCCTGCACGAGCACATGGCCGGCCGGAATCGTTTCGACACATTTGCGCTGCGCGTACTCGGGATCGGCGAAGAGTTCGAGCACGTCGATGTCTTCCCGCGACGGAATGTTGCGCAGCGTGAACGCCGGCCCGACCAGATTCGCGCCGCTGTGCGCGGCGAGCGGCGCGACGCCCTGCATGAATGTATTGCGCAGGCCGCGCTTGAACAATTGAGTCGTCAGCGTGGCGGTGCTGACCTGGCGAAGGGCTTCGAGCGTGGCGGAGTCGAGATCGGACATGTGTCGGGCGGCCTCAAGGTGGGAAGCGGAAAGCCGGGCATGGCAAGCGCATAACGCGCGGCGCGGTAGCGGCGCAATGCCCGATGCGGTGCGCCCACGATGATAGCGCCCCCCGCAGCCAGTTCAGCAAGGCCCGGCGCCGCGCCGCATTCGTCCGACGCCGAAGCCGGCGAGGCACGCAACGTGCTACTGATCGGTTGGATGTAAATGCAGGCGGCATCAACACAGGTCGCCGGCTTTGCAAAAGAACAGGAATGTGAAAAGAGGCGCCAGGCGGGAAGGGCCGTGCCAATGGGGTTTGCACGAGCCGCCGCGGCGAATCGGGAGTCGGCATCGGTCAGCCATGACTGTGGCGCCGAAGGCCGGTTTTTCATTGGCGTGCAATTTTGGCGCGTTACTGTGCGCGCGTTGGTGCTCGGGCCATGTTTTACAATCTTGGGTCTGTGTGCAACTCGGCGTACGAAATCGAGTCGGAACCATGAACAGCAATATCGCAGCCGCGCAAATCGGCGGCAAGCAGCAGGGCGACACGTTGGCCAAGTCGGACGGCCTAACCGGTTTTTTAGAGCAACAACGGAAAATGAACGGAGCATTGAGACTCGATCAGGCCACGATCGTGCTCGTAGAAGACGACCCGGACAGCCGGGAATCGTTGACCCTATTACTCGAAGCGGAAGGCGCGCATGTCGTCGCTGTGGCGGATGCGGAAGAGGGCGTGGAGGCGGCACTGCGGTTATTGCCCGACGCCGTGGTGTGCGATCTGGAACTGCCCGCCATGGACGGTTTCTACCTGATCCAGCGCCTGCGCGACCACGAGATTCGCGGCGACCACCCGCCGTCGGTGGCGGTGGCGCTCACCGGCCACACTGACGACGCCTACCGACTACGCAGCATCGGTGAAGGCTTCCAGCATTTCATGACCAAGCCGGCTTTGCCCGATGACCTCGTGACGCTGCTGCACGACGCAATTCACGCTCGCGCGGCGGGCTGAATCAGGGCTTCGAGGCAACTCGCGGATTCGCGGCACGGCTTGACAGCCGCGCCGTGAGACGCTTGCGTCCTCAAATGCCTGGCTTGATGGCAAAGTAGGGGGGCGAGTGCGGTTTGCGCACGTTGCCGTTCGTTGCCGCTACTTGACGGCGGCGACAGGCGTTCCCGAATCCTTGCTCGACGCCGCCGCTTCCAACGCCTGGCAGGCAGAACACAATCCCTTCAATTCGATTTCATCGCTCGCGAGACGGTAGCCCGAGTCTTCGATTTGTGCGACGAGTGCCTGGCGCAGTTTCGGCTGATGCAATTCGGTGACGTTGCCGCATTGCTGGCACACCACCAGGATGCCGTGCTGGCATTGCGTCAGATCGTGGCAGACGGTGAAGGCATTGATCGATTCGATCCGATGCACGAGCCCCGCCGAGAGCAGAAAGTCCAGCGCCCGGTACACCGTGGGCGGCGCCGAACCGGGATGGATCTGGCGCATCTCGTCGAGCAGTGAATACGCTTTGGTGGCGCGCCCGGAATTCAGCAGCAATTCGAGCACTTTGCGACGGATCGGCGTGAGTTTTTCGCCGCGTTCGCGGCAATATTCTTCCGCGAGTGTCAGTGCGGCTTCCTGCGAAACACCGTGCGTGTGCCCCGGCTCATCGGAATGAGCGGAGGCGGCGGAGGTGGCTTTGTCGGCGGTCGCGGCGGGCTTGGCGGTCTTCATGCGTCGATTATAAAGGCCATCGCGTCTTGCCGTGCCGGCGCGCGAAGCGCGTGGCCGCCGCCTTGGCTATGCGCGGCATGATCGAGCGGTAGCGCGCGTGGCCAGAGCACGGGCCGCGCGCGGCCCGATGGCTCAAGTCAGCGGGAAGTCGACGTACTTCTTGAACCCCGTGCGCGTCGCAATACGCGAATACCAGCGCTCCAGATTCGGCAGCGGCGGCCGCGCCACGCCGTCCAGCCCGAACCAGCGTTTGGCGTAAGCGCCGATCACGATGTCGGCCAGCGTGAACTTCTCGCCTTCAAGGAAGAAACGTCCTTGCAGATGCGTGTCCAGCATGCGCCACAGCGCGGTGACGGCGTCGAAGTCGGTGGCGAGTCTGGCGGCGTCGCGCCCGGCGGCCGGCGTGCGCACGAGCGCCCAGAATACCGGTCGTTCGGCGGGTTGCAGCGTGGACAGCGACCAGTCCAGCCAGCGGTCGACGCTGGCGCGCGATGCCGGCTCCGACGGATACAACAGACTGCCTTCGCCGTACTGCGTCACGAGATAACGCAGGATCGAGTTCGATTCCCACAGCACGAAGTCGTCGTCGACCAGCGTCGGGATCTTGCCGGTCGGGTTCATCGCGAGATAGTCGGCTTCGTTGTTACGGCCGAATTGCAGGCCGGCGTCGATACGGTCATACGGCAGCACCAGCTCATCGCAGCACCACAACACTTTCTGGACGTTGACCGAATTGGCGCGTCCCCAGATCGTAATCATCCGGTAAATCCTTTTCTTTACGTTGGTAAGCCGCGCCGGCCGCGCGGCGTTCAGCCAGTAACGATACACGATGCGGGTGATTTTGCGCGCCGCCGGGCGGCAGCCGGCCGGGCCGAAGATGGCGGGAAGCGCGTCTGAAAGCGACGCCCCGGCAGGCATTCGGCAATGCGCGCGCGTTGCGTACAATGAGCCCACCCGAATCCGACGAGGCACGCATGGCCCGCATTGTTCCCGACGACTGGAAGAGCCTCGCCGCCACCGGCGCGGCGGCCCGCGAACGCGAAACGCTGGCGTTGCTCGAAGAGGCGCTGCCCGATGGCTACACCGTCTATCACGGCGTGCACTGGACGCGCCTGAACCCGAACTTCTCGGTGTTCGGCGAAGCCGATTTCGTGATCGTCAGCCCGGCTGGGCGCGTGATGATTGTCGAACAGAAAACCGGCTTTCTGCGCGAAACGCCGAAAGGGCTCGTCAAGGTCTATCTGCAGACCGAGCGCAATGTGGCGATCGCGCTCGCGCACACCATCGAAAGTCTGCATCGGCGCTTTACCGCGGCGTTTGGCGCGGGCACGTATTTCGTCGAGGAACTGCTGTACTGTCCGGACCACATCGTCAAGGACGCGGCGATCGCGGGCGTGAATCCCGCGCGGATCGTCGATGCAACGCGTAAAGACCGGCTCGCGGCGATCATCCGCGAAGCCTTGCCGGCCGACGAACCGCGCCTTGCCTGCGCGCCGAAAATCCACCACTTTCTCGCCGACGAACTGGCGCTCACGCCCGACGCGAGCGCGCTGGTCGGGCAAGCGGGCACGCTGGTCACGCGGCTCGCGGGCGGCCTCGCGACATGGGCGCGGCGGCTCGAGTTCGCGCCGTTCCGGCTGCGCGTGATCGGCACGGCCGGCTCCGGCAAGACGCAACTCGCGGTGCAGGTCATGAAGGACGCGGTGGCGCGCGGCCAGCGTCCGTTATACGTGTGCTTCAACCGGCCGCTGGCGGATCACATCGCACGGGTCGCGCCGCCTGAGGCGAAGGTAGCGAACTATCACCAGCTGTGCGACTGGATCGCGCGCGACGCGGGCCGCGAACCCGATTTCCAGGCGGGCGATGTGTTCGACCAGCTCGAAACGACTTTCGCCGATACGCCGATCGATCCGCGCTGGCAATTCGACGTGCTGATCGTCGACGAAGGCCAGGACTTCCAGCAGCCGTGGGTCGCCGCGCTCGAACGTCTGTTGCGCCCCGGCGCCGCGTGGTGGTGGCTCGAAGACCCGCTGCAGAATCTGTACATGCGTGAACCCGTCGCACTACCGGGCTGGACCACGTTGAAGGAAACCACCAACTATCGCAGCCCGCGCGACATCCTCGATTACGTGCGCGACGTGGTCGGCGCTTCGGTGCCGGTCGCCGCGGCGCTCGCGTCCGGCAGTCCGTTCGACGGCTCCGATATCTCGCTCTCGGTCTACGACGAAGCGAATGCCGCCGAAGGCAGCATCGAGGCCACCAAGCGCGCGATCACGCAGGCGCTCTCGCTCGGCTTTCGCAAGCAGGACATTGTGGTGCTGTCGTTTCGCGGCCGCGAGGGCTCGGCGATGAGCGCGCTGGATCATCTCGGGCCGCATCGACTGCGCAGTTTCACGGGCAAGTACGATCTGTTCGGCAACCCCGAATACCGCGAAGGCGACGTGCTGTTCGAGTCGATCTACCGCTTCAAGGGACAGGCGGCGCCGTGCGTGATATTCACCGAGGTCGACTTCGAGACTTTCGACGAACGCATCGCGCGCAAGCTGTTCGTCGGCGCCACGCGCGCGACGATGAAGCTGATCGTCGTCGCGTCGCAGCGGGCCGCGCGGCATCTGCACTTGCGCGACGGCAAGGAGATC
Organism: Paraburkholderia sp. NPDC080076; assembly: GCF_050281145.1. NCBI lineage: Bacteria > Pseudomonadati > Pseudomonadota > Betaproteobacteria > Burkholderiales > Burkholderiaceae > Paraburkholderia > Paraburkholderia sp. NPDC080076. The sequence continues at coordinate 131,451 of NZ_JBNNWQ010000013.1, read as the reverse complement.
AAGGAAGCGAAAGAAGTCTAGCGCTCAGGCGCTCAGGTCCACGCGCGCGCGCCGACCAGCATGCCGGTTTGCGTGGCCGCGTCCCACCAGATCACGCGCAAGAGCGGCGCTTGCTGCGCGATCAGCAGCGCCTGCACCGGATCGCTCTCAATGAAATGCGTGACGCCGCCGCGCAGTGCGGCCGCGGCCTTGTGCGCGGCGCTGCCGGCGGGACTTTCATCGTGCGTGTCGGGCGTGCGCATCACCAGTTGCAGATGGCCGAAGCCGTGCCGCGCGAGCCACGTTTCGGTGCGCGCGCGATCCACTTCCGGCCGGCCGGTGATGATCGTGCGAACCCGCTGCAAGTCGATCTCCGGCAGCACCTCGAACGGCAGCAGTGCATCGCGTTCGGCGAGCGCGGCGGCCAGGTCCTCGTCGTAACGCGCGAGCGGCACGTCGGGCAGCAGAATGCCGTCGAGGTCGATCGCGTAGGTGGCGTATTCGTGATCGTCGGCCATCGCGGGCGCGGCGCCTGATTCGACGCGCGCCCAGTCGTCGCGATAACGCTCGGTGTACGCCTGGCGCTCCCACGGAAACAGCGCGAAGTAGCCGCGCGCGTCGATTGCATAGTCGGGTTGCGTGCGGCTCAGGTCGTCGACGGCGCCGGTCAGCGTCCTGACCACGAGACCGTGCTGCTGAAGAAACGCGATGCAATCGGTCAGCGTAAATCCGCGCCCGGCGATGTCCTCGCACAGCAGCACGGTCGAACCCGCGGGCGGCATCGGCAGCGTCGAATCCCAGGCCACCGTGCGCGCCTGGCGGTCGTAGCGCAGAAAGGCGACCGGCGTTCCGACGGCATGCGAGACCATCAGCGCGAGCGGCGCGCCGCCGCGCAGAATGCCGATCGCCATCGTGAAGCGCTCCGCCAGCAAGGCAGGCTGCAGCGATTCGATCCAGTGATCGAGTTGTTCATACGTCAGAGGCAAAACCGGCTTGTTCATGACTCGTGGGGCGTCGCGTGGCGCGGGTGGGGCGAGCGTCTCTGGCGCGGCCGAGGGACCTCGTTTTTGAGACAAAGAATTTTGGCGATATTATGCATGCGGTTCAAAGATCGCGCGTCGGGGTGACGCGCGGCACCCGACGCGCGAAGCGAGACCGCGGCCGGGGCGAGGGGCGGCGGGCCGGCACCAGACCGAGCCGGCGACTGTCAGGCCGCCCGCAAGAAAATAGATAACGGAATAAAAAAGCAGATGACCAACTCGACCACCAGGGTGAATGACCGAAAACGCGCCGTCACGGGCGCACGCTGGGCTGCGGGCCTCGTTCTCGCGCTGGCCGCGTGGAGTGCGCAGGCTCAGTCGGAACAGCCACTTTTAGCGCTCGACGTGCAAGGCAAGATCGGCAAGACCACCGATGCCGCGCACAAGACATACCACCTCACCGAAGCTCAACTGCTCGCTCTGCCGGTCCATTCGATCACGACCTCGACCACGTGGACGCCGCGCTCCACCTTCACAGGACCGCTGCTGGCGGATATTCTGAAGACCGTCGGCGCATATGGCAGCCAGGTCGAGATCCATACGCTCGACGACTATACCTACACCATTCCGGTGTCGGACTGCGATCGCTATGGCGTGGTCGTTGCGTACAGCATGAATGGCCGGCGTCTGAAGATCAGCGACTTCGGGCCGCTGTTCCTTATCTACCCGCGCGATGCGTTCCCGGATGAACTCACGGGCGCCTCGGGCGATTCGAAATTCGTATGGCAGATCAAGGCCCTCATCGTCAAATAATGCGCCATCCGTGGCGCCGTGCGCTCTACGTGCTGATCTGGCTGACCGCGCTCGCGGCGCCGGTCGGCGCGATCGGCTATCTGTTGTACGCGAATCTGCTCAACCCGCGCGCCACCGAGCAGTTGACCGGCTCGTACGACGGCTTCTACTGGGACGCCGCGCAACTGCAAATCGCTTACGCGCGCTTCGAGAATCAGTTGCTGCTGTATCAGTCGGGTGTCGACGACGACTATCAGCGGCTCATGCTGCGTTACCAGTTGCTGCAATCCAAGCTGCACGTGATGGCCGGTTCCACGCGCCGGCTGACTACCCAGCTCTCGCTGCTGCAAAGGCAGCTGGACGAAATCCATGCGCTCGATCAGTTGCTGGGCGGCATCGAACCCGAAGTCGACGCGCTGCCGAAAGACCGCAGCCAGGCCAACCGGATCGTCGCGCAACTGCGTCAGCACTGGAACGAGGTCAACGATCTCGCGCTGAGCCGCCGTTTCGCCGACGTCGCCGATCGCGAAGCGATGAACCGCGACTTCATCGACAAGCGTCGCATCCTGTTCGCCGGCGGCATGTTGCTGCTGTTGCTGTCGGCGGCGGCGACGCTGCTGCTCGTGCTGAACGGACGGCGCCGGACGCGCCTGATGCATCAGCAGCACGCGGCGCTCGAAGCCGAGCACCAGGCGAGCCGCGCCGCGCGCGAGGCGAGCCATGCGAAGGACGCGTTTCTCGGCATGATCAGCCACGAACTGCGCACGCCGTTGCATGCGATCGTGTCGTCGATCGAATTGCTGGGCTTCAACTATCACTCCGAGGCAGACCGCAAGGTGATCCAGCGGCTCGAAACCGCGGCGCGGCATCTGGAGGCACAGATGAAAGATCTGACCGACTACGCGCGCCTCGGCGCCGGCAAGCTCGAGTTGCGTCACGAGCATTTCGAGCCGCGCGAACTGCTGGCGTCGATCGTCGATGAACATGCGATGTCGGCCGCCGCGCGCGGTCTGCAACTGGAGAGCGATGCGAGCGGCATGAGCGGTCTCGTCGATTCCGATCCGCACCGCATCCGCCAGATCGTCAACAACCTCGTCACCAACGCGATCCGCTATACCGAGACCGGCACGGTGCGCGTGCAGTTGCGGCAGCGGCCGGCGATGCTGGTCTTCGTCGTCAGCGATACGGGGCCTGGCGTGCCGCATGCGCAGATTCCGCTCATCTTCCAGGAGTTCACTCAACTGGACGCGTCGCGCACGCGCCGCTTCGAAGGCGCGGGCATGGGGCTGACGATCGTGCAGGGGCTGGTCAAACTGTTCGGCGGCACCGTCGAGGTGGCGAGCAAGGTCGGCGAGGGCACCACCTTCACCGTGACGATTCCGGTTACGCCGGTCGCGGCTGCGCAGCCGCAGAGTGTGGCGGCGCGCGCCGAGCCAGGTGGTGGCGCGCGTCCGTGCGTGCTGATCGTCGACGACAACCGCCTGATCCGCGAGTCGCTCAGCGAAATGATCGCGCACATGAATTTCGACGCGCACGCCGTCGCCAATGCCGACGATGCGCTCGCCTGGCTCGACACGCGCCGTTGCGACGTGGTGTTGCTCGATCTGCACATGCCCGAGCGCGACGGCTATACGTTTCTCGCGGACTTCGCCACGCGGGGCGGGCCGTCCGCGGGTGTGCCGGTGATCGTGGTCAGCGCGTATGCGCCGGAGGAGGAAGTAGCCGGAGGGGCGGAAGAAGGAGAAGCCGGCTCGCAGCCGTTCTTCGAAGCGTTATTAAAGCCGGTACATTACGAGGAGCTCCGCAGCGCGTTGCAGCGGGCTTTGGCTTCGCGGCATACGGTGTGATACGAGGCGTGGCGGCCGGGCGAAGGTGGGCATCAACCTGAGCACACGCCTTCAGCCGTTTGCCGGCGCGAGTGGATCCGCTTAGGGCCGGTTCAGCCGCTTCGACAGATCGGCGACCAGGATCGCCATGCGCGCGGGCTTTTCATAGCACGCGACGTCGTAATTGCGGATCACCTGGCTGATCTCCGATTCGCTGGCCTTGCCGGTCAGCAATTCGCCAGTCAGCACGAAGATCGGCGCGTCCGGATTTTCCGAGGCGCGCACCGCGCGAATCGCGTTCGCCGAAGTCTGAGCGCCGAACAGCCAGTCGATCACGATGCCGTCGAACACCTGGCTTTGCAACTGGTCGGCAAAGGCCGCGAGTCCGTAGATCGCCACCGCCGCGAAGCCGCTGCGCTCCAGATAGTCGCGCAGGTTGTCGGCGCTGGCCTGATCGTCGTCGACCACCGCGATGGTCGGCTTGTCGGTTTCGGCGCGGCGCGGATAGATCTCGATCTTGTGAACTTCGTACGCGCTCTGGTAAAGCGTGCCGTCGTGGCGCGCCACGCGCCATTGACCGAGCCGGGAGTACGCGACGAATTCGGGGCGGCTGCCCGCCTCGAGCGCGGCGCCGACCCAGGCCGTGCAGGCCAGTTCGATCGCGCCGATGCTGAACACGGCTTCCTGGGCGATCGCGCCGACCATGCCGGGATCGAGCGATTGCGCGCCGAACAGCTGGGCGGCCGGTTCGCCGAACACCTCGGCGACCTTCTTGATCTGCGAGAGCGTCCACGGGCTGTTGCCGCGCAACTTGCGGTGCCCCTGTGAAAAACTCAGATCGAGGATGCGGCACAGCTCCGTGGTCTGCTGGCGTTTGCCGATTCCGTGCCGGCTCATCAACTCGCGCACGCGCTCGGCGACTGCGATGGAGTCAGGTGAGTTTGTTTCGTTGGCCATACTGCGTGAGAACCGCCGTCTTAAAGGGTACTGGGGAGTGCGATACGACAGGCGCAGCGCGGCCATGCACATTCAATGCGCAAAGACGCGGCGTCGCAGGGGACAGCAAATGTACCGTAAAAAGTATCGCAATCTGTAGTTTTGTACGACCGCCGCCGAGCCCGTCCGCGCGAGAGTCGGCAAGGACCGGTTTGGCGATCTTTTTATGCATTAAGCATCAATGTATTTTACCGATGAAACCTCGCTGCATCTGAAGAGAAATATGTCGCGCGGTGCCGGCCGCTCGAAAACCTCTAACCAGCAGACATCGTGCCGAGCTTCGCCGCCGAGTTTTTCAGGCCTTTGAAAATCCGCTCGGCGACCTTGGCCGGAAAGCGTTCAGGCAATTCCGCCGAGACCCGCTCGATCACGCCGGGCGTCTGTTCGATCAACCGCTGGATCAGCGGTTCCGCGTCCGCGCCGTACGAGCACTTCAGCGCCATGGTGTTGAAGTGGCGCCGCTGCACGTCGCGAAACGCGTCGTGCTTGCTGCGCGACCACATGCCCATGGCGAGCCTCGCCTTGAACCATGACCACTGGTTCGGGCCGCTGCCTTCCACCGGCCAGATCGACATCACGTCGTAAAGCGGCGTGAGGCGGTAGTGGCCGCCCGCCAGCAGGCGGATGCTGAAGTTCTTGGCGTGGCCGTCCGGCGCCGCCAGCATCCAGAACAGAATCTGGCTTGCCAGCAGCGTTTCGATGTCCTGCCGCGCCTCCACCGATTGCTGCAGAATCCGCGCGAGGTCGAGCACGCCCGGGCCGCCTTCGTTTTCGTATTTGCGATGCGACGGCACGCCGTACACCTGGCAGAAATCTTCCTGCGGCAGGCGCAACAGCCATTGCCCGCTCGAATGCATTTGCCGGTCGAAGCGCTCGACGCTCAACACCCGCTGCTTGCCGAACGTCATGATCTCCGTATTGGCGACCGGCAGGCCATAGGCGCGCAGAATCCGCAGGCAGAGCCACTCGTTTTCAACCGAGGTGCTGAGGTCAGCGAGCTTGTTGCCGACGAGGCCGAGCGGCAACTTGAAAATGTGCGTGGTGGGCGTGGCGCCATGCGGCCGCTGCCACTTGCCGTCGTGCCACAGCAGCGCGGTTTTCTCCTGCGCGCCGGCGAGCGAGATGCGGAAGTCGTCCGTCTCGTCGGGTGCGCCGAGCGCGGGGTTGCTGACCGTGCGCGCCAGCATGGTCTCGATCTCGCTGTCCGTGAGCGGCGTGCCCTCGATCCGTTCGACGCCTTGCGGCGCGTCGTCTTCGGCGAGCAACTGCACGGCGCCCACGCAATCGCGGCCGATGGCTTGCAGCAGATCGAACGCATCGAGCGTCTCGGTCTGGTAGCGTTGGCCGATGCGTTTTCTGATCGCCTCGCTGTCGGGCAGCAGGTTGTCGAAATAGTTGAGGACGCGCGGGCCTTTTTGCGCCAGGTTGCCCGGCGTGAACGGCAGCGACAGCGACAGCGGCCGTCCCGCGGGCGAGGCGACCCACGCGGGATCGTAGGCGAACTCCATGGGCCCGCGAGCGGGCAGGCGCCAGACGCCGACGCGCTCGCCGTTGGCCCATACCGATAGCGCACGTGAGTGAGTTTGGCGGCCCATGCTCACCACTCGATCAACGGCGCCGGGCCCGGCAGCGCCTGGCTCTTGTCGCGCAACTGCAATTGCAGGCCGTAGACGCCGCACAAGGCCAGCAATTGTGCGAGGGTGAGGGCGGCGGCGTCGGTTTCGAAGGCCGAAATGCGGCTCTGGCTGACGCCGATCCGCGCGGCGGCCTCGGCCTGCGTGAGGCCGGCTTGCCGCCGGCTGGCGGCAAGCAGCTGGGCCATCTGGTCCGGCGTGGCGATGAGGTGGAGCATGGCAGATTATCCGCGACACGAATAAATGCACTTTATGCGTCACACGAATATTTGTCAAATATTCGTGTGACGCATATTTTACGTATATCTGTTTGGCGAATAAAATGCAGATATCTGTGTGGCGAATAAACGGCGCGAATGGCATGAGAGCCCCGCGGACGCGCTTCAACGCGCTTGCACCGTCGGTCTTCAGGCACAGCGGCATTGCGGACAACCGGGCCGCCTGCGAAGATTACGCCCACACTTAAAACCTGCCCGCCCGATGACCACGACTTACCCGTTGCACGCGAGCCTCACCTCCGCCGACCAGGCGTTCCCGAACCATGCCGATGTGGTGATCGCCGGCGCCGGCATCATGGGCTGCGCCGCCGCTTACTATCTGGCGCGCCGTGGCCTTTCGGTGGTGGTGCTCGACAAATCGCGGATCGCCGGGCAGCAGTCGTCGCGGGCGTGGGGATTCGTGCGCCAGCAGGGCCGCGAATCCGCCGAAGTGCCGCTGATGATGGCCGGCATCCCGCTGTGGAAAAAACTCGAGAGCGAGCTGAATTACGATCTCGAATGGCGTCAGGGCGGCTGTCTGTACGTGGCGACCGGCGAGGAGGACTGGGCCTCGTTCCAGCAATGGATGGACGTCGCCCGTCAGCATGGGCTCGATACGCGCACGCTCGACCGCAAGCAGATCGACACGGTCGTGACCGGCATGCACGCTCCGGCGCTCGGCGGCCTCTACACGCCGAGCGATGGCCAGGCGGAACCGCGTCGCGCCGCGGCTGCTTTCGCGGCGCGGGCGACCGAGGCCGGCGCGCTCTTTTTCGAAGGCTGCGGCGTGATCGGCGTGGAGCGCGCGGGCGGTGCGATTGCCGGCGTGGTCACCGAGCGCGGCACGCTGCGCACCTCGCGCTTCATCTGCGCGGCCGGCGCCAGCAGCTGGCGTCTGCTCAAAACACTCGGGCTCGAACTGCCACAGCAGGCGGTGCGCGGCACCTGCATGCGCACCAATCCGCTGCCGCGCATCAGCGCGTCGACGTTCTGGGGCCACGGCCTCGGCGTGCGGCAGCGCGCGAACGGCGCGATCAATCTCGCCGACGACATGCAGGTCGACGTCGACATGACGCTCGGCCATTTCCGCGCGCTCAAGTGGTTCCTGCCCGAGTTGTGGGCGCAGCGCGAGAAGTTCAGCTTCCATCTGAACGGCGCATGTCTGCGTGATCTGCGCGAGCGTTTGCCAGGCGGCGTGTCGAAACACGAACGTGTGCTGCATCCGCGTGATCCGCATCCGCAGCCGAACGTGGGCCATGCGCCCCGGGCGTTGAAAAAACTGCGCGCCTTGTTCCCCGCGTTGAAAGACGCGCAGGTGGTCGAATCGTGGGCCGGTCTGATCGACGTGCTGCCCGACGGCATTCCGGTGATCGACGCGCCGCCGCAGGTCAGCGGGTTGACGATCGCCACCGGCTTTTGCGGTCACGGTTTCGCGATGGGGCCGATCGTCGGCAAGCTGCTCGCGGAATTGAACGATGGCGGCCAGGCGTCGCTCGATCTGTCGGCGTTCCGTCTGCAGCGTTTCTTCGACGGCACGATGCAACGGCCTCGCAGCATGCTGTAAAAAACTTCTGTCTCAATCTTCCTCCCGCACCACCAATGAACGAACCGACCTTGCGCCACGCCGGCGTGCCGTACTACACGCAATGGGGCAGCCCCGACTGGGTTGGCCGGATCGTCGAGCAGCACGGCGATCCGTGCGCCGATCCCGGCTGGCAGCGCAGCGGCTTCTCCGATCCCGAGCGTTACCGCTTCTGGGCCAGGCGCCTGTGCGGCCTGACGTGCCTCGAGTCGGCGCTCGACTATTGGCGCATCGAACACGCACCGCGCGCCGCGCTGCTCGACGAAGCGTTGCGGCATGGCGTGTACCGCATGCGCGAGGATGGCGGCGTCGACGGTTTGATCTACCGGCCGTTTGCCGATTGGGTGGCTGGCGCGTTCGGCGTTCAGGTCGACGTGCTGCCGCAGGCGTCCATCGAAGACATGGCCGCGCGCCTGAACGCCGAGACGCTGGCGATCGTTTCCGTGAGCCCCGAAATCCGCTATCCCGAGCGGCCCAATCAGCGCCAAGGCGGCCATCTGATCCTGCTGCACGGACGCGGCCGCGATGGCGTGTGGTTTCACAATCCCTCGGGCATCGCGCCGCATCAGGCCGATGTGTATCTACCGTTCGAAACCATGGTGCGTTTCTACGCCGGGCGCGGCATGACGCTCAGCCGGATCGCGCGCTAGGCGCGACGTGCGGCGGGTGGGGCGTCCGGTGGGCGGGATGTTCGGGCCCGTTTTCTGCTGGATAGCCGGTACCGACTTCTGCGCTACCGGAACCGCCATGAAACGAACCTACGCCCTCCTTGCCGCCAGCTTGATGGCTCTTGGCTCCGCCGCCTCGGCGGACGCTGCCAGCCGCGACGATCAGGCCAAGGCCTGCCGTGGCGACGCCATGCATTTCTGCGCCGCCGACATTCCCAACGAAGACAAGATCACCGCCTGCATGAAGCAGCACGTCGATGAACTCAGCCCAGCGTGCCGCGCGATGTTCAAGGGTGGCAAGAAGGGCGGCGACAAAGACACGTCGCAGTGATGGCGGCGCGGCTGGTTTTGGCTTTAGCCTGGCTTGAACGCACGGCCATGCGCGCGGCTGATCAGGCTGTGTCGAACCGATCTTCAACCGCGCGCTAACGCGTCCGTCGTCGCGCGACTTACCGCCGCGCTTTCCCGATCCGGCCCCAGGGCGCGCGCGGCGTCGTAGAATCGCTTGTCCTCGACTCCCGGAGCCGCCGCGTGCCTGATTCGCCCAAGCCGGAGCCACGTCCGCCGCGCTTCCGTTTGTCGCGCCGCGCCCGCACGCCCTGGCAGGCGCCGCGCGCCCGCACGCTGTTCACGCGGCCCGCGGCGTCGCCGCAGCGCATGCTGCTGCATCGCGTCTATCTGGTGGTCGGCCTGTGCGTGCTCGCCTTCGCCGTGCTCTACATCGATCGGGACGGCTTGCGCGACGCTAACCGCAAAGTCCTCGGCATCGTCGATTTGATGTACTTCACGATGGTGACCGTGGCCACCGTCGGCTATGGCGACATCGTGCCGGTGACCGCCCGCGCGCGGCTCATCGACGCCTTTTTCATCGTGCCGATCCGCATCGTCATCTGGTTCGTGTTTCTCGGCACCGCCTATCAGTTCGTCATTCAACGCGTCATCGAGGAATTCCGCATGAAACGCCTGCAAAAGCGGTTGCGCGATCACGTCGTGATTTGCGGCTACGGATTGAGCGGTTCGGTCGCGGTGCGCGAGTTGCTGGAAAGCGGTTTCGCCGCGGAATCGATCGTCGTGATCGATCCGCAGCAGGCGGCGCTCGAAGCGGCCACGGGGCTCGGCGTCGCCGGCCTGCTCGGCGATCCGTCGCGCGAAGATCTGTTGCAGCAGGCGCAGGTGCATATTGCCCGCGCGATCATCATTGCCGTCACCGACGACGCCACCGCGATCCTGCTCACGCTGACCGTGCGCAGCGTCGCGCCGCAGGCCAAGATCGTCGTGCGGATTCAGGAGCAGACCTATCAGCGCCAGTTGCGCCAGGCCGGCGCGAACGTGATCGTCTCGTCGACCAAGATCGGCGGTTTGCTGCTCGCCGACGCGGTCGACAGCGAATACATCGTGCCCTTCGTGAACGATCTTTTGTCGGCACGCGGCCGCGTCAATCTGGTCGAACGTCAGGCGACGGCGCAGGAAGTCGGCCGCTGGAGCAATGCGTTGCCGGGCGCGGTGGTGGTCGGCCTGGTGCGCGCGGGACGCGTGCTGTCGTTTTACGAAGACGAGCCGTGTCCAATCGAGGCGGGCGATCTGCTGATGGTGATCCAATCGTCGCGCCGGCCGAACGAAACGCCCGCCGCCTGCTAGCCCATTCGAACTCAACCTTCTGCCAAGGACTGGAACGACCTGCCCATGACCCACCCGACCACGCAGACTTTCGACGCCGCAGCGACCACGCGGCTGATTCCCTATGCCGCGCTCGTCGGTGCACTCAAGCGCGCGACGATCGACTACGCGCAACAGCGCATCGCGAGTCCCGAGCGGCTCGTCGTGCCGCTCAACGAAGACGGCATCATGCTGTCGATGCCTGCCACCGCGCCCGACCTCGCGATCCACAAGCTGGTCAACGTGTGCCCGGGCAACGGCGCGCGCGGCCTGCCGACCATCCACGGCAAAGTGATGGGATTCGACGCCGACACCGGCGAGACGCTTTTCATTCTCGACGGCCCGACCGTGACGGGACGCCGCACGGCGGCGATCTCGATGCTCGGCGTCGACACCTTCGCCGCCGGCACGCCGCGCGAATTCCTGTTGATCGGCACCGGCACGCAGGCGCTCAACCATCTGGAGGCGATCGGCGAACTGTTTCCCGACGCGCGGGTGTGGGTGAAGGGCAGTGCGCCCGCGCGCGCCGAGGCGTTTTGCGCCGCGCATCGGGACAAGGCGCGCGATCTTCAACCGCTGATGCAACCCGGCGCCACGATCCCCGATTCGGTCGACGTGGTGATCGCGCTGACCACGAGCAGACAGCCCGTCTACGACGAAGCGGCGCGCGCGGAGCGGCTTGTGATCGGCGTCGGCGCATTCACGCCGGCGATGGTCGAGATCGGCGCGCGCACCCTCGGCGGCAGCGCGCTTTTCGTCGATGATGAAGCGGGCGCCCGCCACGAAGCCGGCGACTTCATTCAGGCTGGCGTGGACTGGGCTCAGGTCGGCGGCATCGCCTCGGTGCTCGACAATCCAGCGTTGTTGCCGCAAAAAAAACCGGTCGTATTTAAAAGCGTCGGCTGTGCCGCGTGGGATCTGGCGGCGTGCCGCGTGGCGCGCGAGGCGTTGTCAGGTGGTTGAAGGCTTGCCGAAAAATCGTGCATGAGAGGGCCGCGTGAGCGGCCTGCGGGCGTGCTTTGCAACAGCATAGGGCGTGGCTCGCGAACATCGAAAAAGGCCTTGAAAACAGGCCTTTACGGCGTCCGGTTGGCATATTGCGCTAACCTGAGGCACATGTTGCCGTGCAAACAATCGCAAAACGTTGCACCATAGGCGTTTGCCAGAAAAAGTGCCGGTCCGCCGGCACGGCGCTGCTGCTTTTTTCTGCCCGTTGACCGACGCCTTATCCCTCACGACGCTGCGACCGCGCTATGACGACCCACCACGCTTCTGCCACTCCCGACCTGCCGCTCGACATGATCATCTTCGGCGGCACCGGCGACCTGTCGTTTCGCAAGCTGCTGCCCGCGCTCTACATGGCGCATCTGCACTGCAATCTGCCGCCGGACACCCGCATTCTCACGATCGGCCGCAAGCCCTGGTCGCGCGAGGAGTACATCAACGAATTCATGGAGCTGAAGGCCAAGCCCTTCATCGAAAAGAAAGCATTCGATGCCGGCGCCTGGGACAAATTTCTCGCGCTGTTCGAATACGTGCGCATGGACGTCGATTCGGTCGAAGACTATCAGCGCCTGAAAGAAGTGTCGCGTGAAGGCGTGCGCCGCGTGTTCTATCTCGCGACGTCGCCGGATCTGTTCACGAATATCTGCGACAACCTCTCGGCGGCGGGACTGGTGGACGCCAACTCACGCATCGTGCTCGAGAAGCCGCTGGGTCACGATCTGGCCTCCGCGCAGGAAATCAACACGGCGGTCGGCAAGCATTTCAGCGAAGCGCAGATCTACCGGATCGACCACTACCTCGGCAAGGAAACCGTGCAGAACCTGATGGTGCTGCGCTTCGGCAATCCGATTTTCGGCCCGCTGTGGCAAGCGCCGTACATCAAGAGCGTGCAGATCACCGTGGCGGAAACGGTCGGCGTGGGCAGCCGTGCGGGCTTCTACGATAAAACCGGCGCGCTGCGCGACATGGTGCAGAACCACTTGCTGCAATTGCTGTGCATCGTCGCGATGGAGCCGCCGGTGTCGCTCGACCCGGACGCGGTCCGCGACGAAAAGCTCAAGGTGCTGCGCTCGCTGCGGCCCATGACGCCCGAGGACATCGCGCGCGATACCGTGCGCGGCCAGTACACAGCGGGCGCCGTGGATGGCGAGGCCGTGAAGGGTTATCAGGAAGAAGACAATGTGCCGGCGGGCAGCCGCGCCGAAACCTTCGTGGCATTGCGCGCGCATATCAACAACTGGCGCTGGGCGCACGTGCCGTTTTTCCTGCGCACCGGCAAGCGGATGCAGAAGAAGGTGTCGGAGATCGTCATCGAATTCGCCGAACTGCCGTTCTCGATCTTTCCGAAGGGCGGTCGCAATTACGGCAATCGTCTGGTGATCCAGTTGCAGCCGGAAGAATCGATCCAGTTGCAGGTGCTCGCGAAAGAGCCGGGCAGCGGTATGCATATGCTGCCGGTGAATCTGAATCTGGATTTGCAGCAAGCCTTCACCGAGCGTCGCGCCGAAGCGTATGAGCGCTTGCTGATCGACGTGATTCGCGGACGCCTCACGCATTTCATGCGGCGCGACGAACTCGAAGCGGCATGGGCGTGGGCCGAACCGATTCTGGAAGGGTGGGGCAAATCGGGCGAAAAACCGCGCGGTTATACGGCGGGCACGTTTGGACCGGCGGCATCCACGGCGCTGATGGCGCGCGAAAATGCCGTGTGGGCGGAAGAGTCGCAATAAGCTTTGCTTCAGCGCTAGATGGAGATGGCCCGCATTTGCTGGCGGGCCACAAAGTTGGCACCCCGAAGCCTATCGCCTGCTGGACAGGTGCTTCCATGCGACTACGCTTGTGAATACAACAACGACGGCCGCGATCAGATAGCCCGAAACGATGAGGATAAAGTTAGTCCACGCCTCGATATCATAGGCATCGGGCATCCAGGCGGGATACAGTGAACGCAGCAGGCGTCTCACGAAGTCCGCGAGCCATAGCGGTATTTCAAACGAAAGCTGTTGCGATCCCCAAGCGAGTGCTGTGCCCAATGCCAACCATACTGCGAGCGTGCTAGCGCACCATCGAAGCAATCGTGCATGTCTCATCGGCCACGTGCTCGGCAATAAAATCTCTTGGCCCGCCGAAGCGCCCACCCGATTGCCGATCCACGATGTAGTAGGTGCCGGGAGGAATCGGGCCGACCTCCACTTCGGCCACTTCGTCCGGGTTGTCCCGGCCTATCTTCTGCCCTGAGTAAGCCTCCACCTGGCCGAAGCCGGAGCAGACCAGCTGCGAATTCTCTTTTCGATTGAGTGTGAAGCTACAGAACACAGGCATCGTTTTTTTCGTAGTGGAGAAAGACTCCTTCTAGCATTGCTCTTGCGGGCTTGTATATAGGACGATTTATTCTTGACGAAGTTTTACACTGGCCGATTCCATGCGCATATCCAGGCCGTCGAGGACGAAGAAAAGCCCGCGCGATGGCGGGCCACAAAGTACCTATGGATCGACGCGGCTCTAGGGCAATGAAATCGTCAACGTAGCCGATTGCGGCCCGAGCTTGACCACCTGCGAATACGGCGCGAGCGAGCGCAAGGTCTGATCGCGCAGATAGGTATTCAGGCCGAGATAAGCCAGCAATCCAACCAGCGCAAACACGGCGCCGATCGACCACAACGGCACCTCGCGTTTCAGACGATGCGCGACCTGATCCGGCAGCGGCCAATGCGGCGCGAACTGCGCGCGCTTGCCCTTCAGATGCGCGATTTCGTCGCCGATGCGCGCGGTCAGATACGCGAGCTTCTCCGGTCCTTCGAGCAGATACTTGCCCTGATAACCGAGCAGCAGGCACATGTGAAATACCTCGAGCGACTGCAAACGCGCCGCGCCTTGGGCGCGGCACTCCTCGAGATACTGGAAGAATTTCTCGCCCGCCAGTTGCTCGCCGAACAGCACGAGTTGCAGCGGCCGGCGCTCCCACTCCGTGCGGATCCTGAAGGTGGACGACAAGACCGATTCGTCGATAGCCGCGCAGAACGCAAACTTCGATGCGTAGACATCTTCGGCCGACGCATTGAGCTTCTTCGCGCCGCGTTCGAAGTCGCCGAGGAACTGCTGGATGCGCTGGCTGAATTCCTGCGCGTCGCCGGGTTCGCGACCGTTCTTCAACAGGAACAGCATGAAGAAGCCGTCGTACAAGAGATCGAGCAGCGAGCGGACCTGATAGCTCGGCTCCGTGATCGGTGCGGGCGTGGCGGTAGGCGTGCTGCCGCCAAAGAGGGATGGCGCGTAGCTCATGATGTGACGGCGATCAGTTCGAGTTGAAGATCGTTGATGCCCGACGGCGCGTAGATCATTGCCGATTGGGCCTGCAACATACGGTCGTACAGCGCGCCGCGCGCTTCGAACGAGAAGTAGCACGCACCCGGACGAACCGGAATGGCGGGCGGCACCTGCGGGGTGTAGACGAGCCGCACGCCCGGCATGGCCGAGAGCACCAGTTTGTCGACGTCGTCTGGCGCGCCGACCTTGAAGCGCGCGGGCACGGCTTCCACGAGTTCGGCGGTCGGCATGTCCGCCGACACCGCGATATAGAACATGGTCTTGTCGTCGATCTTGCCCGAGTCGAGGCGGCCCGCATGGAACGACGGACGCACTTCCTCGAGCGCGATCGCGAAGTAGCGCGTGGAGATCACGGTTTCGAGCAGATCGCGCAGGATCGTGTCGAGGCGCGCGAAGCCGGGGCCCGGATCGTCGTGCCGGTAAGCCGGCAAGTCGGACAGCGCATAGCCCTTCGAAAACGTCATCAACTGGCCGGCGAGGCGCAGCAGTTCCTGGAACAGACGTTCGGGGTGCAGCGCCGAATGCTGGTACAGATGCGCGAGCGAAGCGAATGCCGCGCTCGCGGTATGCAGCAGCCAGAACGAAGCGATGTCGCCGGAACGGAACTCGATGATGTTCTTGGTCGGCTCGCGGTGAAAACCGTACAGCGCATTGACCTTGGCCTGTAGTGCGTCGATCAGTTGGCGCAGGCGCTGATGCAGGATCGGCGATGCGTCGATGGCGAGGCAGGGCGGCACGAAGTTGTCGTCGATCTCGAAGCCCGAGGTGGCCGTGCGGCGCACGCGCACGAGCGGTACCGACAACAACTGGTCGCGCGGCTCGCTGTGCGCGATGAGTTTGACGCTGGTCTTCAGGAAGGTGATGTCGGCTTCGGCGGCGTCGGTGAAATGATCGGCCACTGGCGTCTGCTCGCTGACGTAACGCGACACGAAACCGGCGTTGCTGTCCTGCGCGTAGTTCGCGCCGGTTTCGCGCAGCGGATGCAGCGCGAGATAAAACGTGAATTCGTTGATGCCGTCGGGCAGCGTATCCAGCGCGATGGGCGGCGGCAGGTCGTCGGCTTGCGGGGCGGAATAGAGCGCGCCGTCGGGGAACACCAGCGAGAGTTCGCTCACACGCAGCACATTGCTGCCGAGCGCGTCGCGGTCGAAGCGCGCCGAACGCACGCCCCAGTTGTACGGCTGGATCGCCTGGATCGATTCGAACAGGCGCGCCTCATGATAGGCGTCCTGACGCTGAAAATGCTGCGGCCTTAGAAACAGGCCTTCCCCCCAGAGCACTTTTGCGGAATAACTCATCTCAAACCTGTTATATGCGTTCAGCGTGTGGCGCACCCGGAGATAACCGATTCGAGCGCCGCATTGTTAATTCTCTAAAAACTGTTAAATCGTATTTGACCGGCATCTTTATCCGCAGCTTACCGAAGAAAGCATATTCAGCGATTGCGCGGGCAATCCCTGTTCCGGCGGGATCACAGTGCCGTTGGTCACCGTCATTGCACAGTTATGCAGGCCGATCATTATGCCGGATTTCTCCGACTTCGCCGGGTCGAAGGCGAATTTCCAGCGCTGCATCGCCGGATCACGGAATAGCGCGACGATACCGAATGCCTGCGCTTCACGCGAGACTTTTTCGGTAACAACGTAGCGCTGGCCCGGGATCAGCGTTACTTCACGCACGCCCAGCAAATCGCCGCCC
The DNA here is from genome assembly GCF_050281145.1 of Paraburkholderia sp. NPDC080076. Lineage (NCBI taxonomy): Bacteria > Pseudomonadati > Pseudomonadota > Betaproteobacteria > Burkholderiales > Burkholderiaceae > Paraburkholderia > Paraburkholderia sp. NPDC080076. The sequence goes on along the minus strand of NZ_JBNNWQ010000013.1, from coordinate 115,051 downwards.
AATGTGGTCTTTTCCTTGGCCGGATCGGTAAATGCGTCGAATGGCGCCTGCTGGAATGAAGTCGGGTCTTTCAGCGTGTAAAGCCGTACCACCAGCGCCAATGGCCGTTTGTCATTCGCGGCATTCAGATTCGGCGCGGCATATAAGGTAAGGCCGACATTGCGCGGCGGTTTCTGGGCATCCGGCAGGTCCGGCTTGCCGAGGCCGCTCGCCTGCAAAGCCGCGTTGGCAGCGGCTCCCAGCACCGTCACGCCGGCCGCGCAGCCGCCCAGCAGCGCGCAGGCAGTCGCATGGGCAATCAATAGCGATGCATAGCGAAAAACACGCGAATTCATATACATCGACCGGCTCGGCGCCGTCCCCCGTCAAAACACCAATAACGAATTCAATCCGGCAAATTTGCAGCCACGCTATGCCGCGTAATGTCGCTTTATGCAAAGCGCATGTAACTACCGGTGCTCCTGTGCTTGCGGGCGGCGAGTGGAAATTTTTTCCGGTACCCGCATCACCGCTATTGCAGCAGGAAACAATTTCTGCATGTTTCATTTAAATGATCCACATGCATTTTTTTCGTGCAATCCTTCTTCACACGAAAGTTGAATTATCGAAAATTGGCCTGTACTATACCCGCGCACTTGAAGCAAAGCAAAAACTCCGGTTTCTCCTTGAATTAGAAAATTCGCACGTCGGTGAAAAACGATGAATGAGCGTCTGTTAGTAAAACTATCTGGGGTTGTGTTGGCATGCGGCGTGATGGCCGGTTGCGCGACACAGGGCAACGTGGCGAGCACACCGGAGGCTTTTAATAAGCAACTTGCGGATGCCGATACCGTCGCAAAGGGCGGTGATCAGGATCGCGCTATCGCGCTTTATCAGCAACTTTCCAAATCCGATCCGACGCGTGAAGAACCGTGGTCGCGTATTGCGCAGATCCAGTTCACACAAGGCCATTACGGCCAGGCTATCGTTGCCGCGCAAGAAGCGCTGCAACGCGACCAGACCGATCGCCAGGCAAAGAGCGTGCTGGCGGTGGCCGGCCTGCGCGTCGCCACGCAATCGCTCGGCGAATTGCGTCAGGACGCGTCGCTCGCGGGTGATGCGAAGTCGGACGCGCAAGCGCTCGCCAAGCAGTTGCGCGACACGCTCGGCGAAGCCACGCTGTTCCCGCCCGACCCGAGCGACAAGCAGGCGGTGAAGAAAAAGCGCGTGATTCGTCACGTCGCCAAGGGCAAGCCCGTGGACGCACCGGAAGCCGCCACGACCACCACCAGCGCCGCGGCGCCCGCCGCCACGCCGGCTGCTCCCGCCGCGCCGGTAGCGCCTGCCGCACCCGCCAAAGCCGCGCAAAGCGGCGGCGCGTCCGATCCGTTCAGCGCGCTGCGCTGATCCACACGCCTGATCCATCAGCACCGGGAGCCGACGATGGCGAAGAAAGAAAGCATTCAAAAACGCTTGCAAAAAGTGCGGCCGCCCCGCGTTCAATTGACCTATGAGGTCGAGCGCGGCGATGCGATCGAGGTGAAGGAGTTGCCGTTCGTCGTCGGCGTGGTCGCCGATCTGGCGGGGCAGTCTGAAGTCGAGCAGCCGAAGCTGCGCGATCGCAAGTTCGTCAATATCGACCGCGATAATTTCGACGACGTGATGAAGGCGATCGAGCCGCGCGCCGCGTTTCAGGTGGAAAACCGCCTGAGCGAAGCCGGCGGCAAATTCGCCGTCGACCTGCGCTTCAAGTCGATGGCCGATTTCAATCCGGACGAAGTGGTCGCGCAAATCGAACCGCTGCGGCGCCTGCTCGAAGCGCGCTCGAAGCTCGCCGATCTGCGCAACAAGCTGGCCGGCAACGACAAACTCGAAGACCTGCTGAGCGAAGTGCTCAACAACACGCAGCAGTTGCAAACGCTGGCGAAAGACCAGAGCAACGCGGCGGACCAGCACGGCGGCGCGCCGGACCACGACAAGCAGGGCGAATAAGCACGGGGTGTGAGATGAATCAGCAAACGGCAGCAGCCCAACTCGCTACCGCGCAAAGCGGTACGGAATCCACGCTGCTCGACGAAATCGTCGAGAAAAGCCGCGTGGCGAAGTCCGATTCCGAGCACGCGCGCGCGAAAGACCTGATCGGCGAACTCGTGCATCAGGTGCTCGACGGCACCGTGGTCGTGTCCGACAACCTGTCGGCTACCATCGACGCACGCGTTGCCGAACTCGACCGCCTGATCTCCGCGCAGTTGAGCGCGGTGATGCACGCGCCGCAATTCCAGCGCATGGAAAGCACGTGGCGCGGTCTGGACTATCTGTGCAAGGAAAGCAATACCGGCGCAACGGTCAAGATCAAGGCGCTGCATGCGCCCAAGCGCGACCTGGTGCGCGACTTCAAGACGGCGATCGAATTCGATCAGAGCGCGCTCTTCAAGAAGATCTACGAAGAAGAATTCGGCACGTTCGGCGGCTCGCCGTTCGGCACGATCATCGGCGACTTCGAAGTGACACGCCAGCCCGAAGACATGTACTTCATCGAGCAGATGTCACACGTCGCGGCGGCCGCGCATGCGCCGTTCATCGCGTCGGCGTCGCCCGAATTGATGGGCCTTGAAACCTTTGCCGATCTCGGCAAGCCGCGCGATCTCGGCAAGGTGTTCGACACGGTCGAATACGCGAAGTGGAAGTCGTTCCGCGACGCCGAAGATTCGCGCTACGTCGGTCTCACGCTGCCGCGTTTTCTGGGCCGCCTGCCGTTCAATCCGAAAGACGGCGCCACGGCCGAGGGTTTCAACTTCGTCGAAGACGTGGACGGCACGGATCACAGCAAATACCTGTGGTGTAACGCGGCATGGGCGTTCGCTGCACGCCTGACAGCGGCATTCGACGACTTCGGCTGGTGCGCGGCGATTCGCGGCGTGGAAGGCGGCGGTCTGGTGGAAGATCTGCCCACCCACACGTTCAAGACCGACGACGGCGAAGTCGCGCTGAAATGCCCGACTGAAATCGCGATTACCGACCGCCGCGAAAAGGAACTGAGCGACCTCGGTTTCATTCCGCTCGTGCACTGCAAGAACTCGGACTACGCCGCGTTCTTCGCCGCGCAATCGGTGCAGAAACCCAAGAAATACAGCACCGACAGCGCGAATGCCAACGCAGTGTTGTCCGCGCAATTGCAGTACATCTTCTCGGTATCGCGCGTCGCGCACTACCTGAAGGCGATGATGCGCGACAAGATCGGCAGCTTTGCATCGGCACAGAACGTCGAAGTATTCCTGAACCGTTGGATCTCGCAGTACGTGCTGCTGGACGACAACGCGACGCAGGAGCAGAAGGCGCAGTTCCCGCTGCGCGAGGCATCGATACAGGTCTCGGAGATTCCGGGCAAGCCTGGTGCGTATCGTTCGGTCGCATTCCTGCGCCCGCACTTTCAACTGGACGAGCTGTCGATCTCTTTGCGGCTTGTCGCTGACCTGCCGAAACCGGCTAATTCATAAAGCAAGTCAGCTAACCCGCGCTGGCCGCCCGGGTTGGCTGTTAAAACCACCTCTTTGGGGAGTCGATGAGTTATGAAGGATATCTATTTAAAATTCGGCAATCCGGCGATCAAGGGCGAGTCCGCCGATAAGGATCACGCCGGCTGGATCGAAATCGATTCGTGGAGCCACTCGATCACGCAACCGCGTTCGGCAACCGCCTCGACCGCAGGTGGTCACACCTCCGAGCGTTGCGAACATGCCGACATGCAGTTCACGAAAGACATCGACGTGGTCAGCCCGCTGATCTACCAACACGCGTCCGGCGGCACGACGTTCGACGAAGTCACGATCGACTTCATGCGTTCGGATGGCGAAGGCAATCGCATCAAGTACCTGGAAGTCAAACTCAAGTACGTGATCATTTCGAGCGTGACGCCGAGCGTGGTGGGCGAAGGCCTGCCGACCGAACAGTTCTCGCTGAAGTACGCCGCCGTGCAGTGGAAGTACACGCAGCAGAAGATCGGCGGCAACCAGGGCGGCAACGCGCAAGGCGCGTGGAGCCTGACGAAGAACGACAAGACGTACGCGGTCTGATGCACGGGTGCACGCGGCGCGCGGGGCTCGAAAGGGTTGTCGCTCACAGTGTGTGCCTTGCATCGATCCGTTTCTTCGGACGCTGATGAAACGCTTCGAACCCAGCTTTCTCGACAAGCTGTTCGACGACGAACCGCATCTGCCGGCTTCCCCGGCGATGCGGCAATTGTCGTTGGATGAATTGAAGAGCACGGTCGCGCGCGACGTCGAGGCGATCCTGAATACGCGCATTGCGCTGACCGAGCACGAACTGGCGGCGCTGCCGGAATGCCAGCGCTCGGTGCTCACGTACGGTCTGAATGATTTCGCGGGCCTGAGCCTCGCAAGCCATTACGACCGCACCTTCATTTGCAAATCGATTCAACAGGCCATTGCGCGGCACGAGCCGCGCTTGCAGCAGGTGGCGGTCACGCTCGAATTGAACGAACAATCCACCAATGCGCTGAACTTCGCGATTCAGGCGCTGCTGGTGGTCCACCCGGCGGAAGAACCGGTGAGTTTCGATGCGATGCTGCAGCCTTCCACGTTGCAATACTCGGTGACGCGCGCACGCGCGAAGCTGTAGTAGCAGAAATTTCAACCGCTGCATTCGCGTAGCGGCGTTGTCTAGCAGTTGCTTTGTGTACCGCTTTGCCGCAGCCGTTACGCGCGACGGTGGCGATAGTTTGGGCGGAGAGGCTTCAGGTCCGGGGATAGATCGATGGAAGAATTGCTGCCGTATTACGAGCGCGAGTTGTCATTTCTGCGGCGCTATTCACGCGACTTCGCCGAGCGCTACCCGAAGATCGCGGCGCGTCTGGCCATGTCCGGCGAACACTGCGAGGACCCGCACGTCGAGCGGATGATCGAATCGTTCGCACTGCTCGGCGCGCGCATCAACAAGAAACTCGACGACGATTACCCCGAATTCACCGAAGCGCTGCTGGAAGTGCTGTATCCGCACTACCTGCGGCCGTTTCCGTCGTGCTCGATTGCTCAGTTGGGCACGTCCGCCGCGCTGAGTCATCTGACCGAACCGGTTCGGGTCGAACGCGGCACCGAACTCAAGTCGCGGCCCATTCGTGGCGTGCAATGCCGTTTCCGTACCGCCTACGACGTGACGCTGGCGCCGATCCGCATCTCGGAGGCGAAATACACGTCGGTGGCGATGGCGCCGAGTGCCACCGTGCTGCCGGGCAATGCCACGGCGATCGTGTCGATCACTTTTGAATCGACGGCGGCGCAACTCGATCTCTCCGCGCTGAAAGTCGGCACACTGCGCACGCATCTGCATGGCGAGCAGTCTTTTATCGCGGCCTTGGCGGACTGCCTGTTCATCAACGGAATGGCCACTTACGTGGAAACCGACCGTCGCGGCGTGTGGAAGCAATTACGCGAATCGCCGGTCGTGCAAGCCGGTTTCGACGAAGAAGACGCGCTGATCGACTATCCGGCCAAATCGCACCCCGCTTACCGGTTGCTGACCGAATACTTCGCGTTCCCCGAGAAATTCAACTTCGCCGACTTCGATCTGGCGGCGATGACACGCACAAGCGGCCGCTGCCAGCGTTTGACGCTGCATGTCGTGTTGAAGGAAGTGCGCAGCGACTCGCACATTGCGCGGCTGCTGGATTCACTGGCCGCGCATCATTTCCGCCTGTTCTGCACGCCGGTGGTGAACCTGTTCGAACAGCACGGCGAGCCGATCCATATCAGCCATCAGGCGATTTCGTATCCGGTGATTGCCGAAGCGCGCCGCGCGTTTGCCTACGAAGTCTATTCGATCGATTCGGTGAAACTCGTCAGGCAACAGGCGCATGAAGAATCGGTGATTGAATTCCGGCCGTTCTATTCATTGCATCACGGCGAAGCGGCGCGTGCGGGTCACTATTGGTTCGCACGGCGCAATGATTGGGTCGCGCAGAAAAGCCCCGGCTACGAGACTGAAATCTCGATCGTCGATATCGACTTCGAACCGGCCGCGCCGCAAACCGATACCTTGAGTCTCGATCTGACGTGTACCAATCGCGATTTGCCCGCGGGCCTCGCGGTGGGACTCGAAGGCGGCGATCTGTTTCTCGAAGGCGGCTCGCTGACCGGCAGCATCTCGATGCTGCGCCGGCCTACGCCGAGCGTGCGCTTCGAGCGCGGACGCGCCGCGCATTGGCGGCTGATCTCGCATCTGGCGTTGAATCACGTATCGCTCGCGAATAGCGGCTTGTCGGCGCTCAAGGAAATGCTCGTGCTCTACGACTTGCGGCGCACGGCGGTGTCCGCGCGGCATATCGACGGGCTGGTCGGCATCGAACAGCGCGCCGCCGTGCAATGGCTGCCGGGCAAACCGTTCGCCACGTTCGTGCGCGGCATCGAGATTCGTTTGACGATCGACGAAGAGCATTTCGTCGGCACGAGTCTCGCGTCGTTCGTGCGCGTGATCGACACGTTTTTTGGGCTGTACGTGCATCTGAACAGCTTTGTGCAACTGGTCGTCGTGTCGAAGCGCACTGGCGAGGAGATTCTGCGATGCAAACCGCGCAGCGGCGAATCGATCCTGGCGTAGTCGAGCAGCTTCTCGACGAGCCGCATCGCTTCGAGTTTTTTCAGGCGGTGCGGATTCTCGAGAAGTGGTTCGCGCAGCAATCGCCAACCCACACCGGACGTCCCGGCGAAATCGTCGCGCAGCGGATTGCCTTTCGCAATTCGCTGTCGATGTCGTTTCCGCCGAGCGAGATTCACGGCGCGCAGTCTTACGACGACGCAGGCGCGGCGCTGAAGGAAAAAGCACAACGCACGGTGGCGCTCGAAAACGGCTCGCTCGATAAGGTCGATATCACACCGGCTTTTTTCGGTTTGCTCGGCGGGCAGGGCGCGTTGCCGCTGCATTACACCGAGCAGATCATCGCGCGTGAGCAGATCAAGCGGGATCGCGCCGCGCGTGAGTTTTTCGACGTGTTTTCGAATCGTGCGACGGCGCTGTTCTACGCGGCGTGGAAGAAATACCGCTTACCGTTTCACTACGAGCTGGATCGCGACGAACGCTATTTGCCTTTGCTGCTCGCGCTCGCCGGCGTCTCCGACGACGATACGCGCAACAGCCTGCAAAGCGGCGATGGCGCGCTATTCGACGAGGCGATTGCCGGTTACGCGCTGGCTGCGCGGCATCGGCCGGTATCGGCGGCTTATTTGCAACGCACGCTGTCGGAGTACTTCAAGGTGCCGGTGCGCGTCGAGCAGTTCATCGGTAAATGGTACGACGTGCCACGCGATCAGTTGACCTTGCTCGGCAGCGTCAACGCGACGCTCGGCGCGACCGCGCTGGCGGGCGAGCGCGTCTGGCAACGCGACATGCGCGCGCGTCTCGTGATCGGACCGCTCGACAAGGCCGACTATGAAGCGTTTTTACCGGGCGCCGATCGCGCGGTGGCGCTCGAACGCATGCTCACGCTGCTCGCGGGCGTCACGCTCGAATACGAGGTGTCGCTGGTGCTGCGCCGCGAGGCCGTCGGACCGAGCCTGTTGAGCAAGGGCGCGCGCCTCGGCTGGGACGCGTTCCTGTGCACGAAGGAAGCCGACCGTGATCGCGCGGATGCCCGCTACGAATTGCACGTGATTCACTGACCATAACGACAGAACCCGGACCCGGACCGCACGACATGAGCACGTCCCTCAATACCCTGATCGCCAAACTGAACCCGAGCTGCCGGCAGGCGGCTTTGCTGGCGGCGAACAATTGTCTTGCGCGCGGTCACTACGAGGTCGACCTCGAGCATCTGCTGCTGGCGCTGCTGGACGAACCAGCGAGCGACGTCGCGCTGGTGCTGCGCGCGAGCAGGATCGACATGCACGCATTGCGCGCGGATCTCGAGCGCGAGTTGCAGCGTTTGAAAACCGGCAATACGCGCACGCCGGTATTTTCGAAGCATCTGATCGAGCTGCTCGAACAGGCGTGGCTGATTGCGTCGCTCGATTCGCAGATCGGGCGGATCCGTTCGGGACATCTTCTGCTGGCGCTGCTGACCGCGCCGGATCTCGCGCAATTCGCCGAGCGCATGTCGCCGTTGCTGCGCGACGTGCGCGTGACCGACCTGAAGCACAAGTTCGATGAGTTGACCGCGGGTTCGCGCGAAGTCGAGCGCAGCAATGAGACGCAAAGCGCGGAAAGCGGCGCGGACGATGGGACGCCGACCGATACCGCGCCGGGCGCGCCGTCTAAAACGCCCGCGCTCGACACGTACACGAGCAACCTCACGCAGCGCGCGCGTGAAGGCAAGATCGATCCGGTGATCGGCCGCGAGGGTGAGATTCGCCAGACCATCGACATTCTGATGCGCCGCCGCCAGAACAATCCGATCATGACAGGCGAAGCGGGCGTCGGTAAAACGGCGGTGGTTGAAGGTCTCGCGCTGCGCATTGCCGCCGACGACGTGCCCGCGCCGCTCAAAGGCGTGGCGCTGCACGTGCTCGACATGGGTTTGCTGCAAGCCGGCGCGAGCGTGAAAGGCGAGTTCGAAAACCGCCTGAAGAACGTGATCGACGAGGTGAAGAAGAGTCCGCATCCGATCATTCTCTTTATCGACGAAGCGCACACCATCATCGGCGCTGGTGGCCAGGCGGGGCAGAACGATGCGGCCAATCTGCTGAAGCCGGCGTTGGCGCGCGGCGAATTGCGCACCATCGCGGCCACCACATGGAGCGAGTACAAGAAGTACTTCGAGAAAGACGCTGCGCTCGCGCGGCGTTTCCAGGTCGTGAAGATCGAGGAGCCGAGCGAGATGCTCGCCGCGGCCATGTTGCGCGGCATGGCCACGTTGATGGAAAAGCACTTCAACGTGCGCGTGCTCGACGATGCGATCACTGAAGCGGTACGTCTATCGCATCGCTACATCAGCGGCCGGCAACTGCCGGACAAAGCGATCAGCGTGCTCGACACCGCTTGTGCGAAAGTCGCGCTCGCGCACAGTTCGACACCCGCAGCCATCGACGACACGAAGAAGCGCCTGGAACGTATCGACGCTGAAATCGCCGCGCTGGAACGCGAAGTGGCGAGCGGCGCGCTGCACGACGAACGGCTCGCCGAATTGCGCGGCCTGCGTGAAGAAGACCTGAAGGATCTCGCCGAAGACGAAGCACGCTACGACAAGGAACGCGCATTGGTGACGGAGATCGTCGGCTTGCGCGCGGACATCGACGCGGCGCGCGTGAGCAGCGCGGACCCTGAACAAGCCGACAAGGCACAGCAGGCGCGCGAAACGCTCGGCACGCGCGTAGCCGAATTGCACGCCTTGCAAGGCAGCCAACCGATGGTGCCGTTGCAGGTCGACGGCCACGTGGTCGCCGAAATCGTCGCCTCGTGGACCGGCATTCCGCTTGGTGGCATGGTCAAGGATGAAATCCAGACCGTGCTGAACCTGCAACCGCTGCTGGCCGCGCGCGTGATAGGCCAGGACCACGCACTCGACGCGATCGCGCAGCGCGTGCGCACGGCGAGCGCAAATCTCGAAGACCCGAACAAACCGCGCGGCGTGTTCATGTTCGTCGGCCCGTCGGGCGTCGGCAAGACCGAAACCGCGCTCGCGCTGGCCGACGTGTTGTATGGCGGCGAACGCAAGATGGTCACGATCAACATGAGCGAGTATCAGGAAGCGCATAGCGTATCCGGCCTGAAAGGCTCGCCGCCGGGCTATGTCGGTTACGGCGAGGGCGGCGTGCTGACCGAAGCGGTGCGCCGCAATCCGTATTCCGTGGTGCTGCTCGACGAAGTCGAAAAGGCGCACCCCGATGTGCTCGAAATGTTCTTCCAGGTGTTCGACAAGGGCACGATGGACGACGCCGAAGGCCGCGAGATCGATTTCCGCAACACGCTGATCATTCTCACTTCGAACGTCGGCTCGCAGGCGGTGATGCAGGCCTGCCTGAACAAGAGCGCGGAAGAGTTGCCCGACGCCGACGAACTCGCGGAGACCTTACGTCCGCAACTGTACAAAGCGTTCAAACCGGCATTTCTCGGCCGCATGAAAGTGGTGCCGTACTATCCGATTTCCGACGACGTGCTCGCCGAAATCATCGAATTGAAGCTCGATCGGATTCGCCGCCGCATCGAGTCGAATCACAAAGCGGTGTTCGAGTGGGACGAGTCGCTGGTCGATGCGGTGCTCGCGCGTTGCACCGAGGTGGACTCCGGCGCGCGCAACGTCGATCACATTCTGAACGGCACGCTATTGCCCGAAATCGCGCAACAGGTGCTGGAACGTGTGGCGAACGGCGCGACGATCGAACGCATTGCCGTGCGCGCGAGCGAGGCCGGCGAATTCGATTACACGGTGGTGTGAACGGACGCGCCAATCTGTTTTAATGCCGTACCGGATACTTATTGCTTTCTTTCATGCCGATCAATCTGAACACGTTGCTGGCTCCGCTCAGCGAAACCTCGCCTTGTGGTGAAGATCTGCTGTTTTCAGCGGATTTCGATGCGATTCAGCACGCGCGCCGTTTCGAAGACCCGTCGCTGGATCAGGGCGAATGGGTCACGGAGATCAAGGAGGCCGATTGGCCTTTTGTGGTCGAGCGTTCGGGCAGTCTGCTGCAAACGCAGACCAAGGATTTGCGCCTCGCCGTGTGGCTCACTGAAGCACTCGCGATCGACGAGGGCATCAATGGTCTTTCGCAGGGCTACGCGCTGTTGACGGGGCTTTGCGAGCGCTACTGGGATCACGTGCATCCGCTGCCGGAAGGCGACGACACCGAATATCGTCTCGGCAACGTCGCGTGGCTGGTCGGCCGCACCGGCGATCTGCTGCGCGCCATGCCGCTCACGTCGTCGCAAGGCAATGCGTACAGCACGATCGATTGGGACGTGGCCACGCACGTCGCGCAAGCGGTCAAGCGCGATCCGGATCACGCCGACGATATCGCGCGCGGCAAGCCGTCGATCGAACAGATCGAGGCGTCGAAGCGCGCTACGCCGTCGGCGTTTTACTCGGCGCTGCTTGTCGATCTTAAAGCGTTCGAAGCGGCCATGCTCGCACTCGAACAGGAACTGGACCGGCGCGCCGCCGACTCCGCGCCGAGTTTCCGTCAGGCGAAGGACGCGTACGAAAGCGTCTACCGCCTAGCCGAACGCTTTGCACGCGAACTGGGCGTGAACGCCGAAGCGCCGCCGCCCGCGAAAACGCCTGCGCCCAACGAAGTCGAACGTGCCGAGCCTACTTTCAAGACCGCACCGCAACGCGAGGAACCTGTGTTGACGACCATGCCGACGAGCCCGATTGCAGGAATCCAGAGCCGTGCGCAGGCCGTCGCGCAGTTGCGTGCGGTGGCCAAGTTCTTTCGCGCGACGGAGCCGCATAACCCTGCCGCGTATTTCGCCGACAAGGCGGCGGAGGCAGCGGATATGCCACTGCATCAATGGCTATCGACCGTGGTGAAAGACGACGGATCGCTCGCGCATATTCGCGAGTTGCTGGGCGTGAAGCCGGAAGAGAACAGCTGAACAAAGCCTTCAACGCAGCAAACAAAAAAGCCCAGCTTCGGTTATCTATCGAAGCCAGGCTTTTTTCATGCACACCGCCACGCAGGCGCTAACTCAAGATCCCGCACGAAACTCGATGCGCCGATTACGTGCCCGTCCATCGGTCGTGTCGTTCGACGCGATCGGCTGATCCGGACCGACGCCCGTCGTCGTCATCTGTTGCGGCGGGATGCCTTTCGCGACCAGATAACCCTTCACCGCATCCGCGCGCGCCTGGCTCAGCGCGATATTCGACGTGCGGTTGCCCGAGTTGTCAGTGTGCCCGATGATCGCGACGGTCTTGGTCGTCATTTTCCCCATCGCGGCGGCCATCTGATCGAGAATCGCGCGGCCTTGCGGTGTGAGCGTCGCGCTGCCGGTTTCGAATTCGATCGTGCGATTCGCGAGCGTCTGATCGAGCAGGCCTTGTTCGGAAGCGCTCACGCGCAGACCGTTCTTGATCGTGTAAGTCGGGTTCAGCGCATTCGCCATGTCGCTCGCGAGCTGCTGGCGCTGTGATTCGTTGTGCACTTCGCCCTTCACGTCGATCTGCGTGCCGTCGATTTTCAACTGGCCCTTGCTGATCTGCTTCAACTGCGGGCCGATCAACTTTTGCACGTTCGCGGACCAGTTCGGCGGCGTGGCCACATCGGCGACTTCGATTTGGTCGACCACGTTGGCCGCGCCGTACGTATCGCGCAAGCGCGCAAGCACGGCCGCCTTGGTCGCTTCGTCCGGCACCTTGCCGCCGACCACGACCTGGCCCGGCGTCGCGTTGGCGGGCGGCGGCGCCGCGGTAATCGCGCCGGTGCCGGCGCCGGTCGTGCCGCTCGCGAGTCCCGCCGTATTCACCGCAGGGCCAGCATTGCCCACCGGCGCCGACGAAGCCGGCGGCAGCATCGTGGTGTGTATCGAAATGCCGCTGTTGTCGACCGGCGTGACGCGAGCCGGGCCGTCGTTGTCGGCATGCGCGAGGGCGCTCAGCAGAAGACCGGCGAGCAGCACGGACGTGCGAATGGAGAGATTCAGCATCGTGTCACGCTCCCGTGAATGCTTCGCGGAACGTGTCGATGCTGACGCGCAGCGACAGTTGCGGTTGATCGAGGTAACTGACGAGCTTGCTGATGCCATGATCGTTTTGTGCGTGTTCGTCGATCCACTCGGGATCGTCGATATCGATGTTGTGCGCCGCGTACGACTGCGGATCGACCACGCTGTGCAGCGTCTTGGCCGAGGCGCCGTTAAAGCCGATGATGAGCCGCTCGCGCTCGGCAATCGTGCCGATGAAAATCGCCAGCTCGAAATCTGCCTGCGCGACGAACGGCGCAATCAGTTCGAGCCAGAACGCGGCAACGAGGCTGCGGTAGAACGGATCGTTCGGCAGCGGCAAGGTCAGTCCGCGTTCAAGGTGCGAGGAGCCGCTTTGCATCACCGGACGCAGCAGCGAGCCCAGCGCCAGCATCGCGCCACGCAGACGCACCGGATGGCCGCTCGCGAGCAGCATCTGTTCGAGCCCGGAGAGTGTCTGGTGTTCGACGAAGTCGTTGAAGGTGCCGTCGTGCGGATTGCCCGGACCGGCGCCGATTTCGATGGGAACCTGCGTCTCGCCGAGCGCCTGCAGCGCGCCGGGCGGTTCGCTGGCGCCGAGTAGCGGCTTCATCTGCGCCGCGACGCGCGACCAGAGGCGCGCGAAGGCGAGCGGACTGTGCGCGAGGAACGTCAGCGGCTTTTCGACTTCGAGCGCGGTCGCGGCAAGAAACGGAAAGCGCCGCGACGACTGATCGTGACTGGCCATCATATGTCCGGCGATCGCCAGCTTGCTGCGCGAGCCGAGGAACGCGAAGTGCATCGGCTTGGCGTTTTCGTAGACGATCTTCCAGCGCGGATCGTCGGTGAGCAGTTCCATTGCTTCGGCGATCCAGCGGTCTAGCGTGGCCAGCAATTGCGGGTTATGCGCGCTCTTCACGAAGTCGCCGCGCGACGGGATCTTGCCGAAGTAGGCGATTTGCGCCTGCACGGTTTGCGTCATTGCGCACCCCCTGTATTCGAAACCGCGGTGGCGGCCGTAGCCGGCCGTGCCGCGGGCATTGCCGGCGCGGCGGCGGGCAGGGAGCCCGGCGCACCCGCAGCGGTCGCGTTGACCGAATTGGCCGCCGCGCTCACATCCGCCACCGAGGACGGCAGCCGCAAGCCGCGCAGGCTCTGCTGTTGCGGCGCATCGCTGCTGGCGCTCGACGCCTGCGACGTGCTGATGATGCGCATGCTGACCGCCACCGTCACGCTGCCTTGCGTCCACGACAGATCGAACGTGCCGTCCGGACGACGCTTGCGTTGCGCCGAGTTGATCAGTTTCTCCAGACCGTAGCGGCCCGGTTCGTTGACCAGTTGCAGCGTGCGGCCGTCGAAGGTCGTGGCGCTCAGTGTCGCGCCCGGCGAACCCGACGGATTCGGCCACACGAAGTTGGTCCACTGCGGCGGCGTATTGCGGTAGCGCATCTGCTGACCGTCGATCGCCAGCGTGTATTCCGTCGTGCCGCTGCTCGGCTGCGGCAGGATCTGGAACACGGTCTGCGGTTCAGCCGAGCCTTGACCGGCCGCTGCGCCGGCCGCGCCGCCTGCAAGCGGCGCTACCCAGCGCGCGAAGCCGTTGGTGAAGTCAGGCGTGAGCGCGAGACCCATATCGCCCCACGTGCGAGCTGTCAGCGTGTCGCCACGGCGCACCGCGAGCGGCCCGAGCGTGGTGCCGACGAACTTGGCGATCGCGCCGTCCGGGCCGAACACCTGGGCGATTTCGCCGGCGCCGGCTTCGACCTTCGCGTCGCTGGCAAACGGATACTTGTTCGCGAGCGAGCCCTGGAAGCTCTGATACACCTGCGCATTCCACACCTTGTTGACTTCGACGCTGGCCGGCTGGATCACCACCGCATACGCCGCCATCAACGGACGCACGAGCAGCGGACGCAGGGCTTTGCGCTGCGAGTCGGTGAGGCCGGTGAGCATCTGTTCGTCGACGTACTTCAGCGAATCGGCGAGTTCGGAGCCGCTGCCGTCGAGCGTCTGCTGCATCAACTGGCGCGCGCCCGGTCCCGGATCGCCCTGATTCTTGATCACGTTAAAGCGCGTGCGGACTTTCGACAGCGTGTCCATATAGCCCTTGAGCATCGAACCGTTGTCGCCGCTCACGACGATACGGCCCAGCGCCGAGAACTCCTGGCCGATCGGACCCATCGGCACTTCGACCGGATTGCCGTTGATGTCGATGTTCGCGTTGAGCTGGCCGGTCGGCGCACGCGAGAACCAGTTCTTGAACCAGCTCGTCACGCCCGTTTGCGCGCGCTTCAGGTTCGCGTTGAAGAGCGACGGGTTGTCCCATGAAGTCTGGTCGTACGCGGTTTCGAGCACCTTGCGGATCGGCGAGTCCTGCGGATCGCCCAGACGGTTCATCGCGTCCACGGCCTGGCCGAAGCTGCCGAAACTCTGCACCGCAATGCCTTGCATGAACTTCTGCCAGTGCATCGCGTACTCGGTCTTGTACATCGCGACGAGCGCTTTCTGGATCTGCTCGGGGCTGCCTTCGAGCGTCAGGTCGTCGTGCGCGGACGTGTTGAGCACCCAGTCCTTCGCCTGCAACTCTTTCGTGGCGGCGTCGCGAATGGCGGGTTGCACGTACTGGAACCACGCCTCACGCGTGAAGGTGCCGGGGATCGCATAGCTGCCCGCCACCAGCGCCGTATTGTTTTCGCCGACGATGCGCGCGATCGTCATCGGCGCGAAACGGGTCGACGCACGCGCCTTGATTTCCTCGTAGACGCGCTGACGGGCCGGCATGCCGCGCACCACGCGGCGCAGGTTCTCACGCGTCTGATCGACGAGGCCGAGGTTCTGGTCGATCATCGGCCAGTCGTCGTCGGAAACGCGCGACAGGTAGAACGTGATCATGCGTTCGGCGCTGCGGATCATCTCGTCGCGAGGCATGTTGCCGCGATTCGTTTCGAGCCAGCCGCGCCAGAAGCGGGCGACCTGATCGGTGAGGTGAGCCGTTTCCACATGACGCTTGTCGCTCAGCATCAGGTAGGTCTTGAGCGCGTTGTACGCGTCTTCGACGTTGGTCGGCGAGGCGTCGCTATACAGGCCGCCCTGGCTGTTCGCTGTCATGGCCGAATGCGTGGAGACCGGAATCGCAGCGGCGTCCGGCGCGCGGTTCAACGGCGCGAGCTGATCGGGATGCGCGTTGACGTCCTTCAGGAACGACGCGAGATTCTGCGAGACCGGATCGAGCAGGATCTGACGCACGCCGTTGTAGTACTCGGTGAGCAGGCGCTGTTCGAGGCGATCGCCTTGATACAGGCCGAGTGACACCGCGAGCGGCCGGTCGCGGCGGAACTGTTCGAGCTGGTCGATGCGGTCCTCCAACACGTCCATGGCCTGCAGGCGCGATTGCAGGTCGTTGCGGTTCTGCTGCAAACGCACGACATTGTCGAGATCGGCCTGCACGTTCGCCGTGAGCTGCTGGTTGTTGACCGTCGACCAGGTCCAGCCGCCGAGCGCCAACGCGAGCACCGCGACGAAGCCGAAGAAGGTCGCATAGCGCATGCGCGTCTTGGCGGGGCTGGCGAATTGCTTGACCGTTTGCCGGTCGGCGAAGATCACCTTCGAAAACAGATCGCGCAGGAAGAAGCCGTTCTTCGAAAACGCGCTATGCGGCTTGGGCAGGCTATCGGAACTCAGGCCGAAACGGTTGGCGATGCGCGTGGCCGCGGCGCTATTGGTTTCGCCTTCCTGCAAGGCGCTGGTGAAATAGAAGCCGCGGAAAATCGGCTTGTACTGGAACGGGTTGGTTTCGAACAGCGTGGCGAGAAACGCGCGCAACGCGGGCTTGATGGTCGAAAATTCGAGCGGAAAGCTCAGTTGACCCGGCGAGAGTTTGTTGCCGCGATTAATCGACATCTGCGCGACGCTGATTTCTTTCAGGCCGTCGTACAGCTCTTCGAAGTGTTCGTCGAACAGGCCGACCACGTCGCGCTTCTCATCCGGCTCGTAGGGCAGGGTGGCGCCCCATACGCGGTCGTATTCGTGGCGCTCGCTGCCGCTGAAGAACTCGGTGAAGCCGGTAATCAGGTCGGCCTTGGTGAACATCACATACACCGGCGCGAACACTTCGAGCTTTTCGGTCAACTCCTGCACGCGCTGGCGCAGGTTCTTCGCGAGATTGATTGCGAATTCGGGCTTGCTGTTGGTCAGTTCCGCAATGCTCGCGGTGACGATGATGCCGTTGATCGGCGCCTTCGGCCGGAAACGTTTGAGCAGGCCGAGAAAGCCGAGCCATTCGGTGCGGTCTTCTTCATGCACGGAATAGCGGCCCGCGGTGTCGAGCAGAATGCCTTCGGTCGTGAAGAACCAGTCGCAGTTACGCGTGCCGCCAATGCCGTGGATCACCGCGTTGTTCTTGTCGGCGAAGGGGAACTGCAAGCCTGAATTCAGCACCGCGCTGCTCTTGCCCGCAGCGGGGTTGCCGATCACGATGTACCAGGGCAACTCGTATAGCGCCGAACCGCCCGAGACCTGGCCGATCTTCGAGGTCTTGATGGTCTTCACCGCATCGACGAGGCGCGTGCGCAGCACGTCGAGTTCGGCCTGGCGCGCGGGCGTGGGCGCGGGGCCGGCTTCGGCCTGCTTCTCCGCCTGCTGTTCGAGCATCTCGCCGAGCTTGCGATTCGCGCGGCGCGCGCGCAGGCGGCGCACGATCCACACCAGCAGCCACAGCGCGATCACGGCGCCGAACACGATCGCCGGCCACATCGGGTCGATCTGCAAGGTGTCGGCGCCGATGAATAAGACAGCAGCGAGCGCGAGCAGGCCGATGATCGAGAGCGTGCGTGTGTGGGTCAACACGTTGAGAATGCGTCGCATAAGCCGTTCAGGTCTTGATGATGAGTGTTGTGGCGCGTGGTGTGGCAGGCAGCATGGCGCGCGTACGCCGTTTGAAATAAAACGAAAGCATATTCAGGCGAAAGCGAATGCGGCCGAATTGTTAAATCGGCAATAGCCGGCCGTGGCGACAGTGAGCGGAGCAATGCCGTTATGCGTGCGGCATTGCCGCTTTTTGCCAGAAAAATTGATTGAACGCCCCATGTCAACCTCTTTATTACCCGGTTTTTACCCATTCGGCCTTAATGACCGCGCCCGAGGACGAAGCCGGGTTTGTGGTATTCGACGTGCCCGAGATCCATCATTTTCCAACGGCCACCCCACGTCAGACCGACCTGTTCGGCTGTCTGCCCGTATAACTGATAACCTCGCATGGCCCAGGGATCTTTTTCTGAAATGACGAGCTTGCCGTCGCGCAAAAAGGCATTGTCCGAGGCGAGACCGTATTGGTGATAGCTTTGAAACGCTGCGGCATTGGTGACGTTGCCCCCCATTTGCGCCAGCCGGTTTTGCCGCTCCGGACTGCGATAACCTTCCAGCAAAGCCATTTCATACCCGTATTGCTCGCGCATGATTTTGTACACGAGCAATAAACGCGTTCTGAAATCGGCGTCGAGCAAATTCCAGTCGCGGCTCGCGTCTTTAAGCGCGGGCCGGATCTGCTCGACTTCCTGCGTTGCGAATACCTCCGGCGGCAACGGCGGCGGGGGCACGAGCTGTTCGCCATTCAATAACGCGGCAATTTTCTCGTCCGGAACCCGTGCAGTGTCATCGAATTGGAATAATTGCCGGCCGCGTAAAGCCAATGCCACCAATGGAGGCGTCGCAAGAATACCTGTCGTGGTAAAAATCAGCAAGCGCCGCTTTACCAGTAACTTTTGCATATCGACTGCCGTCGATTGCGAAATTTTTGCCGAGCGTGCTAATTGACCGCGAGCGCGCGATGCTCCACGCATAACACGGCCGTGAATAGTGAGCGCCGCACCTAATAAAGAGGCGCGTACCGTCGGCAATAGCAGCATTGCAGCGATCACGACGGCGATGGCGAAATAGGCGAGAAGTACTACGGCAATCAAAGGCGACCCCGGAAATTGGAAACAATTGTATTTTGTAATGCTTGCTCTTAGAATCAGGCCTGCTCGGAGACGAGCCGGAACGTATTATCACGGCGAAATAATCCAGGATTCAATGAGACAGTGAATGAGTGCGCCGGAAAGTTCGAATTCCAAAGCCCCGCCTAGCCTGTTATCCGATAAGGCTAAAGGCGCTGATGGCAATGGTTCGCGAATTCTTGCGAACCTCGAAGGCCGCGTTGCGCCGCCTACGGAAAAACCACGCCGGTGGAAAGCGCCGCTTCTATTGGTCGCCTTGCTCGTAATCGCAGCCGGCGGCTGGGGTGCCTGGCATATGCAGCAGCGTACGCAGAGCGAGTCGCTGGCAGCGGCCGCGCCGGCCAGCGGAGAGAAGACTGCCGCGGCGGCGGTTGCCGCGAGCGCCGCGCCACAGGTCGTCGCCAAAGCTGAGGCGCCGGCTCCCGCTTCCTCGCAAGCGGCGACGATCGTTGCCGACGATAGCGACAGCAAAGCCGCTGCGGCGCCCGCAAGCGACGGCAGCCGGCTGTCGCGCGCGCTCGCCGACGGCGCGGAGTCGAGCAGCGCACCCGCGCCGGTTGCAGCCGCAACGGCTGCTTCCGCGGCCACGGTGCCGGCGGCGAAGCATGGCAAAAGCGCAACGGCTGTGGCCAGCAAGGACAAGCACGAGAGCGCGGTCCACGGCAAGAAGGAGAGCGCCACGGCCAGCAATCGCCATGCGAGCGCGCCGACCGAGGTCGCTCAGTCGAAGAAGACGCGCGCGAGCGGTAATGCTTCGAAAGATGATTCGGATGCCGATCTATTGGCTGCGCTCGTTGCGCGGACCAAACCCGCGGATGCGAAACCCGCGGCAGGCGGTAACGCGGCGACCAAGGTCAGTGCATCGGCTGCGCCTGGCAATGCCAAGCTGGCCGAGCGCGTGAAAGAGTGCGGGCAGCGCGGCTTCTTCGAAGATCAGTTGTGCCGCTGGCGCGTGTGTGACGGTCATTGGGGCAAGGATCCGGCGTGTCCGGGTTCAGCACAGCAGGCTCATCAGCCGTAGGCGCGCTTCGTCATTCAATCGCCATGCGCGTCATTCGACGCGCATGCGTTCCACCATCCGCCGCAAACTGATTCCGTGAATTATCCATTCGACATGACGATTTGATTTCATCTGGATTACGTCTATGATGAGCCTCCTTCGCGCGGCACAGCGCTATAAAAAAGGAGACATCAGTGAAGCGACTTCTCGTGGCATTGACGTGTGTGGCAAGCGTGGCGACCGTCACGGCGCTCTCGGCGTGTGGTGGTAGCGAGATCAATGCGCAGAACCCGCCGAAGGTGATCATCGACAGCGACTACAACACACTGAGCGACGATGGCCAGCTCGGCGTCATGGCCGCGCAATTGCAGGCGCAAGGCTCATTGAAGGTGCTTGGTATTACGGTGGTCTCCGGCAATCAATGGTTGAAGCAGGGCGTAGCGGATGCGTTGAAATCGGTCGAACGGCTTGGCGTTGAAAATCAGATCGGCGTGTATGCCGGCGCCAATTACGCTCTGTCTCACGACTTCGCCACCATTCAGGGCGAGCAGAAGCAATTCCCCGGCGGCGACGGTTATCTCGGCGCATGGAATACACCCGAGCCGAAATCCGATAGCGATCTCGTTGCGCCGCCCGACGGTTTCGCGACCCACACCAAGGTGCAGAGCAAGAGCGCGGTGGATTTCATCGTCGACTCGGTGAAGCAGTATCCCGGCGAGGTGACGATTCTCGCGATCGGCCCGCTGACCAACATTGCGCTCGCTACGCGTCAACATCCCGAGATCGTGCCGCTAATCAAGCAGATCATTTACATGGGCGGTGCGATCGACGTGCCGGGCAACACCACGCCGACAGCCGAGTTCAATTGGTGGTTCGATCCGGAAGCGGCGAAGGCCGTGTTGCGTCTGCCGATCAAACAGGTGGTGGTTCCGCTCGATGTGACGGACACCGTGAAGATGGACAAGGCGTTGTACGATCGTGTCGCGCACGACCCGACGAAGCAGACCATCATCACGCAATTGTTCAAGACGTTAAATGGTTATGGTTTCGACGGCAAGAATGGCTTCGAGACCAACCCGAACTACACGACGAACATCTGGGACACGTTGACGCTGGCGTATCTGATGCATCCTTCGTTCGCCACGCAGACCGTGGACGAGTGGGTGGACGTGGATATGAGCTTCGGTGCGAATGACGGCAAGGCTACCGGTTATACGAGTTCGCCGCCGGCGGGATTGCAGAAGATGACGGTGGTGAAACGCTTCGACAATCCGAACTTTTTTAACTTCTATGTTGATCTGTTGACGCGGCCGGTGCCGGTCAAGTTACCTAATTGACGCGGTTTTCTACCGCGCTGCCTGCGTGCCCGCAACCCGCCTCAGGCGGGATGCAGGCCGCGCAGCAATTGACGGACACGCGAGAGATCCTGATCGACGTGCTCCGCTTTCTCGAACAGCTCCGCCAGCCAGTCCACGAACGCGCGCACGCGCGGCGACACGCGGCGATTCTTCACGTAGGCCACCGAAACCGGCATCGGCACGGGCTTCCATTGCGGCATGACTTCGCGCAATAGTCCCGAGTCGAGATACGGTTGCGCGGCGATCCGCGCGGGCTGGATCAAGCCGAGACCTTGCAGGCCGCAGGTGAGATAGGCCTGTTCGTCGCTGACCTTGACGAATCCTTTTACCTTGACGTTTTGCGCTTCGCCGTCCACTTCGAAATCGAAGTCCACTTCGCGGCCGTTATGCGGCGACATGCAATTGACGGCCACGTGTCCACGCAAATCGTCGAGGTCCGCGGGCGTGCCGTAGCGGGCCAGGTAGGCCGGACTCGCGCAGGTCACGTGCTCGAGGGTGCCGAGTTGACGCGCGACCAGATTCGAATCCGGCAATTCGCCGAGCTGGATGCTGCAGTCGATGGCTTCGGTGATCAGATCGACGGTGCGGTTGCTGATACCGATGGCGAGATCGAGGTTAGGGTAGCGCGTGTGGAAGTCGTCCAGGGCCGGCAGGATGATGGCGCTGGCCACGGCCCCTGGCATTTCGATACGTAGGCGGCCGGTCAGGTTATCCGTGGCGTGACGGATGCTGGCTTCCATTTCGTCGATGTCGGCGAGGATTTGCGCGCAGCGTTCGTAGTAGGCCGCGCCTTCGGGCGTGACGCTTAGGCGCCGCGTTGTGCGGGCGAGGAGGACGGTGCCTAATAGCGCTTCCAGATTCTGAACGATGGTGGTCGCCGTGGCGCGGGGAATGTTCAATGATTCCGCTGCGCGGGTGAAGCTGTTGGTGTCCACGATTCGGATGAATGTGCGCATTGCAGTTATTCTGTCAATCACGGTTCATGCTCCAGTCGAGGGTTTAGGGTTTTGTCTTGCTATTGCTATTGCTATTGCTGTTGCCTGCGCGGCGGATTGTGGTCTTTTTTTGTGTTGGCCTTTCCTTGAAATCACGGTGGTCTATTAGCGTTGCCCCTGTGCGGGGCGGCACCTACTTTCTTTGCCGCCGCAAAGAAAGTAGGCAAAGAAAGCGGCTTCACACCGCTAATTCTTAAGCGGGTCCCTCGCGCAGTCACGGCAGTGGTGCATCTGGAATCTGTCGTCTCGCACATTCCGCCACAGTGACACGGCAGTCATACTTCCCGCCTCGCGCTCCGCGCTCGCCGGAATGGTCTGGTTAAACAAATGACTTCGTTTGTGCGTGGTGGGGCCTCGCCTCGGCGACACGCCGAAAAAGCCCGGTGGGTTAATGAAGTACCGTGGGGCGCGCGTAGCGCCGCCGGAAGAATGACGGCCTTGTCACCGGGGCTGAATGTGCGAGGGCACAGATTCCAGATGCACCACTGCCGCGACTGCGCGAGGGACCCGCTTAAGAATTAGCGGTGTGAAGCCGCTTTCTTTGCCTACTTTCTTTGCGGCAAGCAAAGAAAGTAGGTGCCGCCCCGCACAGGGGCAACACTAATAGACCACCGTGATTTCAAGGAAAGGCCAACACCCCAAAGCACACAGTCAAAAAAACGACTACAAAAAAACCCACGCCGCAGGCCAAAAAAAACCCACGGCGCAAGCCTAAAAAAACCGACTCACTTCCGCAAGGAATCCAAATCAACCACAAACCGATACTTAACGTCACTCTTCAGCATCCGTTCATAAGCCTCATTAATCCCCTGCATAGGAATCACCTCAATATCAGAAGTAATCCCGTGTTCGCCGCAGAAGTCCAACATCTCCTGCGTCTCAGCAATCCCACCAATCAGCGACCCAGCCAGCCGGCGACGCTTGAAAATCAGATTAAACACTTGCGGCGACGGATGATCATGCTCCGGCGCACCAACCAGCGTCATAGTCCCATCCCGCTTGAGCAGATTCAAAAACGGATTCAAATCATGCTGAGCAGCAACGGTATTCAGAATGAAATCGAAGCTATTCAAATGTGCTTCCATTTCTTCGGCGTTCTTCGAAATCACCACCTCATGCGCACCCAACCGCTTCGCATCTTCGATCTTCGACGGTGACGTAGTGAACAACACAACATGCGCACCCATCGCACGTGCGAGCTTCACCCCCATATGCCCGAGCCCGCCAAGGCCAACAATGCCGACCTTCTTGCCAGGACCGGCACCCCAGGTCCGCAGCGGCGAATACGTCGTGATACCCGCGCACAGCAACGGCGCGACACCAGCAGGATCGAGATTCTCCGGCACACGCAGCGTGAACGCTTCATCCACGACGAGCTGCGTGGAATAGCCACCGTAAGTGATCTGACCGTCAACCCGGTCGACACCGTTATACGTGCCGACAAAACCGTTCTCGCAATACTGTTCGAGATCTTCCTTGCAACTCGCACACGTGCGGCACGAATCGACCAGACAGCCGACGCCGACCACATCGCCCGCCTTGTATTTCGTCACGTTCGGCCCGACCGCGGTCACGCGGCCGACGATTTCATGGCCCGGCACAACCGGAAACACCGTGTTCTTCCATTCGTTGCGTGCCTGATGCAAATCGGAATGGCACACACCGCAAAACAGAACTTCCATCTGCACGTCATGGGCGCGCAGTTCGCGGCGCTGGATTTCGAACGGGGCGAGCGGCGCGGTAGCGTCGGTCGCTGCATAGGCATAAGTCGTGCTCATGGGTAGCTCCAGCAAAGAGGGTGAAGTCGCAAGGCGCCAGCGATAGGCGACGCGAATCGCCGATGTGGCCAACCTCGTTATGAACCGGGATCACGGCGCGGGCGGTGGCTGGCAAATTCGTCAAACTGGAATTGGCAACCGAGCCCGGCGCAGCGCGGAAAAGGATGATCCGGCAGGGTTCCCATGATAGGAGCGAGGAGGGAGCCCGGGAATACCTGAATGTCTTGAAGATTTGCCTAAAACTCCTGGTGAGGAGCGCGATAGGTCGTTTGGTGATAAATTTCAAGCATTATTCTCTCGCACGTCACTATACCGTCATGTCAACCCGTTCCGCTGAACCCGTCTCGGTCGATCCCGCCCAGCAGCGCGTGGTCGAATTATTCGATGCGCTCGCACCCACCCCGGGCCTCACGCGCACGAGTCTCGAAGGCGTCAACCTGATGCGCGCGAATAGTCGCATGCCGCGTATGCCGGTTATGTACGAGCCGAGCATCGTGATCGTCTGCCAGGGCCGCAAGCGCGGCTTTCTTGGCGATCAGGTGTTCCAGTACGACGCGCAGCAGTACCTGGTCCTCTCAGTGCCCTTGCCATTCGAATGCGAGACCGAGGCGAGCCCGGAAAAGCCGTTCCTCGCCATCTCGGTGCGCGTCGATCTGACCATGGTGGCCGAATTGTTGATGGCGCTGAACGAAACGCACGGCGCCGCGCAGCACGAACCCGTCGGCATCTATTCGACGCCGCTCGACCCGGCGCTATGCAATGCGGTGCAACGTCTGATGGACGCGCTGGTGTCGCCGCTCGACGCGCGCATTCTCGCGCCCGGCGTGGTGCGCGAAATCTGCTATCGCGTGCTGACTGGCGAGCAGGGCGACGCGATTCGCGCGGCGCTCACGCATCAGAATCATTTCGGCCGCATTGCCAAAGCGCTGCGGCGAATTCATGCCGATTACCACGGCGTACTGGACGTCGATACGCTCGCGTCCGAAGCGGGCATGAGCCTCGCCGTGTTTCATGCGCAGTTCAAAGCCGTCACGGCCACTTCGCCGATGCAATACGTGAAGACCACGCGCTTGCATCACGCGCGTTTGTTGATGGTGCAGGATGGGTTGAATGCGGGCGCGGCCGCGGCGCGCGTCGGTTATGAAAGCGCGTCGCAATTCAGCCGCGAGTTCAAGCGTCTGTTCGGGCTGAGCCCGGTCGACGAAGTGAAGCGCATGCGCGCCGTCTACGATGCTCCGCCGCCGCGCGTGATCAAGCCGGTGGCGCGTTACGTCACCGCAGTGTGATCGGGCGAGCGGGCCGCGCTACAGGTTACAAGCCGCTAAACCAGTTGTACCCCTGGTCTTCCCAATAGCCGCCGGGATTCGTGTTGGTCACGAAGATCGCCGCGATGTGCTTGGGATTCTTGAAGCCGAGCTTGGTCGGCACGCGCAGCTTCAGCGGGTAGCCGTACTTGGCCGGCAGCGGCTCGTTGCGGAAGTCGAGCGTGAGCTGCGTCTGTGGATGCAAGGCCGTTGCCATATCGAGGCTGGAGTAATAGCGGTCCGCGCATTTGAAGCCGACATAGCGCGCGTTCAGATCGGCGCCGATGCGCTCCAGAAACGTGCGAAACGGCACGCCGCGCCATTGTCCGATCGCGCTCCATCCTTCAATGCAGATGTGGCGCGTGATCTGCGAAGCCTGCGGCAATGCGCGTAGCTGATCGAGATTCCAGCTGCGCTTGTCCGACACGAGCCCCGACACTTCCAGTTGATACGTCGAGCCGTCGATGTCCGGCGCGTCGAACTCCGGATAAAACGCATTGAACGGGAACGGGTCGGTGATTTCGCGCGCCGAATAGGTCGGTGCGAGCTTGTTGCGGTCGAACAGCCACGCCTGCACGCGATCGTTCCAGCGCGACATGGCCCACAGCACCTTGTCGACCGAATCGCCGTCCTGCATGTTGCAGCCCGAGAGCATTGCCAATGCGCCAATGGAGAGCGACGAGCGCAGGAACAGGCGTCTCTGCAGCCGTTCGATTTGCGGCTGATGATCGGCAAGTACGATGCGGGACCGGCGCGCGTCGTCGTTGGATTTCGATGCGCTCATGCCTGGCTCCTTTCATGCGTCGAATGCCGTGCGCGCCCTGTCAGCATCGGCAGCAACGTGCGCGGCACGAGCAGCACCAGCGCCAGATGCACGACCACGAAACCGACTACGCCTGCCATCGCGATGAAATGCACGCGTCGAGCGAAGTCGAAGCCGCCGAATAGCGCGGTGAGCCAGGAGAATTGCACCGGCTTCCAGATGGACAGGCCCGACGCCACCAGCAACACGCCAAGGCATAACACGAGCAGATATAGCGCACGTTGCACCGCGTTATATCTGCCGGTATCGTGCGGAAGCTTGAAGCGTAGCGCGAGGCTCGCATCATGCACCACGTCGCGCGGATGAACCGGCAGCAGCTTGCGCCGGAAATGCCCGCGCCCGACGCCATACGCAAGATACAGCAGCCCATTCGCGCAGAGCAGCCACATCGCCGCGAAATGCCACGCGATCGAGCCGCCCAGCCATCCGCCGACGGTCGCCCACACCGGAAATCTGAACGGGAAAAACGGCGACGCGTTATAGATGGCCCAGCCGCTCATCACCATGCAGACCATCGCGAATGCGTTGATCCAGTGCGTGATTCGCACGACGAGCGGGTGAACGAGCAGGCGCGTTTGCGGTTCGGGCATGGTGCAAGGGTCGCGAGGCGAACAGGAAGTGGAAAGCCGCGCCATTGAAGAACGCGGCTGTTCAAGCAAACAGCAAAGCTGGCAACGCCGTATTACATCGGCGGCGTCACGCCATGCTCGCCTGCGGAGATGAAGTTGGCGGCCATCGAGCCGTCGGCTTCCTTGTGGGCAAACAGCACGACTTTCGCGCCCGGCACCAGCAGCGAACGGTCACCCGGTTCCAGCGCGACGATAGGCACGTCTTGCGGAATCACGATTTTCTTTTCACCGTCCTTGTACTTCACGGTGATCGTGCGGCCGTTGCTGACCACGAGCGAACCCACGGTGCCGTTGGTCATCGAGCTGTTGCCGCCGAGATCCCACGGACGGTGGCCTTCGCCCGAGCCGCGCATGCTGGCCGGGAACACGTGCACTTCGAGCGCCTTCAGCGTGCCGTCCGCTTGCGGAATCGCGGCGGTGCCGACATAGCTGTCCGGCTTGATGTCGTTCACATTGGCGAGCACGACGCCGCGAATCGGCGTGTCCTTGGCGAGCTTCACGTCGACATCCTTGCCGTCGCGCGTGTGGACCTTGAGCAGATCGCCCGACAGCGACGTCACCGTGCCGCGCACGCCGGTAGGCATGGCGTTCTGGGCTTGGGCAGCCGGCCCGGCGGCGAGCAGAGCAGCGGCAACGAGCGCGGGGGCGGCGAAGGCGCGCAACGCGTGCGCGGAAACGATCTTCATGAATCAGCTCCAGGTGGTGACGGATGGGGGCAGATTAGACCCGGGACCGGCTCCGGCGAGTGACAGGCGGATGACAAAAACGTCATGAATGGCGCGCGGCAGCCACGTAAAATGGCCGGCATATCCACGTCCAGCATTTCAGCGTTTCAGCGAGCGCCAGAACGAACTGCTGAGCGGACGTCCGAATCGGAGCACCGAGCACCATGAGCATCCTCGTCATCGAAGACGATCCGAAAACCGGCGACTACCTGAAGAAAGGTTTGCGCGAGAGCGGCTATGCGGTCGATCTGGCGCGCACCGGCACGGACGGCCTGCACATGGCGCTCGAAAATGCTTACGACCTCGTGGTGCTGGACGTGATGCTGCCCGGTATCGACGGTTGGGAAATCATGCGTGCGCTGCGCGCGCGGCGCGATTTGCCGGTGATTTTCCTGACCGCGCGCGATCACGTCAGCGACCGTATTCGCGGCCTCGAACTCGGTGCGGACGATTATCTCGTCAAGCCGTTTTCATTTACGGAGCTGGTGCTGCGTATCCGCACGCTGCTGCGCCGCGGCGTGATCCGCGAAAGCGACGTATTCGAAATCGCCGACCTCAAGCTCGACGTGCTGCGCCGCAAGGTGACGCGCGAAGGCGTGGAGATTCCGCTCACCAACAAGGAATTCATGCTGTTGCATCTGCTGGTGCGCCGCCAGGGCGAAGCGCTGTCGCGCACGCAGATCGCCTCCGAAGTGTGGGACATGAATTTCGACAGCGACACCAACGTGGTCGACGTGGCCATCAAGCGGCTGCGCGCCAAGATCGACCATCCGTTCGAAAAGAAGCTGATTCATACGGTGCGCAGCATCGGCTACACGTTCGGCGACAGCTCATGAAATTCTGGACCGGGCGCTCGCTCACGGCTCGCACCACGGTGCTGTTCGCGGCGATCGCGTGCGTGGTGATCGGCACGCTCGGCGCGTATTTCTATCAGTCCGCGGAAGTGTCGTTGCAACGCCGCGCGGACGTGGTGCTGACCGCCCGCGTCGAGCACTTCAGCCGCATCGTGCGCGATCTCTATTCAGTGAGCGAATTGAAGAGCCGGCCGCTGCTGTTCGAGACCATGCTCGGCGCGGAACAGGACGTGCTGCTGTTTCGCCGTCCGGGCGAGGCGCCGTTCATCGACGTGAACCCGGCGGGCGTGGCGGTGCCCGCGCTGCAAGCCGGTGTTGAGGACCGCTTGCCGACCGTTGCCGACATTCGCCAGACACAGCTGGGCAACGGTGTGCCGGTGCATTGGGCGATCGCCACCGCCAAAGCGCGCGAGGACGGCACCGAAGTCGAAGTGATCGCCGGCCACCCGATGACGGAGGAAGTGCGCATGCTGGCTGCGTACCGCAACCGCATCGTGCTGGCCACGCTGATCGGCATGCTGGCCGCGACGCTGCTCGCCTGGTACGTGCTGCGCCGCGCGTTGCGTCCAGTTCGCGAGATTGCCACGCGCGCCGCGCAGATTAGTCCCGCGAGCCTGTCCGTGCGGCTCGACAGCGAGGCGGCGCCGCTCGAATTGCGCCAGCTCACGCACGCGTTCAACGCCATGCTCGACCGTCTCGCCGACGGTTATCAACGGCTCTCGCAGTTCTCCGCCGATCTGGCGCACGAGATCCGCACACCGGTCGGCGCGTTGATTGGGCAGACGCAAGTGACGCTGGCCCGGACCCGCGAGCCCGACGAATATCAGCAGGTGCTCGAATCGAATCTCGAGGAGCTGAGCCGCCTGAGCCATATCGCGGAAAACATTCTGTTTCTCGCGCACGCGGACCATGCGGCGCTTTCAGTGGAGCGTGAACGGGTCGATCTGCGCGAGGAACTCGTCAGGATCGCAGACTATTTCGAAGGTCTCGCCGACGAACGCGGCATGCGCTTCGTGGTCGAGGCCGCAGGCGTGGCATCGGTCAATCCGATGCTGTGCCGCCGCGCGATCAACAACCTGGTCGTCAATGCCGTGCGTTACGGCGCGAGCGATACGGTGGTGCGTCTGCGTGGCACGCAGGACGAAGCGGGCGCCACCGTGGTGGTCGAAAACGACGGCGCGCCGATTCCCGACGAGCAACTAGGCCGTCTGTTCGATCGTTTTTATCGCGCAGACGCGGCACGCAGCGCGTTCACCGAATCGAGCGGTCTGGGCCTCGCGATCGTCAAGGCGATCATGCATCTGCATGGCGGCACGGCGCGCGTGGTGTGTCCGGCGCCGGGCGTGGTGCGTTTCGAGTTGCGCTTTCCGGGCGCTTAAGTACCGGTTGCAACGGTGGAGGTCTGCGGCTCATGACAGCACACGCAGAGCTTGTTGCCGTCCGGATCGCGAAAGTAAGCGCCGTAGTAGTTCGCGTGATACTGCGGACGCAAACCCGGCGGCCCCTCGCACGTGCCGCCGTGAGCGAGCGCCGCGGCGTGCGCGCGATCGACCGTGGCGCGGTCGGCGGCGAGCAGGGCGATCATCTGACCGTTGCCGGCCGACGCTGGTTGGCCGTCGTAAGGCTTGCCGATCACGAACAGCGGGCGCGGCGCATCCGCCGCCATCCAGCCGGACCAGCATGCGTCGGGATCGCGGAACTTGAGCCGCAGATCGAGCGTATCCATCAGCACGTCGTAAAAGCCGCAGGCACGTTCGAAATCACTGATGCCGATGAAAACGTGGGAAAGCATGGCTGTCGCTCCTCGTGAGTGCTGCCCGTGCCGGCCAGCGCCGTTGTTTCAGACTCAGACCTTCTTCAGATACGCGGCCTTCAACATGAAGTTGCCGGCGTCCATCTTGCAGTCCACCTCATGATCGCCGCCGACAAGGCGAATGCTCTTCACCTTGGTGCCCATTTTCAGCGTGATCGACGAGCCTTTCACTTTCAGGTCCTTGATCAGCACGACGGCATCGCCATCGGCCAGCGGGTTGCCGTTGGCGTCCTTGACCACGGGCTCGTCGGCGTCGTCGGCGGACACGGCGGCGTTCGTCGGCCATTCATGCGCGCAATCGGGGCAGACGTAGTTGTCGCCCTCCGGGTAGGTGTTTTCCATCGCGCACTGCGGGCAGGCGGGAATTGTCGACATGATTTTCTTTCCAGACCGCGGCGGGCCGCGGATAACTTCAGGGTCGGCGAGTATAGCGGACGTGTGGCGGCCGCCGGCGTCCGATGCGCGGGATGCTGCGCCAGCGCAAACTAGCGAGTGCGGAGGCCGGCGCGAGTCACGTGTGGCGACGCTGCACGGGCAGCGGACTATACTTTTCCGATAGCTGGCGGTCCCGCAAGTTTCGTCACGTCTGGCGAAGCTTTGCAAAGCACACCGATTGCTCGAATCTCACAACAGGAGTTCTGTCATGGTCAAACTCGCACTGTACGTTCGTCTCGAAGCCAAGCCCGGCAAGGAAAAAGAGGTCGAAGCGTTTCTGCTCGGCGGCTTGCCGCTCGTCGAGGAAGAGCCGGGCACCGTCGCGTGGTTCGGTTTGAAGCTGGGGCCGTCCACATTCGGCATCTTCGACGCCTTTCCGGATGAAAGCGGCCGTGACGCGCACCTGAACGGCAAGGTGGCGGCCGCGTTGATGGCGAAGGCCGGCGAACTGTTCGCCTCGCCGCCCACTATCGAAAAGATCGATGTGCTGGCGGCCAAATTGCCGGGCTGAACGAGCCGCTGACGGCGCGCCCGGTCGCACGGCCTTCCCGTTTGCTGCCACTGCAACGCGGAATATGGCGGTTATCACGCCGACGCAGCGCCGGCGCCGCGCCGCGATCCGGCGCGTGCGCTTGTCAGCCGCCTGCCGCGTCGGACGCGTTCGCAGCGGGCTGGTTCGCGTAGGTCGCGCGCTTTTCCTCGTACATCAGCAGATCGGCGCGCTGCACGCCTGCTTCGAGCCGGTCGCCGCGCTGGCAGGTGGCCGCGCCCATCGAGAAGCTGAGCGGCGAGCCCGGATAGAACTGATTGTTTAACTCCACCAGTTGCCTGATCGCATCGACCATCGCGGCGCCGCCGCGCTCGTCGGTGTCCGGCATCAGGATCGCGAACTCGTCGCCGCCGATGCGCGCCGCGTGAAACGGCGTCTCAGTCGCCTTGGCCAGCACCTCGCCGGCGCGCCGCAAAAGCGCGTCGCCCGCGGCGTGGCCGAGCTGATCGTTCACGCGTTTCAAACCGTTCAGATCGGCCATGATGATCGTCACGGGCCACGGGCCCTTGCGTTCGAGCCGGTTCAGTTCGTCCACGTAGAAAGAGCGGTTGCGCAGTTTGGTCAGCACGTCGTGCTTGCCGAGGAACTCGAGATAGGCTTCGGCTTTCTTGCGCGCCGTGATGTCCGTGAGCGCCACCAGCACCAGATCCCACGTCTTCTCATGGCCCGGCAGGACGGAGAACTGCAGGTGCACGTGCACCTCGCTGCCGTCGAGCGAATAGTTGAGCACTTCGCGCTGCTGGAACAGCTTGCCGTCCCACAGGTCGACCAGTTGCTCGCGGAAATGCGGACGCATGTCATCACGGAACACGTCGGCGAGACGCGCGAGCAGCGTTTTCTTGTCTTTCGCCGCGAACATGTCGAGCGTGTGCTGGTTCACGTCGAGCACATGGATTTCCTGCATGCAGCGTTCGACGAACTCGGGATGCACGTCCGTGAACACGCGGAAATCGTTGATGCCGGCCGCGCGCGCTTCGTCAAGCAGACGCTTGACCGCGCTGAAATCCTCCACCCAGAGCGACACCGGCGAATACTCGAACAGGCCGCGCACATACTGCTCGGCAAGCGTCACGCGATGCCGCGCGCCTTCCAGTTCCGTAATGTCTTCGACCGACACCAGCACGCGGTCCCAGCGCGCCTCGTGGCCGGGCAGCACGGCGCCCTTGAGCAGCACGTCGAGGCGCCGCCCGCCGAGCGTGTAGTTGACCGTCTGGCTGGTGAACTGCGATTGCCCGGCCCACAACTGGCATAACTCTTCGAGGTGGGTCTTGAGCATGTCGTCGCGGAATACCGAGGCGAGATTGCCGGTGAGCGCCTCGAAATCGGCGGCCTCGAATTGCGTCAGCGTCTTCTGATTCACCTTGATGACGCGGATGCTGTGCGCGCATTGCGCGACGCAGCCCGGATTGGCGGCGAAATGCGCGCGCAGATCGGTCACGCCGTCTGCCCGCCATGCGTCGAACAAGCTGCGCACGCCGCTGAAGTCTTCGAGCCAGAGCGAGACGGGCGCGAGTTCGAACATCTCGGAATCGTCGTTGGCGGGCGCAGGGCCGCGCGGGAGGATGTCCAGCATGAGGTTCTCAGGATCGGAAGTGCCGCCATTTTAAGACGGGTTGGGCTGTGGCTGAAAAGAAAGACCCGTTACGCATCATTTTTGCGTCAGGGCGTCTAACAAGATAACGGCGGGCTTCCGATCGACTTGAGGTGCGCCGGGGTGCGCCCGGCGGGGCATCCAGTTCTCGGGACGCTTGCCGGCAAGCGTCCTGGAGCCTTGTTACACTGGCCTGAAACTTGTCCGGTCCATCCACGTTGCCAAGAAAAAGCGCCGCCATGAAGCCATCCCTGCTAGTTCTGATCCACCTCAACGATACAAGCCGCGCCAAGATCGAGGCGGCGTTCGAAGTGGTCTACGCGCCCGATGCCGCCGAACGAGCCGCCGCGCTCGACGCGCACGGCAAGACGATTCGCGCCGTGCTGACCAACGGCACGACCGGGCTCGCCGCCGCGGACATCGACCGCATGCCGCAGCTCGAACTGCTTAGCGCGCTGGGCGCGGGCTATGAAAACCTCGCCGTCGACCACGCCCGCTCGCGCGGTATCGTGCTCGTCAACGGCGCGGGCACCAACGATCATTGCGTGGCCGATCATGCATTCGCCTTGCTGCTCGCGGTGGTGCGCGACGTGCCGCAACTCGATCAGGCCACGCGCGCGGGCGTCTGGCGCGACACCTTGCCGATGCGCCCGAACGTCTCCGGCAAGCGCCTCGGCATTGTCGGGCTCGGCAATATCGGCGAGAAGGTCGCGCGCCGCGGCGCGGGCTTCGAGATGGAAATCGGCTATCACAACCGTAAGCCGCGTGAAGGCTCCCCACATCAGTACTTCGACAGCGTGGAAGGGCTCGCGCGCTGGAGCGACTTTTTGATCGTCGCGACGCCGGGCGGTGCGGGCACGCGTCATCTGATCGACGAGGCGGTGTTCGAGGCGCTCGGCCCGCACGGCTTCGTGGTCAACGTCTCGCGCGGCAGCGTGCTCGACACGGCGGCGCTCGCTCACGCGCTTACAGCCGGCACGATTGCCGGCGCCGCGCTCGACGTCTACGAGGGCGAGCCGAATCCACCGGGGGCTTTGCTGGCACTGCGCAACGTGGTGTTGACGCCGCACGTGGGCGGCCGCTCGCCGGAAGCGATCACCGCCTCGGTCGACAACTTTCTGAGCAACGCCCGGCGGCATTTTGCGGGCGAGCCGGTATTGACGCCAATCTGACGTCGCAAGCGCGTTCCGCGGCTACTTCTCTTCGTTGCCGCCCGGCCGGTTGCCGATGTACTCGTACTCTTCGGTATTGACCCGTGAAACGCGCAGCTCGACCACGCTGCGGTGATACGAGTAGGCGATACGCCGGATCTCCAGCAACGGCGCGCCGACCTCGACGCCGAGTTGCGCGCTCTCCAGTTCGCTCGCGAGACCCACGCTCACGCGTTCATCGGTTTCGACCACGTTGATGCCGAAGCCGTCCTGATAGAAGTTGTACAGCGTGTTCGGTCGGTTGCGCAGTTTCGTTTCGGTGAGGCCCGGAAAATGGGCCTCCGGCACGGTGATATGTTCGATCAGCACCGTTTTGCCATGCAGCGCCAGGCCGTTGACGAACTGGAACACGCGCGCGCCGGTTTCCACGCCGAGGGCGGCCGCCACGTCGCGCGAGGCGCGGGCCTTTTTGAAATCGACCAGCGTGACGACGGGATAGGCCTTGTCGCCGTCGCGCCGCACGATCCTGAAGAAACGGAAAAAATGCCGGTCGCGCTGATGCATGGACACAAACGTGCCCAGGCCCTGGTGACGGATCAGGATGTTCTCGGCGCACAGTTCGTCGATCGCTTTGCGCAGCGTGCCGATGGACACGCCGAAGCGCTCGGCGAGCCGCTTCTCCGAAGGAATGCATTCGCCGCCTTTCCATTCGCCTGCCGAGAGCGCGGCGAGAATCGCGCTCTTGACCTCTTTGTAGCGCGTGCCGCCCAGTGCGGGCGGATTGATGGCGAGCGTGCTCATGACAACCTCTGAAATACGCGAGTCGCGCGACGCCGCTCGCGAAGGTTAAACCTGCCTGGATTTTAAACGACAAACTCATCTAGTCCATCTAGATGACATGGATTATCTCGACACTACTGGAAAACACTCATCTAACACATATAGATGACCTAGTTGACATCCATCGATGCGGCGCCTACTATCGAATCACAGCAGCGCATCTGGCTGCGCTTTCCCCGGCGGCACGACACCGCATTCAATACACGAACGGAGACGCTAATGAGCAATCCCACGGCAGACATTAAGGGCACCGCGGCAGCGGGCGCATCGCCCGAACGCAAGACGATTCACATCGTGTTGCACGAGGCGAAGGACACAGTCGGTGTGGCGGTCGTCGAGGGCATCAAGGCGGGCACGCAACTCAACGCATGGATCATGGACGACGACGAGATCGTGACTTTCCCTGCCAAGCAGGACATTCCCATCGGTCACAAGGTGGCGCTCAAGGACATGGCGGTGGGTGACACGGTGTTCAAGTACGGCGTCGATATCGGCAAGGTGGTCGCGCCGATCAGCGCCGGCGAACACGCCCACGTGCACAACATCAAGACGAAGCGCTGGTAAGTCGCGCCGGACAGACTGCCGCAATTGAATCGCCCCCACACCTGAACGAGAGATACACCATGAGCGTGATTGACCTGGATACGACTTTCCGCGGCTATCGTCGCGACAATGGCCGCGTTGGCGTACGCAACCACGTGATCATCCTGCCGGTCGACGATCTGTCGAACGCCGCGGCGCAAGCCGTGGAGAACAACATCAAGGGCACCATGGCGCTGCCGCATCCGTACGGGCGGCTGCAGTTCGGCGCCGACCTCGATCTGCACTTTCGCACGCTGATCGGCGCGGGCAGCAATCCGAATGTCGCGGCGGTGGTCGTGATCGGCATCGAGGAAGGCTGGACCAAGCGCGTGGTGGACGGCATTGCGAAAACCGGCAAGCCGGTGATGGGCTTCGGCATCGAACTGCACGGCGACCACGACACCATCATGCGCGCCTCGAAGGCGGCCAAGGAAATGGTGCAGTACGCCACGTCGCTCGATCGCGAGGAATGTCCGATTTCGGACCTATGGGTCTCCACCAAATGCGGCGAGTCGGATACGACCTCGGGCTGCGGCGCCAATCCGACTGTCGGCAATGCTTTCGACAAGCTGTACGGACTCGGCACCACGCTCGTGTTCGGCGAGACCTCGGAGTTGACCGGCGGCGAGCAGATCGTCGCTGCACGCTGCGCCAACGACGGCGTGCGCGAGCGCTTCCAGTTCATGTTCGACCGCTATCAGGACATGATCAACCGCTGGAAGACCGACGATCTTTCCGAGTCGCAACCCACCAAGGGCAACATCGCGGGCGGCCTCACGACCATCGAGGAAAAGGCGCTCGGCAATATTCAGAAAATCGGCAAGAAGTGCATGGTGGACGGCGTGCTCGACAAAGCCGAGGAACCGACGCACGCGGGCCTGTGGTTCATGGACTCGTCTTCGGCGGCGGCAGAGATGGTGACCTTGTGTGCGGCGTCCGGCTTCGCGGTGCATTTCTTCCCGACGGGGCAGGGCAACGTGATCGGCAACCCGATCGTGCCGGTCATCAAGATCTGCGCGAACCCGCGTACGGTTCGCACCATGGGCGAGCATATCGACGTCGACGTAACCGGCATCCTGCAGCGCGAACAAAACCTCGATCAGAGCGGCGATAAACTGCTCGAATGCATGATGGCCACGATCAACGGCCGCTTTACCGCGGCGGAAGCGCTCGGTCATCGCGAGTTCGTGCTGACCCGGCTGTTCGAAAGCGCCTGAGTCTGGCGGCCGGGCAAGCGCGGTTGCCTCGCGCTTGCCTGGTAGTATCGCAGTGGACCCCCAATTCCCGGCGCGCGCCGGCACGGAGAACGGCCACGACGCCGCCCGTTGCCGGCAAGCCATGCCGCTACGGCGCCGGTTCGACACCTGGCGGCAGCGAGTGGAGGAGACACCATCTTGCGCGTGCTCAAACATCTCTACGTGCAGGTCCTGATCGGACTTGCGGCCGGAATTCTCGTCGGTTACTTCGCGCCCGCGTTCGGCGTCGAAATGAAGCCGCTCGGCGATACCTTCATCCGCCTCATCAAGATGCTGATCACGCTGGTGATCTTCTGCACCGTGTCAGTCGGCATTGCGCGGATGGAAAGCCTCAAGCAGGTCGGCCGCGTCGGCTTCAAAACATTGCTCTACTTCGAGGTGGTGACCACCATCGCGCTCGTGATCGGGCTGGTCGTGGCAAACGTGCTGCATCCCGGCGCGGGGCTGAACATCGATCCCGCCACGCTCGACGCGCACGCCGTGACGCACTACGTGGCGGACGCGCATTCGGCGTCCTCGAGCTTCTTCGATATGATCGTGCCGAATTCGGTGGTCGGCGCGTTCGCGCGTGGCGATCTGCTGCAGGTGCTGCTGTTCTCGGTGCTGTTCGGCATCGCGCTGTCGATCATGTCGCAGCGCAGCCGGTTGCTCATGCGCGGCATCGAACAGTTCGGCGATACGCTCATGCGCATCGTCGAGATGATCATGCGGCTCGCGCCGCTTGGCGCATTCGGCGCGATTGCCTTCACGGTCGGCAAATACGGCATCGGCACCTTGCAGCAACTCGGTCTGCTGATTCTCTGCTTCTACATCACCAGTATCCTGTTCATCGTCGTCGTGCTCGGTGCGGCGGCGCGCTGGGCAGGCGTCGGACTCTGGCCGCTGTTGCGCTACTTCCGCGAGGAACTGCTGATCGTGCTGGGCACGTCCACCACGGAATCCGTGCTGCCGCGCCTGATGGAGAAGCTTGAACGCATGGGCTGCCCGCGGGCGATCGTCGGCCTCGTGCTGCCCACGGGCTATTCGTTCAACCTCGACGGCGCCGCGATCTATCTGACCATGACCTCGCTGTTCATCGCGCAGGCCACCAACACGCATCTCTCGCTGATGCAGCAACTGGGTTTGCTGGCGATTCTGATGCTGACGTCGAAGGGCGGCGCGGGTGTGGCGGGCGCTGCGCTGGTCGCATTGACGGCGACACTGTCGACGCACAACATCA
This sequence comes from Paraburkholderia sp. NPDC080076, assembly GCF_050281145.1. Classification (NCBI taxonomy): domain Bacteria; kingdom Pseudomonadati; phylum Pseudomonadota; class Betaproteobacteria; order Burkholderiales; family Burkholderiaceae; genus Paraburkholderia; species Paraburkholderia sp. NPDC080076. The sequence goes on along the minus strand of NZ_JBNNWQ010000013.1, from coordinate 77,570 downwards.
TTCCCGTGGCGGGCATCACGCTGATTCTCGGCGTCGATCGCGTGCTCAACGAAATCCGTGCGCTGACCAATATGATCGGCAACGTGGTGGCGACGCTGGTGGTTGCGCGCTGGGAAGGGGCTTTCGATGCGCGCGCGGCGCGGGAATTCCTCGCGGCTCCGCGCGAAGTCCGGGATCAGGTGCAGCCGCAGTCGCAGTCGAAACCGCAGGCACAGGGGCCGTCGACTCAACCCGGCCTCGAGGAGAGACGCCCGGCCGCCGGCACGACGCTGCTGGAAAAGGGCGGCTAAGTAGGACAATCACGACGGCGATCCGAATGAGGATCGTCATGGGCAATGCCGCAATCGATGCATTGCGGCATTGCTTCGTGTGCGCTTCGATCGCATGCTCGTCGCGCAGTGCGTGGCTGGGTTTCCGGTTGAACGGTTCGCCGCGGCGCCCGACCAATACCAACAACACAACAACTTAGGAATGACCCGATGGCCCGATTGTCTCCCGACGCGCTCACCACGCTTGCCGTCGACTCGCTGCGCCGCGCGGGCGCGTTGCCGGCCACCGCCGAGTCCACGGCTCGCGCGCTGGTCTATGCGGACCTGCGCGGTTTGTCGTCGCACGGTGTATCGCGTTTGCCGATGTATTGCGCGCAGTTGCGCAACGGCCGCGTCGATCCCGCCGCGCAAGCGACGATCGTGGCGGATCGCGGCGCGGCGGTGCTGATCGACGGCGCGGACGGTTTGGCCTATCGCGCGTGCGACCTCGCGGTCTCGACGCTTGCCGAGCGCACGAAGCGGTACGGCAGCGCGGTCGCGGGCGTGAAGCGCAGCCACCATTTCGGCGTGGGCGCGGCCCATCTGGCCGCGCTCGGCGCCGCTGGCATGGTTGCTCTTGCGTTCAGCAATTCGCCGGCGGCGATGCCCGCGTGGGGCGGCCGCCGTGCCCTGTTCGGGACCAACCCGATCGCCGCCGTGTTCCCGCGTCGGCATGGCGAGCCACTCGTGATCGACCTCGCGCTGTCGCAGATCGCGCGCGGCAAGATCGCGCTGGCCGCGCGCGACGGCAAGCCGATTCCCGAAGGCTGGGCGACCACCCGCGACGGCCAGCCGACCACCGACGCCCGCGCGGCCCTCGACGGCATGATGCTGCCGTTCGGCGGCGCCAAAGGCGCGATGCTGGCGCTGGTCGTCGAACTGCTGGCGGCGGCGCTGACGGGCGCGAACTTCGGCTACGAAGCCGGCTCGTTTCTGACTGAAGAGGGAGAGCGCTCGCGCATCGGTCATCTGTTCTGGGCGATCGATCCAGGTGCGCTCGCCGGCGACGAAACCTATCTGTCGCGCGTGGAAGCGCTGATCGACATGATGCTCGCGGACGACGACGTGCGCTTGCCCGGCGATCGAAGAGAGCGTCTCGCGGACACGGCGCACAAAGACGGCGTCGAGATCCCGGATGCGCTGATCGCACAACTCGAAGGTCGCGGTTAGCCGACGTTGACCAAAGCGCCGCAGCCGGCGCGCCATTGAAAGGCAAAAGGAAACTATCGGCGTGGCGGATAGTTTCTCTCGAAAATGGCGATTTCCCTTGTGAGGCCGCGGCGCATAGGATGAGCGGTATCGCATCACCACCGCTTCGGCCCCACCGGAGCAGCGACGGAGATCCCGCATGGAACATCACGCCCGCACGCAGGATGAACGGCTCGACATCAAGACGACCACCTGCTACATGTGCGCCTGCCGTTGCGGCATTCGTGTGCATCTGCGTGAAGGCGAGGTGCGCTACATCGACGGCAATCCGGAGCATCCGCTGAACCAGGGCGTGATTTGCGCGAAGGGCGCCTCGGGCATCATGAAGCAGTACTCGCCCGCGCGTCTCACTCAACCGTTGATGCGCAAGCCAGGCGCGGAGCGCGGCAGCGCGCAGTTCGAGCCGGTGTCGTGGGAGCATGCGTTCGACGTGCTCGAAAAGCGCCTCGGCGAGATTCGCGCCACCGACCCAAAAAAATTCGCGCTTTTCACCGGGCGCGACCAGATGCAGGCGCTGACCGGCCTCTTTGCCAAACAGTTCGGTACGCCTAATTACGCGGCGCACGGCGGCTTCTGCTCGGCGAACATGGCGGCGGGCATGATCTATACGATCGGCGGCTCGTTCTGGGAATTCGGCGGGCCGGATCTCGACAGCGCCAAGCTCTTCTTCATGATCGGCACGGCGGAGGACCATCACTCGAATCCGCTCAAGATCGCCATTTCGAAGTTCAAGCGCGCGGGCGGCCGCTTCATTGCGATCAATCCGATCCGCACCGGCTACGCGGCAATCGCCGACGAATGGGTGCCGATCAAACCCGGCACCGATGGTGCGCTGTTCATGGCATTTCTGCACGAACTGATTGCCGCCGACGCGTGGGATCACGAATTCGTGCGCCGCTACACCAACGCGGCGGAACTCGTCGATCTCGACGAAGCCAGCGAAAACTTCGGCCTGTTCGTGCGTGATCCCGAGCGGCCGGTCGGCAACCCGCTGTTTCCGCAGAATCATCTCTGGTGGGACGCTCAAGCGGCGCGCGCCGTGCCGCATCACACGCCCGGCGTCGAACCCGCGCTCGACGGCCGCTATACGCTCGACGACGGCACGCCGGTCACGCCGTCGTTCGCCTTGCTGCGCGAACGCGTGGCCGATTGCACGCCCGAGTGGGCGGCAGGCATCACCGGCATTTCGGCGGACACGATTCGCCGCCTCGCGGGTGAAATGATCCAGACGAGCCGCGATCACCGCATCACTTTGCCGATCCGCTGGACCGACGCGTGGGGCGAGACGCACGAAACGGTCACCGGCAATCCGGTCGCCTTTCACGCGATGCGCGGCCTCGCGGCGCACTCCAACGGCTTCCAGTCGATCCGCGCGCTGGCCGTGCTGATGTCGCTGCTCGGCACGATCGACACGCCCGGCGGCTTTCGTCACAAGTCGCCGTTTCCGCGCGCCGTGCCGCCGTCGGCGAAACCGCCGAACAGCCCCGACGCCGTCAAGCCGAACACGCCGCTCGCCACCGGTCCGCTCGGCTGGCCCGCTGCGCCCGAGGACCTGTTCATCGACGAACAGGGCGGGCCGGTGCGCATCGACAAGGCCTTCTCGTGGGAATATCCGCTCGCCGTGCATGGCCTGATGCACAGCGTGATTACCAACGCGTGGCGCGGCGATCCGTATCCGATCGACACGTTGATGATTTTCATGGCCAACATGGCGTGGAATTCGTCGATGAACACGATGAAAGTGCGCGAGATGCTGGTCGACAAGCACGCCAGCGGCGAGTACAAGATTCCGTTTCTGGTGGTGTGCGACGCGTTCCAGTCGGAGATGACGGCGTTCGCCGATCTGATCCTGCCCGACACGACGTATCTGGAACGGCACGACGCGATGTCCATGCTCGACCGGCCGATCTCCGAATTCGACGGTCCGGTGGATTCGGTGCGCGTGCCGGTCGTGCCGCCCACCGGCGAATGCAAGCCGTTCCAGGAAGTGCTGATCGAGCTTGCGTCGCGTTTGAAGTTTCCTGCCTTCACGACCGCCGAGGGCGCGCGGCGTTATCGCGACTATCCCGACTTCGTGGTCAATTTCACGACTTCGCCGGATTCCGGCGTGGGCTTTCTGATCGGCTGGCGTGGCAAGGATGGCGACAAGGCGCTGGTGGGTGAACCGAATCCGAACCAGTGGGAGCAGTACGCGAAGAACAATTGCGTGTTCCATTACCGGTTGCCCGAGACGCTGCAGTACATGCGCAACTGCAACGGGCCGTATCTCGAGTGGGCGGTCAAGCACGGTTTTCGCAAGTTCGGTGAGCCGATTCTGATCCAGTTGTATTCCGACGTGATGCAGAAGTTCAGGCTCGCCGCGCAGGGCCGTACGAGCGGCAGGCAGCCGCCGGATCACTTGCGCGCGCGCGTCGAAAAGTACTTCGATCCGCTGCCGTTCTGGTATGCGCCGCTGGAAAGCGCGGCCACCGACCTAGACCAGTTTCCGCTCGCCGCGGTGACCCAGCGGCCGATGGCGATGTACCACTCGTGGGACTCGCAGAACGCGTGGCTGCGGCAGATTCACGGCGAGAACTATCTGTACATGAATCCGTTGATGGCCGCCGAGAACGGTATTGCCGACGGCGCCTGGATCTACGCCGAATCGCAATGGGGCCGCGTGCGTTGCATGGCGCGCTTCAGCGAGACCGTCGAACCGGGCACGGTCTGGACATGGAACGCGATCGGCAAGGCGTCGGGTGCATGGAACCTCGGCCCGGGCGCGAATGAATCGCAACGCGGTTTCCTGCTCAATCACCTCATTACCGACGAGCTGCCCGGCCGCGACGACGACGTGGCGCGGCGCATGTCGAATTCCGATCCGGTGACGGGCCAGGCCGCGTGGTACGACGTGCGCGTGCGCATCTATCCGGCGGAAGCCGACGCGCGGCACACGCTGCCGCAATTCGCGGCGATGGGCGCGGTGCCGGGTGAGAACGGCGTGATCTCGCGGATCGTGCAGACCTACTTCGCGGGACGAGGGGAGTTCGCGGCGCGGCTGCGCGGCGCGACGGGGCGCAAATAGCATCGAGACAGCCGCAAGGAGCCTTTGATGACACAGATGGCATTGGTGATCGATCTGAACGTGTGCGTGGGGTGCCATGCGTGCGTGACGAGTTGCAAGGAGTGGAACACGTCGGGCGAATCGGGCAGTCTCGCCGATCTGAATCCGTACGACGCGGATCCGTCCGGCACCTTCTTCAACCGGGTGCAGAGCTTTGAAGCCGGTAGTTTTCCCAACGCCGAGACGATCCATTTTCCGAAGTCGTGTCTGCACTGCGAGGACCCGCCGTGCGTACCGGTCTGTCCGACCGGTGCGAGCTATAAGCGCAAGGAAGACGGGCTCGTGCTGGTGGACTTCGACCGCTGTATCGGCTGCAAGTATTGCGCGTGGGCGTGTCCGTACGGCGCGCGCGAGCTCGACGAAGGGCGCAAGGAAATGACCAAGTGCACGCTGTGCGTCGATCGGATCCACGATGAAAATCTGTCCGAGCGCGACCGTCAGCCGGCCTGTGTGCTCGCTTGCCCGACTTCGGCGCGGCTGTTCGGCGATATTCATGATCCGGATTCGGTGGTGTCGAAGGCGATCGAGGAGCGCGGCGGCTACCAGTTGATGCCCGAGTGGAATACACGGCCGGCGAATCACTATTTGCCGCGTGTGCCGACCGAGGCCGCGGGTTGCGGCAGCGGTTCCTGTTCATGCAAATCGTCCGGCTCGCTGCAGGAGCCGGGCGTGTCGCCGGAATCGCTCGATGCGCAATTCGAGCGCGGCGAGTTGCATCTCGCGTCGATGGCGACGCGCATCTAATGAACCGATAGGACCTCACGATGAATCCCGCATTCTCCGTGGTTTTTCTGACCACTTTGAGCGGCGCGGCGCAGGGGCTGCTGATCGCGCTCGTCGGCGTGGAAACTGCCGCGCATCTTGGCCTGCTCGGGTCGCCTGTCGAGGCGTTCTATGTCGCCGGCGCGGGCGTGTCGGTGGTGTTGGGCGCGCTCGGACTGCTCGCATCGTTCTTCCATCTCGGCCATCCCGAACGCGCATGGCGTGCGATCGCGATGTGGCGGACCTCGTGGTTGTCGCGCGAATGTCTGTGCCTGCCGGCGTTTCTCGCCTGTGCGTTTTTCTACGGTGTCGCGCATTGGTTCGGCTCGCCGTGGTCGCTTGCGATCGGCTGGCTCGGCGTGCTGGCGAGCGCCGTGCTGTTCGTCTGCACGGCGATGATCTACGCGTGTCTGCGCTTTCTGCAGGAGTGGGCTACGCCGCTCACACTGGTCAACTTCGCGCTGCTCGGCTGCGCGTCAGGCTTCACGCTGGCGACGGCTTTGACCGCGTGGTTTGCGCCTGAGTGGACTGCTGGGCTCGCTGTCTGCGCGTGCTTGCTGACGCTCGCGGGTCTCGCGAGCCGCTCGGCGTCGCTCGTGCGCAATGCGCGCTTGCGGCCGAAGTCGACGGTGCAGAGCGCCACCGGCATTCACAATCCGAAGCTGGTGCAGGTGTCGCGCGGCTTCACCGCCGGGGCGTTCAATCTGCGCGAGTTCTTTCATGGCAAATCGGCGGGGACGCTGCGCGGTGTCAAATGGGGCTTTCTCGCGACGGCGTTCGTCGCGCCGGTGTTGTTGATGGCGTTAGGGGCGAGCTTGCATTCGATCGGCGTTTCGCTCGGTCTGCTGGCTGCGGCGTGTCTCGTGCAGTACGCGGGGCTGGTGGCGGAGCGCTGGTTTTTCTTTGCAGAGGCGAAGCATCCGCAGAATCTTTATTACGCGAGGGTGGGGTGAGGAGCGGGGTCGCGCGGGTTTGGGTTATTGACGAGCCATTCGCCATGTGAAAAAACGGTGGGGAAATCATTCTGCAATAGAAGAATCAGAAAATCCGGATCATTTTGACTTCTAAGGCGAATTCATAAGGCCTGCATTTTTTCTGAGGCCTCCGCTGTACCGGTCGGTCAGTTCATTGCTGATAAAAGAACGTCATTGTTAAGTCAAAGGGATCGGCCAAAGGGTGGGCCCGTACGGCCGTGGCTGCTGTATGACGTGTTTACCATCCAACGCTTCTCATGCCGAAGCATTTCCACGTATGCCCGACGCATATTTACAATTCAAAGATTAATGTCGCTTCACACTTGCTGACTATTAGTGGCTGGCCGATTCTTCTGATGTTTTGTAGAATCGCGCAGAGCGCGGTCGCGCAGTCGGCTAACAAGAAGAGGCGGTATGAGTGCGCAGGACATAATCGGGGCGATAACCGGCGGGCTTGTCCAGAGTGACCGCTTGTTGAAGCTGGATACCTCACTGGGAACTGATGTCCTGGTGCCCCAGCGGGTCGTCGGTCGCTCACGAATCGGTCGTGACTACGAGTTCACTGCCGATGTCGTTTCCACATCGGGCGCGGTTGAACTCAAGACCCTGATCGCCCAGCCGGCGACGTTGTGGATCCAGCAGACAGACAAGTCCTATCTGCCTCATCACGGATATGTGCATACCGCACGTCGCCTCGGATCGGATAGCGGGCTCACGAGCTACCAGATCGCGTTTGCATCGTGGATGCACTTTCTGCGCTTCCGTAAAGATGCGCGTATCTGGCAAGACAAGCCGGCCGACGAAATCCTGACCGATGTATTCAACATGCACCCGCAGGCCCAAGGTGCATTCCGTTTCGCCCTAAGCAAGCCCTTGCCCTCGCGTTCGTTCTGCGTGCAATACGAGAGCGACTGGAATTTCGTTCACCGGCTCATGGAAAGTGAGGGACTGTTCGGCTATTTCGAGCAGGCGGGCGACGGCAAGTCGCATACGTTCATCGTCACGGACAGCTTGGACTCGCTCCCCTCACTTTCACCGCAGACGGTTCAGTTCTATCGCGCCGGCACGAACAGCGAGACCGATGCGTTTGTTCTCTGGTCGGGCACGCGAATGCTGCAAAGCGTGACGCTCACGACTCGCACCTTCGATTACAAGGCGCCCGCTTCGCCGGGCAATCCGAAGGGGACTAACATCCCGACGCTTCCTACTCAAGGAAGCCTGCCCCAGCAAGCGGAAGTGTATGAATATACCGGGGCTTATAGCTACGGCAAACAGGACCGGGGCGATAGCCTGTCCAAAGTTCGCGTGGAAGAGTGGGAATCACGAGCCAAGCGGTTCTTCGGTGCGGGCGGTGTGCGAGGCGCGGATGCCGGCCGCTGGTTCGAACTCGACAATCACCCCGCGCACGCCGCAGATAGCGCCCAGAACCGGCGGTTCGCAATTGTCGAGGCCACCTGGTTCGTTGAGAACAACCTGCCCGCGCCCGGCCACGCTGCGGATTTCCCTGATGGCCTGAAGGGCGACCTCGCGGCCATCAGAACAAACTATGCCGCTGAAGACGGACTGAAAGTTCGGCACGCTGATGGTAGTGAAGGCTTCTTCGTTGTCGAAATTGAGGCACAACGCAAGGCCGCTCCATATCGCAGCCCGTTCGAGCATCACAAACCTGACATGCATTTGCAGTCAGCGATTGTCGCCGGCCCTGCCAATGAAGAGGTCTACACGGACTCGCTGAACCGCATCAAGGTGCGCTTCCATTGGGACCGGCTCAATAACGGCGATGAAAACTCGTCATGCTGGGTGCGCGTTGCCATGTCCGATACGGGCGGTGGATATGGTGGCGTACATGTGCCACGGCTCGGCGAAGAGGTTCTGATCAGTTGGTTGGACGGCGACTGTGACAGGCCGCTAGTCACGGGCCGCGTCTACAACGGCGCAACACAACCTCACTGGCATTCCAACGGGTTGCTGTCCGGCTACCAATCCAGGGAATATCAGGGCAGCGGCTACAGCCAGATGTTAATGGATGACTCTACCGGCCAGAATCGCGTTCATCTATATTCCACGAACTCCAATGCCCAATTGCATTTGGGGTACCTGATCGATCAGTCCGGTAATAGGAGAGGACGTTACCTCGGCAGCGGCTTCGATCTGAAGTCCGATGCCTACGGTGCAGTGCGCGCGGGTCAAGGTCTGTACGTCACCACCTATCCGGCGGCCAGCCAACCGCTGGACGCGCGGGAAACGTCCGCCCAACTGGTCAATTCGGAAAGCGTGCTGGAAGCGATGTCGAATTCCAGTACCACGCATCAGGCGGAAAGCCTCAAGGATGGGTACGACTCGCTGAAGTCATTCAGTGACGCGACACAGAACAGCGTGTCGGGCTCATCATCAGGTGGAAACACCGCGGGAGGCGGAACGGGGAGTGCGAACGCATTCAAGCAGCCGGTCATGCTGTTTGGCAGCCCGGCGGGCATCGCCATGTCCACGCCGAAGTCCGCACATTTGTCCGCTGACCAGCATCTGAACCTCGTCGGCGGACAGAACATGCATATCGCAGCCGGTAAATCACTGATCGCGAGCGTCTCAGAGAAAATCAGTCTGTTCGTGCAGAGCGCGGGGATGAAACTGTTTGCGGGCAAAGGCAAGGTGGAAGTTCAGGCGCACGCGGACAACATCGAACTGACCGCACAAAAGACGTTGAAGCTGTTGTCGGCAACGGAAAAGGTCGAGGCGGCAGCGAAGCAGGAAATCCTGCTTACATCGGGCGGTGCGTATATCCGAGTTAGGGACGGCAACATCGAGATTCATGCGCCTGGCAAGATCGATGTCAAGGGCGGCCAGCATTCGTTCGCAGGGCCAACACAAATGTCCGCTGCCATCCCCACCATGCCCGGTTCGGAAGGTAACTACGATCAGGCATTTATCGCGCATTGGGCAGGCACGGATATCCCCGCGGCCAATACGAGGTTCCAGATGTTCTCTGACGGCACGCTCATTTCGCAGGGTGTCACGAACGATCTCGGTGAAACAGGGCTGACGCAGAGTCACGTGCCCAAAGACGTGGTCATTAAATTTCTGGAGAACCATTGATGGGTGACAAGCAGGGCACAGTCCTTGGAACGGGCACGGCAATGCTGACGCCCAGCGGCTATCAGGTTCGCCCGACAGTCGCGCTAAGCAGTTGCAACAGGATCGTGCAACCCGCAGCGGCTTCGATAATCGGGAAATGTCCGTACTACTATCAGCCATTACACGGTGAGTATCTTGAAACGGTAGAAAAGGTTAGTGTGTCAAGTGCCTGGGAAACGGTCAAGGCTTTTGCCACCTCGTGGGATCCATGGAAAGACAAGGAGGTCGTGCGTCGTTTGCTGCATCGTCGCGAGCAGTTGATAGCGCCTGAGAGCACCGATTCCGATTGGTCTCGTCATGGTAATTTCATGATGCGACATGTCGGTTGCGAGCATAAACCGCCCTCGTATTACGTGAGCTATGGGTACTACTATTGCTCTACTTATGGAGCCAAGCTGTATCCGAAGTTGAGTCCGGAAGGGCAGGCGTGGCTACAAAAAGCGCGGTGGCATCTTCAGAAAAATATGGAAGATGGACTCAACAAGAACATGATGGGAGATTTGATTCGGATGAGCAGCCAGAAGCCTGGGAATGGCAGCTTCAAGATGATGGTTCCGCAATACGAACTTGAACTCGACGACGATATGTTCAAGGCCTTCGCGTTCAGGACACACCCTCTGGCCTATCTGGATGGCGGTCTCGCAGATATTCCGGTTTCGGACCTCGCAAAAATTACGGCGCAACCAAACATTCAGGAGTGGGGTGACGCACGAACGTGGGAGCAGGCGGTCGACAGTGGCAAAGTGGTCCTCCCGAACATGATTAACCGCTCGGATATGGATGATCCCGTCGGCAAGGCTCTCGGCCGACTGCTGGCGAAGTGATATGCAAAAAGCTAAACGCTGGAAAATTTCGATCGGCGGGCTCGCGCTTCTCGCCGCTGTAACCTATGGATACCAGAGCATGACGACAGGTTGGGAAACGATTGCGACCGCCTTTTCAAAAGGTGACAAGCCCTATGGTGGCGGAGAATTTCGTATTCGCGGAAACCAGGTGATCAGTCTGAAGCTCGCAGATCCAGAAATCACTTTCAAGCCAGCGAGTCAGTTGAAGGATCCGCAGGTGGCAGAGCCAACCGAAGAATGGATGAATGACTCCGGCGAGCGCCTAAACCGGTCAACTGTAAATTTCTTGCAGGGGACCATCGAAGCTGGGATAAAGCGCACGTTCCAGCAACGAGGTCAGGATGCCGCATGGTGGTATTCAAAAGACTGGGGTACCGTCTATATCAGCACGGGTTGGATGGATTACAAAGCACCTCGCCTATCGAACGGCCTGGCACCGCAAATTACCAAACTCTGGCGCTCCAGCGACGGCGGCCGCAACTGGACGCAATTGAACTGGCAAGCAGATCACAACATCGGACAGTTGCTGTTTCTCGATCCGCAACGCGGCTATGCAATTGGATGGGGACCTCACATATGGCGCACGGCGGATGGCGGTCAGTCCTGGCACGAGGTCAAGGTGCCGCCGCTCGCCGACGTTGGTAAGCCCCGCAAAACATTTGACGGGATGAACCTGGCCCCCGATGGTGTGCTGCGTGTTGCCTACTATGTCGAACAATCTGGCGACATCAAAACATCCAGTCTTGTCTACCGGCTGAACTGGGACCAGGCGGACTTCGAGCAGGATGTCGTGCTGCCGGACCAGACGGTAGTCGACCTGCAATCATCCCCGCAAACGAGCGGCGGTTACTCGCTGTATGCGCTGTCCCGGTTGGGGGCGCCGCGCAATTGGGATGACCCGAGCGACAAGGGGCATCGCACAGGCGCTGTTTCAGTATGGAGAAACGTCCAGAAAGCCAGTGTGCAGCAGTTGCATACGTTTGACGACCGTTTGATGCTCGACGGTCTCAGCGTAGGTCAGCAAGGGGTGCTGCTGGTCTACGCCACGGATGCGACGGGCGATGGCGCACCACGGGATCTCACCTTCGTCAGCAAGGATTTCGGAAGGTCATGGAGCGACCTGAATGACGGGGCTGCTCAAGGCGGCTACTTCGATCCCGATACGAACACGCAGTACGCGTTGTTTGCCTACACGCTGAAGAAAAGGAAACTATAGCGATCTGGGTTTATCGTTTTTGAATAGGTGGGTCGACGTCACGACCCACCCAATCTACCCGCACGCCCCCACCTCACCACACGCCGTGCAAAAGTCGCACCCGTCCTTGCGAATCACCGCATTCGCCCCGCACGACCCGCACTTACGCCCAAGCATCGTATGCAGGCCTTGCGCTCCGCCGGGCTGCGTCAACGCGAGCGCGTCGGCGTCAGTCTCAACGGGATGCGGCCGGATGCCGAAATCCGCCGGCAACGCCGTCTCGGCGCGCATCTGTCCGCGCGGCAAACGCGCCAGCATGCGCGAAGGCACCTGGTTACCTTCGGCATCGAGAAACCCGCGCCGATGCAGAATCTGCTGGATCGCAAAGGCGAGGGCGGCCACTTCCGAATCGTGCCAGCGCGGCGTGCGATGCCCGTCGAGACGCTGCACCTCGCCGAGCCGGACCTGGCCGCGATCCCACGAAACCTTGCGCATGTCCTGCAAGTTGCGCGCGACAAAACCGCCGCGTGCCGCCAGCGACAGCGAACGCATCGTCGCCGTGATCCATTGCTGCGATTCGTCGCGCTGACCGGTCGGAATGAAGAACTCGATAGGCCGTTCGATGGTGACGTCTTCACCGCCCAGCCGTCCCGTGACCTCGATGAACGATACCGCCACATAGAGCGACTTCTTGCCCGCCTGCGTCAGATATTCGACTTTCTCGATGATCGCGGGCAGCTCGCCTTTAGGCCGATGATCGATCGCGATCCGCAACGGGTCGAGGTCGCTCTCGGCCAGCGTGTCGTCGGCTTGCGGCGGGCTCACGCTGAGCACCGCGCCGAGCGTTTCGTTGGGCCGATAGGTGGCAAGACCCTTGAGGCCGTTTTTCCACGCATCGAAGTAGAGGCTTTCGAACGCTTCGAACGGATAGTCGGCGGGCACGTTCACCGTCTTCGAGATCGACGTGTCCACGTACGGTTGCACGGCCGCCATCATGTCGAGATGGTCGCGCGCCGACATTTCCAGCGCGCTGACGAAATAGTCCGGCAGCTTGCTCGTGTCGCCGCCGAGTTCGCGATAGAGCCGATACGCGTAGTCTTCGACATCGAAGGATTCGCGGCCGCCGTCGGCCATCACCTTCATACGCGTGTAGGTCCACGAGAACGCCGGCTCGATACCGTTCGACGCGTTGTCCGCGAAAGCGAGGCTCACCGTGCCGGTCGGCGCGATGGACAGTAGATGGCTGTTGCGAATGCCATCGCTGCGAATCGCCTGCTTGATGTCCTCGGGCAGACGCGAGGCGAACGTGCCGGCTTCCAGATAACGCGCGGCATCGAAGAGCGGAAATGCGCCACGCTCGCGCGCCAGTTCCACGGATGCGCGATACGCCTCGTCGCGCATCAGTTGCGCGATGCGCACGGCGAAGTCGCGCCCTTCCTGCGAGTTGTAGCGCAAGCCGAGCATGACGAGCGTATCGCCGAGGCCAGTGAAGCCCACGCCGATGCGCCGCTTGGCGCGCGACTCGTCGTATTGCTGCTGCAGCGGCCACAGCGTGACGTCGAGCACGTTGTCGAGAAAGCGCACTTGCGTGCGCGTGCGTTTGGCGAGGCCGTCCCAGTCGAACGAAGGCTTGCGGCCTTTCATCTGCGCGAACGGATCGATCACGAAACGCGTGAGGTTCAGCGGCCCGAGATTGCAGCAGCCGTACGCCGGCAGCGGTTGTTCGCCGCACGGATTGGTGGCGCGGATGGTTTCGACCGCGCGCAGATTGTTGTCCTCGTTCATGCGCGAGATGAACACGATGCCGGGTTCCGCGACGTCGTACGTGGAGCGCATGATGCGATCCCAGATCGCGCGCGCGGGGCGTTCGCTGTAGACCCACAGGCCGTCTTCGCGTTGCCGCACGTCGTCGGCCGCGCGTTGGGCGGGCGAAGGCTCGGCGCGATGCACGAGTTGCCAGGGCTGATCTTCCTCGACCGCGCGCATGAATTCATCGGTCACGCCGACCGAGACGTTGAAGTTATTCCAGCGGCCCTTCGAATGCTTGGCCTCGATGAACTCCAGCAGGTCGGGGTGATTGCAGTCGAGCACGGCCATCTGCGCGCCGCGCCGCGAACCGGCGCTCTCGACGGTGCGGCACGACGCGTCGAACACGTCCATATAACTGCACGGCCCGGACGCCGATGAACTGGTGGTGTGAACGCGCGCGCCCTTGGGACGGATCGCGGAGAAGTTGTAGCCGACTCCGCCGCCGCGGCGCATGGTTTCGGCCGCCTGCAGCAAGGCGACGTAAATGCCGGGCAGGCCTTGTTCGTCGACGCCCTGAATCGCGTCGCCCACCGGTTGCACGAAGCAATTGATCAGTGTGGCCGCAATGCCGGTGCCCGCCGCGCTCATGATGCGGCCGGCGCCGAGCGCGCCGTGCCGCAGGTTGTCGACGAAGAGCGCTTCAACCGACTCGCGCAACGCTTGCGGCTCCGCCTCGGCGACGCCGCGCGCGACGCGCTTGAACACATCGTCGGCCGATTGTTCGTCGCCTTTCGCGTACTTCTCTAGCAGGACGTCGAGGGAGAATTGTTGCGGTGCGACGAGTGGAGCGGGCGGCGCGGGGGGCGCTATTTGCGCGCGGGTTTCCGGCGTGTCTTCGGCCATGGTATGCCCTCAATCGGCGCCGCACGGGGCACGGCGCGGTGGGTGGACGTGCGGGTCACGATAGCGCCGCGCGTGGAGCCGGCAGGTGACTTGACGCAACGACGTCCACCTTAACGCACGTGGCGAAGGGCCGCAATCAGAGGGTGTTTCACCCACGGCGCGGAGCGGGTCGCGCGAGGCGCGTGCCGCTATGTGGGTTGGTCCGCCGGGCAGATCGGGCGCGTCAGGCACGTGGCGGAACGCACGCGCGACGCCGGCAGGCAGATGAGGCTCAGGCTTCGACGCACTCCAGCAGTTCAGCGCAAATCATCGCGGAAGCGTTCAAAGGCGCCGGCCGCTCGGCCGGTTTGAATACCGCGTCGCCGCGGCGAATCTTGCGGCGCGAGACCGCGCAGGTTCCCGAGGTATGTGCCGACCTGCGGCGCCACCGCTGCTCGCCGTAATGACATTTACCCGGCTCGACCCAGCGAATTACCAGCGTCGTGTCCGAACGCTCGAGAATCTCGATGCGGACGCCATTGGTACCGTCAAGGGGGATGGACTCTAAGGTCATCGTCGTCGGCTCCGTATTGTGTGGTGTGCCGAATGTAGTCCCGCGCGCGTCGGATAGCCATTGTGTCGCGGTTGAAACACTGTTCTTCAAATAGCAACAATGAAACTTGACATTCGCGCTATCCCGAAAAGACGGGCCTTCGCGGGCCATTGTTAAGTTGAATTTACGATAGGGCGGATTTTTGCAACGCAGTGTTGTACGCAGTGAGACAAGCGTTCGACCCGCAAAGGGCGCCGGTGCTTCCTTTAAGATGTGGTTATTGATGAGCGACCGTGCAACGGCAGTGTAGCGGTTTTGCATTTTTCCGGTCGGCTCGCGCACACACCGAAGGAAGTCCCTTGGGGGCACCTTCACAAAACCATAAGAGCTCACATGAATTCACGCCCGCCTGTCGCACCTCCTGAACCACCTGACGCGTCGGACTGCCTGAAGAAGCAGAAAGCGGCCTCCCTCGTGTTGTACATCGGACTGGTGCTGCTGGCGTTGTGGGTCGCGCGCGATTTCATCGCGGTGGTGGCATGGGCCGCCGTGATTGCGATCGCACTCTGGCCGCTGTTGCGCAGGGTCGAGGGCAACCGCTGGTTCACCGGACGCACGACGCTGATCGCGGCTGTCTTGACGCTGGCGATCGCGTTGCTGGTCGTGCTGCCGGTGGGCATCGGCATTGCCCAGGCGCTACGCGAAGCGCATGACATGAACGAGTGGTTCAAAGATGCGCAGGAAAACGGCATTCCGTTGCCGGATTTCATCCAGCATCTGCCGTTCGGCGTGCAGCAGGCTTCCACGTGGTGGCAGGCCAACCTCGCTCAGCCGCTGCGCGAATCGGCCGCCATGAAAGGACTGCACAGCACCACGGTGATGACGCTCGGCCGCCACTTCGGCGCGCGCGCGGTGCATGCCGTGGCGGTGTTCGGCTTCATGCTGATCACGCTGTTCGTGATCTTTCAGGCGGGGCCGCGCTTGTCCGGCTCGCTGCTGAAGGGCGTGCGGCGCGGCTTCGGCGACGACGGCGCGCAACTTCTGCTGCGGATGGCCACGGCGGTACGCGGCACGGTGTCGGGACTGGTCGTGGTCGGACTCGGCGAGGGCGCGTTGATGGGCGTCGCCTATTTCGTGACGGGCCTGCCGCATGTCGCGCTGCTCGCGCTCGTCACCGCGATCGCCGCGATGCTGCCGTTCTGCGCGCCGATCACCTTTGGTCTCGCGGCCTTGTGGCTGGTCGCGCAAGGCTCGGTGGCAGCGGGCGTCGGCCTCGCCGTGTTCGGCTCGGTCGTGGTGTTCATCGCCGAGCACTTCGTGCGGCCGGTGCTGATCGGCAACTCGACGCGTTTGCCGTTCCTGCTCGTGCTGTTCGGCATTCTCGGCGGAGCGGAAACTTTCGGCCTGCTCGGCATCTTCATCGGCCCCGCGCTGATGACCGTGCTGATGGTGTTGTGGACCGACCTCGTGCAATAGTTGCACGGTTTTTTCAGGCCCATCCCATTTCAGCCAGCACTGCTGAACCGTTCACGGCCGCTGATACGAAGGATGTTCCAGCGGCGGTTGCTGTGGTTGCTGTGGTTGCTGCGGTCGCGACTGCGGTTGCGGTTGCGGCTTCACGCAACCAAGCGTGTATTTGAGCGCCGCGGGCAGCAGCGTGCTCCAGACGTCCCACGTGTGGCCGCCGTCGATAATGCGCAGCGCCGCCGGATTGCCCGCCAGCCGCAAGTGCGTATAGAGCGAAGACGCATCGGCCTGGATCGCGAGGTCGTCGTCGCCGGCGGCGATGAACATCGGCAGACGATACGGCCGGCTCATATAGCGGTCCCACTGCGCCGGATAGTTGAGTTCGTGCCAGACCCGCGCGTCGAACTCGCGCTCGCCGAACACGCCGACGCGGCGCGCAGCCGACGCGCGCGGCGGCTCGTTCGGATAGATCGCGGGGCTCAGCAGCAGCGCGCCGCAAAAGCGCTCGGGTTGCGTCATCGCATAGCGCAGCGCGCCGAAGCCGCCCATCGAGACGCCGCCGATCATCCGTCCACCGCGTTGCGTCGAGACCGCGTAGCGCGCTTCGATCTCGGGCAGCAGATCCTCGAAGAACGCGGTCTCCATCTTCTCCTTGCGATCGACGTACCAGTCCGTGCCGCCTTGCGGCATCACGATCACGACGGGCGGCATGTCCTTGTGCTCGATCAGCGCGTCGGCGGCGCTCTGCAGGTGGCCTTGCGCGATCCAGTCGTTGGCGTCGCCGTTGTTGCCGTGCAGGAGATACAGCACGGGCAGGCGGCCGGCGTCATGGCGATAGCCGGTCGGCAGATAGATCGTGTAAGCCCAGTCGCGGCCAAGGGCGTCGGAATGGAAGCTGCGGCTGATCATGGTGCTGGCAAGCACTGGCGCGCTGCTCGAGGCCGCGCAGAGCGCAACGAGGGCGGAACGTAGGAATAGACGCATGTCAGAGTAGGAGGCCGCGGCGTGGGTCGCGCGCGGCCGTCATGCTATCAGGATCGGCGGTGAATTTTTGAGCAACAGTCGCCGGCCGGCGCACGCCGCTCAGGGCGACGTACGCAGCCGCCCGGCATACAGCCGGCCGGCCAGACGCTTGAGCGGTTCCGCGCCCAGCGCCACCGCGAACAGCGCGCCGATCGCAATCGCATCCGCGAGCAGTCCGAGCGGATAGTTCAGATAGCCGTCCGTCGCCGCGTACAGCACGGAATCGACCACGAGCGAGATCACCGCGCCGGCGATAAAGCACAGCAACCCCTTGCGGCCGATCACGCCGACCCACGGCACCCATTGCGCGAGCTTCTTCGCCCAGCCGAGCTGAATCAGATTCGCGACGAGCCACGCGATGGCGAGGAAATTGACCGCGCGCAGGTACGAGAGGTTTTGCTTGAGGCTGCCATCGAGCGGCTCGTGCTCGATAAAGAGCTTGTAATAAGCGGCGGCCGCGACCACCGCAAACGCCAGCAAGCTGACGACCCAGCTCAGACGGTGCGCGCTGATGCGCTGATAAACCGGCTGGCAACGGGCCAGCACGCCGAGCACGAACAGCAATTGCCAGGCGAACGGATTGAAATCCCAATGCATGTCCGGCGCGGCGGGCAGGTAGGCGTCGATTGCGGGCGCGCCGGCCCACAGCGCGACGCTACCGGCCAGCAGCAGCCACGGCTTGCTGCGCGCGAGCGGCAGGATCATCGGCACCAGCAGGGCGAAGAACGCGTACATGGGCAGCACCGAGGCCAGATACGGCTGACGGCGGAACAGCAGGATGTCGCCGAGAGCCGCGAGCGGGGTGTCCATCAGATCGTCGAGATCGGTGGTGGCGAGATTCGGCCCGTCGATGCTGAAGGCGGTGAGCACGGCGCTGACCAACAGCATCAGCGCAGCAGTGACGAGGAACGCGCGATAGATCTCCAGCGAGCGCCGCAGGAAACGGCTGCGCGCGATCGTCTCGTTGCGCCGTTCGGCCAGTGCGGCGTAGGCCGTGGCGGTCGCGAAGCCGCCGAGGAACACGAAGACCTCGGCGGCATCGCACAGCGCGTAGGCGTGCAGGGTGACGCGCGACAGAATGCTGCCGCCGATGTGATCGACGACGATGATCAGAAGGACCAGCCCTCGAAAAAAATCGAGTTCGATCAGGCGGGATTGCGACTTTTGCATTGTGTGGCGCCAAAAGCAAACCCCGTGCGACGGCGCGCTGGTTCAGCGCGGCAGGCGTCTCACAAGGCTTTTAGAAATTGGATTGGATGCTGCGGCGGATACGCGACCCGCGTCGCCGCTTTCAACCGGCCGGACGTGGCGCGGTTGCAGGGGGCAGTAAAAATGACCCACGTGGCGGCGCGGAGTTCCGCTGCGCCGCCGCAAGAAGGTTGCGATTATATTTCTTTTCGTGACAAATCTGCCTGCGGCAGGGCAAGTCAGCGCGCGTGGGCCGCAGCCGGTATCAAGTCCGCGCGGCGTTGCGCCGTTTACCTGAATGAGCGCCGCGACAAAAGGGCCCAACGCACCAAGTGGAGATTTCGCAACGTTTCGAGATATCGATACGACACCCAATGGACGGCGACCTAACGGCGTGTGAGGATTTCTGAAAGCGCGTCAAGGTCGATACAGCACCTTGTAAGGCGCAAAGAACAAAGCGGCCGGATCGAGTTGTCCCATTGCTCGAGTGCAGGGAGATCGTCATGAACAAGCAAGTGTTCGCGCTAGCTGTCTCCACCGCTATGTCCGCCGCTTTTGCCGCGCCCGCCCTGGCGCAGACGAGTGTCACGCTGTATGGCGTGCTCGACGAAGGCATCAACTACACGAACAATGTCGGCCGCGGCCACGTCTATGAGCTGGCGAGCGGCTATGCGCAAGGCAGCCGCTGGGGGCTGAAGGGCGCCGAGGAACTGGGCGGCGGCCTGAAAGCGATCTTCCAGCTGGAAAACGGTTTCGACGTGAGTTCCGGGCGGCTCAACCAGGGCGGCCGGATGTTCGGCCGCCAGGCCTTCGTCGGCTTGAGCGCGGAGCGCTACGGCACGTTGACGTTCGGCCGCCAGTACGATTCGGTGGTCGATTATCTGGCCCAGACCACGGCCAACGGCAACTGGGCCGGCTTGCTCTTCTCCCACCCGTACGACAACGACAACACGGACAACTCGTTCCGGCTCGACAACTCGATCAAGTACACGAGTCCGTCGCTGTCCGGCTTCCAGTTCGGCGGCGTCTATAGCTTCAGCAACGACACCAACTTCGCCAACAATCGCGCGTACAGTTTCGGCGGCCAGTATTCTTATGGCGGCCTGCTGGTGGCCGCGGCCTATCTGCAAGCCGACAATCCCGGCAATGGAGCGAACGGGGCGATCACGGCGAACGACGCCAGCTTCATCGCCGCCCGTATGCGTGTGTTCGGCGGTGGCATCACCTATACGTTCGGTCCGGCGACGGCCGGCTTCGTCTATACCAACTCGAACTATCTGGACCCGACCGGCAACGGCTATCTCGGCGTGACGCCGCTCGTGCCGCCGGGCGTACTGCTGAACTCGCTGAAGTATCAGAACTTCGAGGTGAACGGCAAGTATCAGATTTCGCCGATGCTGTACGTCGGTGCACAGTACGTGTACACGATGGAAACCTACGACGCCTCGACCGGCGGCGTGAAGCCGAAGATTCACTCGTTCGGCCTGATGGCGGATTACAACCTGTCCAAACGCACCGACGTCTACATCCAGGGCGAGTATCAGCAGGTGACGGGCGACGCGACCTATTCGATTCTGGACGACGCGTTCAACGTCGGCACGCAGTCTCCTTCATCGACCTCGAGGCAGGTCGTGGTGCGCGCAGCGATCCGGCACAAGTTCTGACTTCACCTGGGCTAACCACCTCGCCTAACTTTACCTGGCCGCGCCGCGCGGCCGTTTGTGTTTAGGCGCCGCCACAGCGGGCGTCTTTGTGCCGATCAACTCCGCCACCCAGTCGACAAAAATCCGCACCCGCGGCGCCAGATGTCGGCCGTGCGGAAACACCACCGACACCGGCAGCGGCGGCGCCTTCCAGTCCTTCAGCACTTCGACGAGTTCGCCGCTTGCGAACAGCGGCGCGTCCACGCTGCCGACCGGCCCCTGAATCATGCCGAGCCCGGCGAGACAACAACCTATATAGGCATGCGCGCTGTTGACCGAGACGGCGCTGCGCATCGCGACCGTCTTCAGTTCGCCTTGCTCCTGATACTCCCAGTCGAGATCGCGTCCGCTGCGGCTGGAGAAAAAGCCGACAGCGACATGGTCGTCCAGATCGGCGGGCGTACGCGGCAGGCCGTGTTTCTCGATGTACCCGCGCGACGCGCAATTGACCTGCTCGAACTCGCCGATGCGCCGCGCGACCAGCGTCGTGTCGCCCATGCTGCCGACCCGCACCGCGCAATCCACGCCGTCCTCGATCAGGTCGATCATGCGGTCGGTCGCGCTCAGCACGACGCGAATGTCCGGATAACGCGCGAAGAATTCCGGCAGCGCGGGGATCACCACGTGCACCGCCAAGCGCTCTGGCAGGTCGACGCGGATCACGCCGCGCGGGCCGTTGGCGACATCGGCGAACAGCGCCTCGGCGTCGTCGATCTCGGCCAGCACCTGGACGCAGCGCTCGTGATAGGCGGCGCCTTCGGGCGTGAGCGCGACGCGCCGCGTGGTGCGCTGAAGCAGCCGCACGCGCAGATGGCTTTCCAGGTATTGGATCGCGTTACTGACGGTGGGGCGCGGCAGTTGCATCTGCTCGGCGGCTTTGGTGAAGCTGCCGAGTTGCGCGACGCGCGCGAAGACTCTCATGGCTTGCAAGTGATCCATCGACGACGCTCTCCGTCTGAGAAGCAGCCGGACCGGGTTCGGGTGGCTTTCCATTACCCTGATTGTTAACCGTTTTCGACCAATCTGATCGAACGCCGCGCCTTTATCGCTTGTCGGCTCGGGCGCAGAATGCCGCTCAGGCGTGACGGATCCGGCTTCAAACGCGGCTTCACGCAGGCCGGTTCGCCGTCATCCTAAACGTGATCAAACGACTTCGGGAATGCACGCAATGAATACACGTCAACTGGGCCAGCAAGGCCCGCGAGTTTCCGCCATCGGCCTCGGCTGCATGGGCATGTCCGATCTGTATGGCCCGGCCGACCGCGACGAAAGCATCGCCACGATTCACGCGGCGCTCGACGCTGGCATCACGCTGCTCGACACCGGCGACTTCTACGGCATGGGCCACAACGAAATGCTGATCCGCGACGCCCTGCAAGGGCGCCAGCGCGAGAACGTGGTGGTCAGCGTGAAATTCGGTGGGATGCGTGATCCGGCCGGCGGCTGGATCGGCTTCGACGCGCGGCCGGCGGCGGTGCGCAATTTCCTCGCGTATACGCTGCGGCGGCTCGGCACCGACTATATCGATGTTTACCGCCCCGCGCGACTCGACCCGGCCGTGCCGGTCGAAGAGACCGTCGGCGCCATTGCCGATCTGGTCAAGGAAGGCTACGTGCGCCAGATCGGTTTGTCGGAAGTCGGCGCGCACACGCTGCGCCGGGCGCGGGCCGTCGCGCCGATTGCCGATCTGCAAATCGAATACTCGCTGATGTCGCGTGGAATCGAGGCCGAGATTTTGCCGGTGTGCCGTGAACTCGGCATCGGCATCACCGCGTATGGCGTGTTGTCGCGGGGTCTGCTGAGCGGCACGTGGTCGAAGGAGCGCGGCGCGCAGAAGGATTTCCGCAGCGTGAGCCCGCGCTTTCAGGGCGAGAACCTCGAGCGCAATCTGGCGCTGGTCGAAACCCTGCGCGCTATCGCCGACGCGCGCGGCACCAATCCAGCGCAACTGGCGATTGCATGGGCCTTGTCACGCGGCGACGACATCGTGCCGCTGGTCGGCGCGCGGCGCCGCAGCCAGTTGACGGATGCGCTCGCGGCGACCAAGTTGCGTCTGAGCGCCGACGAGTTGGCGCGCATCGAAGCTGCGATTCCGCCTGAAGCCGTGGCGGGTTCGCGCTACAACGAGGTGCAGATGGCGCATCTCGACAGCGAACGCAGCGGGCATTGATCGGCTGATCGGCTATTGGGAAAAGGAAAGACGTAAACGAATCGCGCGCCTTGGATAACGGATTATCACAAGGCGCGCGAATTTCAGACTATGAATATCGAGCGGCGTATTAAAACGGATTAGCGCTCAATTCATCACGTAATTCTGAAACAGAATGCCGACGATAACGCCAAACGGAATACCGAACGTCCGGCCGCGAAGGGTGGCGTTGATGTCCTCGTCGAGGACGAAGCTGCAGCGGCGCTCGCGCCAGACGGTTTTATAGGCCAATGGTTTCGCGTCGACGATCACGATGGAAATCAGCGCGGTCATCGTAACCTGTTCGAGTGCATGCAGTTTGGCCATAAACGGCGAAAATTCGCCTGCATTGCACAGGAGCACCATGATGACGGCGGCAATCAGGGTGCCGAAGAAAAAACCGTTCATGAATCGGTTTGCGGAACTGAGAGAATCCATTTGAACCTCGGCTTTACCCGCAGCCTTGATAAAGGCGGCGAATTAAAAATATTCTGACGGAAAGGGTTTTCCATTCGATAAACCGGCGTCGCCTTGACTGCGGCGCCGGTCAATCTCACTGGGATGCGTAAGAATATTTTTACTGCCGTGTTTAACCTATCGTCCTTTTCCTAATGCCGGGTAGGATGATTCCGAAAAGCGCGGAAACTCGCCACGTTCGAACTACGTGCCGAACAGATTCAGTTGGGCGTACTGCAACAGCATGATGGTCTTTCCGTCGACGATTTCTCCGCGCTCGATCATCGCCAGCGCGTCGTCCACCGGCAGCTCCAGCACCTCGATATCTTCACCTTCGTCGGCGAGGCCGCCGCCCGCGCCGACTTTCGCCACCGCATCATATTCAGCGACGAAAAAGTGCAGTTTCTCCGTGACCGAACCCGGGCTCATGAAGGCCTCGAATACCTTGCGGACGTCGCGCACCCGGTAGCCGGTTTCTTCCTCGACTTCCGCGCGAATCCGTTCCTCCGGCGACGCGGTCTCCAGCAGCCCGGCCGGCGTCTCGATCAGCATGCCGTGATGACCGTTGACGAACGCCGGCAAGCGGAATTGCCGCGTTAGCACGACCGTGCGCCGGTGCGGTTCGTAGAGCAGCAGCGTCGCGCCGTTGCCGCGGTCGTAGGTTTCGCGGCTCTGGCGTTGCCAACTGCCGTCGGCGCGCTGGAAGTCGAAGGTGGTTTTTTTCAGCACGTACCAGTCGTCCGACAGCACCTGGACGTCGACAATCCTGACCCGTTCGGCGATTTCGTTCATGGCTCGCATCCTGTTCTGTAGGGAAACGCGGTTAGCCCCGCATGCGAATCATGGTATCGTGCGATATCGTGCAAAAACAAGTAATTTCGTGCAAATCGATAAGACTCGCTAAGGACCGCCGCCGTGCTCACATCGCAAAGAAAGCAACTGATACTCGATGCGCTCAAGCGTAACGGGCAAGTGGTCGCCAAAACCTTGAGCGCCGAATTCGAGGTCTCCGAGGACACGATTCGCCGTGATCTGCGCGAGCTCGCAGCCGAGGGCCAGCTACAGCGCGTGCATGGCGGCGCACTGCCGGCGTCGCCGGCGGCGGCCGACTTTGCCGGGCGCGAGCGTATCGAGTCGGCGTCGAAGGCGGCGATCGGCCGGGCGGCCGCGGGCATGATCGCGCGTGGCCAGATTGCGTTCGTCGACGGCGGCACGACCGCGGTGCAACTCGCGCGTCATCTGCCGCGTGACTTGCGGGCGACGATCGTCACCCATAGCCCGAGCATCGCCGTCGAACTCGCGGAGCATGCCGGGTTGGAAGTCGTGATGATCGGCGGCCGCCTGTTCCGACATTCGATGGTCAACGTCGGCGCCGCGGCAATCGAAGCGCTCAGCCACATTCGCGCGGATCTGTATTTCATGGGCGTGACCGGCGTGCATCCGCAAGCAGGCCTGAGTACCGGCGATAGGGAAGAGGCCTACGTGAAACGCGCGTTCGCGGAACACGCGGCGGAGACGGTGGTGCTGGCGTCGGCGGAAAAACTCAATGCGGCCTCGCCGTACAAGATCGCTGATGTGACGGCGGCGAGCACGATCGTCGTCGAACGGAATACGGACGAGGCGTTGACCGCGCCGTTCGAAGCGTTGGGTATCACGATCGTGCGGGCATAGTTGGGCATGCTGATTAAAAAGTAGAAAAACCGCCAGAAACCGCTGTAAACCCACGAATATAGCGGACCATACGAGATCCGTTATTTGCGAGATAGGGCACAAAATTTGACGCACCCCGCGGCAAATCAGCGCGATAATCCCGCCCCTTGCCCTCTGTGGGGCGAGGACAAGGCAACTCACGGTAGTTCAAGGTCAATCAGATCGACTGCGGCACGACCGAAGTGACGGTCGTCGCAGGTCGCCGGTACGCCCGGGCGTTAGATAGCGTCCGCGGTTCGAACACCTCCCTCGTGGTGATAGCCGTCCAGCGCAGGTTCGTCGCGTGCCAGCACGCACGCGGCCGCGCGCGCGTGACGGTCCGTGTCTTCCTGACGCCAGGAAGGAAAGGCCTTGATGGCCCGTATTGCCGCCGTATTCACTAAAGGAGAAGTCCATGGGGAAACTCGACCTTTCGCGTCGTAGTTTTCTGAAGGCCAGCGTGTTGGCGGGTGTGTCGGTGTATATCGCGCCGATGGGCAGCCGCGCATTCGCTGCGTTGTTCGAAGAAAAAATCCTGACGCCGGTGCAGTGGGATACGGCCAACGGTCAGGCAAAGTTCCGCATCGACGGCATTGCCAAGGTAACCGGCTCGAAAGTGTTCGCCCGCGACATCCGCGCCGCCGACATGCCGCACTGGCCGCCGCAGCAGTCGCACGCTTTCATTCTGCGCACGACGCAAGCCGACCGCAGCTACGAAGGCTTCGACCTCACGCTGCTCGGCGACGACCTGAAGCCCGACCGCGTGATCACCGCCGCCGATCTGGCGCGCGACGGCCTGATCTTCCCGGCCTTCTATGGCGACGACATGCTACTGCCGCCGGGCAAGACGCCCGCGTATCTCGGCCAGGCGGTGGCGATTCTGATCTATCACGACTTCGCGCGCTTCCGCTTCGCGAAAGACAAGCTGAAGTTCCAGGATCAGATCATCCGTTACGGCGCGCAAACCGGTGCGCTCGAACGTGATCCATGGGGCACGTTCCGCTTCGTGCGCGTCGGCGGCAAGACGCCGTACGACGACGACACCTTCTCCAGTCTTAAAGACGCGCCGGTGTTTCCGAGCATGATGCGCAAGCACCAGCCGGTGTGGCCGGACGGGGGCGAACACGGCAAGCTCGACGAGCAGGGCATGTTCCACGCCGCGCGGATCCAGCAGGAATTGGATCAGCCTTCCGCGGACTGGCTGGTGATGGAGCGCGAGTACAACACGCAGTCCATCGACACGGCCGCGCTCGAGCCCGACAACGCGAACTGCTGGTACGACGCGGCGACGCAATCGCTGCATATGGTCGTGCCGACCCAGGCGCCGTCCGAGGTCGCCGACAGCGCGGCCGGCATGGTCGCGAAGTGCGCGTTCCCGGTGAAGCACCTGTTCATTTACCCGTGCTACACGGTGGGCTACGGTTCCAAGGATCACTTCAATGTGCCGTTCTACGGCCTCGTCTGCGCGATGTATGCCGATGGCCGTCCCGTGCGCCTCGCCAACGATCGCTACGAGCAATTCCAGACCTCGTTGAAGCGCCATGCGTTCAGGATGAACTACCGCATCGCCGTCGACAGAAAGTCCGGTTTGCTGCAATCGTTCAAGGCGGAGATGGAAGCGAACGGCGGCGGACGCTGCAACTTCTCGCCGTCGGTGGCGATGGTCGGCGCGACCGCCGCGCAGTCGATCTACTACTTCCCGAAGAACGATCTGTCGGCGGTGGCGCTCGCAACGCGCGCGATCGACGCCGGCTCCGCCCGCGGCTACGGTACGCTGCAGAGCATGGCCGCGACCGAGATGATGGTCGATGAAATCGCCGCGCGGCTCGAACTCGATCCGATCGAGTTCCGCCTGAAGAACGCATTGCGTTCCGGCATGAAGAACACGCAAGGCGCGGTGCCGGCCGGCGCGATTCGCGTCGACGATGTGTTGAACAAAGCGAAGGTGCATCCGCTGTGGCTGAACCGCGCGAAGCGCAAGGCCGAGTTCGAAGCGGCGCATCCGGGCAAGCGCTACGGCGTCGGTTTCGCGTGCGTGCAGAAGGACTTCGGCACCGGCGCGGAGACTTCGTTCGCGAAGGTCGAGTTCAGCGCCGATGGCAAGATCAGCCTGCAACACACGGCGGCCGAAATCGGCACCGGCATGTCGACCTCGCAGGCAGTCGCGGTGGCGAAGTGGCTCGGCAAGCCGGCCACCGACGTGCATGTCGCCATCACCGACTGGCCCGATCTGCCGGTTGTCACGAGCGGCGATCCGTACATGATGTCGCAAGCCGATCAGGACAAGCTCGCGGCCAATCCGCGCTGGTCGCCGGGCTACGCATCGCCGTCGAGCGCGACGAATTCCGCTTACTACTTCACGCACAGCACGCGTGAAGCGGCGCGCGTGGTGTTCGCGCATGGCCTGTGGCCCGCGGCGATGTCGATCTGGAGCCAGGGCATCGGCGGCGGTCAGGTCGCGCCGCTGGTGGTGCGTATCGAAGACGCCCGCTGGGTCGACGGCAAGCTCTCCGCAGCCGGCCTCGAAGCGCTGCCGTTCGAACAACTCGCGAAGAAGGCGCACGAACTCGGCCTCGTGACCGGCGCGACCGTGCACGTGTTCAACCGCTGGCAGTGGACCGAAGCGGACTTCGAGATCGACGGCAGCGTCGAGCGTTGGCCGCTCGACGGTCTCGCTGTGCGCTATGGCGACAACGCGTCGGCCGACAAGCAGAAGATGCAGACCACGGCGAATCGCTACCGCGTGCTGGACCGCCAGCGTGTGTTCATTCCGCCGGTCCAGCGCAACAACGCGGCCGTCACGTACTACAGCGCGGTCGGCACGCTGGTGGAGCTGTCGGTGCATGAAGCGAGCGGCAAGGTCGATCTGCTCGCGCATCACTCGATCATGGAGTGCGGCAATCAGATCTCGCCGCAACTCGTGTCCGGCCAGTTGCAAGGCGGTCTGGCGATGGGCATCGGCCACGCGCTGCATGAATATCTGCCGCTCTACGAAGACGGTCCCGGCAACGGCACGTGGAACTTCAATCGCTACCACTTGCCGCGCGCGACGGACGTTGCCGTCTGGACCCAGACCGGCGAAGTGCTGCCGCCGCTGACCGAGACCGATCCGCCGAAAGGCATCGCCGAAGTGGTGATGATTCCGGTGGTCGGCGCCATCGTGAACGGCATCGCGCATGCGATCGGACATCGCTTTACCGATCTGCCGGTCACCCCGCAACGTATTCAGGAGGTGCTCGCATGACGGCCCCCAATCAAACCAACGCTAATGTCGCTGGCGGCGCGGTGAGCACTGCCGCTGCAAGTGGCGCTTCCGCTGCATTCGGTGCGGCTCCCGCAAGTGGCGCTTCCACGGCTTCGGCCGCCGACGCCGCGCGCGCGCCTGCCGCCGGCGTGGTCGAGCGTCCGCTCACGCATTTCCGTTCGATGCCGCTGTCGATCAAGGTGAACGGCGAGATCGTCGGTCCGACCGATGTGCCCGCCGGGCTGATGATGATCGACTACCTGCACGAGTATTTGCACCTGACCGGCTCGCGCCTCGGCTGCGGCCAGGGCATCTGCCACGCGTGCGTGGTGATCGTCGACAAACCGGACGGCACGAGCGAAGAAGTGCGCACCTGCATCACCGGCGCGAATTTTTTCCACGGCAAGTCCATTCGCACGATCGAAGGCCACGCGAAGCGTAACGAAGCGGGCGAGGTCGTCGAACTGTCGCCGATCCAGCAGAAGTTTCTCGAGCACTTCAGTTTTCAGTGTGGCTACTGCACGCCGGGCTTCGTCAATGCGGCGACCGTGTTGATCGAACGCCTGAAGCGTGAGCCGGTTGCCAAAGACAAGGTCGAGGCCACGATTACGGAAGCGCTGAACGATCACATCTGCCGCTGTACGGGCTACGTGCGCTATTACGAAGCCGTGAAGGAAGTCGTGCTGACGACGCCTGGCCTCGTAAAGGACGCCGCATGATGAGCCGACCGATGAACTTGCGCCGCGCGCTGCTGCTGCTCGGTACGACGCTCGCGCTGAGCGCTTGCGGCAAGCACGACGACTCCGGCGCGCTGGCCGCGGCCGCCGCATTGGGACCGCAATCCACCGCCGCCGATCCGCTCGCGCGCGGCCGCTACCTCGTCAAGGCCGCCGATTGCGCTGCCTGCCACACCACGGCAGACGGCGCGCCGTTCGCCGGCGGCGTGAAGCTGGCTTCGCCGTTCGGCACCTTCTATGGCACCAACATCACGCCAGATAAGGACCACGGCATCGGCAACTGGAGCGCGGACAATCTCTACAAGGCGCTGCATGACGGCGTCACGCCGGACAAGCAGCTTTATCCGGCGATGCCATACACGTCGTACCGTCAGTTGTCGCGCGCGGACAGCGATGCGATCTACGCGTACCTGATGGCGCAGAAGCCGGCCGCGGTGGCGAATCACGAGCCCGAACTGTCGTTCCCGTTCAACATGCGCTTCGGCGTGCGTTTCTGGAACTGGGTGTTCCTGAAGGACGCGTTGCCGGATGCATCGACTGGACGCACGGCGGAGTGGAATCGCGGCCGCTATCTGGCGAGCGCGCTCGGCCATTGCGCCGAGTGTCACACGCCGCGCGGCACGTTCGGCCAGCTCGACGGCGCGAAGCCGCTGACCGGCGCGGCACTCGGCCGGATCGCGGCGCCGGATATCACGCCGCACGGTCTCGCGGCGCGCGGCTGGAGCGCGGCCGACCTGCAGACGTTCTTCGCCACCGGCATCGCGCCGCAGGGCTCGGCATTCGGCGAGATGTATCCGGTGGTGCATCTGAGCAGCCAGTACCTGACGCACGACGACCTGCGCGCCATGTCGACCTATCTGCTCGGTGACCAGGCACCCGCGCCGCAACCGCTGCGGTCGGTTTCCGCGGATGCCGCTCAGCTCGAAGCAGGGCGCAACGTTTATCTCGCCGTGTGTGCGGGCTGTCATGGTCTGAACGGCGAAGGCAAGCCGCATGTCGCCGTGCCGATGCACGGCAACTCGACGCTGCGTCAAGGGGATGCCCACAATCTGATCGTGGCGATGCTCGATGGCATCGGCGCGCAGGATTTTCCGGGCCTCGAACGGATGCAGGATATGCCGGGCTTCGCCACGCAACTCAACGACGCGGAACTCGCGCAGCTCGCCAATTATCTGCGCGCGACGTGGGGCGGCCAGCCTGCAGATGTGACGGCGGATGCGGTGAAAGCGCTGCGCTGAACCGTAGCCGCACTTCTGGCGCTTGATATCAGGCGCCAGGCAGCGTTCAAAGAAACCGGTGCTCTTTCGTTAAGGGTGCCGGTTTTTTTACGCGCGAGGGTCATGCGCAAGCAGCAGCGTGGACAAAAACCGTCAAGGCCGCGCACGCACTTTCGTCAATCGCGCCCTTCGACCAACGCCTTCAGCTTGCCCAAATCCCGTTCGACCCATTGCGCGTCAGCGGCAAATTTCTCGTCCGTCATGCCGGGCACGCGAAACAGTGTGAATTGCACATCGCAGCCGCTGCCGTTCGCGATCACCC
This sequence comes from Paraburkholderia sp. NPDC080076, assembly GCF_050281145.1. Lineage (NCBI taxonomy): Bacteria > Pseudomonadati > Pseudomonadota > Betaproteobacteria > Burkholderiales > Burkholderiaceae > Paraburkholderia > Paraburkholderia sp. NPDC080076. The sequence continues at coordinate 47,624 of NZ_JBNNWQ010000013.1, read as the reverse complement.
GCAACGGTATGTAGATCTCGCTGCCGTCGGGCAAGAGGACGTAGTGGTCGAGCACGCCATACTCGTTCGGCGCGGAAAAGCGCACGGTCGTCGTGCCTTCGCTGCCTTCGAAACGCCATGTTGCACCGTCATGGCCCAAGGGCCGGCCCAATCCTGATGCCCATTCGGGAAATGCCGCCGGCTCCGATGTGAAAGCGTAAACCTCGCGCCAGTCATGCGCGATGTGGACGCTGATGATTTGCGCCTGCGCAGGCTGAGTCATGATGTCTCCTGTGAACGGCGCGCAATGAACTCGCGCGCTACGGTCTGCTCAAATGGTATCGCGCCGCTGCCGGCTTGCGGCGCGCCTTACGTTTCGCCGTAGGCAAGACAGATTCCTTTCACGGAGACTTCATGAACAATCGCGCGACGCAGATCCTTCCTCATCATAGTTACGTCTATTCGCTGGGCGCGCCGCTGGCCTGTGTGCAAGGCACGACCAGCAAGGTGTTCGCCAGCCCGGAGAATCACAACGGCGCCAATCACCAGCACTTCGTCATCAAGATCGACACGGTCGTGAAGTTCGAAGGCGGTACGGAAAAACTGGTGGGCACCGAGGTCTTCGTCGCCGTGCGTTTCGGCGACAACGAGGGCCTCGCGCACGAGATCCCCAATTTGCAGGCAGGGCAGCCAATCGAAGCGCAAGGCGAATACATCCCCGACGCCAGCGCCTATCCCACCGAAGACAATCGCAATCCCGTTCTGTCGGTACTGCACTTCACGCATCATCCGATCGGCTACGTGAAGTACCAGGGGCAGTACTACAGCTAGCATCGTTCCATCGAGCCGGACGGACGCCGGGCCGGCCGCGCGCCGACACGATCCTCCTTCACGCCCGCCGCCGCCGCTGGCAATTCAAGTTTTCACGCCATTCTGCCGTTAATGCAAACGTTATCGTGCGCTTGCGTGGGCTTCGGCGTGCGTGCGTCCTGCATGGCTTGCAGACCCGCAGCCTGATCCGCCAGCGGCGCATGAAACACAGTCCGGTAATGACGAACTTGCGGCGGCCACGCGGATGCCTGACGGGCACGCGCCGCCGTACACGTTGCACGTGCAACGATGTCCGCAATACCGTGCGTAAGGTTTGTATCAAAGTATGTGGGTTGGCGCGTTTTTTATAAAACGCACTTTACAATTCCGCTGGAATTTTAATCGGCAGTCTGGCCCTTTTCGCGGACGATGGGCTGTTTTGGCGGGCGGCATGTACGCGTCCCGGGCATCCGGCAGCTTGTGAAGGCGAGGGTTGGGTTGGTCGGCAGGGCATGGGTGAGCGCCGCACGAAGCGGCTTTGCCGTGTCGCAGGGGAAAGCAGCGCGCCGTCCGGGCGCGCGCATCGCACGCGACAAGGTGGCATCCGGCTCGCCAATGAACGAGGCAGGAGTCGAACAAGATGGGAAAGCGCTTCGACAGAACAAAGATGGCCAGTCTCGCTGGCGTATGGGTCGCGCTGGCGGTCAGCGGTTGTGCGAATGTGGGCCAGCAGGACGCGCAGACAGCCGCGGCGGCTGCGTCCAGCGTGCCGGCGCCAAGCGCGCCGGCAGCCGATGCGAAGGCGGCCGCGCCGCCCGCGATCACCCCCGAGCAGAGCGCGCTGCTCAAGAAATCACCGCCACTGGTGTATCGCGTCAAACGTGGCGACACCTTGGCGCGCATCGCGCAGCATCATCATTGCAGCGTGAAGCAGTTGCAGACCTGGAATGGATTGAAGGCGTCCTCGCACTTGAAGTCGGGACAGGTCTTGCACGTCGCGTCGCCGGAAACGGTGCGGGCGGTGAACGCGGCTAATGCGGCTAATGCGGCAGTGAAGGCCGCCGCGGCGTCCACGCCGGCGACTTCGGTTGCGGCGCAGCAGGCGGCGGCGCCGGCCTCCGCGTCGGGTCCAACGCAGTCAACGTCGCAGTCCGCTCAGGCCGTGCAGTCGCCGACGCTCAGTGCCGCTGAAGCACGCGAAGTCGCGCAGCAAACCGCGCGGCACGCGAACGGCGTATCACTAGCCTGGCCGGCGGGCGGGCGCGTGGTCGAAGGATTCCAGCCGGGCGAAACGCGCGGCATCGAAATCGGCGGCAAGCCTGGCGATCCGGTGCGGGCCGCGGCAGACGGCAAGGTGATGTACGCCGGCACGGGCCTGAACAGCTACGGCAGCCTGATCATCGTCCAGCACAACAAGGACTTTCTGACCGCCTACTCGCACAACCGCAAGCTGCTGGTCAAAACCGGCGACATTGTCGTGCAAGGACAGCAGATCGCCGAGATGGGCGACGAAAACAATTCGCGCGTTTCCGTGGGCTTCGAATTGCGCCGCGACGGAAAGCCGATCGATCCCATGCCGTACCTGCCGCACGGACGCGGCTAGGCGCGCGACCTCAATCCAGCCACAGCAGCGCCGCGGCAACGATCGCTTCCGGCGCGTCTTCCTGCATCAGGTGGCCGGCTTTCGGCACCGACTGAAAGCGCGCTTCCGGTATGGCCGCGGCCAGTTGACGGCCGCGCGCCAGTGGAATCCACTGGTCCTCTTCGCCCCACAGAATCTGCACCGGACAGCGTAACTGCGGGTAGCGCGCCTCGACCTCGTCGGTGTAGCGCTGATCCATTTGCGCGATCTGCCGGTAAAACGCGGCTTGACCCGTTGCGCCGAGCCAGGGCGTCACATAGGGCGCGAGTTCGTCATCCGGAATCTCGCGCGCGATCGCGCCGCGCACGTACGCCTTCACCACCGCCTCGTGGATGTAGGGCGGCAGTCCGGCAAACGCGTCACCGTGTTCGCGCACATGCCGCACGAACGGCGAACCCCACGGCGCGACCGCCACCGGATCGATCAGCGTGAGGCTGCGATAGTCGCAGCCGTCGATCAGATGGGCGCGCAATGAAGTCGCGCCGCCGAAATCGTGCGCGATGACATCCGGGCTTTCCAGTTGCCAATGCGCGAGCAATTCCGCCAGCAAACCATTCTGCACACCGAGCGAGACGTCCTGGCCGTCGCGCTGTTCGGATTGTCCATAGCCGAGCAGATCGTAGTAATAGACGGTGCGCGTCTGCGCGAGATGCGGAGCAATGCGGTGCCACACATACGAAGAAAAGGGCGTGCCGTGAACCAGCACCAGCGGCGGGCCATTGCCGCTCACGTTGAAGCGCACGGCTTGATCGCGGAAGGTATAGCTTTCGGGGAGCGGCCAGTTTTGCATAGCGATGAGCGTCGCAAGAAAGTCTGCTTACCTTAGCAGGGCTTCGTGAAGCATGCTGACCGGCTTTTCGTAGCCTGCCTCAGGATGCCTCCCGCAGAAGCTCACCTTTGTTTTAGTCAGCAAAGCCAGGCAAATTCAACCTTGACTCGGTCGCGCACTCGTTTCAACGGCAAACGAATCCACCATACAACACACACTCTTACGAATCGTGCATAAATTGGCCTGAAAATAAGGCCTCGTTGCGTTGGCCGCATTCAAAAAGCCTGGTAATCCGTCAACGCCGCCGCCGTGCCGCCGTCATGCAGACGAGTCCCGCTCGATCGAAACGCGCGCTTTTCAATGGTGAGGAAATTCGGGAGCCGAGGCGGCATGAACGCTGCGCGCCGCGCTCGCGACCATGCCGACAGCGAATCGCCAACCACGCGCAAACCACGCGCAAACCACGCGCGGCCCGAACCCGCACGACGCGAGCACACGAAGCCGCGCGCAACCGGCTACTTCGATTCAATCCCGCGCAACAGCTGCGACACCTGGCCATGCTGATGCAGGATCGCCGGATCGGCCTGCAATAGCGGCAGATAGCGCGGCAGGAAGGCATTGTTCGGCTGGTCGGGCGAGAAGAGCCCGGTCACCGCTTCGGCCGCGGCGGTGCGGTCGGCGGCTTCGGCTTCCTTATCGTCGAGAATCTCGTCGACGTTCGCAATGATCGTCGAGAGCGGCGTGAGCCAGCGGAACCCCGAACCGTTGATGAGCACCTGCAGGAAAGCCGCCGGCGTGACCGGGCCGAATTCCTTTTCGTACACGGCACGCTCGTGATCGAGGATGGCTTTGTGCAGCGCCAATAGCGGTCGGCGAATGTCCGAGAGGAATTGAGTGCATTGCGAGTCGTTCATGTGTGCTGCTCCTTCGGATAGTCAGTCAGACCGGATCCATGCTAACAAAATCGCCCGGCATTGATTCAACAAGATTCACTGATCGTATAAAGGCCGATCGCTCGAACCGCCGCGCGGATAGTTTCCGCCGATTAAAAACACCTTTCAGCCACGCGATCGGCGCCCGCGAGAATCTTCCAGCCGGCCGGCGGCATGCAGCTTCGAGGCGAACTTTTTAAAGGGCGTCTACAATTCGCCGATCAGTTTTGGCGCGTTCGCGCCCATGCATTCGCCGCCGTTTTAAACGACTGGAAAAGCCGCAGCGCGCATTAGTCCGGCTTATCGAATAAACGCGGCGAGTCTTTACGTTTTGGTTCGACGTCTCTGCCTAAACAACCTGATAAACAATAAACCCCACTCGGAGCCGCTCAATGACAACGCTGAATATCAATGGCCAGACGCACACCGTCGACGCGCCGCCCGACATGCCCCTCCTGTGGGTCTTACGCGATGTGGTCGGTCTGACCGGCACGAAGTTCGGTTGCGGCATCGCGCAATGCGGAGCTTGCACGGTGCACCTCGATGGCGTGGCGGTGCGCTCGTGCGTGTTGCCGGCGGCGGCTGTTGGCGACCGCAAGATCACCACGATCGAAGCGGTGGGCGGCACGCCGGCCGGTCAGAAAGTGCAGCAGGCCTGGCGTCAACTGGACGTGGTGCAATGTGGCTACTGTCAGTCGGGGCAGGTGATGTCGGCGGCTTCGCTGCTGGCGAGCAACCCCAATCCTACCGATGCGGACATCGACGCCGCCATGGCCGGCAATATCTGCCGCTGTGGGACCTATAACCGCATCCGCGCGGCGATCAAGCACGCCGCAAAGGGGGCATGACATGTCCCAAGGATTGCTCGATGCACAGAGCGGCGCGCGTGCCGCACCTGGCTTTTCACGACGCACCTTTCTGAAATTTGGCGTGACGGTAGGCGCGGCGGCAGGCGGTGGCCTGTTGCTCGGCTTCAGCATGCCGGCCGCGAGCCAGGATCAGAAGGCCGGCAAATCGGTGATCGGCGGCGACGGTGTCGAAACGCCGCAAAGCGGCGTGTTCGCACCGAACGCCTTTATCCAGATCGATACCGCGGGCAAGGTCACGCTCGTGATTCCGAAGGTCGAGATGGGCCAGGGCGTCTACACGTCGATTCCGATGCTGATCGCCGAAGAACTCGAAGTGCCGCTCGACGCGGTCACCATCGATCACGCGCCGCCGAATGAAAAGCTCTTCATGGACCCGCTGCTCGGCGGCCAGCTCACGGGCGGCTCGACCTCGATCCGCTATGCGTGGGAGCCGATGCGCAAAGCGGGCGCCACCGCGCGCACCATGCTGATCAGCGCGGCCGCGCAGCAATGGCAGGTCGATCCGGCAAGCTGCCATGCGCAGGCCGGGCAGGTGATCCACGAGGCCAGCAAGCGCAGTGTCGGCTACGGTCAACTGGTGACCGTGGCCGCCGGTCTGCCGGCGCCGCAAGACGTCAAGCTCAAGGACCCGAAGGACTTCAAGCTGATCGGCACGGCGGTCAAGCGCCTCGATTCGCCGGAGAAAGTGGACGGCACCGCGATGTTCGGCCTCGATGTACGCGTGCCCGACATGGTCTACGCGGCGATTGCGAACTGCCCGGTGTTCGGCGGCACGCTCGCCAGCGTCGACGACACCAATGCGAAAAAAATCCCCGGCGTGCGCCAGGTCATCAAGATCGACAACGCGGTCGCGGTGATCGGCGACCACACGTGGGCTGCCAAGCGCGGCGTGCAGGCACTCGTCATCAAGTGGAACGAGGGTGCGGGCGCGAATCTGTCGATGAAGCAGATCGTCGACGATCTCGCCAACGCCTCGCAACGCAACGGCGCGGTGGCGCGCAAGGACGGCGACGTCGGCAATGCTTTCTCCAGTGCGAAGACGCGCGTCGACGCCGTGTATCAGCAGCCGTTTCTTGCGCACGCCACCATGGAGCCGATCAACTGCACGGTGCACGTGCGCCCCGACGGTTGCGATGTCTGGCTCGGCTCGCAGGTGCCGACGCGCGTGGTGGATGCCGCCGCGGCGGTCACTGGCTTGCCCGCCGACAAGATCGTCGTGCACAACCATTTGATCGGCGGCGGCTTTGGGCGGCGGCTCGAGTTCGACATGGTCACGCAAGCCGTGAAGGTCGCCAAACAGGTGTCGACGCCGGTGAAGGTGGTCTGGACGCGCGAAGAAGACATTCAGCACGACATGTACCGCCCGTATTACTACGACAAGATTTCGGCCGGGCTCGACGCGAACGGCAAACCGGTCGCGTGGCAGCATCGGATCGTCGGTTCGTCGATATTGGCGCGTTTTGCACCGCCCGCCTTCAAGAACGGTATCGATCCGGATGCGGTCGAAGTCGCTTCGGATCTGCCATACGACTTGCCCAACCAGTTGATCGACTACGTTCGCGAGGAGCCGCACGCGGTGCCCACCGCATTCTGGCGCGGCGTGGGACCGACGCGCGGCACGTTCGTGGTGGAGAGTTTCATCGACGAACTCGCGGCGCAGGCCAAAGTCGATCCCGTCAAATACCGTCAGGATCTGCTCGGTAAGACACCGCGCGCGCTGAACGTGCTCAACGTCGCCACGCAGGGGGCGAACTGGGGCAGCGCGCTGCCGAAGGGACAAGGGCGCGGCGTGTCGGTCATGCATGCGTTCGGCAGCTTCTTTGCGATCGTCGTCGACGTCGCGGTGGATCAGGGCGAGGTGGCGGTCAAGCACGTGGTGTGCGCGGTCGATTGCGGCATGGTGGTCAATCCGAACACGATCGAAGCGCAGGTGCAGGGCGGCATCATCTTCGGCATCACAGCGGCGCTCTACAGCGAGATCACGATCAAGGACGGCCGCGTCGAGCAGAACAACTTCACCGACTACCGGATGCTGCGCATCGATCAGACGCCGCCGATCGAGGTGCATATCGTGAAGAGCAGCGAGGCGCCCGGCGGCATCGGCGAACCCGGCACGGCGGCGCTCGCGCCCGCGCTGACCAACGCGATTTTTGCGGCCACCGGCAAGCGGCTGCGGCAATTGCCGGTTGGCAGCCAACTGCAAACCGCCTGATCGGAGCCCGACATGAAAAACACTCTGAAGGGTTTCGGTGCGGCGTTGTGCGTGACGCTGCCGTTCCTCGCGCAGACTCCGGCGCTGGCAGCGGATCAGGCGTTGGTCCAACGCGGCGCTTATCTGGCGAAGGTCGGCGACTGCGTCGCCTGTCACACGGCACCGAAGGGCAAGCCGTTCGCGGGCGGCCTGCCGATGACCACGCCAATGGGCCAGATCTACACCACCAACATCACGCCCGACCAGCAGACCGGCATCGGCGCTTATACGGAAGAGGACTTCGCGCGGGCGATGCGCGAAGGCGTCGCCAAAGACGGCCACAACCTCTATCCGGCGATGCCGTATCCGTCGTACGCCAAGGTCAACGACGACGACATGAAAGCGCTGTACGCGTATTTCATGAGCGGCGTGGCGCCGGTGCAGCAGGCGAATCGCGAGCCCGACATCAAGTGGCCGATGAACATGCGCTGGCCGTTGAAGTTCTGGAACATGGTCTTCCTGGAGAAAGGCGTCTATCAGGACAAGCCGGGCAAGGATGTAGCCTGGAATCGCGGCGCGTATCTGATTCAGGGGCTCGGGCACTGCGGGTCGTGCCACACGCCGCGCGGCATCGCGTTCCAGGAGAAGGCGCTCGATGAAAGCGGCAGCGCGTTCCTCACCGGCGGCCTGCTCGACGGCTGGTTCGCGGCGAATCTCACCGGCGAGCAGAACGTTGGTCTCGGCCGCTGGAACGATCAGGACCTGCAGGCGTTTCTGAAGACCGGCGCGAATCGCCATGCCTCGGCGTTCGGTTCGATGACCAGCGTGATCAACAACAGCACGCAGGGCATGAACGATACGGACATCGCCGCCATGTCGACGTATCTGAAGTCGCTGCCGCCGGCGGGCGGCAGCGGTGCGCCGCCTTATAAGTACGACCCGCAGGCGACGAAGGTGTCGCTGAACCGTCCCGCGAACGATGCCGGCGCGCGGGTCTATACGGCGTATTGCATGCACTGCCACGGTGTCGATGGCCGCGGCTTCGCACCGATGCTGGCGCCCTTGTCCGGCAACCCCAACGTGCTGGAGAAGGATCCGTCGTCGCTGATCAACGTGACGCTGAACGGCACCGAGGACCTGGTGATCGGCGGCATTCCCGCGCCGTATCCGATGCCGAAGTACGCGCCGGTGCTCAACGACCAGCAGATCGCCGATGTGCTGACCTTCGTGCGAGCCGGGTGGAACAACGGCGCGCCGGCGGTGACAGCGGACGACGTGGCGAAGTTGCGCAAGTCGACACACGCGGCTCGCTAGTCCTCTCACGGCAGTAATAAAAAAGCGGCAACCGTTCTGCACGGTTGCCGCTTGATTTATTCACACGCTGTGCAGCCAATTTCAACGATGCTGGCCCACCTTCTGTCGTTTCTCCAGCACCCGCGCGTACCACGTCAGCGGGAAGCACATCGCGAAGTAGATCATCGCGACCATGCCGTAGATCGGGAACGGGCGGAACGCGGCGTTGGTGATCATGGTGCCGGTCTTGGTCAATTCGGTGAAGCCGATGATCGACGCGAGCGCCGTGCTTTTCACCACTTGCACGAGAAAGCCGACCGTCGGCGCCACCGCGATTTTCCGCGCCTGCGGCCACACGATATAGCGCAACTGCTGGGCGAACGTCATACCGAGACTCGCGCCCGCTGCCCACTGACCACGCGGCACGGCTTCCACACAGCCGCGCCAGATATCGACCAGATAGGCGCTCGTATAAAGCGTCAAAGTGACGGTGGCCGCGACCCACGGCGACACGTCGACACCGAGCAGCGGCAAGCCGAAAAACGCCAGAAAGAGCTGCATCAGGAGCGGCGTGCCCTGAAACACTTCCACATACACCACGACGATGCGCCGCAGCCAGGCGATCGGCGACACGCGCATCGCGAGCAGAATCAGGCCGACAACACCGCCGCCGACAAACGCGATCAACGACAGCAGCACCGTCCAGCGGGCGGCGAGCAACAGATTGCGGGCAATGTCCCACAGCGTGAATTCGACCATGATCAACGCTCCGTGGGCAGGGTGCGGGCGCCGCGCCACATCAGACGGTTGCGCCAGTTACGCGGCGCGCTCTCGTTGCCGCGCGCCGCACGGCCCGCGAACAGACCACGACCGAGCCGGTTGAGGATTTGCCGCAACACGATCGACAGCACCAGATACGTCGCGGTGATGATCAGGTAGCTCTCGAACGAGCGGAAGTTGCGCGACTGGATGAAGTTGGCCGCGTACGTGAGATCGGGCACGGAGATCTGCGAGACCACCGCCGAGCCGAGCATCACGATCAGCACCTGGCTCAGCAGCGCGGGAAACACGTTGGCGATGGCCTGCGGCAGCACGATGAAGCGAAACACTTGCCGCCCATGCAGACCGAGAGCCTGCGCCGCCTGCACCTGGCCGCGTGAAATCGAGTCGATGCCGGCGCGCACGATCTCGATGGCGTAAGCTCCGAGATTGACGGTCATGGCCAGAATCGCGGCCTGCACTTCATCGATATGAATGCCGAGACTCGGCAAACCGAAGAACACGAAGAACAACTGCACGATGAACGGCGTGTTGCGGATCAACTCCACGTAACTCGCCACCACCCAGCGCGCCCATTTCGGCCCGGCCACCGCCACGCTCGCACCGGCAATGCCGACGATCCCGCCGAGCACGGTGGAGACGGCCGTCAGCCCCAAGGTCACGGCGACGCCGCGCGCGAGCATCCCCGCATAGAGGCCGAAGCCGCTGAAATCGAACGCATAGGTCATGGCGTGGCGCTCATCGTGAGGTCAAACTCCGGCGCGGACCACGCTTCGTGGTCCGCGCAAAAAAGGTTCAGAGGTCGGCCGGCAGCGGCGCACGCAGCCACTTCTGCGAAATCGCGTTCATGGTGCCGTCCTTGCGGGCCTTGGCAATCGTTTCGTCGACCTTCTGCTTCAGACGCGGCTCGTTCTTGTTCAAACCGACGTGATCCGGCGAGCTGAACAGCGAGAACTTCTGCTCGGGATCGTTGGCGGGATGACGCGCGAGAATCGTGGCGCCGACGTCGTTGCCGACTACCATCAACTGTACCTGACCAGAAAGAAACGCCGAAATTGCGCCGTTAGGATCGTCGAAGCGTTTGATGTTCGCCGTGGGCGGCGCGATCTTGGTCACGCTCAGGTCTTCCAGCGTGCCGCGCGCGACCGAAATCGACTTGCCGGCGAGGTCGGCGGCGTTCTTCACGGGCAGCGCTTTCGGGCCGAACACGGCGAGGTAGTAGGGCGCGTACGGTTGCGAGAAGTCGATCACTTTTTCGCGCTCCGGCGTCTGGCCGACCGACAGCAGCATGTCGGCCTTGTGGTCGGCGAGGTAGGCCATGCGGTTGTCGCCCGTCACCTGCACGAGTTCGACCTTGGCGTTGAGCGCCTTGCCGATCAGGTTCGCGACGTCGATGTCGTAGCCCATCGGCTTCATGTCCGGGCCGATCGAGCCGAACGGCGGGTAGTCCTCGAACACGCCGATGCGCACCGTACCCGACTTGGCGATGTTGTCGAGCGCGTCCGCATGCGCGGCCGACGGCAACGCGCACAGTGCGCCGAGGGCGGTGAAGGCGAGCGTCGCGGCGAGCGTGGCGAATACGCGGCGGGTGCGGGTTGGGGCAGCGGGGCGGTGGTTCATGATCTTTCCTCTGTCGAAAATGTCGGTATTGGAATGGGTTTGAGTGGCGTGCGATTCAGTGGGAGTCAGTGCGCTTCAATGCCGGACTCGCGCGGCGATCAGTTTGCACGCATGCGGCGGCAATTCCGCGAGCACCGGCATGCCGAGCGCAAGCCCCGGCGTTTCGCGCGGCGTGGTGGCGGCGGTCAACATGAAGCCGGCGCAGTCGATGGTCGCTTCGAGCGACGCGCCCACGTCGCGGATAAACGTCACGGTGCCTTGCAGCCGGTTCGGACCCGCGGAATCGGACGCGGCTTTCACGCACACGTCTTCGGGGCGGATCAGCAGGCGGATATCGCTGCTGGACTCCGGCACGCGCGCCGGTTGCACCACGCTGATGCGCCGGCCGCCCGGCAGGCTCACGCCGCCCGCGCCGTCGTAGGTGACCGGCAGGATATTGCCGAGACCGATGAAGTCGGCGACGAACTCGCTGACCGGATCGCGATAGATATCGAGCGGCTTGCCGACCTGTGCGATGCGGCCTTTCTCCATCACGACGATCTCGTCGGCCATCGTCATTGCTTCGCGCTGGTCGTGCGTGACCATGATCGTCGTGATGCCGAGACGCTGTTGCAGCAGGCGGATCTCCACCTGCATGGCTTCACGCAGTTTGGCGTCGAGCGCGGAGAGCGGTTCGTCGAGCAACAGCAGTTTCGGCTGCGAGGCGATCGCGCGCGCAATCGCCACGCGCTGACGCTGGCCGCCGGAGAGTTGCGTGACCGGCCGGTTCGCCATGTGCGGCAACTGGATCAGTTCCAGCAACTCCGCCACGCGGCGCGTCTGCTGGTCCTTCGCCGTCTTGCGCAGCTTCAGCGGATACGCGATGTTCTGCGCGACCGTCATGTGCGGAAACAGTGCGAGCGACTGGAACACCATGCCGAAGTCGCGCTGGTTCGCCGGCAGGCGCGTGATGTCGCGCCCGGCGAAATGGATGCTGCCCGAGGTCGGCGTTTCCAGGCCGGCGATCATCCGCAGCAGCGTGGTCTTGCCGCAGCCGGATGGGCCGAGGAAGCACACCAGCTTGCCGTCGGGCACGCTCAGATCGACGCTGTCGACGGCATGGGCCGCGCCGAAGCGCCGGGTCACGGCCTGCAACGTTAAATGGGTCATCGGATGCTCCAGCAAGAAGAGGGCGTCATGAGCGCGCGATCACAAAGCGACGCCTTCGTCGCCGATCAGCTTTTCGAGCAGCCAGATCAGCGCGAAGTCGATCGCGACGATGAACACGGCAAAACAGAACACGGTCGGATCGAGCGACGACACCGTGCGGCTGTAGAGCCACACCGGCAGCGTCATCGTATCGATGCCGTACAGGAAGAACGTGACCGTGAATTCGTTGAACGAGATGATGAACGCGAACAGCATGCCGGCGAGAATGCCGGGGCGCATCAGCGGCAGGATCACGTCGACGAGCGCGCGGCTGGGACTCGCGCCCATCACGCAGGCAGCCTCTTCGAACTCCGGACCAATCGAGGCGACCGACGCCGCGCAATTTTTCACGGTGAACGGCAGCGCCAGAATCACGTGCGCGATGATCAGGCGGAACACGCCGAGTTCGACCGGCAGCACGTTGAACACCAGCAGCAGCGACAGGCCGAGCATCACGAGCGGATAGACGAGCGGCAACGCGACCAGTTGCTCGACCGCGGGCTTGCCGCGAAAGCGGTAGCGGCTCAACGCGTAGGCGGCGGGCACCGAGACGAGCGTGGCGATCACCATGGTCGATAGCGCGACGATCAGGCTCGTGCGCAATGCGCCGCCCATCGACAGCGTGTCGCTCGCGTCCGGCGACACGAAGCTGTGCCACGCGGCGCGATACCAGTGCAAGCCGTAGGCATGCGGCGGGAATTCGAGCGTGTCGGCCGCGCTGAACGACATCGTGATCATCGTGAGGATCGGCAGCGCGGCGAGGAACAGAACGATTGCCGCGAGCAGGGCGGTGGCCCTGCCGAGCTGGCCGGGCATGACAGCCGGCAAGCGTGGTGCACGCGGTTGCAAGCGCGGCGGCGGCGCGGTTTGAATGGGCGTGCTCATGCGTGAGGCTCCTCGGCGAGACGCTGCGTGCGGCGCACGAGGCGCTGCGACAGCGCCATCACCGTCAACGTGGCGACCATCAAAACGACACCCGACGCGGAGGCCGCCGGCCAGTTCAGCAAGGGCGCGACCTGATCGTGGACCAGCACGGCGAGCATCGGCACGCGGCGTCCGCCGAGCAGCAGCGGCACGGCGAACGCGCTCGCGTTATAGGCGAATACGAGCAGCGCGCCGGACACGAGACCGGGCATGGCGAGCGGCAACAGCACGTGACGCAGCGTTTGCCAGCGCGTCGCGCCGAGCGTGGCGGCGGCTTCTTCGTAGGAACTCGAGACCGCGCGCATCGCGCTCGAGAGCGGCAGCACGGCGAGCGGAAACGCCGTCTGGATCAAGCCGAACAGCACGCCGTTTTCGCGGTACAGCCACATCAACGGACGTTGCACGAGGCCGCTGCCGAGCAGCGCGTGATTGAGCAGGCCGGCCGGCCCGAGAATGATCAGCCAGCCATAGCCTTGCAGCAGCAGATTGACGAGCAGCGGCAGCAGCACGCCCGCGAGCAGAAGCCGTCGTGCGAGCCGCGACTTCGTGCGCGCCATCGCCAGTGCGACCGGAATCGCCAGCAGCACCGCGCAGATCATGCTTTGGAACGCGAGCTTCAACGTGAGCCACAACGACTTCATGAAGTAGCCGTCGAGCAGGTCCGCGTAGTTTTGCAGCGTGAAGCCGCGCCACTCGTTGCCCTGCGTGCCGAAGCTCATGCGCAGCACGACCAGCGCCGCCGCGCCGAGGATGGCGAGAAACAGCAGGATCGGCGCGAGCAGCAGCCATGGCCGCGCCTTTGCCATCGCGTTGGCGGCAGGCGTGTCCGGTCCGAGACTGGACGCGCCCGTCGCGGCATCCGAGGCCGGATCGGACGCCGGTGAAGCACGCCGCGAAAAGCGCGCGAGCATCGCGGTCATGCCGAGAAGATTTCGGTGTAACGCTTGATCCACGCCGGCTGCACCACGGCGAGCGCCTTGTCGTCATGCAGCACGGCTTTCTCGGCGATCTGCTGCGGACTCGGCACGAACGCGCGGCTCTCGGCGGGAATCACCGCTTTCGAATTGACCGGGCCGTTCAGCACGTCGGCGGCCATGCGGCCTTGCACGCCGGCGTCGAGCGAATGGTTGATGAAGGCGTGGATCAGATCGCTGTCGCCCGGATGCGCCTTGGGGATCACGGTGAACATCAGCTGCGTGGCGAAGCCTTCCTTCATGCCGTAGGTCACGCCCATCTTGTACTCGGGCTTGCGGATCTGGTTGGGGAAGAACGCCGGCGAATAGATGCCGCCGATGTCGAGCGACCCGGTGCGGAACAGATCGGCCACCTGGTTCGGGTTCTCGCCGAGCGTCATCACACGGTCTTTCAACAGCATCAGTTTCTTGAAACCCGGCTCGATGTTCTGCTGCGAACCGCCGTTCATCTTCGCGGCGATGATCGCCAGGTCCACCGCTTCGGCCCACTCGGGCGGCGGCAGGAACAGGCGGCCGGCGTATTTGGGATCCCACAATGCTTCGTAAGATGCCGGCGCGGTCTTGACTGTCGACGTGTTGTAGATCAACCCGTCCGACCACAGCAGGTAGCCGACGCCGAAGCCGTTTGCGCCCGTGCGGTACTGCGCCGCGACGTCTTTCAGGTTCGGCAGCTTGTCCAGATCGGGCTTCATCAGCAGACCGGCGTCGCCGAGACCGGCCGCGCCGACGCCGGCCAAGGTGATGACGTCGTAGGTGGGACGATCGCCCGCGGCCTTGACCTTCGCGACCATGCCGGAGGTGCCGTCGGCGCGGTCGGCGATCACTTTGGCGCCGGTTTTCGCCGTGAACGTGGCGGCGATATTGCGCAGAGCGGCGGCGCCCGTGTCGTCCGACCACGTCAAGAGACGCAGCGTCTTGCCGCTGAAGTTGTGTTCCTGCGCGCGCAGATTGATGAACGGCATCGGCAAGGTGGATGCCGCGAGTGCCGCGCCGATCGACTTGATGGCCTGCCTTCTACCCCGTTTGATCTCTTCCATGGCGGTCTCCTGTGTTGAACGCCTGTTGCCTGGTGATATCGCTGTGACCGCCGCCGCTGCATCGCTCGTTTGCGTTGCTTGCCTGCGCTGCGTGTGGATGCACTCTAGGTTTGCCAAAATCCCTCAACAAACGAAATATGCGCATGGAGGGCATGACGTAAGCTCATGCGAAGGCCGTCGCGCGACCGGGGCGGCGCACGCCCGTCAGAGGGCGGGAGCGCCGAGGCAGTAGCGCATGCGGGTTAACGTCCATGTTTCGTCGACGATTCGCGCCCTCGTGGAGGTATGAGGAAAGCTCGGTTCTGGTGCGGTTGCGGACGTGTTTTGCCCTGCGCCGGTGCATGCTGGCCTGGTTAACGGCAAGTTTTGGCATCGGCATGAGCCGAATGCATGACCGTCGTGTTCACCGCTGCTCGTGCGGCAATTTGTGATCGCGTATCCTGTAGGCCCGCGAGAGGCGTTCTGGCGGCAGGCGACGACCCGCGCCGTCACGCCCACGCAATGATTTTTCCTGATCGTACTGGACACCCACGATGCGCCGCCTACCGCCGCTCAACGCGCTGCAGATTTTCGAAACCGTGGCGCGGCATCGCAGTTTCACGCGCGCCGCCGACCATCTATGCCTGACGCAGGGCGCGGTCAGCCGGCAAATCATCGCGCTCGAGGACTACTACAAGTTTCCGCTCTTCAAGCGCCATGCGAAAGGCCTGACGCTCACCGCCGAAGGGGAATTGTTGCTGCCGGCCGTGAAGGAGAGCTTCGCGCGCATCGAGGAAATTTCGCTGCGCCTCACCCGGCAGCGCACCGATCTCGCGCTGAAAGTGCCGACCTGTGTGATGCGCTGGATGCTGCCTAAGATCATGCGCTTCCAGGCCGAGTATCCCGAACTGCACGTGCAGATCACGACCACGTGGCAGCACGACGTCGATTTCCAGCTCGAACCGTTCGACGCCGCGATCATTTACGGCTCGTCGCCGGGGGCGGACGTGCAGGCGGTGCCGTTGTTCGAGGAGCGTCTGACGCCCGTGTGCGCACCCGATCTGCTGAAAGACAAGCCGCTTGCCGAGGTGGCTGATCTCGCGCGCCACACGCTGCTGCATCCCACGCGCGATCATCGCGACTGGAAGATGTGGCTCGCCAAGGTAACCGAGATCGATGCCGCGCACGCCGCGACGATCGACGCCGAGCACGGCCCGAGCTTCGACACGCTCGATATGGCGACCAACGCCGCGTTACAGGGGTTCGGTGTCGCGATCAGCGATCTTGCGCTGATCGACGAGGACGTGGCGGCCAAGCGGCTCGTGCGGCCGTTCGATACGGTGCTCAAGACCGGCTGGCGCTACTACTTCGTCTACCCGGACTCGGTCGCGCATCAGCAGAAGCTGAATCTGTTCCGCGACTGGATCGCGGCGCACTGGGAAGAGTAGTCCGGCTGGCGTGGCGGCGTGGGTCAGCCGACCCGACGCCGCTCTTTCAGGCTCTGGCGCCCAAGGTCAAGGTGCGAACGACAGAAACAGATACGCCGCGAACAGCGACAGATGCACGGCGCCTTGCAGAATCGTCGTGCGGCCCGAGCTGAGCGTGAGCGTGCCGACTATCAGCGTAAGGACGAGCAGCACGGTTTCCTTGCCGTCGATGCCGAGCACCAGTGGCTGGCCGGTGTACAGAAAGACGCAGGCGACGGTCGGAATGGTCAGGCCGATACTGGCCAGCGCCGAGCCGAGTGCGAGATTCAGGCTGTTCTGCAAACGGTCGGCGCGCGCCGCGCGCACCGCGGCCAGCCCTTCAGGCAGCAACACGAGCGCGGCAATCACAATGCCGACCACGGCAGCCGGCGCGCCCGCATTCTTGACCGCGGTTTCGACCACCGGCGAGAGCACCTTTGCAAGCAATACCACCGCGACGAGGCACACCAGCAGCAAGCCGCCGGCCGCCATCGCCTGGCCGGCGCTCGGTGGCGCGGCATGGACGTCCTCGTCCGGCGTGCCG
Organism: Paraburkholderia sp. NPDC080076; assembly: GCF_050281145.1. Classification (NCBI taxonomy): domain Bacteria; kingdom Pseudomonadati; phylum Pseudomonadota; class Betaproteobacteria; order Burkholderiales; family Burkholderiaceae; genus Paraburkholderia; species Paraburkholderia sp. NPDC080076. The sequence goes on along the minus strand of NZ_JBNNWQ010000013.1, from coordinate 30,627 downwards.
GCCAGAAAGTAATCGCGATGGCGCACGGTTTGCACGAACACGAACACGCCATACAGCACGAGGGACGACACCCCGGCAAACGCCAGTTGCGATGACGACAGGACCGGGCCGACGTTCGTGGTGGTGTAGTTCGGCATGACCAGCGTCAGCACGGACAGCGACGCGAGCACGGCCAGCGCCGCAGCGGCGCCACGGCTTTGAAAATCCTGCTCGCGATGGCGGATACCGCCCACCAGCAGGCAAATGCCGACAATGCCGTTGCAGACGATCATCACCGCCGCGAATACCGTGTCGCGCGCGAGACCGGCCTTTTCCGGACCGGACGTGAGCATGACCGAGACGATCAGCGCGACTTCGATCACGGTGACGGCCACTGCCAGCACCAGCGTGCCGAACGGTTCGCCGACACGATGCGCGACCACTTCCGCATGGTGCACGGCAGTGAAGACCGCGGCGCACAACGCCACGCCGACCAGCACGAGCAGCAGGCCGCTGTCCGGCAAGGCATACGCGATACCGAGCACGATCCACGCGACGAATGGCACGGCAATGGTCCAGCGGGGCAGAACGGTCGCAGGCGTGGTCATCGGGCTTCCTTTAAATGCTTGTATTGAGTGGCCCGGCGGGGCGCGAACGGCTTCCGCCTTGGCTTGAAGCGAGCGCATATGTTCATGCAGCTTCTAAACAACACGCCCTAACACTTTAAATTATAAAGGATAATTGTTCGTGATCGTGGCTTTGTCCATGCTCAGGGACACACGACGATGGCGTGCGTCGGGCATGCTGTAGCGCAAACGGCGACTGCTGGAGAAAGGGATCGGGTCACGCAGAATTGCGCGGATGACGCGTGGCGGACGTGGCTGGTGTGTGACGAATGCGCGGTGGCTACGGCGACCGGTAGGCATTGAGGTTCCGTCGGCTAAACGCGGGATGTCGGGCGAACCCCGGTGTGTCGAGGATACTACGGCTGCCGCGTGCGGCGAAACCGCTCCGGTGGCGCCAACGCCCCTGTGACAGGGCATTGGCGTCCGGCTACGTGATTACAGCAGGCTCACTCGATTACTGGCCGACCGGACGAATCGTCAGGGCGTTCTTGACCGACGTCACGCCGGCCACGCCTTGCGCCGCCTGAGTGGCCAGGTCGACTTGCTGCTGCTCGGGCACGGAGCCAGCCAGCGTCACTGCGCCGCCGCGTGCACGCACGGTGATGTTCGCCACGCTCAGGCCTTTGGTCTTCGACAGTGCGGTGCGGACCTTGCGTCCCAGGGCGCGATTGGCCGCCTTGGTCTGCTTGGCCGTCGGTTGCGCCGACTCCGATGCCGCGGCCGGAGCTGCGGCGTCGCTGGTTTGCGCATATGCATTGAGGGACGCGAGAACGATCAGCGCGCTGCCGATCATCTTGATTGCCGGGAATGCTTTCATTCAACTCTCTCCTATTGTCATGGGTACAACCGCCCCCGAATGAGGCAGTGCGCTACACCAGCAGGTACATCGGGATCAAAACTGAATGGAACGGTGCTGCGGATCGTGCGAATGCTTTCAAACTGTATGCTGATTCGGGCGGGCCGAAACACACGCGAGCCGGCAAAGGCTGTGCTGCAGGCCGGAAACACACGATACTCCAATTAGTGCCATGGTGATGGCGGCGCAGCACGGAAGTGAGGTTTTGGTACAACGAATGGGCCGATGAAAACTGACCGATGGCGCTCAACCGCTGGAACCAGAGCGTTGGCTCGCGCCGTTGGCGGCTCGCGACGGCGCGGTTGCACGCATCCCATCCCATACCGTTTGCATAGCTTTCGAGTCCCACACCATGCGCTTTAAGAATAAGGTCTAACGCATGCGGAAACATCAACTTCCCATCCTGCCATTGCTTCGTGACGAATTACCGCTCGATACCGTCGAACTCGCGCGCTTCATGATCGGCAAATACCTCGTGCACGATCTGCCCGAAGGGCGCATGAGCGGACGCATCGTCGAGACCGAGGCGTATCCGCTCGGCGATTCGACCAGTCATGCGTTCATGGGCCGACGTCCGCATAACGGTTCGATGTTTCTCGCGCCGGGTCACGCGTATGTGCGGCTCACCTATGGGCTGTCGTACATGCTCAACATGTCCGCCGAAGCCGAGGAGGTCGGCGCCGGTATTCTGTTGCGCGCAATCGAGCCGCTCGAAGGCCTGCCGCTCATGGAAGCGCGGCGGCCCGGCGTGCCGTTGCGCGATCTCGCGCGCGGACCCGGCCGGCTCACGATGGCGCTCGGGATCGGCCCGGCGTTCGACGGCTGGGATCTGTGCTCGGGCCGCAGCTTGTGGATCGGCGTCATGGAGCGGGGCGAACTGCCGGTGGGAGTGACGACGCGCATTGGCTTGTCGCGCGAAATGCATCGGCCGCTCAGGTTTTTCGAACCCGGCAGCGCCTTTGTCAGCGGGCCGCGCAAGCTCCTGCTGACGCCCCAATCCGGTGCGCCGAACAGGGCGTAAATCTGCCCGGCGATCACGCGTATGTCAGCAGAACACGCTCAGATCAAATGCATTTTTGAAACTTCAGACACAAAGGGTTACGATCCCGACAATTATTACGCCAAACATGCTATTTGGATTGAGGCTTGCGGTAATTTTCGACCCATTCTTGCGATTGCGACAATTATGTATCTCGAAATCTAGGGTTTTCCCTTGGCGATCTGATGACTAGACTGAAATCACTCGCTTCTCACATGGTGTGGCAAGCGTTGCAAATAAAACCAGGTCTGGAGGTAAATCATCATGAAATCGCTCATCAAGGCAGTCGCCATTGCAGCCGTTCTCGCCGCTCCGATCGCTTCGTTCGCTCAGTCGAGCCAACAGCCCATCACCCGCGCGGAAGTTCGCGCCGATCTGATCCGGGTCGAACAAGCCGGCTACAACCCGGGTGCGTCGAACGATTCGACCTATCCGGCCGATATTCAGGCTGCCGAACGGCGCGTACAGGCGCAGAACCCAGCCGTCGCGCAGACCCAGGAGCCGGTCGCCGATACCAGCGGTTACGGTGGTGCGACAAGTGGTTCGTCGCAAGTGGGCGGCGTGGTTCAGCCGATGTCGGGCCCGAAGTCGGTGTACTTCGGTAACTAAGCCAGCGAGGGAGCCGCTTGCGGGCCTGGATTCACGCCGTAGTGGCAGGCCCTTGCAGAACGTCGATCGAGGCGAAAGCGCGCGGATCAACCGGGCAGCATTTCGCCTCGAACGAGATGCAGTAGTCTGTCAGCAAGCAGTGTGAAGTCGGTATCGACATGCGCGCCGCATTGATGGCGCGCACGCTTTCAACCGTCGAATTGATTCGAGCGCGACGCGGCAGCAGCGCCGCGAGCGCCACAAGACAGCCGGGCCGCGCGAGTCGCGGCCCACAAGTCAAGGAACCTCCGCTGCCGCAAGGTAGCTTCGCCCAACCGTTTCACGGATTGGGCTTTTTTTGCGCGTCGGTTCCGCGGCGTGCGTATCAGGTCAGGGCCGCTCGCCGTGAATATAGAACTCGAGCTGCTGAATGGTGAACTGCTGTTCGGCGATGATGTTCTTCACCAGGTCGCCGATCGATACCATGCCGACCAGCCGGTCATTGTCGATCACGGGCAAGTGGCGCATGCGCCGCTCTGTCATGAGGGCCATGCAGTCGTCGGTGGTCTGATCGGGGCGGACAAAGCGCACGGCCTTGCTCATGATGTCGCGCACCGGCGTGGCCTTCGACGAACGGTCCATCAGCACGACCTTGCGCGCATAGTCGCGCTCCGTGACGATTCCGGCGATGCTGTCGCCGTCCGTGACGACCAGCGCGCCAATGCCCTTTTCGGCCATCAGCTTGATCGCTTCGTAGACTGAGTCGTCGGCCCCGACAGTGAAAACAGTGGTGTTGTTCGGTTTCGTTTTAAGAAGCTGTGCAACGCTTGTCATGGAGCGGCTCCGTTTCGCAGTGCAGCACGCCGGCGCGGCGCGCTGTCGTGAGGGACAGGCCATTCCAGTATAGGCGTGACGCGCCACCGGGGTACTTCGGGAATACCTGTGGCGCGCGCTGCGTTTAACTCGGGTAGCGGCGCACCGCGACAGCGGTTCCGCGCTCCATGCAGGGGCATACGGGTGCGGCAGGCCGATTAGCGGTAAACTCCCAGTCCGTACCTTATTCCCGGTTTGATCGGGTTCATGTCAGCACCATTGTCTAACGCCATGCTCACGTCTCACGATCCGTCGCCCGCAGTAGACGGCGCACCCAACGGCGAATGCGTCATTCTCGACGCAACCGCCACGCTTCCTACGCGCTACGGCACGTTCACTTCCTACGTGTTTCGCGTATGCGAGAGCGGCGCCGAACATCTCGCGCTCGTGATGGGCGACGTCGCCAACCAGTCGTCCGTGTTGACGCGCCTGCATTCCGAGTGCCTCACCGGCGACGTGCTCGGCTCGTACCGCTGCGACTGCGGTGAGCAGCTCGACCTCGCGCTGCGCTACATCGCGGCGGAAGGCTGCGGCGTGCTGCTGTATCTGCGCGGCCACGAAGGGCGCGGCATCGGCCTGTCGAACAAGATTCGCGCATATGCGTTGCAGGAGCAGGGGCGCGACACCGTCGAGGCCAATCTCGATCTCGGCTTGCCGGACGACTCGCGCGAATACGACTCGGCCGCGGGCATTCTGCGCACGCTGAAGGTCACGTCGGTGCGTCTGATGAGCAACAATCCGGAGAAGTTCGACACGCTGTCCAAGCATGGCATTCCGGTGTGCGAGCGGGTCGCGCTGGCGATTCCGATGCGCGAGGAAAACGAGCGCTATATCCGCACCAAGCAGGTGAAGTTCGGTCATTACTTCGACGAGAACGAATGAGCCACGCGCCTGTGCCGGCCGCCGTGTGTGAACGGCAGCCGGCGTTGTAGCGGCGGATTCGTCGATATCTTGCGCCCGGCATGCCGGGCGCTTTGCTTTGCGCCTTCGATACATCGAAGCGCGGCGGATCAGAACAGGCTGAAGTCGTCGTTGCTGTCGGGAATTGCGTTGAGCACGTCTTGCAGCGCGCGCCAGCCTAGCCATCCCACAAGACTTGCCGATATCGCCAGCCAGCGGTGCGCGCGCGTGTTCATGCGCGTCGATCGCGTTCGATGTTGGGATGCGACCTTGCGCGCGTCGATCGATGCGCGTAGCAAAGGGCAGGTATGCATGCGGTCTCTCCTCTCTAACGAGCGGTGCCGTCGGCGGTTGCCGCAGCCGTGGCCACGCGCGGCAGAATCGCCGCCAATACTTCAGCTAGCGTCGTCGCGCCGAAGCGATGTTCGCTGATATCCGCTTCGACATCGATACGACCCGCGTTGTGCGCGTCGTAGAGATCGGTGATCAAACGCGCGTGGCCTTCGCCGAGCCCCGCGCCTTGCAGCACCGTGGCCCATTCGCCGCGCGGCACTTCGCGTGCTACGACGGCACGGCCTGCCAGTTCGCTGATCGTGCGCGCCACGTCCAATGCGCTGATGCGCTCATCGCTTTCGATGCTCACGACACGCGGCGAGACCGGCTGCACTCGATCGTCGAGCAACAGTTCGGCGGCCAGCACGCCCACGTCCTGTGCGGCGACGGTGGGAAAGCGTTTGCTCAACGGATGATGCAGACTCGGCAGCGCGCCTTTCGCGAGCGCGATCGGCAGCACGCGTGCCCAGTTATGCATGTGTTCGGCGGCGCGCAGAAACGTCAACTGCGAGTCCACCGTTCGCAGTTGCGTTTCAAGCTCGTGAAACAGCGTGGTGATGCCCGTGCCGGCCGCATGTTCCGCGCCGTAGTCGGAGAGCGCGAGAATGCGAGAGGGCGGATCGGCGCGCAATGCCGCGACGCTCACGTCGATCATGCGCCGCATCGCCTGTGCGGGATCGGCGTGTCCCCGTGGCAACGGACACAGCAGTTGCACGGCATGCGCACCTTCGATTGCGCGCGCCACCGTTGCGGCGTCGAGCAGATCGGCAACGGCGATCTCGCAGCCGATCCCGGCGAGGAATTCGCCCTGTTTTTTATCGCGGACCACCGCACGCACGTTGCGGCCCGCCCGGCGCAATGCCGCCGCGCTCACTGCGCCGACATTGCCGGCTGCTCCAAAAATCACGAACACGTTGCGCTCCTTGTTGGCTCGGTACGGCCTTATCTTAGAGGCGCGGCAGCGGGGAAACGCGCGGGCAAGGATCGCGCCGCGCAGATTCGGATGACGGTTTTACTTGCCGCGCAGCAGCAGACGCGTTGAATCTCGTAGAGTCGAGCGAAGCGGCGCGAGACGTCGCACAATGCAGGCACACTCGAAGTCATCCACGAGGGCAACAATGAATGCAGTGACACCGATACCTGGACTGCAACCGCAGCCGCATAGCGGTTCCCGCGTCGTATTGCGTTCGAGCAGGCTGCTCGGCTGGCAAGGCTTCGGCGCGGAGCTGGTCAACGTGTCGGCCGGGCTGCACCGTATTCCCGCGTTCAAATATCACCGGGTGGGCGTGCATGTCGGCGCGCCCGTCAAGGCACGCTGCCTGTGCAACGAGCGCCGCTACTCGCGAATCCAGGCGCATGGCGACGCCGACGTGATTCCCGCCGGACTCGACGGGCAGTGGAGCGATGAAGCCGCCTGCACGATTTTCAGCGTGTGGATCAGCGAGGCGTTCGCGCAGCGGACCGTCGAGCAACTGTCGCTGAAATCGAGCGATGCGCAACTGCGCCCACAATTCCAGCTGCGCGATCCGCGCTTTCAGCATCTCGCCTGGGCCTTACGCGCCGAACTCGAAGCGGACGAGGCATCCGATCCGCTCTACGCCGAAAGCCTGTGTACGGCGATGATGGTGCGATTGATCGGCGGTGCGCCGACGCTCGATAACAAGCGGCGCACGCTCGCGCCGAAAACGGCCGCGCGCGTGATCGAGTTTATCGAAGCGCATCTGGACCAGCGTCTCACGCTAAGCGAACTGGCCGCGCTCGCCGAGTTGAGCGTGCCGCATTTCAAGGTGCTGTTTCGCGAGACGCTCGGCATGCCCGTGCATCAATACGTGGTGCAGCGGCGCGTGGAGCGCGCGCGAACGCTGCTGCTGCAGGGCAAGCTCAACGCGAGTCAGATCGCGCTCGATACGGGCTTCGCGCATCAGAGCCATATGGCGCATTGGATGGGCCGCTTGTTGGGTGTGACGCCGCGCGAGCTGATCAGGTCAAGTGCGAATTCAGGCAGCATTGTCGAGTTCGATTCGAGCCATTCCCGCCGCATTGCTACGCCGCGCTAGACCCTCGCAACGACGTTATGCGCGCGGCCTCAATGGATCGAGGCCGCGCGCCTGGAAGCTGAAGCGCACACCGTAGTGCAGGGCACCGATCAACCCGGCGCCGCGCCCGTCAACTGCGAATAGACGTCATGCGACAGTTGCAGCAACTGCTTGCGGTCGATTCCGCCCGACACCGCATAGCCGAAATCGCCGTCGATCCAGTAGAACACGTTCACCGGGCCGTCCTGATACAGCTTGAACGCGGTCGTGTTCGAGTTCTGCTGGCGGCGCGAAATGCACAGCGTGACGCGCTCGCCGTTCGGCCCGCGATACATGAACTGCGCGGTCGGTCCGTCGGCGCCGGGCAGCAGCCGTCCGCCCGAGAGATTGAAGCCGCTCTTCGACAGAATCGGCGGATGCACGTTGGTGCCGAGACGGTTGGAGAGCCACTGCACGAAATCCTGTTCGTGATCGTCGGTGCTCATCTCGGTCGGCCGGTCGACGGCGGGCATGTAGACCACATGCGCCACCGCCGCCTGCCGCGCGAACACTTCCGAGCTGTCCGCGCTGACAGGCCGCGTGTCCGAGTGGCCACTTGCAACCGGCGCGATCACGTCCTGTCCCATATGCGTGCCCACGCCGATGCCCACGCCCATCACCAGCGCCGCCGCCATCCCGGCGAATTGCGGCCAGTTGGCGGCAATCCGCCAGCGGCGCGGCGCAGGCGCCTGCAGGCGCTTCGGCACGGGTTCGCTCAGCACGCGGTCGTAGCGCTCGTGGAACATGCTGTTCAGCGAAAAATAATCGCTGACGCGCGCGGCCAACTCGGGGTTCTGTTCGAGCGCGCGCTCCACATCGGCACGGCGTTCGTCGGACAGCGTGCCGTCCACGTACGCATGCAGGTCTTCTTCGCCGATCGGCATAGTTTGGTCGCTCATCGCACCACCTGTAATTTTGCACCGGGCTGCGTGCCCGCCATCAACGCCCGCAACCGTTCGCGTCCGCGCGACAGCCGCGACATCACCGTGCCGAGCGGAATGTTCAGCGCGAGCGCCACGTCGGCGTAGCTCATTTCCTCGAGCCCCACCAGCAGCACCACTTCACGCTGCTCCATGGGCAGGCGCTGCAGCGCGTAGTCGAGGTCGCGCATTTCCAGCGAGCGGGTCTGCTCGGAGGGCACGGCGAATTCGCTCTCGGACACGCTTTCGTCGTCGACCGCCACGTGGACGGCGCGCGCCGAAGCCTTGCGCGCCTGATTGGCAAACACGTTGTGCATGATCGTAAACAGCCACGCGCGCAGGTCGGTGCCCGGCTGGAACATGCCGGTGCGGCCGAGCGCGCGTTCGAGCGTGTCCTGCACCAGATCGTCGGCGAGGTCGCGATTGTTGATCAACGCTCGTGCATAGCGCCGCAAACGCGGTACATGCTCCATCAACTCGTCACGGACATCCATTTTGTATCCCAATCGTGGAGTTTTTCCGCGGGCAAGAAGGCGTTCTCCTGCCGCGCGAAAAGACGCATTCGAGATGCGAACACACGTGCGCGCATTTTATTCCGCCGTGGTGTCTGAGAGCGTGAAATGCCTGCCGCAGTCAACACCCCGTCATCGCATGGTCATCGCGTCGGCGGCGCGCATCAGGCCGTGGGTGCGGGCGTCGCCGGCGACCACGAAACGCTGCCGCTGCGCGGTCCACAGCAACAGGCGAATCTCGCCGATGCGTCTCGCGGACCACTGCGCCTGCGCCGGCGCGAACAGCGCCAGAGCCGACAGCAGCACCACCGGTTGATTGTCGCCGTTCAGATAGATGAATTCGCTGACCCGCTGAAGCGGGCCCAGCGCCACCACTTTTTGGTCCACGAGGCGCAACCCGATTGCCGAAAGATTCGGCGCGGACGGATCGGCGCGCGTTGGCGACGCAGCGGAAAACTGCCCGGCGGCGCTTTCGGCCAATGCCATCACCGCGGCGTTGTTTAGCGCCTGGGCGGACACCTGAGTCGCGGCGAGCCAGCCGCTTGCCACCGCCAGCGTCAGCGCGAGCGCCGCCAGCGTGTTGACCACCTTGCGGGTCCGTTTTCCCGTGTTGATGCGCTCCAACACGCGGCGCCATCCTTTGACGCGGCCCGGCACGGGTTCGTCAGTTGTTTGGAAAGCCTGCTGAATCTGCGCGTTCAGCCTGCCGTAAAACGCCACCCGGCGCGCCTCCGCCGGATCCTTGCCCAGATAGTCCCGCAGAAATGCCGCGCGCTCAGGCGTCAGCGTGCCGTCGGCGTAGGCCTGAATGTCCGCTTCGGAAAGCGGCGAATCGGAAGGGGCGTCAGTGGTCATGATGTCGGCGTGCGAGGGAGTTCGGCTAGCGAAGGGGCGAACACGCACACACCCAAGTTTATTCCATATGTTCGCACGCCAATTTCAGCGCCGCAGGGCGGCCGCGAGCGCACTTTCATGCGCCCCTCAGCGCGCTGCCGAAGCACGAGCTAACCCGATTGCGCGCCGGTTTATTCCCGCTTCCGGATATGTTTTTTCTGACGCTTCGAGGCAGGAATAAAAGCCATGGACCCGTGGTTCTCCCTCATGCAAACCCGCACAAAACTCACTGGAGTTCATCATGAAGAAGATCGCTTTTGCCGCATTGTCCGTTGCTGTTCTCGCTGCTTCGTCGAGCGCTTTCGCGCAAGGCAAGACGCGTGCTGAGGTGTACCAGGAATTGATCCAGGCCCAGCAGAACGGCCTGAATTACGTCACCGACGCATCGTATCCCGACGTGAGTCCGGTGTTCGCGCAGCAGGTCGCGCAGCACAAGGAAGCACTCGCCAAAGAAGCGGCAGCCGCCAACCATGTTGCGAGCCAGGACGCGCAGGCAGGCAGCGTCAATTGAAGTGCCGATACCCCGGCGCGCGACTGGAACGGGCGCGCCGGATATCGAATGGAATAGATCGCTGCATCGCGTGTTAGCCCGGTAAGCGCATCTATCCGAGAGAGGAGTTTTCGTGGCAAAACCATCCGTTCCCAATCCCGGGCCTGTCTGCGTGCCCTGCCGACTCATCGCGATCGGCGCGGCCGTGCTGGTGCTCGCCGGCGGCTTCGCCTTCACGGCAGGCTGGCTGACGCCGGCGCGTCTCACCGCACCGCGCATCATCAACACATTCGAGGCCGTGGCCGGCCAGCCGCATCCCGGTTATCGGCGCAATCATGCCAAGGGCCTGTGTATCGAGGGCTATTTCGACAGCAACGGCGATGGCGCGGCGCTGTCCAGCGCGGCCGTGTTCGCGCCCGGCCGCACGCCGGTCACGGGCCGTTTCGCGGTGCCCGGGGGCAACCCGTCCGCGCCGGATACCAGTTCGCCCGTGCGCAGCCTCGCGTTGCTGTTCCAGTTGCAAAACGGCGAGCAGTGGCGCACCGGGATGAATTCGACGCCCGTTTTCGCGGTGCACACGCCCGAGCAGTTCTATCAGCAACTGGTGGCCGCCAAGCCCGACCCGGCGACCGGCAAACCGGACCCCGCCAAACTCAAAGCGTTTTACGCGGCGAATCCCGAGACCCAGCCGTTTCAGGCGTGGGTGAAGGCCCATCCGCCTTCGTCGAGTCTGGCGAATGCCGCGTACTACAGCATCAACGCATTCCGTTTTACCGACGGCACCGGCAATACGCATGCCGTGCGCTGGGCGATGGTGCCCGAGACGCCGTACGCGCCGATCACGGACGCCGAAAAAGCCGAGAAGAATTTTCTTGAGGCCGACCTCGATCAGCGCCTGCAAAACGGCCCTCTGCGCTGGCATCTGATCCTGACCGTCGCAAAGCCCGGCGACCCCACCAACGACGCCACGCTGCAATGGCCCGACGATCGTCAACAAGTCGACGCGGGCACGCTCGTGATCGATCACACGACGTCGCAGGCAAACGGCACGTGCCGCGACGTCAACTTCGATCCGACCATCCTGCCGGCCGGCATCAAGCCGTCGGACGATCCCTTGCTGGCCGCGCGCTCGGCCGCGTACGCACTATCCTACAAGCGCCGCACACGCGAGGAAGCGTTGCATCCCGCGGTTCATCAAGCCCAGACAAACGGAGACCACTCATGAGGCCGACGCGCACCCATTTCAGTCCGCTCGCGCGCCTGTTGCATTGGACGATGGCGCCCCTGATCATCGCAATGCTGTTCATCGGCGTGGGCATGGTCGCCACCGTCTCGAGCGCGCACAACACGCTGATCGCGATTCACCGGCCGCTCGGCATTGCGTTGCTGCTGCTGGTGGTGCTGCGTGCGGGCGTGCGCCTCACACGCGGCAGCCCGCCGTTGCCCGACGATATGCCCACGCCGCAGCGGTTCGCGGCGAAGGCTTCGCATCTGGTGCTCTATGTGTTGATGGCGGCAATGCCGTTGATCGGCTGGGCGATGCTGTCCGCCGCGGGTTATCCGGTCACGCTCTACGGTCCGCTGCACTTGCCGCCGATCGCGCCGCATAACGTCGAGTTGTTCGCCTTGCTGCGCGCGTTGCACACGTGGTTTGCGTTCGCCTTGTTCGCCACCGTGCTGCTGCATCTCGCGGCGGCGCTGTTTCATGGGCTGATCCGACGCGACGGCGTGTTTTCGAGCATGGCGCGCGGCGAGCGTTAGTTCTTCTTTAGCGCTTCACGCGTTCCGAGCGCGGATCGTAAGGCGCTTTCAGATGCAGCGTTGCCGGCAGCAGTTCGCCGGCGACGTCGATCGCATAGCGGCCGCTGTTCAGATAGGCGGCATCCGCTGCGCCCTCGGGATTGTTCACATAGCCCATCGCCACAGGACAGCCGAGCGTGTGGCCGAACGCCGCCGAACTCACGAAGCCCACCGGCTTACCGTCGCGCAGAATCGCTTCACCGCCCCATAGCATGCGATCCGCGGCGCCGTCGGCGGTCAGCACGACCATGCGTCTGCGTGGCGGTTCGGCGCGCAATTTCAGCAGCGCGTCGCGGCCGCGAAACGCCATGTTCTTGTCGAGCTTGCACGCGAACGACAGTCCCGCTTCGAACGGATTCGTATCCGGCGTGAGTTCGCGGCCCCATGCGCGATAACCTTTTTCGATGCGCAAAGAGTCGATTGCATAGTAGCCCGCGTTGACGAGGCCGAACGCTTTACCCGCGGCGCGCAGCGTCTCGTACACGCCGACCGCGAATTCCACCGGCACATACAGTTCCCAGCCGAGCTCGCCGACGTAGGTGAGGCGGGTGGCCCGCACCGTTGCGTAACCGAGGTCGACCTCGCGGCTCTGGCCGAACGCGAACGCTTCGTTGCTCCAATCCGCTTTCGACACGCTTTGCAGCAGTTCGCGCGAACGCGGGCCCATCACGGCGAGCACGGCATACTGGCCGGTCACGTCGACGAGCGTGCAGTGTTTGTCGTGTGGAATGGCCTTGTCGATCATGTCGAAGTCGCGCGTGGTTTGCGCGGTGCCGGTAACGAGCAGATATTGATCGTCGGCGAGGCGCGTGAGCGTGAAGTCCGATTCGTAGCCGCCGCGCTCGTTGAGCATGGCGGTGTAGACGGTGGTGCCGGTCGGCACATCCACGTCGTTGGCGACGATGCCTTGCAGCACGTTTTGCGCGTCGCGTCCCTTGACGAGAAATTTGGAGAACGACGTCATGTCGAACAGCGCGACGCCTTCGCGGCACGCGCGGTGTTCGGCGCCGCTCCAGGGCAGCCAGTTCTGCTGGCCGAATGCGTACTCGATCCTGGCCTCTTGCGGCGAGGGCGCAAAAAAGTTGGCGCGTTCCCAGCCCATCTTGCTGCCGAAACACGCGCCTTCGTCACGCAGCAGCGAATACAGCGGCGAGCGGCGAAACGGCCGCGCGCTGTCGAGTTCGCGATTCGGCCACGGCATCGCGTAGTGCAGGCCGAGCGTTTCCTTCACGCGGTCGTGCAGCCACGTGTCGTTGCCGTTGAAGCGCGCGAAGCGGCGGATGTCGACCGGCCACAGATCCATGGTCGGCTCGCCCGCCACGATCCATTCCGCGAGTGCCATGCCGGCGCCGCCCGCCGAGGCGATCCCCATCGAATTGAAACCCGCGCCGACGAAAAAGCGCCGCAGTTCGGGCGCTTCACCGAGCATGAAGTTGTTGTCCGGCGTGAACGATTCGGGACCGTTGTAGAACTGCTTCACCTGAGCTGTTTCGAGCGCGGGCACGCGCTGCAGCGCATTTTCCATCAGGATTTCGAACTGATCCCAGTCGTCCGGCAGCAGTTGAAACTCGAAATTCTCGGGGATGCCGTTCATGCCCCACGGCTTCGCATCCGGTTCGAAACCGCCCATCACGAGGCCGCCCACTTCTTCCTTGAAGTAGATGAAGCCGTCCGGGTCGCGCATCACCGGCAGGTCCGGATGCACGCCGGCAATCTGTTCCGTGACGATGTAGTAGTGCTCGGCCGAGTGCAGCGGCACAGTCACGCCGCACAAGCGTCCGACGGCCTTGGCCCACTGACCCGCGCAATTCACCACAATGTCCGCGCCGAGCGTGCCTTCCTCGCCATTCTTGTTGCGCCAGGCGAGGCCGCTGACCTCGCGCGCGCCGCTCGCTTTGCCGTCTTGCGCGGTGCGCGTGTGGATCGCCGTCACGCGGGTGTTTTCGACGATGCGCGCGCCGCGCTGGCGGGCGCCGCGGGCGAGGGCCTGGGTCAGATCGGTGGGATTCGCCTTGCCGTCGCCGGGCAGCCAGACCGCGCCGAGCAGGTCGTCGGTGCGCATGACCGGCCACAGGTCGCCGGCTTCGCGCGGGCTGATCACGTCGCAGGCCACGCCATAGGCGCGCGCGACGGCGGCGGTGCGTTTGAGCTGCGTCATCCGCTCGGACGTGCGGGCCACCGAGAGCGAGCCGCATTGCTTCCAGCCGGTGGCGAGGCCGGTGTCCGCTTCGAGTTCGGCGTACAGCGCGGTCGAATAGCGGATCAGCTTCGTCATGCTCTCCTGGGCGCGCAACTGGCCGACGAGCCCGGCCGCATGCCAGGTCGTGCCGCACGACAGTTGGCCCTGTTCGAGCAGCACCACATCGGTCCAACCCAGCTTGGTCAAGTGGTAGGCGACCGAGCAGCCGATGATCCCGCCGCCGACAATGACGACGCGAGCGTGAGTGGGAATGGATGTGGACATGTGTGGATATGCGTGGATCGGGTGCGTGTAGATTGCCGTAAAAAGACACGAAATGCAACGAATACACAGCCTTGTTCTGATTCGGGCGGCGTCATGCGGCGGTCATACGACCGTGCGCCTTCCGGAAGGGTACGACTGCTTCGGCCTTGTTTCAGAAGGAGAAAGCTCATAGTGCGCCTTAAAAATGTGGTTTTAGTTGGAAATGTGTGGCTATTCAATCCGTAAAACTGTGTCTTTTGCTAGACTGCAGTGAATCCTCCCCGCCCCATCGCCATGTTCTCCAACCAGCGCCAAGCCGAAATCCTGCGACTCGTCCGCGAGCAGCGCACCTGCACGATCACCGATCTCGCCGGGCGTTTCGCCGTCTCCGACGAGACCATCCGCCGCAACATCAAGCCGTTGATCGCGGACGGCCTGCTAATCAAGGTTCACGGCGGCATCATGCTGCCGGAGCGTCTCGACGAGCCGCCGTTCCAGCGGCGCATGACGGCGAGCCTCGAGGGCAAGCGGGCAATCGGCGCGCGGATCGGCGAACTGGTGCGGGACGGCGATTCGCTGATCCTTGAAGGCGGCACGACGTGCCTGCATATCGCACAGGCGCTCGCTGCCCGTTCGCGGCTCACGGTCGTGACCAATTCCATCGAAGTCGCGCGCGTGCTGGCGCCGCGCAACGGCAACCGGGTGTTCGTCGCGGGCGGCGAGCTGCGGCCCGACGACTGCGCCGCGGTTGGCGACAGCGTGCTGGCGTTCCTGCGCCAGTTCCACGTGCGCTACGCGATCGTCTCGGTCACCGCGATCGACATGCAGGGACGTTTCATGGACGCGCTGCCCGCCGACGTGGCGTTTTCGCTGGCGGCGTTCGCCCAGGCCGAACGGCGCGTGGTCGCGGCGGATCACGCGAAATTCGGTCACAGCGCGCTGGTGCACGCGTTCGGCGCGGACGCCGTCGATCTGCTGGTGACGGATGAAGCACCGGCGCCCGCATTGGCTCAGGTGTTCGCGGCGGCGGGGGTGGATGTGGAAGTGGGCACACAGCCAATTTCGTCCAACGCGTAAAATGGCCGGTTATCACAGGCAATCGATGCTGCACAGACACTCACCGGCCGGCGCCAGCCGCGCTCTGTCGAGCTGATTCTGTCCGCGCGCTTGCCCGAGCCGGCTTGAATAGGATTGGACGCTGATGTCGTCAGTTTTCTTTGATCGGGAACGGATTGCAGAATGGCTGGGGGACCACACCGTCGCCAAGGCGCGCTCGGTCGGCCCTATCGCCAATGTGAAATGGCACGGCGCCACGCTGAGCGGCGACGTGCAGGGCACGCGGACGCTTCCCTACAAAACGCGGGTACGGTTTCGCACCGACGGCGGTTCCCCTTGGGCGCAGAGCGACTGCACGTGTCCGGTCGGGCGCAACTGCAAGCATGTCGCCGCGCTGCTGCTCGCCGAACTCGACTATCACGACGAGATGGACCACATCACCCATGTCGAACTCGACGACGGCGATTCGGCGCGCGATCTGCCGCCGAAGCCGATGGCGCACATGGGACAGCCTTCAGGCGTGCGGCCCGAACTGGTCAGTTGGCTCGAACGTTTTCGCGCCCGCGCCGAGGCTGCGGACGCCGACGCCCAGAAGGCGAGCGCCCCGCGCACCCAGACGCTCGCATACCGGCTGAACTGGTCCAACTTCCACATGCGCCACGAGGTGGTGCTGTACCGCGCGCGCTGCAATCCGGACGGCGCGGTTGTCGAAGTGGACGAACCTTGGGGCAATGTCGAGACGGCGCTGCTCAAGCAGCCGAAATTCGTCTCCGACGAAGACCTGTCGATCCTGCGCGGCCTGTGGCTCGGCCGCTCCCGTGAGGACTTCGGCCAGTTCATCCTGCGCGGCACGAGCGGCGCGGAGATGCTGCAGAAACTGATCGCGACGGGGCGGCTCTTCGTCGACTTCAATCCCGCGCCCGGTCAAGCGGGACCAACCGCGCTCTCGCGCGGCGCCGACCGGCCCGGCCGGATCGAATGGGAGCCGCTCGCCGACGAGCGCCTGCGGCCCGTGCTGTGCACCGAGCCGCGCGCCAGCATGGTGCTGCCGACCGAGCCGGTCTGGTACGTGGACGGCGTCGCGAATGAGGCGGGCATCGTTCAGTCGTCGCTGCCGTTCCAGCAGTTGCCCGACTACCTCGCCATGCCGCCGATCTCGCTCGCCGAAGCGCCGCTGGTCGCCTCGGTGCTGCGCGAGATCGCGCCCGAGTTGCCGCTGCCGCCCACGCACGACGCGTCCGCGATTCGCGTGATCGACGTCGAGCCCGTGCCGGTGCTCTCGCTCAACAGTCATGCGCTGCCGTCGTCGGCGAGCAAGGCGGGGCTGCGTCAATCCGGAGCGGTCGAGTTGGCCGGCGTGAGTTTCGATTACGACGGCGTGAGCATCAACGTGGACAGCAGCGTGACGCTCGTGCCGATGCCGGGCGGCGATGTGATTCATATCCGCCGCCGCTACGAGGCCGAGAAAAAACGTCTGCTCGAACTGCGCAAGACGGGTTTGCAGAAGGTGCCGACCAGCCGGGTCTACGCATCGCGCCTGCTGCCCGACACCATGCTCGGCCTGCCCGATGCCGAAGCGTGGTCCGCGTTCGTCAACGACGCCGTGCCCGACCTCGTGAGCAAAGGCTGGCGCGTGACGATGGCGCCGGAGTTCCGCTACAACGTCATCGAGATCGACGCGATCGAAGGCACCGCGCATCAGGCCGGCGACGGCTGGTTCGATCTGGAGATGGGCATCCGCATCGGCGAGCGCAACGTGCGGCTCGAACCGCTGCTCGCCGACCTGTTCCGGCGCGACCGGCGCTGGCTGAGCGGCGCGCTCGAAAGCATCGCCGACGACGAACCGATCGAGCTGAAGACCGAGGAGAACAAGCGTCTGCGCTTGCGCGCCAACCGTCTGAAGCCGGTGGTGCGTGTACTCGTCGATCTGTTCGACGCGCTCGGCGGCTCGCTCGCGGAGGGTGCGCCGCTGCGCGTGGCATCCGTCGACGCCGGTCGACTGGAAGCGTTGAACGGCACGGGCCGCTGGCAATTTCGCGGCGAAGATTCGATCCGGCAACTCGCGCAGCGTCTGCAAGCCGGGCCGGGTTTGCGCGAGGTGCCGGTGCCGCGCGGCCTGAAGGCCGAACTGCGGACCTATCAGCACCAAGGCCTGAACTGGATGCAGTTTTTGCGCGAGCAGAACCTCGCCGGCGTGCTCGCCGACGACATGGGTCTGGGCAAGACCGTGCAGACGCTCGCGCATATCCTCGCGGAAAAAGAAGCGGGGCGTCTGACGCGGCCGGCGCTGATCGTCGTGCCGACCACGCTCGTGCACAACTGGCGCGAAGAAGCGCGTCGCTTCGCACCCGAACTCAAGGTGCTGGTGCTCAACGGTCCGCAGCGCAAGGAGCGCTTCGAACAGATCGCCGGGCACGAACTGATTCTGACCACGTACGCGCTGCTATGGCGCGATCAGAAGGTGCTCGCCGAGCATGACTATCACTTGCTGATTCTCGACGAAGCGCAGTACGTGAAGAACGCCACCACCAAAGCCGCGCAGGCGATTCGCGGGCTGCGCGCGTCGCATCGGCTGTGTCTGACGGGTACGCCGCTGGAGAATCATCTCGGCGAGCTGTGGTCGCAATTCGATTTTCTGTTGCCGGGCTTTCTCGGCAGCCAGAAAGACTTCACCAAACGCTGGCGCAATCCGATCGAGAAGAATGGCGACGGCGTGCGCCGCGCGTTGCTGGCGCGCCGCATCCGGCCGTTCATGCTGCGCCGTCGCAAGGACGAGGTCGCCAAGGAACTGCCGGCCAAGACCACGATCCTGTGCTCGGTGGACCTGGAAGGCGCGCAGCGCGATCTCTACGAAACCGTGCGCACGGCGATGCAGGAGAAAGTGCGCGCCGCCGTCAGCGCGCAAGGTCTCGCGCGCAGCCACATCATCGTGCTCGATGCCTTGCTGAAGCTGCGCCAGGTGTGCTGCGATCCGCGACTCGTCCGGACCCTCAAGGCGGCCGGCGAGGCCGGTGAGGCAGGCGAGAAACGCGACAGAACGGACCGGGTCGAGAAGGGTGCACGCGCCATGCGTTCGGCCAAGCTCGACCTGCTCCTGTCGATGCTGCCGGAACTGATCGAGGAAGGGCGCCGCGTGCTGCTGTTCTCGCAGTTCACGGGCATGTTGGCGCTGATTGCTGAAGCGCTCGAAGAAGCCGCGATTCCCTATGTGATTCTCACCGGTGACACGACAGACCGCGTCACGCCGGTCGAACGTTTTCAGCAGGGCGAGGTGCCGCTGTTCCTGATCAGCCTCAAGGCGGGCGGTGTCGGCCTGAACCTGACCGCTGCCGACACGGTGATCCACTACGACCCGTGGTGGAATCCGGCGGCAGAGAATCAGGCAACCGATCGCGCGCATCGGCTCGGGCAGGACAAGCCCGTGTTCGTCTACAAGCTGATTGCGGCGGGCAGCATCGAGGAAAAGATCGTGGAGTTGCAGGAGCAGAAGGCCGGGCTTGC
The DNA here is from genome assembly GCF_050281145.1 of Paraburkholderia sp. NPDC080076. Taxonomy (NCBI): domain Bacteria; kingdom Pseudomonadati; phylum Pseudomonadota; class Betaproteobacteria; order Burkholderiales; family Burkholderiaceae; genus Paraburkholderia; species Paraburkholderia sp. NPDC080076. Next base: position 11,742 of record NZ_JBNNWQ010000013.1, on the reverse strand, counting down.
GGACAGCATTCTTTCCGAAGACGCCGCCGGCGCCGCCAAGTTCTCGGACGACGATCTCGACGCGCTGTTCGCGCCGATGCCTGAGATCGAAGGCGGCCGGTAAGAACCGGCGTTCCAGAAAATCCATCTCGAAACGTCCGGCGCGCATGCCGCGCCGCGCGACGTTGCGCCCGTTCGCGGGCGCTCAAATATCTCCAGATTTGATGGTGCCGTGAGCGAAAGCGTGACAAGTGGTCAAGGAACGTCCTGTTCCCGACGATGCCGTCAACGCTTTGTCCTGACACTCGTTGAACACGCGGCCGTGAAGCGGTCAGTCAACGCAGTTCGTTAAGGAAATACCATCCATGAAGAAGCACATTTTCGCCGTTACCGTCGCGGGTCTGTTCTCGATCGGCGCATTCGCCCAGGCATCCACGCCGGTCGACGCATCGTCGCAAGCAGGCGTGGCTACGCAGGAAGCCTCGGCGCCGGCTGCGAAGCATCACCACAAGAAGAAGCATCACAAGCACGCGCATCGCCATCAGGCTGCGTCGGCTGCTAGCGGCGCGCAAGCCGCTGCGTCGAATGACGGCGCGGCGCCAATCAAGCCGTAAGCATCGGCCGACGATGCGAGGATGCGGGCCGATGCAGGTCGTCGGCCCGTCCTTCATCGCTGTTGGAATCGCAAGGCGTGAGGCGAAGATCAGCGGCAAATCGATGCGAGCTGCAATCACGCATCGCTTGCACGCGCGCCGCTTGTTGCCCGTTGGACCACGCGACGAACCACGGATGCCGATGCTTTGCGAGAACCGTCACGCGCGCCACCGAATGAATAGCCGGCCGCCATAGCACCGCGCGCCGACACCACACCGCATGCCTGCAGTCGCGGCAGTCGCGGCTAGCCACCCACGTGATTTACCCGGATCTCCCCGATGAAAATCTGTTCGTCCCGCTTTGCCAAATCGGGCTTTTCCATGCTATTCGCGCTGTTGCTGGCCGCGTCGTTGGCGGGCTGCGCGCTGGCCAGGCCGCGAGCACAGCCGGCCGCTCCGGTCTATGCCGTTGACGTGCCGGCGCACGTGTCCGCACCTGCGCCTTTGCCTACGCCCGCATCCATTTCGCAAGTCCCTGCCGGTTTCTACCGCGTCAATCCCGGCGACACGCAGATCGGCGTTTCCAAGGCGTTCGGTCGCGAGGCTTCAGCGCTCGCGCAGTGGAACCGCTTGTCGCCCGCTGACGGCCTGCGTGTCGGCCAGGTGCTGCGCGTCGCGCCGCCGCTGGGTGCCGGTGCCTCGCCCGCAGCCAGCGCGCCATCGAACTCACTTGCGCAAGCGCGCGCGCTCTTCGCGGATAGCCCGAGCGAGGCTACGTCCACAAAGGCACGACTCGCGTGGCCGGTGAGTGGCCCCGTGACCGCGCCGTTCGTGTCGGGCAAGACGAAGGGGATCGTGATGCGCGGGCGCGTCGGCGAACCGGTGCGGGCGGCATCGGGCGGCCGCGTGGTTTATGCGGGAGGCCGGATCGCGGCGTACGGCAAGCTGATCATCATCAAGCACGACGCGCATGTGTTGACCGCATACGGCAACAACCGCGCGTTGCTCGTCAAGGAAGGCACGGACGTCAAGGCAGGCGAGGCGATCGCAGAAATGGGCGCGGACGACAAAGGCCAGGCATCGCTGCGCTTCGAAGTGCGCGCGGACGGCAAACCGGTCGATCCGCTCAAGTATCTCCCGAAACGCCAGTAACGCGGCGCGTTCGCGGCCTCGCCGCTCATCTGACCTTGACCTTGACCTCGAGCGCGACGCGGAGCCTGCCGCATGCAGTGCGCCGCGCGACGTGATGCTTATGAATTTCTATCTACATTGCTTTGGCACGGGCCGGCGCGCGTCGACAGTCTTGCTGCTCGGCGCGTTGCTCATGCTTGCCGGATGTGCGCAGCCCGGCGTCGGTCGCGAATCGCTCAGTGGCGGCGCTGCCGCCGCACGCAACGGTCAACGTGCAACAAAACCACATGCGGCACGAACCGGCGACATCGACACATCGCGCGCATCGGACACTGGGAGCGAGGAATCGTCACCTGGTCCTTTGGCGAACGACGATGCTGCATCGACCACGCCCGTCTGCGCGTGCGGCAAGACTTTCCGGCAAACGGGCATAGCAACGTGGTACGGCAAGCGGTTCCACGGACGCCGCACCGCGAGTGGCGAGCGCTACGACATGCACGCGCTCACCGCGGCGCATCGCACTCTGCCGTTGGGCGCCTGCGTGCGAGTGACGGCGCTCGGCGGCGCGCGCTCGGTGATCGTTCGCATCAACGATCGCGGCCCGTTCGTGCGCGGACGGATCATCGATCTTTCGTATGCCGCCGCGCAGGCGCTTGGCGTCGGTTCGGCGGGCAACGCGCAGGTGACGCTGGAACGCGTCGTTGCGGCACGCCGCTGCATGGAAACCGGCGCCTGATACTGATCGTGATTACGAGAGAAGGGAACCCCGAACCTGTGGCCAATTGATTAAAGGCCGTCGTCGTATTGCGACCAGCGCGTCGACTGTAACAAAACCTCTGCGTATGTAAATTATCAGTTGCGGGCGCTTCAATTCATACGATTTTCAGCGCAGATGGCGCAACGTTTTTATGCGGCCGCCGTTTACGTCCGACGTAATAACTACCTGGCCGCCAGTTACAAAAGTAGTTCTTTCATCTTGAGGTCAATTTTCTGACCGGCTAATTTGTGTTCACTCGTGCGGCTAGACCCCCGCGAGCGTGTGATGTTTTGAGCGGCGTCGGCCTCCGGATTGAGACGACGCCGCATTTTTTTGTCTGGATCGCGAGCCTGGTGGATTAGCAATCTTTCAACAATCGTGCAGCGCCCTTTTTGAGCAACGATGCGCGAGATAACGCACTGAATCAGATACGTGTACTGGCTAAAACAACGCCCGGAAGCGTACGTCGGAAATGGTTGCTCCGTCACCTTTGATTTGCGGCTTCTCCGCCAATCTGTTCTTTGACGACTCTTGCCATTAGCTGCACGCGTTCTGTTTCAAGCAGAGACTTTGCATCGATGCGTCCAAACAGATCTAAGAGAGGGGCCGCCAGCCCCGTCCATCCGGTCTGGTGGCTGGCGCCAAGGCCCGCGCCGTTGTCACCGTGGAAGTACTCGTAGAACAGGATCAGGTCGCGCCAGTGCGGATCGTGCTGAAATTTCGCCGATCCGCCATAGACCGGCCTTTGTCCATGCTCATCTCGCAGGAACGTGCCGGTGAGCCGCCGAACAATCTCCTGGGCCACCTCGAACAGTGTCATCTGTGGCCCGGTACCCGTGGGACATTGAACCTTGAACTCGTCGCCGTAAAAGCTGTACAGATTCACCAGCGCCCGAACGATGAGCATATTGACCGGCATCCAGACCGGACCGCGCCAGTTGGAATTGCCTCCGAACATGCCGGTATTCGATTCGGCGGGCAGGTACTTTACTTTGTATTCCTGCCCACCGACATTGAGAACGAACGGATGCTCCAGGTGATAGCGCGAGAGCGAACGAATGCCGTGCGGCCCAAGAAATTCGTTCTCGTCGAGAAGATACCCAAGCACACGCTCGAGTTTCTTTTTATTGAGGATAGACAACAGACGCCTTTCCTTATAGCCGATGAAACCCGCTTCCGTCGGGGCAATCTGGGCAATCAATTCGGGGTGACGTGTTCGAAACTGAGCCATCAGTTCCATCAGCTTCGGATAGCGAGTGGCGGAATCCGCTTCGAACACCGTCGACGCGCACAGCGGCAACAGTCCTACCATCGACCTCACTTTCAAGCGGGTCGCCTGGCCGTCAGGGAGGCGCAGTAGATCATAGAAAAAGCCGTCTTCCTCGTCCCACATCTCGTCGTGATGTTCGCCGCGGCGGTCCATCGCATAGGCAATCCACATAAAATGCCGGACAAACTTGAAGGCGATCTCTTCGTAGATGGGATCGTACTCGGACAGGATGATGGCCATCTCCAGCATGTTCTGGCAATAAAACGCCATCCACGCCGTGCCGTCCGCCTGCTCCAGCACTCCACCGGTCGGAAGCTGCGCGCTGCGGTCGAAGACACCGATGTTGTCGAGACCGAGAAAGCCGCCGGCGAAGACGTTGCGTCCGCTGGGGTCCTTGCGATTGACCCACCAGTTGAAATTGAGCATCAAACCCTGAAACGATCGCTCGAGGAACCGCGGATCAGCCCGGCCCAGCTGTTTCTCGTATTTGTATAGCCAGAGTGTCGCGGCGGCGTGCACCGGCGGGTTCACGTCGCTGAAGTTCCACTCGTAAGCCGGAATTTGCCCGCTCGGGTGGAAGTACAGGCTTCGCAGCATCAGCAGCAGTTGCTCCTTGGCGAAATCGAAATCCACCAGCGCCAGCGAGATAGTGTGGAAGGCCAGGTCCCAGGCCGCGTACCAAGGATATTCCCACTTGTCCGGCATGGAGATCACGTCGGCGTTCAGCATGTGGAACCAGTCTGTGTTGCGCACATCGCGACGGGCGGTCTCGAGCAAAGGATGGCTCTTGTGCTCACGCAGCCACTTGTCCAGATCGAAGTAGTAATACTGCTTGCTCCATAACATGCCTGCCAGCGCCTGGCGGTGCACTCGGCGTTGATCGTCTGTCAGCGATTTTGGTGCAATCCGCTGGTAAAACTCATCGGCGTCGGCGATCCGGCTCTCGACTATCCCGTCGAAACCGTCGAAGGGCTCGTTCATTCTGGTTGCCGTCAACCGTAGGCGGATCGTCCTGCTTTCCCCACCAGCCAACTCGACGATATAGTGAGCGGCGGCCTTCGTTCCCGTCTTTGCTGGACTTACCGCATCGGTCTGCTTCGAGATAATGTAGTTGTGAAAAGCATCCTTGACGTAAGGAGATGCGTTGGGCTCGCCCCACAGATGCTGCGCATTACTCTCGTTCTCGGTAAACAACGACTCCGGATCACCCTCGCAATAGAGCCAGTACTGGCCCAGTTCATGATGGGTTCCGCAAATCGTACCCGCTCCATCTTCACACAGCGACGGCTTGCGGTCATCGTCTCCCCAGGACCAGGTATTGCGGAACCATAGCGTTGGCAATACTCTTAACGGTACGCGCTCCGGCCCGCGGTTGTGCACCGAAATCCGGACAAGGATGTCGTCAGGATCTGCCTTGGCGTATTCGACGAATACATCGAAATACCGGTCATCGTCGAAGACACCGGTATCGAGCAACTCGTACTCAAACTCTTCCCGTGAACGCTTCCCGTTGGTCTCGACCAGGTCCCGGTAGGGATACTCCCGCTGCGGGTACTTGTAGAGGTACTTCATGTAGGAGTGGGTGGGCGTGCTGTCGAGGTAGAAGTAATACTCCTTGACGTCCTCTCCATGGTTGCCCTCGCCATTCGTGAGGCCGAAGAGGCGCTCCTTCAGAATCGGGTCGCGCTCGTTCCATAGCGCCAATGCAAAGCACAGCCGTTGCTGGTCGTCGCACAGTCCGCCGAGTCCGTCCTCTCCCCACTTGTAGGCGCGTGAGCGCGCCTCGTCATGAGTGAAGTAATTCCAGGCGTCGCCGTTATCGCTATAGTCCTCTCTGACCGTTCCCCACTGCCTCTCACTTAGATAAGGCCCCCACTTTTTCCACGGGATTTGTGCTTCGCGCGCTTCGTTCAAACGTACTTGCTCCGTCACATCCACAACTTGCGCGGCCATGGCTTTTCCTCCGCTACGGGTGAACGAATCCGGCTCGACATCCCAAGCGGATCAGGGCGTTTCAGGCGAACGTACGGCATGCCGGCCAGCGCCAGTCTCGTTGACCCCGACGATTGCGTTCGAACTCGATCTAAAGGCTTGCGGAACGCTGATCGTCGAGGCTTTCCATACTTAACCGGATTGGTGTCGCTTGAATGACACGGGCCTGTGAACTGAATGACACAGGCGTCTCGCTACCATGAAAAAAACGGTCGCGATGCCGTTCATCCGAATGGTCGTTGAATCCATTTAGATTCCTAAATGATCAACCATGAGGTGGGTACGGACAATAAGACTTTGGTCGCACGGTTTATCGAATATTTCAGTTCCCTTCCATCGAGAAGCGGCAGCATTTCCGAAGTGGGACGAGGCGATCAAAAAAGCGGATCGACCAGGAAGGACGACGTCTCGCTGCAACGCAGAATTGCGGATTGGCAGGCCGTACGAGCCGTCCCGCAGGATCTGTTTCCTGGGGCTGTGCGCAACGCTGCGGACTGTGGCAGCCAACTGATCCTTACATTTTTGCCGGGCCAGTATGGGACCAAAGGCTCATTGTCACTGAACAATCCCGTGTCCGATAATGAAGTGTGAGAGGCCCGCGAGGCAAAAAGATCACGCGGTTCGGAATTACGTTTCCATACAGGTGACTGACGTCCGTCGTGCTGGCGGTCGAAGTCATGGTTTTCACCTGGCGGAGCGAATTTGGCCGGTCGGCCCACCGTCGCCCCGCAACCCGTCCAGTTCGAGGTTCCCGTGAAGAAAATCATTGCAACGTTCCTGCTGTGCACCGGCGTGCTTGCCACGACGAGTTGGGCACAGACTGCTAGTGGGCCCGCGGCGAACGCGGCACCAGGCGGCAATTCGGATGAGATCGTGAAGATGCATCAGCAGGTTGCCGCAGCCAACAGAGCGTATGACCGGAAAGTCAGCGCAGCGAAAAAAGTCTACAACGAGCAGAAGGCGGCTGCGGCAAAGGTCCGCGACGAAGCCATTGCTGCGGCCCATAGCGGCGTGGATCAATAGACCAGTTCGGTTGCCGCTCAGCGACCCGTCATCTATCCATCGAAGGGGAAAAGTCCACAGCTTCGAAAAATAACACTACCCCGTGCCAGGCATGGGCGATGCAAACGACCGATGTTCGCGCGGTTGTGGGTTGGAGGGAGTAGCCATGAATCGGTGGAGTGAAAGACTGTCGCAAGTGGTCTGCATATGGTTTGTCGCTGTCGTGATGATGGGTTCGAATGGTGTGAGCGCCCAGAATCCACCGCAGCAGCCGACCTTCAAGCCAGAGGAGATCGAGGCGCTGGTTGCACCAATCGCACTCTATCCCGACTCTCTTTTATCTCAGGTACTGATGGCCTCCACCTATCCACTGGAGATCGTGCATGCCGCGCGCTGGGTCAAGTCCAATCCGAACATCAAAGGTGACGCCGCAGTGAAGGCGGTAGAGGGGCAGCCTTGGGATGTCAGCGTGAAATCGCTGGTCGCGTTTCCGCAGGTACTCGAGCCGATGAACGACAAGCTCGACTGGACCCAGAAACTGGGCGACGCCTTCCTCGCGCAGGAAAGCGACGTGCTCGCTGCGGTACAGCGACTGCGCTCGCGCGCTGAGAAATCGGGCAACCTGAAGTCCAATGAGCAACAGAAGGTGATCTCGGAGCCTGCGCCGGCGGGTGGGCAAGCCGCGCAGACCATCGTGCGCATCGAGCCGGCGAACCCGGAGGTGATCTACGTGCCGGCCTACAACCCGACCGTTGTGTACGGCGCATGGAGCTATCCGACCTATCCTCCGTACTACTGGCCACCGTCACCGGCTTACTATCCCGGCGCCGCACTCGCCACTGGATTTGCCTGGGGCGTCGGCCTTGCCGCGGCGGGAGCAATCTTCGGCAACTGCAACTGGGGTGGTGGAGACGTCAATATCAACGTCAACAAGGCCGCCAATATCGATCGCAATTTTGATCGCACCAAAGTTCAGGGCGGCGGCAAGTGGCAGCATGATGCCAGCCATCGTCAGGGCGTCGCCTACCGTGATAACGCGTCCCGCGAGAAGTTCGCCAATAATGTCTCCGGCGCCGACGCGCGCGGTGACTTCCGTGGCCGCACTGGTGACGCAGGCGACCGGGCCGGCGCCGGCAACCGCGCGGGCGGCGCGAACAATGCCGGCGTAGGCGACCGCGCAGGTGGCGCGAACAACGCCGGCGTGGGCAACCGCGCAGGTGGCGCGAACAACGCCGGCGTAGGCGACCGCGCTGGTGGCGCGAACAACGCCGGCGTGGGCGACCGCGCTGGTGGCGCGAACAACACCGGCATGGGCGACCGCGCTGGTGGAGGGACGACTGGAGGCTTCGGCAATCGTGCTGACGGCGCGAATACTGCCGGTGCCGGCAATCGCGCGGCAGTGTCCGATCGGGCCAGTGCCGGAGCCGGCCGCGACAGTGCCTTCCAGGGTGTGGGCGGCGGTGGCGCCTCACAGCGAGACTTCAACCGGGGCCAGGCCAGCGCGCGGTCTTCGGGCTTCAATAGATCGGGCGGCGGGGGCGGGATGCGCTCGGGTGGTGGCGGACGTGGCAGACGCTAGGGAGGCACGAGCATGAAGTCATTACTACGATTTCCTGCGGCTCGGCTCGCCGCGATCGGCGGTTCAGTCGTGGTTGCGCTGGCACTCTGCTTCGGGGCGCCTCCTGCTGCATACGCGCAGACGGACTTCAAGTCGCCGGAAGAGGCGATGACGGCGTTCGGCCACGCTGTTGCCAATAACGACGAGGCAAGTTTAAGGGCTTTGCTGGGCGTCGACTTTCGGGAACTCATCCCTCCGGTCGGCGCCGAGATCCGAAGCCGCTTTCTGAAGGCCTGGGACACGTCGCATGCGATTCAGGCGACGAACAGCGAACGTGCCGACATCCTGGTGGGCAATGATGGCTGGACTCTGCCCATCCCCATCGTGAAATCGGCCAAAGGCTGGCATTTCGACACGCGCGCCGGAGTCGAGGAAATGCGCTTGCGCCGCATTGGCCGAAACGAGCTTGCCGTCATCCAGACAATGCTGGCGGTCTACGATGCGCAGCGCGAATACGCCGAGACGGACCATGACGGCAGTGGCGTGCTCGCCTACGCGAAGAAGCTGTCGAGCTCGCCCGGCAAGCAGGACGGCCTGTACTGGCCAACCGGCCCCGATGACAAGCCAAGTCCGCTTGGGGCCGCCTTCGTGACGGCGGGCGCGCGCACCGGGCAGGCAGGCTATTACGGCTACCACTACAAGCTGCTCACGTCGCAGGGCCCTCACGCCCCTGGCGGGGCGTACGACTATGTTGCCAAGGGCAAGCTCTTTGGCGGCTTCGCCGTCGTTGCCTGGCCTGTTCGCTACGGGGATACCGGCATCAAGAGCTTCATGGTCAGTCACGACGGGCAGGTCTACGAGCGTGATCTTGGCCCCGACAGCGCGAAGAAAGCGGCGGCGATGCAGTCATTCGACCCCGGCCCCGGGTGGGCGCAGGTGGCACATTGATGCGCCTTCTTCTACTCGCGGCTGCCTGCGGCGTGCTCGTCGCGCTATCGGGATGCCCTTACTACGCGGTCCCCGCCGGCACGGTGGTGATGACGCCAGCCAGTTACGATCGCTCGTTTGCCGCCGCGGCAGGCGCCATGCGCGACGAAGGACTGGCCGTTACCGTACAGGATCCGGCGAACGGCACCGTCGTTGGAAATTTCGGCAGCGTCATCGTGACGGCCGGCGTGCGCCAGCAGGCCGATGGGAGCGTACAGGTGCGGTTCGACTCCAGTGACGCACGCGACCCGACTTTGCTTCAGCGCATCTCGCGCAGCTACGACCGTCGTATGGGACGATGAGCGAGGCCAGGGGTAGGGGGCCAAGCACGCGACGTGCGGTCAATCTAACGTGTCGCTTTGCCGATTTGGATGGGTGGTGTTAATCGTGAGCCTGGTCGGTTTGATACCTGGCAACCGCCATGTCCATATTGAAAAACATTCTGTCGTTCCCGAGCGTCTCTCCCAGCGGACAGCGCCGCACCATCGCGAGCACGTCGGGATTGAGACCGACGAGCCAGAGCACGACTCCCTGCTCCTCACGAATTTTCCTTTCCGCATCGGTTAGCATCTTCAATGCCGTGTATTCGAAGTCGAATACAGCAGAGAGATCGAGCACCAACACTTTCGGTCTGGGCTCGGCAATGAGCAGCCTCAGCTTCTCTCCGACGCGCATGGCATTGGCAAAAAAAATGCGTCCCTGCAGCCTCAGCATCAGTAGGCCGGGGAAGGTCTCGTCGGCGGGGTTGTCGGTCGAGCGCGGACGGAAGACGTTCGTGCCGGGCTTCCTGCCCAGCACATAAACCGGCGGGTCCGACATCTGATGAGCGAGCGCGGCCAGCGACACGATGATCGCGACGACAATCCCTTCGAGCGTGCCGACCACGGCCACGCCGACCAGCGCGACCAGCGCCCAGATGAACTCCGTGCGACGTACCTTGAGGATCTCCCGGAATTCGGCCGGCTTGATCAGTCCGATCGAATAGACGATGACCACTGCTGCCAGTGTCGCCTCCGGCATCAACCCGATGAGCGGTGCCAGAACGAGCATTGTGCCGAGCGCGGCTAGCGAGGCGACCAGTCCGGAAAGTTGGGATCGCCCACCCGAGAGCCGGTTCACCGCGGTCTGCGTCGTCCCGCCGCCAGCGGCCATGGCGCCGAAGAAAGCGCCGCCTAGGTTTGCCAGTCCCGTCGACAGCAATTCCCTGTTCGGCTGTGGAGTCGGCTCGCCGCTTTGCGCAAACGCCCGTCCTGCCGCGATGGATTCGGTAAAGCTCATGAGTGCTATGCCCAGCGCAGGGGGCCAAAGCATCGTCACCATTTGCAGATCCGGCGGCGTAAAGGGAGGCAGTCCCGTGGGGACGTGGCCGACCGTCGCCACACCATACGCCGGCAAGGCGAACAGTTTCACGGCGGCAATGCCGGCCGCCACCGCGACCAGGGGTGCGGGCGCACGGGGGAGGAAGCGCTCCATGGCGACCAGCAGAACGATCATGCCCGCGCCGACGGCCACTGTTGCCCAGGACGTTTGCGGGATCTCATGAACGATGGCGAGCAGGTTGTGAAACAGCGCGCCTTTCTGAAAATGGATGCCGAGTAGCTTCGGCACCTGGTCCACGACGATGACAATTCCGATGCCGGCCTTGAAGCCGATGAGCACCGGTTCGGAAATAAAATTCGCGATGAAGCCCAACCGCAGCAGTCTCGCTACGATAAGAATCGCCCCAACCAGGCATGTCAGCGTCGCCGAAGCCGTCAGCAGGCTGGCCGGATCATTCGCGGACGCCACACTGCCGAATGCCGCCGCGACCAGGATTGCGATCGTGGTCGTCGTACTCACGCTGAGGACACGCGAAGATCCCAGCAAAGCGTAGATCAACATGGGAACGAAGGCGGTGTATAGCCCGACCTGAACAGGAAGGCCGGCAATGGTCGCATACGCCAGTGCCTTCGGGATCACCACCGCGGCTAGCGTCAGGCCGGCAATGATGTCGGGCCTCAGCCACGCTGCCCTGTAGTCGGCAATCCATTCCGGGAAGGGCAGGCGGACGCTGCCGGTCGACCGCCGTAGTTGAGGGCCATTTCGCTTTTCCCGGCGGGACGGCTGTTCCTGTTTCATGGCAACGATGGCCTTCGTCTACAGTGAGCTCCCGAGGTCAGAATCGCTCAGCGATGTACTTGAACGGATAGTGCGGTTCCTCATAGCCTTCGGCTTTTTGCCGCTTGGGAAGCGTCACTTTCCTGCGGGGCATCGCCGTGTAGGGAATCCGGTGAAGCACATCGCTGATGACGTTGAGCCGCGCGCGACGTTTGTCATTCGAATTCGCCACGTACCACGGAGCGATCTCGGTGTCCGAGGCCTCGAACATTGCATCGCGCGCACGCGAGTAGTCATACCACCGGCTATAGGATTTCAGGTCCATATCCGTGAGCTTCCACACCTTGCGCCCGTCGTGGATGCGTGCTTCAAGACG